>NZ_JBIURK010000014.1:0-1880 GCF_044740745.1 Pseudomonas sp. NPDC088322 | reverse complement strand
TCTTTGTAGACGTCTTCAACGTTGGTGTTCGGGACCGACAAGGTGCCCTTGCCATCAGCGCCAACTGTGACGGTGTAATCAGCACCACCGACGTTCACGGTCAAGGTAGCAGTGGCACCCGCCTGCGGCGGGTTACTCAGCTGGAAGTTGAAGGTGAGGTTTGCGTCACCTTCTTTCGCAGCTTCAGCAGTGACGGCCACAGTCGTGGTGTCGATGGTGTCTTCGACAGCGACAGTGGTGGTCGCGCCGGTCAGATCGACCGCTTCGAAGTTGCCGCCGGTGACGCCCGTGACGGTGGCAGTCACTTCGCTGCCATCTTTGTAGACGTCTTCAACGTTAGTATTCGGAACCAGCAGAGTACCCTTGCCGGATGCATCGATATCAACGGTGTAGTTTGTGCCACCGACGTTAACGGTCAGAGTCGTGGTGCTGCCGGCTTGCGGCGGATTGCTCAGCTGGAAGTTGAAGGTGAGGTTCGCATCACCTTCCTTCGCAGCTTCGGCAGTGATGGTCACGGTAGTGGTATCGATGGTGTCTTCGACGGCAACGGTGGTGGTCGCGCCAGTCAGATCGACGGCTTCGAAGTTACCGCCATTGACCGCAGTGACAGTCGCGGTGACTTCGCTGCCATCTTTGTACACGTCTTCAACGTTGGTATTCGGGACCTGGAGAGTGCCCTTGCCATCGGCGCCAACAGTTACCGTGTAATCAGTGCCGCCGACGTTAACGGTCAAGGTAGCCGTGGTACCCGCCTGCGGCGGGTTGCTCAGCTGGAAGTTGAAGGTGAGGTTGGCATCACCCTCCTTCGCAGCTTCAGCAGTGACGGCCACGGTCGTGGTATCGATGGTGTCTTCGACAGCGACAGTAGTGGTCGCGCCGGTCAGATCCACAGCTTCGAAGTTACCGCCATTGACTGCGGTCACGGTTGCAGTGACTTCGCTGCCGTCTTTGTAGACGTCTTCAACGTTGGTGTTCGGGACCTGGAGAGTGCCCTTGCCATCAGCGCCAACGTTGACGGTGTAGTTAGTGCCACCGACATTTACAGTCAGAGTCGTGGTGCTGCCTGCCTGCGGCGGGTTGCTCAGCTGGAAGTTGAAGGTCAGGTTCGCATCCCCCTCCTTCGCAGCTTCAGCAGTGACGGCCACAGTCGTGGTATCGATGGTGTCTTCGACGGCAACAGTGGTGGTCGCGCCGGTCAGATCGACGGCTTCGAAATTGCCACCATTGACCGCGGTCACGGTCGCAGTGACTTCGCTGCCGTCTTTGTAGACGTCTTCGATGTTTGTGTTAGGGACCTCGAGGGTGCCCTTGCCATCAGCGCCAACAGTTACCGTGTAATCAGTACCACCGACATTTACAGTCAGAGTCGTGGTGCTGCCTGCCTGCGGCGGGTTGCTCAACTGGAAGTTGAAGGTGAGGTTGGCATCACCCTCCTTCGCTGCTTCAGCAGTGACGGCCACGGTAGTGGTGTCGATGGTGTCTTCGACAGCGACAGTAGTGGTCGCGCCGGTCAGATCCACAGCTTCGAAGTTACCGCCATTGACTGCGGTTACGGTTGCAGTGACTTCGCTGCCGTCTTTGTAGACGTCTTCAACGTTGGTGTTCGGGACCTGGAGAGTGCCCTTGCCATCGGCGCCAACAGTGACGGTGTAATCAGTACCACCGACGTTGACGGTCAAGGTAGCGGTGGTACCCGCCTGCGGCGGGTTGCTCAGCTGGAAGTTGAAGGTGAGGTTGGCATCCCCTTCTTTCGCAGCTTCAGCAGTGACGGCCACAGTCGTGGTGTCGATGGTGTCTTCGACGGCAACAGTGGTGGTCGCGCCAGTCAGGTCGACGGCTTCGAAGTTACCGCCATTGACTGCGGTCACGGTTGCAGTGAC
>NZ_JBIURK010000013.1:0-2372 GCF_044740745.1 Pseudomonas sp. NPDC088322 | reverse complement strand
AATACCAACGTTGAAGACGTCTACAAAGACGGCAGTGAAGTCACTGCGACCGTTACTGCGGTCAATGGCGGTAACTTCGAAGCCGTCGATCTGACCGGCGCAAACACTACTGTCGCTGTCGAAGACACCATCGACACCACCACTGTGGCTGTGACTGCCGAGCCTGCGAAGGAAGGCGATACCAACCTCACCTTCAACTTCCAGCTGAGCAACCCGCCGCAGGCTGGTACCACCGCTACCTTGACCGTCAACGTCGGTGGTACTGATTACACCGTCACTGTTGGCGCCGATGGCAAGGGCACTCTCCAGGTTCCGAATACCAACGTTGAAGACGTCTACAAAGACGGTAGCGAAGTCACCGCGACTGTAACCGCGGTCAACGGCGGTAACTTCGAAGCCGTCGATCTGACTGGCGCGACCACCACCGTTGCTGTCGAAGACACCATCGACACCACCACCGTGGCTGTTACTGCCGAAGCAGCGAAGGAGGGTGATGCCAACCTCACCTTCAACTTCCAACTGAGCAATCCGCCGCAGGCGGGTACCACGGCTACCTTGACCGTTAACGTCGGTGGCACTGATTACACGGTAACTGTTGGCGCCGATGGCAAGGGCACTCTCCAGGTCCCGAACACCAACGTTGAAGACGTCTACAAAGACGGCAGTGAAGTCACTGCGACCGTCACTGCGGTCAATGGCGGCAACTTCGAAGCCGTCGATCTGACTGGCGCGACTACCACCGTTGCTGTCGAAGACACCATCGACACCACGACTGTGGCCGTCACTGCTGAAGCTGCGAAGGAAGGTGACGCAAACCTCACCTTCAACTTCCAGCTGAGCAATCCGCCGCAGGCGGGTACCACGGCTACCTTGACCGTCAACGTCGGTGGTACTGATTACACCGTCACAGTTGGCGCTGATGGCAAGGGCACCTTGTCGGTCCCGAATACCAACGTTGAAGACGTGTACAAAGATGGCAGCGACGTCACTGCGACTGTAACCGCGGTCAACGGCGGTAACTTCGAAGCTGTGGATCTGACTGGCGCGACCACCACCGTTGCTGTCGAAGACACCATCGACACCACCACTGTGGCTGTTACTGCCGAAGCAGCGAAGGAGGGTGATGCGAACCTCACCTTCAACTTCCAGCTCAGCAATCCGCCGCAGGCTGGCAGCACCACGACTCTGACTGTAAATGTCGGTGGCACTAACTACACCGTCAACGTTGGCGCCGATGGCAAGGGCACCTTGTCGGTCCCGAATACCAACGTTGAAGACGTGTACAAAGACGGTAGCGAAGTCACCGCGACTGTCACTGCGGTCAATGGCGGCAATTTCGAAGCCGTCGATCTGACTGGCGCGACCACCACTGTCGCTGTCGAAGACACCATCGACACCACCACTGTGGCTGTGACTGCCGAGCCTGCGAAGGAAGGCGATACCAACCTCACCTTCAACTTCCAGTTGAGCAACCCGCCGCAGGCTGGCAGCACCACGACTCTGACTGTAAATGTCGGTGGCACTGATTACACGGTAACTGTTGGCGCCGATGGCAAGGGCACTCTCCAGGTCCCGAACACCAACGTTGAAGACGTCTACAAGGACGGCAGTGAAGTCACTGCTACCGTCACTGCGGTCAATGGCGGCAACTTCGAAGCCGTGGATCTGACCGGCGCGACCACGACTGTCGCTGTCGAAGACACCATCGACACCACCACCGTGGCTGTTACTGCCGAAGCAGCGAAGGAGGGTGATGCCAACCTCACCTTCAACTTCCAACTGAGCAATCCGCCGCAGGCGGGTACCACGGCTACCTTGACCGTTAACGTCGGTGGCACTGATTACACGGTAACTGTTGGCGCCGATGGCAAGGGCACTCTCCAGGTCCCGAACACCAACGTTGAAGACGTCTACAAAGACGGCAGTGAAGTCACTGCGACCGTCACTGCGGTCAATGGCGGCAATTTCGAAGCCGTCGATCTGACTGGCGCGACCACTACCGTTGCTGTCGAAGACACCATCGACACCACGACTGTGGCCGTCACTGCTGAAGCTGCGAAAGAAGGTGACGCAAACCTCACCTTCAACTTCCAGTTGAGCAACCCGCCGCAGGCTGGCAGCACCACGACTCTGACTGTAAATGTCGGTGGCACTGATTACACGGTAACTGTTGGCGCTGATGGCAAGGGCACCTTGTCGGTCCCGAACACCAACGTTGAAGATGTCTACAAAGACGGCAGCGAAGTCACTGCAACTGTCACTGCTGTGAACGGCGGCAACTTCGAAGCCGTCGACCTGACTGGCGCGACCACCACTGTTGCCGTCGAAGACACCATCGATACCACGACTGTGGCCGTCACTGCTGAAGCTGC
>NZ_JBIURK010000012.1:0-2982 GCF_044740745.1 Pseudomonas sp. NPDC088322 | reverse complement strand
CTGCATGAGCAAATTGCTTGGGTGTTATATGGTCAAGCCTCACGGGCAATTAGTATTGGTTAGCTCAACGCCTCACAGCGCTTACACACCCAACCTATCAACGTCGTAGTCTTCGACGGCCCTTCAGGGGATTCTAGATCCCAGTGAGATCTCATCTTGAGGCAAGTTTCCCGCTTAGATGCTTTCAGCGGTTATCTCTTCCGAACATAGCTACCCGGCAATGCCACTGGCGTGACAACCGGAACACCAGAGGTTCGTCCACTCCGGTCCTCTCGTACTAGGAGCAGCCCCTCTCAAATCTCAAACGTCCACGGCAGATAGGGACCGAACTGTCTCACGACGTTCTAAACCCAGCTCGCGTACCACTTTAAATGGCGAACAGCCATACCCTTGGGACCGGCTTCAGCCCCAGGATGTGATGAGCCGACATCGAGGTGCCAAACACCGCCGTCGATATGAACTCTTGGGCGGTATCAGCCTGTTATCCCCGGAGTACCTTTTATCCGTTGAGCGATGGCCCTTCCATACAGAACCACCGGATCACTAAGACCTACTTTCGTACCTGCTCGACGTGTGGGTCTCGCAGTCAAGCGCGCTTTTGCCTTTATACTCTACGACCGATTTCCGACCGGTCTGAGCGCACCTTCGTACTCCTCCGTTACTCTTTGGGAGGAGACCGCCCCAGTCAAACTACCCACCATACACTGTCCTCGATCCGGATAACGGACCTGAGTTAGAACCTCAAAGTTGCCAGGGTGGTATTTCAAGGATGGCTCCATGAGAACTGGCGTCCCCACTTCAAAGCCTCCCACCTATCCTACACAAGCAAATTCAAAGTCCAGTGCAAAGCTATAGTAAAGGTTCACGGGGTCTTTCCGTCTAGCCGCGGATACACTGCATCTTCACAGCGATTTCAATTTCACTGAGTCTCGGGTGGAGACAGCGCCGCCATCGTTACGCCATTCGTGCAGGTCGGAACTTACCCGACAAGGAATTTCGCTACCTTAGGACCGTTATAGTTACGGCCGCCGTTTACCGGGGCTTCGATCAAGAGCTTCGCTTGCGCTAACCCCATCAATTAACCTTCCGGCACCGGGCAGGCGTCACACCCTATACGTCCACTTTCGTGTTTGCAGAGTGCTGTGTTTTTAATAAACAGTCGCAGCGGCCTGGTATCTTCGACCGGCAAAAGCTTACGGGGTAAACCCTTCACCTTCGCCGGCGCACCTTCTCCCGAAGTTACGGTGCCATTTTGCCTAGTTCCTTCACCCGAGTTCTCTCAAGCGCCTTGGTATTCTCTACCTAACCACCTGTGTCGGTTTGGGGTACGGTTCCCGATTGTCTGAAGCTTAGGAGCTTTTCTTGGAAGCATGGCATCAACCACTTCGTCGCCTAAAGGCAACTCGTCATCAGCTCTCGGCCTTGAGATCCCGGATTTGCCTAAGATCTCAGCCTACCACCTTAAACTTGGACTACCAACGCCAAGCTGGCCTAGCCTTCTCCGTCCCTCCATCGCAACAATCGGAAGTACAGGAATATTAACCTGTTTTCCATCGACTACGCTTTTCAGCCTCGCCTTAGGGACCGACTAACCCTGCGTCGATTAACGTTGCGCAGGAAACCTTGGTCTTTCGGCGTGCAAGTTTTTCACTCGCATTGTCGTTACTCATGTCAGCATTCGCACTTCTGATACCTCCAGCAAGCTTCTCAACTCACCTTCACAGGCTTACAGAACGCTCCTCTACCGCATCACCAAAAGGTGATACCCGTAGCTTCGGTGCATGGTTTGAGCCCCGTTACATCTTCCGCGCAGGCCGACTCGACTAGTGAGCTATTACGCTTTCTTTAAAGGGTGGCTGCTTCTAAGCCAACCTCCTAGCTGTCTAAGCCTTCCCACATCGTTTCCCACTTAACCATGACTTTGGGACCTTAGCTGACGGTCTGGGTTGTTTCCCTTTTCACGACGGACGTTAGCACCCGCCGTGTGTCTCCCATGCTCGGCACTTGTAGGTATTCGGAGTTTGCATCGGTTTGGTAAGTCGGGATGACCCCCTAGCCGAAACAGTGCTCTACCCCCTACAGTGATACATGAGGCGCTACCTAAATAGCTTTCGAGGAGAACCAGCTATCTCCGAGCTTGATTAGCCTTTCACTCCGATCCACAGGTCATCCGCTAACTTTTCAACGGTAGTCGGTTCGGTCCTCCAGTTAGTGTTACCCAACCTTCAACCTGCCCATGGATAGATCGCCCGGTTTCGGGTCTATACCCAGCGACTAAACGCCCTATTAAGACTCGCTTTCGCTACGCCTCCCCTATTCGGTTAAGCTCGCCACTGAATATAAGTCGCTGACCCATTATACAAAAGGTACGCAGTCACCTAACAAAGTAGGCTCCCACTGCTTGTACGCATACGGTTTCAGGATCTATTTCACTCCCCTCTCCGGGGTTCTTTTCGCCTTTCCCTCACGGTACTGGTTCACTATCGGTCAGTCAGTAGTATTTAGCCTTGGAGGATGGTCCCCCCATGTTCAGACAAAGTTTCTCGTGCTCCGTCCTACTCGATTTCATTGATAAGAGATTTTCGTGTACGGGGCTATCACCCACTACGGCCGCACTTTCCAGAGCGTTCCACTAATCTCAAACCAACTTAAGGGCTGGTCCCCGTTCGCTCGCCACTACTAAGGGAATCTCGGTTGATTTCTTTTCCTCAGGGTACTTAGATGTTTCAGTTCCCCTGGTTCGCCTCTTGCACCTATGTATTCAGTACAAGATACTCAGCTTATGCTGAGTGGGTTCCCCCATTCAGAGATCTCTGGATCACAGTCTGTTTGCCGACTCCCCAAAGCTTATCGCAGGCTACCACGTCTTTCATCGCCTCTGACTGCCAAGGCATCCACCGTATGCGCTTCTTCACTTGACCATATAACCCCAAGCAATCTGGTTATACTGTGAAGACGACATTCGCCGAAAATTCGTACTGC
>NZ_JBIURK010000011.1:15321-15727 GCF_044740745.1 Pseudomonas sp. NPDC088322 | reverse complement strand
GACAAGGTGCCCTTGCCATCGGCGCCAACGTTGACGGTGTAGTTAGTGCCACCGACATTTACAGTCAGAGTCGTGGTGCTGCCAGCCTGCGGCGGGTTGCTCAACTGGAAGTTGAAGGTGAGGTTTGCATCACCTTCTTTAGCTGGCACCGCGGTCACGGCAACAGTCGTGGTGTCGATAGTGTCTTC
The DNA here is from genome assembly GCF_044740745.1 of Pseudomonas sp. NPDC088322. NCBI lineage: Bacteria > Pseudomonadati > Pseudomonadota > Gammaproteobacteria > Pseudomonadales > Pseudomonadaceae > Pseudomonas > Pseudomonas sp. NPDC088322. The sequence goes on along the minus strand of NZ_JBIURK010000011.1, from coordinate 15,539 downwards.
GACGGTGACGGTGGTGGTTGCACCACTCAGGTCAACAGCCTCGTAGTTGCCGCCGCTCACTTCAGTAACGGTTGCAGTGACCTGGCTTGGATCGATGTAAACATCTGCGCCGTCGGTGTTAGGCACCAGCAAGGTGCCTTTACCCGAAGCATCGATATCAACGGTGTAATTGGTGCCACCGACATTAACGGTCAGGGTGGTGCTGCTGCCAGCCTGAG
>NZ_JBIURK010000011.1:0-15225 GCF_044740745.1 Pseudomonas sp. NPDC088322 | reverse complement strand
CAACTGCCTCGAAGTTACCGCCGTTCACTTCTGTGACGGTCGCAGTGACTTTGCTTGGATCAATGTAGACATCAGCGCCGTTGGTGTTTGGCACCAGCAAGGTGCCTTTACCCGAAGCATCGATATCAACGGTGTAATTGGTGCCACCGACATTAACGGTCAGGGTGGTGCTGCTGCCAGCCTGAGGCGGGTTGCTCAGCTGGAAGTTGAACGTCAGGTTGGCATCACCTTCCTTCGCCGGTACAGCTGTTACAGCAACAGTGGTGGTGTCGATGGTGTCTTCGACGGTGACGGTGGTGGTTGCACCACTCAGGTCAACTGCCTCGAAGTTACCGCCGTTCACTTCTGTGACGGTCGCAGTGACTTTGCTTGGATCAATGTAGACATCAGCGCCGTTGGTGTTTGGCACCAGTAAGGTGCCTTTGCCCGAAGCGTCGATATCAACGGTGTAATTGGTGCCACCGACGTTCACGGTCAGTGTGGTGGTGCTGCCGGCTTGAGGCGGATTGCTCAGCTGGAAGTTGAACGTCAGGTTGGCGTCACCTTCCTTCGTCGGCACAGCTGTTACAGCAACGGTCGTAGTGTCGATGGTGTCTTCGACAGTGACCGTGGTGGTTGCGCCAGCCAGGTCTACAGCCACGAAGTTACCGCCGTTCACCTCGGTGACAGTTGCGGTGACTTTACTTGGATCAATGTAGACGTCAGCGCCGTTGGTATTTGGTACCAGCAAGGTACCTTTACCAGACGCATCGATATCGACGGTGTAATTGGTGCCACCGACGTTAACGGTGATCGTGGTGGGGCTGCCGGCTTGAGGTGGATTGCTCAGCTGGAAGTTGAAGGTGAGATTCGCATCACCTTCTTTCGCTGGCTCAGCCGAGACTACAACAGTGGTGGTTTGGATAATGTCTTCGACAGTTACTGTAGCCGTAGCTCCGGAGAGGTCAACGGCCTCAAAATTACCGCCCCTCACTTCAGTGACGGTCGCGGTCACTTGGCTAGGGTCGATGTATGCGTCGGCGGCGTTGGTGTTGGGCACCAGCAAGGTGCCTTTGCCGGATGTGTCTACATTAACGGTGTAGATCGTGCCACCAACGTTAACGGTCAGGCTAGTGGCACTGCCCGCTTGCGGCGGATTGCTCAGCTGGAAGTTGAAGGTGAGGTTGGCATCACCCTCCTTAGCTGGCTCGGCAGTAACAGCCACCGTCGTGGTGTCGATGGTGTCCTGGACAGCAACCGTGGTGGTCGCGCCAGTCAGATCGACTGCTTCGAAGTTGCCACCGTTCACAGCAGTGACGGTTGCAGTGACTTCGCTGCCGTCTTTGTAAACGTCTTCAACGTTGGTGTTCGGCACCTGAAGGGTGCCCTTGCCATCGGCGCCAATGCTGACGGTGTAGTTAGTGCCACCGACGCTGACGGTCAGCGTCGTGGTGCTGCCGGCCTGAGGCGGGTTGCTCAGCTGGAAGTTGAAGGTGAGGTTAGGGTCACCTTCCTTCGCAGGCTGGGCGGTCACCGATACCGTTGTGGTGTCAATGGTGTCGACGATCTGGGTGACCGCCGGGGTTGGGTTCGGCACAACGACCAAACCACCACCGGTGGTGCCGGTGATGGTGACGGAAATCTCGCTGCCGTCGATGTAAGGGGTATCGTTAGGCGCGATCGGGACATTGACAGTGCCGGTGGTCTGGCCTGCACCGATGATGATGACCTGGCCATTGGAGAGAGTAACGGTCAGGTCGGTCAGCGGCGGTTGGCCAACGGTCGCGGTGTAAACGATGACGCCACCCGCCTCGGTGATCGAAGGCGTAGCCGTCAGTGTCACCCCGGTGGTAACCGGCGTGGTCACCGGCGGAGTTACGCCAGGATCAGTCGTGGTGCCATCGTTGACATTGGTATCGACAGCGCCTGGCTCCAGGTCGGCAGCAAGCGTCTGGAAGCCGATCGGGCCAGTCGGGAAACCAATAGTCGGGTCGACCGCGCCTGCAGTCTCCTCAAGCATCACAAAGGAGTGACCGCCGCCAGCCGCGCCGCCATTACCGGCCGCAGTCGGGCCCGCCGCCGTTGCTTCAAGCTCGGTGGTCGGGTCGGCGCCAGCGGCGATGGCTTGCTGCAGTTCTTCGACCGAGGGCGCTGCCTGTGCGGTGGCCTGACTCAGATCGGCGCTGCTGTCCGGAGTGTCCGCACTCCATTGCGAGTCGCGGCCCAGGTCGAGCATGCGGCCATCGGCCAGCTCCAGAGTTACCGCGCCACCTGGGCCGGTCAGGACTTGCTCGCCCGCCATCAGACGGTCGCCTTCAATCAGAACGCGACGAAAGCCCTCTGGGGATACCGCGATGACCTGGCCAACAATGCTTTTGACGATGGCAACAACACTGCTCATTGGACTCTCCGGATCTAGCCATTCTGTTGGCTTCATGCCTAGCAGACGAAAATTGCTGCTAATGCTGAGTAACTATGAATATAACTTTTTGACGTCAAATATATGTCTATTACTTTTAGCTATTAAGCATATGCCAAAGTATTGACCGAAACTGCGTCATCCTAAACAATCACGCGGGTAATGTCACATTGATATTTTCACCGCCCGTCAGCTGCTTCAAGTCCCCCTCTCAAAAAGCGCTTAGCCCCCGAATTACGAAGCCTTGGAGCCTGACGGATAACAGGGAAAGACACCCCTGCAGATGATTTGGAACAAGCTTTGCAAACAATGAAAAAATAAAAAAAGAGCCATTGTTTTGACTGCTATAAGGTGCTGCCGATTACAAGCACTGGTCATGCCAGCTTCACACCTGAATCGGCTGAAAAAACTGCATTATCCAACAGCCAAAAATGAAAGATTTCCAGTCTTCAGCCGATAGCACGTAAAGGGTGCTGAACCGCTAACCCACTGGTAAATCGACTGTTTTCAAGCGAAACATGGGTCAGCGCTGTAGTCACCAGCCCGCCGTATTGAAGCCACGGGGTGGTCGCGCCCATGGCCATCAGTGCAAAATGACATCAAACCGCATGTGCACCGCCCGGCCGAGAGCCAAGGTGGGCATCGTCCCAAACACCGCAAGGTCTGAAGAGAGCGCCGCGTGGAATCCGAAGTCAGTCGAGTCCAACTCAGTCACGATCCACGCAGCCAGCATGACGATCCTCTACTGGATAGCCTGCTGACCCTGTGTGTCCTGCACCAGAAGCCAGCCAGCCGGGCGATGTTGACCACCGGGCTGCCCTTGCCGTCCCAGCGCCTGAACGCCGAGCTGCTGCCGCGCGCCGCCGCTAGGGCCGGCCTGCAAGGGCGCCTGTTGCAACGCAAGCTGGAGCAGATCCCGGCCATTGCCATGCCAGCCATGTTGCTGCTCAACGAAGGGCGCAGCGCAGTTCTGCTGGGCTGGGAAAACGACGACACTGCGCGTCTGCTGCTCAGCGAGAGCGACGGTGGCGAAGTCCTGGTCAGCCGCGAGGCGCTACTGGGTGACTACAGTGGCAAGGTCTTCTTTGCCCAGCCACAGCACAAATTCGACGTTACTCACGGCAACCTGATCCCGCGTACCCGCTCGTGGTTCCGCGACACGCTGCTACGCAGCAAGTGGCTGTACATCGATGCAATCGCCGCCAGCCTGGTGATCAACATCATCGCTCTGGCTGCACCGTTGTTCGTGATGAACGTCTACGACCGGGTCGTACCCAACCAGGCCACCTCGACCTTGTGGGTGCTGGCCATCGGCATTGCGGGTGCCTACGTGTTCGACCTGGTGCTCAAGTTGCTGCGCAGCCTGTGCCTGGACCTGGCCGGCAAGAAAACCGACTTGATCGTGTCGGCCACGCTGTTCGAGCGCATCGTTGGCATGTCGATGAAGCATCGCCCGGCACGGGTGGGCAGCTTCGCCCAGAACATCCACGAGTTTCAGAGCCTGCGTGACTTCCTCGCCTCGCTGACCCTGACCAGCCTGATCGACCTGCCGTTCACCATTCTGATCCTGATCGTCATCGCCATGCTCGGCGGCCACCTGGTGTGGATCCCGATCATTGCCTTCCCGCTGGCATTGGGCATTGGCTATGCGCTGCAGAAGCCTTTGATGTCGACCATGGAGCGGACCATGGCGCTAGCCTCCGAGCGCCAGTCGAGCCTGATCGAAACCCTCGCCGGCCTCGATGCGGTCAAGGTCAACAATGCCGAGAGCGAGCGCCAGTACATGTGGGAGCAGACCCTGGGCACCCTCAGCCGCCTCGAGCTGCGGGTCAAGGTGCTGTCGGGCCTGGCAATGAATATCACCATGCTGATCCAGCAACTGGCAGGCGTGGCGCTGATCTGCGTGGGCGTCTACCAGATCATCGATGGCAACCTGAGCATGGGCGGCCTGGTGGCCTGCTACATGCTCAGCGGCCGTGCACTGGGCCCGCTGGGCCAGCTCAACGGCTTGCTGGCACGTTATCAGCAGGCCAGGGTAACCATGGTCGCTACCGACCAGATGATGGACCTGCCGCAGGAGCGCAATTTCGAAGAGCGCCCGCTGAGCCGCCAGGTACTGCAGGGCTCGATCGAGTTCCGCGGGGTCGACTTCACCTACCCGAACCAGCAGAACCAGGCGCTCAAGGGCATCAACCTGAACATCCGCCCGGGCGAGAAAATCGGCATCATCGGCCGCAGCGGCTCGGGCAAGAGCTCGCTGGCCAAGCTGATCGTCGGCCTCTACGAAGCAGACAACGGTTCGCTGCTGGTCGATGGCGTGGACATCCGCCAGATCGACGTCAGCGAGCTGCGCCACAACATCGGTTACGTGCCGCAGGATATCCAGCTGCTGGCCGGCACCTTGCGCGACAACCTGGTCAGCGGTGCGCGCTATGTCGAGGACGAACTGATCCTGCAGGCGGCTGAGCTGTCCGGAGTACACGAATTCGCCAGGCTGCACCCGGACGGTTACGAGCTGCAGGTTGGCGAGCGCGGGCAAAACCTGTCCGGCGGCCAGCGGCAGAACGTTACCCTAGGCCGGGCATTGCTGCTCAACCCGCAGATCCTGCTGCTCGACGAGCCTACCAGCGCCATGGACAACACTGGCGAAGAGCGCCTCAAGCAGCGCTTGCAGGCGGTTATCGAACACAAGACCGTGGTTCTGGTCACCCACCGCGCCTCGCTGCTGTCGCTGGTCGACCGGCTGATCGTGATCGACCGTGGACAAGTAGTTGCCGACGGCCCGAAAGCCTCGGTCATGGATGCGCTGAAAAAGGGGCAGATCAGTGTCGCGTAAGTTGGATATAAACGGCTTCAAAGATAGCTTGCGCCGCTACTTCAAAGGTTCGGAGTCGTTGGCCGGCGCGCCTTTGCCAGAAGTGCGCAAGTCGCTGGTCGAGGATGCACCGCGGGTGGTGCGCATGACCATCTGGGGGGTGATCGCGTTTTTCCTGTTCCTGATCCTCTGGGCCAGCTTTGCCCACATCGATGAAGTGACCCGCGGTGAAGGCAAGGCCATCCCGTCGTCCAAGCTGCAGAAGATCCAGAACTTGGAAGGCGGCATCGTTTCCGAGATCTTCGCCAAGGAAGGGCAGATCGTCGAGATCGGCCAACCTTTGCTGCGTCTGGACGAGACCCGCTTCGCCTCCAACGTCGGCGAGACCGAAGCCGACCGCCTGGCCATGGCCATGCGGGTCGAGCGCTTGAACGCCGAGATCGAAGACCGTGCGCTGCAGATCGACGATGTTCTGCGCAAAGCCGCACCGCAACAGGCGAGCAACGAAGAGTCGCTGTTCCAGAGCCGCCGCCAGCAATTGCGCGATGAAATCGGCGGCCTCGAGCAGCAATTGGTCCAGCGCCAGCAAGAGCTGCGCGAGTTCACCTCCAAGCGTGCCCAGTACGCCAACAGCCTGCAGCTGCTGCGTCAGGAGATCGGCATGTCCGAGCCTTTGGTGGCCCAGGGTGCAGTGTCTCAGGTCGAGGTGCTGCGTCTGCGCCGCTCGGAAGTCGAGGTTCGCGGCCAGTTGGACGCCACTACGCTGGCGATACCGCGCGCTGAAGCGGCGATCAAGGAAGTGCAGAGCAAGATCGAAGAGACCCGGGGCAAGTTCCGCAGTGACGCGCTGACTCAGCTGAACGAGGCGCGCACCGAGCTGAGCAAGGCTACCGCCACCAGCAAGGCCCTGGATGACCGTGTCAACCGTACTCTGGTGACCTCGCCAGTGCGTGGCATCGTCAAGCAGCTGCTGGTCAATACCATCGGCGGCGTGATCCAGCCTGGCAGCGATATCGTCGAGATCGTGCCGCTGGACGATACCCTGGTGGTCGAGGCGAAGATCCTGCCCAAGGACATCGCCTTCCTCCACCCGGGCCAGGAAGCCACGGTCAAGTTCACCGCCTACGACTACACCGTATACGGCGGGCTCAAGGCCAAGCTGGAGCAGATCGGCGCCGACACCATCACCGACGAAGACAAGAAGACCACCTACTACCTGATCCGCCTGCGCACCGACCGCAGTCATCTGGGTACCGACGAGAAGCCGCTGTTGATCATCCCGGGGATGGTTGCCACGGTCGACATCATGACCGGCAAGAAAACCATCATGAGCTACCTGCTCAAACCGATTGTCAAAGCTCGTGCAGAGGCGTTGCGCGAGCGCTGATCGGTAGCCGCAACAACGCAGGCCCACGCGAGCAGTTAGCTCAAGTGGGCCTTGTTGCCTATGCTGGCTAGTCAGGGCAGGGATTCAGGACAACCGGAGGCAGATCATGTTCTACGTGCAACGCGACGAAAAGGGCCAGCTGTTGCGGGTGGAAGCCGCCGAGTTCGAGCAGTACCACGAGATGGTCCCTGCAGACAGCGCCGAAATCCAGGAGTGGTTTGCTGGCGATCAGGTTGAAAACAGCCTGAAGCAGCTCAAACAGAGCGACCTGGACATGATCCGTGTGCTCGAAGACCTGATCGAAGTACTGACCACCAAGGGCGTACTCAGCATCACCGACCTGCCGGCAGGCGCGCAGTCCAAGCTGCTCAACCGCTCCACAGCGCGCAAGTCGCTGGGCAGCCTGAACAGCCTGATCGACGATGACGACACCAGCGGCTTGATCTGAGGGGCCAGCAGCGGCCCCGGTCGTCAACGCCAGGGCGCGGGCTCACCCACCAGTTGCCCCTGAATACCCTGCACGCCCATCTCGCGCAGTACCTGCAACTCACCCTCGGTCTCGACCCGCTCGGCAATCAGCGGCAGGTCGATGCTGTGCGCCGCACGCTGAATGGCCTCGATGAACAGGCGTTTGTGCTGCTCGCGATCGATGCTGCGGATATAGCTGCCGTCGATCTTCAGATAGGCCAGGCCGAGATGGGCAAGGTTGCCGATCATGCTGAAACGACCACCGAAGCGTTGCAGCGCCAGGCCGAAGCCCAGTGCATGCAGGCGGCGGGTCAGCTGCTCCAGGGCGGCCTGATCGGGCAATTGCTCTTCAGCCAGTTCAAAGGTCAGCCGCGACCCCAGGGCACGATGCTGGGCCAGCAGATCAAACACCCGCTGCAGCGATTGCGGGTCGGCCAGGGTTGCAGCCGACAGGCTCAGCGACAGCGACTCCTGATGACCTTGCACATGCTTGAGGACTTTCTCCAGCACCAGCAGGTCAAGCCGTGGCACCCAACCGAAGCGCTCCAGCCAGGGCAGGAAGCGGCCCGCCGCCAGCGCCTCGCCCTGCTCGTCATGCAGCCGCGAGATCACTTTGTAATGGAGGATCTGTGCAGGCGCCTCGCTGGCGACCACGGGCTGGAAGTACAGCTCGAACTGGCCGCCGCTCAGGGCCTGATCCAACCGCGCATGCCAGGCATGATGGCTGTCTGCAGCCTGAGCAGCGACGCCCTGCTCCAGGCACACCCAACCGGGTGCCGGCTGACTCTCGGCACGGGCCAACGCTTCGTCGGCAAGTTTCAGCAGCGCCTGCGGCGCATCACCGGGGCTGTAGGGCGCCAGGCCAATGCAGGCAACTGGGTCGACGTCACTGGCCCCTGTTTCGTGCAGGCTGTGCAGGGTAGCTTCCAGCGCCTGGGCCAGCTGGATCGCTTCTTCGTGGACCATGCCCGGCGCCAGCACGGCAAACTCACCGCCGCGGCTACGGGTGATCAGGTCATTGGTCTGCGGGAAGCTGGCACAGGTGCGGCGTAGCTGCTCACCTACTGCCTGCAGCAACTGGTCGGTGCGCTGGCCGCCCATGCGTGCGTTGAGGCCGGCCAGGTCCATTACCCGCAGCAACAGCAGGTAACCGGCGCGGGCTTCTTCCATATTGCTGACGCGGGCTGCCAGTTGCATCTCGAAGTAGCGCCGGTTGGCCAGCCCGGTCAGGCTGTCCTGGTAAGACTCGGCCCGCAGCTTGTCGCTGCGCTCGGCCTGTTCGGTGAACAGCGCCTTGAGCTTCTCGACCATCTGGTTCATCGCCTGCACCACGCGGCGCAGCTCGGGGGTGCGCGGCAGCTCGGGCAGGCTGAGGAATTCGCGCCGGGCGATCGCATGCGACTGCTCGACCATGTAATCCAGCGGGCGCAGTTGCCGGCGCAGCAGCAATGCGCCAAGCACTGCACTCACCGCGCCACACAGCAACAGCCAGCCCAGGCTGCCCAGCGCGCTCTGCCACAGCTTGGCCAGGGCAAACATCGGGTGGCTGATCACTTCGACTCGCGCCGCCTGCTGCCAGCCACGACTGACGATCGCGTCACCTCCCGCAGGCTCCAGGCCGATCATGCCGATGAACCAGGCCGGGACACCGCCGCGGTCAGGCTCGGCGTGGCGCTCGACCAACACCGCATTGGACTGCAGGTCGACCACCTTGATGCTGGAGTAATAGCCACTGTCGAAAATCGAGCTGACCATCAGCTCGACCATCGCCGGGTCGTCGATATTCGGCGTCAGCGACAAGGCCAGGGCGGTCGCCGCATCCTGAGCATGGGAACGCAGCTGGTTCACATACTGGCTACGTGAGCTTTCCAGGCTGACCATGAAGCTGCCGCTGAAGGCAACGACGAGGAACAAGCAAATGGCTAGCAGCAATTGTTTGAACAGTGACATCGGTGCTCCTTCAGTAGACCGGCTCCGCCGGGAAGCCTTCGGCCTGCATTTTTTTCAGCAAATCCTGCCAGCGCGACAGGCGCTTGGTATCACCGACCTTCTTGTTGCCCGCCGCGCCTGTCAGCCACAGCCCTTCACCGTTGAAGGAATACACCGGCAACAGGTCGGTACGCTGGCTGGCCGGCTTGATCGCATCCATCAGGCTGTCCAGTACCAGCGGCTGCGCCTGTGGGTTGGCATAGTAGGTCAGGACCATGTGCGCGCGGTTCTGGCGTAATGCCTTGACGTAGGTAATGCGCAGCTTGTCACTGGCAATGCCCATACGCCGCAGGCTGAAGTACTTGGCGATGGCGTAGTCTTCGCAATCGCCAGCGCCTTTGAGCAGAGACTGGATCGGGGTAGCCCAGTAATCAACCTCATGCCACAGGTCGATATCCTCGGTGTAGCGCAACTGCTGGTTGAAGAAGCGGTTGACCACTTGCAGACGCTCCAGCTCACTGCCCTGTTGTTGCGTCGCCAGCAGGTTCTGCCAGGCATCGATGCGTTCCTTGCCTGCACCTAGCGGCCCATATAGCTTTTGCGCCCGCTGGCTGATCTGTGCAAAGTCCCAATCCGCATGCAAGCCGCCCAGCAGCATGCATGCCAGCAAGGCAGCAAGGCCGAGCCGACGCATGACAACACTGAGCATGCTGGGTATCGCCACTGCGAAGACCTGTGCAGACCAATCGGGAGCCGCGATGGTGCGGCCTGTGGCGGGAAAAGACAATGGCACCTTGCAATCACTGCGTGCTGAATCAATAACAGCCCGAACGTCGCACCGGCTTCCCCTCGGCATGGACTTCCTTCACCATAGCCGCCTCCCGCAAAACGGGCGGCAAAACTGTTTTGTCACCCTGGTTTGACACCCCTCCAGCAAGCCCCTAACTTGATTGGATCCAGTACCGCCAGTTGTAGAGGCAGACTCCCTGTGGCCGAAAAAATCAAACTGTTGTTTGCCGTGCTTGGCACTGAGCAAGTCCCGGCACATCTGGCTCGCAGTGTCATTGAAGAGCGCTTGCGTAGCGCGATCATCGACGGGCGCCTGCCTCCTGGCACTGCCGTGCGCCAGCAAGAGCTGGCGACACTGTTCGGCGTCAGCCGGATGCCCGTGCGCGAGGCGCTGCGCCAACTCGAAGCGCAGGGTTTGCTGCAAGTGGTCATGCACAAGGGTGCGGTGGTTGCGCCGCTGATCGGTGAGGATGCCGTCGACAGCTACGCCCTGCGTGTGCTGCTTGAGTCGGAGGCGCTGCGCCAGTCGGTTCCGCTGCTGGAGGCTACCGATATCGCCCTCGCCCGCAGCTACATCGAGCAACTGGAAAACCAGACCGGACACGCCGAGATCGGCCGCCTCAATCGTTTGTTGCACATGAGCCTGTACTGCAAGGCACACAATCAGAAACTACTGCGCTTGATCGACAGCGAGCTCAATGAAGAAGAACGCTTCCTGCGCTTTCACCTGTCTGCGATGGGCTTGGGCAAACTCACTCAGGATGATCACAACGCGTTGGTCGATGCAGCCAGTGAAAAGCGGGTGGATGACGCGGTCGAGATCCTCGCCGAGCATTTGAATAAAGGCGCCCGTACCATTCGCCGCTATCTGGATGCTCAGAGCAGCTGACATTGCGGTTGCAAAATCAGCGCTGACCGCAAACAATGAGACTAATTATCATTCATGCAGCAGTGCTGGCGGCGTATCTTCATGTCTTCTCACGACTCCGTGCACACGCTCTACAGCGAACATCACGGCTGGTTGCACAATTGGCTCCGGAGCAAGCTGGGTAACGCTGCCGATGCCGCTGACTTGGCGCAAGATACCTTCGTGCGCCTGCTCCAGCGCCGCGACCAGTTGCAGCTGAATACCCCACGAGCCTTTCTGCGCACAGTCGCCCGCGGCCTGGTCATCGACCATTGGCGCCGCGAAGAACTGGCTCGCGCCTACTGCGAGGCGCTGTCGCATTTGCCCGAAGCGCAGGCACCCTCGGCAGAAACTCGCGAGCTGCTGCTGGAGTTGCTCGAGCGTATTGCGCGCATGCTCGACGGCCTCAAACCGAAGGTACGCCGTGCGTTTCTGCTGGCCCAATGCGAAGGCCTCAGCCACAAGGCGATTGCCGAGCAGATGGGCATCTCGCTGCGCTCGGTCGAGCGTTACATCGCCGATGCGCTCTACCACTGCTATCAACTGCGCTACGAAGACGAGCTATAGATCGATGAGCGCTGCGCAGCCTTCGGCAACCGTCGTCAAACAAGCGATCCAGTGGATGCTGCGGCTGCGCGAAAGCGGGCCAGATCAGCGTTTGCAGCGCAAGTGTGAACAATGGCGCGAGGCCCACCCGGAACATGAGCGCGCCTGGCAGCGAGTGCTCAGCCTGCACCAGGATCTCGACCTGCGCGCCATCCCCGGCGCAGGCCTGGCGCTGCATACACTGGAAACCAGCGAGCGCCGCCTGCATCGGCGCCAGACCCTGAAACTACTGGGGGGGGCTGCGCTGATTGGCTCCGCGAGCTGGTTGAGCAAGGACCTGCAATTGCTGACTGACTGGCGTTCCGACTACAGCACTGGCACTGGCGAGCGGCGCAGCGTCACCCTGCCGGACGGCTCGCTGCTGCAACTCAACACACGCAGCGCTGCCGACCTTGCCTTTGATGCCCGCCAGCGCTTGATTCGCCTCAACCACGGCGAGCTGATGCTGACCTGCAGCGACGCTCAAGCCGACGGCCGACCGCTGCTGGTGCAAACGCGCGACGCTTTGCTTGAAGGCGTGAATGGTCGTTTTACGGTGCGTCAGCGTGACGACTGTACACAGGTGAATGTCAGCGCCGGCCAAGTAGCGCTGCATGGCCCTGGCCCATCTGCTCTGCACTGGCTGGGCAGCGACCAGCACTGGTCGATAGACGCGCATGGGCCCCGCGTGGTCGAGCAGCCCGACATGGACGCGGCCGCCTGGGCTGACGGCCTCATCGTGACTGGCAACATGCGCCTGGCGGACTTCGTCGCCGAGGTGGCCCGCTATCGACCCGGGTTCCTCAGTTGTAGCGACGACGTGGCCGATCTGCGCTTGTCCGGCGTGTACCGCCTGGCAGACACCGATGCGTTGCTTGAGCTACTGCCGCAGACGCTGCCGGTGCGCCTGCATCAACGCACCCGCTGGTGGGTGCGGCTGGAGCGGGCAGCCTGACGCCAGTTTTTTTGGCGGGAAGCGCTGACACGTCCGGCTTGGACAGTAAGCACCATCAACTGCCCTTAATCAGCCTACGGATCCCTCATGCCCGGCCAGCGTTCACCACACCGCATCAACGAGAATGATTTTCGACCTGTCTTGAATTCAGCCCTTCTAGGCAGAGCCATACGCGCCGCCTTGTTCGGCACTGCATTGGGCATGGCCGCTGTCGCGCCCCTGAGCCAGGCAGCAGAAACCGCCAGTGCCTCCCAGCAGTACAGCATCGCCGCCGGCAACCTCGATGATGTGCTCAATCAGTTCGCTCGCCAGGCTGGTATAACACTGTCGAGCACCCCGCAATTGACTGCCGAGCTGCAGTCACCTGGCCTGCAAGGCGCGTACTCGACCAACCAGGCACTGCGCCAGTTGCTCAACGGCACGGGCCTGCAAGCTGACAGCAGCGATGGCAGCCGCTACGTACTGCGCGAGCAAGCCGCAGACGCTGCGCTGGCCTTGCCTGACACCGATGTACGCGGTTTCACCCTCGGCAACGCGCTAGGCAGCATGGAGGGCTACAACGCCACCCACAGCCAGATCGCCACCAAGACCAGTACGCCTATTCTGGAGACCACCCAGTCGGTGTCAGTGGTTACCCGCCAGCAAATGGACGACCAGGGCTCGCAGACGGTTGCCCAGGCCATGCGCTACACGCCCGGGGTGCTGACCAACCCCTATGGCGCCACCCACCGCTATGACTATGTGGCCATGCGCGGCTTCAACGATGGCTCGGTGGATAACATCTATGTCGACGGCTTGAAGTCGATGGGTGATAACGGCACCTACAGCACCATGCAGGTCGATCCGTATTTCCTCGAGCGTATCGATATCCTCAAAGGACCATCCTCGGTGCTCTACGGCCGCAGCTCGCCAGGCGGGCTGGTTGCGCTGACCACCAAGAAACCGACCTTCGAGGCCTTCCACCAGGTTCAGGCAACCGTCGGCACCCAAGGCCAGCGCGGCATGGGCTTTGACTTGAGCGGGCCGCTGGATGACGACAAGCGCATTGCCTATCGCCTGACCGGCCTTGCTGATTCGGCTGACACCCAGTTCGACCACAACAAGGAAGAACGCTACGCCATCGCCCCAGCGATCAGCATCGACTTCAGCGAGGATACTTCGCTGACCTTGCAGGCCTACCTGCAGAAAGATCCCAACGGCGGCTACCACGGCGGCCTGCCCGCTTCTGGCGTGCTGCACAAGCGCAATGGTCAGCGGCTGTCAGATCACTTCTTCGAGGGTGAGCCGGGCATCGACAACTATGAACGCACCCAGCAGTCGTTCAGTTATCAGCTGGAGCACCGTTTCAACGATGTGTTCACCGCTCGACAGAACTTCCGCTACCAGGATTCCGACGTGTCGATGGATCAAGTCTACTTCGCCGGTTGGGGCGCGACCGACAGCAACATCATGAACCGGGCCTACACCGGCGGCGACGAGCGCCTGCATTCGTTCATCATCGACAACATGCTGCAGGCGGAATTCTTCACCGGGGCGGCCAAGCACACGGTGCTGCTGGGTACCGACTATCAGCGGCGTAAAGCCGACGTAGCCTGGCGCTATGGCAGCGTCGACAGCCTGAATGCGGCCAACCCGCAGTACGGCAACGGCAACTTGCAGATACTGGGTGAAAACAACTACACGCGGCGCCTGCAGCAGACCGGTGTGTACTTGCAGGACCTGGTCGAGCTCGACCAGTGGCGCTTTTCACTGGGGCTGCGCCAGGACTGGGTCAAGGTCTCCGAAGAAAACCGTGACAGCGACACCCGGGTCAGTGACGACCGTTCAAGCTTCACTACGCGCGCAGGCATGCTCTACCTGTTTGAAAACGGTATCGCTCCGTATGTGAGCTATTCCGAGTCGTTCAACCCCAATACCGTTTCTGATCAGAACGGCCGGCCTCTGGCGCCGACCGAGGGCACCCAGTGGGAAGCCGGGGTCAAGTATCAGCCGCCGGGTAGCGACAACCTGTTCACGGCCTCGGTGTTCCGTATCGAACAGGAAAACCTTGCGTCCAAACAGCCCAACGAGGAGTTCTACCGGGCAGTAGGCCAGGTGCGCTCACAAGGCCTGGAACTGGAAGCGCATGTGCAGGTGACCGATAACCTGAAGCTGCTGGGTGGCTACACCTTCACCGACATCGAGTACGCCAAGTCGATGCCTAGCCTGGCTGCGGCAACTGTAGACAACAAGGGCAACTCGCCGACGCAGGCGCCCAAGCAGATGTTCTCGCTGTGGGCCGACTACGACTTCCGCCAGGGCGCTCTGGATGGCCTTAGACTGGGCGGCGGCATGCGCTATGTGGGGTACAGCTGGGTAGATGCTGAAAACAGCATGAAGGTGCCCTCCTACACCTTGTTCGACGCTTCCATCGGTTACGACCTGGGCAAGGTCGGCCTCAAGGGTGTAGATCTGCGCCTTAACGCCAACAACCTGACCAATGAGAGCTACATCGCTTCGTGTGCCAGCCTGAGCTACTGCTACATGGGTGAGGAACGCAATGTCAGCGCTACCGTCAGCTATCAGTTCTGACCGCACTGGCTGAAAGCCAAAAGGCCCGCTCCTGGATTCAGGAGCGGGCCTTTTTATTGGGCTGTTGTCTTGGCCGGGGCCTGACAGCAAAGCAGTCCGCCGAGAAAGACAAAGCCCCTGTCAGCAACGCTGACAGGGGCTTTGGATTTGAATCTTGACGATGACCTACTCTCACATGGGGAGACCCCACACTACCATCGGCGATGCATCGTTTCACTGCTGAGTTCGGGATGGGATCAGGTGGTTCCAATGCTCTATTGTCGTCAAGAAATTCTGTGTGCCGAACCGTCGGTAGACGTGTCAGCGAAACTTGAGTCTCTCTACTTAAAGACAAAACCCCTACCTGCTCGCGCAGATAGGGGTTTTGCGAAATGAATCTTGACGATGACCTACTCTCACATGGGGAGACCCCACACTACCA
>NZ_JBIURK010000010.1:0-132483 GCF_044740745.1 Pseudomonas sp. NPDC088322 | reverse complement strand
TTTAGAGCCAATCAGTGCCAGATCGCACTGAACGCCTTTATCGGACCAGCCTTTCATATCCGCCAGCAGTTTTTTGAACAGGTTAATGTTCAAGCCGCCACACAGACCACGGTCAGTCGACACTACCAGGTAGCCCACGCGCTTAACGTCGCGTTCTTCCAGGTAAGGGTGCTTATATTCCAGATTACCGTTTGCAAGGTGACCAATCACTTTGCGCATGGTCTCTGCATAAGGACGGCTGGCCGCCATGCGATCCTGCGATTTACGCATTTTGGAAGCGGCGACCATCTCCATCGCTTTAGTGATCTTTTGCGTGTTCTGGACGCTTGCGATCTTACTACGTATCTCTTTTGCGCCGGCCATGAGCTTCTCCTCAATGCCAGGCGGCTTGCCCTGAGACAAGCCGCCGGACGATTACCAGGATTGGGTTGCTTTGAAGGAATCGAGGATAGCTTTCAGCTTGCCTTCGATTTCGTCGTTATAGCCACCGGTCTGGTTGATCTCTTGCATCAGCGGAGCGTGATCACGGTCGACGTAAGCCAGCAGAGCGGCTTCGAAGCTACCGATTTTCGCCAGTTCCACATCTTCGAGGTAACCGCGTTCAGCCGCGAACAGTACCAGGCCCTGCTGAGCAACAGACATTGGTGCGTACTGTTTCTGCTTCAGCAGCTCGGTCACTTTCTGACCGTGGCTCAGCTGTTTACGGGTTGCTTCGTCCAGATCGGATGCGAACTGAGAGAACGCAGCCAGTTCACGATACTGTGCCAGCGCGGTACGGATACCACCGGACAGTTTCTTGATGATCTTGGTCTGAGCAGCACCACCAACACGGGATACGGAGATACCCGGGTTAACCGCCGGACGAATACCGGAGTTAAACAGGTTGGTTTCCAGGAAGATCTGACCATCGGTAATCGAGATCACGTTGGTCGGAACGAACGCGGAAACGTCGCCAGCCTGGGTTTCGATGATCGGCAGCGCGGTCAGGGAGCCGGTTTTGCCGGTCACTGCGCCGTTGGTGAACTTCTCTACGTACTCTTCGGAAACGCGCGATGCACGCTCCAGCAGACGGGAGTGGAGATAGAACACGTCGCCTGGGTATGCTTCGCGACCTGGTGGACGGCGCAGCAACAGGGAGATCTGACGGTAGGCAACAGCCTGCTTGGACAGGTCATCGTAGACGATCAGTGCGTCTTCGCCGCGGTCACGGAAGAACTCGCCCATGGTGCAGCCGGCATAAGGTGCCAGGAACTGCAGTGCGGCGGATTCCGAAGCACTGGCAACCACCACGATGGTGTTGGCCAGGGCGCCGTTTTCTTCCAGCTTGCGAACGATGTTGGCAACGGTCGAACGCTTCTGGCCGACAGCAACATAAACACAGAAAATACCGGAGTCTTTCTGGTTGATGATGGCGTCGATGGCCATTGCAGTTTTACCGATCTGACGGTCACCGATGATCAGCTCACGCTGGCCACGGCCGACAGGGATCATGGCGTCGACGGATTTGTAGCCAGTCTGTACAGGCTGGTCTACCGACTTACGCCAGATTACGCCTGGAGCAACTTTCTCGACCGCATCGGTCTCGGTGTTGCCCAGCGGGCCCTTGCCATCAATTGGGTTGCCCAGTGCGTCGACAACGCGACCCAGCAGTTCCTTACCAACCGGAACTTCGAGGATGCGGCCGGTGCACTTGGCGCTCATGCCTTCGGCGAGGGTGTCATAGGCACCCAGGACCACTGCACCGACGGAGTCTTGCTCCAGGTTCAGGGCCATGCCGTACACGCCACCCGGAAACTCGATCATTTCGCCGTACATAACGTCGGCCAGACCGTGAATCCGCACGATACCGTCAGAAACGCTGACGACGGTACCTTCGTTGCGGGCTTGAGAGGCTACATCGAGGTTATCGATGCGGCCCTTGATGATTTCACTTATTTCGGAAGGATTGAGTTGCTGCATTGCTCTGCTGCCCCTTCAAACTCAAGATTTCAATGCTTCGGCCAGTTTCGCGATTTTGCCGCGAACAGAGCCATCGATTACCAGGTCGCCGGCGCGGATGAGGACGCCGCCGATCAGGCTGGCATCCTCTGACGCGTGCAGGCGAACTTCCTGGCCGAGCCGTGCACTGAGAACCTTGGCGAGTTTGTCTTGCTGTTCTTGGTTCAACGCAAAAGCACTGGTGACTTCCACGTCCACGGATTTTTCCAGTTCGGCCTTGTACAGCTCGAACAGGTCGGCAATTTCCGGCAGGAGCAGGAGACGGCCATTTTCCGCGGCAACATGAATGAAATTCTGTGCCTGTGCATCAAACTTGTCACCGCACACGTCAATGAACGTGGCGGCCTTTTGTGCGCTCGTCAGTCGCGGGGCCTTGAGCAGGCGCTGCATGGTGTCGTCTTGCGACACAGCAGCAGCCAGGCCGAGCATGGCTGACCAATTGGCCAGTTGCTGATGGGCCTGGGCATGCTCAAAGGCAGCCTTAGCGTAAGGTCGGGCCAACGTGGTCAGTTCTGCCATGATCGCCCTCGCTTAAATTTCAGCGGCCAGTTTGTTAACCAGCTCCGCATGCGCGTTTTGATCGATTGTGGCCCCAAGGATCTTCTCAGCACCGCCAACAGCCAGGGCACCCACTTGGGCACGCAGGGCGTCTTTGACGCTGTTCAGTTCCTGTTCGATCTCGGCCTGAGCCTGAGCCTTCACACGGTCAGCTTCGACGCGGGCCTGGTCACGGGCTTCCTCGACAAGCTGAGCAGCGCGTTTCTTGGCCTGCTCAATGATTTCAGCTGCCTGTGCTTTAGCTTCACGCAGTTGCTGACCCGCTTTCTCTTGGGCCAGCTCCAGGTCGCGAGCTGCGCGGTTGGCAGCGTCCAAACCATCGGCAATCTTCTTTTGACGTTCTTGCAGAGCAGCGATGACCGGAGGCCAAACGTACTTCATGCAGAAAACAACAAAAATCAAGAAGGCAACGGATTGGCCAATCAGGGTTGCATTAATGTTCACGCCAACACCTCGCTCGGTCTTTGTTCATCACCAGCCATCAACTCGTAGGACGAGATGATTAGCCAGCGAGTTGACCAACGAACGGGTTTGCGAAGGTGAAGAACAGAGCAATACCAACACCGATCATGGTTACGGCGTCGAGCAGACCGGCAACGATGAACATTTTGACCTGCAGCATTGGAACCATCTCAGGCTGACGAGCAGCACCTTCGAGGAACTTGCCGCCCAGCAGGCCGAAACCAATGGCGGTGCCCAGTGCGCCCAGACCGATCAGCAGAGCAACAGCAATAGCGGTAAGACCAACTACAGTTTCCATCTTTCCTCCCGACTTTTACGTCGTATTGGTTAGGTTTTTTAGTTTGAAGCGGTAAAACGAATCGTTTGGTACAGCTGCCCTTGCGGACTTTTTCAGCCCTCCCCCCAGCCAGGCGGGGAAGGCTATCAGACACGCCAGGCGGTCTTAATGGTTATCTTCGTGCGCCATCGACAGGTAGACGATGGTCAGCATCATGAAGATGAATGCTTGCAGTGTGATGATCAGGATGTGGAACACAGCCCACGCCCATTGCAGCACCACGCCCAGGCCGCTGAGCCAGAGCAGGCCGCTGCCGAACATCACCGCGATCAGGATGAACACCAGCTCGCCGGCATACATGTTGCCGAACAGTCGCAGGGCCAGCGAGATCGGCTTGGCGATCAGGGTAACGAATTCCAGCAGGAAGTTGACCGGGATCAGCAGCGCCTGAACGAAGACGTTCTTGCTGCCGAACGGATGCAGGGTCAGTTCGCCGATGAAGCCGCCGATGCCCTTGACCTTGATGCTGTAGAAGATGATCAGCGCGAACACGCTCAGGGCCATGCCCAGAGTAGCGTTAGGGTCGGTAGTCGACACAGCGCGGAACGGGATGTGCGGGTCGCCCGAGATCAGGATCGCCAGTTGCGGGATCCAGTCAACCGGTACCAGGTCGATGGCGTTCATCAGGAACACCCAGACGAAGATAGTCAGCGCCAGCGGTGCAATCACCGGGCTACGACCGTGGAACGAGTCCTTCACGCTGCCGTGAACGAAATCGACCATCACTTCGACGAAGTTCTGCAGACCGCCAGGTTGGCCGGAAGTGGCCTTCTTGGCTGCCATGCGGAAGATGAACAGGAAGATCAGACCCAGTGCAACCGACCAGCCCAGGGTGTCCAGGTGGAATGCCCAGAAACCCATAGCCTTGGCTTCAGCAGCCGAATGGGCCAAGCCCCAGCTGCCGTCTGGTAGTTGACCGTAGGTCAGGTTCTGCAAGTGGTGCTGGATATAGCCCGAAGCGGTTTCTGCTGCCATGGTTGCCTCAAACGCCCTTAGGTCTCGAAAGTCTTTTATTCATTAGCAGGGGCGCGAACCAGCTGACCAGTTGGGTCAGCATGAAGACGCCGAAGACTGCTAACGGCGCCAATGGCTTCACTCCTGCGAAGGTCAGTGCAAACAGCACTGCCGTCAAAATCAATTTGCCTGCCTCGCCTGCGTAGAACGACTTGACGATGGCCTGCGCTGCCCGGGCTCCGCTAAAGCGAAAAGCCTTCCAGGCAAAATATACATTGGGCAACCAGGCAATCAGTCCTCCACAGAGGCCTGAATATCCACTGACTGCACCCTTCCACTGCCACAACACCAAAGTTGCCAGCAGGACAACGACACATTGCGTCAGCAGCACTGGAAAAACCGCCCAGCGATGGAAAGGCAAGCGGTTTGGCGTGCGGGTTTCCATCACCACTACTCCTCGAATGTCGACCCTCAAGTCAGCATCGACTTGGCATAATTTGTGCCGACAAAATGCGCGCAGAGTATAGGGGTGGTTTAACCCCTATTCAACTCTTGGGTAGTGATTTCCGACTACGCGCTACAACAGGAATTGTTTCAGCGGATGTGAGCAAGCACACCCTGCAACTCATCTAGCGAGTTATAACGGATTACCAGCTGGCCTTTGCCCTTGTTGCCATGGCGAATCTGCACTGCGGAGCCCAGCCGCTCTGCCAGACGCTGTTCAAGGCGAGCGATGTCCGGATCAGGTTTGTTCGGTTCTACCGGATCAGGTTTACCGCTCAACCACTGGCGTACCAGTGCCTCGGTTTGGCGCACGGTCAGGCCACGTGCGACAACATGACGCGCCCCCTCTTCCTGCCGATTCTCTTCAAGACCGAGCAAAGCACGCGCATGGCCCATCTCCAGATCACCATGAGCGAGCATGGTCTTGATCGCCTCCGGCAACGAGATCAGGCGCAGCAGGTTGGCCACGGTCACCCGCGACTTGCCGACCGCATCGGCAACCTGCTGCTGAGTCAGTTCAAACTCCTGCTGCAGCCGTTGCAGGGCGATCGCCTCTTCCAGCGGGTTGAGGTCTTCACGCTGGATGTTCTCGATCAGTGCCATGGCAATGGCGGTTTCATCGGGCACATCGCGGACCATCGCCGGGATGGTGTCAAGGCCAGCCAGCTGAGTCGCCCGCCAGCGGCGTTCACCGGCGATGATCTCGAAGCGGTCATCAGCGATCGGACGGACCACGATCGGCTGCATCACGCCCTGGATACGGATCGAGGCGGCCAGCTCTTCCAGCGCCTCCGGGTCCATGTCACGGCGTGGCTGGTACTTGCCACGCTGGATCAGCTCGACCGGCAGGTGTTGCAGTTCTTTCTGGTCGATCTTGACAGCCTGCTCCTCGAGCGAGCTGACGGAAGGACCACTGAGCAGTGCATCCAACCCACGTCCGAGACCTCGTTTCTTAACGGCCATGCGGATTC
Source organism: Pseudomonas sp. NPDC088322 (assembly GCF_044740745.1). Classification (NCBI taxonomy): domain Bacteria; kingdom Pseudomonadati; phylum Pseudomonadota; class Gammaproteobacteria; order Pseudomonadales; family Pseudomonadaceae; genus Pseudomonas; species Pseudomonas sp. NPDC088322. The sequence continues at coordinate 126,699 of NZ_JBIURK010000010.1, read as the reverse complement.
CTTAAGTTGTTTGTGCAGTGCGTGATGGCCGACGTTGGCGGCGGACCAGCTCGCCGGCCAGGGCCAGATAAGCCTGCGCGCCACGCGATTGCTTGTCGTAGGCCAGCGCCGGCATGCCGAAGCTTGGCGCTTCGGCCAGGCGAATGTTGCGCGGGATCACGGTGTCGTAGAGCTGGTCGCCGAAGTGCTGCTTGAGCTGCGCCGAGACGTCATTGTTCAGGCTCAGGCGCGGATCGAACATCGTCCGTAGCAGACCCTCGATCCTCAGCTGCGGGTTCAGCTTGGCGGCGATGCGCTTGATGTTATCCACAAGGTCGCTGAGACCTTCCAATGCGTAGTACTCGCACTGCATCGGGATGATCACGCCATCGGAGGCTACCAGCGCATTGAGCGTCAGCATCGACAACGACGGCGGGCAGTCGATCAGGATGAAATCGTAGTTGTCGCGGATCGGCGCCAGCGCATTGAGCAGGCGGCTCTCCTTGACCTGCATTTCCAGCAGGACGACTTCCGCGGCGGTCAGGTCGCGGTTGGCCGGCAGCAGCTGATAGCCACCGTGCTCGGAGTAGTGCATCGCCTGGGCCAGGTCGCATTCGCCAATCAGCAGGTCATAGACCGAATGCTCGAGCTCATGCTTGTCGACCCCGCTGCCCATGGTCGCGTTGCCCTGCGGATCGAGGTCGATCAGCAGCACACGACGCTTGGTCGCAGCCAGCGATGCGGCGAGATTGATGCAGGTGGTGGTTTTACCCACACCACCCTTCTGGTTCGCAATTGCGAATACCTTAGCCATTGTTGCGTGTGTTCCCAGTCATGCCTTGCGGCGCAGTATCAGCAGATGACGCTGGCCCTGACAACCCGGAACGGTCAGGGCCTGCTCGCTTTCGACTGTGAAGTCTGCGGGCAATGCTACCAGTTCGTCGGCAGGATGCAGCCCTTTCATTGCAAGCCAGTGCGTCTGCGTGTCACCGAGGTGGCGCGTCCAGCCGGTGAAGTTCTCCATGCTGCTGAACGCTCGGGAGATGATCCCGGCAAACGGCTGCGCCGGTTGATACTCCTCGACCCGGCTGTGGATAACCTGCAGGTTGTCGAGCTTGAGCTCCAGCTTCACCTGGGTCAGGAAGCGGGTTTTCTTGCCGTTGCTGTCGAGCAGGGTCACTTGCTTGTGCGGGTGCAGAATCGCCAACGGGATACCGGGCATGCCACCACCGCTGCCAACATCGAGCCAGCTTTGCGCGTCGCTGTGGATAAACGGCATCACGCTGAGGCTGTCGAGCAAATGCCGCGAAACCATTTCATCAGGATCGCGCACTGCGGTGAGATTGTAGGCCTTGTTCCATTTTATCAACAGGGCCAGATAACCCAGCAATTGCTGGTGCTGCTGCTCGCTCAGGGCGACGCCAAGCTGGCGCGCGCCTGTGGACAACTCTTCTGCGTGCTGCGGGGTGACCGAAGAACTCAAGCGCTTTGCTCCAATTCGCGGCCAGCGCCGCGTTTTTTCAGGTGGATCAACAACAGCGAAATCGCCGCCGGCGTGACGCCGGGGATACGCGAAGCCTGGCCGAGAGTCTCTGGACGGGTCTGGCCAAGCTTGCTCTGGATCTCTTTGGACAGCCCGGAAATCGTCGTGTAGTCGATATCCACAGGCAACTGGGTGTCTTCACTGGCGCGCAGGCGGGCGATTTCTTCCTGCTGGCGGTCAATGTAGCCGGCGTACTTGGTCTTTATTTCGACCTGCTCGGCAACCTGTGCATCGAGGATTTCGCCCCCGGTAGCCTCGATCAGGCCGACATAGTCGATCTCTGGGCGGGCCAGCAGGTTTAGCAGGCTGTACTCGTGACTCAGCGGCGTGCCGAACTTATCCACAATGGCTTGGCCTTGCGCAGTATTAGGGCGCACCCAGGTGGATTTCAGGCGCTGTTCTTCACGTTCGATGCCTTCGCGCTTGGTGCAGAACGCGGCCCAACGCTGATCGTCGATCAAGCCGAGCTCACGGCCCTTCTCGGTCAGGCGCAGGTCGGCGTTGTCTTCGCGCAGGATCAGGCGGTACTCGGCACGTGAAGTGAACATGCGGTACGGCTCCTGAGTGCCGAGGGTAATCAGGTCATCGACCAGCACCCCGAGGTAGGCCTCGTCGCGCCGCGGGCACCAGCTGTCACGGCCCTGCGCGCGCAGCGCAGCGTTGGTCCCGGCGAGCAAACCTTGTGCACCGGCCTCTTCGTAACCGGTGGTGCCGTTGATCTGACCGGCGAAGAACAAGCCGCCGATGACCTTGGTCTCGAGGCTGTACTTGAGATCACGCGGGTCGAAGTAGTCGTACTCGATGGCATAGCCGGGGCGCACGATGTGGGCGTTTTCCATACCACGGATCGAGCGCACCAGCTCCAGTTGCACGTCGAACGGCAACGAAGTGGAAATGCCGTTGGGGTACAGCTCGTGGGTAGTCAGGCCTTCCGGCTCGATGAATACCTGGTGGCTGTCCTTGTCGGCAAAGCGGTGGATCTTGTCTTCGATCGACGGGCAGTAACGCGGGCCGACGCCTTCGATCACGCCCGAATACATCGGCGAGCGATCCAGGTTCGAGGCAATGATCTCGTGGGTGCGGGCGTTGGTATGGGTAATCCAGCAGCTGACCTGACGCGGATGCATCTGCGCGTTGCCCATGAACGACATCACTGGAATCGGTGTATCACCCGGCTGCCCGGTCATTACCGAGAAATCCACCGAGCGGCCGTCGATGCGTGGCGGTGTACCGGTTTTCAGGCGACCGACACGCAGCGGCAGTTCACGCATGCGTTGGGCCAAGGCATTGGAAGGCGGGTCACCGGCGCGACCACCGCTGTAGTTCTGCATGCCGATGTGGATAAGCCCGCCGAGGAAGGTGCCACTGGTCAACACCACCGAATCCGCGAAAAAGCGCAGACCCATTTGTGTAACCACGCCCTTGACCTGGTCCTGCTCGACGATCAGGTCGTCACAGGACTGCTGGAAAATCCACAGGTTGGGCTGGTTCTCGAGAATCTCGCGTACCACCGCCTTGTAGATAGCTCGGTCGGCCTGGGCACGGGTTGCCCGTACAGCTGGACCTTTGCGGTTGTTCAGAACACGGAACTGGATACCGCTTTTGTCGGTGGCCAACGCCATGGCGCCGCCGAGCGCATCGATCTCTTTGACCAGATGGCTCTTGCCGATGCCACCGATAGCTGGGTTGCAGCTCATGTGACCGAGGGTTTCCACGTTGTGGGTCAGCAACAGGGTTTTTACACCCATGCGTGCAGACGCAAGCGCAGCCTCGGTACCGGCATGGCCGCCGCCGATGACGATCACTTCAAAACGGGAAGGGAAATCCACCACGCACCTCGTGCCTGTTTCGCGAATAGAAAAATTAAGCGGACAAGTATGCGACTTCCTGCCTTCTAAAGAAACCGTCTGCGCAAATTTTGACCAGCCTGTGGATGAACGGGATAACAGAAATTAAAAAGGAAAATATTTAAAAGCTTTGTTTTTATGTTTATTTCTATGCAGGCCATTATCTGTGGATAGAACGCTACAGGCCATAATTCATGGTATGTACAGAGGAATTAAACCCTGTGTCCATGTGCCTATGAGGGCTCTGGATAAGCCCTTTGAGCCTGTGGATAGAATGCCATGTTACCCACAGGCGGATTTATCCTCAGAAAAAAAGCATGGTTATCAACTGAGCTAAGGGCGGCTTATCCACAGAGCTTAGACGCAGAGAACGAGCCTGTTGATCAAAATCAGCAGCCACGGATTAGGGATTTTTTACAAAGGAGGGAGTAAAACCGGACATTGCGTCCAGTGTGCTGCCGCTGTCATGGGCCGAAAGGCCTGCGCTCAGGCCCGTCGGCGACAGATTTGTGGATTATTTACCGATACAGAAGCTGGAGAAGATGCGCCCAAGCAGGTCGTCCGAGCTGAACGCACCGGTAATTTCGCCGAGTGCCTGCTGCGCCATGCGCAGATCCTCGGCCAGCAGCTCTCCCGCGCCCGCCAGCGTGAGCTGAGCACGACCGTGCTCCAGATGCGTACTTGCGATGTTCAGCGCCTCCAGGTGGCGCCGACGCGCGCTGAAGCTGCTTTCGGAGGTCTGTTGATAACCCATGCAGGCTTTCAGGTGCTCGCGCAGCAGCTCCAAGCCGGTGTCATCGCCCTTGGCGCTAAGCGTGATGGTGACGTGGCCATCGGCGCATTGTTCAACTGCAACCGCTTCACCACTGAGGTCGGCCTTGTTGCGAATCAGGGTGACTTTACCCGGATCTGGCCGTTGGTCGAGAAATTCGGGCCACAAAGCGAATGGATCTGCCGCTTCCGGCGCGGTACTGTCGACGACGAGCAGCACACGGTCAGCTTCGCTGATTGCCTTCAACGCACGTTCCACCCCGATCTTTTCCACATGATCATCGGTATCGCGCAGGCCTGCGGTATCCACAACGTGCAACGGCATGCCATCGATGTGGATATGTTCACGCAGGATGTCCCGGGTGGTGCCGGCGATTTCAGTTACGATCGCCGCTTCGCGCCCGGCCAGCCGGTTGAGCAGGCTCGACTTGCCGGCATTGGGCCGGCCGGCGATCACCACGTTCATGCCGTCACGCAGCAATGCGCCCTGGCCTGCTTCCTTCTGCACTGTGGATAACGCAGTGCGAACCTCATCGAGCATGCCCAGTACGTGGCCATCGGCGAGGAAATCGATCTCCTCTTCGGGAAAATCGATCGCCGCCTCGACGTAGATGCGCAAGGCAATCAATGCTTCGGTCAGGCTGTGCACACGTTTGGAAAACTCGCCCTGCAGTGACCGCAGTGCATTTCGCGCAGCCTGAGTCGAGCTGGCCTCGATCAGGTCGGCGATGGCTTCTGCCTGGGCCAGGTCGAGTTTGTCGTTGAGAAATGCCCGCTCACTGAATTCACCCGGACGCGCCAGGCGGCTGCCCAGCTGCAGGCAACGCTGCAAGAGCATGTCCAATACCACCGGGCCGCCGTGGCCCTGCAGCTCGAGCACGTCTTCGCCGGTGAACGAGTTCGGCCCGGGGAAAAACAAGGCGATGCCCTCGTCGAGCACCAGGCCGTCCTGGTCGCGGAACGGGCCGTAGTGTGCATAACGTGGTTTCAGGCTGCGGCCGGTAATGGCCAGCCCGGCCTCGCTCGCCAATGGACCTGACAGCCGGACGATGCCAACCCCACCGCGGCCTTGGGCGGTGGCAATCGCGGCGATGGTTTCACGCACAGGGTTCATGCTCGCAAGCCTCTCCACAAATTCATTACACAGATAGCAAAAACGCCCCACGAGGGGGCGTTTTTATTCACAGGCTAGCGTATCAGCCTGTTAGGCGGCAGCACTTTTGGAGGCTGCTTCGATACGGCGAGTGATGTACCACTGCTGCGAAATCGACAGGCAGTTGTTCACAACCCAGTACAGCACCAGACCAGCTGGGAACCACAGGAAGAAGAAGGTGAAGATGATTGGCATCATTTTCATGACCTTCGCCTGCATCGGATCCGGCGGGGTTGGGTTCAGGCGCTGCTGGATGAACATGGTCGCGCCCATGATGATCGGCAGGATGAAGAACGGATCCTTGATCGACAGGTCGGTAATCCACAGCATCCATGGTGCCTGGCGCATCTCGACGCTTTCCAGCAGAACCCAGTACAGGGCCAGGAACACCGGCATCTGCACCAGGATCGGCAAGCAGCCACCGAGCGGGTTGATCTTCTCTTTCTTGTACAGCTCCATCATCGCCTGGGACATCTTCTGGCGATCGTCACCGAAGCGTTCCTTCAGCGCGGCCAGTTTCGGCGATACGGCACGCATGCGCGCCATCGAACGGTAGCTGGCAGCCGACAGCGGGAAGAACAGACCTTTGATCAGCATGGTCAGGACGATGATCGACCAGCCCCAGTTACCCAGCAGGCTGTGGATATGTTGCAGCAGCCAGAAGATCGGCTGGGCAATGAACCACAGGAAGCCGTAGTCGACGGTCAGTTCCAGGCCTGGGGACAACTCCTTGAGCTTGGACTGAATCTTCGGACCGGCGTACAGCATGGCGCTGGTTTCGACCTTGCCACCAGCAGGCACGCTGAGCGCCGGGCCGGTGTAGCCGATGATGTAGTTGCCTTGGCTGTCTTTCCGGGTCTGCAGGACGTTGTTGTCTGACTTGGCCGGAATCCAGGCAGTCACGAAGTAGTGCTGCAGCCAGGCAACCCAGCCACCGGATACGGTTTCTTTCAGGCTGCCCTTGTCGATGTCTTTCATCGACACTTTCTTGTACGGCTCGGACGGCGTCCACAGGGCAGCGCCCAGGTAGGTCGCGGTACCGGTCGCGGTGCTCGACGATGGATCGGAGCTGGCATCACGCTTGAGCTGAGCAAACATGTTGCCCGACCAGGCCTGGCCGCTCTGGTTGTCGATCAGGTAGCTGACGGTCAGATCGTACTCGCCGCGCTTGAAGCTGAAGCGCTTGATGTAGTTGACGCCGTTCTCGCTGAACTTCAGGTCGACGACCAGTTGTTCCTGGCCATCGGCCAGCTGGAAGCTCTTCTGCTCGGCGGCATATACAGGGCGACCGGTGGCGCGGGCGTCCGGGCCATTGGCGCCGGTCAGGCCGCTTTGGGCCAGGTAGGTGCGCTCATTGCCGTTGTCGAACAGCTGGAACGGGATATCCGGATGATCCTGACGACGCGGGAATTGCGGCAGGTTCAGCTGGACGATGTCACCACCGACCGGGTCGATAGCCAGATCAAGGACGTCGGTCTTGACGCGGATCAGGTCCTTGCTGACGGCCACTGGAGCCAGTTCGGCCGGGCTGGCATCAGCATTGGCGCTCGGCACGTCGGCGCTGGCGCCGTCGTTGTTACCAGCCGGTACGGTGTCCGGCAGAGCCGGTGCAGCGTTGCTGGCAGCAGTGTGCTGAGTCGGCAGAGCAGCCTGACCGTAGTCCTGGTTCCATTTAAGGACCAGCACGTAGGCCACGATTGCCAGGGCGACGATCAGGATCGTGCGTTTAATATCCATGATTACTCGGCTATCGAAGAAGTTCGGGAGGAGGGAGCGGGTGGGACGGGATCGAAACCGCCGTCGTTCCACGGATTACAACGCCCCAGGCGACGAACGGCTAGCCACCCGCCACGCAAGAGGCCATAGTTTTCAATGGCTTCGTAGGCGTAACAGGAGCAGCTGGGGTAGAAACGACAGTGGCTGGCCATCAGAGGACTAATGGCGTAACGGTAAAACTGGATCGGAACGAGGGCCAGTTTACGCATCTGGACTGTCTACCCCTGCAGGATCGGCAGTTACCGCTGGAGAGGGCCGACTGCGAGCCAGGCGCTTCCAGAGTTTGCCAAAGTGTTGGTGCAATTCTGGGTTTTCTACCTCGCCCAAGCCTTTGCGCGCGACGATCACAATGTCCAGCCCAGCAAGACTCTGCTGATTCAGACGAAAGGAATCACGCATCAAACGTTTGAGGCGATTGCGTTGAACGGCAAGCTTGACGCTCTTCTTGCCGATCACCAAGCCGAGGCGCGGGTGATCGAGGCCGTTCTCGCGGGCAAGGATAAGCAGGCTTTTGCCTGGAACCTTGCCAGTTGGCGAGTCGAAGACCGCTTTGAAGTGCCGGGCTGTAAGCAGTCGCTTATCCCGACTGAAGTCCTGACTCACCACCTGTGCCGAAAAATCAAACGGCCAGACGCTTACGGCCTTTGGCGCGACGACGCGACAGTACTGCACGACCGTTCTTGGTGGCCATACGGGCACGGAAGCCGTGGGTGCGCGCGCGCTTGATGGTGCTTGGTTGGAAAGTACGTTTCATGGCGTGTTACCTGGGTTCGACGACACGGGCCGGAATGGCCCCCGTTTTAAGAGATCGGCGATTCTAGAGAAAGCAAGCCAATAGGTCAATTTCCAACCAGCCTTTCCTTATGGATGGCAGCACTTTTTTCATCGGCGAGGTGGATGAGGTGGCGCTGGACCGAGTGTGTCATCGGCCTGAGCGCTTTTCACAGACACGCTCAATATGAAAATATAAAAGAGGCATATATAAAGCTTTTCTGAATAACTTATAGATCTTATACACAGCCTTTTCTGTGGATAACATTGCGCAGCCCTTTATCCATGCTATGTACAGAGATCGTAGACTCTGTCAGAAACAGGTGCTGCGCTTGTGCTGCGCATGGTCGAAACCTGTGGATCGAATGGCTGTTTATCCACAGGGGTTTTATCCACAGGCTTCAACCCAGGGTTGTGCATAGCCCTTATGTGGGGTTATCCACAGAGCTTATTCAGGGGTTAAGATGGCTTTTCGGACATGAATTGGCTGCTTTGGCACGCCATCCATGCCGCTCTTATGTGGATAAGTACTCACCCGCCCGGTACAATGGCGGTTTGCTTTTTGCCTCATCCGGCTTTCAACTCAGGGGATATCCGTGTCAGTGGAACTTTGGCAGCAGTGCGTGGAGCTTCTGCGCGACGAACTGCCTGCCCAGCAATTCAACACCTGGATCCGTCCACTACAGGTCGAAGCCGAAGGCGACGAGCTGCGCGTATACGCGCCTAATCGCTTCGTCCTCGACTGGGTCAATGAAAAGTACCTGGGCCGGCTGCTTGAGCTGCTGGGTGAGCACGGCAGCGGCATCGCACCGGCGCTGTCCTTGTTGATAGGCAGCCGCCGCAGTTCTGCAGCACGCGCAGCTCCCAACGCCCCGGTCAGTGCTGCGGCGGCAGCGATTGCACAGTCTCAGCAGCCTGCACCTGCGGCTCCGTCTGAAGAGCGCACTGCGGCCAAATCGATCGAGCCGGTAATGGTCAACGAAGTCGAAGAGCCGACCTCGCGCCACAGCTTTGACTCGATGGGCGGCGATACGCCCGTGCAGCCAACTGCACCTGGGCGCACTGAACAGCGCACTGTGCAGGTAGAAGGTGCGCTCAAGCACACCAGCTATCTGAACCGCACGTTCACCTTCGATACGTTTGTGGAAGGTAAATCCAACCAACTTGCCCGTGCGGCTGCGTGGCAGGTGGCGGATAACCCCAAGCATGGGTACAACCCGCTCTTTCTGTATGGCGGTGTAGGCCTGGGGAAAACTCACTTGATGCACGCTGTGGGTAACCACCTGCTGAAGAAGAACCCGAATGCCAAGGTGGTGTACCTGCATTCCGAGCGCTTCGTGGCCGACATGGTCAAGGCGCTTCAGCTCAATGCCATCAACGAGTTCAAGCGCTTCTACCGCTCAGTCGATGCGCTGCTGATCGATGACATTCAGTTCTTCGCCCGCAAGGAGCGTTCGCAGGAAGAGTTTTTCCACACCTTCAACGCCTTGCTTGAAGGCGGTCAGCAGGTGATTTTGACCAGCGACCGCTATCCGAAGGAAATCGAAGGCCTTGAAGAGCGTCTGAAATCGCGCTTCGGCTGGGGTTTGACTGTTGCAGTCGAGCCGCCAGAACTCGAGACCCGCGTTGCGATCCTGATGAAGAAGGCCGACCAGGCCAAGGTGGATTTGCCGCATGACGCAGCCTTCTTCATTGCCCAGCGTATTCGTTCCAACGTGCGTGAGCTGGAGGGCGCGCTGAAGCGGGTCATCGCTCACTCGCACTTCATGGGCCGCGATATCACCATCGAGCTGATCCGCGAGTCGCTGAAGGACTTGCTGGCGCTGCAGGATAAATTGGTCAGTGTGGATAACATTCAGCGCACCGTCGCTGAGTACTACAAGATCAAGATCTCCGATCTGCTGTCCAAGCGTCGCTCGCGCTCGGTAGCGCGTCCGCGTCAGGTAGCCATGGCGTTGTCGAAAGAGCTGACCAACCACAGCTTGCCTGAGATTGGCGATATGTTTGGCGGCCGCGACCACACCACCGTGCTGCACGCCTGCCGCAAGATCAACGAACTGAAAGAATCCGATGCGGACATCCGCGAGGACTACAAGAACCTGCTGCGGACGCTGACGACATGATGATCGCCGGCGCAGCCATTTTGAAGGCAAGGGACTAGACCATGCATTTCACCATTCAACGCGAAGCCCTGTTGAAACCCCTGCAACTGGTCGCAGGTGTCGTCGAGCGTCGCCAGACCTTGCCGGTCCTGTCCAACGTCCTGTTGGTCGTACAAGGCCAGCAGCTGTCGTTGACCGGTACCGACCTGGAAGTCGAACTGGTTGGTCGCGTGCAGCTGGAAGAACCAGCCGAGCCAGGCGAAATCACTGTCCCGGCACGTAAGCTGATGGACATCTGCAAGAGCTTGCCAAGTGACGCGCTGATCGACATCAAGGTTGATGAGCAGAAGCTGCTGGTTAAAGCCGGTCGCAGCCGCTTCACCCTGTCGACGCTGCCCGCCAATGACTTCCCGACTGTTGAAGAAGGCCCAGGCTCGCTGACCTGCGACCTGGAGCAGAGCCGCCTGCGCCGTCTGATCGAGCGCACCAGCTTCGCCATGGCTCAGCAGGACGTGCGCTACTACCTCAACGGTATGCTGCTTGAAGTGTCCCCAGGCACCCTGCGCGCCGTTGCTACTGACGGCCATCGCCTGGCGATGTGCTCGATGACCGCTGGAATCGAGCAAGCTGACCGTCACCAGGTGATCGTGCCGCGCAAAGGTATCCTGGAGCTGGCGCGTTTGCTGACCGATCCGGAAGGCATGGTCAGCATCGTGCTGGGCCAGCACCATATCCGCGCCACCACCGGTGAATTCACATTTACTTCCAAGCTGGTAGACGGCAAGTTCCCTGACTATGAGCGAGTGCTGCCTAAAGGCGGTGACAAGCTGGTGGTGGGTGATCGTCAGGCATTGCGTGAAGCTTTCAGCCGTACTGCGATTCTGTCCAACGAAAAGTACCGCGGGATTCGCCTGCAGTTGGCCGCCGGCCAACTGAAAATCCAGGCCAACAACCCTGAGCAGGAAGAAGCTGAGGAAGAAATCAGCGTCGACTATAACGGCAGCGCGCTGGAGATCGGCTTCAACGTCAGCTACTTGCTGGACGTACTGGGCGTAATGACCACAGAACAGGTTCGTCTGATTCTGTCCGACTCCAACAGCAGTGCCCTGCTGCAGGAAGCAGGCAACGACGATTCGTCTTACGTCGTCATGCCGATGCGCCTGTGATCTGTAGCTGAGCGAATGTCCCTCCGACGTATCATGGTCACTGCGGTGCGCAACCTGCACCCGGTGACCCTCACGCCCTCCCCCCGCATCAACATCCTTTACGGCGCCAACGGCAGCGGCAAGACCAGCGTGCTTGAAGCCGTGCACCTTCTGGGCCTGGCCCGATCATTTCGCAGCACCCGACTGACGCCGGTTATCCAGTACGAGCAGCCGACCTGTACCGTCTTTGGTGAAGTGCAACTGGCCGAAGGTGGCACCAGCAACCTGGGTGTATCACGCGAGCGCCAGGGCGACTTCACCATTCGCATCGATGGGCAGAACGCTCGCAGTGCTGCGCAGCTGGCCGAGCTACTGCCGCTGCAATTGATCAACCCGGACAGCTTTCGCCTGCTCGAGGGCGCTCCGAAAATACGCCGGCAGTTCCTCGACTGGGGAGTGTTCCACGTGGAACCCCGTTTCCTCGGTGCTTGGCAGCGCTTGCAGAAGGCGCTGCGGCAGCGGAACTCATGGTTGCGGCATGGTACACTTGACGCTGCTTCGCAAGCCGCCTGGGACCGAGAATTGTGCCTGGCGAGCGCGGAGATAGATGAATACCGTCGCACCTACATCAAGGCCTTGAAGCCCGTCTTCGAGCGTACCCTGAGCGAACTGGTCGAGCTGGACGGATTGACCTTGAGCTACTATCGCGGCTGGGACAAGGACCGGGAACTTAACGAGGTCCTCGCCACTTCTCTTCAACGCGATCAGCAGATTGGCCATACCCAGGCCGGTCCGCAACGTGCAGATTTGCGCCTGCGTATTGGTGCAAACAACGCTGCGGATATCTTGTCCCGTGGGCAACAGAAACTTGTGGTGTGCGCATTGCGCATCGCCCAAGGTCATCTGGTTAGCCAGGCTCGCCGCGGTCTTTGTATCTATCTCGTAGATGACCTGCCGTCTGAGCTGGACGAGCAGCATCGCCGCGCACTGTGCCGCTTGCTTGAAGAATTACGCTGCCAGGTGTTCATCACCTGTGTAGATCACGAATTACTGAGGGAAGGCTGGCAGACGGAAACGCCAGTTGCTTTGTTCCACGTGGAACAGGGCCGTATCACCCAGACCCACGACCATCGGGAGTGAAGGCATGAGCGAAAATCAAACGTACGACTCGTCCAGCATTAAAGTGCTGAAAGGGCTTGATGCCGTACGCAAACGTCCCGGCATGTATATCGGCGACACCGATGATGGCAGCGGCCTGCACCACATGGTCTTCGAGGTGGTCGACAACTCGATCGACGAAGCCCTCGCCGGTCACTGCGATGACATCACCGTCATCATCCACCCGGACGAATCCATCAGCGTCCGCGACAACGGCCGTGGTATTCCGGTCGACGTCCATAAAGAAGAAGGCGTCTCAGCTGCTGAAGTCATCATGACTGTGCTGCACGCCGGCGGTAAGTTCGACGACAACTCGTACAAAGTATCCGGCGGTCTGCACGGTGTTGGCGTTTCGGTAGTGAACGCCCTTTCTGAGCAACTCATTCTGACCGTACGCCGTAGTGGCAAGGTCTGGGAACAGACTTACGTCCACGGCGTACCGCAAGCGCCTATGGCGGTTGTTGGTGAAAGCGACAGCACCGGTACCCATATCCACTTCAAGCCGTCTGCTGACACCTTCAAGAATATCCACTTCAGCTGGGACATTCTGGCCAAGCGTATTCGCGAGTTGTCGTTCTTGAACTCGGGTGTTGGCATTCTGTTGAAGGATGAGCGCAGTGGCAAAGAAGAGCTCTTCAAATATGAAGGCGGCCTGCGCGCATTTGTCGAGTATCTGAACACCAACAAGACGCCGGTCAACAGCCAGGTCTTCCACTTCAGCACCCAGCGTGAAGATGGCGTCGGTGTTGAAGTTGCCCTGCAGTGGAACGACAGCTTCAACGAAAACCTGTTGTGCTTTACCAATAACATTCCGCAGCGCGATGGTGGTACTCACCTGGTCGGCTTCCGTTCTTCGTTGACCCGCAGCCTGAATGCTTACATTGAGCAAGAAGGCCTGGCCAAGAAGAACAAGGTTGCAACCACGGGTGACGACGCCCGGGAAGGCCTGACCGCGATCATCTCGGTGAAGGTACCGGATCCGAAGTTCAGCTCGCAGACCAAAGACAAGCTGGTCTCGTCGGAGGTGAAAACCGCCGTCGAACAAGAGATGAACAAGTTCTTCTCTGACTTCCTGTTGGAAAACCCCAACGAAGCCAAGGCTGTGGTCGGCAAGATGATCGACGCTGCCCGTGCTCGTGAAGCTGCGCGTAAAGCGCGTGAGATGACTCGCCGTAAAGGTGCACTGGACATCGCTGGCCTGCCGGGGAAACTGGCTGACTGCCAGGAGAAGGACCCTGCCCTGTCTGAACTGTACCTGGTGGAGGGTGACTCCGCAGGTGGTTCGGCCAAGCAAGGCCGTAACCGTCGTACCCAGGCGATCCTGCCGTTGAAGGGTAAGATCCTCAACGTCGAGAAAGCCCGCTTCGACAAGATGATCTCGTCCCAGGAAGTCGGTACGCTGATCACCGCGCTGGGCTGTGGTATCGGCCGCGACGAGTACAACATCGCCAAGCTGCGTTACCACAACATCATCATCATGACCGATGCCGACGTCGACGGTTCGCACATCCGTACCCTGCTGCTGACCTTCTTCTTCCGTCAGCTGCCGGAGCTGGTCGAGCGCGGCTACATCTACATCGCTCAGCCACCGCTGTACAAGGTCAAGCGCGGCAAGCAGGAGCAGTACATCAAAGACGACGAGGCCATGGAAGAGTACATGACCCAGTCGGCTCTGGATGATGCCAGCCTGCACCTGGACGAATCGGCGCCAGCAGTTTCCGGCGTACAGCTGGAAAGTCTGGTCCAAGAGTTCCGCAGTGTGATGAAGACCCTAAAGCGTCTGTCGCGCCTGTATCCGCAGGAGCTGACCGAGCACTTCATCTACATGGATGAAATCACCCTGGAGCAGTTGGGTGACCACGCTCACATGCAGGCTTGGTTGAAAACCTTCCAGGCTCGCCTGCACAGCAATCAGAAGTCGGGCCTGGCCTACAACGCCAGCCTGCGTGAAGACAAAGAGCGCAACGTTTGGCTGCCGGAAGTGGAAATCACTTCCCACGGCCTCGCAAGCTACATCACCTTCAACCGTGACTTCTTCGGCAGCAACGACTACCGCACTGTGGTTAACCTGGGTGGCAAGATCAGCACCCTGTTCGGTGAAGGCGCTTACGTGCAACGTGGCGAACGGCGCAAGGCAGTCAGCGAGTTCAAGGAAGCCCTCGACTGGCTGATGAACGAGACTGCCAAGCGTCACACCATCCAGCGCTACAAAGGTCTGGGCGAGATGAACCCGGATCAGCTCTGGGAGACCACTATGGACCCAGCGGTTCGCCGCATGCTCAAGGTCACCATCGAAGATGCGATCGCTGCTGATCAGATCTTCAATACCTTGATGGGCGACGCAGTGGAACCTCGTCGTGAGTTCATCGAGAACAACGCGCTGTCGGTGTCCAACCTGGACTTCTGATCTGCTGTAAATGACCGGTGCTGCTCAAGCCTGGGCCCGCCGATCAACAAAAAGCCCGCATTCGCGGGCTTTTTGTTTTTTCGGTCTTTCACTGCTCTGTCAGCCGACTACCTCTTATTGAATGTCGTCCGGCTTCACGATCACCCAGTTCTTGTCAGCCGTCACCGGTAAGCCTTGCTTGGCCTGAGCAGTGGCGTTGGCTTTTATCATGCCGTCGAGCTGAGTCATGTATTTGTCCTTCCGGTTTATCCACAGGTGAATGCCACCTTTGCTGACATCAACCCCGTGGAACAGCATGTAGCCGTCACTGGTGGGTGTGTCGCCACCGGCCAGTACCGGCTTTTTCCACTGGTCGATGTACGTCAGAATCGCCGCATGCTTGCCGGCCATCCAGGTAGCCGGGGTCCAGAGGTAAGGAGTCAACTCAAGACCGAGGTTGGCTTTCTCGTCGTACTTGCCTGCGCTGATCTGCTTGCGTGCTGTGGTCAGCGCACCGGTTGTGCGATCTTTCAGCAGCGTGGTCACACCGATTACATTTTCCGGTTTGACGTTGTAGCCATACTTGGGATCAGAGGCGACCATGCGTACCAGCTCCTCGGACGCAGCAGTGATCACATAGACCTCAATGCCGTTTTCCATGAGCTTGTTGTACAGCTCAGTCTGGCCCGTGAAGACTTTGGGCGGTTGGACTTCGGTGGTTTTTACCGTGTCGCCATCGTAGTAGGTGGCCGGCACTGGCTTCTTGGAAGCCATCAACTCATCTACGTAACCCTTCAGCTCTTGGAGGGTGAAGCCCGAAAACACCTGTGCTACCCATGGGTAGCAAACCATGTCATCCAGTTCACAGAGGCGGTAGTAGTAGCTGAACAGACTCTCTTTGTGGTCAGCAGTGTCTTTGAAGGGGATGAGCTTGAGGGAAGGGTCCAGTGTATCGCGGGTAATCAGCCCTTTGTTTTCCATGAACGGCAGCAGCGCTTCCTCAAGGTCGAAGCGGTAGCTGGTGTTGTCCATGTCGAAAACCGCGTAGTTACCCTTGTTGGCATTCGCGGCGATCATGGCATCGAGTTGTTTGGCAGCAGGCTCTGGCCAGTGCTTGAGTTCAGTCGCGCACACCTGGCTGGCTAGGCCGAGACAGATCGCGGCAGCCAACACTTTTGGTACGAGCTTCATGACGGTACGCCCCCTTGCAATGAGAACTGAGACCGTAGCAAAGATAAATTACAGCGCTGACGCCTGCGCGACTGTGGGTGGTCTCTAGGCGTCGTCTGCGCGGCTGATCGCGACATAGTGTGCAAAATCCGACGTCCCTGCGCAGGCATGTTCCACGTGGAACAGCAGCGCATTCGACCCTCTCAAAGCCCAAGCTCACGTAGCCGGCGATACAGCGTGCGTTCACTGATGCCCAGTACCTGCGCCAGCTCGCTGCGCGGCCCTTGGAACTGCTCCACCAACTGCGCGAGGTCGGCTAGCGAATTACGCGAGTCTCGTGTCGATACATTCGAGCTGGCGGGGGCCAGGTCCTCAGGCAAATACTCTGGGCGGATCAGCCCGTCATCGGCAAACAATCGCGCGCGTTCGAGGATATTGCGCAGCTCGCGGATATTGCCCGGGAAGGCATGCAAGCTCAGGCGCGCTTGCGCTTCAGGTGTCAGCGTGACGGTATGTGCGCCAGCCATGCGCTGTAACAAGCTCTGCGCCAGCATCGGTAGGTCCTCTACTCGCTCGCGTAGCGCTGGCAAGCGAATCGGAAAACCGCTGATTCGGTAGTACAGGTCCTCGCGAAAGGTACCTGCTGCCACCATCTCTTTGAGCGGCTTGTGGGTAGCCGAGATCAAGCGGAAGTCTGAGTGCACGGTGCGCAAACTGCCCACCGGGCGGAAGCTGCCCGACTCGATCAGTCGCAACAACTTGACCTGCATGGTCAGCGGCACTTCACCTATTTCGTCGAGGAACAGCGTGCCGCCATGGGCCGCTTCGGCGAGACCGATCTTGCGCTGGGTCGCGCCAGTGAACGCGCCTTTCTCATAGCCGAACAGCTCACTCTCGAACAGGCTGTCATTGAGCCCAGTGCAGTCGACCACCACCAGCGGGCCGGTCGCGCGCGGGCTGCCCAGGTGCAGGGCACGGGCGAACAACTCCTTGCCAGTGCCGGACTCGCCTTGCAGCAACACCGGAATCTGCGCTGGCGCGGCGCGTTGCAAGCTGGCCAGCGCCGCCTGGAACGCCGGCGCGCGGCCAACCAGCCCTTGCTGCTGTGGCTGGGCGGCAGCCAGGGTCACGGTGTTAAGGCGCTCGACGAAAGCAACCACCCTGCCCTGCTCATCGAGGATTGGCCGCAACTCGACGTCGACATGCTCGGGCCCGCGTGGGGTGTGATGAATGTGCAGGACCCGCTCCGGCACTTTGCTGTCCCAGGCTTTGCGCATCGGGCAGTGCTCGCCGGCCTGATCACAGGGCACCGCGTAGTGATGAGAGACGCGATGACATTTCTCGCCCAGCGGTGCACTGTCATTGATGCCGAACTGACGCCGGTAGGCAGCATTGGCCGCAAGGATGTTGTAGTCGGTGTCGAGCACGATCGACGGGTGCACATCGTGCTCAAGGTAGGACACCAGGCCGAGGATGGCTGGATGAGAAGCGGAAAGCGCAGACATGACCAGAACCGGTTGCGGGTACCTGGCGAGCGTAGCAAGGACTGCCAGTGACTGCCATTGGCTGACAGTCGACTGCCAACCACTGGCAGTGCTGGCAGCGAATTGTGAGGAAGACAACGCTGCGATAGCTGTAGCACTGCGGACAGGTGGGCCATAACGCCTCATTGAAACCCTGGCATGCATCTTGATAAACCCTGGGTTACTGCCTAAGCCTAACAAGGCGCTGCAGATATCTGGAGAGTGTGATGATCATCGGCAACAACATCCATGTAGAGAGCCTGTTCGACGAGGCCACTTCGACCATCAGCTACCTGGTGATGGACCGCCAGACCCTCAAGTGCGCGCTGATCGACAGCGTGCTCGACTACGACCCCAAGTCGGGACGCACCAGCCACAGCTCGGCGGACAAGCTGATCGCTCGGGTCGAGGCGCTCGGCGCCAGTGTGCAGTGGATTCTGGAAACTCATGTGCACGCCGATCACCTGTCGGCTGCTGCCTATCTGAAAGCCAAGCTTGGCGGCCAGGTTGCCATCGGTTCGCACATCACCCAGGTGCAGAAGACCTTCGCAGCACTGTTCAACGCCGAACCCGGTTTCGCCCGCGACGGCAGCCAGTTCGACGTGTTGCTGGAAGACGAATACGTGCTGATGATCGGCAATCTGCGGGCCCGTGCGCTACACACCCCAGGGCACACCCCGGCGTGCATGAGCTACGTGGTCGAGGATGCTGGCGAGAAGGCGGTGTTTGTCGGCGATACCTTGTTCATGCCTGACTACGGCACTGCCCGATGCGATTTTCCCGGTGCCGACGCACGCACGCTGTATCGCTCGATCCGGCGTTTGCTCGCCTTCCCCGACCACAGCCAACTGTTCATGTGCCATGACTACCTGCCCGAGGGTCGCGCCCTGCGTTTTGTCACCACCGTGGCCGAGCAGCGCGCCAGCAATATTCATATCCGTCAGGGCATCAGCGAGGACGAGTTCGTCGCCATGCGCGAAGCGCGTGACGCCACCCTCGATATGCCGGTACTGATCCTGCCCGCCGTCCAGGTCAACATGCGCAGCGGGCAGTTGCCTGAACCGGAGAGCAACGGCGTGCGTTACCTGAAAATCCCGCTGAACCAGCTCTGAACGTCGCCGGCCAAGTACCCATACCAAGATCGAAAAGGAAAACCCGCATGCCTGCCTTGCCATCCACAGCCAATAGCACGCGCATCGACCATCACAAGGTGGTGATCGTCGGCGCTGGTGCTGCGGGGATTGCCACCGCCGCCAGTTTGTTCAAGCGTGATCCGACGCTCGATATTGCGTTGATCGACCCGGCCGAGGTGCACTACTACCAACCCGGCTGGACCCTGGTCGGCGCTGGTGTATTCAGCGCTGCCAGCACCGCGCGCAGCATGGTCAGCGCCATCCCCAAAGGCGTGCGATTTATAAAAGCGCGGGTGATTAGTTTTGATCCCGCAGCGCAAAGCGTGGTTGTGGAGGACGGCCGCATCATCAGTTACGAACAGCTGGTGGTCTGCCCGGGCCTGACTCTCGACTGGCAGGCAATCGAGGGCCTCACGGAAACCCTCGGGCGCAACGGTGTGACCTCCAACTACCGTTATGACCTGGCACCTTACACCTGGCAATTGGTCCAGAATCTCAAGCAAGGCCGCGCCCTCTTCACCCAGCCCCCGATGCCCATCAAGTGTGCAGGGGCCCCACAGAAGGCGTTGTACCTTTCGTGTGATCACTGGCTGCGGCGTGAGCGCCTGGGTGCCATCAAGGCCAGCTTCTACAATTCGGGTCCGGTACTTTTTGGCGTTGCTGACTACGTGCCCGCATTGATGGCCTACATCGACAAGTACGCGGTGGATCTCAACTATTCACACCGCCTGGTGGCAGTAGATGGTCCGGGCAAGCGCGCGACGTTTATCCACAGCCTGGCCGATGGCAGCACGCAGACGCGAGTCGAGCCCTTCGACATGTTGCACGTGGTGCCGCCGCAAGTAGCGCCCGAGTTCATCCGCAGCAGCCCGCTGGCGGATGGCGCGGGCTGGCTGGATGTCGATCCGTTCACTCTGCGCCATCGGCAGTTCGCCAACGTGCACGGCCTGGGTGATGCGATCAATACCAGTAACGCCAAGACTGCCGCGGCTGCGCGCAAGCAGGCGCCGGTGGTGGCCAACAACGTGCTGGTAGCGCTCGGCCGGTCGCCTACCCTCGCGCACTATGACGGTTACGGTTCATGCCCGTTGACCGTGGAGCGCGGCAAGATCGTCCTGGCTGAATTCAAATACGGCGGTACGCTGGCACCCAGCTTTGCGCAGTGGTTGCTCGACGGCCGGCAGCCTACTCGGCTGGCCTGGCTACTCAAGGTGAAGCTGCTCCCTGCGCTGTATTGGCATGGGATGCTCAAAGGCCGTGAATGGCTGGCGCGGCCGCAACCTGCCGGCACCGAGAAGCAATCGTGATCGAAGTGCTGGGTGCAGCGCTGGGCGCTATCATCGGAGCGGTACTGGCGTTGACCGGTGCTGGCGGAGGCATTCTGGCAGTGCCGTTATTGGTATTCGGGCTGGGTTTGAATATGGTCGAGGCGGCGCCAGTTGGCCTTTTGGCCGTCGGCCTGGCGGCGTCAGTCGGTGCGCTGCTCGGGCTGCGCCAGGGCCTGGTGCGTTATCGCGCGGCGTTGTTCATTGCGCTGATCGGTATCTGCGCAACACCTTTCGGTTTGATGCTCGCTCATCGGTTGCCCAACGCACCGCTGGCGTTGGTGTTCGCCGCAGTGCTGATCCATGCCTGCCTGCGCATCTGGCGCAAGGCGGCGCGCGAGTTGCGTGGTGAGCCGCCGTGTGGCGAGCGGCTGATCATGCCCTGTGTACTCAACCCTTTGCAGGGGCGGCTGCGCTGGACCTTGCCCTGCGCACGTGCCCTGGCCGTGACTGGCGGTGTGGCGGGTTTACTGTCGGGACTGCTGGGCGTCGGTGGCGGCTTCGTCATCATTCCGGCGCTCAGCCGTTATACCAACCTGGAGATGAAGAGCATTGTCGCCACCTCGTTGGCGGTGATCGCGCTGGTTGCCTGCGGCAGCGTAGTCAGCGCCAGCGTCGCCGGGGTGATGCACTGGCAGGTAGGTGCACCCTTCGCGGTAGGTGCGGTGATGGGCCTGCTACTGGCGCGCCCACTGGCCGGCAAGTTGGCCGGGCCGCGCTTGCAGCAGGTGTTTGCCGTGGTCGGCATCGGCGCAGCGCTGCTGCTGGCGAGCAAGGGCCTACTCGGCTAGCAGCTCGGCCTGCTCTGCTGCACACAGCGCCAGCAGGTAATCCCAGACTACCCGCAGGCGCACTGACTTGTGCAACTCGCGCCGGGTGCAGATCCAGTAGCTGCGCTGGATGGTTTCGCTGGGCAGCACCCGGCGCAGCTGTGGATCATGCCTGGCCATGTAGTTGGGCAGCACAGCGATGCCCAGGCCGGCGCGTGCGGCCTGCTGCTGAGCGATGACGCTGGTGCTGCGAAAGATCACATTCGGGGCACGGCAGAAACTGTTGAGAAACAGCAGCTCCTGGCTGAACAGCAGATCGTCGACGTAGCCAATCCAGCTGTGACGGGCCAGATCCTCACGACTGTTCAGCGCCGGTGAGCGTTCGAGGTACTCGGGGCTGGCGTAGAGCGCCAGCCGATAGTCAGTGAGCTTGCGAGTTATCAACAGGTCGGCATTGGGCCGTTCCAGATGAATGCTGATTTCTGCCTCGCGGTTGAGGATGCTGACGAAGCGCGGCACCGCCACCAGTTCGACTTCCAGGCCCGGATAGCGCTCGAACAAGGCGCGCATGCGTGGGGTGAAGAACATGATGCCGATGCCTTCGGTGACACCCAGGCGGATCTTGCCCAGCGGCGTTATCGCCTGGGTGATCTCTTCCTGCGCCAACAGCGCGACGTTCTCCATCGCTTCGGCATGCTTGAGCAGTGCCTGGCCAGACGGCGTCAGCTCGTAACCCTGTGCATGTTGAACGAACAGCGCTGTGCCCAGGCTCTTTTCGATGCCCTCGATATGCCGCGCCACCGTGCTGTGGGTGGTGTTCAAGCGCTTTGCTGCAGTCAGCAGACGGCCGCTGCGCTGCAACTCGAGAAAGAACCTCAGATCATTCCAGTCGAACATGCTTATCCCTGTGCATAACTGTGAGCGGCTGTCAGGTTACTTAGGAAACGGCTGATATTGGCTGTGCTAAAACGCACAGCGGTTGAGCGAAAACTCGTGTTTCCTTAGCGAAATTACGCACTAAGATCAAAAGCGACAAGAATAATAATCAGGCCCGAGGTCGCACATGCCATCAGCCGATTCTGCCTACGACTATGTCGTTGTAGGCGCTGGCCCAGCCGGATGTTTGCTGGCCAACCGTTTGTCCGCCGATCCATCCTGCCGGGTGCTGCTGCTCGAAGCGGGTGGGCGCGATAACTATCCATGGATTCACATCCCGGTCGGTTACCTCTATTGCATCGGTAACCCGCGCACCGACTGGTGCTTCAAGACCGAGGCGCAAGCGGGCCTTGGCGGCCGCAGCCTGGGTTATCCGCGCGGCAAGGTGCTCGGCGGCTGCTCGTCGATCAACGGCATGATCTACATGCGCGGCCAGGCCAGCGACTATGATCGCTGGGCTGAACAAGGCAACGACGGCTGGGCCTGGAAAGACGTGCTGCCGCTGTTCAAGGCCAGCGAGAATCACTATGCCGGCAGCAGCGACAGCCACGGCGCCGACGGCGAATGGCGGGTCGAACAGCAGCGCTACAGCTGGCCGATCCTCGACGCCTTCCGCGATGCCGCCGAGCAGAGCGGGATTGGCAAGGTCGATGACTTCAATACCGGCGACAACCAAGGCTGTGGATACTTTCAGGTCAACCAGCGCAGCGGCGTACGCTGGAATGCGGCCAAAGCCTTTCTGCGGCCAATCCTCAAGCGGCCCAACCTGACTCTGCTCACTGGCGTCGAAGTTGACCAGGTGCTGCTCGACAATACCCGTGCTACGGCGGTCAAAGCTCGCTGGCAGGGTGAGTGGCACGAGTTTCAGGCGCGGCGGGAGATCATTCTCTGCGCAGGCTCGGTGGGTTCACCGGGTATCCTGCAACGTTCCGGCATAGGCCCGCGCAAGCTCCTCGAAGACCTCGGCATTGGCGTACGCCATGACATGCCTGGCGTGGGCGGCAACCTGCAGGACCATCTGCAGCTGCGCCTGATCTACCAGATCCGCAACACCCGTACCTTGAACCAGAT
This sequence comes from Pseudomonas sp. NPDC088322, assembly GCF_044740745.1. NCBI lineage: Bacteria > Pseudomonadati > Pseudomonadota > Gammaproteobacteria > Pseudomonadales > Pseudomonadaceae > Pseudomonas > Pseudomonas sp. NPDC088322. The sequence goes on along the minus strand of NZ_JBIURK010000010.1, from coordinate 104,140 downwards.
GGCCAACAGCCTATGGGGCAAGATGGGCATGGGCCTGCGCTATCTATACGACCGCAGCGGCCCGCTGGCGATGGCGCCCAGCCAGCTCGGCGCGTTCGTTCGCTCCAGCCCCGAGCAGGCCAGCGCCAACCTGCAGTATCACGTCCAGCCGCTGTCACTGGAGCGCTTCGGCGAGCCGCTGCATCGCTTCCCGGCGTTCACCGCGTCGGTGTGCAACCTGCGCCCCGCCAGCCGCGGGCGCATCGATATTCGCTCGGCCGATCTGCATGCCGAGCCTGTGATCAACCCTAACTATCTGAGCGACCCGCAAGACCTGCGAGTTGCCGCCGATGCCATTCGCATGACCCGGCGCATCGTCCAGGCCCCTGCCCTCGCCGCCTTCGACCCGGTCGAGTACCTGCCGGGCGCTGCGCTCAACACTGAAGAAGAGCTGTTTGAGGCTGCGAGCAAGATCGGCACCACCATCTTCCACCCGGTCGGCACGTGCCGCATGGGCAGCGGCGCGTTCGATGTGGTCGACCATCAACTGCGTGTGCACGGCATCCCGGGTCTGCGCGTAGCTGACGCCTCGATCATGCCGCAGATTGTTTCCGGCAATACCTGTTCACCGACACTGATGATCGCCGAGAAAGCGGCGCAACTGATTCTCAAAGGAGCTGCAACCCAAACCTACCTCAGCGACGCAAGCGCAATACCGACGCCCTGACCAGGTGCGTGCAACAAGCGGCGGCTGGTGATCAGGGCCTGCCGGCAGTGGAACAACAAGAATAATCACTGTGGCCTGCGGGCCGAGGACAGCAACGATGTCTGATTACATTCAAGAGCAGGGAGCAGCGGCGAGCCCTACCAGCCGTCGCGAGGAAAGAAAGATCATTTTCGCGTCATCCCTCGGGACGGTTTTCGAGTGGTATGACTTTTTTCTGTACGGCGCTCTGGCGGCGGTGATCAGCAAGCAGTTCTTTGCGGGGGTCAACGACACCACGGCGTTCATCTTCGCCCTGATGGCATTCGCTGCGGGCTTCTTGGTCAGGCCGTTCGGCGCGCTGGTGTTCGGCCGCCTGGGCGACATGATCGGGCGTAAATACACCTTCCTGGTCACCATCGTGTTGATGGGCTTGTCGACCTTCGCGGTCGGGCTGTTGCCTACCTATGCCAGCATTGGTATCGCGGCGCCGATCATCCTGGTGATTCTGCGCATGCTCCAAGGCCTGGCGTTGGGTGGCGAGTACGGTGGCGCGGCAACTTACGTGGCCGAGCACGCACCGCCCGGCAAGCGCGGTTTCCATACCGGCTTCATCCAGTCGACCGCGACCCTGGGCCTGCTGCTGTCGTTGCTGGTGGTACTGGGTAGCCGCTACATCAGCGGTGATGAGTTTGAAACCTGGGGCTGGCGCCTGCCGTTCCTGCTGTCGATTGTGCTGCTGGGGATTTCCACCTGGATCCGCATGAGCATGCACGAGTCGCCAGCCTTCGTGAAAATGAAGGCGCAGGGCAAGCTGAGCAAGTCGCCGATTCGTGAGTCGTTCACCAATTGGAGCAACCTCAAGATCGTCCTGACGGCACTGTTCAGCATCAACGCCGGTCAGGCAGTAACCTTCTACACGGCGCAGTTCTATGTGCTGTTCTTCATGACCCAGATGCTCAAGATGGACCCGGCCCAGGCCAACACTCTGCTGATCATCAGCGTGGTGATCGGCGCGCCGTTCTTCGTGTTCTTCGGTTGGCTGTCTGACCGCATTGGCCGCAAGCCGATCCTGATGGTTGGCCTGCTGCTGGCAACCGTCCTGTACTTCCCGCTGTTCAAGGCCCTGAGCCATTACGCCAACCCACAGATCGACGCCGCCAGCCGTCAGTCGCCCATTGTGGTGATGGCTGACCCAGCCAGCTGCACCTTCCAGTTCGACCCGGTCGGCAAAGCGCGTTTCGACAGCCCGTGCGACAAGGTCAAGACCTTCCTGGTCAAGCAGGGCCTGCCGTACAGCTCGGCTGCTGCGACTGGCAGTGATGTCGTGGTGAACATCGGCGACACGGCCATCACCGGCTTCGACGAAGCGGCAATGCGTGCGGCGATTACCCAGGCGGGGTATCCGGCCAAGGCCGATCCTGCGCAGGTCAACGAGTTCATGGTGGTAGCGCTGATTGTAGCGATGATCCTGATCGCGACCATGACCTATGGCCCGCTGGCGGCGGTGATGGTCGAGCTGTTCCCGACGCGGATCCGCTATACCTCGATGTCTCTGCCGTACCACATTGGTAACGGCTGGTTCGGTGGGTTCCTGCCGACCGTATCGTTCGCGCTGGTGGTGTATACCGGGGATATTTTCTATGGGCTGTGGTACCCGGTGTTGATAACCGGGGTGAGCCTGGTGGTGGGGATATTCTGTTTGAAAGAGACCAAGGATGTGGACCTGGACAAGGTCTGATCTGAAACAGCCGGGGGCTGCACAGCAGCCCCCGTTTTCAATCACGAAAAAAACTTATGCACGGTTTTCGAAAAACTGTCACATAGATAAATAGCTATAAATTTCAATCACTTAGAGTCAATCTCTAAGCATCATTTGAAAAGTTGCTCACAAGTTATCCACAATTTTCCAAGCTGTCTGCGGCGCTGCTTTCAGCCACTGGAGGCAGCGCACCCAGCGCCCGCTGGGTCTCCTGATTCCACGCCTCAGCGCGGTTATTCAGGTCAGCAATGGCCCGCGGCCCGCTGCCTTCGGCATACATCGGCTCGCCAATCACCACCTCGATCACCCCCGCCTGCTTGCCCCAGCCAGACTTCGGCCAGTAACGGCCGGCGTTATGCGCAATCGGCAGCACCGGCAGGCCTGCGTTCACCGCCAAGGCCGTACCGCCACGGGAGAACTTGCCGATCTGCCCATACGGGACACGGGTACCCTCAGGGAAGATCAATACCCACACGCCTTGCTTGAGCAGCTCGTCGCCCTTCTTGGCAACGTGGCGCAAGGCTTCCTTGGGGTTGTCGCGGTCGATCGCGATCGGCCGCAGCATGGCCATGGCCCAGCCAAAGAACGGCACATACAGCAGCTCACGCTTGAGTACCTGGCTCAGCGGTTGGAAGTACGCCGACAGGAAGAACGTTTCCCAGGTGCTCTGGTGATTGGACAGAATCACGCACGGGGTCGCTGGCACGTTCTCCGCGCCGGTGATCTTGTAGCGGATACCCAGCATCACCTCGGTCAGGCGCACGGCAAAGCGGCACCAGTAGACGTTGATGAAGCGGTAGCGCTTTTGAAACGGCAGAAACGGCGCGATGAAGAAGCTCAAGGTGCACCAAAGCAACGAGCTGGTGCCCAGCAGCAGGTAAAAAAGAAAGATTCTGATCGCCTGCAGGATCGACATAGTGGCATGTACCGTTGCGGGTCGTGCCCGCCTAATGAACTGTGCGCCAGGCGGCGGACAGTCTAGATAAGTGCTCTGGCGACAGCGGCCAGATCGTCAAAAATCAGCGTGCTTGCAGCGACGCCCTTGCTCAGGGTGCGCTCACCTTTGCCGGTTTTCACCAACACCGGTTGTGCTCCGACGGCCAGGGCGGCCTCCAGGTCACCTTTACTGTCGCCGACGAACCATACGCCAGGCAGCTCTGCCTGGTAATGGGCAGCGATTGCCTCGAGCATGCCCGGCTTCGGTTTGCGACAGGCGCAGCCCTCGTCCGGACCATGCGGGCAGTACACGACGAGGCCCAGTTCGCCACACTGCTCGGCCACCAGCTCGCGCAAGCGCGTGTGCATGGCCTCGAGGGTGTCCAGCGAATAGTAGCCCCGGGCAATGCCGGACTGGTTGGTGGCCACCGCCACCGTCCAGCCCGCTTTGCTCAACTGCGCGATGGCCTCGATCGCGCCGGCAATGGGGATCCACTCCTCCAGCGACTTGATGTAGGCGTCGGAGTCGTGATTGATCACCCCGTCACGATCGAGAATCAGCAGTTTCAAGGCTTACCCCAGCAACGAGATGTCGGCCACACCCAGGAACAGACCGCGCAGGCGGCTGAGCAGGGCGTAGCGGTTGGCACGGACCTTGGCATCTTCGGCGTTGACCATCACTGCCTCGAAGAAGGCGTCCACCGGGTCACGCAGCGCTGCCAGGCGGGCCAGCGACTCACGGTACTGACGGGCCGCGGCCATCGGTTGCACAGCCTGGTCGGCCTGCTGGATCGCCGAGTACAGCGAGAACTCGTTGGCATTGTCGAAATACTTCGGCTCGACTTGCTCGGAGATCGCACCCTCAGCCTTGCTCAGTAGGTTCGACACACGCTTATTGACCGCGGCCAGGGCCCCGGCTTCAGGCAGTTGGCGGAACGCCTGCACTGCCTGTACGCGTTGGTCGAAGTCCAGCGCCGAGCCTGGCTTGAGGGCACGTACCGACAGGTAGGTACCGACGTCGATGCCTTCGTCTTCATAACGTGCACGCAGGCGGTCGAAGATGAACTCCAGGACCTGCTCGGACAGCCCGGCTGGCTTGATCTTGCTACCGAACTGGTTGACGGCGAAGCTCACGGCGTCGGTCAGGTCCAGGTCCAGCTGCTTGTCGATCAGAATGCGCAGCACGCCGAGGGCAGCGCGACGCAGGGCGTACGGGTCTTTGCTGCCGGTTGGCAGCATGCCGATGCCGAAGATACCGACCAGGGTGTCGAGCTTGTCGGCAATGGCCACGGCAGCACCGGTGAGGGTCTGCGGCAGTTCCGCGCCGGCACCGCGCGGCATGTACTGCTCGTTCAGGGCCAGGGCGACGTCTTCCGGCTCGCCGTCGTTCATGGCGTAGTAGTAGCCGGCAACGCCTTGCATTTCCGGGAACTCGCCGACCATTTCGGTGGCCAGGTCACACTTGGACAGCAAGCCGGCACGCGCCGCACGCTGGGCGTCGCCGCCGATGCGTGGGGCGATGTAGGCGGCCAGCTTGGAGACGCGCTCGGCTTTGTCGTAGACGCTGCCCAGCTGGGCCTGGAACACCACGTTCTTCAAGCGCTCGTTGAAGGTCGCCAGCGGCTGCTTCTTGTCCTGCTTGAAGAAGAACTCGGCGTCGGTCAGGCGCGGACGCACGACCTTTTCGTTACCGAGCACGATCTGCTGCGGGTCACGGCTCTCGACGTTGGCCACGGTAATGAAGCGCGGCAGCAACTTGCCGTCGCTGTCGAGCAGGCAGAAGTACTTCTGGTTGTCCTGCATGGTGGTGATCAGCGCTTCTTGCGGCACTTCAAGGAAGCGTTCCTCGAACGAGCACACCAGCGGCACCGGCCATTCGACCAGCGCAGTCACTTCATCGAGCAGCGCCGGCGGCACGATGGCCGTGCCTTCCTGCTGCAGGGCGAGCTCTGCGGTGCGCTTGGCGATCAAGTCGCGGCGCTCGGCAAAATCGGCCAGCACGTAGGCTTTGCGCAGGTCTTCGGCGTAGTTGGCAGGCGCGCTGATAACCACGTTTTCCGGGTGGTGGAAACGGTGCCCACGCGACTCGCGACCGGCTTGCTGCTTGAGGATGGTGCAATCGACCACCTGCTCACCGAGCAGCATCACCAGCCATTGGGTTGGCCGCACGAATTCTTCACGGCTGGCCGCCCAGCGCATGCGCTTGGGAATCGGTAGGTCGTTGAGCGAATCTTCGACGATGGTCGGCAGCAGGCTGGCAGTAGCCTTGCCCGGGATGTGCTGCGAGAAGCGCAGTTTGGCGCCGCTCTGGTCGATCTCGCTGAGGTCGACGCCGCACTTCTTGGCAAAGCCCAGGGCCGCCTGAGTTGGCTGGCCTTCGGCGTTGAACGCGGCCTGCATGGGCGGGCCATCGACGTTGATGGAGCGGTCAGGCTGCTGCACGTCGAGCTGACGAATCAGCACTGCCAGGCGGCGCGGCGCGGCATACACGCTCTTGCCGGCGTAGTTCAGGCCAGCGGCCTGCAGGCCTTTTTCGATACCGGCCAAAAACGCGTCACCGAGGCTGGCGAGGGCTTTGGGTGGCAGCTCTTCGGTGCCCAGTTCAACCAGAAAATCTTGAGCACTCATTGTGCAGCCTCCAGCTTAGCCAACACTTCGTCACGCAGTTCAGGGGTCGCCATCGGGAAGCCCATGCGGGCACGGGCTTGCAGGTAGCTTTGCGCCACGTCGCGAGCCAGCGTACGTACGCGCAGGATGTAACGCTGGCGCTCGGTCACCGAGATGGCGCGGCGGGCGTCGAGCAGGTTGAAGGTGTGCGACGCCTTCAGGACCATTTCATAGGTCGGCAGCGGCAGGTCGAGCTTGATCAGGCGGTTGGCTTCGCTTTCGTAGAAGTCGAACAGCTCGAACAGTTTGTCGACGTTGGCGTGCTCGAAGTTGTAGGTCGATTGCTCCACTTCGTTCTGGTGGAACACGTCGCCATAGGTGACCACACCGAACGGGCCGTCAGCCCAGACCAGGTCGTACACCGAATCAACGCCCTGCAGGTACATCGCCAGGCGCTCGAGGCCGTAGGTGATTTCGCCGGTGACCGGGTAGCACTCCAGACCGCCGACTTGCTGGAAGTAGGTGAACTGAGTCACTTCCATGCCGTTCAGCCAGATTTCCCAACCCAGACCCCAGGCGCCGAGGGTCGGCGATTCCCAGTTGTCTTCGACGAAGCGCACATCGTGCACCAGCGGGTCGAGGCCAATCGCTTTCAGCGAGCCCAGGTACAGTTCCTGGAAGTTGGCCGGGTTAGGCTTGAGGACCACCTGGAACTGGTAGTAATGCTGCAGGCGGTTGGGGTTTTCACCATACCGTCCGTCGGCAGGCCGACGGCTTGGCTGCACGTAGGCGGCGTTCCAGGTTTCTGGGCCGACGGCGCGCAAAAAGGTCGCGGTGTGGAAAGTGCCGGCGCCTACTTCCATATCGTAGGGCTGAAGTACCACACAACCTTGCTCAGCCCAGTACTTCTGCAGGGCGAGGATGAGGTCTTGGAAGGTACGCACGGCTGGCGTAGGCTGGCTCACGAAATTCACCTGTATCTGGGGATGCGGATGTAAAGAGCGGGAGTATAACCCGATTCGCCTCGCCCTCTACTGATTGGAGCCTTATGCCACGCTGCTTTTGGTGTACCGACGATCCGTTGTACCAGGCCTACCACGACCAGGAGTGGGGAACGCCGCAGCGCGATCCGGCGTTGCTGTTCGAGATGCTTTTGCTCGAAGGGTTCCAGGCCGGGCTGTCCTGGATCACCGTATTGCGCAAGCGCGAGCGCTATCGCCAGGTCATGTATGACTTTGACCCGGTGCAGCTGGCGCAGATGAGCGATGAGCGCATCGAGGAATTGATGCTCGATGCCGGGATCATCCGCAACCGCCTCAAACTCAACGCGGCGCGGCGTAATGCCAAGGCCTGGCTGGCTGTGGATAACCCGGCCGAGTGGCTCTGGTCGTTTGTCGGCGGCACGCCGAAGATCAACCACTTCACCGACCGTAGCGAGATGCCGGCAGTCACCGACGAGGCCAAGGCGATGAGCAAGGCGTTGCAGAAAGCCGGCTTCACGTTCGTTGGTCCGACTATCTGCTACGCGTTCATGCAGGCCACCGGGATGGTCATGGACCACACCACCGACTGCGATCGCTACGCCGCCTTGGCGCGCTGAGCGGGTACAATGCGCGCTTGCTGAAATAAGGAATTCGCCTGTGGAAAAGTTCAAGGGCGCCCTGATGGTCGGGGTGCTGCGCCTGTTTGCCAAGCTGCCCTGGAGCGCGGTGCAACGGGTTGGCGCCGGCATTGGCTGGCTGATGTGGAAGATACCCAACGGTTCGCGCAACGTGGTGCGGATCAACCTGGCCAAGTGTTTTCCGGAGATGGACCCGGCCGAGCGCGAGCAGTTGGTCGGCCGCGCCCTGCGCGATATCGGCAAGTCGTTTGTCGAAAGCGCCTGCGCCTGGATCTGGCCGCCCCAGCGTTCGCTGGACCTCGTCCACGAAGTGCAGGGCCTGGAAGTGCTGGAGGCCGCCCTGGCCTCAGGCAAGGGCGTAGTCGGCATTACCAGCCACCTGGGCAACTGGGAAGTGCTCAACCACTTCTACTGCAGCCAGTGCAAACCGATCATTTTCTACCGCCCGCCCAAGCTCAAGGCGGTCGATGACCTGCTTCGCGAGCAGCGCGTGCAGATGGGCAACCGTGTGGCGCCGTCGACCAAGGAAGGCATCCTCAGCGTGATCAAGGAAGTGCGCCGTGGTGGCCAGGTGGGGATTCCGGCTGACCCGGAGCCGGCCGAGTCGGCTGGGGTATTTGTACCGTTCCTCGGCACCCAGGCGCTGACCAGCAAGTTTGTGCCGAACATGCTGGCTGGCGGCAAGGCGGTCGGGGTGTTCCTGCATGCGCTGCGGCTGCCGGATGGTTCTGGGTTCAGGGTAATTCTCGAGGCGGCGCCCGAGGAGATGTACAGCACCGATGTAACGGTGTCGGCGGCGGCCATGAGCAAGGTGGTCGAGCGTTATGTGCGCGAGTATCCGAGCCAGTACATGTGGAGCATGAAGCGCTTCAAGAAGCGTCCGGCTGGCGAGCCGCGCTGGTATTGAGGTTTCTGGGGCTGCTGCGCAGTCCTTCGCGGGCAAGCCCGCTCCCACAGGTTACGGCGGCGCTGCAAATGCTGTGGGAGCGGGCTTGCCGGGACGCCGGACCGCCGCGAAGAGCTGCAAAGCGGCCCCCAGCAATCTCAGATTTTATTCAACTTCTTCAAAAACACCGCCATCTCTTTCTCGGCCTGCTTGTCGCCATGCGCCCGCGCCGCTTCAGTCCCTTGTTCCCACGCCTGCCGCGCCGCGGCCAGATCACCGCTCAGCTGATAAGCCTTGCCCAACAGCTTCCACGCCGCCGAATACTTCGGGTCCAGCTCAACGCAGCGGGCCAGATGCACCGCCGCCTCGGCGCCGTTGCCCTCATCCAGCCAGGCCTTGCCCAGACCGAAGCGCAACAGTGAGTTATCCACACCCTTGTCGAGCATCTTCTGCAGCGATTCGCGCATTGCCGTGCCTCCTTAGAAAAAGCTCAAGCCCACGTGGAACAGCTTCTCGACGTCGCGGATATGCTTTTTATCCACAACGAACAGAATCACGTGGTCGCCGGTTTCCAGCACCGTGTTGTCGTGGGCGATCAGCACCTGCTCGGCACGAATGATCGCGCCAATGGTGGTGCCCGGCGGCAGGTCGATGTCGGCGATGGCCTTGCCAATCACCTTGCTCGACTTGGCGTCACCATGCGCCACCGCCTCGATCGCCTCGGCCGCACCGCGGCGCAGCGAGTGCACGCTGACGATATCGCCGCGGCGCACGTGGGCAAGCAAGGTGCCGATAGTCGCCAACTGCGGGCTGATGGCGATGTCGATATCGCCGCCCTGCACCAGGTCGACATAGGCCGGGTTGTTGATGATGGTCATCACCTTGCGCGCACCTAGGCGCTTGGCCAGCAGCGACGACATGATGTTGGCCTCGTCGTCGTTGGTCAGGGCCAGGAAGATATCGGCGTCGGCGATGTTCTCTTCCAGCATCAGGTCCTTGTCCGAGGCGCTGCCCTGCAACACCACGGTGCTTTCCAGGGTGTCGGACAGGTAACGGCAACGGGCCGCGTTCATCTCGATGATCTTGACCTGGTAGCGGCTCTCGATCGCTTCAGCCAGGCGCTCGCCGATCTGCCCGCCCCCGGCGATGACCACACGCTTGTTGGTCTCGTCGATGCGGCGCAACTCGCCCATGACCGCACGGATGTCCTTCTTCGCGGCGATGAAAAAAACCTCGTCATCGGCTTCAATGACGGTATCGCCCTGCGGCTTGATCGGCCGGTCACGGCGGAAGATCGCCGCCACGCGGGTGTCGACATTGGGCATGTGCGCGCGGATCTGGCGCAACTGCTGGCCCACCAGCGGGCCGCCGTAGTAGGCCTTGACCGCCACCAACTGGGCTTTGCCGTCAGCGAAGTCGATCACCTGCAGTGCGCCGGGGTGCTCGATCAGACGCTTGATGTAGTTGGTCACCACCTGTTCGGGACTGATCAGCACGTCGACCGGGATATGGTCGTTGTGGAACATTTCTTCCCGAGTCAGGTACGCCGATTCGCGCACCCGAGCGATCTTGGTCGGGGTGTGGAACAGCGAGTAGGCGACCTGGCAGGCGACCATGTTGGTCTCGTCGCTGTTGGTCACCGCCACCAGCATGTCGGCGTCGTCGGCGCCGGCCTGGCGCAGCACCGTCGGCAGCGAGCCACGGCCCTGCACGGTGCGGATATCAAGGCGGTCGCCAAGGTCGCGCAGGCGGTCGCCATCAGTGTCGACCACAGTGATGTCATTGGCTTCGCTGGCCAGGTGTTCTGCCAGCGTGCCGCCTACCTGCCCTGCGCCAAGGATGATGATCTTCATCCACTACTCCTAACCTGGTGTTTTATCCGCGCGAGGCGGCAATCTTGATCAGCTTGGCATAGTAGAAGCCGTCGTGGCCGCCTTCCTGAGCCAGCAACTGGCGCCCGTGCGGCTGGCGCAGGCCGGCCTCGGTGGCCAGGTCCAGTTCACGGGCGCCTGGCGTACGGGCCAGAAACGCCTCGATCACTTCAGTGTTTTCGGTCGGCAGGCTCGAGCAGGTGGCGTACAGCAGCATGCCGCCGACTTCCAGGGTTGGCCACAGCGCATCGAGCAACTCGCCCTGCAACGTGGCCAGGGCTGGGATGTCATCAGCCTGACGGGTCAACTTGATGTCCGGATGACGGCGGATCACTCCAGTCGCCGAGCACGGTGCGTCGAGCAGAATGCGCTGGAAGGTCTTGCCGTCCCACCAGTTGGCGGTGTCGCGGGCATCGCAGGCGATCAGCTTGGCGTCCAGTTGCAGGCGCGCCAAGTTCTCGCGCACGCGGACCAGGCGCTTGGCTTCCAGGTCGATCGCCACCACTTCGGCCAGGCCCTGCTCGGCTTCGAGCAGGTGGCAGGTCTTGCCGCCCGGTGCGCAGCAGGCATCCAGCACGCGTTGGCCGGGGGCCAGTTCGAGCAGGTCGGCGGCCAGTTGCGCCGCCTCGTCCTGCACGCTGATCCAGCCTTCGGCAAAGCCTGGTAGGCCACGCACGTCGCAGGCAGCCGCGAGCACGATGCCGTCGCGGCTGTACTGGCAAGCAGCGGCAGCGATACCGGCTTCGCCAAGCAAGGCCAGGTAGGCGTCGCGGCTGTGATGGCGGCGGTTGACCCGCAGGATCATCGGCGGATGAGCATTGTTGGCGGCGCAGATGGCTTCCCACTGCTCCGGCCAGAACGCTTTGAGCGACTTCTGCAGCCAGCGCGGGTGGGCGGTACGTACCACCGGGTCGCGCTCCATGCTGGCGAGCAGTTCTTCGCCCTCGCGCTGGGCGCGGCGCAGCACGGCATTGAGCAGGGCCTTGGCCCACGGCTTTTTCAGCTTGTCGGCGCAGCCCACGGTTTCGCCGATGGCGGCATGCGCCGGGATTCGCGTGTAGAACAGCTGGTACAAGCCCACCAGCAGTAGCGCCTGCACATCACTGTCGGCCGCCTTGAACGGCTTTTGCAGCAACTGCGCGGCCAGCAGCTCCAGGCGTGGCTGCCAGCGGGCGGTGCCGAAGGCGAGGTCCTGGGTCAGGCCACGGTCGCGTTCCTCGACCTTGTCCAGTTGCGTTGGCAACGAACTGTTCAGCGAAGCCTTGCCGCTGAGTACAGCAGCGAGGGCGCGGGCAGCAGCCAGACGTGGGTTCATTGGCCAAGCACCTTGCCGTCAGCGAACTTCTCGCGGCGGCTGTTGAACAGGTCGCTGAAGTTCAGCGCCTTGCCGCCTGGCAGTTGCAGGCGGGTCAGGCTCAGTGCCTGCTCACCGCAGGCGACGATCAGGCCGTCCTTGCTGGCGCTGAGGATCTGGCCGGGGGCGCCGCTGCCTGTGGACAACTTCGCTTCGAGGACCTTCACGCTTTCGCCATCGAGGCTGGTGTGGCACACCGGCCATGGGTTGAAGGCGCGTACCAGACGCTCCAGCTCAACTGCCGGGCGGCTCCAGTCGATGCGCGCTTCTTCTTTGTTCAGCTTGTGTGCATAAGTGGCCAGGGCGTCATCCTGCACTTCGCCCTGCAAGGTGCCAGCGGCCAGCCCGGCAATCGCCTCGAGCACGGCAGGCGGGCCCATTTCGGCAAGGCGGTCGTGCAGGCTACCGCCGGTGTCGCTGGCACTGATTGGAGTAGTGACCTTGAGCAGCATCGGCCCGGTGTCCAGGCCCGCCTCCATGCGCATCACGGTGACGCCGCTCTCGGCATCGCCGGCTTCGACGGCGCGCTGGATCGGCGCCGCACCGCGCCAGCGTGGCAGCAGCGAGGCATGGCTGTTGATGCAGCCCAGGCGCGGGATATCCAGCACCGCCTGCGGCAGGATCAAACCGTAGGCAACCACCACCAGCAGGTCCGGCGCCAGCGCGGCCAGTTCGGCCTGGGCCTCGGCATTGCGCAGGGTCGGCGGTTGCAGCACAGGGATGTCATGGGCCACGGCCAACTGCTTGACCGGGCTCGGCATGAGCTTTTGCCCACGGCCGGCCGGGCGGTCGGGCTGGGTGTACACCGCAACCACCTGGTAAGGGCTGTCGAGCAGGGCTTTGAGGTGTTCGGCGGCAAACTCAGGGGTGCCCGCGAAGACGATGCGCATGGAGTTCTCGCTTGAAATAGAAAAAGGCTTGCCGGAGCAAGCCTTCTGCAAGGTGGGGGATCAGGCGTTCTGGCGGTGCTGCTTTTCCAGCTTCTTCTTGATCCGGTCACGTTTGAGCTGCGACAGGTAGTCGACAAACAGCTTGCCGTTGAGGTGGTCCAGCTCGTGCTGCACGCACACCGCGAGCAGGCCCTCTGCCTCCATCTCGTACGGCTTGCCATCGCGATCCTGGGCTTTGACCCGGATGCGCAGAGGGCGATCGACGTTTTCGTAGAAGCCCGGCACCGACAGGCAACCTTCCTGGTACTGGCCCATGTCGTCGGTCAGCTCTTCGAGCTCGGGGTTGATGAACACCCGTGGCTCGCTGCGATCTTCGCTCAGGTCCATCACTACCAGGCGCAGGTGGACGTTGACCTGCGTCGCGGCCAGGCCGATGCCAGGCGCTTCGTACATGGTTTCAAACATGTCGTCGATCAGCTGGCGCAAGGCGTCGTCAAACACCGTCACCGGTTTGGCAATGGTACGCAGGCGCGGGTCCGGGAATTCGAGAATGTTCAAAATGGCCATAGGGGTCAGGCAGTCACTGTGCGGTCGGTTGAAAACTGAACACACATAATAAAGGCAAACGCACGATTCAGCACGTAGCAAAGGTCAGCTAGGGTTTCAGAACGGCGCTTATAGCCGAATCTGTTGACAGGTTATAAAACTCTTATCAACACAGTTATCCACAGGTTGTGCCATCTGCATGACCCTTTGTCGATCAAGGATGATCAGCCATGCCCGTTCCCCTTTCGTCTGACTGTCCACCTGCTGAATTAGAGGCGAGGCTGCGCCTGCATCGCTTGCCTGACGTCGGTATGCGGCGTTTTCTGACACTGATTGAGGCGTTTGGCAGCGCCTCCTCGGCGCTCAGTGCACCGGCAACTGCCTGGCGCACGCTGGGGCTGACTGCCGCTGCCTGCGAGGCTCGGCGCAGCCCAGAAGTGCGCGATGGTGCCAGCGCTGCAATGGCCTGGCTAGAGCGTCCGGGCCAGCATTTGCTGATGTGGGACCAGCCTGGCTACCCGCCTCTGCTGGGCGAAATCGACGATGCCCCGCCGCTGCTGTTTGTGGCCGGCAACGTTGAAATACTCGAGCGCCCGCAGCTGGCTGTCGTCGGCAGCAGGTGCGCTTCGCCGCCGGCGCTGGACAACGCCGCGGCTTTTTCGCGCTGCCTCGCCCGCGCCGGTTTTACCATCACCAGCGGCCTGGCGCTGGGCGTAGACGGCGCCGCTCATCGGGCTGCGCTGGACGCTCAAGGCAGCACAATCGGGGTGCTTGGCACGGGTCTTGAAAAACTTTATCCACAGCGCCATAAAGCCCTCGCGCAGGAGATGATCGAGCGTGGTAGTGCAGTGGTTTCAGAGTTCCCGCTGGACGCCGGACCACTGCCTGGCAACTTCCCCCGTCGCAACCGGATCATCAGTGGTTTGTCGCTCGGTGTGCTGGTAGTCGAGGCCGGTACCGCCAGCGGCTCGCTGATCAGCGCCCGTCTGGCGGCCGAGCAAGGCCGCGAGGTGTACGCCATCCCAGGCTCGATCCATCACCCCGGCGCCAAGGGCTGCCACCAGTTGATTCGTGACGGCGCGCTGCTGGTGGAAAGCGTCGAGCAGATCCTCGACAGCCTGCGCGGTTGGCAAAACCTGCCGCCGGTGGCTGTGGATAAACCCGTCCACCCCCTGCTCGCCTTGCTCCACGCTGCACCGCAAACCAGCGAAGGGCTGGCCCGCAGCAGCGGGCAGGCGCTGGCGCAGGTGCTCGCCAGCCTGACCGAGTTGGAGCTGGAAGGCCGCGTCAGCAATCAAGCTGGGCGTTGGTTTGCGCGGTCTGGCTGAGTAAACTGCAGGTCAGCGTAATTCGGAGTAACAACAATGGTCAGCAGTTGGCGTGTGCAGCAAGCCGCACGGGAAATTCGCGCGGGCGCGGTGATTGCCTACCCGACCGAAGCAGTCTGGGGTCTGGGCTGCGACCCCTGGAATGAAGACGCGGTGTACCGCCTGCTCGCGCTCAAGTCGCGGCCTGTGGATAAAGGCCTGATTCTGGTGGCAGACAGCATCGAGCAGTTCGACTTCCTGTTCGAAGACTTCCCCGAAGACTGGATCAAGCGCATGGCCGACACCTGGCCTGGCCCAAACACCTGGCTGGTACCGCATCAGGGCATGTTGCCGGAGTGGGTCACCGGCCAGCACGACACCGTTGCCCTGCGCGTCACTGATCATCCACAGGTGCGCGAGCTTTGCGCGCTAGTTGGGCCGCTGATTTCCACCTCGGCCAACCCCGGTGGACGGCCGGCAGCGAAGAGTCGCTTGCGGGTGGAGCAGTATTTCCGGGGAGATCTGGATCTGGTGCTGGGCGGGTTGTTGGGCGGGCGGAAGAATCCGAGTGTGATTCGTGATCTGGCCACTGGCGAGGTGGTGCGGGCGGGGTGAGCGTCTGGCTCGAGTCTGCCGGGGCTGCTTTGCAGCCCTTTCGCGACACAAGGCCGCTCCTACAGGCACCGCGTGCTACCTGCTTACGCGGTGCCTGTAGGAGCGGCCTTGTGTCGCGAAAGGGGTGCGTAGCGCCCCCAGCACTACCAGGCCATGTGCAGGATATTTCTGATTTTTTACCAAAAGGCTGTGCGGATCGTATTCGGCGAAATATCCTACGCACGCTGTAGAATGCCATCACCTTCTCAGTGGGAACTCATGCCTCTAGGCTTCACATCGTCGCTGAATAACTCAGCGATCGGGTGTGGTAACCCGGAGATGATGATTCCCCATGTCAGTCATGGCAGCTGTGCGCGGGAGGCTTTTAGCCTGCCGGGTCTTGGGGTATCTCTCCGGTTTACCACCCTGCGTATAGCTGCCACCAATTCGCGTGGTAACGAGTTGTAGCGGCGATTGATTAGAGAAAACCCCATGACCAAGAAGCTTGTACCTGATCCGCCTCTCCCACTAACCACGAGTCACCCCTTCGGTCGCTGCGAAGCCGGCCATCCTCCGCTTTACTCGGTAAACCCAAACATCCCCATCGAAGACGCTCTGGTCCACGTCGCACTGCACCTGCGCTGTGCCTACGAAACCGGCCTGCAAGCCATGGAGCATATGCGCGAAGAAGGCCGCGGCCTGTTCTGGGCCAACCTCCATGCAGTGGAAGCGGCTGAAGGTGTGGTCGACTCGCTGCTCGACAACTTCGAGGCTGGCACCCTGGACAAGCGCATGTCTCTCACCTGACACCCGCTGTGCAGGACGTTGGGGCCGTTAGCCGGCCCCAATCACTCAGGGCAGCAGTACGGCCGAACCAACGGAGCGTAGCGCCCCAGTATTTCTGGCTGGTACCGAAGTCGTGAGTCCGCAGACTGTTGCCCAGCATTACTCAGTCATGTGCAGGATATTTCTGATTTTTACCAAAAGGCTGTGCGGATCGCATTCAGCGAAATATCCTACGCACACTGTCGTATGCCATCACCTTCTCAGTGGGAACTCATGCCTCTAGGCTTCACATCGTCGCTGAATAATTCTGCGATCGGGTGTGGTAGCCCAGGTGCTTTTTTTCCATGACAGTCTATGGCGGCTGTGCGCGGGAGGCTTTCGAGCCTGCCTGGATTGGAAAATGCCCGGGTCTACCACCTCGCGTATCGCCGCCACCCAATTCACGTGGTAGTGAATTGAAGCGGTAAAGCTCCACCACCGCCCACCCCTTCGGCCGCTGCGAAGCCGGCCATCCTCCGCTTTTCTCAGTAAACCCAAACATCTCCATCGAAGACGCTCTGGTCCACGTAGCGCTGCACCTGCGCTGTGCCTACGAAACCGGCATGCAAGCCATGGAACACATGCGCGAAGAAGGCCGTGGCCTGTACTGGGCCAACCTGCACGCGGTGGAAGCGGCTGAGGGTGTGGTTGAGTCTTTACTCGACAGCTTCGAATCCGGGACATTGAGCGAGAGGATGTCGTTGACCTGACGCCCGGTGCTGGCTGTATTGGGGCCGCATAGCGGCCCCGCAGCTCAGGGCAACAGCACCGTCGAGCCGACCGTGCGCCGCGCCGACAGCTCGCTCTGCGCCTTGGCCGCTTCGCTGAGCGGGTAGCGTTGCTGGATATCCACCGTCAGCTGGCCGCTGGCGATCATGGCGAACAGGTCATCGGCCATGGCCTGGGTGTTTTCGGCGTTGTTGGCGTAAGTGGCCAAGGTCGGCCGGGTCACGTAAAGCGAACCCTTCTGCGCCAGAATGCCCAGGTTGACGCCACTGACCGCGCCGGAGGCGTTGCCGAAGCTGACCATCAAGCCGCGTGGCTGTAGGCAGTCCAGCGAGGTCAGCCAGGTATCGGCGCCAACGCCGTCGTATACGACCGCAACCTTTTTGCCGTCAGTCAGCTCAAGCACGCGCTTGGCGACGTCTTCGTGGCTGTAGTCGATAGTCTCCCAGGCGCCGAGGGCCTTGGCCCGCTCGGCTTTTTCCGCCGAGCTGACCGTGCCGATCAGCTTGGCGCCCAGCGCTTTAGCCCACTGGCACGCCAGCGAGCCAACCCCACCAGCTGCGGCGTGGAACAGGATCACTTCGCCCGGCTGCACGGCGTAGGTCTGTTTGAGCAGGTACTGCACGGTCAGGCCTTTGAGCATCACTGCGGCAGCCTGCTCGAAGCTGATGCTGTCGGGCAGTTTGACCAGGTTGGCTTCGGGCAGCGTGTGCACTTGGCTGTAGGCGCCCAGCGGGCCGCCGACGTAGGCGACGCGGTCGCCGACCTTGAGCCGGGTGACACCTTCGCCGACCGCATCGACGATGCCGGCACCTTCGGTGCCCAGGCCCGAGGGCAGTGCTGGCGGTGGGTACAGGCCGCTGCGGAAATACGTGTCGATGAAGTTCAGGCCGATAGCCTGGTTGCGCACACGAACCTGCTGCGGGCCGGGTGGGGCCGGGTTGAACTCGACCAGTTGCAGTACTTCGGGGCCGCCATGCTGGCTGAACTGGATACGCTGGGCCATCTCGCACTCCTGTTGTCGGATTGGATGCAGGCCTTCTATCGGACGCCTTTGCTTGACTGCCGTCAACTGCGACGCGCCGGTTGCCGGTGGTATGCTACGCGGCGAATTCTTCCCTGCTCCTCCCAGGTGACCCCGATGACCAGCCGCACCGAGGCCGTGAAGGCCTATCTGCTCGACCTGCAAGACCGCATCTGCTCTGCCCTCGAACGCGAAGACGGCGGCGCCCGCTTCGTCGAGGACGCGTGGGTGCGCGAAGCCGGTGGTGGCGGGCGCACGCGGGTGATCGGGGACGGCGCGCTGATCGAGAAAGGCGGGGTCAACTTCTCCCACGTGTTCGGCAGCGGCCTGCCGCCGTCGGCCAGTGCTCACCGGCCAGAGCTGGCCGGGCGCGGCTTCGAGGCGCTGGGGGTGTCGCTGGTGATCCACCCGCATAACCCGCATGTGCCGACTTCGCACGCCAATGTGCGGTTTTTCATCGCCGAAAAAGAAGGCGAAGAGGCAGTCTGGTGGTTTGGCGGCGGCTTTGACCTCACCCCCTACTACGGCAACGAGGAAGACTGCGTGCACTGGCACCGCGTCGCCGAGCAGGCCTGCGCGCCGTTCGGCGCCGACGTCTACCCGCGTTACAAAGCCTGGTGCGACCGCTACTTCCACCTCAAGCACCGCGGCGAGCCGCGTGGCATTGGTGGGCTGTTCTTCGATGACCTCAACGAGTGGGACTTCGACACCTGCTTCGCCTTCATTCGGGCGATCGGCGATGCCTATATCGACGCCTACCTGCCGATCGTGCAGCGGCGCAAGGCCACGCCTTATACCGCTGAGCAGCGCGAATTCCAGGAGTACCGCCGTGGGCGCTATGTCGAGTTCAACCTGGTGTACGACCGTGGCACCTTGTTCGGCCTGCAATCGGGTGGGCGTACCGAGTCGATCCTGATGTCGCTGCCGCCGCAAGTGCGCTGGGGCTATGACTGGAAGCCGGCGCCAGGCAGCGAAGAAGCGCGCCTGACCGACTACTACCTGCAAGACCGCGACTGGCTTGGCCAGTAAGTCCTGTGGATAACCGAGGAAGCGCCATGGACCAATACGTCGTTTTCGGCAACCCGATCGGCCACAGCAAGTCGCCGCTGATCCACCGCCTGTTTGCCGATCAGACCGGCCAGCACATTGAATACAACACCCTGCTGGCGCCGCTGGACGAGTTCAGCGACTGCGCTCGCGGCTTCTTCAAGCAAGGCCAGGGTGCCAACGTCACCGTGCCGTTCAAGGAAGAAGCCTACCGCCTGTGCGACAGTCTCACCGAGCGTGCCCAGCGCGCCGGCGCGGTCAACACCCTGACCAAGCTGGCCGACGGCAGCCTGCAAGGTGACAACACTGACGGCGCCGGTCTGGTGCGCGACCTCACGCAAAACGCCGGGGTCGAGCTCAAGGGCAAGCGCATCCTCATCCTTGGTGCGGGCGGCGCAGTGCGCGGTGTACTCGAGCCGATTCTGGCGCATAACCCGCAGGCGCTGGTGATCGCTAACCGGACGGAAGAAAAGGCCGAGCGGCTGGCGCATGAGTTCGATGCGCTAGGGCCGGTGGTGGCCAGTGGTTTTGCCTGGCTCAGCGAGCCGGTAGATGTGATCATCAACGCCACCTCGGCCAGCCTTGCCGGGCAGATGCCGCCGATTGCCGACAGCCTGGTCGAAGCTGGCCGCACCGTGTGCTACGACATGATGTACGGCAAGGAGCCGACCCCGTTTTGCCAGTGGGCGACTCGCCTGCAGGCAGCCAAGGTACTCGATGGCCTGGGCATGCTCGCCGAGCAGGCGGCCGAGGCGTTCTTCATCTGGCGTGGGGTGCGGCCGGATACAGCGCCAGTGCTGGATGAGCTGCGCCGGCAGTTGGCGCGGGGTTGAGCCGCAAGCCGGGGTCGGGCAGCGTCTCAATTTGCGTCTGACTTGGGAATGTTGGGGCTGCTTTGCAGCCCTTTCGCGACACAAGGCCGCTCCTACGCTGACCGTGTCCAGCCAGTCTGACGCGGTCCCCCCAGCATCCTGAAGTCCCAATCAATCCTCAAAGCGTATTGGACACGCCTGCGCCCCTTCCAGCTTCTGCAATTCCTCGACCACCTGCGGCCTTGCCCGCTGCAGCGTCAGGCTACCGCCATTACGCATCAGCCTCCGCGCTTCACGGTGGAGCATGTCAACGCCCGAATAGTCGATAAAGTTGACCTGCCGCGCATCGATCAGTACATGCGGCCCCTGGCAGCGTTGCAGGCGCACTTGCAGGTAGTGCGCTGCGCCAAAGAAGATCGACCCACCCACCCGCAGTACATCTGTCTCGCCTTCGCGGCTTTGCAGCACGCGGGGCTGTGAGGTGCGCTTGAGGTAGAAGAACAGCGAGGCCAGTACGCCGGCATAGATCGCGGTCTGCAGCTCCAGCAGCAGCGTTGCCATAGCGGTCAGGGCCATCACCAGAAACTCGGCGCGGCTGACCCGAAACAGCGCGCGGATGCCGCGCACATCGATCAAACCCCAGCAGATCAGCAAAATGCTGCCGGCCATGGCCGGGATCGGCAGGTGCGCAATCAGGCCGGCGCCGGTCACTGCGAACAGCGCCAACCACAGCGCGGAAAACACCCCGGCCAGCGGCGAACGTGCGCCCGCATCGTAGCTCAAGCCCGAGCGGGTGAATGAGCCGGACGAGAGGTAACCGGAGAATACGCTGCCGACCATGTTCGACAGGCCTTGGGCGCGGATTTCCTGATTGGCATCGATCATTTGCTCGGAGCGCGACGCCAGCGAGCGGGCAATCGACAGGCTGGTGACCAAGCCGAGCATGCCCACTGCCACGGCGCTTGGCAGCAAGTGCAGGATCAGTTCGAAATCCAGCAATGGCAACGGGCTCAAGGGTGGCAGCTGGCCGCTGAACGCCGGCACCCGCGCCACCTGGCCAAACCATTGCGGCAGCAACCAGGCGACCAGGCTGACCAGCAGCAGACTTATCAACAGGCTCGGCCAGCGCGGCCGCCAAAGCTTCAGCAGCAGGCCAAGCAGCAACGTCGCCAAGCCCAGCGTCAGTGCTGGCAGGTCGATTTCGCCAGCGTGAGTGAGCAGATCCTGCAGGGTTTTCAGCGCGGTGGCCTGGCTCACCAGTTCGATGCCGAGCAGGTTTGGCAGTTGCCCCAGGGCAATGACCACAGCCGCACCAAGGGTGAAGCCGAGCACCACCGAGTGCGAGACAAAATTGACCAGTGCGCCAAAGCGCACCAGTCCGAGCACCAGTTGGAAGGCGCCGGCTAGAAACGTCAGCAGCAGGATCAGGCTGATGTAGTCGCTGCTGCCACTGACGGCCAGCGGGCTGACACTGGCATACAGCACGATCGAGATGGCCGCGGTCGGGCCGCAGATCAGGTGCCACGAAGATCCCCACAGGCAGGCGATGATCACCGGCACGATGGCCGCGTACAGGCCGTACTCGGCCGGCAGGCCAGCGATCAGCGCGTAGGCGATGGATTGCGGCAAGGCGAGGATGGCACCGCTCAGGCCGACCAGCAGGTCCTGGCGCATACTGCGCGGCGTTTGCCGGGGCAGCCACTTGAGGAAAGGCAGCAGGTGACTGAGGCGGTGCATGAGTTGTCCACAATCCTTAGATTTCGCCGAGATTCATCGCAGTGGGGCATCCCGGCTATAGCGCCTAGCCCCAGTTTTTTGGGGTCGTTCAGAGCTTGGCTTTGACTGCCTCAAGCGCAGTGCTATCGGCTTTGGTGGTCACGCCGAGCAACCATTCGTCCAGCGATTCGGGGTGCGCTCTCACCCATGCCTTGGCCGCTTGATCGAAGCTGATCTTGTTATCCACAACCTGGGCCATGATGCTGTTTTCCATGTCCAGTGTGAACTTGAGATTCCCCAGCAGCTTCGCCGCATTCGGGCACGCTTGTGGATAACCCTTGCGGGTCAGCGTGTATACCTCGCCTTTGCTGCCGAACCACTTCTCCCCGCCGGTCAGGTAATGCATCTTCAGTTTCACGTTCATCGGGTGCGGGGTCCAGCCAAGAAAGGTGATGAACTGCTGTTTCTTGATCGCCCGATCGACCTGGGCCAGCATCGCCTGCTCGCTGGATTCCACCAGCTTCCACTGACCAAGGTTGAATTCATTCTTGTCGATGATTTCTTTCAACGAGAGATTGGCTGGGGCGCCGGAGCCGATACCGTACAGCTTGTGGTCGAACTGGTCGGCGTGTTTCTGCAGGTCAGCGAAGCTCTTGACCCCGGCGTTCCACACGTAGTCGGGCACTGCCAGGGTGAACTCGGTTCCTTCCAGGTTGCGTGACAGCTGCTGGACATCGCCGTTGGCGACGAACTTGTCATGGAAGCTCTGGTGCGCCGGCATCCAGTTGCCAAGAAAGGCGTCGACCCTCCCATCCTTGAGGCCGCCGTAGATGATCGGCACGGCCAGACTATCTACTTTTACCTGGTAGCCCAGGCTTTCCAGCAGCAGCCGGGCTACTGCGTTGGTCGAGGCAATATCACTCCAGCCAGGGTCGGCTAGTTTTACGGTGCTGCATTGCGCGTCGCTGTCGGCTGCGTTGGCTGTGGCAACGCCCAGAGCCAGGGCAAGTACGGCGGTGGAGAACATGTGCATGGCGGCCTCTCTTCTCAATCCAGGGGTGCGGGCTGTGGGTAACGTGCCTTGCGCTCGAGGTCGTCGAGATCGATGTGGTTGCGCATGTACTGTTGGCTGGCATCTACCCAGGGTTGATGGTCCCAGCTGTTCAGCTTGCCGATGGCGAGCGCTGCGCCGACCAGCCGGCGGCGGCGCTGGCTGGCCAGTACCTGCTGGCGCAGGCTGGGGACATCCCAGCGCTCTTGTGCTTCATCGACAAACGCCTGCAGCAGCGCCTGGTGATCCGGGCTGCCCGTGAGGTTCTCCCGCTCGTGCGGGTCGCGGCTCAGGTCATAGAGTAGACAGGGGTCGTCTTCGCTGTACACGAACTTGTATGGCCCGCGGCGGATCATCATCAGTGGGCCGACCGTGCCCTCAGCCATGTATTCGCCGATCACTTCGTCGTGACCGCCCTGCCCTTGCAGATGGCCGAGCAGTGAGCGGCCGTCAAGGTGCAGGTCTTTATCCACAGCGCCACCGGCCAGCTCTACCAATGTCGGCAGCAGATCACAGGTTGATACCGAGGCGCTCACCCGGCTTGCAGCAAAGCGCCTGGGCGCATGGATCAGCAGCGGAACCCGCGCCGACATCTCGAACCAGTGCATCTTGTACCAGAGGCCTCGCTCGCCCAGCATGTCGCCGTGGTCGCCGGAGAACACGATCAAGGTGTCGTCGGCCAGGTTGCACTCCTCTAGGGTCTGCAGCAGCTGGCCGATGTTGTCGTCGATGTAGCTGCAGGCGCCAAAGTAGGCTCGGCGGGCATCGCGAATTTTATCCACAGGTAGCGGCTTGTCCCACAGGTCATAAACCTTCAGCAGGCGCTGTGAGTGGGGGTCCTGTTCTGCCTGACTGAGCCCGGTGGGCATCGGAATATCTACACCCTCATAGCGGTCCCAATATCGCTTGGGGATGGTGTAGGGGTCGTGCGGGTGGGTCATGGACACCGTCAGGCAGAACGGTCGCCCGTCGTTCTCGCGCACATGGTCGTACAAGTACTGGCGCGCTTTGAACACCACCTCTTCGTCGAAATCCAGCTGGTTGGTGCGCACGCACGGCCCCGCCTGCAGCACCGAAGACATGTTGTGGAACCAGCTCGGACGCACGTGCGGTTCGTCCCAGTTTACCGCCCAGCCATAGTCGGCTGGGTAGATGTCGCTGGTCAGCCGCTCTTCGTAACCGTGCAGCTGGTCTGGGCCGCAAAAGTGCATTTTGCCTGACAGCGCAGTGCGGTAACCCAAGCGGCGCAGGTAGTGCGCATAGGTCGGTACATCGGCGGGAAAATCGGCAGCATTATCGTAGGCGCCGATGCGACTGGGCAGTTGGCCGCTGACCAGCGTGAAGCGGGACGGCGCGCACAATGGGCTGTTGCAGTAGGCTGAATCGAACACTACCGCCTGTTCCGCCAGCCGGCTCAGATGAGGCATCTGCACAGGCGAAGGGGCATAGATTGGCAGCAGGGGTGCGGCCATTTGGTCGGCCATGATGAACAGGATATTCGGGCGCGTCATGTTGGCTTCCATTGTCGAAGGTTATGCGATCCGCGTGCCTTTCAAGATGCGACTTCCGATAACATGGGTAAAGCCCATGGCGGGCAATGACTGGGATTAGCTGAGCTTATGTTTGAGCACCTTGCCGCGCTGTCGCTGGATACCTTGCGCGTGTTCGAAGCGGCCGCGCGCCTGCGTGGCTTTACCCCCGCTGCATTAGAGCTTGGCACCACCCAGCCGGCAGTCAGTCAGCAGGTAAAGCGCCTGGAAGCAACCCTTGGCACGCGCCTGTTCGACCGTATTTATCGGGGCATTGAGCTCACCGAAGCCGGCCAGTTGTTGTTCGAACAGGTGCACCAGGGCCTGCAGGCGATGGATGACGGCATCGCCCAGGCCAGCGGCCGCGGCCAACGCGAGGTGCTGCAGGTGGCCACTGACTTTGCCTTCGCAGCATTCTGGCTGATGCCGCGGCTGCAGCGCTTTCATGAGGCTTATCCACAGGTGGATGTAAGCCTGGTGACCGGTGAACGTAGTCAGGGCATGTTGCGCCCTGACATCGACGTGGCGGTGCTGTTCGGCGATGGGCGTTTCCATCAGGGGGAGAGCCGCTGGTTGTTCGATGAGGAGGTTTTCCCGGTGTGCAGCCCGCGGATGACTGATGGCAAACCCTTGTCAGCCTCGGCTTTGCAACGGTTGCCGTTGCTGCATTTGAAGGGCGAGCAGGCCAGCCGCTGGTTTGACTGGGCGGGGGTGTTTCGCGGCTTTGGCGTGTCCAGCCCAGCGCCGGCTGGGCAATTGCGCTTTGATAACTACACGCTGCTGATTCAGGCGGCGATTGCCGGGCAAGGCGTGGCGATTGGCTGGGGGCATTTGGTGGACGGGCTGGTGGAACAAGGGTTGTTGTGCCGGCCATTGGCGGGGAGTTTGCGCTCGGACCGCGGGTATTACGTGGTATTACCGCCGCGCAAGCGCCGTGGGGCGTTGATCGAGCGGTTTGTGGATTGGCTGGAGCAAGAGCGCAACCGTTAAGAGGTTGGGCTGCTCTGCGGTCTCGGCTATCTTTTCATTGCATCACTGCCTTGCCGGCGGTGGCGGTGGAAGCGTAACCAGGAGCTATCGTGCAGAGAATCAAGGGTTACCACGCGCACGTCTATTACGACGCGCAGAGCATGGAGCAGGCGCGGGAGCTGTGCGAGGAGGCGACACGGCTGTTTCCCGTGAGCATGGGGCGCATGCATCAGAAGCCAGTAGGGCCGCACCCGGACTGGAGCTGCCAGCTGGCGTTTGCGCCGGAGGTGGTGGGCGTGGTGCTGCCGTGGTTGGCGTTATATCGGCGCGGGCTGGTGGTGTTTCTGCACCCGCTGACTGGCGATGAGCTGGCCGATCACCGTGATCATGCGATCTGGATGGGCGCTTTACGACCGTTGGACCTGTCGATCTTCGAGGAGTGAAGCAGGGCCATCCGCGCTGCAGCAGCGCGAGTGGCCCAAGGCAACTCAGCGACGTGCCGAGCGCACGCCTTCAGCCAGCGCCGAGCACAGGCTCAGCACATCGTTGACGGCCTGCTCGTTGCTGCTGGCGTTGGCGATCTTGTCGACCAGCGCCGAGCCAACCACCACACCTTCAGCCAGGCGCGCGATCGCCGCTGCTTGCTCAGGGGTGCGGATACCAAAGCCGACGCTGATCGGCAGGTCGGTATGGCGACGCAGACGCGCCAGCGCCTCGCTGACGTGCTCGCTGGTAGCAGAACCGGCACCGGTGACGCCGGCCACCGAAACGTAGTAGACGAACCCCGAGCTGCGCTCGAGCACGCGCGGCAGGCGCGCATCGTCGGTGGTCGGTGTGGTCAGGCGAATGAAGTCGATGCCTGCTGCCTGCGCCGGGGTGGCCAGCTCGGCGTCGTGCTCAGGAGGCAGGTCGACGATGATCAAGCCGTCAACGCCAGCCTCGTTGGCTTCGGCAACGAACTTTTCAACACCAAAGCGGTGGATCGGATTGTAGTAACCCATCAGCACGATTGGCGTGGTCTGGTTGTCGACGCGGAACTCGCGAACCATCTGCAAGGTTTTTGCCAGGGTCTGGCCGGCGTCCAGGGCGCGCAAGGTCGCCAGTTGGATCGCCACGCCGTCAGCCATCGGGTCGGTGAACGGCATGCCCAGCTCGATCACGTCGGCACCGGCGGCTGGCAGGCCCTTGAGGATGGCCAGTGAGGTGTCGTAGCCAGGGTCGCCGGCAGTGATGAAAGTGACCAGCGCCGAGCGGCCTTCGGCCTTGAGGTCGGCAAAGCGTTGTTCGAGACGGCTCATGCCTGTTTCTCCTGGGCGGCCATGTGGTTCATCACGGTTTGCATGTCTTTGTCGCCACGGCCGGACAGGCACACCACCATCAAGTGGTCGCTAGGCAGGGTCGGCGCGCGCTTGATGGCTTCAGCCAGGGCGTGGGCAGTTTCCAGCGCCGGGATGATGCCTTCCAGACGGCACGTGGCGTGGAACGCATCGATCGCTTCGTCGTCGGTGATGCTGACGTACTCGACCCGCTTCACTTCGTGCAGGAAGGCATGCTCCGGGCCAATGCCGGGGTAGTCCAGGCCTGCCGAAATCGAGTGGGCATCGGTGATCTGACCGTCGCCGTCCTGCAGCAGGTAGGTGCGGTTGCCGTGCAGCACGCCCGGTACGCCGCCGTTGAGGCTGGCGGCGTGCTTGTCGGTGTCGACGCCATGGCCGCCGGCTTCAACGCCGATGATCTGCACGCTGGCGTCATCGAGGAACTCGTGGAACAGGCCCATGGCGTTGGAGCCACCACCGACGCAGGCCACCAGACTGTCTGGCAGACGGCCTTGTTTTTCCTGCATCTGGGCGCGAGTTTCCTTGCCGATGATCGACTGGAAGTCGCGCACCATCGCAGGATAAGGGTGCGGGCCAGCAACGGTGCCGATCAGGTAGAAGGTATCGTCGACGTTGGTGACCCAGTCGCGCAGCGCTTCGTTCATGGCGTCTTTGAGGGTGCCGGTGCCGGAGGTAACCGGAACGATCTCGGCGCCCAGCAGCTTCATGCGGAACACGTTGGCTTGCTGGCGCTCGATGTCGGTGGCGCCCATGTAGATCACGCACGGCAGGCCGAAACGGGCAGCCACGGTTGCGGTGGCGACACCATGCATGCCGGCGCCGGTTTCGGCGATCAGGCGTTTTTTGCCCATGCGCTTGGCCAGCAGTACCTGGCCGATGCAGTTGTTAACCTTGTGCGCGCCGGTGTGGTTGAGCTCTTCGCGCTTGAAGTAGATCTGCGCGCCGCCGCAGTGCTCGGTCAGGCGCTCGGCGAAGTACAGCGGGTTGGGCCGGCCGATGTAATCACGTTGGAAGTACGCCAGCTGCTCGATGAACGCCGGGTCGGCCTTGGCCGCTTCGTATTCGCGGGCCAGGTCCAGCACCAGCGGCATCAGGGTTTCTGCCACGTAGCGGCCACCGAACGAGCCGAACAGGCCGTCGGCGTCGGGGCCAGCGCGGAATTGGGTCTGGGTCATGGAGCGCTCCAAGGCGATATGGATGACTGATGGGCTTTACTCTAACTTCACTGCGTCCGGCTGA
The DNA here is from genome assembly GCF_044740745.1 of Pseudomonas sp. NPDC088322. Classification (NCBI taxonomy): domain Bacteria; kingdom Pseudomonadati; phylum Pseudomonadota; class Gammaproteobacteria; order Pseudomonadales; family Pseudomonadaceae; genus Pseudomonas; species Pseudomonas sp. NPDC088322. Next base: position 76,809 of record NZ_JBIURK010000010.1, on the reverse strand, counting down.
AAACCGATAAGATTGCGCAAACATGTCAGGAAATCTCACAGGTTATGCGCCTCGACCTCCCTCCCCTGAATGCTCTGCGGGCATTTGAAGCGACCGCCCGGCTGAACAGCGTCAGCCAGGCCGCCGAACAGCTGCACGTGACCCACGGCGCGGTCAGCCGGCAGATCAAGGTGCTGGAAGAGCATCTTGGGGTGGCGTTGTTCGTCAAGGATGGGCGTGGCGTCAAACTCACAGATGCCGGCGTGCGCCTGCGCGATGCCAGTGTCGATGCCTTCGACCGCCTGCGCGGCGTGTGTGCCGAGCTGAGCCGGGATGTCAGCGAAGCGCCGTTCGTGCTGGGCTGCTCGGGCAGCCTGCTGGCGCGCTGGTTTATCCCCAGGCTTGGGCGACTTAATGCCGAGCTGCCGGCGCTGCGCCTGCACCTGTCGGCGGGTGAAGGCGACCTCGATCCGCGCCGGCCGGGGCTGGATGCGCTGCTGGTGTACGCCGAGCCGCCGTGGCCGGCAGATATGCAGGTCCATGTCCTGGCTGCAGAACGCATCGGCCCGGTGCTCAGCCCGCACTTTGCCGGTTCGCAGAGCCTGCGCAACGCTCCAGCCGCAGCATTGCTGCAGCAAGCGTTGCTGCACACCACCTCGCGACCACAAGCCTGGCCTACCTGGGCGGCGCAGCATGGGCTGAGCACGAGCGAGCTACAGCTGGGGCAGGCGTTCGAGCATTTGTATTATTTGCTGGAGGCGGCCGTGGCAGGCCTGGGCGTGGCGATTGCACCGCAACCGTTGGTAGCGGACGACTTGCGTGCCGGGCGTTTGATTGCACCCTGGGGGTTCTCGCCCACCAACGCCGCGCTGGCGCTGTGGGTGCCGCGGCGCGCCGCAGATGGGCGCGCCGAGCAACTGGCGCAGTGGCTGCGCCGCGAGCTGGAGCAGATGGCTTAGTTGCGTTTGGTCAGTAGGTAAGCCGCCAGCAGGCCCAGTGCGCCAACCGCAACGCCGGCGGCAGTCCATGGGTGCTCTTGGGCGTAGTCACGGGTAGCGATGCCGGTTTGACGGGTGCGGGTCTTGACCTCGTCATAGGCGTCGCTGATGACGCTGCGCGAGTGTTTCAGGGCGTTTTCGGCGTTGCCGCGAATGGCCTTGAGGGACTTTTGCGATTCTTCGGAGGCGTCATTCTTGAGCGTCTCGAGGGTGTTGAGGAGGCTCTCGATCTCGGCTTCCATGCTTTGCAGCGATGTCTTACGCAGGGTGTTGCGGGCCATGTTGACTCTCCTTCGCAATGGTAAGTGGCAGTAACTAGTGCGACTGTGCCGCGCGGCAAAAGTGCGATCGAACTTTTTCTCGAATTGACCGCTCGCAGGTAAATCAGGCCTGCACTGCTAGGCTCATCTGCGGTAATCACTCGAGGAACGCGCTAATGTCTGAGCATCGTACGTACAAGAAAATCGAGCTGGTTGGGTCTTCCACGACCAGTGTAGAGGACGCCATCAACAACGCTATCGCCGAGGCCGGCAAGAGCCTCAAGCATCTGGAATGGTTCGAAGTCACCGAAACCCGCGGCCATATCGAGAATGGCAAGGTCGCGCACTTCCAGGTCACCTTGAAGGTTGGCTTCCGTATTGCCGAGAGCTGAAACACTACCGGGCTAGAGTGTCCGTGAGGGATGGGGTAATACAGTTCAGGGGCGCGGGTTGCGCCCTGTTTGATTGATCTGAACAAGGAGAGCGATCGATGAACAAGCTACTGATGGCGATGGGTTTGCTGATGCTGGCCGGTGGTGCCATGGCCGCAGGCAAACCGTGCGAGGAGCTCAAGGCAGAGATTGCGGCGAAGCTGGATGCCAAAGGGGTGAGTGGTTACACGCTGGAGATCATCGACAAGGGTGATCCAGCGGGCAAAGTGGTCGGCTCTTGCGAGGGCGGCACCAAGGAAATCGTCTACACGCGCAAGTAATATTGCCTGCGTAATGGCCAATTGGGGCTGCTCTGCAGCCCCAATCGCATCTGCACTCAGTCGGCCTTGAGCGCCTGCGCGAGCAGTTCGTACGACCGGATGCGGTCGGCGTGCTCGTAAAGGTCACAGGTGAAGATCAGCTCATCAGCACCGGTCTGCTCCAGCAGCACCTCGACCTTGGCCCGCACCTTCTGCGGGCTGCCGATCATCGCCAGACCCAGGAAACTCATCACCGCTTCGCGCTCATGGGGCAGCCACAGGCCGTCCATGGTGCTCACCGGTGGGCGCTGCATCAGGCTCTGGCCACGCATCAGTGCGAGGATGCGTTGATATACCGAGGTCGCCAGATACTCGGCTGTCTCGTCGGTATCAGCGACCACCATCGGCACGCCGAGCATCACATAGGGCTTGTCGAGCACCGTCGACGGCTTGAAATGATTACGGTAGGTGCGAATCGCCTCATGCATGTAGCGCGGCGCAAAGTGCGAGGCAAAGGCGTAAGGCAAGCCGCGTATGCCAGCCAGCTGGGCGCTGAACAGACTGGAACCGAGCAGCCAGATCGGCACCTCGGTGTCATACCCCGGCACGGCGATCACTTTTTGATCAGCCGTGCGTGGGCCGAGGTAGCGCACCAGTTCTTCGACATCATCTGGGAAGTCGTCTGCGCTGCCCGAGCGCTCGCGGCGCAGGGCGCGCGCGGTCATCTGGTCAGAGCCGGGCGCACGCCCCAGGCCAAGGTCGATACGGCCGGGATAGAGGCTGGCGAGGGTGCCGAACTGCTCGGCGATCACCAGTGGTGCGTGGTTGGGCAGCATCACCCCGCCGGCGCCGACACGGATGGTCGAGGTGCCGCCGGCCAGGTAGCCGAGCAGCACCGAGGTGGCCGAGCTGGCGATGCCGTCCATGTTGTGGTGTTCAGCCACCCAGAAGCGGTTGTAGCCAAAGCGCTCGACGTGGCGCGCCAGGTCCAGTGAATTGTGCAGGGATTGGGCTGGGCCGGCGTCGGCGCGTACCGGGACCAGGTCGAGGGTTGAAATCTTCAGATCACGCAACTGCGTCATCGCTGCCTCCGCAAAAAAGTAAAGGGCGTTAGCCTTGTAGACTCTGTATGGGCAGATTCGATGTATTCAATGTTTGCCTGCGGATTGTTCTGAACTTGCCGTAGGTGGTGTCCTCTCAATCTTTACCTACACGCAAGCAAATGTTCAGGGGACACCATGAAAAAGACAGCATCAGCGGTATGGCAAGGTGGTCTGAAGGATGGCAAAGGCATGCTGTCCACCGAGAGCGGCGCGCTCAAGCAGAACCCTTATGGCTTCAATACCCGCTTTGAAGACACCCCCGGCACCAATCCTGAAGAACTGATCGGCGCTGCCCACGCCGGCTGCTTCTCGATGGCACTGTCGATGATGCTCGGTGAGGCTGGCCTGACCGCAGAGCGCATCGACACCACCGCCGAAGTCACCCTCGACAAGCAGGACGACGGCTTCGCCATCACCGCCGTGCACCTGATCCTCAAGGCCAAGGTGCCAGGTGCCAGCCAAGAGCAGTTCACCGAGATCGCCAACAAGGCCAAGGCCGGTTGCCCGGTGTCGAAAGTGCTCAATGCGCAGATCAGCCTCGACGCCACACTGGAGGGCTGAGGCGGCGCAACTGGGGCGGTTTGTTGTAGTCTAAGGATTGTCGGCAGTTGGCCTGCCGCTCCAGGAGCCGTCCCATGATTCGCGTTGCAATCGCCCTGCTGGCTTCGCTGCTCGCTACTTCTGCGTTAGCTGCAGTGAAGCCCTGCGAAGAGCTCAAAGCTGAAATCGAAGCGAAGATCCAGGCCCGAGGCGTAGCCTCCTACACCCTGGAGATTGTTGCCAACAGTGAGGTCACCGACCAGAACATGGTGGTGGGCAGCTGTGAAGGTGGCAGCAAGAAGATCATTTATCAAAAGAATGATCAGTAACGGTTGATGCCATGGGGCTGCTCGGACTCGAGCAGCCCCATTTTCGTTACGGGATGCAAAACACGTCGCTGGGCTCATCTACCAACACTTTGCGACTGGTGTCGTAGAGGTACACCTGCGGCTGCATGGCTGGTGCCCTGGCCTCCAGGCGATAGCGCTGGCCGGCTTCGAAGTTGTCGAACCGTACGGTCAGGTAGCAGGTGCGCTGGGTAGGGTCAGTAGTGAACAGCCCGCCACTGAGCTCATAGTCAAAACGCACTCTCAGCTCGTGTTGGCCGGGGGGTACCTGAAAGTAGCGGCCGTCGTCGAGGCGCTTGCCATCGAGGCGGTCAGCCATGATCACCTTGCCGGGTGTCATGGTGTAGAGGTCGACCCACGCCTGTTTTGGGTCAACGGGGGGCAAGGGGCTGGCGCAGGCCCCAAGTGTACTCAGGGCGATCAGCATCATGGGCTGGCGCATGGTGGAACTCCCACTTGCAGGTTACAAGCCTTGAGCATAGCGCCAATCGTCGCCATCAGCTGCGTTGGCAGCCCGCCGGTGCACCCTGGCCTACCAGCTTTTGTTGCTCATCGTAGAGTTTCAGCCACGGCCTGAAGCCGATGCTGCCTGCTTGCAGGCTGTAGCGCTGGCCAGCGTTGAAGTCCTTGAAGTCGACATTCAGCTGACAGTCGCGCCAGAGCGGCTCGGCCACCGGGCCAATGTTGCTCGGCGCTACCGGGAATTGATAGCGCACGGTCAGCTCATGCTTGCCGGGCTCGACCTCGAAGTAACGGTTGTCTTGCCAGTCGCGCTCGTCGACCTGCACGGCGTGCAGCGCCGTGTCATCGCTCGGTTCGAGGTCGACCCAGGCTTTGCTCGGGTCGGCATCGGGCAGGGTCGAGCAACCCGACAACAGCAGTAAGGCGCCGATGGCTATCGGTGCACGCATGGCGATACTCCCTCTTGGCGAGATAGTCTGTGGCTTTGCACAACCTTGAGCGAGATGAACAGCGGCGATGCTTTACGATCTTTTTAGTCAGCGCTCAGGCCTTGGGGCACTCGACCGCGTTTTCTCACCTTTGGTTCCCGTACTGGCGCTTGTTCTGCTGAGCGGTTGCAGCAGCGTGAGTTACTACAGCCAACTGGCCGCGGGCCAATTGCAGTTGCTGCGTGCGCGCCAGCCGGTCGAGCAGCTGCTGCGCGACCCGGCGACAGATCCGGTGTTGCGCGAGCGGCTTGAGCACGCCGAGAGGGCCCGAGTGTTTGCCAGCGATGTGCTGAAGCTGCCGGATAACCGCAGCTACCGGGTGTATGCCGATCTGGGCCGGCCGTACGTGGTATGGAATGTGTTCGCCACGCCTGAGCTGTCGCTGCAGCCGATCACCCACTGCTTCCCGATTGCCGGCTGCGTGGCCTATCGCGGTTACTACCGCCAGGGCGCAGCGCGCGGTGCGGCGGCGTTGATGCGCCAGCAAGGGCTGGACGTGTATGTCGGCGGTGTCGAAGCCTACTCGACCTTGGGCTGGTTCGATGATCCGCTGCTGTCGTCGATGCTTGGCTGGGGTGACGAGCGGCTGGCTTCGTTGATCTTTCACGAGCTGGCACACCAGCGCTTTTACGTGAAGGATGACACCGAGTTCAACGAGTCCTTTGCCACTTTTGTCGAGCAGCAAGGCACGCGGCAATGGCGCGCCGCCCGTGGCCTTGCAGCGGTTGGCGAAGACACTTCACGGCAACGCGAGCAGTTCATTCAGTTGGTGCTCGATAGCCGTGAGCGATTGCAGCAGCTCTACGCGGGGCAACTCTCCGATGCCGCCAAGCGAGCGGCCAAGCAAGCCGAGTTTGCCCGTCTGCGCGCCGAGTACCGGCAGCTGCGCGATGGTCAATGGGCGGGCGACAAACGCTATGACGCCTGGATCTACGCACCAATGAGCAATGCCAAGCTGTTGCCCTTCGGCCTTTATGACCAATGGGTGCCGGCCTTTGCGGCATTGTTCCAGCAGGTCGGCAGGGATTGGCCGCGGTTCTATCAGGCGGTTGAACAGCTGGGCAAGCTGCCCCTGGCGCAGCGTAAAGCTGAGCTGGGCAAGCTTGCGCAGCCGTCGGCGAAGCCGATCAGGCCCTGATAAACGCCTGATGCAGTTCAGCCAGCGTTTCGAAATGGAAGGCTGGCGCTTCTGCCGTCAGCTCTTCGCGGCTGCCGAAGCCGTAGCCCACCGCCACGGCCTGCAGGCCGTTGCTGCGCGCGCCGATCAGGTCGTGCTTGCGGTCACCGATCATCAGGGTATGCGCCGGGTCGAGGCCTTCCTGCTCGAGCAGGTGGGCGATCAGCTCGACCTTGTTGGTGCGGGTGCCATCCAGCTCGCTGCCGTAGATCACCTTGAAGTGATGGTCGAAGGCAAAGTGGCGGGCAATTTCGCGGGCAAATTCCCACGGCTTCGAGGTGGCTACATACAGCGTGCGGCCTTGCTCGTTGAGCGCTTGGAGCAGCTCGGGCACGCCGGCATACACGCTGTTTTCATAGAGCCCGGTGACCTTGAAGCGCTCGCGGTAGAAGTTCACCGCCTGCCAGGCCTTGGCCTCGTCGAACTCGTAGAACTGCATGAAGGCCTGCAGCAAGGGCGGGCCGATGAAGTGTTCGAGGCGGGTCAGGTCCGGCTCGTCGATGCCCAGTTTGGCCAGGGCGTACTGGATCGAACGGGTAATGCCCAGACGCGGGTCGGTCAGGGTGCCGTCCAGGTCGAAAAGAATGGTCTGCTGGTGCATGGAGTCTCTCGGTTGTGCGGATGGGCGCCGCGAAGGCGTCATTCCGGGCGGTCGTAGCCTTCGGCCAGGTGCAGGTCCTTGAGCTTGACGTAGTTGGCGGCACTGTACGGGAAAAACGCCCGCTCCTTGTCAGTCAGTGCCCGCGCCTGTTTGACCGGGCTGCCGACATACAGGTAACCGCTTTGCAGGCGCTTGCCCGGCGGCACCAGGCTGCCGGCGCCGATGATCACTTCGTCCTCGACCACCGCGCCATCCATGATAGTGCTGCCCATGCCGACCAGGATGCGATTGCCCAGGGTGCAGCCATGCAGCATGACTTTGTGACCGATGGTCACCTCGTCGCCGATGATCAGTGGGAAGCCGTCCGGGTTGAACGGGCCGGCATGGGTGATGTGCAGCACGCTGCCGTCCTGCACGCTGGTGCGCGCACCGATGCGGATGCGGTGCATGTCGCCGCGCACCACGGTCAGCGGCCATACCGAGCTGTCCTCGCCGATCTGCACGTCGCCCAGCACCACCGCCGAACGGTCGACAAAGGCCCGGGGTCCAACTATCGGAGTGTGTTGCTGAAAGCTACGAATGGCCATGATAGCGCCTCTCTTGAATGCCAATAGGCGGGCTGCCTGCTGCGGACGGCGTCGATTGTAATTAAGATGGTCCCATGTTTCTCCTGCCAAGGTATCCAAACCGTGAGTGCGAACAACCCGCTTCTGCAGTCCTACGATCTGCCGCCCTTCTCGGCAATCCGTGCCGAACACGTGTTGCCGGCGATCGAACAGATCCTTGCCGATAACCGTAAAGCCATCGCTGAAATTCTCAAAAGCCAGGGCCAGCACCCTACCTGGGCTGGCCTGGTGCTGGCGATGGACGAACTCAACGACCGCCTCGGCGCGGCCTGGAGCCCGGTCAGCCACCTCAATGCGGTGTGCAACAGCGCCGAGCTGCGCGAGGCCTATGAGTCGTGCCTGCCGGCCTTGAGCGCCTACTCCACCGAGATGGGCCAGAACCGCGAGCTGTTCCAGGCCTATGAAGCCCTGGCCAACAGCCCCGAGTCGGCGACCTTCGACGTCGCCCAAAAGACCATCCTCGAGCACGCCCTGCGTGACTTCCGCCTGTCGGGTATCGACCTGCCGGCGGACAAACAGCAGCGCTATGCCGAAGTGCAGAGCAAGCTCAGCGAGCTGGGCAGCCGCTTCTCCAACCAATTGCTCGACGCCACCCAGGCCTGGAGCAAGCACGTCAGCGACGAAGCCGCCCTCGCCGGCCTGACCGAATCGGCCAAGGCGCAGATGGCTGCCGCTGCGCAAGCCAAGGGCCTCGATGGCTGGCTGATCACCCTGGAATTCCCCAGCTACTACGCGGTGATGACCTACGCCAACGACCGCGCCCTGCGTGAAGAGCTGTACGCCGCTTACTGCACCCGCGCTTCGGACCAAGGCCCGAACGCCGGCCAGTTCGACAACGGCCCGGTCATGAACGAGATCCTCGACCTGCGTCAGGAGCTGGCGCAGCTGCTCGGTTACCCGAACTTCGCCGAGCTGAGCCTGGCGACCAAGATGGCCGAGTCCAGCGACCAGGTGCTGAGCTTCCTGCGGGACCTGGCCAAGCGCAGCAAGCCGTTTGCCGCGCAGGACCTGGCACAGCTCAAGGCCTACGCTGCCGAGCAAGGCTGCCCTGAACTGGCCAGCTGGGACGTCGGTTACTTCGGCGAGAAGCTGCGCGAGCAGCGCTACAGCGTTTCGCAGGAAACCCTGCGTGCCTACTTCCCGATCGACAAGGTGCTGTCTGGCCTGTTCGCCATCGTCCAGCGCCTGTACGGCATCGAAATCGCCGAACTCAAGGGCTTCGACAGCTGGCACCCGGACGTGCGCCTGTTCGAGATCAAGGAAAACGGCGAGCACGTCGGGCGTTTCTTCTTCGACCTTTATGCCCGCGCCAACAAGCGTGGCGGTGCCTGGATGGACGGCGCGCGCGACCGCCGCCGTACCGAGGCTGGCAGCCTGCAGAGCCCGGTGGCCAACCTGGTGTGCAACTTCACCCCGGCCGCGCCTGGCAAGCCGGCGCTGCTGACCCACGATGAAGTCACCACTCTGTTCCACGAATTCGGCCACGGCCTGCATCACCTGCTGACCCGCATCGAGCATGCCGGCGTATCCGGCATCAACGGTGTGGCGTGGGATGCGGTCGAGTTGCCAAGTCAGTTCATGGAAAACTGGTGCTGGGAGCCCGAGGGCCTGGCGTTGATCTCGGGCCACTTCGAGACCGCCGAGCCACTGCCGCAGGACCTGCTCGACAAGATGCTCGCAGCGAAGAACTTCCAGTCCGGCATGATGATGGTGCGCCAGCTCGAGTTCTCGCTGTTCGATTTCGAGCTGCACGCCACCCATGGCGACGGTCGCAGCGCGCTGGAGGTGCTGGAAGGCGTGCGTGATGAAGTCACGGTGATGCGTCCGCCGGCCTACAACCGCTTCCCGAACAGCTTCGCACACATCTTTGCCGGCGGTTACGCTGCCGGTTACTACAGCTATAAATGGGCCGAAGTGCTGTCGGCTGATGCCTTCTCGCGCTTCGAAGAAGAAGGCGTACTCAATGCCGAAACCGGCCGCGCCTTCCGTGAGGCGATCCTCGCCCGCGGTGGTTCGCGTGAGCCGATGGTACTGTTTGTCGACTTCCGTGGCCGCGAGCCGTCGATCGATGCCCTGCTGCGTCACTGCGGCTTGAGCGAGGATGCAGCGGCATGAGTGAGGTGCCTGTGAGCAAGACCAAAAAACGCTTTATCGCCGGGGCGGTCTGCCCGGCGTGCAGCGAGCCGGATCGCTTGACCATGTGGAGCGAAGACGGCGTACCGCACCGAGAGTGCGTCGCCTGCGGGTTTACCGATACGCTCAACGAGCAGGGCCTGTCGGTGCCCAAGGAGCTGGGCACACGGGTCAATCAACAGGCGGTCAAGGCTGAGCCGGTCAAGGTGCAGACGGTGCAGTTTTTCCCTAACCCCAAGTTGAAAAAGCCCAGCGAATAACTGAGCGCCGGGCGGTCATGGCATTGGCTGCGCAATCGGAGTACTGTATATAAAAACAGTACTCCGGGTATGCTCATGTCAGTCTCTCCTGTGCGCGGTCGTGGCACCGCCGACAATCCTCATAACCGATTTGCGCCAAGCGTATCGGTGGCGGAGGATGACGGCTGGTATCAAGAGGTGCCGCTCACCCAGGGCACCGAGATCCGCAGCGAAACCGCCAAGACCATCATCACCCGCAACACCTCCCCCGACCTGCCCTTCGACCGTTCGATCAACCCCTATCGCGGTTGCGAGCACGGCTGCATCTACTGCTATGCGCGGCCCAGCCATGCTTACTGGGATTTGTCCCCAGGGCTGGATTTCGAAACCAAGCTGATTGCCAAGACCAACGCTGCCGAAGTGCTCGAACAACAGCTGAGCAAGCCGGGATACGTCTGTGCACCGATCAACCTTGGCTCCAACACCGACCCGTACCAGCCCATCGAGCGTGAGCAGTTGCTGACCCGGCGCTTGCTGGAGGTACTGCTGCGCTTTCGCCATCCGGTCACCATCGTCACCAAAGGCTCGTTGATTCTGCGTGACCTCGACCTGCTCACCGAGCTGGCTCAGCAGCGCCTGGTGCGGGTAATGATCAGCCTGACCACCCTCGATGATGAGCTCAAACGTGTGCTCGAGCCGCGTGCGGCAGCGCCCAAGGCACGCCTGCGGGCGATCCGGGTGATGCGCGCAGCGGGTATCCCGGTCGGCGTGCTGTGCTCGCCGATGATCCCGATGATCAACGACAGCGAGCTGGAGCATCTGCTTGAAGCGGCCAAGGAGGCCGGAGCGCAAAGTGCGGCGTACATGATGTTGCGTTTGCCGTTGGAGGTAGCGCCGTTGTTCGAACAGTGGTTGCAGGATCATTACCCGCAGCGCGCCGCGCACGTGCTCAGCCTGATCCGCCAGAGCCGCGGCGGCGAACTTTACGACAGCCGGTTCGGCAGCCGCATGCGCGGTGAAGGGGTGTTTGCCGAATTGTTGCAGCAGCGCTTCTCTCGGGCCATGCGCCGGCTGGATTTTGCCGGCCGCGAGGCGCAAACGCTGGACTGCTCGGCGTTCTGTCGGCCCGGCGGGCAGATGGCACTGTTTTGAGCCCAGGCAGTTACCCTTCAGCCCAACTAATACTGCACAATATTTTTACTAATGACCCTTGGCCTCTGATGTTTTTTTGCTATTATCAAAGTCCCGCCAAATGAAGCTGGAACGCCCGTTCTAGAGCCTTCAAATTAAGTTTCAGTTAAGTTTTCCCCGGTAGCGTAGGAAATCAGTCCACACCGACTGTGATTCATGGCCCGTGCGTGTCATCTAATTCCCCGCATAGCCAGAATCTTTAACCGGTAATATGGAACTTACCCACACCGTCTAGAGGATGAATCATGCCCATCAAGGACCCATCCAAAGCCGCCCCGGCTGCTGTCCCGGCCGAAAGCGCCGATGCCGCCCTTAAGCATATCGTCGACGGCTTCCTGAAGTTTCATCACGATGTGTTTCCAGAGCAGCAAGAGCTGTTCAAAAAGCTCGCCACAGCGCAAACCCCACGCGCTATGTTCATTACCTGTGCCGACTCACGGATTGTTCCCGAACTGATCACCCAGAGCTCGCCAGGCGACCTGTTCGTGACCCGTAACGTCGGTAACGTGGTCCCGCCTTATGGCCAGATGAACGGTGGTGTTTCGACAGCCATCGAGTACGCCGTGCTGGCCCTCGGTGTGCACCACATCATCATCTGTGGCCACTCCGACTGCGGCGCCATGCGTGCGGTGCTCAACCCCGCTTCGCTGGAAAAGATGCCGACCGTAAAGGCCTGGCTGCGCCACGCCGAAGTCGCCCGCACCGTGGTTGAAGACAACTGCTCGTGCGGCAGCGAGCACGAGACCATGCAGGTCGTGACCAAAGAAAACGTCATCGCCCAGCTGCAGCACCTGCGCACGCACCCGTCGGTCGCTTCGCGCCTGGCCGCTGGCCAGTTGCACATCCACGGTTGGATTTACGACATCGAGACCAGTCGGATCGAAGCCTATGACGCCGTCAGCGACAGCTTCCTGCCGTTGGAGGCTGGCCAGCCGATCCCGAGCGCCACGCCGAGAGGCCGCTACTAAGCGACCCTGACACCCGCAAAACCTTGATAGCCGACCGCGCACCCTAAGGGGCGCGGTGCGGCCTTCGGCTGCCTTGAATTTCCCTGACCGAGTTGCCGGCATCTGCGCTGGCGGCGGGCGCCTGCGCGCCTGTCAGGGGCCCATTGTGCCCATGGCCAGCGGACCGGCCATGTGTCTAGAAAGGAGAAATACGGTGAACAAAACACAGATCAAGGCGGCCCTGCCGCGAGAATTACTGGCTTCAGTGGTGGTGTTTCTGGTGGCCCTGCCCCTTTGTATGGGTATCGCCATCGCATCCGGCATGCCGCCTGCCAAGGGGCTGATTACCGGCATTATCGGCGGCATCGTGGTCGGCTTCATTGCCGGTTCGCCGCTGCAGGTCAGTGGCCCGGCGGCGGGCCTGGCGGTGCTGGTGTTCGAGCTGGTGCGCCAGCATGGCATGGCCATGCTTGGGCCGATTCTGCTGCTGGCGGGCTTGCTGCAGCTATTGGCCGGGCGTTTTCGTTTGGGCTGCTGGTTTCGGGTTACGGCACCGGCGGTGGTGTACGGCATGCTCGCCGGGATTGGCGTGCTGATTGTGCTGTCGCAGGTGCATGTGATGTTCGACACCGCGCCGCAGCCTTCGGGCCTGAACAACCTGCTGGCCTTCCCCGAAACGCTGCTGGCAGCGCTGCCGCTGGAAAACGCGGGGAATGGCTGGCAGGCCGGTGCGCTTGGCTTGGGCACCATCGCCATGATGTGGGCCTGGGAGCGCTTCCGGCCGCAGCGGCTGCGCTTTGTGCCGGGCGCGCTGCTCGGTGTGGCAAGCATGACCGCAATCGCCATGTGGCTGGCACTGCCGGTCAACCGCGTGGTGGTGCCGGCGGACCTGTCCGAAGCGATCGACTGGCTGCGCCCGGATGACCTGCTGAAGCTGGCCGACCCGACCTTGCTGGTCGCCGCCTTTGCCCTGGCTTTCATCGCCAGTGCTGAAACGCTGCTGTCTGCTGCAGCGGTAGACCGCATGCATAGCGGGCAGCGCTCGGACTTCGACAAGGAGCTTTCGGCGCAAGGCATCGGCAACATGCTCTGCGGCGTGCTCGGTGCGCTGCCGATGACCGGGGTGATCGTGCGCAGCTCGGCCAACGTCCAGGCCGGCGCGCAGACTCGCGCTTCGGCGATCCTGCATGGTGTCTGGCTGCTGGGCTTTGTGGTAGTGCTGAGCAGCGTGCTGCAGCAGATTCCGGTGGCGAGCCTGGCCGGGGTGCTGGTGTATACCGGGATCAAGCTGGTTGATTTCAAGGCGTTTCGCAGCCTTGGCCGGTATGGCCGGATGCCGATGTTCACCTATGCCGCAACAGCGCTGGCGATCATCTTCACCGACCTGCTGACCGGGGTCTTGCTGGGCTTTGCCTTGACTCTGTTGAAGCTGGCGTTCAAGGCGGCCCGGCTGAAAATCAATCTGGTCGACCTGGCCAAGCCTGGGCATATGGAGTTGCGCCTGAGCGGCGCGGCCACCTTCCTCAAGGTGCCGGCCCTGACCCAGGTACTTGAGCAGGTGCCTGCGGGCACGACCCTGCATGTGCCGCTGGGCAACCTGAGCTACATCGACCACTCGTGCCTGGAACTGCTGGAAGACTGGGGGCGCAGCAATGCCGCCAAGGGCTCACGCTTGAAGATCGAGCAGTGGCGCTTGAAGCGGCGGATCGAGGGGCGGCTGCGGACCACGGCGGGCGTGGGTGCCTGAGCGGGCACTGCACCTAAACAGTATTGGCCGGTCGCGGGTTGCCCGCGACCGGCCGGTTCACACTGCGTCAGCTCAAGCCGGTTGGCCGAGCTCGACCCCCAGCTGGCGCGACAGGCACGGCCAGCGTTTCCAGGCTTCACCGGTCGCCGGGCTGCTCAGCGTGGCGCGGTAGGCTTCGACCGATTCCAGGGCGAAGCTGTCGTCGTCGAGCATCTCGTCGACCGAGTGATGCACCACTTCATCCAGTTGGTTGGCAAACTCTTCGCCGATCAGTTGATGGGCGATCAGGTTGGCCACGGTGGTGTCCGCCGGAATCAGCGGCTGCCCGAAGTGCTTGATGTACAGATCGTTGACCTCTTCGACCAGACGATGGGCCAGGTAGGCTTCATCGAGCAGGCAATCGAGGCCGACATGCCCTTGCATGACGCTGGGCGGTTGCATGAAATAGGCTTCGGCGATCTTCAATACCGGTTTGATCTGCGACTCGATGCCAGCTTCGAGCGCGACCGCATGGGCAGCTTCGAGTAGCTCTGGAACCTCATCGATATAAGCGCCAACAAAGCGCGCCAGGGTGCCCTGAGCATCTTTCTCAGGAAGTTGGATGGACGGATGCAGGTGCGGCAGTTGCGCTTCGAGGCGCTGTTTCAATTGGCCGCTCTGGCTCTCATGTTGATGGGCTTGTTTGATCTGCTCGCGTACAGCGGCGATGTTCATGACAACTCCAGGGACATTGGGTGACAAACGGAAGACAGTACTTACGGAAAGCTCTAAGTTAGCTCGGTATACCGAATGCCTAAGACGCATTTGTTATAAGCAGCGCAAACGTGTGCGAGCTCAAGAATATAGCGATGCCATCATTATGCCATGATCCAGCAATGGCGCGGGTTTGCTGGGTTTTGTGGCTTTGTGACGATGTTTTCATAGGCCGCGTTGCGTGGCCTAGAGCGCTGTCTATACTCGGGTTGAACGTGATTGGTTGATGAGGCCCACCTGCAGTCTGCAGAGGAGCTCGGTCGTCGAAGCAGGCTGTCTTGACCGCCGCCCCCCCTTGCCCAAGGTCTATGCCTCCGGGATTACAAGAATGATAAGGGGAACCCGCAATGATGCGACATCCACATGTCTGGATGGGCCTTCTGTTGTGGTCGGTTATCGGTCAGGCGCATGGCGCATGGACCGTCAACATGGCGCCCGGGGCTACCGAAGTCTCCCACGCAGTGTTCGACCTGCACATGATCATCTTCTGGATCTGCGTCGTTATCGGCATCGTGGTGTTTGGCGCGATGTTCTGGTCGATGGTGATCCACCGCCGCTCCACCGGCCAGCAGGCCGCGCACTTCCACGAGCACACCTGGGTCGAGATCATGTGGACCGTAGTGCCGCTGCTGATCCTCATCGTCATGGCCATCCCTGCCACCAAGACCCTGATCGAAATCTACGACGCCAGTGAATCGGATATCGATATCCAGGTCACCGGCTACCAGTGGAAGTGGCATTACAAATACCTGGGGCAGGATGTCGAGTTCTTCAGCAACCTTGCCACCCCCGCGGAACAGATCAGCAACAAGGCGCCCAAGGACGAGCATTACCTGCTCGAGGTCGACCAGCCGCTGGTGATCCCGGTGGGCGCCAAGGTGCGTTTTCTGGTCACGGCCGCCGACGTAATCCACTCCTGGTGGGTACCGGCCTTTGCGGTCAAGCGTGACGCCATCCCCGGCTTCGTCAACGAAGCCTGGACCCGGGTCGAGAAACCCGGCATCTACCGCGGCCAGTGCACCGAGCTGTGCGGCAAGGACCACGGCTTCATGCCGGTGGTGGTCGAGGTCAAGTCGCAGGCCGATTACGACACCTGGCTGAGCGAGCGCAAGGCCGAAGCGGCCAAGCTCAAAGAGCTGACCAGCAAGGAATGGACCCTGCAAGAGCTGGTCGAGCGCGGCGACAAGGTCTATCACACCACTTGCGTCGCCTGTCACCAGACCGAGGGCCAGGGCTTGCCGCCAATGTTCCCGGCACTCAAGGGCTCGAAAATCGCTACCGGGCCTATCGAAGGCCACTTGGGCATTGTCTTCCACGGCAAGCCCGGCACGGCCATGGCCGCGTTTGGCAAACAGCTCTCGGAAGTCGATATCGCCGCCGTGGTCACCTATGAGCGCAACGCCTGGGGCAACAACAAAGGCGACATGGTCACGCCTAAAGACGTGCTCGCGCTCAAGCAGGCAGAAGCCAAATGAGCCGTAAATTGCGCCGCAGCCAGTGGCTGGCAGGAGACAGGACATGAGTGCAGTGATCGACGAGCATGGCCACGACCATGCCCACGGCCCGGCCAAGGGCTTGATGCGCTGGGTGTTGACCACCAACCACAAGGACATCGGCACGATGTACCTGTGGTTCAGCTTCTGCATGTTCCTGCTCGGCGGCTCGTTCGCCATGGTCATTCGCGCCGAGCTGTTCCAGCCGGGGCTGCAGATCGTCGAACCGGCTTTCTTCAACCAGATGACCACCATGCACGGCCTGATCATGGTATTCGGCGCGGTGATGCCGGCGTTTGTCGGCCTGGCCAACTGGATGATCCCATTGATGATCGGCGCCCCGGACATGGCCCTGCCGCGGATGAACAACTTCAGTTTCTGGCTGCTGCCGGCGGCGTTTCTGCTGTTGGTATCGACCCTGTTCAGCGCCGGTGGCGGGCCCAACTTCGGCTGGACCTTCTACGCGCCGTTATCCACCACCTATGCGCCGGCCAGCGTGACCTTCTTCATCTTTGCTATCCACCTGATGGGCGTCAGCTCGATCATGGGCGCGATCAACGTGATCGCGACCATTCTCAACCTGCGCGCGCCGGGCATGACCCTGATGAAAATGCCGCTGTTCGTCTGGACCTGGCTGATCACCGCCTTCCTGCTGATCGCCGTGATGCCGGTGCTGGCCGGGGTGGTGACGATGATGCTGATGGATATTCACTTCGGCACCAGCTTCTTCAGCGCGGCCGGCGGTGGTGATCCGGTGTTGTTCCAGCATGTGTTCTGGTTCTTCGGCCACCCCGAGGTGTACATCATGATCCTGCCGGCGTTCGGCGCAGTCAGCTCGATCATCCCGGCGTTTTCACGCAAGCCGCTGTTTGGCTACACCTCGATGGTGTACGCCACCGGGGCGATCGCGTTTCTGTCCTTCATTGTCTGGGCGCACCACATGTTCGTGGTCGGCATCCCGGTGGTGGGCGAGCTGTTCTTCATGTACGCGACGATGCTGATTGCGGTGCCGACCGGGGTCAAGGTGTTCAACTGGGTCAGCACCATGTGGGAAGGCTCGCTGACCTTCGAGACGCCGATGCTGTTCGCCATTGCCTTTGTCATCCTGTTCACCATCGGCGGTTTCTCCGGGCTGATGCTGGCGATTGCCCCGGCGGACTTCCAGTACCACGACACCTACTTCGTGGTGGCGCACTTCCACTATGTGCTGGTGCCTGGGGCGATCTTTGGCATCTTCGCGTCGGCCTACTACTGGCTGCCGAAATGGACTGGCCACATGTACGACGAAACCCTCGGCAAGCTGCACTTCTGGCTGTCGTTCATTGGCATGAACCTGGCCTTCTTCCCGATGCACTTCGTTGGCCTGGCCGGCATGCCCCGGCGCATCCCCGACTACAACCTGCAGTTCGCCGACTTCAACATGGTCTCGTCGATTGGTGCATTCCTGTTCGGCGCTACGCAGATCTTCTTCCTGTTCATCGTCATCAAGACCATCCGTGGAGGCCGGCCAGCGCCGGCCAAACCGTGGGATGGCGCCGAAGGGCTGGAGTGGTCGGTGCCATCGCCGGCGCCGTACCACACCTTCCAGACGCCGCCGGAAGTGAAATAGGACCTTGCCATGACCAGCCTGCCACTCAAACGCCTGGTGCGCCGCCTGCTGCTGCTGACGGTGTTGATGTTTGCCTTCGGCTTTGCCCTGGTGCCGCTGTACGACGTGATGTGCAAGGCGTTCGGCATCAATGGCAAGACCGGCGGGCAATATGAAGGCAGCCAGGTCAGCGACCCTTCGCGCACGGTGCGCGTGCAGTTCATGTCCACCAATGCTGGTGACATGAGCTGGGACTTCTACTCGCGTGCCGACCAGGTCGAGGTCAACCCGGGCGCGGTCAACCAGATGATCTTTGTGGCGCACAACCCGACCGACAAGCCGATGAGCGCTCAGGCGGTACCGAGCATCACTCCGGCCGAGGCGGCGGCGTATTTCCACAAGACCGAATGCTTCTGCTTTACCCAGCAGGTGCTGCAGCCGGGTGAGCGCATTGAGATGCCGGTGCGGTTCATCGTCGACCGCGACCTGCCGGGCAACGTCAAGCACCTGACTCTGGCCTACACCTTGTTCGACATCACCGCTCGCCACCCGCCGGTTGCCCAGTTGAGCACCGAGGGCGTCCAGCGCGCCCGCTGAGGGAAGGAGAACAGCAATGGCACACCACGATCACTACTACGTCCCGGCGCAGAGCAAATGGCCGATCATCGCCACCATCGGCATGTTCGTCACGGTGTTCGGCCTGGGCACCTGGTTCAATGATCTGAAGGCCGGCCACCCGGATTCGCACGGGCCGCTGATCTTCTTCTTCGGTGCGCTGTGCCTGGCCTACATGCTGTTCGGCTGGTTCGGTGCGGTGATCAGGGAGGACAAGGCGGGGCTGTACAGCGCGCAAATGAACCGCTCGTTCCGCTGGGGTATGGGCTGGTTCATCTTCTCCGAGGTGATGTTCTTTCTGGCTTTCTTTGGCGCGCTGTTCTATGTGCGCGTGCTGGCCGGGCCGTGGTTGGGCGGTGACGGCGCCAAGGGTGTGGCGCACATGCTCTGGCCGAACTTCGAGTTTGCCTGGCCGCTTTTGCACACGCCGGACCCGAAGCTGTTTCCGCCGCCCAAGGATGTCATCGACCCTTGGCACCTGCCGTTGATCAACACCCTGCTGCTGGTCAGCTCGAGTGTGACCATTACCATCGCCCACCACGCATTACGCAAAGGCCATCGCGGGCCGCTGAAGTTGTGGCTGGGACTGACCATCCTGCTGGGGCTGTCGTTTCTGGCATTGCAGGCCTACGAGTACTACGAAGCTTATGTGCATCTGGGGCTGACGTTGGGCTCGGGGATCTATGGTGCGACGTTCTTCATGCTGACCGGGTTCCACGGCGCGCACGTGACCTTGGGGACGGTGATCTTGATCGTGATGTTCGTGCGCGTGCTGCGCGGGCATTTTGATGCCAACCAGCATTTCGGTTTCGAGGCAGCCAGTTGGTATTGGCACTTTGTCGATGTGATGTGGGTTGGGTTGTTTGTATTTGTTTATGTGCTGTAACGGCTTGCGCGGACCCTGTAGGAGCGGCCTTGTGTCGCGATAGGCGCGCGTAGCGGGCCCGGCGATCTGTGGTGGCTGCACGATTTATGTGGCCGCTGCGCGCCCCAATCGCGACACAAGGCCGCTCCTACACAGGGCGCGTGGGATGCAATTAGAAGGGCGCGTGGGAGACCAGTTGCCCGCTCATGAAGCCCCAGGCGATCAGACCGATGGTCAGCGCTGCGAGGCTGACGCGCACGGTCAGGGCCTTGAGCAGGCGGGTCGAGTCTTGATCGTCCTTGACCAGAAACACCAGGCCACTGAACAGGCTGGCAACAGTGGCCAACAACAGCAAAACAATGGCGGCCTTGAGCATGGCGGCACTCCCCGGGGGGCTTGGTGATGCAGGCAAGTATAGCGTTCGCACAGCGTGGCCCAAGGTGAAGCCGTTTCGCCCCGGGCTGGTGCCGACTCTGGTGGTGCTTGCACTGCTGCCGGGGTTGATCGCGCTGGGTTGCTGGCAACTGAGCCGCGCCGAGCAGAAGCGCGAACTGCTGGCGACCTACGCCGAACGCCAGGTCGAAGCGCCGCTGGCGCTGGCCGAGCTGCAGTCGCTGGCCGATCCGGCTTTTCATCGGGTGCAGCTGTTTGGTCACTTTGACGCCAATCACAGCCTGCTGCTGGACAACCGCCTGCGCGACGGCCAGGTCGGCGTCGAGCTGCTGCAACCGTTTCTCGATCAGGCCAGCGGCCACTGGCTGCTGATCAATCGCGGCTGGCTGCCCTGGCCCGATCGGCGTGTGCCGGCGCGCTTCGATACCCCTTCGCAAACGCTGGCGCTGCAGGCGTCGGTCTATATCGCCCCCGGCGCGGCCTTCCAACTGCACCCGGACCCGGTCGGCGGGCAGTGGCCGCACCTGCTCACTGCCATCGACCCCGCTGCGCTCTGGCAGCAGTTGGGGCGTGACGGTTATGGCCACGAACTGCGCCTGCTCGGCGGGCCAGCCAGCTACCGGCTGGACTGGCCGATAGTCGCCATGGGCCCGGAAAAGCACCTGGGCTACGCCGTGCAGTGGTTCGCTCTGGCGGCGGCATTGGTGCTGCTATACCTGTACTTCGGCTGGCATAACAACAAGGAGCATCACCATGAGCGCCGCCACGAGTCCACTGGACGTGCCTGAAGGCCGCAAGCCCCGCAGCCGCGGACGCTGGCAGCTGTTGCTGATCTTGCTGGTCACCCTCGGCCCGATGATCCTTGCCACCAGCATGTACAAGTTCAAGTTCTGGGTGCCGGACGGCCGCAGTTATCATGGTGCAATGATCGGCAACGGCCTGAGCCGGGCCGACATTGGTATCCCGGCGCAGGAGCAGCGCTGGCAGCTGCTGGTCAGCGCGCCGGCGGCGTGTGATCAGCCCTGCCAGAACCTTGTGTACCTGGCGCGGCAGATCCAGATCGGCCTGGGCCGCGATGCCAGCCGCGCCAGCCATGCGCTGGCGGCTGCGCAGCCACTGAGCAGCGATTACCAGCAGCTGCTCACCCGCGAGTACCCGCAGTTGCAGCGTTATCCGCTGGACCTGCAGCGCTACGGCGAGCACGTCAGCGAGCCGGGGCCGCAACTGTGGATCGTCGACCCGCACGGCAACCTGGTGCTGCGCTACGACGCCATGGTCAAGGGCAAGCACGTGCTCGACGACCTGCGTCATCTGCTCAAGCTGTCCAACATCGGATAGGAGCTCTGCCATGGCCAGACCCGGCTATCGCCTCGCTGTGTTCGCAACCTTGCTGGCGCTGGTGGTGGTACTGCTGGGCGCCTATACCCGGCTGACCCATGCTGGTCTCGGCTGCCCGGACTGGCCCGGTTGCTACGGCTTTATCAGCGTGCCCAAAAGCGACGCGCAGCTGGCCCATGCCGAGCTGCACTTCCCTGAGCATCCCGTTGAAGCAGCCAAGGGCTGGGCCGAGATGGTCCATCGCTACTTTGCCGGTGGCCTGGCGCTGGTGATTGCCTGGCTGGCGTTGCAGGCGCTGCGCCGGCACGCCCGTGACGGCCAGCCCTACCGTCTGCCACTGCTGTTGCTGGGGGTGGTGCTGGCGCAAGCGGCGTTTGGTATGTGGACGGTGACCTTGAAGCTGTGGCCGCAGGTGGTCACGGCGCACCTGCTTGGCGGCTTCACTACGTTGAGCCTGCTGTTGCTGCTATCACTGCGTCTATCCCGGGCCTTTGCGCCATTGCCGAAACTGCCGTTGAGCCTGCGCCGAGTCGCCGCGCTGGGGCTGCTGACCGTGATTGGCCAAGTCGCTCTGGGCGGTTGGGTCAGTGCCAACTATGCCGCCGTCGCCTGCATCGACCTGCCGACTTGCCATGGCCAGTGGTGGCCTGCGGCTGACTTCAGCAATGGCTTTCACCTGACTCAGCATGTCGGCCCCAATTACCTCGGTGGCCAGCTCGACAGTGATGCGCGCACGGCGATTCATATCAGCCATCGGCTGGGTGCACTACTGGTCACGGCCGTACTGTTGCTGCTCAGCCACAAGCTCTACCGCAACGGTTTACGCGCCCTGGCCGGGCTGGTCATGCTGGCGCTGGCGGTGCAGATCAGCCTTGGCATCAGCAATGTCCTGCTGCACCTGCCGCTGGCCGTCGCGGTGGCGCACAACGCCGGTGGTGCTGCGCTGTTGCTGTGCATGGTGTTGGTGAATTACCGCATTCGCGTGGTCGACAAGGTCCGCGTCGGCCATGGCTGGCGCTTGACCCGCGTGGCCGGGGCACATGTACCGATGAGGAGTGACGCATGGCGACGGTTCTGAGCACGCCGCGGCAGCAGGCCAGCTGGCGCGATTATGTCGAGCTGACCAAGCCCAAGGTGGTGCTGCTGATGCTGATCACCGCGCTGGTCGGGATGTTTCTCGCGACCCGTGCGGGCGTGCCGTGGACGGTGTTGCTGTTCGGCAACCTGGGTATCGGCCTGTGCGCTGGCGCTGCGGCTGCGGTCAACCATGTGGTCGACCGGCGGATTGATGGATTGATGGCGCGCACCCATAAGCGGCCTTTGGCCGATGGCAGGATCGCGCCCATGGCAGCGCTGGCCTTTGCCTTGCTTCTGGCGGTGCTCGGCATGAGCGTGCTGCTGGTGTTCACCAACGCCCTGACAGCCTGGCTGACCCTGGCTTCACTGCTCGGTTATGCGGTGCTCTACACCGGTTTTCTCAAGCGTGCGACACCGCAGAATATCGTTATCGGTGGCCTGGCCGGGGCCGCGCCGCCGTTGCTCGGTTGGGTTGCAGTGACCGGGCAGATCACCGCCGAGCCGTTGTTGCTGGTGCTGATCATCTTCGCCTGGACGCCGCCGCACTTCTGGGCGCTGGCCATCCACCGCAAGGAGGAATACGCCAAGGCAGCGATTCCGATGCTGCCGGTGACCCATGGTGAGGCCTACACCAAGCTGCATATCCTGCTGTATACCTGGGTGCTGCTGGCAGCAAGTCTGCTGCCGTTCGCCATCCACATGAGCGGCCTGCTGTATCTGGCCTGTGCGCTGCTGCTGGGGCTGGGTTTTGTCCGCTGGGCCTGGGTGCTGTACCGTGGCACCCGGCCGCACGCGGCGATCAAGACCTTCAAGTACTCTATCGGGTACCTGTTCGCCCTGTTCATCGCCCTGCTCGTTGACCACTATCTGTTGATGCTGAATCTATGACCCGAACCCAGAAAACCGTCTTCATTCTCGTTGCCGTGGTTGCCTTGATCCTCGGCCTGACCGTCAACAAGGTGCTCAACGGCCGCAGCGAGGCCAACCCAGCTGAACTGATCGATGCCGGCATCATCCTGCTGCCGCAGAGCCGCAGCGTGCCGGCGGTGAGCATGACCGACCAGCACGGCCAGCCGGTCGAACTCGATCAGCTCAAGGGCAAATGGTCGTTGCTGTTCTTCGGCTACACCTACTGCCCGGACATCTGCCCGACGACCCTGGCGCAGCTGCGCCAGGTCAAGAGCGAGCTGCCCAAGGAAGCCTTGGAGCGTTTGCAAGTGGTGCTGGTCAGCGTCGATCCGCACCGCGATACCGCCACTCAGCTGAAGCAGTACCTGGGCTACTTCGACAAGGATTTCGTCGGCCTGGCCGGCTCGATCGAGGACACCCAGAAGCTGGCCAATGCCCTGAGCATTCCGTTTATCCCTGCTGACACCAGCAAGCCCGGCTACACCGTCGATCACAGCGGCAACCTGGCTGTGGTCGGGCCCGATGGGCGCCAGCGCGGCTTTATCCGCGCACCGTTCAACAACCAGAAGCTGGCGGCGCAGCTGCCGGGGCTGGTCAAGCGCGACTGAGGCCAGAAAGCACTGCGGGGCAAGCCCGCCGCCTGCAGTGCACAAGCTGCAGGCGGCGGGCTTGCCCCGCAGGTGTTGCGGTCAGCTCGATCAGAACGCCGGCAGTACCGCGCCTTTGTACTTCTCGGTGATGAACGCTTTGACTTCAGGCGAATGCAGCGCTGCAACCAGCTTCTTCATCGCGTCCGAGTCCTTGTTGTCCGGGCGTGCCACCAGGATGTTGACGTAAGGCGAGTCGCTGCCTTCGATCACCAGGGCATCCTTGGACGGATCAAGCTTGGCTTCCAGCGCGTAGTTGGTATTGATCAGGGCCAGATCGACCTGAGTCAGCACACGCGGGATGGTGGCCGCTTCCAGCTCGCGGAACTTGAGGTTCTTGGTGTTGGTGGTGATGTCTTTCACAGTCGACAAGATGTTGCTCTTGTCCTTCAGGCTGATCACACCGGCCTTGTCCAGCAGCAACAACGCGCGGCCGCCGTTGGTAGCATCGTTGGGGATAACCACGGTAGCGCCGGCCGGCAGCTCGTCGAGCTTCTTCAGCTTGCTCGAGTAAGCGCCCAGTGGCTCCAGGTGCACGCCGGCAACGCTGACCAGGTTGGTGCCTTTGGCCTTGTTGAACTCATCCAGATACGGCTGGTGCTGGAAGAAGTTGGCATCCAGGCGCTTCTCGGCAACCTGTACGTTTGGCTGCACGTAGTCGGTGAAGACCTTGACCTTGAGGTCGACGCCTTCTTTAGCCACCACGGGTTTGACGAACTCGAGGATCTCGGCGTGCGGCACCGGGCTTGCAGCGACGGTGATGGTCTCGGCAGCGTGCGCCGAAAAAGCCGCCACAGCGGCAACAACAGCAAGCAGTTTTTTCATCAAACACTCCTTGTGAGGGCCGCGACGGCCCCCGAACGGGTCGGCCTGGCCGACCCCATTGGGGTTACTTACGGGAAAAATGCACGACCAGTTTGTCGCCGACGCTTTGCAGAACTTGAACCAGGATCAGCAACATAACCACGGTGACCACCATTACATCGGTCTGGAAGCGCTGATAACCAAAGCGGATCGCCAGGTCGCCGAGGCCACCAGCTCCGACCACACCGGCCATGGCGGTGTACGACACCAGGGTGATTGCGGTCACGGTAATCGCCGCGAAGATGCCCGGGCGCGCCTCGGGCAGCAGTGCGTTGGTGATGATCTGGCGGGTGGTCGCGCCCATCGACTGGGTCGCTTCGATGATGCCGCGGTCAACTTCACGCAGCGCCGTCTCGACCAGGCGGGCGAAGAACGGCGTGGCGCCGACCACCAGTGGCGGGATGGCCCCGGCGACGCCCAGCGAGGTGCCGGTGATCAGTACGGTGAATGGGATCATCACGATCAGCAGGATGATGAACGGCAGCGAGCGCAGGATGTTCACCACCAGCGACAGCAGCGCGTACAGGCCTTTCTGCTCGAACATCTGCCGCGGCCCGCACAGGAACAGCAGCACGCCCAGCGGCAGGCCCAGCAGCACGGTGAAGAACAGCGAGCCGAACAGCATGATCATGGTGTCGATGGTCGCCAGCCAGATTTCGGCCCAGTCGACATTGGCGAAGAAATTCAAAGCGTCCATCAACGCAGTACCTCCATATGCACATCAGCTGCGCTGAAACGGTCGAACGCGGCTTGCATGTCGCCGCCGGTAACGGCCAGGGTCAATTGCCCGTAAGGCACGTCCTTGATGCGGTCGATACGCCCGGCGAGGATGCTGTAGTCGACCCCGGTTTCCCGGGCGACAGTGCCGAGCAGCGGTGCGTAGGTGGCATCGCCCTGGAAGGTCAGGCGCACGATCCGGCCTGGCACGTGGGCAAAGTCGTCGCGCTGTTCGCCTTCGTCGACTTGCTCGTCCTCTTGGACAAAACGCTTGGTGGTCGGGTGCTGCGGGTGCAGGAACACCTCGGCAACACTGCCTTGCTCGACGATCAGGCCGGCGTCCATCACCGCCACGCGGTCGCAGACCCGACGGATCACGTCCATTTCATGGGTGATCAGGACGATGGTCAGCTTCAATTCGCGGTTGATCTCGGCCAGCAGTTGCAGAACCGAGGCCGTGGTCTGCGGGTCGAGGGCGCTGGTTGCTTCGTCGCACAGCAGAATCTTTGGCCGGGTCGACAACGCGCGGGCAATGCCGACGCGTTGCTTCTGCCCGCCGGAGAGCTGCGCGGGATACTTCTTGGCGTGATCGGACAAACCGACCCGCGCCAGCAGCTCGGTGACGCGCTGGTCGATTTCGCTGCGCGACAGCTCACCGGCCAAGGTCAGCGGCAGCGCCACGTTGTCGGCCACGGTCTTGGAGGCCAGCAGGTTGAAGTGCTGGAAGATCATCCCGACCTGCTGGCGGAAGCGCCGCAGCTGGTTGGCATCGAAGCCGGTAACGTCTTCACCATCGACGATGATCTTGCCACCGCTGGGCGCTTCGAGGCGGTTGATCAGGCGCAGCAAGGTGCTCTTGCCAGCGCCGGAGTGGCCGATCAGGCCGAACACCTGGCCATTTTCAATGGTCAGGCTGGTCGGGTTCAGGGCGGGGATGTCCCTACCGGCGACGCGGTAGGTCTTGTGCACATGTTGAAACTCGATCACTGAGCGAACCTTGTGGGGCGCAATGGAAATAGGGTCTGGCGGTAAGCCGGGGGGCGCATTTTAGCCTTTTCCCCTGGGTCTTCTTAGCATTTATTTCGTATTGGTCCAATCCAACCGGCATAACGCGACAGTCGGCAATGGAATTGAACGCATGCGCACGGCCATCAGTCACTAGCTAACGAGCCCGAATGGGCCGCCCTGAATACCGATGAGGAGAGCCGACATGTCGCGCAAGCACCCGGATACCCCGAAACAGAGTGAGATGGCCGGTACCGACACCCCGGACCGTGCCAACACCAACGCCAAACTGCAGAGTCTGGAAGCCTACCGTAGCGACGCTACCGGCGAGGCGCTGCGGACCAATCAGGGCGTCAAGATCGCTGACAACCAGAACACCCTCAAGGCGGGTGCGCGCGGGCCGTCGTTGCTCGAAGATTTCATCATGCGTGAAAAAATCACCCACTTTGACCATGAGCGCATCCCCGAGCGCATCGTCCATGCCCGTGGCACTGGCGCCCATGGTTACTTCCAGAGCTACGGCAAGCATGCCGAGCTGACCAAGGCCGGTTTCCTCCAGGACCCGGAGAAGATCACTCCGGTGTTCGTGCGCTTCTCCACCGTGCAGGGCCCCCGTGGCTCCGGTGACACGGTGCGCGACGTGCGCGGCTTCGCCGTGAAGTTCTACACCGACGAAGGCAACTTCGACCTGGTCGGCAACAACATGCCGGTGTTCTTCATTCAGGACGCGATCAAGTTCCCCGACTTCGTTCATGCGGTGAAACCTGAGCCACACAATGAAATGCCCACCGGCGGTTCGGCTCATGACACCTTCTGGGACTTCGTCTCGCTGGTGCCGGAGTCGGCGCACATGGTCATCTGGGCGATGTCCGACCGGGCTATCCCGCGCAGCCTGCGGATGATGGAAGGCTTTGGCGTGCATACCTTCCGCCTGATCAACGCCGAAGGCGTGGCCAGTTTCGTCAAGTTTCACTGGAAGCCGAAGCAAGGCGTGCACTCGGTGCTGTGGGACGAGGCGCAGAAGCTGGCCGGCAAGGACACCGATTTCCATCGTCGCGACCTTTCCGAAGCGATTGAAACCGGCGACTACCCTGAGTGGGAACTGGGCGTGCAGATCGTGCCTGAGGCCGACGAGCACAAGTTCGACTTCGACCTGCTCGACCCGACCAAGATCATCCCCGAAGAGCTGGTGCCGGTGACGCCGTTGGGCAAGATGGTGCTCAACCGCAACCCGGACAACTTCTTCGCCGAGGTCGAGCAGATCGCCTTCTGCCCTGGCCATATCGTGCCGGGTATCGACTTCACCAATGATCCGCTGCTGCAGGGCCGCCTGTTCTCCTACACCGACACGCAGATCAGCCGCCTCGGTGGCCCGAATTTCCATGAGATCCCGATCAACCGTCCGGTTGCGCACAACCACAACGGCCAGCGCGATGGCATGCACCGCATGGAAATCAACAAGGGCCGTGCCTCGTACGAGCCGAACAGCATCGATGGCGGCTGGCCGAAGGAAACCCCGGCAGCGGCTGAAGACGGTGGCTTCGACAGCTATCAGGAGCGGATCGATGCACGCAAGGTTCGCGAGCGCAGCGAGTCGTTCGGCGATCACTTCTCGCAGGCGCGCCTGTTCTTCCACAGCATGAGCCCGAACGAGCAGCAGCACATCATCAAGGCCTACAGCTTTGAGCTGGGCAAGGTCGAGCGGGAATACATCCGTGCCCGTCAGGTCAACGAGATCCTCGCCAATATCGACCTGAAGCTGGCGGCGGCAGTAGCGGCCAACCTGGGTCTGCCGGCGCCGAGCAAAGGCACCGTGCAGGTCAAGGGCTCGAGCCTGGCCGAGTCGCCAGCGCTGAGCCAGCTCAATCACCCGGGCAGCGTGGGTATCAAGGGTCGCAAGATTGCCCTGCTGCTGGCTGACGGTGTAGATGCGGCGGACGTCGATCGTCTGGTCAAGGCACTTGAGGCGCACAGCGCCAGGCCAATGCTGCTGGGCCCAACCTCGGCGCCAGTAAAAGCGGCCGATGGTTCCAGCCTGGCGGTGGATGCGTCGATGGAAGGCATGCCGTCGATCATGTTCGATGGTGTGCTGGTGCCGGCCGGCAAGGCCGCAATTGATGCGCTGGGGCAGAGCGGTTTGGCCAAGCACTTCCTGCTGGAAGCGTACAAGCACCTGAAGGCCATCGCCTTTGCCAAAGACGGCAAGGCGCTGGTCGGCAAACTCGGCCTGGCCGAAGACAAGGGCTTGTTGCTGGGCAATGATCAGAAGGCGATCGATGCCTTCGTCAAAGCGGTCGAAGCGCACCGCGTCTGGGAGCGCGAAGCTGCTGCAGAAGCCATTCCGGCTTGATCGATCACCCCGGCAGGCTCGCCTGCCGGGGTTTTATTTCAACGCTGATGCGGTACCAGCACGACCTGAGCGGGCAATGAGCGCTGGATTTCATGGCGCTGGTTGAGCTCATAGCCACTGTCGAGCTTGTGTACGCGCTTGCCCAGCAGCGTTTTCAGCCACGGCGCGTCGTCCTTGCGTGGCACCTGGAACACCACTTCACACTGATAACTGACCACGTCTGCGGCGATGTCATCCAGCTGCCGGCGCAGGGCGCGGCTGTCTGTGGTTTTCAGGGCGATCACGGTGCTCGGTGCGGTGGGGTCGATCACGCGCGCCTTGGGCTTGGCTTCAGCGGCCTTCAAGGCAGCTTCGGCACGGTCCAGCTCGGCTTTGCGCGCATGGGCAACGGCATCCCCGGCGGCCAGCGCCGGCGCTTGCGGCATCAATGCCCGAGCCCGCGCCAGCGCGGTCGCGGCGGCATTCACGTCACCCTTTTGCAGGACGATCTGGCTGCGCTGCAAGTAGGCTTCGGCGAGCTGGCGCTGGTGCTGCTCCACGCGCGGGTCTTGCGGCGCCTGGGCTTGCAGGGCGGTCAGCTGATCTTCAGCGGTGGCCAGTTCGTTGCTGGCGATGTTCTGCTGCAGCTCGGCCCATGGGTCGGCCTGGGCAGGCACGCTCGGCTGTTCGACCGGGGCGCTGGCACACGCGGCCAGGCCCAGCGACAACACGGCAACAAGCAGATAACGGGAGGCGAACGGCTTCATTCCTGCGACTCTCTATTTGCGCAAAAAGCGAGCAAGTCTACACCCAGGTGCGCACGCTCGAAAACAAGTCTTACAGACCCTTTACCCGCGCATTGGTTGCAAGATGCGCCAAAGTGCGACCCGTGTCTCAGCGTTTGGGCAGGGCCAGGCTCAGCAAGAATAGCACTGCCGCGCAGACCACGATCGATGGCCCGGCCGGCGTGTCCTTGAACCAGGACATTGCCAGCCCGCCACATACTGCCACCACACCGAGCAGGCTGGCACCCAGCGCCATCTGCTCGGGCGAGCGCGCATGGCGCTGGGCGGCGGCGGCCGGGATGATCAGCAGCGAGGTGATCAGCAGCACGCCGACGATCTTCATCGCCACCGCAATCACCACGGCGATGAGCAGCATCAGGGTAAGGCGCAGCGCCGCTACCGGCAGGCCTTCGACGGTTGCCAGCTCTTCATGTACGGTCACCGCCAGCAGTGGGCGCCAGAGCGCGGCGAGCAACAGCAGCACGGCTGCACTGCCGCCGATGATCCAGCCCAGGTCCGTTGGGCTGATCGCCAGCAAGTCGCCAAACAGATAGGCCATCAGGTCGATGCGCACGTCGTGCATGAAACTCAGCACCACCAGGCCCAGCGACAAGGTGCTTGGAGCAAGAATCCCCAGCAGCGTATCCGACGCCAGCGGCTGGCGCTGCTGCAGCGTCACCAGCAAGATCGCCAGCAGCAGGCAGCCGACGGTTACCGCCAACGCCGGGCTGACATCCAGCACGAAGCCCAAGGCAACGCCGAGCAAGGCCGCGTGCGACAACGTGTCGCCAAAATAGGCCATCCGCCGCCAGACCACGAACGAGCCCAGCGGACCTGCAACAACTGCCAGGGACAAACCGGCCAGCAGGGCGTAAAGAAGAAAATCAGCCATGCTTGCAGTGCTCTCCGTGAACATGGGCGCCAGGGGTGACAACTGCGCCGTGCAGGTCGTGGCTGTGGTCGTGGTGATGGTGATAGATGGCCAGGCTCGGGGCGTTCTGGCCGAACAGTTCGACAAAGGCCGGGTCGCCGCTGACCTGCTCGGGATGGCCGGAGCAGCACACATGGCGGTTCAGGCAGACCACCTGATCGGTGGTGCTCATGACCAGGTGCAGGTCGTGGGAGACCATCAGCACGCCGCAGCCGTAACGGTCGCGCAGGCGTGTGATCAAGCTGTACAGCTCGGACTGCCCCGCCACATCGACGCCTTGTACCGGTTCATCGAGCACCAGCAATTGCGGCTTGCGCAGCAGGGCTCGGGCCAGCAGCACGCGCTGCATCTCGCCGCCGGAAACAGTCTGTAGCGGGCTGTCGATGACCTGCTCGGCGCCGACTTCCTGCAATGCCGCCAAAGCTGCGCCGCGGTCTACCCCAGGCACCAAACGCAGGAAGCGCAGTACCGACAGTGGCAGCGTCGGGTCGACCTGGATCTTTTGCGGCATATAGCCGATACGCAGCTTGGGCTTGCGCCAGACGCTGCCACGATGCGGCTTGAGCAGGCCGAGCACGGCCCGCACCAGGGTGGTCTTGCCAGCACCGTTGGGGCCGATCAGCGTGACGATCTGGCCTGGCGCAACCGCCAGGTCGATGTTGTCCAGTACGGCTTCGCCAGCAAAGCTGACGCCGACTTGCTCAAGGCGGATCAGGGCGTCGCTCATGCCGCGCCTCGGCAGTTGCCGCACAGGCCGACCACTTCCACAGTCTGGGTTTCAACCTTGAAGCCGACCGCGTTGGCGCTGGCGATGATCGCGCCACTGATGCTGTCCTGCTCAAGCTCGATGGCGATATGGCACTCGCGGCAGATCAGGAACTGGCCCTGATGGGCGTGTTCCGGGTGGCTGCAGCCGATGAAGGCGTTGAGCGAGGCGATGCGGTGCACCAGGCCGTTCTCGAGGAGGAAGTCCAGCGCCCGATAAACGGTCGGCGGCGCCGCGCGGCGGCCATCCTGCTCGCTCAACACGGCAAGAATATCGTAGGCGCCCAGCGGCTTGTGGCTCTGCCACACCAGCTCCAGCACCCGCTTGCGCAGGGCAGTCAAACGCAGGCCCTGACGCACGCAGATGGCGTCGGCTTCAGCCAGCGCACTGTGCACGCAATGGGAGTGGTCGTGGGGACGGTGAGCCAGCAGGGTAATCGACATGGGCGGCGACGGTTCTTAATGGAGACGTTATTATGTTACCTGTTTCTGACACGTCGAGTATTCACCGTGCCCCGTTTCCTTGTGCTTTTTGTCGCTTTGCTCGCCTGCTCGGCCCATGCCGATGTGCGTGTGCTGACCAGTATCAAACCGCTGCAGCAGATCGCTGCGGCCGTTCAGGACGGTGTCGGCAGCCCTGAAGTGCTGCTGCCGCCGGGTGCCTCGCCGCACCACTATGCGCTGCGGCCGTCCGACGTACGGCGCGTGGCCGATGCCGACCTGCTCTACTGGATCGGCCCGGACATGGAGAGCTTCTTGCCGCGGGTGCTCGGCAGCCGCAGCAAGCAGACCGTGGCGGTGCAGTCGCTGAAAGGCATGCACCTGCGTCATTTTGGTGAGGACAGCCATTCCCATGATGAGGCCGGTCATGATGAAGCTGACCATGACGAGCATGATCATGACCACCGCCCGGGTAGCCTGGACGCGCACCTGTGGCTGTCGTCGGTCAATGCACGGGTAATTGCCGGGCAGATGGCGGCCGACCTGAGCAAGCTCGACCCGGCCAATGCGGCGCGGTATCAGAGCAACCTCAAGGCCTTCGATACGCGCCTGGATGCGCTTGATCAGCGGATCAAGACCCGTGTGGCGGGCGTTGCCGACAAGCCCTACTTCGTCTTCCACGAGGCGTTCGATTACTTCGAAGCGGCTTACGGGCTCAAGCACACCGGCGTGTTCAGCGTGGCTTCGGAAGTGCAGCCGGGTGCTCAACACGTGGCGGCAATGCGCAAGCGCTTGCAGGAAGTGGGCAAGACCTGCGTATTCAGCGAGCCGCCGCTGCGCCCACGGCTGGCTGAAACGCTGACCGCAGGGCTGCCGGTGCGGCTGGCCGAGCTGGATGCGCTGGGTGGCAGCGAGCCGGTGGACAGCAAAGGCTACGAGCGCTTGCTGGAAAACCTCGCGAACGGCCTGGCTGGCTGTCTGGAACAGCTCTGACGGCTCTTGAAGGAGCGTCCCGGCAAGGACGCTCCTGCAAGGCTCAGAGCGCGAACGGCAGCTTCAGGTCGATGTGCTGGCGCTGGGCCAGGCGCACTTCGAACTCGCGTGGGTCATGAATGGTGACGTCCATGCCGGCGAACTGCTCGGCGGCAATCAGCCGCGACAGCCAGAAGCGCACACAGGCTACCCGCAGCATCAGCGGCCACAGCTCGGCTTCGGCCGCGGTGAACGGGCGCAGCGCGGCATAGGCGCCGAGCAAGGCCTGCGCGCGCGGCAGGTTGATCCCCGCCGCTTCGTCCAGGCACCAGTCATTCACGGTAATTGCGATGTCATACAGCATCGGCCCTGAGCAGGCGTTGTAGAAGTCGATCAAGCCGGTGAGGTGGGTGCCTTCGAACATCACGTTGTCGCGGAACAGGTCGGCGTGCAGGTTGGCCCGTGGCAGCGCCAGGATCTGCGCCTTGTGCGCGGCAATGTCAGCCAGGGTCGGCTGCAGCAGGGCCTGCTGGTGCTTGCTCAGGTGCGACAACAGCTCGGCGCCCGACTCCAGCATCCAGTCCAGGCCACGGTCAGTCTTGCGCTCAAGGATCTGCTCGCGGGTCGCCAGGTGGATATGCGCCTGCAGTTCGCCAACCTGGGCGCAGTGCTGGTTGTTCGGCGCCATCACATGCTTGCCGTTCAGCCGTGGCTGCAGCAGCGCAGGCTTGCCGCACAGCTCCCGCAAGCCATGGCCATCGCGGTCGCGCAGGGCGTAGGGCACTGGCATGTCGGCCTGGTGCAGCACATCCAGCAGGTCGATGAAAAACGGCATGTCTTCGGCCGGGCCGCGCTCGATCAGGGTCAGGACAAACTCACCCTGCTCCATACTGACGAAGAAGTTGCTGTTCTCGGTACCGGCGGCGATGCCCTGGAAGTCGAGCAGACGGCCCAGCTGATACGGCGCCAGAAAGGTTTCCAGCTCGGGCCGGGACACAGGGGTGAAAACTGACATGATGAAAAGTTGCCCATGCGGGCACTTCCGCCGGGAAGTGCCAGGTTGATGTGACGGTACGCGTCAGATTACCACTCGAAGATCTTCCACGATGGAATCAGCATGTCCGGCTGGTCGGAGCGGATGAAATTGCCATCCGAGCC
Organism: Pseudomonas sp. NPDC088322; assembly: GCF_044740745.1. Taxonomy (NCBI): domain Bacteria; kingdom Pseudomonadati; phylum Pseudomonadota; class Gammaproteobacteria; order Pseudomonadales; family Pseudomonadaceae; genus Pseudomonas; species Pseudomonas sp. NPDC088322. The sequence goes on along the minus strand of NZ_JBIURK010000010.1, from coordinate 43,635 downwards.
ATCGGCGCGTACCAGAAAATAAGGCTTGCCGCCTTTCGGCGTGACTTTGATCGCATACAGGAAGCCGTTTTGCCGGTATTCCTGGATGGTTTTATCGCCTTCCGTGCGAATGGTCACATCGGGATCAGCCGATGGGGCGTCGTCCGCCGCCTGGGAGACGATCGGCATGGTTGCCAGAAGGCCGAGCAGTAACAGGCGATTGAGTGTCCGCATGATAACCTTGTCCCTTTGTCGTCATTGATCTGGCTATTCTAGCGCCGGACCCGTCGAAAAGGTTGATTCTGCTCATGAGCCTAGCTCCCCTCGTCCTGGTGGACGGTTCGTCCTACCTGTATCGCGCCTTCCACGCGCTGCCGCCGCTGACCACCTCCAAGGGTATGCCCACCGGTGCCGTCAAGGGCGTGCTGAACATGCTCAAGAGCCTGCGCCGGCAATATCCGGACAGCCTGTTCGCGGTGGTCTTCGATGCCAAGGGCGGGACCTTCCGCGACGCCCTGTTCGCCGACTACAAGGCCAACCGGCCGAGCATGCCGGACGACCTGCGGGTGCAGGTCGAGCCATTGCACGCCAGCGTCAAGGCACTCGGCTATCCGCTGCTGTGCGTGGAAGGGGTCGAAGCCGACGACGTCATCGGCACCCTGGCCCGCAGCAGTGCGGCGGCCGGGCGCCCGGTGATCATCTCCACCGGCGACAAGGACATGGCCCAGCTGGTCGACGGCCACATCACTCTGGTCAACACCATGACCGGCAGCGTCATGGACATTGCCGGTGTGCACGAGAAGTTCGGCGTCGGCCCTGAACACATCATCGACTTCCTGGCGCTGATGGGCGACAAGGTCGACAACATCCCCGGCGTGCCCGGCGTTGGCGAAAAAACTGCCGTCGGCCTGCTGACCGGCATCGGCGGTGGCTTGAAGGACGTCTACGCCAACCTCGACAAGGTCCCGGCGCTGCCGATTCGCGGCGCCAAGAGCCTGCCTGCCAAGCTCGAGGAGCACCGCGATGCGGCCTTCATGTCGTATGAGCTGGCTACCATCAAAATTGATGTGCCGCTGGATATCGAAGTCGATGCGCTGGTCTGCGCCGAGCCGGATCGCGACGCGCTGCTGGCGCTGTATGCCGAAATGGAATTCAAGAGCTGGATCGCCGATGTGCAGCGTGATGCGGCAAAGGTTGGCGAGGAGCTGGCGCCGGCGCCGGTAGAAGAAGCGCCGCAGGCCAAGGTCGAGCCGCAGTACGAGACCATCCTCGACCAAGCCCGCTTCGATGCCTGGCTGGAAAAACTGCGCCAGGCGCCGCTGTTTGCCTTCGACACCGAGACCACCGGGCTGGACGCGCAAAAGGCGCAGCTGGTTGGCGTGTCGTTCGCGGTCGAACCGCATGTGGCCGCCTATGTGCCGCTGACCCATGACTACGAAGGCGCACCGGCCCAGCTCGACCGTGACCAGGTATTGCTGGCGCTGAAGCCGCTGCTGGAAGACCCGCACAAAGGCAAGATTGGCCAGAACGCCAAGTACGACATCAATATTCTGGCCAACTGCGCAATTGGCGGTGATGAGGCCAATGGCATCGATATGCGGGGTGTCGCCTACGACACCATGCTCGAATCCTACGTGCTCAACTCCAACGCTACCCGCCATGACATGGACAGCCTGGCGCAGAAGTACCTCGACCACACCACCATCACCTTCGAGCAGATCGCCGGCAAAGGCGCCAAGCAGCTGACCTTCAACCAGATCCCACTGGACAAGGCCGGCCCTTACGCCGCCGAAGACGCCGACATTACCCTGCGCCTGCACCAGGCACTGCAGGCGCATCTGGCGAAGACCCCCAGCGTGCAGCCGGTGCTGATGGACATCGAGATGCCGCTGGTGCCGGTACTGGCGCGGATCGAGCGCCAGGGCGCGCTGGTCGATGCCAATCTGCTGGCCATCCAGAGCGGCGAGCTTGGCTTGAAAATGGCCGAGCTGGAGCGCGAGGCGTATGCCCTGGCCGGGGAAGAGTTCAACCTTGGCTCGCCCAAGCAACTCGGGGTGATCCTCTACGACAAGCTGGGCATGCCGATCCTGAGCAAGACCAGCAAAGGCCAGGCATCTACCGCCGAGGCAGTGCTGGCCGAGTTGGCCGAGCAGGACTATCCGCTGCCCAAGGTGCTGATGCAGTACCGCTCGCTGAGCAAGCTCAAAAGCACCTACACCGACAAGTTGCCGCACCAGATCAACCCGCGCACCGGCCGGATTCACACCTCGTATCAGCAGGCTGTGGCAGCCACTGGGCGCCTGTCGTCGAGTGATCCGAACCTGCAGAACATTCCGATCCGCACCGCCGAAGGCCGGCGTATTCGGCAGGCGTTCATCGCCAGCCCTGGCTACAAATTGCTCGCGGCCGACTACTCGCAGATCGAATTACGGATCATGGCCCACCTGGCCAAGGATGAGGGCCTGTTGCATGCCTTCCGCAACGACCTGGACGTGCACCGGGCGACTGCTGCAGAGGTATTTGGCGTTGATCTGGCTGCCGTCACCACCGACCAGCGCCGTAGCGCCAAGGCGATCAACTTCGGCCTGATCTATGGCATGAGCGCCTTTGGTCTGGCCAAGCAGCTTGGCGTCGACCGTAAACAGTCGCAGGACTATATTGACCGCTACTTCACCCGCTACCCAGGCGTGCTCGCCTACATGGAGCGCACCCGCGCCCAGGCTGCCGAGCAGGGCTATGTCGAAACCTTCTTCGGTCGTCGTCTGTACCTGCCGGATATCAACGCGAAGAATCAGGCCCTGCGCAAAGGCGCTGAGCGCACCGCGATCAACGCCCCGATGCAAGGCACTGCCGCCGACATCATCAAGCGCGCCATGGTCGCTGTGGATAACTGGCTGAGCAGCAGCGGGCTGGATGCGCGGGTGATCCTCCAGGTACACGATGAACTGGTGCTGGAAGTGCGTGAAGACCTGGTCGAGCAGATCAAGGCCGAGATCCGCCCGCACATGAGCGACGCGGCTCAGCTGGACGTGCCGTTGCTGGTCGAAGTCGGCGTTGGGGCGAACTGGGACGAGGCGCACTAAGACGTCTGGCACGGGGTCTGCGGCTATCCGTGGACCCACGTTGCTTAGGCGTTTTTGCAGGCTAGGCAGCCCCTGTTAGCGCAAATAATTGCAAGCGCTGAGGAACTAAACCAGTGAAGCGGGACTCAGATCTACTGAATGGCTGGTGAAGCCGTTCGATGCTCCTATGTTGTGTTAAGTGTTGGCAGAATATCTGGACCCCGCCCTAACGGTCCGGACTTGAACCCCGAACTTCCCCCTCCCCATACGAAGTCCGGGGTTTTTTTTGCCTGCGATTTGGCTGCAGCGGCAATTTGCCGCTTACAGCACCCTCGCGTCAGCGCTTACTCGACAGGCTTGTCTTCCAGTTCCATCCAGCCGGCCAGGACCACGTAGGCTTCTTCCAGGCCCTGGCGCTTGGGCGCCGAGAACAACTGGATGGACGCGGTATCGCCCCAGCCCTTGCGGATTTCTGCCTGGATTTTCAGCAGGGTGTTCTTCGCTGCGCCGTAGGTGAGCTTGTCGGCCTTGGTCAGCAGAATGTGCATGGGCATGCCGCTGGCCTTGGCCCAGTCCAGCATCATCTTGTCGAAATCGGTCATCGGATGGCGCACGTCCATCATCAAAATGATCCCGCGCAGGCACTCACGGCCGCCCAGATAGGCTTCCAGGTGGCGCTGCCAGTGCTGCTTGAGCGGGATCGGCACCTTGGCATACCCGTAGCCCGGCAAGTCGACCAAACGCCGTTCATCGTCCAGACTGAAGAAGTTCAACAGCTGCGTGCGGCCTGGGGTTTTCGAAGTCCGCGCCAGGCTGGCATGGGTCAGGGTGTTGAGGGCGCTGGATTTACCGGCGTTGGAACGGCCGGCGAAAGCCACCTCGTAACCCTGGTCTTCCGGGCATTGATCGACCTTGGCGGCGCTAAGGGCGAAGGTGGCTTTCTGGCAGAGGCCGAGGATGGGGTTCTTGACTTGCATGGGATATCCGATGTGGGTGTTGCCTGAGCCAGGCTCGGCAAGCAGTGTCGTTTCCGTTTGGATCGCGGAAGTATATAATGCCCCAGTTTTTGTGTGTGCATTCTCCCAGCGAAGGAGGCGCACATGGGGTGTCGAACAATAGCTCGCGCATTAGAACGCAGCGCGGCCCCCAACCCTGAAAGGTCGTTACGCAAGGCGCAATGGCTAATGGCTGTTGGTATGTTCCTACCGTTTTTCAGTGCACAGGCTACACAGGATCCCGAGGCGTTGTACAACCGCAGCTGTGCTGCCTGTCACGCCGGACAACTGCCACAGGCCCCGATGAAGGGTGACGTGGCGGCCTGGGAGCCAAGGCTGGCGCAGGGTATGGAGGTACTGGTGGCGCATGTTAACAAGGGTTTCAAGGCTATGCCGCCGCGTGGATTGTGCATGGACTGCAGTACCGAGGACTACCGTTTGGTCATCCTTTGGATGAGCGGCAGTCCCGATACATAACATTTCACCCTTAGCCGTGTTGGATTAGCTGATGAACAAACTATTCGTGAGTCTGCTGTTGACCATGGGGGTTGCAGGTGCGGCAAGTGCTGCGGACCCTATCAAAGGCGACGCCGCCGCCGGTCAGGCGAAAACCGCCGTCTGTGGTGCCTGCCACAACCCCGACGGCAACAGCCTGGCGCCTAATTTCCCGAAACTCGCTGGCCAGGGCGAACGCTATCTGGAAAAGCAACTGCACGACATCAAGACCGGCAAGCGCGTGGTGCTGGAAATGACCGGCATGCTCGAACCGTTCAATGACCAGGATCTGGCCGACATCGCCAGTTACTTCGCCAGCCAGAAAGGCAGCGTCGGCGCAGCCGATCCGAAGCTGGTCGAGCGCGGGCGTGCCTTGTTCAATGGTGGCGACCTGAGCAAGGGCATGCCTGCCTGTACCGGCTGCCATTCGCCCGATGGCGCAGGCATTGCCTTGGCAGGCTTCCCACATCTGAGTGGCCAACACGCTCAATACATCAGCAAGCAGCTGACCGACTTCCGTGAAGGCAATCGCACCAACGATGGTGATGCGATGACCATGCGCAGCATCGCCAGCAAGCTGAGCAACAAGGATGTTGAGGCGTTGGCGAGCTATATTCAGGGGCTGCACTGAGGGGGTTAACCTTCAGTTAATGATTGATTGGTAAATGATGAAGGGTGGCTGGGTTGGTGCCAGTCGGTCGAGGCTCGGCTGACGCATTGCGCCCCGGCTGCCCTTTTTTTCGTCTGTTGCCGTTACACTATCGAACTCGCACCCTTCCCGGCCGGTCTTAGTTGAGGTCGCGTCGAGGTGACCACTGAATGCTCAGGAGTAATGCATGCGTAAACTGATTCTCAGCGCTGCGCTGGTCGCCGCCAGCGTTTTCGGTATCACCGCCGTTCAGGCAGCCGATACGGCTACCGCGGGTAAAGAATATATCGAGCTGAGCAACCCGGTTGCAGTCTCCCAGCCAGGCAAGATCGAAGTCGTCGAGCTGTTCTGGTATGGCTGCCCGCACTGCTACCACTTCGAACCGGTGATCAATCCGTGGGCTGAAAAGCTGCCTGCCGATGTCAATTTCAAACGCATTCCCGCCATGTTCGGCGGCCCATGGGATGCTCACGGCCAGATGTTCCTGACCCTCGAAGCCATGGGCGTCGAGCACAAGGTTCACGCCGCAGTGTTCGATGCGATCCAGAATCAGCGCAAGCAGTTGACCAAGCCTGAAGACATGGCTGAGTTCCTCGCCACTCAGGGCGTCGATAAAGACAAGTTCCTTGCCACCTTCAACTCCTTCGCCATCAAAGGCCAGGTCAAACAGGCCAAAGAACTGGCGAAGAAGTACGAAATCACTGGTGTTCCAAGCATGATCGTCAACGGCAAATACCGCTTTGACCTCGGCACCGCCGGCGGCCCGGAAGGCGTACTCAACGTCGCCGATCAGCTGATCGCCAAGGAGCGCGCCGCTAAGTAAGCGGCGAACCCATGGCTCGCGTGCGAACCACCCGAGGCGTTGGCCTGCATCAACCGCAGGTCAACGAGCATCACCTGCAGGCACCCGGCCTCCCGGAAGATGGTCGCCTGCGCCTGCTCAGTTTCAATATCCAGGTTGGTATCAGTACCGAGCGCTACCGCCATTACCTGACCCGCAGTTGGCAGCACCTGCTGCCGCACACCGGTCGGGCCGGCAATCTGCAGAAGATCGGTGCGCTGATCAGCGACTTCGATCTGGTGGCCTTGCAGGAAGTCGATGGTGGCAGCATGCGCTCGGGCTACATCAACCAGGTCGAGCACCTGGCACAGTTGGGCGCGTTCCCATACTGGTATCAGCAGCTCAATCGCAATCTGGGGCGTTTTGCCCAGCACAGCAATGGCGTCCTCAGCCGGCTCAAACCGACTCATCTGGAAGATCACCCGCTGCCCGGCCCCGCCGGTCGCGGTGCAATCCTGGTGCGCTTCGGCGAGGGTGAAGATGCGCTGATCGTGGTCATGATGCATCTGGCGCTCGGTGCCAAGACCCGTGCGATGCAGCTCAGCTACATCCGCGAGCTGATTGGCGGCTATCGTCACCAGGTGTTGATGGGAGACATGAACACCCACGCCAACGATCTGTTGGAAACCTCGCCACTGCGCGACCTTGGGCTGATTGCGCCGCAGGTCGAAGCGACCTTCCCGAGTTGGCGCCCGCAGCGCTGCCTTGATCATATTCTGCTCAGCCCGAGCCTGACGCTGGAGCGTGTCGAGGTATTGGCCCAGCCAATTTCCGATCACCTCCCAGTTGCGGTCGAGATTCGATTGCCTGACGCATTGACTGTGGATACCCTGCCCGTCTTGAGCTAATTGCCATCACCGCGCAGTGGATCCGGGCATGACAGACGACGCAGAGCGTTGGAAAGAAAAATACCTTAAAAGCATCGAACAGCAGGAAAAGCTCGAGCGTCGCTGGGACGCGCGGCTCGACCTGCTGCGTCGTGGCCTGGTGCGCAGCACCCTGGCGGCTGAGGGTAGCGACAAGGCGGTGGACCAGTGCATGAAGGAAATGCGCGAGGTCATCCGCAGCGACAACATGGACGCTGGCCTTGCCAACCTGATCCCGCGCCTGGAAAAAACCGTGCTTGACTCCGAGCAGCGGCGCGAAACCCGCATGAATCAGGTCAGCGACGCGCTGACAGCACTGGTTACCCAGTTGCAGAGTTTGCCGCTGCCTGGCGAAGTCGCCCGGCCGCTGAAAAAACTGGCGAAAAAACTCGACGGCGGCGTTGGCCAGTCTCGCGAACTGCCGCCATTGCTAGGCGAACTCAGTGGCCTGCAGGGCAAAGCGCTGAGTTCGCTGCAAAACCAGGACGATGAGCATCGCCCGGGTTTTCTGCAACGATTGTTCGGCAAAAGCGACAGCGAGTCGCGCGCGGATACGCCGGAGCCGAGCAGCCCCGCGCCGAACGTGCCCGTTGCTGAAGCGCAGGCTCTGCCAGTCCTCGCCAGTGAGCCCCAGCCGCCCGTCGTGCCGGCCGAAGTACAGGCTCCAGCAGCTCCTGAGCCGGTCATCCCCGTCCGCGCAGCCGATGTCCTCCCTACAGTCGTTGGGCAAGGTGTTCAGCCAGCACTCACTGAGCCCGTGCAGGTACAACCTGTAGAGCCCGAGTCGTCAGGGCCTGCGCTGGTAGGGCCACTGACATCGGTGGCCGAGAGTGACGAACAGCCCGGCGAACCGCAGCAGCAAGCATTGGCTGAGGTCGAGCCCGACGAACTGGGGCCGAGCGAGGCGCCAGAGGTGGATGCTGAGCCAGTCGACGACGACGGCCCCTACGCTTTGCCCGACGCCGTCGAGCCGCCCTACAGCCAGGTTGCCCTGCATATCGAACAGACCTTGATCGGGTTGCTCGACGACCTCAGCCTGCCCGAACGGCACAAGGCGCAGGCGCTGGAAATGCGCGAGCGGGTTGCACGTGGCTTGAACTGGTACGAGTTGATCCCGGTGCTGGATGACTTGGCCGTATTGATGCTGGCCATTACCGACAGCGGTCAGCACGAGTTCGAAGCGTACCTTCAGCAGCTGAACGAGCGCCTGGAGACCTTCCAGAGCCACTTGCACGAAGCCAGTGCCGGGCATGCCGACAACACCAGTGCTGCCCGCGAACTCGACAGCCAACTGCGGGAGCAGGTTGATGGCCTGCAAAGCAGCGTTCAGGGCGCAGCTGACCTCAACAGCCTCAAACATGTCCTCGACAATCGCCTAGAAGGCCTGCTGGTCACCATCGACGACCATCAGCAGGAACGTGACCGCCGCGAACAGGAGTTGGCTGGGCGCCTGCACGGCTTGGCCGAGCGTGTGGCGAACATGGAGCAGGAGGCGCTGGGCTACCGCGAGCACCTTGAAGAGCAACGCCAGAAGGCCCTGATCGACCCGTTGACCGGGCTGCCCAACCGCGCCGCCTGGTCCGAGCAGGTCGAGCGCGAAGTACTCGACTGGCAGGAAAATGGCGGTCACCTGCTGATGGCGATCCTCGATCTCGACCATTTCAAGCGGATCAACGATGGCTACGGCCACCTGGCCGGGGACAAGGTCTTGAAGATCGTCGCCGACCAGTTGCGCAAGCGCATGCGCGGGCGCGACTTCATTGCCCGGTTTGGCGGCGAGGAATTTGTCGTGTTGCTGCCGCAGACCTCGCCGGCAGCCGGCTTGCAGGTGGCTGAAACCCTGCGCGCGGCCATCGAAGCCTGCCCGTTCCACTTCAAGGGCGAGCGGGTAGTGATCACTACCTCCATTGGTATCAGCGCCTTTCGCACGGGCGAGCGCGGCGACCAGGTGCTCAAGCGTGCCGACACCGCGTTGTACCAGGCCAAGGATCTGGGGCGCAATCGGGTGGAGCAGGGCTAAGCGGTTTCCTACAAACAGTGGGCAGGGAGCACGTTATACTGTAGCAACTTCGTAGCTGCTGATATGTGTTCCCTGCCGATGAAAACTCTCTTTACCGCCCTGCTCATTCTGGCCCTGGCCGGCTGTAGCTCGGGGCTGCGCATTGATCGCAGCCACACCTCTGTGAACCAGGATGAGCGCATCCAGTTTGTCGTGCTGCATTACACCAACGCTTCACTGGAGCGCTCGCTCGCGCTGCTTACCAAAGGTGAAGTCAGCAGCCACTACCTGATTGGCGACGGCCCGGCCACGGTGTATCAGTTGGTCGACGAAAGCCGCCGCGCCTGGCATGCCGGCGACAGTCAGTGGGATGGGCGTACCTGGCTCAACTCGACCTCGATCGGTATCGAAATCGTCAATCCCGGTTTCGATGACACGCCCAACGGCCGCGTCTGGTATCCCTACAGTGAGGCGCAGGTACAGTCGCTGATTGCCCTGCTCCAAGACATCGTCAAACGCAATAACATCAAACCTCGCTACATCATTGGCCACAGTGACATCGCACCGCTGCGCAAGCTCGACCCGGGCCCGCTGTTCCCATGGAAGCGCCTGGCGGATGCAGGCCTCGGCATCTGGCCTGATGCCAACGCAGTCGCGCGTCAGCAGGGCTTCTTTGCGGTCAATCCGCCCAGCATCAACTGGTATCAGCAGCAGCTGGCGCGGTTTGGCTACGCGATCGAGCAGACCGGCGAGCTGGATGTAGCTACCCGGCACGTGCTGGCGGCGTTCCAGATGCGTTTCCGCCCGCAGCGCTTTGACGGGCAACCTGACGCGCAAACCGCGGCCATGCTGCAAGTACTCAATCAGATGCGCTGAGGCTGCTGCACCGACTGCCTGAGTGTGTTGGCCGAGCTATGCGTGGGTGGCAGTCGTGAGTAATACGCCAGACGGCCATGCTGATTAGCCGATCCGTTGCTATACCTTTGGTAATCAACTGGATGAGTGCGATGCCGACCTTTCTCGATGGGTTGCGCCAAATTTTCCACCGTCCCTGGCTGCTGGCCGCATTCGCGGCCCTGGCCAGCGCCGTCCTGTTGATTGCCGGCAGCGTTGGCGTTGCCCTGCAACAGATGAAAGAAAGCGAAAGCGCGCAGATGAACGCCCAGGGCGAGCGGTTTCTCGAGCGTCTGGAGCAGGTATTTGGGCAACTGCGCGAGGGCGTCGATCAGCTGCAGGCGCTGCCCTTGCGCGGCTGCGACGGGCGCATGCTGGCGGCGTTGCAGCAGGTCAGCCTGAGCTCGCGCTTCATCTACGAAACCGCTTACCTGGACGGCAACGAGCTCTGCTCCAGCCGTGGCAAGGAAAGCGCCATGCAGCCGCTGCGCCCACCGGATATCCGCGGGCCCACCTACAGCTACTGGCTCAACACCACTACTGAACCTGATGAAAACCTGGCCGCGTTGATGCTTGGCCGGGGCAAGTTTCTGGTGTCGACCTCGCGCGGGCATCTGACCGATGTGGTCGATCTGCCACCGGGAGGCAGCCTGTTGGTAGTGCTCGATCATGGCAGCCGGGCTATCCCCGTGCTGGGCCCGGCCCAGCCGTGGCCACCGCTGGCCGAATGGCCGCCGCCTTCGGGCCAGTCATTGTTCGAGCAGAGCGACCGGCTGATCTACAGCATGCCGACCAAGTCGCCGGACTATCAACTGGTGCTGATCGCCCCGCGTGTGGGCCTGCCCCTGAAGATGAACGGCCTGCTCTGGCTGTTGTTTCCGGGCAGTTTGTTGTTGGCTTGCTGCATCGGCTGGCTGGTGCTGCAGCTGATTCGGCAGCGCCGTTCGATGAGCTCCGAGCTGCAGAACGCACTACGCCGGGGTGAACTGCAGGTGCTTTATCAGCCTATCTTCGAGCTGGACAGCCGGCGCTGCGTTGGTGCCGAAGCGTTGGTGCGCTGGCGCCGCCCGGATGGCAGCCTGACCAGCCCCGATCTGTTCATTCCGTTGGCCGAGAACACCGGGCAGATCCGCGAAATCACCGACTTTGTGTTGCAGCGAGTGCTGGAGCAACTGGGCCAGTTGCTGCGCGCCAACCGCCAGCTGTACATCTCGGTCAACCTTGCCGCGTGCGATGTGATGGTGCCGCGGATCGGGCCGGTGGCCGCGCGTTTACTGGCCTTGCACCGGGTCCCGGCCAGCCAGATCGCCTTTGAGGTCACCGAGCGCGGGCTGATCGACGTGGTGGTGGCGCGCGACAACCTGCAAGCCTTGCGCGCGGTTGGCCATCAGGTGCTGATCGATGACTTTGGCACCGGCTATTGCAGCCTCGCCTACCTGCAGACCTTGCCGGTGGATTGCTTGAAGATAGACAAGGCGTTCATCGACGCGCTTGGCCATGATGCCGCCAGCAGTGGCGTGGCACCGCACATCATCCGCATGGCCCACGACCTGCACCTGCGGGTGATCGCCGAGGGCATCGAGTGCGAGGATCAGGCGCTGCTGCTCAATAGCGAAGGGGTCAACTATGGCCAGGGTTGGCTGTTTGCCCATCCACTCAGCGCCCGCCAGTTCGCCGAGCTGATTACTCGTGGGCGGCGAGTCCGCTCACGGCGCATCGATGATGAGCCGTGAGCGGGTTCAGACTGGCAGGGCCATGTAGAACTGGGTGCCCTCGCCTGGCCTTGAAATGACTCCCATGCGCCCACCGTGCAGCTGGACGATTTCCTTGCACAGGGCCAGCCCGAGGCCTGCCCCGCCCTTTTTGCGCCCAACCTGAACGAAGGGTTCGAAGATCCGCCCTTGCTGGCCGTAGGCAATACCCTCACCGTTGTCTTCGACGCTGATGATCACCCGCTCGCCGTGGCGCCGCGCATGCAGGCGAATCCGGCCACCATCAGGCGTATGGCGCACGGCATTGTGCAGGAGGTTGTCCAGCACCCGATCAAGCTGGGCAACGTCGGCCTGGATACGTGGCAATGGCTGTTCGAGCTCGATCACCAGCTCGACCTGCTTGTCCGCTGTCAGCTCGGCGATGCGCGCCTGCGCCCGCTCAAGCATCTCTTCGACACCGCAGTGGGCCAGCTCGAGCTTCTGCAAACCACTCTGATAGCGGGAGAAGTTGAGCAGATCATTGATCAACTGGGTCAGGCGCTGCATTTCTTCGCCGATGGTGTCGAGCAGGTCGTTTTCGCGGGCCTGTGGCGGGAACGAGATCCGCTCGCGCAGTAGGCCAAAGGCCATGTGCATGCCGGTGACCGGGGTACGCAACTCATGCGAGGCGCGCAGCACGAACTCGCTGCGCACGCGCTCGAACGCACGTTGCTCGGTGACGTCATGCAGCACCATCACCGCACCCAGAATCGGCCCTTGCGGATGGCTGACCGGGGTCAGGCTGTACGACAGCAGGCGCGTTTCGTCTTCGACTTCAATGCTCAAGTCTTCCGGTGGCCGGTCCAGGCTGCCGCCGCGCAATACCTGGCGCAGCTGCTGTTCAAGCTCGGGACGTTGCAGCGCCTCGACCAGGCTGGTGCCATGGCGGCTGGTTTCCCAACCCAGCTGCCGCTGGGCAACCGGGTTGAGATGCTCGAGGTGGCCTTGCTGGTCAATGATCAGCAACCCGTCGTCGATGCTGTCGAGCACAGCTTGCAGGCGCTGCTGACCAGCGAGGACTTCGTCGATATTGGTCGCCTGATGCTTGCGCAGGGCGTCTGCCATCAGCCCGAAGCGGCGGGTCAGCTGGTTCAGTTCGGTAGCCTGGGACAGCGGCAGGGTGACATTGAAGTTGCCTTGGCCGACTTCATCTGCGGCTTTGGCCAGGGCTTCGATCGGCAGGCCGAAGCGGCGCGCGATGTTGTGCGCAGTGACAAAGCCGAGGATCAGCACAGTCAAGCCCATCAGCCCGAGCAGGCCACTGATCAGCAGCGCGCGGTCACGGCTGGCCTCTTCACTGCGGGATATCTGCTCCAGTGACTGCTTGTAGGAGTCGATCAGGTCGGTGCGGACCTGATTGAAAGCAGCGCCGAGGGGCTTGTCGGTGGCCATGCTGCGGGCAGGATTGGGGGTTTGCCGGTAGGCCTGGAGGAAGGCCTGGTAATTGCTGCTGGCCTTGCTGAAACCGGTTTTCTCGCCGCCTTCCTGCAAGCCCTGGCTGAGCAAGGTCTGGAACTGGGTCTGCAGGTTGTTGAGGCTGTCGGCGTCGCTGTCCTCGTCCAGAATCAGAATCAACTGTTCGCCGAGGTTCTGCCGCAGCTTGAGGCCCAACTCCAGCGTATGGGTGGTGTCACGCACCAGCGCTTGCTGAGTCGAGGCCATCTGCAAAACGCTGACCAGGCCCAGCAGCAGGCCCAGCAGCGCCACCGTGACCAGCGCTGAAATGCTTAAAAAGAGCCTCGCACGCAGCTTCATGGGCCACTTCACAGGTTGAATTGCTTGCGTTTGCGGTACAGCGTCGAGGCGTCGATCCCAAGCGTCTTGGCAGCCTGATCAAGGGTATCGCTGGAGGCCAGCACCGCGCCGATATGGGCCCGTTCCAGCTCGTCCAGGCTCAGCGCAGCACCAATTCGCGGTGCATTGCTGGTGGTTTGCTCGGCCATGCCGAGGTGGCTGACTTCAACCCGCTCCTGCGGGCAGATGATGCTGGCGCGCTCGATCACGTTACGCAGCTCGCGAATGTTGCCTGGCCAACGGTAGTTGAGCAGGGCCGCGCGGGCCTCGTCGCTGAACCCACGTGCCGGCCGCGCATATTCCTTGACGAAGCGGGCGAGGAAACGGTCAGCCAGGGTCAGGATATCGTCGCTGCGCTCGCGCAGTGGCGGCAGGTGCAGGGTGATGACATTGAGGCGGTACAGCAGGTCCTCACGGAAGCGCCCTTCGCGGACCATGTCATCCAGATTGAGGTTGGTTGCGGCCAGAATGCGCACATCGGCACGGCGGGTAACCGGATCGCCGACGCGCTCATATTCCTTATCCTGAATAAAACGCAGCAGTTTGGGCTGCAGAGCCAGCGGGAAGTCGCCGATCTCGTCGAGGAACAGGGTCCCGCCATCCGCCTGGTTGACCCGCCCCAAGGTGCTTTCGCTGGCACCGGTGAAGGCGCCGCGGGTATGCCCGAACAGCTCGCTTTCCATCAGCTCGGCATTCAACGATGGGCAGTTGATGGTCACGCAGGCCTTGCGCGCACGCTTGCTCCAGCCGTGAATGGCCCGGGCCAGTTCGCCTTTACCAGTGCCGGATTCGCCGAGGATAAGGATGTTGGCGTCGGTGGTCGCCACCTGCCGCGCGGTTTCCAGCACGGCCATCATTGCCGGGCTGTGCGAATCGAGGCCGTCCTTGGGCTTGCGTACTTCGCCTTCGAGGGCTTCCAGACGCGCCGACAGCTGGCGTACTTCAAGCTGCTTGGCAGTGGCCAGGCGCAGTTGGTCCGGGCTGCACGGCTTGACCAAGTAGTCAGCAGCGCCAGCCTGGATCGCATCTACTGCGGTATCGACCGCCGAATGGGCAGTGACGATCACTACGCGCATCCACGGTGCCTGCACGCGCATCTGCGCCAGCACATCGAGCCCGTTGTCTTCGCCCAAGCGAAGATCGAGGAAACACAAATCGAATACCTGACGCTGCAGCAGCGCCTCGGCCTGGGCCGCACTGTTGGCCGTGGCCACGCTGTAGCCTTCGTCTTCAAGGCAGTAGCGGAAGGTTCGCAGGATAGCGGACTCATCATCTACCAGCAGAATGCGGCCTTGATTGTCCTGGGTAGACTCCATTTTCCTACGCTCCATTAGGATTTATCTGAGTTAGTGTCGGAAAGATCGGGCAAGTTGCATGGTCAATTCTGAAGGATTCCGTCCTTTGCATGCTAGCCGTTGGTCGCGTATTCGGTTAACCAATTGAATATAAAGGTTTTTATCAGTGATTTTTGCCTGGCACGGTGGTTGCGAAGATATTTGGATTTGTTTCAAAAGGAGCACTCAGCATGGCATTTTCCCCACGAAGCGCCGTTTTGGCGCTGTCCATCGCCGCTTTCGCCTCTCCGGTGTTTGCTGATCCGTTGCAAGACGCCCGCCTGCAAGGCGCGCTGCAAACCGCACTGTCGCTCAACCGTCTGCTCAATCCGTTTCGTATCGAGGTAGCGGTGCAGGAGCAGCAGGCGCGCCTCACCGGTGAGGTCGAAAGCGCCGTGGAGCGGCAGCTGGCCGAGGACGTAGCGCTGGCTACCCGCGGCATCGAGCAGGTGGATAACCAGTTGCAGGTCAACCCCGGTCTGGTCGAGCAGTCCTTGGACCTGCGCGCTTACGCCCAGCGGCTGGAGGATGCGACCCTGACGGCTATCGTCCGTGCGCGTTTGTCCTGGGCGCAGGTAACCAGCAAGGCGCCAATTGAAGTAGACAGTCGCGATGGTGTGGTCACCTTGCGTGGTCGCGTCGACCGGGTCGAAGCCAAGGAAGTGGCAGGCGTGCTGGCACGCACCACCGACGGTATCCACCTGGTCAACAACCTGATCAGCCTCGACACAGCGGCGATGGCCAAGGCGCGGGAAACGCCCGTGGCCGCAGTGCAGGGCGAGCAACCCTCGGACAGCTGGATCATCGACAAGATTCAGAGCAGCTACGGCTACAGCCGTAACCTGGATGGCCTCAACCTGAAGGTCAGCAGTGAGCAAGGCATGGTTCGCTTGGCGGGTGAGGTGGTCAGCCGGGAGCAGAAAACCATCGCTGTCGAGGTCGCGCGGCAAATCCTTGGTGTGCGCGGGGTTGACGCTGATTTGCTCAAGGTAGCGACCAAGGTCGAGGGCTGAGTCGTGCAATACGCACGACGCTAACGGCCCCATCGTGCAGGATACGTCCTACAGACACTGCCTACATGTTTTTAAGTACTTGAAATATATACGTTTTTTAACATTGGCAAGACTGGCATGCAGGCTGCAATTACTTGTTCATAGCGTTTAACAAGAACATTGCAGGAGACATCGACATGAGTCGCCAACCAGTCAACCAGTCGCAGACCACCGCAGTGCCAGTACGTCAGTTTCTGTTCGTGGCACTTGCCCTGTTGGTAACCCTGGCCGCCGGCCAGTTTTACTACAGCCTGCAGACTGCACGACTGGCCGATCAGGTGGCAGCGCAGACAGCGCTGTTGAGCCAGATTCAGGCGACCCGTGCCAACAACCTGGTACGTGCGGCAGATCCACAGCCGTCGCCAAAGGCCTCGTCCCCCGCCACTGTGCAAAACGTAGTACCGCAGGATCGCTGGGTGTTCTGAGGCGCCTGCATACAATTTCAAGGGAAAAAGGAGATTCATCATGCTTAGTTGGGCTATCACATTCCTGATCATCGCCATTGTCGCTGCCGTGCTGGGCTTCGGTGGTATCGCTGGCGCCGCTACCGGTATTGCCAAGATCCTGTTCATCGTTTTCCTGGTGCTGTTCATTGCTTCGTTCTTCTTCGGGCGCGGCAGGCGCTAAGCCATGAAGCGGATGATCAGCAAAGCCCTGGCTACTGCCCTGCTGTTGGGCAGTAGCGCGGCGGCGATGGCGGCCAATGATGGCCAGGTCCACGCCAACCAATTGTTGGCGACAGACCCCGAGTATGTTGAAACCTGGCAGGACACCCTGAAAGGGGAGGAGCGATTGCCCGAGTGGGTGATCAACCTCAGCGGCAGTTCGCAGGAGCAGATGTCGGCGGTGACAGAGGATGGCGACAAGTATCTTGTCGGTCCGCTGTGCGAATCGGCTGACAACTGCACCTACAAGCGCCTGATCGTGGCGTTTAGCTGGGACAAGGACGATGCCTACGGGATGCTCGTGGAAGTACCCGAAGGATTGCCCAAGGACAAGTCGCCAACCCGCCACGCGCAATACCGCTGGCTGGGCAAGCCGGATGACGGCATGAAGGCGATGTTGCAGGAGCAACTCAAGCGTGATCCGAAGTGGTACTGACTAAAGTTCACGCAACTGTAATGCAATAGAAGCCGAACCTTTCTAAGGTTCAGGCTTCTATGATGCGCCGACTCGAAGAGGGTTGGCACATGACCATGGGGCCGGGCTGTTCTGACTGTTGCAGGGTCGGAGTGGCCTAGGGGTACAGGGAGTGCCTCCATCGATTGGGCCGGGTCAGGAAAAGATGGCATCGGAAGTCTCAGGTCTGGCAGTGCCGAATGCACCGTGCCAGGCCTGGCTTCCGAAGCGTCTATGGATGTGCTCCGAGCGGCTGTCGCCAAATTGTGCTGAAGACACATTTTGTCGTGACCGTACATCGAATTATTTTCCTTCGTAACCTCTCCCCTCCTACACCCTGTTCATCCCATTCGGATTGTCGAACAGAAGTTGTGCATGACCATGCCATATCTGCCAAATTGGCCGTTTCATGGCGCTTTGGTCTTGTTCGGAAAGCCGAACGTTATAAATCAATGACTTGCAGCTGCGTCGTTTTGCCTCGGGCTATTATGCCGATCCGGCATAGGGTAGTCGTTTCCGGCATTAGACTGGCCCCGCCTGCGTAGCAATAGTTGCCGCCTTTTTCGCTAGCCAGAGCGCCGAACCGCTCGCTTGCGCTGACCTTCGATGGAGTCGTCGTACGGAACAATCTCGCTGCCAAGCATGCTTCTAATGGCTCTGGTACGCGCGTTTCCGCTCGATGCCCCTGACCACTAGAAGAAAAGGTAACGACATGAAGAAGGCAAAACTAAGCCTCGCCTGGCAAATCCTCATAGGGCTTGTACTGGGCGTTGCAATCGGCGCGCTGCTGAACCATTTCAGTGCAGAAAAGGCATGGTGGATCACCAATGTCCTGCAGCCTGCCGGTGATATCTTCATTCGCCTGATCAAGATGATCGTCGTCCCGATCGTGATTTCGTCGCTGATCGTGGGCATCGCCGGGGTTGGCGACGCGAAGAAGCTGGGCAGCATCGGCCTGAAGACCATTCTCTACTTCGAGGTGGTGACGACCATTGCCATCGTCGTCGGCCTCGGCCTGGCCAACCTGTTCCACCCTGGTGTCGGCATCGACATGAGCACTCTGGGTACGGTGGACATCTCCAAGTACCAGGCCACTGCGGCCGAGGTGCAGCATGAGCATGCGTTCATCGAGACCCTGCTCAACCTGATCCCTTCGAACATCTTTGCAGCGGTTGCCCGCGGCGAAATGCTGCCGATCATCTTCTTCTCGGTGATGTTCGGTCTGGGCCTGTCGAGCCTGCAGGCTGACCTGCGTGATCCGCTGGTACGCACCTTCCAGGCCGTATCGGAAACCATGTTCAAGGTCACCCACATGATCATGAACTACGCCCCGATCGGCGTGTTCGCCCTGATCGCCGTGACCGTCGCCAACTTCGGCTTCTCGTCGCTGCTGCCGCTGGCCAAGCTGGTGGTGCTGGTGTACTTCGCCATCGCCTTCTTCGCCTTCATGGTGCTGGGCCTGGTCGCGCGGATGTTCGGCTTCTCGATCATCAAGATCATGCGCATCATGAAAGACGAGATGATCCTCGCCTACTCCACCTCCAGCTCCGAGACCGTGCTGCCACGTGTGATCGAGAAGATGGAGAAGTACGGCGCGCCGAAGTCGATCTGCAGCTTCGTGGTTCCGACCGGCTACTCGTTCAACCTCGACGGCTCGACCCTGTACCAGAGCATCGCGGCAATCTTCATTGCCCAGCTGTATGGCATCGACCTGTCGTGGAGCCAGCAGCTGCTGCTGGTACTGACCTTGATGGTCACTTCCAAAGGTATCGCCGGTGTGCCGGGCGTGTCGTTCGTGGTCCTGCTGGCGACCCTGGGCAGTGTTGGCATCCCGCTGGAAGGCCTGGCATTCATCGCCGGTGTCGACCGCATCATGGACATGGCGCGGACCGCCCTGAACGTGATTGGCAACGCCCTGGCCGCGCTGGTCATCGCTCGTTGGGAAGGTATGTACGACTCGGCCAAGGGTGAGGCGTATTACAACTCGCTGCCGCATATGGCCGGTAACAAGGCTGCTGGCGCTGTGGGCGAGGCTGCCAAGCAGTAAGATTTGCGGTGGTTGGGGCCGCAAAGCGGCCCCTGCCCCAGACAACGCAGACCCACAAGAGCCCCGCATGCCGGGGTTTTTTGTTGCCTGCAGAAAGTACCCAGCCGCTTGCGTTATCATGCGTGGCATTTTTCGGGGGAACACGCGGATGCTAAACGGCCTTTGGCTCAGCTTTTTCCTGGTCGCGGCCATCTCCGCCATGGCGCAGTGGCTGGTCGGCGGCAACGCCGGGATCTTCGCCGCGATGGTCGAGAGCATCTTTGCCATGGCCAAGCTGTCGGTCGAAGTCATGGTCCTGTTGTTCGGTACCCTGACCCTGTGGCTGGGCTTTCTCAAGATTGCCGAACAGGCCGGCATCGTCGAGTGGCTGGCGAAGATGCTCGGCCCGCTGTTCGCCCGGCTGATGCCGGAGGTGCCCCGCGGCCACCCTGCGCTGGGCTTGATCACCATGAACTTCGCCGCCAATGGCCTGGGCCTGGACAACGCGGCGACGCCGATCGGCCTGAAGGCGATGCGCGCACTGCAGGAGCTCAACCCGAGCAGCACCACGGCGAGCAATGCGCAGATCCTGTTTCTGGTGCTCAACGCCTCGTCGCTGACCCTGCTGCCGGTGACCATCTTCATGTTCCGCGCCCAGCAAGGCGCACCTGACCCGACCATGGTGTTCCTGCCGATCCTGCTGGCCACCAGCGTCTCGACCCTGGTCGGGCTGCTGTCGGTCGCGGTGATGCAGCGGCTGCGCTTGTGGGATCCGGTGGTGCTCGCCTATCTAATCCCTGGCGCGCTGCTGCTGGGCGGCTTCATGGCGTTTCTGGGCACGCTGTCGGCGACTGCGCTGGCAGGCCTGTCGTCGATCCTGGGCAACCTGACCCTGTTCGGCATCATCATGTCGTTCCTGGTGGTTGGCGCCCTGCGCCGGGTCAAGGTGTACGAAACCTTCATCGAAGGCGCCAAGGAAGGCTTTGACGTCGCCAAGAGCCTGCTGCCGTATCTGGTCGCCATGCTCTGCGCGGTGGGCGTGCTGCGCGCTTCAGGGGCGCTGGAGTTGGCATTGGACGGGATTCGCCACCTGGTCGAGTGGGTGGGCCTGGACACGCGCTTCGTCGATGGCCTGCCCACTGCGCTGGTCAAGCCGTTCTCTGGCAGCGCCGCGCGGGCCATGATGATCGAAACCATGCAAAGCCAGGGCGTCGACAGCTTCCCGGCGTTGGTTGCGGCAACCATCCAGGGCAGCACCGAGACCACCTTCTATGTGCTGGCGGTGTACTTCGGCGCGGTCGGCATCCAGCGCGTGCGCCATGCAGTGGGCTGCGCGCTGCTGGCCGAGCTGTCCGGGGTGATCGCGGCGATCTGCGTCTGCTACTGGTTCTTCGCCTGAGCCTGAGCGACCTGAGCCAGTGTCCAGTCGACCAGCTGGCTCATCAGTTGGTCGCTGGCGGCACCAAAGCCGGTGACCACCGCAGGCACCTGAGTAGCACTTAGCGGCTGGCGCACTTCAAAGCGCCGGCTGGCGACGATGCGCTGGCTGCGGCCCTGCACCAGGCGCGCATCGTAGCTGATCACCACCTCTACCCTGCCCTCGCGGTATTCGCTGTTGAACGCCAGCAACTCGCCGGCCAGCTCGTAATCGGCTTGCAGATTGCTGTCGTCAGCGCTCAGGCGCTGTACCCGGCCATCACGCTGGAAGCCATCGAGCAGCCGATTGCGTACCAGCAACGGCACCGGGTCGCTCCAGCGGGCGCCTTTGTAGCCACTGATCACGTCGCCCTGGGCGATCACCGCAATGCGTTGCCCGGCGAGCGCCTCGCTGGCCAGTGGCTTGTTCACCCGCAGTGACCAGGTCAGCGGCGCGTTGCTGCTGGTGGGCTGCTTGACCGGCAGGCGGTAGATATCCACCGGCGGGCTTTGCGGCAGGATCGAGCAGGCGCTGGCCAGGCTCAGCGTGGCCAGCAGGGCGATCAGGCGCAGCGGGGTCATGGCTGGAACTCCTTGTCATTGTCGCGGCCCAGCAGATAGCCGCTTGGGTCGGCTTCGAGGCGGCGCGAGATGCCCTTGAGGGCGTTGAGGGTTTCGCGCAGTTCGCGGATCGCCGGGGTCAGCTGGTTCAAGCCCTGGGCGCCATCGTCGATGGCCTCGCGGTTATTCTTGAGCAGGTCATTGATGGTTGCGGTGCTCTCGGCCAGGGCGTTCATGGCCTGCTCGGCGCTGCCGAAGGCTTGCTTGCCCTGGGTGCCGAGCAAGCCGTTGGCGTTGCGCATCAGCGCCTGGGTCTCGGCCAGGGTGGCGTTGGCCTGTTTGCCGACTGCAGCCAGCTGGGCGATGGCGTCGCTGATACTGCCTTTTTGGCTGGCGAAAGCGCCGGTGGTCTGCTCAAGGTTGGCCAAGGTGTTGCTGAGGCGGCTGACGTTGTCGTCGGAGAGCAACTGATTGGCGTTGTGCAACAACAGGTTGATGTTGCCGACGACGTCGCTGCTGTCGTTGAGCAGGCGCGAGATCGGCGATGGCGAGGCAACGATCACCGGCAATTGGCCGTCCTTGCCTTTCAGTTCTGGGCTTTGTGGGGTGCCGCCGCTGAGCTGGATGAAGGCGTTGCCGGTAACCCCGGCCAGGGTCAGCTTGGCCTGGGTGTCCTGCTTTACCGGCGTGTCGGCGCTGAGGCGGATGCGTGCCAGCACCCGACGTGGGTCTTGCGGGTCCAGGCGCAGGGTGGTGACGTCACCGACCTTGATGCCGTTGTACTGCACCGGGCTGCCGCGCGACAGACCGGAGACCGCCTCGTTGAATACCACCTGATAGTCCTTGAAGGTCGAGTCGACGCTGGACTTGGTCAGCCACAAGCCGAACAACAAGGCGCCAGCCACGACCAGAACGGTGACCAGACCGATCAACACATGATGAGCTCGGGTTTCCATGCTTCAGCGCTCCTGCCCGACACGGCTGGCAGCTTGAGCCGCTGCGCGCCCGCGTGGGCCGTGAAAGTAATCGTGGATCCAGGGATCGTCGGTAAGCTCGACCTCGGCCAAGGGGCCGGCTACCAGCACCTTTTTCTGCGACAGCACGGCGATGCGGTCGGTAATGGTGTACAGCGTATCCAGGTCATGGGTGATCAGGAACACGCTCAAACCCAACGCATCACGCAGGGTCAGGATCAACTGGTCGAAGGCCGCCGCACCGATCGGGTCGAGCCCGGCGGTGGGTTCATCCAGAAACAGGATGTCCGGGTCCAGCGCCAATGCCCGCGCCAGCGCCGCGCGCTTGATCATCCCGCCTGACAGCGATGCGGGATACTTGTCGGCGGCGGAAATCGGCAGCCCTGCCAGGGCCAGCTTGACCCCGGCCAGATGCTCGGCATCAGTGCGCGACAGACCGGCGTGTTCGATCAGTGGCAGGGCAACGTTTTCGGTAATGGTCAGCGACGAGAACAACGCGCCCTTCTGGAACAGTACGCCAAAGCGCCGCTCGACCTGCGAGCGCTGTTCGTTGTCGAGGGTGGCCAGGTCCTGGCCGAACACCTTGACCTGACCCTCGTCGGGCTGGCGCAGGCCAACGATGCTGCGCAGCAGCACCGACTTGCCGCTGCCCGAGCCGCCGACTACCGCGAGGATCTCGCCTTTGTACAGATCGAGGTCGAGATTCTCGTGCACGCTCTGGGTGCCAAAGCGGTTGCACAGCCCGCGCGCCTGGATTACTGCCTGGGTTGCTGCACTCACCAGCCCATCTCCATGAAGAACAGCGCTGCGACGGCATCCAGCACGATCACCACGAAGATCGACTGGACCACCGCCGAGGTGGTGTGGGCGCCTACCGACTCGGCACTGCCGCTGACCTTGAAGCCTTCCAGGCAACCGATCGCGGCAATCAGAAAAGCAAAGAACGGCGCCTTGGCTAGGCCTACCAGCAGGTGCTGCACACCGATATCGGTCTGCAGCAGGGAAAGGAACATGGCTGGCGAGATATCCAGCGACAGCGCACAGACCACGCCGCCTCCGACGATGCCGCAGATCATCGCCACAAAGGTCAGCAGCGGCAGCGTGATCAGCAATGCCAGTACTCGCGGCACTACCAGTAGTTCGATCGGGTTGAGGCCGAGGGTGCGGATGGCGTCGATCTCTTCGTTGGCCTTCATCGAGCCGATCTGCGCAGTAAAGGCGCTGGCAGTGCGCCCGGCCATGAGAATGGCAGTCAGCAGCACGCCAAACTCACGCAGAAACGAGAACGCCACCAGGTCGACGGTGAAGATGGTCGCACCAAATGCGGCGAGCACCGTGGCGCCGAGAAAGGCCACCACTGCGCCGACCAGAAAGGTCAGCAAAGCGATGATCGGCGCGGCATTGAGGCCAGTCTGCTCGATATGGGCAACGACCGGTGTGAGCCGCCAGCGGTGTGGCTGCAGCGCACGCAACAGCAGGGTCTGGATGATCAGGCCAATGAAGCCGAGCAGTTGCAGGGTGTCGCCCCACAGCTTGTTGACCGAGCAGCCGATGCGCTCGAGCAGCATCAGCAGCACCGGCCGTTCGGCTTGCTTGAGCGGGATGCAGTAGTCCTGCACCGAGTGGTAGACCGTCTTCAGCAGGGCCCGGTTGGCCGCGCCGAGGTCATCGGTGCAGCGCGACAGCCGCTCGCTGCCGAGCAGTTCGGCCAGCAGCGAGGCGCCGGCAGTGTCGAGGCGGCCGAGCTGGCTGAGGTCGGCGCGGGTGTCACTGCTGTATTGACTGCGCAGGCGCTCGCTGTCGCGCTTGAGCTGGGCGTAGTGGGCCAGGGTCCAGTCACCGCTGATACGCAGGCACGGCGGTTGGCTGCTGGTGTCCAGAGTGGCGCTCGGTGTAGTCATGGGCTCCATGCTTCTGACAGTGCGCGAGGAAGGCACCGATCATAGCGTAGTGCGGGCGCTGCCGGGCAATGGCGATCTGCTCAGCTGGCTGGGGCCGCAGCAGCGTCGACCACTTTGAAGCGCAGCACGCCGATAACCTGGCCGTCCTCGGTCAGCACGCGGACTTGCCAGCGGCCCACCGGGTTGGGCGGGAAGTTCTGCTTGTGGGTCCAGGCGCGGTAGCCTTCCTTGCGCCCGCCATGAATATCCAGGGCGATCCGGTCGACCTCTTTACCGTTCAACTGCCAGACGTGATAGATCCGCTCGTTGAGCCCGCGCGGTGCGTTGATCGCGGTGTATGCATACAGCCCCGCGCCGCGAATCTGGTTGACCGGGATCTCATCCAGCGAATCACCCGGCTGGCGGTTGATCACTTCGGTGCTCACCGCCACTTCGGTCAGCCACAGCGTGGCGGGCGGCACCCAGGAGCGCAGCAGCCAGCCGCCGGCACCCACCGACAGCGTCACCAGTACCAGCGCGACGCCGCGGCGCCAGTTGGTGATCGGGAAGCTGCTGGCCAGGCTTGGGAACGACAGCGCCATGGCCGCGATCAGCGCCAGCTTGAAGCTCTGCGCGGTGGTCAGGTGAAGGATGATCGGCAGCGCCGTCAGCAGCGCGGCAAACAGGGTCAAGGTATGCAAGGCCATGAACAGCCAACGCCGCGGCGCCAGCCAGCGGTAGTAAAGCGGGTCGACGATCGAGATCACCCCAGCGGCGCCGAGCAGGCCGGTAAAGATCAACTGGCCGCTGTTCCAGGTGGTGGTGATGAAAAAGAATGGCAGGACGAAGAACAGGCTCTCCTGGTGGATCATCTGCGTGGCGTAGCGCAGTAGCGGCTGCGGGATCTCCCGCTTGAAGGTGCGGGCGAACAAACCAGTCAGGGTGTTCTCCAGCATCAGCCATATCCAGCTGACCAACAGCAGGATCGCCACCCAACTCGCCAGCCCGGCCTGGCGGTCGACCAGGATGAAGCTGCCGATCCCGGACAGGAAGCCGCCCAGCGCGATAACGCCTGGGTAGCGTTTGAGCAGTTCGATGATGCGCTGGACGATATGCGGGATGGGCGGCATGAACGGGCTACAGAAAGAGTATGGGGGCCACCATCGCGGCGGCCCCGCGATGGCTCTGCACAGGATACCGCTGAATCAGCGCTGGCGTGTAGCGCCGCTGGGCTTGGTCGGTGTGTGACGGCGACGGCGCAGCAGGCCCAGGGCGAGAATCACACCGAGCAGCAAAGCCACCAGGCCGTACAGTTCGTCATAGCCAAGCAGCGGCTGCTCGATGCGCACGTACCCCGGCTCCTTGAGCAACTCCTGCAAGGCGGCGTCGGCCTGTTTCAGGCTGACCTGGCGTAATGCGCGGATCGGGTCGCTGAAGCGGCCGTCGGTGTAGTTGTTCAAAGCGCCCCAGTAATAGTCGGCCAAGGCGCTGTTGCCCTGGCTGTTCCAGCTCTCGCGGGCGATGGCGGCTTCCTTGATGCGGGCAAAGGTATCCGCGTCGAGGCCGTTTTTGCGCAGGTGCTCGAACAGCTCCTGCAACACCTTGATCGCTGCGTTGAGGTCTTCGCGCTCGAGGTCGGCGTTGAGGCTGAGCATGCCGCTGTCGCCGAAGCTTTCACGCTGCACCGAAGGCCCGTAGGACAGGCCGTGGCGCAGGCGTAGCTGGTCGTAGACTGCCCACTCCAGGTAACGCGAAACCAGGTCGAGGGTCTGCTCGTGGCCGCTGTCCAGCACCGGCTCGATGAACAGCCAGTGCAGTTTGACGCTGTCGCCCAGCCAGCCGCGGGTCAGATCGCGGCGCTGCTCGGCCTGTTGGCTGATGCTGTCGAGGTTACGCCGCTCGCCGGGCTCGGTCGCCGGCAGCTCGCCGTAGCTGCGTTCGAGATAGGCCGGCAGCAAGCGGTCAAGGCCGCCGACCACGATCAGGGTCATGTTGTTGGCTGCGTACCAGTGGTCGCGCAGAGCCTGCACTTGCTCAAGAGTCATGTCGTCGAGGTTGGAGCGCGCCGGGCATTTCAGCCCCAGCTCGACTGCCAATTGGTCACTGGCGCGATGGCCGATGTCCTGGCGGTCGAGCCAACGTTGCAGGTGGCCGTAGTGGCCGCCGTCTTCACGCTCGATGATCTGCTTGGCAGTGGCCAGGGCCTTGGCATCGATTTTGGTATCGCGAACGGCCGCCAGCAGCAGGTCGAGCACTTTGCGCTGGTTGCGCGCCGGGGCCTCGATCACGAAGGTGGTGTCGGCGCTGCTGGTGTAGGCATTCCATTCGCCGCCCAGTGCCTGCATGCGTTCTTCCAGGCCGCCCTCGCCGGTTTCATCGATGCCGCTGAACAGCAGGTGCTCGAGCAGGTGCGGCAGCTCACGCTGGTCGCACTCGAAGTCATCGAGGCCGACCCCGACAATCAGGCGGATCGCGACATGGTCGCGCTCGTAGCCGGATTTGAGGATGACCTGCAGGCCGTTGGGCAACAGGTAGCCTTCGACCTTGGAGCGGTCGAGGGCCAGGGTCGGCAGGCTGCAGATCAGCAGGCAAATCAACATCAGGCTACGCATAGGCGAGCAGGGGTCTCCAGGTGGTGCAGGTCAGGGCTGGCGGGCTTCGTCTGGCACGCTGTCGAGCATCAGCCCGCCGGTGTCCGAGCCGCCCAGTACCACATAGGCACTGCTGCAGAACAAAGAGTTCAACCGCTTCATGTCGGCGATCAGCTCCAGATGCAGTGAACTGGTCTCGATACTCTGCACCACTTTGCGTTGCAAACGGCTTACATGGGCGTGGGCCAGGCGCCGTTCCTGGGCGCGGAAGCGGCGTTTCTCACGGAGCAGCAACTGCGCGCTTTCCGGGTCGGCGCTGAGAAACACCGACAGGCCCAGGCGCAGGTTGGCCAGCAGTTGTTCCTGCAGGCCGGTCAGCTCTTCCAGGCCGACCTGGGAGAACTCGCGGCGCTGTGAGGTCTTTTGCTGCTGGACCTTGCGCAGCATGCGCTCGACCAGGTCGCTGGCCATCTTCAGGTTGACCGAGATCTCGATGATCTCGGCCCAGCGCCGGTTGTCCTGGGCGCTGAGGTCCTCGCGGTCCATCTGCGCCAGGTACAGCTTGATCGCGCTGTACAGGGCGTCGACGTCTTCGGTGTAGGCGCGGACCTGCTGCGGCAATGCGGTCTGAGTGCCGCGCAAGGCGGCGAGCATGGCCTCGAGCAGGCTCTCGACGATGTCGCCCAGGCGCAGGGTTTCGCGGGCGGCGTTGGCCAGCGCCAGGCTTGGCGTTTGCAGCGCGGACGGGTCGAGATGGCGCGGGCGGATCTGGCCGTTGCTGCTTTCGCGCTCCGGCAGGAGGAAGTTGCACAGCCGCGCCATCGGCGTCACGGTCGGCAGCATGAGCACGCAGCGCAGCGTGTTGTAGAGCAGGTGGAAGCCGATCACCAGTTCCTGCGGGCTGAGCTTGAGGGTGTCCATCCAGTCGACCAGCGGGTGCAGCACCGGGATCATCAGCAGCAGGCCGATCAGTTTGTACAGCAGGCTACCCAGTGCCACCCGGCGGCCTGCCGAGTTCTGCATGCTGGTGGTCAGAAAGGCCAGCAAGCCACTGCCGATGTTGGCGCCGATCACCAGGCCGATGGCCACCGGCAGGCTGATCAGGTCCGAGCCGGCCAGGGTTGCGGTGAGCAGAACAGCCGCCAGGCTCGAGTAGGAAATCATCGCGAACAGGGCGCCGACCAGGGCGTCGAGAAGGATATCCCCGGTCAGCGAGGCGAACAGCACCTTGACCCCTTGTGCCTGGGTGATCGGCGTGGCCGCCTGCACGATCAGTTGCAGGGCCAGGATGATCAGGCCAAGGCCAATCGCTACCCTGCCCATCTGGCCGAGGCGAGTCTGCTTGCGCGAGAGGAAGAAGATCACCCCAATGAACAGCAGCAGGGGCGACAGCCACGACAGGTCGAAGGTCAGCACCCTGGCCATCAGCGCGGTGCCGACGTCGGCCCCGAGCATGATTGCCAGCGCCGGGGTCATCGCCATCAGGCCTTGGCCGACGAACGAGGTCACCAGCATGGCAGTGGCGTTGCTGCTCTGGACCATGGCCGTGACGACGATGCCGGCGAGAAACGCCAGCGGGCGTTTGCTCATGTTCTGGCTGATCACCCGGCGCAGGTTTGAGCCATACACCCGCAGGATCCCGGTACGCACGATGTGCGTGCCCCACACCAGCAGCGCGACCGCCGAGAGCAGATTGAGCAGAGTCAGCATAGGCAAGGCCCCCGTTGCAATTGCCCCAAGACGGGGCCAAAAAATGAAGCCGTGAGCCTGGCCCGGGGCTGGGTGGTTTTCCCAGTGCTCACTCAAGCTTTAGTCGTTTTGTGCGTCTGCTGCCAGCTTGGCATGGCTGAAACCTATTTGAAACATTTCACTGGTGCAGGAGCGCCGGGGCGCCGCCCACAAAAAAGGCCCCGAAGGGCCTTTATCTGCAACTGCCAGGCTTACTGACCAGGCACGTCCTTACGCAGCTTCACCGCATCAGGCTCGGCGCCTTCCTTGCGTGCACGGGCAGTACGCATACGGATGTTGATGGCTTCTACCGCCAGCGAGAACGCCATGGCGAAGTAGACATAGCCCTTCGGCACATGCACATCGAAAGATTCGGCGATCAGCACGGTACCGACGACGATCAGGAACGAAAGCGCGAGCATCTTCAGCGACGGGTGCTTGTCGATGAAGTTACTGATAGCACCAGCGCAGAGCATCATCACCAGCACCGCCACGACGATCGCGGCGATCATCACCGGTACGTGCGAGACCATGCCGACTGCAGTGATCACCGAGTCCAGCGAGAACACGATGTCGATGATGGCGATCTGGATGATGGTGTAGAGGAACTTGCCCCCGGCGCCTTTCGGGCCGTCGCTGCTCTCGTCTTCACCTTCCAGGCCGTGATAGATCTCTTGCGAGCTCTTCCACAGCAGGAACAGGCCACCGAAGAACAGAATCAGGTCGCGCCCGGAGATGCCCTGGCCGAACACTTCGAACAGGTCGGCGGTAAGGCGCATTACCCAGGTGATCGACAGCAACAGCAGGATCCGCGTGACCATGGCCAGGGCCAGGCCGAAGATCCGGGTACGCGGCTGCATGTGCTTGGGCATGCGGCTGACCAGAATCGAGATCATGATGATGTTGTCGATACCGAGGACGATCTCAAGTGCCGTCAGGGTCAAAAAGGCGACCCAGATTTCTGGGCTGGTCAGCCATTCCATATGTATTCCTTCAAACGTAAAAAGGCGCTGCGCCCGATAGGGACGCAGCGCGATGGGGCTTATGAATTAGAGACTGCTGAACAGCGGGAAAGTCCCCAGCAGCAGTGCGCCGAGCATTATGCACATGCACACCAGCACTGCCCACTTGAGCGTGAAGCGCTGATGATCGCCGAACTCGATGCCGGCCAGCGCGACCAGCAGGTAGGTCGAGGGTACCAGCGGGCTGAGCAGATGCACCGGCTGGCCGACGATCGACGCGCGGGCCATTTCCACCGGGGTGATGCCGTAGTGGCTGGCCGCTTCGGCCAGCACCGGCAGCACACCGTAGTAGAAGGCATCGTTGGACATGAAGAAGGTGAACGGCATGCTGACAAGGGCGGTGATCACAGCCAGGTACGGGCCGAGTGCGTCCGGGATGACTGCCAGCAGGCTTTTCGACATGGCGTCGACCATGCCGGTGCCGGACAGGATGCCGGTGAAGATACCCGCGGCGAAAATCAGCCCGGTCACTGCCAGCACGCTGCCGGCGTGGGCCGCAATGCGGTCCTTCTGCTGTTGCAGGCATGGGTAGTTGACGATCATGGCGATGCTGAAGGCAACCATGAACAGCACCGGCAGTGGCAGCAGGCCAGCGATCAGCGCGACCATCAGGGCCAAGGTGAGGGCACCGTTGAACCAGATCAGCTTCGGCCGGCGTGCTTCAGGGAACTGCGACACACTGATAGCGCTGTGGTCGATGTCGTCGGTCGGCAGGTGCAGTTCACCCAGGCGAGCCCGCTCACGCTTGCCGTACATGTAGGCGATGACCAGGATCGCCACCACGCCGAAGGCCATGGCCGGGATCATCGGTACGAAGATGTCGGACGGGTCTACATGCAGGGCACTAGCAGCGCGAGCGGTCGGCCCGCCCCATGGCGTCATGTTCATGACCCCGCCCGCGAGGATGATCAGGCCGGCCATGATCCGCGGGCTCATGCCCAGGCGGCTGTACAGCGGCAGCATGGCGGCGCAGCAGATCATGTAGGTGGTTGCACCGTCGCCGTCGAGCGAGACCACCAGGGCCAGCACTGCGGTGCCGACCGAGACTTTCAGCGGGTCACCCTTGACCGCCTTGAGGATCAGCCGCACAGCCGGGTCGAACAGACCGGAGTCGATCATCAGGGCGAAGTAGAGAATGGCGAACATCAGCATCACGCCGGTTGGCGCGAGCTTGGTGATGCCTTGCAGCATCATCGGGCCGATTTCGGAGGAGAAGCCACCGAACAGGGCGAACAGGATCGGTACCAGGATCAGCGCGATCAAGGCCGAGAGGCGCTTGGTCATGATCAGGTACATGAAGGTGATGACCATGGCAAAGCCGAGGAAGGTCAGCATGGCAGTACTCCAGGCGTGGCGCGACGAATGAAAAAAAATGCTTCGGGCGGATCAGCGCGTGGGGCGCTGTGCTTGGAATAGCTGGAGGGGTACTGCGAAGAGGCGGACACAGGAAGACATCAGAATCACCATTGTTGTTGTTGATTGGGCCGGGTGCGGACTGGTCCGGGTACCCTGGCTGACCGGTCTTGTGCCGGTAGTGGGGGCTATCCTATGAGCGCAAGCTTTCAGCCAGCTTTCGCTGGCGCCAAGGTGACGAGAGGTAATCATGTCTGAGTTTGTCGAGGGCGGCTGCCATTGCGGCGCCATCAGGTATCGCCTGGCGGGCGATCTGAACGATGTTGCGCATTGCCATTGCTCGATCTGCAGGCGCGTCAGCGGTGGCCTGGTGGTGACCTGGATCACCCTGCCCAGGCGCGACTTTCGCTGGCTCAAGGGGCGGCCGCGGCTGTATGTGGCGCCTGCCAGTTGCAGTCGGTTTTTTTGTGGCGACTGTGGCGCGCATGTGGCCCTGAGCACTGAGCACAGCCCGCAGAGTATCGATGTGACCGTGGCAACCCTGGATCAGCCAGAGCGAGTCCAGGCCAATCGGCATATCTGGACCAGCAGCCGGGTAGCCTGGCTGCATCTGGATGAACAGTTGCCGGAAGAAGCCGAAGAAGCGCTGTAAGCCGCCGTTGCTGGTAACGGCGGCTTCTGTTCAGGGCAGTTGCAAGCCGCCAGCTGCTTTGTGCAGGGCGCGCAGGTGCTCACCGATCTGCTTGACGTTGGCTTCCACCGCTTTGATCTCCTTGCCGCGCGCCGGATCGAGCAAGGCGCGAACTTCGGTATCGAGGTCGGTGCTCAGGCGCAACAACTGCGCCTGCCGCTCACGACTAACCTGCTCCAGCTGTTTGCGCTCGTCGGGTTGCGGCAAGCCGTAGCCATCGGTGCCCAGCAGCTCTGCCGGGCGGCTGAGGAAGCCGCTATTGGCCAGCATCTGCTGCAAGGTGGCGTTGGCCTTGTCGACCGTGCCGTCCTTCAGCGCGGTGGAATTCAGGTAGCGCTGCTTGACCTCGTCCTGGGCCAGCAGCAACTGCCGGCGCAGCGCCGCTTGTTCGAGCAGCAGCAATGCCGCGCTGGTGCGCAGATCGGCCCGCTGGAACCATGGCTGGCGCTGTTCGGCATCTTGCGCCAGCCAGTCTTCAACTTCGACCTGCTTGACCGGCAACTGCTTTCTGAGCACGTCGAACATGGCCTGGTAGCGGTCGCGGTAGGAGTCGAAGCGATAGCCCAGGCGCAGTGCCTCGCGGCGGTCCTCAAGCACGCTGGTATCGGCCAGGCCGCGGCCTTTGAGCACCTCGAGCAAGCCGTTAGGCATGATGTTGTCGAGGTCTTTCAGGCGCGGGTTGGCGCTGCCGCTGCGCAGCAATTTGAGTCCTTCGACTGCGCAGTTGTTGGACAGGAACCAGTAGTTGCCGTCATAGCTCCAGTGCATCTCTGCCGCCTGACGCACGACGTTTTCGACTTCAGCGCGGCTGAGTTTGAGCGGCACCGAGGCAAGGCTGCGCAGTTCGGTCTTGGTGTACTCGTCGATCACCTGGTTCAGCGGCAGAACGAACAGCCGTGACGGATAAGCGCCGACCAGGCCAGACCAGCTGGACAGCTGCACATCGTTGACGAAGGCGCGGTACGACAGCACCAGGCTCTGGTCCAGATCCAGCCGGCAATCCGGGCCACGTGGCCGGCCCGGTGCGCAGATCACCAGGCGCAGCATGCTGTGGCCCCAGCGGCTGACCAGGTTCTGGTTGGCCTCGGCCAGCAGGTAGTCGATTTCGTAGACCCGCTCGGGGTCGATTTCACCCAGCGGCTGGCGGGCGAAGTCATTGCCGGCATTGATGAATGGCAGGGTTTTCGCGCATTCGTTCTGTTGCGGCGCCCAGGCAAAGTGCTCACGCAGATACTGATTGAGGGCCGGCCGGCGGCAGCCGTAGCTTGGGTCGAGGAGGAAGTACTCCATGTTGACCGCCACGTATTCCTTCGGGCTGCTCAGCTCATAACTGTCGGGGCTGCGCACCAATTGGTTGTTGTGCTGTTCGCGCTCGCCGCGGCGGCCGACATACTGCGGCCAGCCGGCCAGGTCGAGCAGGCGTGGGTCATCGCTGAGGGTGAAGCGTCGTTCGCCTTCGCCGCGGCATTCCTCTGGCAGGCCGATCTTGCCCAGCGTGTCCTGTTGGCGCTTGCAGCGGTTGATCAGCAGGCGATCGGCGCTGGGCCACAGGCGGGCGCGGTCATAGATATGGGTGAGTTCGTGGAGGACGGTGGCCAGCAGCTCCTGGCGTACCGTGCCGTGCGGCCGGCCGGTGGCCTGGGTGGCCGCGCTGCCATCGGCAAGCGCGGGCAGCAAGCGCCGGTTCAGGTCAAGCGTGGACACCAGCGAGGCCTGGCCATAAGCGTCGGCGGGCATGTGCTCGCTCCAGCTGACCTGCACGCGCCGATCCAGCTGCTGCTTGAACCGCGGCGGCAGCTTTGCCAGCGCTTCATCAAGCAGCGCCTGGGTGGCTTGCTGTTGTTGCTGGTCAAGCCCGTCAGCCTGCAGATCGAGCTGCAGGTCGGCCAGGGCGGGCGCGCCCAGCAGCGTCAGGACGCTGCCCAGCAGCCAGGCACGCATACGCTTCACAGCGCGAGAATAGCTTCGGCGAGCACCTGATCGCTGGCGTCGCGTGCTTCAGGCACACGCTGGCGAATGGTATTGAGTGCCGCTTCAAGCTGTGCACCGCGAATATCACCGCGGCTGGCAACGAAGCTGGCGGCGTCGTCGTGGGCATCCTGAACGATCTTCGAGTCGCGGATCGAAGTGGTGGTATCAGAAGTGAAATCGATCGAACGGCCAAAGGCGCGGACGATGATATTGCTGGTAGCCACCAGAGTCTGTGCATGGGCCAGGTCGGCCAGGAGCAGCATGCCGAGGGAAGCGGCGATCAGCGATTTACGCATGGAGCATCTCCAAACTAATACAGGGAGTCGAATTGAATCATTGGACGAGAATTGCTTCTGCCAGTTCAAGGTCGTCAGCAGATTGATAGCCAGCATGATGGCGCAAGGTGCGCAGTGCCGCCTGCAGGCGTACACCACGGATCAGACCGTCGGTGGCAACAAAGGCTGCGGCATCATCACGGGCCTGCACCATCAGCTTGCGATCGAACGGTGCGCTGGTCACCTTGCTGGTGACGTAGCCAGTGACAACCAGGCTCTGGGTCGAGACATCCATGGCATGGGCGCTGCCCATCCCGGCGAGGGCAATCAGCAATGGCGAAAGATAACGCATGGGTTTGGCAGGCTTGAACTCGGAGGGCGAAGGCTAACCCGAATACACGGCGCAGAGCCAGTGCACCCGGGTGTGCCGCAGGGCGGTGTTACAGGGCGAGGATCGCCTGCGCCAGTTGGGCATCACTGGCCTGCAGGGTTGGCGCCTGCTGGCGGATGTGACGGAAAGCGCTTTCCAGCTTGGCGCCACGAATCACACCTTCGCTGCCCACAAAGCTGGCGGCATCGTCGCGCGCAGCCTTGACGATCTTGTCGTCACGGAATGACGAGGTCACGTCGGAGGTGGCATCGGTAGTGGCAGCAACGGCGCCGACTACGGCATCGGTGGTGACGATGAAGCTGGTGGCATTGGCTGTGCCAGTCAGGGTCAGCAACAGGGCGGCGCCCAGCAAGTGGTTACGGGACATGGCGATGACTCCTGCAGATAAGGGCGGTGTGCTTGTGGTTATCGGACGCTCACTCGGCCTGTAACGGTACTTTATTTCACCGGCCGTTAGCGCAAGCGTATCACGCGTTGCTGTTTCTGGATGTGACGCAGCATAGGTGCAAACTGTACTGGTATAAACCGCAATTCATTAAATTGTACTGGTTGCGGAGATATGGAGTCATGTATCAGCCGTAAAAACAAAAAACCCGTCACAGTTGCCTATGACGGGTTTCAGGAATTCTCGGTGCCGGCCTGGGCCGGCAAGCCGGAGCTTAGCGCCAGAACGGCTTGCTCAGCTCTTCGTAACGCTGCGACTCGCTGATACCGGCGTCAGCCAGAAGGCGACCATCCAGGCGAGCAAGTTGACGGCGGCTGGCGATGCGACGCTGCCACAGGAGCAGAGTGGACAAAGCGCGCAGAGGCAGCGAGGTGTTGGATTGGCTGTTGCTTTCAAAAACCAGACCGGAACTGAGGGTGCGTTCCATGATATGTCTTCCTTCCGCTTGTGGCGGCATTAGGTAGTGATTTAACTGATGCCAATGATCCTCCTCTTGTGTCCATAACAGTAGGTACAGTTCACTTGTATTGGGCGGGTTCAGTTAACTGCATAACACGACTGTTGCACTGTTAATTGGCGAAACTGTACTGGTGCGCATCATTATGGTGCATTTATGGCTGTTGGGTCTGCCTGACTTGCCGATTGGGTCAGTATTTACCGGTACAGTAGTACAGTTTAATTAAGTTAAAGCATTCAAACTGTTTTGTTGCGTTTGCTTGCCAAGCACTCAGGCAGCACAAAGCCGCGTCGAGCACCTTCTGCCTGAGGCAAAAAGTACACGACGCGGCTTCGTAGGAGGTCAAACCAGCCTACTCATTTGCAGTCAGCCGACCAGCATGCGCCCGGTTTCTTCCAGGTTTTCATGCCAGCTCAGCGCTTCGCGCAAAATGTGCGGCGTGTGTCCGCCGCGCTGGCAGGCGCGCTCGAAGTAATAGTTCAGCGCCGCCCGGTAATCGGGATGGACACAGTTGTCGATGATCACCCGAGCCCGCTCGCGCGGGGCCAGGCCACGCAAGTCGGCCAAGCCCTGCTCGGTGACGAGGATGTCGACGTCGTGCTCGGTATGGTCGACGTGGCTGACCATCGGCACTACGCTGGAGATCGCGCCCGCTTTGGCGATCGACTTGGTGACAAAGATCGCCAGGTGCGCGTTGCGGGCGAAGTCACCCGAGCCACCAATGCCGTTCATCATCCGCGTGCCGCAGACATGGGTCGAGTTGACGTTGCCATAAATGTCGAATTCGAGCGCTGTGTTGATGCCGATGATGCCCAGACGCCGCACCACTTCAGGGTGGTTGGAGATCTCCTGCGGGCGCAGGACCAGTTTGTCCTTGTAGCGCTCGAGGTTGCCGAACACATCGGCGTTGCGTCGGCTCGACAGGGTGATCGAGCTGCCTGACGCGAAGCTCAGTTTGCCGGCGTCGATCAGGTCGAAGGTCGAATCCTGGAGTACTTCGGAGTACATGGTCAGTTCTTCGAACGGCGAGTCGATCAGGCCGCACATTACCGCGTTGGCGATGTTGCCGATGCCAGCCTGCAGCGGGCCAAGCTTGTTGGTCATGCGCCCTGCTTCGACTTCACTCTTGAGGAAGTTGATCAGGTGGTTGGCGATGCCCTGGGTCTCGTCATCCGGAGCCAGCACAGTAGACGGCGAGTCGGGCTGATTGCTGATGACGATGCCGACGATCTTGGCCGGGTCGATGGCAATCGCCGGGCTGCCGATACGGTCGTCGACCTTGGTCAGCGGGATTGGCGTGCGGGTCGGCCGGTAGCTTGGGATATAGATGTCATGCAAACCCTCGAGGTTGGGGTTGTGCGACAGGTTGATCTCGACGATCACCCGTTTGGCGAAAATGGCGAAGCTGGCCGAGTTGCCCACCGAGGTGGTCGGCACGATGTGGCCCTGTTCGGTGATCGCGACCGCTTCGATGACGGCAATGTCCGGCAGCGGCAGCTGTTTGTTACGCAGTTGCTCGACGGTTTCCGACAGGTGCTGGTCGATGAACATCACCATGCCTTGGTTGATCGCCTTGCGCAGTGTGCTGTCGACCTGAAACGGCATGCGCCGGGCGAGTACGCCGGCTTCGGTCAGCTGCTTGTCGAGGTCGTTGCCCAGGCTGGCGCCGGTCATCAGCGTGATTTTCAGCGGCGAGGTCTTCGCGCGCTCGGCAAGTGCGTGCGGCACGGCCTTGGCTTCGCCGGCGCGGGTAAAGCCGCTCATGCCGACGGTCATGCCGTCCTCGATCAGGGCAGCGGCATCGGCCGCACTCATTACCTTGCTGTGCAGGGAGGACAAGCGGATACGATCACGGTACATGGATTGTTATCTCAGGCTACTCAAGCTAGATGCGCAGTCTAGTGATTTCGCCCTGCTCCGTCCCACGACCATGGTCGTATGAGCGGCCTCGGCGCCGCGCCGTTGATCTGGATCAGGCAAATGCAAAAACCCCCGGTCATACAGCTCCGGGGGTTTTTGACTATCTATATAGCAGCGGCTTAGTCGACGGCTTTGACCATGTCTTCGATGACCTTCTTGGCATCGCCGAACACCATCATGGTCTTGTCCAGATAGAACAGCTCGTTGTCCAGACCGGCATAACCGCTGGCCATCGAGCGTTTATTGACGATGACGGTCTTGGCTTTGTATGCCTCAAGGATCGGCATGCCGGCGATGGGCGACTTGGGATCGTTCTTCGCCGCCGGGTTGACCACGTCGTTGGCGCCCAGCACCAGCACCACATCGGCCTGGCCGAACTCGGCGTTGATGTCTTCCATCTCGAACACCTGGTCGTAAGGCACTTCGGCTTCGGCCAGGAGCACGTTCATGTGCCCAGGCATGCGCCCTGCCACCGGGTGGATCGCATATTTGACGGTCACGCCGTTGTGGATAAGTTTCTCGGTCAACTCCTTGAGCGCATGCTGCGCGCGCGCCACCGCCAGGCCGTAGCCCGGTACGATGATCACGGTGTCGGCATTGCTCAGCAGGAACGTCGCATCATCAGCGGAACCGGATTTGACCGGGCGTTGCTCCTGACTGCCGGCTGCTGCGCCGCTGTCGGTTGCGCCGCCAAAGCCGCCAAGGATTACGTTGAAGAACGAACGGTTCATCGCCTTGCACATGATGTACGAGAGAATCGCACCGCTCGAACCGACCAGCGAACCGGCGATGATCAGCATCGAGTTGTTCAGCGAGAAGCCGATACCGGCCGCGGCCCAGCCTGAGTAGCTGTTGAGCATCGATACCACCACCGGCATGTCGGCACCGCCGATAGGGATGATGATCAGCACGCCCATGATGAACGCCAGAATCAGCATCAGGGTGAACGCGCTGTAGTGGCCGGTGAAGGTGAACAGCAGGCCGAGGGCAATAGTAGTAAGGCCCAGGATCAGGTTGAGTTTGTGCTGGCCGGCGAACTGTACCGGTGCACCCTGAAACAGGCGGAACTTGTACTTGCCCGAAAGCTTGCCGAAGGCGATTACCGAGCCGGAGAACGTCACCGCACCGATGGCAGCGCCGAGGAACAGCTCCAGGCGGTTGCCGGTCGGGATCGGATCAGTGATCGCAGCAACGATGCCCATCGATTGCGGTTCAAGCACGGCGGTGATAGCGATGAACACCGCCGCCAGGCCGATCATGCTGTGCATGAAGGCGACCAGCTCAGGCATCTTGGTCATCTCGACGCGCTTGGCCATGATCGAGCCGGCAGTGCCGCCGATCAGCAGACCCAGCAGCACATAGCCGATACCGGCAGTGGCCAGCTCGGCGCCGAGCTTGTAGATGAGGCCCACCGTGGTGAGCATGGCGATGCCCATGCCGATCATGCCGAACAGGTTGCCGCGGCGTGATGTGGTCGGGTGTGACAAGCCCTTCAATGCCTGAATGAAGCAGACCGAAGCGACGAGGTAGAGAAGCGTTACCAGATTCATGCTCATGCTTACTTCTGCGCCTCGTTCTTGGTTTTCTTCTTGAACATCTCGAGCATGCGCCGGGTGACCAGGAAGCCACCAAAGACGTTGACCGCGGCCAGGGCCACGGCCAGGGTGCCCATGATCTTGCCTGCTGGGGTCACGGTCAGGGCGGCAGCGAGCATGGCGCCGACAATGACGATCGCCGAGATCGCGTTGGTCACCGCCATCAGCGGTGTGTGCAGTGCCGGGGTCACGTTCCAGACCACGTGGTAACCGATGTAGATGGCCAGCACGAAGATGATCAGGTTGTAGATGCCGTGGGAAATCAACATGTCTTCCATAGCTGTGCTCCTTAACCGTTGTTGCGGATGACAGTGCCGTCGCGGCACATCAGGCACGCAGCAACAATGTCATCTTCGAGGTTGATCACCAGCGCACCGTCCTTGTCGAACAGCAGCTTCATGAAGTCCAGCAGGTTGCGTGCGTACAGCGCCGAAGCATCGGCCGCGACCTGGGCAGGCAGGTTGGTCGGGCCGACGATGGTCACGCCATGCTCCAGCACGACCTGGTCGGCCACGGTCAGCGGGCAGTTGCCGCCTTGCGCTGCAGCCAGGTCGATAACCACCGAGCCGGGCTTCATCTGCGCCACGGTCTCGGCGCTGAGCAGGGTGGGAGCCTTGCGGCCCGGGATCAATGCGGTCGTGATGACGATGTCGGCCTGCTTGGCGCGTTCGTGCACGGCTTGCGCCTGACGCTGCATCCAGCTGGCCGGCATTGGTCGCGCATAGCCGCCGACGCCTTGAGCGCATTCGCGCTCTTCATCGGTTTCGAACGGCACATCGAGAAACTTGGCGCCGAGCGATTCGATCTGCTCCTTGACTGCCGGACGCACATCCGACGCCTCGATCACCGCGCCCAGACGCTTGGCAGTAGCGATCGCCTGCAGGCCGGCTACACCGGCGCCGAGGATCAGCACGCGGGCGGCTTTCACCGTACCCGCCGCCGTCATCAGCATCGGCATGAAACGCGGGTAATGATGGGCTGCCAACAGCACCGCCTTGTAACCGGCAATGTTGGCCTGCGACGACAGTACGTCGAGGCTCTGCGCCCGCGAAGTACGCGGCGCCGCTTCGAGGGCGAAGGCGGTAATCCCGCATTCGGCCATCTTGCCGATCAGTTCGCTGTTGAAGGGGTTGAGCATGCCTACCAGCAGGCTGCCGCGATTGATCAGGGCCAGCTCCTGATCAGACGGCGCAACGACCTTGAGCACCAGTTGCGCGCCAAAGGCATCGGCAGCGCTGCCAAGGGTGGCGCCTGCGGCTTCATAGGCACTGTCCGGAATGCTGGCGTTAAGCCCGGCCCCCCGTTGGACGGTGACCTGATGGCCTTGGCCAACCAGCTTCTTGAGGGTATCGGGGGTCGCAGCGACCCGCGTTTCGCCCGTCTGCGTCTCGAGAGGAACACCAATGTGCACGACTTTTCTCCTGCGGACCTTCTTATCGTTATTTAAGCCAGCAGGCGCACGGTCAACACCGCAACGCCAGCGACGCAGCCATAAGGCTCGAACCCGCCGAATCCCGGGCGGGCGAAGCATTTTGCAGAGGAACACAGCGGCCATCAACCGATTCTGGAGTGATACCGATGCATAACTACAAGTCACCCTGTGACCGTATGTCGCAAGTAACCGGCCGGGGGCGCTCTAGTACGGGCTTTTGGAAGATTAGACGATAAAACGAATTATTTTTTAGTGATTTCGCAGCTAGCATGCTCGAGGTCGTAAAAGACGCTGAAAGCCCCGTCTTTACTGGGTTTATAGTGATTTAGGCAGCCAGCATTACAGTTTTCATATATGCGACATAACAGTATATCTGTAGGTGTTTAAAATATTTGACTACAGGGTCAATTTGTCTGCTTTGTGCCGTGCGTCTCTACGTAAATACGGGCTTGCTCTGCCAGCCAATCTCGGAACGCGCGCAGTGAAGCTGAAGCGACCTTGCGCTCGGGAATCATCAGATAGTAGGCCTTGGTGCTGGACAGCGCATGCCTGTTAGCGACCACCAGCCTGCCCTGCTGCAGCTCTTGTTGAATCAGGAATGGGGGAATCAGGGCGATGCCCATGTCATGCATGGCCGCCTGAGCCAGCATCGAAAACAGCTCATAGCGCGGACCGGTCATGTCGCGCTCGATGTTCAGTTCCAGGCTGCTGAACCATTGCCGCCAGGCGTAGGGTCTGGTGGTCTGCTGCAGTAAAGGCAGCTCGGCGATCTGCTTAGCGCTCAGTTCCAGCTGGCCCTGCAGCAGTGAGGGGCTGCAGACCGGTAATGGGTTCTCGCTCATCAGTCGGTGCGACTCGGTGCCTGACCAGTCGCCATCGCCGAAATAGATCGCTGCGTCGAATGCGGTGTCGGCGAACAGGAATGGCCGGGTGCGGTTGGTCAGGTTGACGGTCACCTCGGGATGACGCTGTTGAAAGTCCTTCAACCTCGGCAGCAACCATTGGGTGCCGAAGGTCGGGACCACCGCCAGCTCGATCACATTGGCGCCCTGCTGGCGCATCACCGACAAGGTGTCGCGCTCGACAGCATCCAACTGAGTGCTGACCTGACGGCTGTAAGACAAGCCGGCCTCGGTCAATTGCACCCCGCGCCTGGAGCGGCGAAACAGCTCGACGTTGAGAAACGCCTCCAGCGCAGCGATCTGGCGACACACGGCGCCTTGGGTCAGGGCCAGCTCAAGGGCGGCTTTGGTGTAGCTCTCGTGGCGAGCTGCTGCCTCGAAGCAGATCAGGGCAGTCGTGCTGGGGATCTTGCGCCGCATGTACGTCAACCTCACTTATATGTGCAGCAATTACGAATGCTGAGGATATACGGAGTGACGAAATGTCACTAGTAGGTGCGTAATAGTCGTTTGTCGTGGCTGATGATCGGGCCTAGGATCATTCCATGACCCTACTGCCCTGCCCCCTATTCGAGGATTACGTTCATGGCCGGTAAAGCTAGCTTCAACTGGATCGACCCGTTGCTGCTCGATCAGCAGCTCACTGAAGAGGAGCGCATGGTCCGCGACAGCGCTTATCAGTTCGCCCAGGACAAGCTGGCGCCGCGCGTGGTCGAGGCGTTCCGCCATGAGCAGACCGACCCGAAGATTTTCCGTGAAATGGGTGAAGTCGGCCTGCTCGGCGCGACCATCCCAGAGCAGTACGGTGGCAGCGGCTTGAACTACGTGTGCTATGGCTTGATTGCCCGCGAGGTGGAGCGCATCGACTCCGGCTACAGGTCGATGATGAGCGTGCAGTCGTCGCTGGTGATGGTGCCGATCAACGAATTTGGCAGCGAAGCGCAAAAGCAGAAATACCTGCCCAAGTTGTCCAGTGGCGAATGGATCGGCTGCTTTGGCCTGACCGAGCCTAACCATGGTTCTGATCCGGGGGCGATGATCACCCGTGCGCGCAAGGTCGAGGGCGGTTACAGCCTGAGCGGCAGCAAGATGTGGATCACCAATAGTCCGATCGCTGATGTATTCGTGGTCTGGGCCAAGGATGACGCCGGTGATATCCGTGGCTTTATTCTGGAAAAGGGCTGGAAAGGCCTGAGTGCACCGGCGATTCACGGCAAGGTTGGCCTGCGCGCCTCGATTACCGGCGAGATCGTCATGGACAGCGTGTTTGTCCCTGAAGAAAACATCTTCCCAGAGGTGCGCGGCCTGAAGGGCCCGTTCACCTGCCTCAACTCGGCCCGCTACGGCATCTCCTGGGGCGCGTTGGGCGCAGCCGAAAGCTGCTGGCACACCGCACGTCAGTACACCCTCGACCGCCAGCAATTTGGCCGCCCGCTGGCAGCCAACCAGTTGATCCAGAAAAAGCTGGCTGATATGCAGACTGAAATTACCCTGGGCCTGCAAGGCTGCCTGCGCCTTGGGCGGATGAAGGACGAAGGCACCGCAGCCGTCGAGATCACCTCGATCATGAAGCGTAACTCTTGCGGCAAGGCCTTGGAGGTCGCGCGACTGGCCAGGGACATGCTCGGTGGCAATGGCATTTCCGATGAGTTCGGCGTGGCGCGTCACCTGGTCAACCTTGAGGTGGTCAACACCTATGAAGGCACCCATGACATCCATGCGCTGATTCTTGGCCGCGCCCAGACCGGTATCCAGGCGTTCTATTAATAGAGGAGCCGGGCCATGGGTGCGCTTTCCCATCTGCGGGTGCTGGACCTTTCACGTGTACTGGCCGGGCCATGGTCCGGGCAGATCCTCGCTGACCTTGGCGCCGACGTGATCAAGGTCGAGCGGCCAGGTGCGGGTGACGATACTCGCGCCTGGGGGCCGCCTTTCCTCAAGGACGCCTATGGCGAGAACACCAGCGAGGCTGCTTATTACCTGTCGGCGAACCGTAACAAGCGTTCGGTGACCATCGACTTCACTCAGCCGGAGGGCCAGCGCCTGGTGCGTGAGCTGGCGGCCCGGTCGGATATCGTCATCGAGAACTTCAAGGTCGGTGGGCTGGCGGCCTATGGCCTAGACTACGCAAGCTTGAAGGCGGTCAACCCCAGGCTTATCTATTGCTCGATCACAGGCTTTGGCCAAACCGGGCCTTATGCCAAGCGTGCTGGCTACGATTTCATGATTCAGGGGCTGGGCGGGCTGATGAGCCTGACCGGCCGGCCCGAAGGGGAAGCGGGTGCGGGGCCGGTCAAGGTTGGCGTAGCGCTGACGGATATTCTTACCGGGTTGTATTCCACCGTAGCGATTCTGGCCGCCCTCGCCCATCGCGATCAGGCTGGCGTCGGCCAGCATATAGATATGGCCCTGCTGGATGTGCAGGTTGCCTGCCTGGCCAATCAGGCGATGAATTACCTCACCACCGGCAATGCACCGCGGCGCCTGGGTAATGCGCACCCTAATATAGTGCCGTATCAGGACTTCCCTACTGCCGATGGCGATTTCATTCTCACCGTGGGTAATGACGGGCAGTTCCGCAAGTTTGCCGAGGTAGCTGGTCAGCCGCAGTGGGCGGACGATCCACGCTTTGCCACCAACAAGCAGCGCGTTGCCAATCGCGCTGAGCTGATTCCGCTGATCCGTCAGGCGACGGTGTTCAAGACGACGGCCGAGTGGGTTGCGCAATTGGAGTTGGCCGGCGTGCCGTGTGGGCCGATCAATGACCTGGCGCAGATGTTCCAGGACCCGCAGGTGCTGGCCCGAGGGCTGGCGCTGAGTATCCCACATCCACTCGCAGGTAGCGTGCCGCAGGTGGCTAGCCCGATTCGGCTGTCCGAGACGCCGGTGGAGTATCGCCAGGCGCCGCCTCTATTAGGGGAACACACCGAGGCTGTGCTGAGCGAGCTGCTTGGGTTGGATGAACAGGCAGTGCGGCAGCTGCGCGCGGCGGGCGTCCTTTAAGACTGAGCATGCTTCTGTGGGTGGCGTGCGCTGTTCATCACCTCTGTTACAAGAATATTGCAACGTGTTGAATTAGTGCTTGACGCATTCCTGTGAGCCCTTATAATGCGCCCCACTTCCAGCGTAGTTGGAGCGGAAAACTCCTTGAGTTTCAAAGAGTTAGAAGTTTCAG
>NZ_JBIURK010000009.1:0-271123 GCF_044740745.1 Pseudomonas sp. NPDC088322 | reverse complement strand
GGGTCTCCCCATGTGAGAGTAGGTCATCGTCAAGATTCATTTCGCAAAACCCCTATCTGCGCGAGCAGGTAGGGGTTTTGTCTTTTCCGCGATCCATAAAATCCAGAGCTGCTGCGCAGCCTAAAATTGTCGCTCCAGCTACCATTCCCGGCACTTTTTACCCCATCCA
Source organism: Pseudomonas sp. NPDC088322 (assembly GCF_044740745.1). NCBI lineage: Bacteria > Pseudomonadati > Pseudomonadota > Gammaproteobacteria > Pseudomonadales > Pseudomonadaceae > Pseudomonas > Pseudomonas sp. NPDC088322. The sequence goes on along the minus strand of NZ_JBIURK010000009.1, from coordinate 270,954 downwards.
GCGCTCATAACGAAGTGCCAGTATGCTTATGTCTCGCATCAGGGCGGCCACGCGTCTCCCACAATGCGAGCCAGAACACTAGAATAGAGCCCACGCTTCCACTCAGACGCCCATATGCCCAACCCTGTCGACCCCGAAGTGCTGGCCAATCTGCCGCTGGACGACCTCATCGCCTGCCATGAGTGTGACCTGCTGCTGCGCAAGCCGCCCCTGCAGCACAATGAGAAGGCGCTGTGCCCACGTTGCGGCTACGAGCTGTACGCTCACCGCCATAACGTGGTCAATCGCAGCCTGGCGCTGGTGCTGGCTGCGCTGCTGCTTTATATACCCGCCAACTTCTTGCCGATCATGCAGCTGCACCTGCTCGGGCAGACCTCCGACGATACCGTCTGGAGCGGTGTGCTTGGCTTGTACAACTCACAAATGCACCTGATCGCCGTGGTGGTGTTTCTCTGCAGCATGGCCATCCCCTTGCTCAAGCTGCTGTGTCAACTGGCGGTGCTGCTGAGCATCCGTCTGGACATCGGGCGCAGCTACGGCTTGCTGATCTACCGGATGTACCACCACCTGCGCGAGTGGGGCATGCTCGAGGTGTACTTCATGGGCGTGCTGGTGGCCATGGTCAAGCTGCTCGACCTTGCCCAACTGAATATCGGTATTGGCCTGTTCTGCTTCATCAGCCTGCTGCTGGTGCAAGTCTGGTTGGAAGTGGTGATGTCGCCGCATCAGATCTGGGTGGCGTTGTCCGGGGAGGATCTGCATGCGGGCGATTGATGCCGGGATTCTGGTGTGCAATGAATGCCACGAGCTGAACCGTCAGGAAGGCGATGACGCCGGGCAGACCTGTATCCGCTGCGGTGCCATCGTCCACCCGCGACGGCCTAACAGCATCGTGCGCACCTGGGCACTGCTGATCACTGCGTCCATCCTGTATATCCCAGCGAACCTGTTGCCGATCATGACGGTCAGCTCGCTGGGCAAGGGCAGCCCCGACACGATCATGTCCGGGGTCATCACGCTGATGCACCACGGCATGTTGCCTATCGCAGCCGTGGTGTTCATTGCCAGTATCCTGGTGCCGACCTTCAAGTTGGTCGGCATCGGCCTGCTGCTGTACTCGGTGCAAAGACATCAGCCGCTGTCGGCCCGGCAGCGCATCTGGATGTACCGCTTTATCGAATTCATCGGGCGCTGGTCGATGCTCGACATCTTTGTCATTGCCATTTTGGTGGCGGTGGTCAATTTTGGCCGGATCGCCAGCGTCGAAGCTAATCTGGGCGCCATCGCTTTCGCCTGCGTGGTGATCCTGACGATGTTTGCTGCCTTAACTTTCGATCCCCGACTGATCTGGGATAACACGGAGTCGGATGACGACCATGAGTGACGTGCCTACGGCAAAAACCCGCCCTGCCTCGAACTGGTCGGCCATCTGGATCCTGCCCCTGATCGCGTTGATCATCGGCGGCTGGCTGGGCGTTCAGGCCTACCGTTCTGCCGGGGTGGAGATCCAGGTGCGCTTCAAGACTGGTGAAGGGATCGTCGCCAACAAGACCGAGGTGATCTACAAGGGTATGCCAGTCGGCAAGGTTACCGAACTAGAGCTGGATGCCACCGGCAGCAACACCGGGGTGATCGCCACCATCGAGATGAACAAGGCGGCAGACACCCAGCTGACCACCGGCACGCGCTTCTGGCTGGTCAAGCCGAGCGTTACCCTGGCGGGCATCTCTGGCCTGGAGACACTGGTCTCGGGTAACTATATTGCCGTCGACCCGGGCAAAGGCGAGCCGACCAAAAGCTTCAAGGCGCTGGCCTCGGCGCCGCCGCTGTCTGACTCCGAGCCCGGCCTGCACCTGACCCTCAAGGCCGATCGACTTGGCTCGCTCAATCGCGACAGCCCGGTGTTCTACAAGCAGATCCAGGTCGGTCGGGTGAAGAGCTACAAGCTGTCCGAGGATCAGGGCACCGTTGAGGTCAAGGTGTTCATCCAGCCCGCCTACGCCAGCCTGGTGCGCAAACATACTCGCTTCTGGAATGCCAGCGGCATCAGCATCGATGCTGACCTGTCCGGGGTCAAGGTGCGCAGTGAGTCGCTCAGCAGCATCGTTGCCGGTGGTATTGCCTTTGCTACCCCTGAGCACCGCAAGGACAGTCCGCCGACTGATCCAAGCCTGCCATTCCGCCTCTATGAAGACTTTGACGCTGCCCAGGCGGGTATCCGCATCAAGGTCAAACTGACTGATTTTGAAGGCCTGCAGGCAGGGCGTACGCCAGTATTGTACAAAGGCATTCAGATCGGCTCGCTGAAGACCCTGAAGATCGAAGACGACCTGGCCAGTGCCTCAGCCGAACTGACCCTTGATCCTCTGGCCGAGGATTATCTGGTCGAGGGCACGCAATTCTGGGTGGTCAAGCCGTCCATTTCCCTGGCGGGCATCACTGGCCTGGAGGCGCTGGTGAAGGGCAACTACATTGCTATCCGTCCAGGTGACAAGGGCGCACGGCCGCAGCGCGAGTTCGAAGCACGGGCCAAGGCGCCGCCGCTCGATCTGAAGTCGCCAGGGCTGCATATGGTGCTGTTTGCCGACAGCCTCGGCTCGCTCGAGGTCGGCAGCCCGGTGATGTATCGCCAGGTCAAGGTCGGCAACGTGCAGAGCTATCAGTTTGCCCGCAACAGCAAACGCATCCTGATCGGCGTGCACATCGAGAAGGAGTACGCCAATCTGGTCAACGGCTCAACGCGCTTCTGGAATGCCAGTGGTATCACCCTGACCGGCGGCCTGTCCGGGATCAAGGTCAAGAGCGAGTCATTGCAGACCCTGATGGCGGGCGGCATTGCCTTCGATACGCCGAAGCCGGATGTGCCGCTCAAGCGTCATATCCCGCGCTTCCGTCTGCATGAGAGCGAAGAGGCAGCCAATCGCGCCGGTACCCTGATCACCATCCGTGTCGAGCGCGCTGATGGCCTCAAGCCGGGCACGCCGATCCGCTTCCGCGGCCTGGAGGTGGGCAGTATCGAGAGTACCGACCTGACCGACGATCTGCAGGCGGTACTGCTGCGTGCGCGCATCAACGAAGCTGCCGACCGCATCACCCGTGTCGGTACGCAGTTCTGGGTGGTCAAGCCAGCATTGGGGCTGGTCAAGACCGAGAACCTCGATACGCTGATCGGTGGGCAGTACATCGAGGTGCAGCCAGCCGCCAGGAGCCAAGGCTCACAGCGTGACTTCATCGCTCTGGCGGAGGCGCCAGAGGTGAAAGGTCAGGAGATCGGCTTGCCGATTACCCTGAGTGCTCCGCGACGTGGCTCGATCAAGCCGGGCGTGCCGGTCACCTACCGCGAGGTGGCAGTGGGCAAGGTCACTGGCTTTGAATTGGGACAGAACGCTGATCGAGTGCTGATCCACATCCTCATCGAACCGCGCTATGCCGGGCTGGTGCGCGGTGGCAGCCGGTTCTGGAACAGCAGCGGCTTTGGCTTCGACTGGGGCTTGTTCAAGGGGGCAACGGTGCGTACCGAGTCGCTGGAGACGCTGATCGACGGCGGCATTGCTTTTGCCACGCCAGAGGGCGAGCAGATGGGTAACCCGGCACGACCGAAGCAGACCTTTGCCTTGTTCGACAAGCCTGATGACGTGTGGCTGCAGTGGGCGCCGAAGATCCAGCTGGGCAAGTAAGCAATATGGCTGCGCTGCAGATCTTGTAGCAGCGGCCTGTGTCGCGAAAGGGGTGCGCAGCGCCCCCAGCAGTTCTGCGGCGTTGCCTAAATCGCGGGGCCGCTGCGCGCCCCTTTCGCGACACAAGGCCGCTCCTACAGGGGTCGCATCCAGGCGAGGGTAAATCGCAGGCAATAAAAAACCGACCCTAGGGTCGGTTTTTAACAAGCGCGTCGCTTAGGCAGCTGCAGTTTCTTTCAGCGCCTTGATGTGGCCATTCAGACGGCCTTTATGGCGAGCAGCCTTGTTCTTGTGGATGATACCTTTGTCGGCCATACGGTCGAGGACAGGCACAGCCAGGGTGTAAGCGGCTTGCGCTTTTTCGGCGTCTTTTGCGTCAATGGCTTTAACTACATTCTTGATGTAGGTACGAACCATGGAACGCAGGCTGGCGTTGTGGCTGCGACGCTTCTCAGCCTGTTTTGCGCGTTTCTTGGCGGAAGGTGAGTTGGCCACCGTCGAGCTCCTTGAAAGACTTTAGGGAAATAGCAAACAAAATAGGCCGCGAATCATGCCGATGCATACGACAGATGTCAAGGCCACCTGCAAGGTTCCGCCGAGTGGTGGGTCCGCGAGAGGGAAATATTCCTTTCTGCGCCGCGACCTGTAAACTCGGGAATTTTGGCTCCCCTGCGAAGGCGCGGGAGTATCGCACATCTTGGCGGCTTTAGTAGCGTCCTCCGTCCCCAGCGTGAAAATTTTTCGATGAACCTGCTCAAATCCCTGGCTGCAGTCAGCTCCATCACCATGATTTCACGGGTGCTGGGCTTTGTCCGCGACACCATCCTGGCGCGCGTATTCGGTGCCGGCGCGGCAACCGATGCGTTCTTCATCGCCTTCAAACTGCCCAACCTGCTGCGGCGTATCTTCGCTGAGGGCGCATTCTCGCAGGCCTTCGTGCCGATCCTGGCCGAGTACAAGACCCAACAGGGCGAAGAGGCGACGCGCACCTTTATTGCCTACGTCAGTGGCTTGTTGACTCTGGTACTGGCCGTTGTTACTGCGCTGGGCATCTTCGCCGCGCCGTGGATCGTGTGGGTCACGGCGCCGGGCTTTGCCGCCGACGCCGAGCGCTTCGCCCTGACCACCGACCTGCTGCGGGTGACCTTCCCTTATATATTGCTGATCTCGCTGTCATCGCTGGCAGGGGCGATCCTCAATACCTGGAACCGCTTTGCGGTACCGGCGTTCACCCCGACCCTGCTCAACGTGGCGATGATCGCCTTCGCCCTGCTGCTGACGCCGTACTTCGAGCAGCCGATCATGGCCCTGGCCTGGGGTGTGTTGGCGGGCGGCCTGGCGCAGTTGCTGTATCAGCTGCCGGCATTGAAGAAGATCGGCATGCTCGTGCTGCCGCGCCTGAACCTGCGGGACAGCGGTGTATGGCGGGTGCTCAAGCAGATGCTGCCGGCGATTCTCGGCGTGTCGGTCAGCCAGATCTCGCTGATCATCAACACCATCTTCGCTTCCTTTCTGGTGGCCGGATCGGTGTCGTGGATGTACTACGCCGACCGCCTGATGGAGCTGCCCTCAGGCGTGCTCGGGGTAGCGCTCGGCACTATCCTGTTGCCGACCCTGGCCAAGACCTACGCCAATCGCGACCGCCACGAGTACTCGCGGATTCTCGACTGGGGCCTGCGCCTGTGCTTCCTGCTGGTACTGCCGTGTACCCTGGCCCTGGCAATTCTGGCCGAGCCGTTGACCGTGTCGCTGTTCCAGTACGGCAAGTTCAGCGCATTCGACGCGGCCATGACCCAGCGCGCCTTGATCGCCTACTCGGTCGGCCTGCTGGCGATCATCCTGATCAAGGTGCTTGCGCCGGGCTTCTATGCCCAGCAGAACATCCGCACGCCGGTAAAGATCGCCATCTTCACCCTGATCTCGACCCAGCTGCTCAACCTGGTGCTGGTCGGCCCGCTGGCCCATGCCGGGCTGGCCCTGGCCATTAGCATCGGCGCCTGCCTCAACGCCGGCTTGCTGTACTGGCGCCTGCGCCGCCAGGACCTGTTCCAGCCGCAACCAGGCTGGGCGCGGTTCCTGCTCAAGCTGATCCTCGCGGTCAGCCTGATGTCGGCCGTGTTGCTGCTGGGCATGCATTACATGCCAGCCTGGGAAGAGGGCGGCATGCTCGAGCGCTTCCTGCGCCTGGGTGCCCTGATCGGTGCCGGCGTCGTGACCTATTTCGGTTGCCTGTTCGCCTGCGGCTTGCGTCCTCGGCAGTTTGCCCGCAATGCCTTGCATTAAGGTGCCAGGCGGCCAGGCGTCGGTTTTACACATTAGTCGCCACCCCAGGGCGCTGCTGCCTGTCACCAGCGCCCGGGTGTGGTTATAATCGACCACTTTATGAGCAAGAAGCGCGTTATGCAGCTGGTTCGAGGTCTTCACAACCTGCGCCCCGAGCACCGGGGGTGTGTCGCCACCATTGGCAACTTCGACGGGGTTCACCGTGGCCACCAGGCAATCCTGGCGCGCCTGCGCGACCGCGCCCGGGAGTTAGGCCTGCCCACCTGCGTGGTTATCTTCGAGCCACAGCCGCGCGAGTACTTTGCCCCCGAGACTGCGCCGGCACGCCTGGCGCGGCTGCGTGACAAAGTGCAGCTGCTGGCCGCCGAAGGCATCGACCTGGTCCTGTGCCTGGCCTTCAACCAGCGCCTGAGCCAGCTCAGCGCCGATGAATTCGTCAAGACGATCGTGGTCGATGGCCTCGGCGTGCGCCACCTGGAGGTCGGTGACGACTTCCGCTTTGGCTGCGACCGTGCCGGCGACTTTGATTTTCTGGTCGAGGCCGGCAAAAAGTACGGCTTTACCGTCGAGGCCGCCAACACGGTCGTGCAGGACGGCTTGAGGGTCAGCAGCACCAAGGTGCGTACCGCCCTGGCCAATGCTGACTTTGCCCTGGCCGCACACCTGCTGGGCCGCCCGTACACCATTACCGGGCGCGTCCTGCACGGCCAGAAGCTGGCTCGTCAGCTCGGCACGCCGACCGCCAACATCCAGCTCAAGCGCCGCCGCATCCCACTCAGCGGGGTCTACCTGACCAGCGCCGAGATCGACGGCAAGCGCTGGCCGGGTGTTGCCAATATCGGGGTACGACCCACCGTTGCTGGTGATGGTCGTCCTCACCTGGAGATTCATCTTCTTGATTTTGCCGGCGACCTGTATGGCCGGCGTCTGACGGTGGAGTTCCACCAAAAGCTGCGCGAAGAGCAGCGATTCGCCTCCCTGGAGGCGCTGAAGTCGGCGATCGACGCGGACATCGCCGCCGCACGTGCCCACTGGCACGCTCAACCGCTAACCAAGAGCCTGAAATGACCGACTACAAAGCCACGCTTAATCTTCCGGACACCGCCTTCCCGATGAAGGCCGGCCTGCCCCAGCGCGAACCGCAGATCCTGCAGCGCTGGGACAGCATTGGCCTGTACCAGAAGCTTCGCGAAATTGGCAAGGATCGTCCCAAGTTCGTCCTGCACGATGGCCCGCCCTACGCCAACGGCAAGATCCACATCGGTCATGCGCTGAACAAGATTCTCAAGGACATGATTGTCCGCTCCAAGACCCTCTCCGGTTTCGACGCGCCGTACGTCCCGGGTTGGGACTGCCACGGCCTGCCGATCGAGCACAAGGTCGAGGTCACCCATGGCAAGCACCTGAGCCCGGACCAGACCCGTGAGCTGTGCCGTGCCTATGCCGCCGAGCAGATCGAAGGGCAGAAGAGCGAGTTCATCCGCCTGGGTGTGCTGGGTGACTGGGACAACCCCTACAAGACCATGAACTTCGCCAACGAAGCGGGCGAAATCCGCGCGCTGGCCGAAATCGTCAAGCAAGGCTTCGTGTTCAAGGGCCTCAAGCCTGTGAACTGGTGCTTCGACTGCGGCTCGGCCCTGGCTGAAGCCGAAGTCGAATACGCCGACAAGAAGTCCTCGACCATCGACGTCGCCTTCCCTATCGCCGATGCCGACAAGCTGGCCAGCGCCTTTGGCCTGGCCGCGCTGGCCAAGCCTGCCGCCATCGTCATCTGGACCACCACGCCGTGGACCATTCCCGCCAACCAGGCGCTGAACGTCCACCCGGAGTTCACCTACGCCCTGGTCGACACCGGCGAGCGTCTGCTGGTACTGGCCGAAGAGCTGGTCGAAGCCTGCCTCAAGCGCTGGGACCTGCAAGGCTCGGTCATCGCCACCGCGCCAGGTTCGGCGCTGGAACTGATCAACTTCCGTCACCCGTTCTACGAGCGTATGTCGCCTGTCTACCTGGCTGAATACGTCGAGCTGGGCGCCGGTACCGGTGTTGTCCACTCGGCACCTGCCTACGGCGAAGACGACTTCGTGACCTGCAAGCGCTATGGCATGGTCAACGACGAAATCCTCACCCCGGTGCAGAGCAACGGCGTCTACGTGCCATCGCTCGAGCTGTTTGGCGGCCAGTTCATCTGGAAGGCCAACCCAGCCATCGTCGACAAGCTGCAGGAAGTCGGTGCGCTGCTGCACACCGAAACCATCAGCCACAGCTACATGCACTGCTGGCGCCACAAGAGCCCGCTGATCTACCGCGCCACCGCGCAGTGGTTCATCGGTATGGACCGCAAACCGGCCAGCGGCGACACCCTGCGTGAGCGTGCGCTCAAAGCCATCGAAGAAACCAAGTTCGTGCCGGCCTGGGGCCAGGCGCGCCTGCACTCGATGATCGCCAACCGCCCTGACTGGTGCATCTCGCGTCAGCGCAACTGGGGTGTGCCGATTCCGTTCTTCCTCGACAAGCAGACCGGCGAGCTGCACCCGCGTACAGTCGAGCTGATGGAAGAGGTCGCCAAGCGCGTTGAACAAGAGGGCATCGAAGCCTGGTTCAAGCTCGACGCCGCCGAACTGCTCGGTGACGAAGCCGGCCAGTACGACAAGATCACCGACACCCTCGATGTCTGGTTCGACTCCGGTACTACCCACTGGCACGTACTGCGTGGCTCGCATGACATCGGTCACGCCACCGGCCCGCGCGCCGACCTGTACCTGGAAGGCTCCGACCAGCACCGGGGCTGGTTCCACTCGTCGCTGCTGACCGGCTGCGCGATCGACAACCATGCGCCTTACCGCGAGCTGCTCACCCACGGCTTCACCGTCGATGAGAACGGCCGCAAGATGTCCAAGTCGCTGGGTAACACCATCGAGCCGCAGAAGGTCAACGACACCCTCGGCGCCGACATCATGCGCCTGTGGGTTTCGGCCACCGACTATTCCGGTGAAATGGCCGTCTCCGACCAGATCCTCCAGCGTAGCGCCGACGCCTACCGGCGCATCCGCAATACCGCGCGCTTCCTGCTGTCGAACCTGTCCGGCTTCGATCCGGCCCGCGACCTGCTGCCGGCCGAAGACATGCTTGCGCTGGACCGCTGGGCCGTCGACCGCGCGCTGCTGCTGCAACGCGAGCTGGAAGAGCACTACAGCGAATACCGGTTCTGGAACGTCTACTCCAAGGTGCACAACTTCTGTGTGCAGGAGCTGGGCGGGTTCTACCTCGACATCATCAAGGACCGCCAGTACACCACCGGCGCCAACAGTGTTGCCCGGCGTTCGTGCCAGACCGCGCTGTACCACATCAGCGAAGCGCTGGTGCGCTGGATCGCGCCGATCCTGGCGTTCACCGCCGACGAGCTGTGGCAGTACCTGCCAGGCGAGCGCAACGAGTCGGTGATGCTCAACACCTGGTACCAAGGCCTGACCGAACTGCCAGAAGGCTTCGAGCTGGACCGCGCCTATTGGGAGCGGGTCATGGCGGTCAAGGCAGCGGTCAACAAGGAACTGGAAAACCAGCGTGCGGCCAAGGCCATCGGTGGCAACCTGCAAGCCGAAGTGACCCTGTTTGCCGAAGAAAGCCTGAGCGCCGACCTGGCCAAGCTTGGCGACGAACTGCGCTTCGTACTGATCACCTCGGCTGCGAGCGTGGTGCCGTTCGTGCAGGCGCCGGCCGATGCCGTGGCCACCGAAGTCGAAGGCCTCAAGCTGAAAGTGGTCAAGTCCGGTCACGCCAAGTGTGGCCGTTGCTGGCACTTCCGCGCCGATGTCGGCGCCAACCCTGAGCATCCGGAAATCTGCGCACGCTGCGTCGACAACCTGAGCGGTGCGGGCGAGGTGCGTCACTATGCCTAATCCTGCAGTGGGGCGCTTCGGGCGCCTCGCCTGGCTGTGGTTGAGCCTGCTGATCGTGGTGGTCGACCAGGTGACCAAGCTGTACTTCAACAGCAACCTGAGCATGTACCAGCAGATCGTGGTCATCCCTGACTACTTCAGCTGGACCCTGGCCTACAACACCGGCGCTGCGTTCAGCTTCCTGGCCGACGGCGCTGGCTGGCAGCGCTGGCTGTTTGCCCTGATCGCGATCGTGGTCAGCGCGGTGCTGGTAGTCTGGCTCAAGCGCCTTGGTCGCAGCGAAACCTGGCTGGCAGTTGCCCTGGCGCTGGTACTCGGCGGCGCGCTGGGCAACCTGTACGACCGTGTCGTGCTCGGTCATGTGGTCGATTTCATCCTGGTCCACTGGAAGAATACGCATTACTTCCCGGCATTCAACGTTGCCGACAGTGCCATTACCGTTGGCGCGATCATGCTGGCGCTGGATATGTTCAAGAGCAAGAAGTCCGAGGAGCCTGCGCATGACTGAGACCCGTATCGGCCAGAACAGCGAAGTCACTCTGCACTTCGCCCTGCACCTGGAAAACGGCGACACCGTCGACAGCACTTTCGACAAGGCTCCGGCCGTGTTCAAGGTTGGCGATGGCAACCTGCTGCCGGGTTTTGAAGCCGCATTGTTCGGCTTCAAGGCCGGCGACAAGCGCACGGTCAGCGTGCCCCCGGAAAACGCCTTCGGCCAGCCGAACCCGCAGAACGTGCAGATCATGCCGCGTTCGCAGTTCGCTGACATGGAGCTGTCCGAAGGGTTGCTGGTGATCTTCAATGATGCAGCCAACGCCGAGCTGCCTGGAGTGGTCAAAGCCTTTGACGAGCACCAGGTGACGATCGACTTCAACCACCCATTGGCTGGCAAGACCCTGAGCTTCGAGGTGGAGATCCTCGCGGTGAAGGCCTTGTAAGCCTGGAGCCGAGCATGCAAATCAAACTCGCCAACCCTCGCGGCTTTTGTGCGGGGGTCGACCGGGCGATCGAGATCGTCAACCGTGCCCTGGAAGTGTTCGGCCCGCCGATCTACGTGCGTCACGAAGTGGTGCACAACAAGTTCGTGGTCGAAGACCTGCGCAACCGTGGCGCGATCTTCGTTGAAGAACTCGACCAGGTGCCGGACGACGTCATCGTCATCTTCAGCGCCCACGGCGTCTCCCAGGCTGTGCGCCAGGAGGCCGCAGGCCGTGGCCTGAAGGTGTTCGACGCCACCTGCCCGCTGGTGACCAAGGTCCACATCGAGGTGGCCAAGTACAGCCGCGATGGCCGTGAGTGCATCCTGATCGGCCACGCCGGCCACCCGGAAGTCGAAGGCACCATGGGTCAGTACGACGCCAGCAACGGTGGCTCCATCTATCTCGTCGAAGACGAGAAAGATGTGGCCAATCTGCAGGTGCGCGACCCTGATCACCTGGCCTTCGTTACCCAGACCACCTTGTCGATGGACGACACCAGCCGAGTTATCGACGCCCTGCGCGCGCGCTTCCCCAACATCGGCGGGCCGCGCAAGGACGATATCTGCTACGCCACTCAGAACCGCCAGGACGCGGTCAAGCAATTGGCTGATGAGTGCGATGTGGTGCTGGTGGTCGGCAGCCCGAACAGCTCCAACTCCAACCGCCTGCGCGAGCTGGCCGAGCGTATGGGCACTCCGGCGTACCTGATCGACGGCGCCGAGGACCTGCAGCAAAGCTGGTTCGATGGCATTGGCCGGGTGGGTGTCACTGCCGGTGCTTCGGCACCTGAAGTGCTGGTGCGCGGGGTGCTTGAGCAGCTCACGGCCTGGGGCGCAACCGGTGCCGAAGAGCTCGACGGGCGCCCGGAGAACGTGACCTTCTCGATGCCCAAGGAACTGCGGGTGCGCTCGCTGCTCTGAGCCACCCCTCAGGGGCCTGCGCACAATGGCTCAACGGCCATGTCCGTGCGCAGGCGCACCCTGCCGCTGGGCGCCAGGACGATCTGGCGTGGTTGCCCGCCTTCTGCGTGTGGGCATATCTGCAAACTCCCGCCGTGAAACCCGCCGTTACCGCGCAACGGTACGCCCTGTGCGCTGAAGCGCACACCGTCAGCCAAGTTGCCAACGATCCGTACCCGCTGCGGTAAACGTTGCTCAGCCAGTAACAGCCCGCTATCCGCGTCCACCACGCGCCAACCCACTCCCCAGCCTGCCTCCAATGGCTCGACCCGCACGGCCTGCTGCTGCAACAAGGCCTGGCTACGTGCCGAGCGAAAGGCCTGGAGCAGCTGTTGCGCCGCTGCCGCCCGTTGCAAGTCCTGGCTGAGCGCGGTGTAGGACGGCGTCGCCAGCTGCGCCAGAACCGCGACCAGCGCGAGCGCCAACATCATTTGTATCAGTGTTGCCCCGTGTTGCCACACCGTGCATTCCTCCCTGGAAGTGCTTCGCTGTAGCTTCAGGCACGGCGGACATGAGGTCCAGTCGGCCACTTGGCTGGCACATTGCGGGAAATTTCCCAAGGAGCGCATGGATGCGCAAAGGACAGCAGGGCATCACGCTGCTCGAGGTCGTGCTGGGCATGCTAGTGCTGGCGCTTGGCCTGTTTGCGGCAGCGGCTTTACAGGTCAAGGCATTGCAGGCTACCGCCAGCGCTCGGCAGCACAGCCAGGCGACCTATCTCGCCCAGAGCCTGCTGGAGCAGGCGAGGGCGGGCGGGTCAGTGGAGGATTCAGGACAATGGCAGGCGCAGGTAAGGCTGGCCCTTGGCGCGCAGGCCGAGGGCTGGGTGCGAAGTTCAGGGTCATCGCTGAAGGTCATCGTCGACTGGCCCGGTGCGCGTGACCCGGAGCATCAGGGCGTAAGCCTGCAGGGCTGGCCATGAACGGCAGTCAGGCGGGTTTCAGCCTGCTCGAAGGGCTGCTCGCGCTGGCCTTGGGCTTGATGCTGCTGGCCGCAGCGAGCCAAGTGTTTGTCGCTACGGTGCAAGCCTGGCGCTTGCAGGGCGCGCTGGCGCAGCAGCAAGAGGATGCCCGCCTGGCGCTGCAACGGATCGCCCAGGATATCCGCATGACCGGTGTGTTCGGCTGTTTGCGCTTGCACGCCAGCGACTTCGACTCACCCAACGCAGCGGCCGCCTTTGCCAGGCCTGTGCAAATCAACCAGGGTGGCGCACAACTGAGTCTGTTGGTGGGGCAGTTGCCCGGCAGCGGTAGCCGGCCCGACTGGACGGTGTTGAGTGATTGCCGCAGTTGGGCTCAGGTCAGGGCCGACGCCCACGAGGGTGACGAGCAGACCCTGGCCTTGCCGGTCAGCCGCATCACCTACGAGCTGCGCGATGGCAGCCTGCGGGTGGTGCGCCGAGGCTCGCCGCAGGCTTTGATCGACAATGTGCGCAGCCTGCATGCTAACTTGGTAACGAACGCGCAGGGCCAGCGGGTCGACCTGCAACTAAGCCTGTTCGACCCACAGCACAATCTCGAACAGCAGTACGCCATCAGCGTAGCTCTACGCAATCGGCTGCCAGAACAATGAAGCACCAGCGCGGCATGGTGCTGCTGACCGCTCTTATATTGAGCCTGCTGCTCGGTCTGCTCGCCGCCGCCGCCCTGCGCGAAGCAGTGCTGCAGACCCGCATGGCCGGGCTTTTGCTGGCCAGCAGCCAAGCGCTGGAGCAGGCCGAGGCAGTCTTGCTGGAGGGCGCAGCGCGGCTCGCCGTGGCGCCGCCCAACGAGTGCCAGCTCTGCTCGCCGCCAGCCGACTCCCATGACGTGAACGGCGCTGGTGGCGACTGGCAGGCAGCCGGGCAGGGCTGGTTCAACCTGCAGAACCTTGGCCAAAGCGACCGGCCCGCGCACCTGCCCGTGGGCACCCAGGCCACCCTCTACCGAGTGACCGCAGTCAGTCAGCAAACCCGCGTGCGGCATGTGCTCGAAGCCGTATACGCGCAGCCCGCCGACCCGTCGCAGGCACTGCAAAGAATCCTTTGGCGGCAAAGAGTGCAGGAGCCATGACATGCAGCAAGGCCTGAGCCTGATCGAGTTGTTGATTGTCGTCGCCGTCAGCGGCATTCTGGCAGCCATTGCCTACCCCGCTTACAACGAACAATTGCGCCGCGCCGCTCGCAGTGAAGTGGTCGGCCTGCTGCACGACGCTGCGTTGCGCCTGGAGCGCCACCATGCGCGCAGCGGCCAGTACAGCGACACTGACCAGCATCAATTGAGCTTGCCCGCCGACAGCCGCTATTACCGCCTGCAGTTGCAACGCGATGACGCCAGCTTCCGCCTGCAGGCGCAGCGCTTGTCGACCGGTTTGATGGCGCAGGACCAGTGCGCTGACTATCAGCTCGATCAGGCGGGTGTGCGTAGCAACCCGGGCAGCCAGGACGCTGCGGGTTGCTGGAGCGGTTGACGGGGTAGCTCGGTTTTTTCAGGTATTGGATCGACAGATGAACAAGCAAGTAGTGGTTGTCGGCGGTGGCGTGATCGGCCTGCTGACTGCGCTCAACCTGGCAGCAAAGGTCGAGCGGGTGGTGGTGTGTGATCAAGGCGAAGTCGGCCGCGAGTCGTCGTGGGCCGGTGGCGGCATCGTCTCGCCGCTGTATCCGTGGCGCTACAGCCCGGCAGTCACGGCGTTGGCGCATTGGTCACAGGCGTTTTATCCACAGCTGGGCGAGCGCCTGTTCGCCAGCACCGGCGTCGACCCCGAGGTGCACGTCACCGGCCTGTACTGGCTGGACCTTGAGGACGAAGCCGAGGCGCTGGCGTGGGCGGTGCGTGAGCAGCGGCCGTTGACGGCTGTGGATATCTCGGCGGCATATGACGCCGTGCCGGGCCTCGGCGCCGGCTTCACACGGGCGATCTTCATGGCTGGGGTGGCCAATGTGCGCAATCCACGGCTGGTTAAGTCGTTGAAAGCAGCGCTGGCGGCTCTGCCCAATGTCACTCTGCGCGAGCACTGCCAGATCACCGGCTTTGCCCAGCAAGACGGGCGTATCAGCGGTGTGCACACGGCCGATGGGCTGCTCGAAGCCGATGACGTGGTGCTCAGCGCGGGCGCCTGGAGTGGTGACCTGTTGGCCACGCTGGGCCTGACCTTGCCGGTCGAACCGGTCAAGGGCCAGATGATCCTCTACAAGTGCGCCGAAGACTTTTTGCCGAGCATGGTTCTGGCCAAGGGCCGCTACGCGATCCCGCGGCGCGACGGGCATATCCTCATCGGCAGTACGCTGGAGCATGCCGGCTACGACAAGACCCCGACCGAGCAGGCACTGGAGAGTCTCAAGGCCTCCGCCGTTGAGCTGTTGCCCGGGCTTGCTGACGCCACGCCGGTGGCGCACTGGGCCGGTCTGCGTCCAGGCTCACCCGAGGGTGTGCCGTATATCGGCCCGGTGCCGGGGCATGCCGGGCTGTGGCTGAACTGCGGGCATTACCGCAACGGCCTGGTGCTGGCGCCGGCTTCGTGCCAGCTGTTTGTCGACTTGCTGACGGGCGTTGAGCCGATTATCGATCCCTCCCCGTATGCCCCGGCTGGGCGGCTGGCTTGAGATTTTGGGACTGCAGAGCAGCCCCTGCGCCCCTCAGCCGATAACCGGTTCCTGCAGATGACGAGTCGGGTAATGCTGCTCGTACATCTTGCACACCCGCAGCACCTGCTCATCGGCGAAGCGCCCGGCCACCACCTGCAGGCCCACCGGCAACCCTTCGCGGGTGAAGCCACACGGCACCGAGGCTGCCGGTTGCTGGGTCAGGTTGAACGGGTAGCTGAACGGCGTCCACTCCATCCACTGCTCCAATCCCGACCCTGGCGGCACGTTGTGCCCGGCGGCAAACGCCACCAGCGGCATCATTGGCGACACCAGCACGTCGTAGCGCTGATGGAAGGCGTTCATCCGCGCCACCAACTCAGCCCGTGCTTCCAGCGCTGCGGTGTACTGCTCGAGACTGATGGCCGCGCCTTGCTCGGCAATCCAGCGCAGGCCCGGATCGAGCAGCTCGCGCTGGGCTGACGTCAACTGGCTGGCCAGCCGCGCCGCGCCGGCGAACCACAGGGTATTGAAGGTTGCCAGCGGGTCGGCAAAACCTGGGTCGACTTCTTCGACCTGCGCCCCTAATCGCGCCAGGCGCTGCACTGCCTGAGCGGTCAGAGACTGAATCTGCGGGTCGACGCTGACGTAACCGAAGTCGGCGCTGTAGCCGATGCGCAGCCCGCTCAAGTCCTGCTCTGCGGCCAGCCAGGGTCGCTGGCGCGGTGCTCCGGCGAGACCGTCGCGCGGATCGGGGCGAGCCACACAGTCGAGCATCAGCACAGCATCGTCGACCGTGCGCGTCATCGGCCCCAGGTGCGAGAGGATGGTCATGGCACTGGCCGGCCACTGCGGCACATAACCAAAGGTCGGTTTGATGCCGAAGGTGCCAGTGAACGCGCAGGGGATGCGGATCGAGCCGCCGGCATCGCTGCCCTGGTGCAACACGCCGAGATTGAGCGCCGCTGCCGCCGCCGCACCGCCCGATGAGCCGCCGGCAGTCAGGCGCGTATCCCACGGGTTGCGCGTGATGCCATACAGCGGGTTGTCGGTGACACCCTTCCAGCCGAACTCAGGCGTGGTGGTCTTGCCCAGCAGCACCGCGCCGGCCTCACGCATGAACCCGCTGAACGGTGCGTCGACGTCCCATGGCCCAGCTGCCGAAGACGTCAGCGAGCCTTTGCGGGTGGGCATGCCACGGGTCAGGGTCAGGTCCTTGATCGAGGTCGGCAAGCCATCCAGGCGGCCACAGGGCTCGCCGCGCTGCCAGCGCTGTTCGCTGGCGCGGGCGGCGGCGCGGGCGCCTTCGGCATCGACATGGCAGTAGGCGTTGACGGCCGGGTTGTGCTGGTCGATGCGGGTCAGCACGTCATCGATCACCTCGAGCGGAGACAGCTGGCGCCGTTGATACAGGTCGAGCAGCTCGACGGCGGTGAACTCGCCGATTGCAGTTTTGCCGGTCATCTCAATGGGCTCCCTGATTGGCGGCCTGGACCATTGCCCGCAGCAGTACATCACAGCCATCGGCCAGGTCCTGCGGCGCAGCGTTTTCGATTTCGTTGTGGCTGATGCCGCCTTCGCACGGCACGAAGATCATCCCCGCCGGGCCCAGCTCGGCGACGAAGATCGCATCGTGGCCAGCGCCGCTGACGATATCCAGATGGCTCAGGCCCAGCGCGACTGCGCCCTGGCGCACAGCGTCGACACACTGCTCGGCAAAATACAGCGGCGGGAAGTCAGCGGTTGGCGTCAGCTCGAAGCTCAGGCCATGCTTGGCCGTGGTGGCTTCGATCACCGCGCGCACCTCGGCGACCATCGCATCGAGCTGCTGCGGGTCGAGGTGACGCAGGTCGATGGTCATGTGCACCTGGCCGGGGATCACGTTGCGCGAGCCAGGATGCAGGCTCAGGCAGCCGACCGTGCCGCAGGCATGCGGTTGATGGGCATGGGCGATGCGGTTGACCGCGCTGACTACATCGGCGGCGCCGACCAGTGCATCCTTGCGCAGGTGCATCGGCGTAGGCCCGGCGTGGGCTTCGACGCCGGTCAACACCAGGTCGAACCACTTCTGCCCTAGGCAACCCTGCACTACGCCAATGGTGGTGCGCTGGTCTTCCAGCACCGGGCCTTGTTCGATATGCGCCTCGAAGTAGGCGCCGACCGCATGGCCGGTGGGCACACGCGGGCCGGCGTAGCCGATGCGCGTAAGCTCGGCGCCGACTGACAGGCCTTGCTCGTCGCGCTTGGCCAGGGTCTCGTCAAGGTCGAACTTGCCGGCAAATACTCCGGAACCCATCATGCATGGCGGGAAGCGCGAGCCTTCTTCGTTGGTCCACACCACCACTTCCAGCGGTGCTTCGGTTTGCAGGCCGAGGTCATTGAGGGTGCGGATCACCTCCAGCCCGGCCATCACCCCGTAGCAACCGTCGAACTTGCCGCCGGTGGGCTGGGTGTCGATATGGCTGCCGGTCATCACTGGCGCCAGGTCCGGGTTGCGCCCCGGACGGCGGGCGAAGATATTGCCGATGGCATCGACACTGACGCTGCAGCCCGCCTCCGTGCACCATTGCACGAACAGGTCGCGCGCCTGGCGGTCAAGGTCGGTCAGAGCCAGCCGGCACACGCCGCCCTTGGCGGTGGCACCGAGGCGGGCGAGGTCCATCAGCGACTGCCAGAGGCGCTCGCGGCTGATCAAGGCGCCCTGGCCTAGTGTTGCTTGCGCTGGATCGATAGGGTTTTGGCTGTTCATGGTCGGTCTCCTTCAGGCGCTCAAGGCCAGGTAGCGGTTCTTGATGCTCGGGTCGGCGCGGAACTGTTCGGCGCTGCCCTGATAGGCCACGCGGCCTTGTTCCAGCACGTAGTGACGGTCGGCGAGGGCGTCGCAGACCTTGAGGTTCTGCTCGACCAGCAGGATCGACAGGCCTTCGTCCTTGATCCGCCGCAGGATCTTCACCAGTTCGTCGACGATCACCGGGGCCAGGCCTTCAGTCGGCTCGTCGAGGATCAGCAGCTTGGGCCCATTGAGCAGCGCGCGGGCAATCGCCAGCATCTGCTGCTCGCCACCGGACAGGGCAAAGCCGCTGTTGCGGCGACGTTCCTTGAGCCGCGGGAACATCGCGTAAACGTCCTCCAGCTGCCAGCGGCTGTGCTTGCGCGCGGCGATCTTGAGGTTCTCTTCGACGTCCAGCTGGCGGAAGATGCCGCGGTGCTCCGGCACCAGCGCGATGCCTTGGCGGGCGATGTCAAAGATCTCGCGACCGACCAGCGGCTGGCCGTTGAAGTGAATCTGGCCCTGGCGCGGGCGGACGATGCCGAGAATGCTGCGCAGGGTGGTGGTCTTGCCGGCGCCGTTACGCCCGAGCAGGGTCACCAGCTCACCGGCCTCGACCTTGAGCGAAACGCCCTCGAGCACATGGCTCTTGTCGTAGTAGGAATGGATCGATTCGACGCTGAGCATCAGGCGGCCTCTCCAAGGTAGGCGGTACGCACGCGTTCGTCGTTGCGCACCTGATCCGGGGTGCCTTCGACCAGGATCTGGCCGTGGCTCATGACGGTAATGCGTTGGCTGATCGACATGACGATGCTCATGTTGTGTTCGATCAGCAGCACGGTGTGGTCGCGGCCCAGGTCGCAGATCAGGTCGGTCATCACCGGGATGTCATCGATGCCCATGCCCGAGGTGGGCTCGTCGAGCATCAGCAAGGTGGGCTTGGCGCAGATCGACATGCCGACTTCCAGCACCCGCTGCTGGCCGTGCGACAGCTCGCCAGCGAGGGTCTCGGCGCGGCCGTTGAGCTTGAGCCGTTCGAGCACCTGGTCAGCGGTGTCCCAATGGCTGCGCTTGTGCTCGACGCTGCGCCAGAAGTTGAGCGCGCCAAGGCCATCGCGGCCCTGCGCGGCCAGGCGCAGGTTCTCGCGCACGCTTAGGTTCTGGAACAGGCTGGTGAGCTGGAACGAGCGCGCCATGCCCAGAGCGACGCGGCCGTGAGACGGTTTGCGGACGATGTCCTGGCCGTTGAGGAGGATCTTGCCGGCGGTGGCCTGGCGCTCACCGGTGAGGCAGTGGAACAGGCTGGTCTTGCCGGCGCCGTTGGGCCCGATCACGGTGTGGATGGTGCCGGCACGGACTTTCAGGTCGACACCATCGACGGCATGGAACGGCCCGTAGGCCAGTTGCAGGTTGTGTGTTTCGAGGAGGAATTCGCTCATTACAGCTGCTCCTTGGTTTTGCCATCGACGGCAGGCGAAGGGCGCAGGCGCTTGGCCAGATCAGCCAGGCCACCCCACAGCCCACCGCGCATGAACACCACCACCAGAATCAGGATCACCCCCAGCAGCATCAGCCAGCGCGGCCACAGCTCCGACAGCACGTCCCCGAGCAGCACGATCGCGCCGGCGCCGAGCAACGAGCCGAACAGCGAGCCGGTGCCGCCGACGATGGTCATGATCAGGATGTTTTCACTCATCATCAGGTCGATGTTCGACAGCGGGGCAAAGTGCAGCAGCATCGCGTACAACGCCCCGGCGATACCGGTGATGGCGCCAGACAACATGAACACCAGGATCTTGAAGTGGCGAATGTCATAGCCGATGGCCGCAGCGCGGGTTTCGTTTTCGCGGATCGCCAGCAAGGTGCTGCCGAACGGTGAGCGGATCACCCGCAGGGCGCCGGCAAAGATCAGCAGGAACAGCACCGCGACAAACGCGTAGAAGTGGCGCGGGTCGGCAAGGTCGAGCAACACATGCCCGGCAACCGTGATGTTCGGCCGTGGCACGTCGAGCAGGCCGTTGTCGCCGCCGGTCCAGCTGCTCAGGGTGTAGGCCAGAAAGTACGCCATCTGGCTGAAGGCCAGGGTCAGCATGACGAAGTAGATGCCCTTGCGCCGAATCGCCAGCGCACCGACCAGCAAGGCCAGCAGCGCGCCGAACAGCGCCGCGCCAACCAGAGCGCCGAGCATGCCCCATTGCAGGTGAATCATCAGCAGCGCCGCGCCGTAGGCACCGGCACCAAAGAAGATGCCCTGGCCGAACGAGAGCAGGCCGGTGTAGCCCAGCAGCAGGTTGCAGGCCAGCGCGGCCAGGCCAAAGATCAGGATCTCGGTGGCGAGGGTGGTCGACGGCAGGATCAGCGGCAAGCCGATCAGGGTCACGACCAGCAACAGCAGCAGCGCCGGGCCATGCCCTTTGGCCACGGCCAGTGGATTTTTCTCAGTCATGTTCATGCTCTCCCGAACAGGCCGTAGGGACGAACCAGGATCACCGCCGCCATCGCGCCGTAGATCATCAGGCTGGCGCCTTGCGGCCAGAGGCTGCTCATCATGCTTTGCACCACCCCGACCAGCAGGCCGCCAACCAGCGCACCGCCAAACGAGCCCATGCCGCCGATCACCACCACGACGAAGGCGATGCCGAGAATCTCCGGGCCAACGAACGGCTGCGCCCCGCGCAGTGGCGCAAACAGCACCCCGGCCACGCCCGCCAGGCCCACGCCAAGGGCAAAGGTCAGCGAGAACAGGCGGAAGATGTTGGTGCCCAGCAGCGACACCGTCTCGGTGCTTTCACTGCCGGCTCGCACCAGGGCGCCGAAGCGGGTGCGCTCCAGCAGCAGCCACAGGCCAAGGCCGATCAAGGCGGCGAAGCCGATCAGGAACAGGCGGTAATAGGGGTAGATGAAGTCGCCGATGATCAGCACCCCGCGCAGCTCCGGCGGCACCGCGATGTGCTTGCCGACCGGGCCCCAGATCAGCACCGAGGCTTCCTGGATGATCAGCGCGATACCAAGGGTGACGAGAATCTGGAAGGTGTGTGGCAAGTGGTAGATGCGCTTGATCAGCACCCGCTCAACCACCCAGGCCAGCGCGGCTACCGCCAGCGGCGCGATCAGCAGCGCCAGCCAGAAGTTGCCGGTCAGCGCCACGGCGGTGTAGCACAGGTAGGCACCCAGCAGAAAAAACGCACCGTGGGCGAAGTTGACGAAGTTGAGCAAGCCGAAAATGATTGTCAGGCCCACGGCAATGAGGAAGTAGATCATCCCCAGGCCAAGGCCGTTGAGCAGCTGGAACAGGTACAAATCGAGCATGAACGTGCCCTCTGCAGCGCGCCGCGCGCCTGCAATTTTGTCGAGTGGGAAGGCGTGGCGTCAGGCCAGGGCGCAACCGGTTTGAGAGACCTCGATGAACGAACGGCCGGCGTGCAGCACTTCGGCCAGATCATCGTCATCTCGCATCTGTGCTTGAGGTTTGCCGCGCAGCAGGTAGTAGTCCTTGAGCACCTGATGGTCACCCGGGCGGATCAGCTCGTCGCCGGTCGGGCCTTGGAAACTCATGCCCTGCAGGGCTTTGGACACTGCGGCGCCGTCGAGGCTGTTGGCCTTGATGATGGCTTCGAGCATGACCCGGGTGCCGATGTAGTCGGCCGCCAGCGGGTAATTGGGGTTGATGCCGTAGGCCTTGCGCGTGGCCGCGACCAGCTCGCGGTTGAGCGGGGTGTCAACCTGATGCCAATACTGCGCGCCGAGGTACACGCCTTCCAGTACATCGCTGCCCAGCTCCTGGAATTGATCGAGCCCGGCCGACCACACCAGCAGCACTTTCATCCGATCCTTGATGCCGAAATTGACCGCCTGGCGCAGGGCATTGGATGACTGGCTGCCGAAGTTGAGCAGCACCAGTACGTCCGGCTTGGCGGCAATGGCGTTGGTCAGGTAGCCGGAGAACTCCTGCTCCTGCAGCGAGTGGTAGCTGTTGCCGATGTGCTCGATGCCGTGTTCGCTGAAGACCTTGCGTGCGTTGTCCAGCAGGGCATCGCCAAACACGTACTGCGGGGTGATGGTGTACCAGCGCTTGGCCTCGGGCAGCAGCTTGATCAGCGGCACCAGGGTTTCGCGAATGGCGCCGTAGGTCGGCACCGACCAGCGAAAGGTAGAGCTGTTGCAGTCCTTGCCGGTGATCTCGTCGGCTCCGACCGGGGTCATGAACACGCCGCCGGCCTTGTTGATTTCCTTCGACACCGCCAGCGCCGAGGACGACAGCGTGCAACCTTGAAAGAACCGCGCTCCGTCCTGGCCGATGGCTTCCTGGACCTTGCGTACCGCCTTGCCGGCGTTGCCCTCGGTATCGATGACCTTGTACTTGAGCGGCTGGCCGAGCAGCTGCGGGTGCTCGGCAATCGCCAGGCGCGAGCCCATGTCGGCGTATTTGCCGTAACTGGCAAACGGCCCGGACATCGACTTGAGGCCATAGAAGGTCAACGGTTGCTCGGCGAACACCCGCGACGCTCCCAACGGGAGGCTGCCGAGGGCGCCGAGGGCAAGGCCTGCTTTGAGCAGGGTACGTCTTTGCATGAGTAACTCCTTGTTTGTGGTTATTAGGCAGGAGTGGCAATGACAAAGCGGGTACGGCCGGGCCTGTGTGCAGGCCTCTGTCCAGGCGAATCAGTGGTTGTGGCTGAACTCCAGGAGGAAATTGCGGGCGACTTCGCCTTCCAGCGCAGTCATGTGGTGTTCGGCGTCGCACATGTGCTCGTGCATCAAGCGGCGCACGGCGGCTTCATCGTTGGCGCGCAGGGCGTCGAGCAGCTGCTTGTGATAGTCGATGTTGGCCGCGGCGAACTGCTGGCGCTTGGGCAGGTAGGCTTTTTTCAGCACCACAAGGTCGCGCAGCAGGTCGTTGAGAAACACCGCCATGAAGCTCAGCAGCGGGTTGGCGCAGCGACCGGCCAGCAGGGTATGAAACTCAAGCTCGGCCAAACGCTGCTCGCGCTGGCCTTCTTCGCTGTCTTCCGGGGTGCTGCAGAAATCGATGTTGGCTTGCAGCGCGGCGTAGTCGGCCTCGCTGAGGCGGCCCATCACTGAAACCGCCAGCTCGACCTCGATGACTTTGCGCAGTTGGTACACCTGCTCGCCATCCAGGTGCTGAAAATGCAGGTAGTTGCGCAGCGCACGGCTGGCCGGTTCGGTGCCGACTTCATTGAGGTAGGCGCCGCCGCTCGGGCCGGTGCGGGTGCTGACCAGGCCCTCGACCTCGAGCGCCTTGAGCGCTTCGCGAGCGGTGCCCTTGGAACACTCGAAGTGCTCCATCAGCTCACGCTCGGTCGGCAGACGGTCACCGGGGTGCAGCGCCTCGGTGACGATCGAGCGCTTGACCGACTCGACGATCATGTCCGACAGCTTCTGACGTTTGCGCTTGGGTTTGAGCATGCGGGCTATTTTTCATATTTATGCGGATAAATAGGATTTAGCGAATTTGCCGGTGGTGGGTCAAGAGTTGAGGCGGGGAGGGGGTCGTAAATGGAGCGGATGGGTCGGCTACGGGTATGTGTGTTCAGCGAGCGGGCATGAAAAAGCCGCTGTAACCGTGTTACAGCGGCTTGGCCGGAGCAGACCGTTGATCAGTCTTTCGGGCCTTGCTCCAGATGGGCTGGGCTGCAGTACCACTGATTGCCACGGTGCAGCGCCCGGTCATTGGGCAGGTGCACGCCGCAGTGCGCGCAGCGCACCATGGTCAGCGGGTCATCCAGGCGCTGCGCGGGGCGCGCCTGCTGGCTGAGCTTGAATTTGCGCCACAGCCAGAACGCGGCGGCGATCAGGGCGATCCAGAAAAGTAGGCGAACCATGGTGTCCAGCTTGGTCGAGAAGAAGAGCCGACAGTCTAGGACGCGGGCAAAAAAAAAGGGAGGCCTTGGGCTTCCCTTTCTTTTTTGTTTTTCCGACATCGTGCTTGCTGTGTGTAGGAGCGGCCTTGTGTCGCGAAAGGCCTGCGCAGCGGGCCCAGCAATTCTGCGGCGCTGCGTAGATCGTGGGGCCGCTGCGCAGCCCTTTCGCGACACAAGGCCGCTCCTACAAGGGCAGCCTGTATCAAATCAATCAAACAGACCGAAGGTCGCGTAGCTGAACCACGAACGGCTCTCTTCGGCTTCTTTCGGACCGGCTGGCAGAATCGGATCACCGTCTTCATCTTTAGGCAGCAAGTCTTGCGGAATCTCCGAACGGGCATCCTTGAACTGGCGAACCACGTCCTGATTGGCGCGGGTCTCACCTGGCGGCAGCGGCGTGTCGGTCTCGATCAGGCCCAGGGTTGCCTTGGACAGCCACGAACGCTGATCACCATCAGCTTGCTTGGGCTCGAAGCTGCCGTCGACCAGGCTTGGGTGATCTGGGTAGTTGAGCTTGAGGGTTTCCAGGCTGGTATTGGCCAGCTCGTCCAGGTGCAGATGCTGGTAAGCCTCGACCATCACCGCCAGGCCGTCACCGACCGATGGGGTTTCCTGGAAGTTCTCGACCACGTAACGGCCACGGTTGGCTGCAGCGACATAGGCCTGGCGGCTCATGTAGTAGTCGGCAACGTGGATTTCGTAGGCGGCCAGCAGGTTGCGCAGGTAGATCATGCGCTGCTTGGCGTCTGGCGCGTAGCGGCTGTTGGGGAAGCGGCTGGTCAGCTGGGCGAACTCGTTATAGGAGTCGCGGGCAGCGCCCGGATCACGCTTGGTCATGTCCAGCGGCAGGAAGCGCGCCAGCAGGCCACGGTCCTGGTCGAACGAAGTCAGGCCCTTGAGGTAATAGGCGTAGTCGACGTTCGGGTGCTGCGGGTGCAGCCGGATGAAGCGCTCGGCAGCCGACTTGGCAGCCTCTGGCTCGGTGTTCTTGTAGTTGGCGTAGATCAGCTCGAGCTGGGCCTGATCGGCGTAACGGCCGAACGGGTAGCGCGATTCCAGGGCCTTGAGCTTGTTGACGGCACTGGTGTAGCTCTTGTTGTCCAGGTCGGCCTGCGCCTGCTGGTACAACTCGGCTTCGCTGAGGTTCTCGTCAATCACTTCCTTGTTCGAGGAACAGGCAGCGGTAAGCCCGAGGAGGGCGATCAGCAGCAGGTGTTTCACTTGCATGGCGGCTTGCGTCCTTTGACGGCCGCTGTCTTGGGCGGTGCCGTCCTGTTATGATGAGCGCCCCCGGGTTGACCCCAGGGCAAAAGAAGCCGTATTTAACCACAAGCGCGCAGTTGAAACCAAAGGCTGTGCGCCAGCCGAATCGAGCATGTCCGAGATCATCCAACTTAGCGAAGAGGTCCCGTCCGAAATGGGCGGCCAGCGCCTCGACCAGATCGCCGCCCAACTGTTCGGCGAGTACTCGCGTTCGCGCCTGACCACCTGGATCAAGGACGGCCGTCTGACGGTCGACGGTCAAGTCGTGCGTCCACGCGATCCGGTCTATGGCGGTGCCAAGCTGGTCCTTGAGGCCGAGCAGGAAGCCCAGGGCGAGTGGATCGCCCAGGACATCCCGTTGAACATCGTCTACGAAGACGAGCAGATCCTGGTGATCAACAAGCCTGCCGGGCTGGTTGTCCACCCGGCTGCCGGGCATGCCGATGGCACCCTGCTCAATGCCTTGCTGCACCACGTGCCAGACATCGTCAACGTGCCGCGTGCGGGCATCGTCCACCGCCTGGACAAGGACACCACCGGCCTGATGGTAGTGGCCAAGACCCTGCAGGCGCAGACCAAGCTGGTCGAGCAGATGCAGAGCCGCAGTGTCAGCCGCATCTACGAGTGCATCGTGATTGGCGTGGTCACCTCCGGTGCCACCATCAACGCCCCGATCGGTCGCCACGGCGGCTCGCGTCAGCGCATGGCGGTGACCGAGACCGGCAAGCCTGCCGTCAGCCACTACCGCGTGCTCACCCGCTTCCGTTCGCACACCCATGTGCGGGTCAAGCTGGAGACCGGCCGTACGCACCAGATCCGCGTGCACATGGCCCACGTCGGCTATCCGCTGATTGGTGACCAGACCTACGGCGGTCGCTTCCGCATCCCGCCTGCGGCCGAGCCGGAAATGGTCACTGCGCTGAAGACCTTCCCGCGTCAGGCCCTGCACGCACGCTTCCTCGCCCTCGATCACCCGCTCACGGGTGAGCGGATGCAATGGAAGTCGGCGCTGCCGGAAGACTTCGTCGGCTTGCTGGAGCTGCTCCAGGAAGACCGCGACAGCTTTATCGGATGAACGGTCTGACGCAGTTGCTGCGCCCTGATTGGCCAGCCCCGGCCACAGTGCGCGCCTGCGTCACCACTCGTGCGGGTGGCATCAGCCTGCCGCCGTACGACAGTTTCAACCTGGGCGATCATGTCGGCGACGACCCGGCTGCCGTCAGTGAAAACCGCCGACGCCTCAGTGAGCAATTCGACATTCATCCCGCCTGGCTCAAGCAAGTCCACGGCGTGGTGGTGGCTGATGCTAACCCGGCGCAGGTGATGGAAGCTGACGCGAGCTGGACCGACCATGCGCACATTGCCTGTACGGTGATGACCGCCGACTGCCTGCCAGTGTTGTTCTGCGATCGCGCCGGTACCCGCGTTGCCGCAGCCCATGCCGGCTGGCGCGGGCTGGCGGGCGGCGTGCTCGAGGCTACCCTCGAGCGCCTGGCAGTGCCGGCCGATCAGGTGCTGGTCTGGCTCGGCCCGGCCATTGGCCCGAGCGCATTCGAAGTAGGCGAAGAAGTCCGTGACGCCTTCACTGCCGAGCACCCGCAAGCCGCCGAAGCATTCGTGCCGGGTGAGCGTGCGGGCAAACTGCTGGCCGACATCTACCAGCTGGCACGCATCCGCCTTGCGGCGCGCGGCATCACTGCTGTCTATGGTGGTGGCCTGTGCACGGTCAGCGACCCACGCTTCTATTCCTATCGGCGCACCCCGCAGGGTGGGCGCTTCGCTTCGCTGGTTTGGCTCGATCCGCTGTGCGTCTGATTTGAGAGCGCCGGGGCTGCGTTGCTGCAGCCCTTTCGCGACACACGGCCGCTCCTACAGGGGACCGCGTACTACCTGAGCGGCCTTGTGTCGCGAAAGGGGGGCAGAGCGCCCCAGCATTGCCAGCTCCTCATGCAGTCATCGTTCTTGTAGGACATTCCCGTAACTGATCTCGATCAACCCGGCTAAGCTTGAAACTCCCAGAATAAGCCTCATCTATTAGTCATCTCTGGCAGGTTTCTTCATCAGGTGTGTCCATCGCTCCGGCCTGCCCTTATTTAGGAAGGTATCCCCATGCGAATAGACCGATTAACCAGCAAACTGCAATTAGCGTTATCTGACTCGCAATCCCTGGCGGTGGGCATGGACCACCCGGCCATCGAGCCGTTGCACCTGCTGCAAGCACTGATCGACCAGCAAGGTGGTTCGATCAAGCCGCTGCTGATGCAGGTCGGCTTTGACGTCAACAGCCTGCGCAAGGCGTTGAGCAAAGAGCTCGACCAGCTGCCGAAAATCCAGAACCCGACCGGCGACGTCAACATGTCGCAGGACTTGGCGCGCATGCTCAACCAGGCCGACCGTCTGGCCCAGCAGAAGGGTGACCAGTTCATCTCCAGTGAACTGGTGCTGCTGGCGGCCATGGACGAGAACAGCAAGGTCGGCAAACTGTTGCTCGGCCAGGGCGTGAGCAAGAAAGCCCTGGAAAACGCCATCAATAACCTGCGTGGCGGTGCGGCCGTCAACGACGCCAACGTCGAAGAGTCGCGTCAGGCCTTGGACAAGTACACCGTCGACCTGACCAAGCGTGCCGAAGAAGGCAAGCTTGACCCGGTGATCGGCCGTGACGACGAAATCCGCCGCACCGTGCAGGTATTGCAACGCCGGACCAAGAACAACCCGGTGCTGATCGGCGAGCCTGGCGTGGGTAAAACCGCCATTGCCGAAGGCCTGGCCCAGCGCATCATCAATGGCGAAGTGCCGGACGGCCTCAAAGGCAAGCGCCTGCTCGCCCTGGATATGGGTGCGCTGATTGCTGGCGCCAAGTACCGCGGCGAATTCGAAGAGCGCCTCAAAGGCCTGCTCAACGAGCTGTCCAAGCAGGAAGGGCAGATCATTCTGTTCATCGACGAGCTGCACACCATGGTTGGCGCTGGTAAAGGCGAGGGCGCCATGGACGCCGGTAACATGCTTAAACCGGCCCTGGCCCGTGGCGAGCTGCACTGCGTCGGCGCCACCACGCTCAACGAGTACCGCCAGTTCATCGAGAAGGACGCGGCGCTCGAGCGACGCTTCCAGAAGGTGCTGGTCGAGGAGCCGAGCGAGGAAGACACCATCGCCATCCTGCGCGGCCTGAAAGAGCGCTATGAAGTGCACCACAAGGTGGCCATCACCGACGGTGCGATCATTGCCGCGGCCAAGCTCAGCCACCGCTACATCACCGATCGCCAGCTGCCGG
Source organism: Pseudomonas sp. NPDC088322 (assembly GCF_044740745.1). Classification (NCBI taxonomy): domain Bacteria; kingdom Pseudomonadati; phylum Pseudomonadota; class Gammaproteobacteria; order Pseudomonadales; family Pseudomonadaceae; genus Pseudomonas; species Pseudomonas sp. NPDC088322. The sequence continues at coordinate 242,411 of NZ_JBIURK010000009.1, read as the reverse complement.
ACAAGGCCATCGACCTGATCGACGAAGCGGCCAGCCGCATCCGTATGGAGATCGACTCCAAGCCTGAAGTGCTCGACCGTCTCGACCGTCGTTTGATTCAGCTCAAGGTCGAATCCCAGGCGCTGAAAAAAGAAGAAGACGAGGCGGCGAAAAAACGCCTCGAGAAACTTCACGAAGAAATCCAGCGGCTGGAGCGTGAATACTCCGACCTGGAAGAGATCTGGCAGTCGGAAAAAGCCGAAGTACAGGGCTCGGCGCAGATCCAGCAAAAGATCGAGCAAGCCCGTCAGGAGCTTGAAGCTGCGCGCCGCAAAGGCGACCTGAGCCGCATGGCCGAGCTGCAGTACGGGGTGATCCCGGACCTGGAGCGCAGCTTGCAGATGGTCGACCAGCACGGCAAGAGCGAGAACCAGCTGCTGCGCAACAAGGTCACCGAGGAAGAGATCGCCGAAGTGGTCTCGAAGTGGACCGGCATCCCGGTGTCGAAGATGCTCGAAGGCGAGCGCGACAAGTTGCTGAAAATGGAAGCGCTGCTGCACCAGCGCGTGATTGGCCAGCACGAGGCCGTGACCGCCGTGGCCAACGCCGTGCGCCGTTCGCGGGCCGGGCTGTCTGACCCGAACCGGCCAAGTGGTTCGTTCATGTTCCTTGGCCCGACTGGCGTGGGTAAGACCGAGCTGTGCAAGGCCTTGGCCGAGTTCCTGTTCGACACCGAAGAGGCCATGGTGCGTATCGATATGTCCGAGTTCATGGAGAAACATTCCGTGGCTCGCCTGATCGGTGCTCCACCAGGCTATGTAGGTTACGAAGAGGGCGGGTACCTGACCGAAGCCGTGCGCCGCAAGCCGTACACCGTTTTGCTGCTGGACGAGGTCGAGAAGGCCCACCCGGATGTATTCAACGTGCTGCTGCAAGTGCTTGAAGACGGTCGCCTGACCGACAGCCATGGCCGTACGGTGGACTTCCGCAACACGGTCATCGTGATGACTTCCAACCTTGGCTCGGCACAGATCCAGGAGTTGGTCGGCGACCGTGAGGCGCAGCGTGCGGCGGTAATGGACGCGGTGGGTAACCACTTCCGGCCGGAGTTCATCAACCGGATCGACGAGGTGGTGGTGTTCGAGCCGCTGGGCCGTGAGCAGATCGCCGGTATCACCGAGATCCAGCTGGGCCGTCTGCGCAGCCGTCTGGCCGAGCGCGAGCTGTCGCTGGAACTGAGCCCGGAGGCGATCGACAAGCTGATCGCGATTGGCTACGACCCGGTGTATGGCGCACGTCCACTGAAGCGCGCGATCCAGCGCTGGATCGAAAACCCGCTGGCGCAGTTGATCCTGGCAGGGCAGTTCATGCCGGGGACGACGATTACCGCCAAGGTCGAAGGCGAAGAAATAGTCTTCGAATAAAAAATAATCTTGAGCCCCGCACGTGCGGGGCTTTTTTTTGAAAATTTTCTGGGTTTTTTTACCCAAAAACGGCTTTGACCCTGAGAAAAATGCCTGCCACGACGATTATTCTGCCCATCCCGAAGCGAGATCCAGCAGCGTTTTCTGCCCTCCAGTTGGCTCGCAGGGCGATCGTAAGCTACTGATTATCCCAGTAAAACCCCCAATTTACGGGGGCTCGCGGCAAGCCCGTAAAATTATTGAAATTTATGCTTGCATCTAAAATCGAGTGCTCCTAATATACGCCCCGCTGTCAGCCACTAAGCAGATCGCCAGCGGTAACAACGATCTGAAAACAGTTTGCAAATCAGTAAGTTGAATGCAAATTGGGGGTTGACAAGCAAAACGAAGGATGTAGAATAGCCGGCCTCAGAGACGCAAACGCAGAAATGCAGAGTGTTGAAGAGATCGAAGCTTAAACAGCCTTCGAGATCGGAAGATCGAAGTTTAGTTCCGCGATAGCTCAGTCGGTAGAGCAAATGACTGTTAATCATTGGGTCCCTGGTTCGAGTCCAGGTCGCGGAGCCATTTCGGGGTGTAGCGCAGTCCGGTAGCGCGCCTGCTTTGGGAGCAGGATGTCAGGAGTTCGAATCCCCTCACCCCGACCATTTTCCGGGTCGTTAGCTCAGTTGGTAGAGCAGTTGGCTTTTAACCAATTGGTCGTAGGTTCGAATCCTACACGACCCACCAGTAAGATAAGGGTACCTCGACTGAGGTGCCCTTTTTCTTCGTCTAGTGTTTGCTTTTGTACAGTTTCATTTTCGGGGTGTAGCGCAGTCCGGTAGCGCGCCTGCTTTGGGAGCAGGATGTCAGGAGTTCGAATCCCCTCACCCCGACCATATTCCGGGTCGTTAGCTCAGTTGGTAGAGCAGTTGGCTTTTAACCAATTGGTCGTAGGTTCGAATCCTACACGACCCACCATGTAAGAGCAGGGCACCTCGACTGAGGTGCCCTTTTTCTTTATCTGGATTTTATCTCTGCAGGTTTTCCCGCCTGCCCCCGCCACGTTGCCGACCTGCCTGCACAGCCTTTCCAGGGCGTGCTCCGACGGCGAGCGCCAGCAAGATCAGCAGCATCGACGCCAACCCCAATGTACTTGGCCATTGCCCCAGTATCAGCATCGAACTGACGATGCCGAACAGCGGGATCAGCAGCGACAGCGGTGCTACCTGTGATACAGGGTATTCGCGCAGCAGCAGGTTCCAGCCCCAGTAGCAAAACAGCGTCGCGCCGTATACCTGAAACGCCAGCGAAAACAAGGTAAACCCGTGCAACTGGGCCGGCAGCGCGGTGAATGGTGCTGAGCCGTGTGCAAGCCAGGTCAGCAGTAATAGCGGGATTGGCGGGAACAGGCTGGCCCAGACCACAAAAGCAAAGATTTCCTGCACCTTCGACTTTTTGATCAGTACATTGCCAATACTCCAGGCCAGGGCGCTGGCGATTACCAGCGCTAAACCGACAGTGCTGACGGTGCCTGAGCCATCCACCAGCACGCCGAACAGGCCAAGAGCCGCCAGGCATATGCCGATCAGTTGTGGCCGATTCAGGCTTTCGCCAAACCACAATACGCCCCAGCCCAAGGTGAAAAATGCACTTAGCTGAATCAGCAGCGAGGCACTGCCAGGTGGTACGCCCAAAGCGATGCCCTGGTTGATAAGCGCCCACATGGCCACGCCGAAGATCAAGCCGTAGCCGGCCAGCCAGCGAAACCTTACCTGCGGCCGCTTGACCACGAATACCCAAGGCAGGGCGGCAAGGCTGAAGCGCAGCGCGGTCAGCAGCAGCGGATCGATCTCGGCCAGGCCGAGCTTGGTGATGGGGAAGTTCAACCCCCAGATGGCCGTGACCATGACGGCCAGGCACAGGTGCTTTTTCTGCATTGTCAGACTTTTCCCGGAACAACGAGCGCACAAGCGCGAGAGCGGGAAATATGCGCGAAATGGCGCTGGCCTGCTTTCAGCTTGAGGCCAACTATCATTAAAATCAGGCCATGAAAGAATCTCTCGGTCTTGATCCTTACCAGAACGTCCCGCGTGATGCGGTGGTGACGGTGCGTGATTACGCCGACGGCCAGGTATTTGCCGCGCACAGCCATCAACGCGGGCAGTTTGCCTACGCCTCATGTGGCGTCATCACCGTGTTTACCGACAGGGGTAATTGGGTGGTGCCGCCCCAGCGGGCTATCTGGGTGCCGGCGCGGCTGGGTCATGCCATGCACATGCGTGGCCCGGTCACCATGCTCAACACCTATATCCGCGAGCCTGCTGCACTGGCTTTGGGCTTGCCGGAGGCGTGCCAGGTGTACGGTGTATCTGCACTGCTACGGCAGTTGCTGGACAAGGCGATTGAGGTCCCTGCGCTGTACGCCGCAGAGGGGCGTGATGGCCACCTGATGGGCCTGTTGTTGCATGAGATAGCGGCCATGCCAGCGCTGTCGCTGAATGCGCCACTGCCGCATGAGCCGCGGCTGGCGCAGGCCTGCCGCGAGTTTCTCGAGCAACCTTCACTGGAGGTCGGCATTGACGCCATGGCCCAGCGCACGGCCATGAGCCGGCGCACGTTCACTCGCCTGTTCAGGGCGCAGACCGGCATCAGCTTCATCGAATGGCGGCAACAGGCTTGCCTGCACGCGGCGGTGATCAGGTTGGGCAACGGCGAGCCAGTCACGCAGGTGGCAATAGCGCTTGGCTACAGCAGCTCAAGTGCCTTTGCGACTGTTTTCAAGCGGGTGTTGGGCGAGGTGCCGAGCCGCTATATGGCGTAACCACCGGGGCCGCAAGGCTGCGGCCCGGCAGTTTTTACGTCAGTGCAGCTTGAGTCGCGGTTCGGTGCCGCGGCCGATCTTGCTGCCGATCATCAGCATCGCCGTGCGGAACGCGCCATACAGCGCCATCTGGTGCATGCGGTACAGCGACACATAGAACATCCGCGCCAGCCAGCCTTCCAGCATCACGCTGCCGGTCAGGTTACCCATCAGATTGCCCACTGCCGAGAAGCGCGACAGCGAGACCAGCGAGCCGTAATCCTTGTAGGCATAGGTTGGCAGCGGCTTGTTGTCGAGGCGGGCTTTCAGGCTCTTGGCCAGCATTGAGGCCTGCTGGTGCGCAGCCTGCGCGCGAGGCGGCACATTGCGGTCGCTGCCCGGTTGTGGGCATGCAGCGCAGTCGCCAAAGGCGAAGATATTGTCATCCAGTGTGGTCTGCAGGGTGGGGCGCACCACCAGCTGGTTGATCCGGTTGCTTTCCAGGCCGTCGATATCCTTGAGGAAGCCCGGCGCGCGAATACCTGCCGCCCATACTTTGAGGCTGGCCTGGATGACTTCGCCGGAGGCGGTTTTCAGGCCATCTTCGGTCACTTCACTGACCGAGGCGTTGGTCAGCACCGTCACCCCGAGTTTTTCCAGGGTCTTGTGCACCGGCACGCTGATGCGCTCAGGCAATGCCGGCAACACGCGCGGGCCGGCTTCGATCAGTGTGATGTGCATGTCTTGCGGCTGGATCTTGTCCAGGCCGTAGGCGGCCAGCTCGTGCGCGGCGTTGTGCAGCTCAGCGGCCAGCTCGACGCCCGTGGCGCCGGCACCGACGATGGCCACGCTGATTTTTTCGCCCGCTGCATTACCGGCATGGGCGCGCAGGTAGTGATTGAGCAGCTGCTGATGGAAGCGCTCGGCCTGCTTGCGGCTGTCGAGGAACAAGCAGTGCTGCGCCGCGCCCAAGGTACCGAAATCATTGGTATTGCTACCAACTGCAATTACCAGGGTGTCGTAGCCCAGGGTGCGCGCTGGCAGCAGCTCGCGGCCGTCTTCATCGAGGGTGGCCGCCAGCTGGATCTGCTTGCTCTCACGCTCCAGACCACTCATGCGGCCGAGCTGGAAGTTGAAGTGGTTCCATTTGGCCTGGGCGACGTAGTTGAGCTCGTCTTCCGAAGAGTTCAGCGAGCCGGCCGCCACTTCGTGCAGCAGCGGTTTCCAGATGTGGGTCAGGTTGGCGTCGACCAGGGTGATTTCGGCCTTTTTGCTCTTGCCCAGGCTTTTACCCAGGCGGGTCGCCAGTTCCAGGCCGCCGGCGCCGCCGCCGACAATCACGATGCGATGTGTCATGGAGATATCTCATAAGGTTAAACGAATGCTTGGCCCTGAGGGCCGGCGTCGTGGCCGAGGGGAGGGCGAGCGCAACGCAGCTCATAGCACCAGTCCACTCAACAAACGACTCAAGAGGCCCAGACCGATGGTCACTGCCACCACCAGCGCCAGGAGCAGCCATGGCCGAAAAGGCCTGCGCTCGACTTGGTGCTGAGGGGCTTTGAGATACTCATCGACGCGACGCTGATCTTCAGGATTCAGGCGGCTGGTCATGGTGGGCCTCGTCAGATAGACGCTTGAGACTGCACGAACGCTACAGGGTTCGTGCACCAGGCAGCGACGAATGATAATACTTTCTGTCTATGCCGCCGAGTGTACGCCGCTGCAAAGACTTTCGGCAGTGGATCAAAGACTGATCCCGACATCGAAAACGATACTGCGTCCCAGGTTACCGCGCAGAAAATCCGGCGCGTCCGGGTGGGCGAACAGCACCCGGGCAAAGGTTGGTCCGACCAGCGACAACGACCGCCAGCCCTGGCGCAGGTATTCGGTCGGCGGCGGGAAATGGCTGTTCAGGTCGAGCACTTCACGCTTGAGGCTGGCAAAAGCGATTATATCCAGCTCGTTCAACTCCAGGCCGCGCTCGCGGTAATTGTGGGCTTTCTTGCGCAAGGTTGGAGCCAGGCGCAGCAGCAATTCCTGCGCGCTGATGCGTCTGGGCCGGGCTTCGCGGCGTACCAGCTGGCTCAGCGAGAACGCACTGCGCCGCCGTTGCAGCTCTTCGCGCCACTCGTCATTCAGCCGCCGACCCTCATCGAGCACGAAAAATACCTCGAATGCCGCGTCGCGAAACAGCACGTCCGGCGGCTCCTGCCCGGCGGGGGTGAAGTCTTCGTTGCGGTAGGGAATGTTCAGCCCCTGCAGTAGGCGCTGGCAGACCCAACGCTCGCGTTCCCATTTGCGGGCATTGGACAGAAAGGCATTGGCTTGTTCGGCCTGGATAGTAAGCAGGCGCAGGTAATCTGAGTCATCCATGGCTCAAGCTTAGCCGCTAATCTGTGAAGGTAAGATGTTGTTTACCGATGAAAATCAGCCAACCTCCAGGTCAACGCGGTCCCGTAGGAGCGGCCTTGTGTCGCGAAAGGCCAGCGAAGCTGGCCTGGCGATATCAGCGGCGAAGCTGAAAATGTGGGGCCGCTGCGCAGCCCTTTCGCGACACAAGGCCGCTCCTACGCCGAGCGCGCCAGGTTTGGAAGAATGGATAGTCAACACAGGAGACATCAAACGTGATCAGCGCACAGGTCCTGTCCACCACCAGCCTCACCCTCGGCTGGCTGGCCTACCTGCCACTGCTGCTCTGGGCCATATCGCGCAGCAGCTGGATCGAACTGTGCAGCGATCGTCGCCGCCAACACCTGCTGTTCGGCGCGATATTCGCCTTGTTTGCGTTATGGCTGGTTCGTCGCGACTTCGACACCGGCGTCTCCTACCACTTCATCGGCATGACTGCCGTAACCCTGCTGCTCGACTGGCCGTTGGCGATCATCGCCGGCTTCATCGCTCAACTCGGGCTGTTGTCGCTCGGCCGGCAGGATTGGGCCGCGCTCGGCATCAACGGCCTGCTGATCGTCGGCCTGCCGGTGCTGGTTACCGAAACCTGCGCGATCCTGGTCGAGCGGGCGCAGCCGCGTAACCTGTTCATCTATATATTTTCAGGCTTTTTCGCCGCTGCGCTGTCAGCCCTGCTGTGCCTCACGGCTGCGCTGGGCCTGCTCTGGGTCGATGGCCTGTTCGCCATGCCCGAGTGGCTGACGGACTTTGTCGGTTACCTGTGGCTGATGATGTTTCCCGAAGCCTTTATCAACGGCATGGTCATCAGTGCGCTGGTGGTGTTCTGCCCGGAATGGCTGGAGACCTTCAACCGCACCCGCTACCTGCAGGCGCCGTGGAAGGATGACGAGCGCTGAGGCCCATCACCCAGGCATGGACTCAGTGACGCGGCTCCAGATCAGCCGAATACAACTCATCTTCCGATTCCGGCGCGCCGGCAATCTTGTGTTCCTCAGCCGCCCAGGCGCCAAGGTCGATCAATTTACAGCGGTCGGAGCAAAACGGCCGGTTGACGCTGGCCTCGGTCCATTCCACAGGTGCGCCACAGGTTGGGCAATCAACGGACAACGGCTGGCTCATGGCTGGCCTCCTCGTAAAGTCAGGTAAAAGTGGTGCAACTGGTCGATCTGCTCGTGCAGCCAAGGCACATCGCGATCATTCACCAGCACATCGTCGGCATGCCGCAAACGCTCCTCGCGGGTCGCCTGAGCCGCCAGAATCGCCTGCACCTGCTCAGGGCTGGTGCCGTCGCGCTGCAATGTACGCTGCACTTGTAGCGCCTGCGGCACATCGATCACCAGCACGCGCTGGGTCTTGCGATACTGCCCCGACTCGATCAACAGCGGCGAAACATACACCGCATAGGGCGACTCGGCCTTGGCCAGGTAGCTGAAGATCTCCTGCCCGATCAACGGGTGCAGCAACGCTTCAAGCCAGCGCCGCTGTTCAGGGTCGGCAAAAATCAGCTGGCGCAGTGCCGCTCGATCGAGCTGGCCATCGCCTTGCAGCACGCCCGCGCCAAAGCGCTCGACGATGCTGGCCAACGCTGGCCGCCCAGGCTCGACCACCCAGCGCGCAGCCTGATCAGCGTCGACCAGGTGCACACCCAGCTCGACAAAACGCTCGGCCGCAGCGCTCTTGCCACTGCCGATGCCGCCGGTCAGGCCCAGGATCCAAGGGGAAAACGCCGCAGTGGTCATCAGATTCCAAGCAGTTGCAGGTAAGAGGCGTACATTTCATCACCCCAGAGCACAGCAATCCACCCCGCAATTGCCAGATACGGACCAAACGGCATCGCCGTGCCCAGCGAAGCGTTACGCCAACGCAGCAAACACAGGCCGATCAACGCCCCCACCAGCGATGACAACAGCAGCGTCAACGGCAGCACCTGCCAGCCACCCCAGGCGCCGAACAACGCCAGCAGCTTGAAGTCGCCATAGCCCATGCCGTCCTTGCCGGTCACCAGCTTGAATAGCCAGAACACCGTCCACAGGCTCAGGTAGCCCATCACCGCGCCCCACAGCGCGTCCGGCAACGGCACGAACATACCCGTGGCATTGAGCATCAAACCGATCCACAGCATCGGCAGCACCAGCACATCGGGCAGCAACTGATGCTGGCTGTCGATCAAGCTCAATGCCAGCAGGCACCAGGTCAGTAACAGCGCAGACAGCGCCTGCAGCCCAGGCCCGTAGTGCCATGCCACCACCAGCGACAGCCCGGCGCAGGCCAGCTCCACCAGCGGGTAACGCCTGCTGATCGCGCCCTTGCAGCCCGCGCATTGTCCCCGCAGCAGCAGGTAACTGAGCACAGGAATATTCTCCCAAGCCCGGATCCGATGCCCACAGTGCGGGCAATGCGAAGCCGGCAGCGCCAGATCAAACCGCCCATGTTCGGCGACCGGCAACTCCAGCACCTCCTGCGCTTCACGCTGCCACTGCCGTTCCAGCATGATCGGCAAACGGTGCACCAACACATTGATGAAGCTGCCCACCAGCAAGCCCAGCAGTGTCGCCAAACAGGTGAAATAAACCGGCTGTGCGGTCAAAAGCGTCCACAGATTCATATTCAGACCAAACTACCCAACTGGAAAATCGGTAGATACATCGCCACCACCAAACCACCGACCAGTACCCCGAGGATCAGCACGATGGCCGGCTCGAGCAGGCCGGTCAACTGATCCAGCGCCTGGCTCACCTGCTCTTCATAATGACTGGCGGCCTTGCCCAGCATCTGGTCCAGCGTGCCACTGGATTCGCCGATGGCCGCAAGCTGCACCAACAACGGCGCAAACAACCGATCCGCACTCATCGCCTGATGCAACCCCAGCCCATTGGCCATGCCCTGACGCAAACGCAGGATCGCCTGCTCATGCACCACGCCACCACTGACCGACGCCACTGTCGCCAACGCATCCAGCAATGGCACCCCCGCTGTGTACGCTGTGCCCAAACTGCGGGCAAAACGCGCCAGTGCCGCCTGCGCCAGCAACCGCCCCAGCACCGGCACCTCAAGTACCCGCAAAGATATCCACAAGCGCGCCACAGCGTTGTGCCGATACAGCCAACGCAGCGCCACTGTGGATAACACCATCAATGCCCCCAGCCAAGGTGCATGCCGCGCCAGCCCTGTGGACAAGTCCAGCACCCACTGGGTGAACGCCGGCAAGCTCTTGTCAAAACCGGCAAACAACCCCTGAAAGCGCGGCACCACCTCCAGCAGCAGCAGCGCCGAAACCCCCAGCCCCGTCAGTAACAGCAGCAGCGGATAAATCATCGCCTTGCGCACCCGCCGCTGCAGCGCCTGACGCTGCTCAAGCATGTTCGCCAGCTCCTCCAGCTGCCCATCCAGCTTGCCCGACTGCTCACCCACCCGCACCAGGTTGCAGTACAGCCGATCAAACCAAAGCGGCTGGCGCTGCAACGCATCCGCCAATCCTAACCCCGCTGCCACATCCTGCTGCAATTTCACCAGCAACCGCCCCAGGCCCTCGTCGCCACCACTGCGCCCCATCACCTCAAACGCCTGCAACAACGGCACCCCCGCCTTCAGCAGCGTCGCCAACTGCCGACTGAAGCCCGCCGCATCCGGCTTACCCCGCCGCTGCGGCCAACTCAGCTGCCAGCACCCCACCGGCCGCAGCCGCGCAATGCTGATGCCCTGCCGCAACAGCCCAGCCCGCACCCACGCCGGGCTGCGCCCCTCGCACTGGCCGCTGACCCGGGCACCGCTGCGGTCGGTGCCCTCCCAGGTGTAAATACGCGATGTGGTACTCATGCACAGCTCCTTGCGGCTGATGCGACAAGCCCGGTAACAGCTTGCCGCGCCCATCCATGGGCGGGTTGTGAAGATGCTCACTAGAGTAGTTCAGCGAACATGACGTCCAGCCGAGCAGGGGTGACAAAAGGTGTCTGTTGAGGCCTACTGCGCGCCTGAAAGGCTGACGTCCACAGTGGATGAAGGCTCAGCCGAATCAACAAGGAAACGCGTTCATGAAAGCCCAACAAGGCATCACCCTGATCGAACTGATGATCGTCGTCGCAATCATCGGCATCCTCGCCACCATCGCCGTACCGATGTACACCAATCACCAGGCTCGTACCAAGGCCGCGGCCGGGTTGCTGGAGATATCTGCGCTGAAGACCGCGATGGATTTGCGCCTGAACGAAGGCAAGGACGTGCCCGATGTGGCTGCGCTCGGTGGACAGGCGACTACTGCGCATTGTGCAATTGCTGCCAGTGGCGCTGCGGCTACCGGGGTAGGGAGTATTGCCTGCACGCTGGTGGAAGCGCCGGGGAATGTGGTGGGCAAGGTGATTACCCTGAGCCGGTCGGCGGCGGGGTGGGTTTGTAGTACCGGTATTGAAGAGGATTTGGCGCCTTCGGGGTGTAAGGCGGGGTGACGTTGGCGGCTGTTGCTGATTTGGCGGATGGAGATGGTGCGCTGGCCCGTATCATGCCGATTGCATTTGTATGATGCTAACTCGCCGCAACTGCGTAATCGGCAATGTGGTGTCCAGCGCAACGCGGCGGGGCATCGATCCACCGTCTGAGGCTCGAAGTCACCGGGCTTGACCAAGAGACCTTCGCAGCCATGTGCAGGATGTCCACAAAAAGCCTGTACGAACTGGAGAGCGGGAAGTCGAATTCCAAACTCAGCACGTTGGAATCCGTGTTGCGTCTGTTTGGCGTGCGGATGGGTATGGTGATGACTGCCAAAGATACGCCCGTTGCAGCAGTCATCGGCACTCCGCTGGCCGGCTCCAACGTGGTGGCCGGACCAAAACGAGGGAAAAGCCCTGCGGCAGCCAAAGCGAAGAGGGCAGCGTCGAAGCCGGCATCGCCACGGGCACGGGAACGCAGTGAGGAGAAGTGAGTGTGTTACCGATATTGAAAAGGACTTGGCCCCAGCGGGTGCAAGGCGGGGTGATATTGGCTCCGGTCGTTCGACCTGAACGGCGCGGCCAAACGCAGTGATTTGCGGTTGGGCGATTGCTGGCAGGGGCGGTTTGCCTAAGCATCGCAGGTAATGATACGTTCGCAAAACGCCGGTGTAGCTCAGTCGGTAGAGCAGCGCACTCGTAACGCGAAGGTCGCAGGTTCGATTCCTGTCCCCGGCACCAGTAAAATCAAGTGGTTAGGCTAAATCAAGCTCTCCAATTTCTCGAGCATGACAGCAGGGTGACAGCAAATGGAGAGAGTTTTCTCTCAGCTTAACCAACCTTTCTCAACCCCGGGACACCGTGTAAATCAAGGTCTCTAGCGATTTTAGATATCGTCGTCAATTTCCCAGGCTGCATGACGAGTCCTAGATGATCGATACAGGCATTTAAAAGCCCCGTTCAGGTAAGTGCCTGCCGGGGCTTTTTCGTAACCGTGGCACTGACATCAAGGAAAGGTATGGATACGCTAAAGAGCTTGGCTCTGACCATCATCAGCTCCGCCGGGGTGAGTGCCGCTCTACTCGCTGCGCTTGCATGGCTGGCTAGAAGCTGGATCGGCGAAAGGCTGAAGGCTAGCATCAGGCACGAATATGATGATCGACTTGAAAAGCTTAGGGCGGACTTGAAAGCCCAAGGCGATGCTCAGCTCACATCGCTCAAGTCAGAGCTAGACCGTCAGGCAGAAAAACTTAGGATCGCGTCCGCCTCGTTCTCCGAGGTCCAAAAAGCGACCATTGCTAAGAAAATCGAAGCTGTAGATGCGCTATGGCTAGGTGTGATTAGGTCGCGCGCCGCGTTTCCTGGCGAAGTCACGATAACCGACATCTTCACGGATAAGGAGATGCAAGGCTTTTACACCAACCCCCAGATGCGAAAGTACTCCAACAAGCTTGCGGGTATCAGTGAGTACGATTATTTCCAAGCTGGCTTCGAGGAGGTGCAGCTTTTTCGGCCGCACTTGGGGGAGTACACCTGGGCGCTCTATGTCACCTACCGCTCTGTCCTAGGTCGCTCGATTTACCTGATAAAGCAAGGAGCTGAGAACCCTGAAAAGCTTGCCTGGCATCAAGATGACAATATCAAAAGGCTTATTGCCTCTGCCTTTGGTCCTGAGCTCATGAATGAGTTTAACCTCCTGACACATTCGAGATATCAGTGGCTCAGCTACAAATTTGACACTCTGTTGTTCAAGGCCATTGATACTCTCCTCACGGGCAAAAGCTTCAGTGATGCGGCCTTACGCCAGGCTCAAGAGATGGAGCAGCAGATCGGGGCGAGCCTACCTCCAAATTAAAGCGCGGTGTCTCTGATTCTAAGGACAGTAGTTGTTGAGCAATCAGCGTGTCGCGCTGTCGCGCGGATGCCGAGCCCTGCGTTCAGCAATTCCTTCACCCTCCTGTGCAGATCCGCGTCCACCGGTCGCCCTTGGTACTTGCCGGCGGCCTTGGCCTTCTGGATACCCTGGGCCTGGCGCTCCCGGCGCTGCTCGTAATCCTTCCGTGCGATCGCAGCCATCATGTCCACCAGCATTGAGTTGATTGCGGCCAGCATCCGGTGAGTAAACTCGTCGCCCTTCGTGTCGAGCATACCCTGGTGACTGGTCGGCAGGTCGAGCGCGACGATGCGCAGGCCCTTGGCGTCGATCGCAGCCTTGAGCTTGGCCCACTCATCGGCTGGGAGGCGGGAAAGGCGGTCTATGGATTCGACAAGCAGCACGTCACCCTTGCGGGCGTCCTTAAGCAGGCGCAGCAGCTCCGGCCTATCTGCGGCGGCACCGCTGGCGTTCTCCAAGTAGTCACAGGCGATGGTCTTGTTGTGATCGCTGGCGAACTTCTCCAAGGAGGTCCGGGCTCGGCTGGCATCTTGCTCGTCGGTAGAGGCTCGGAGGTAAGCGCGGATGAACATGGTGCAACCTGTATCAGTTAGGGTGTCTTCCTACAGCTGTTGCACTTTGGGTGTCACTTTTCAAGTGTAAAGGTTGCCAAAGGCTCGAATCACCCGTATCAGTCTAGGCATACACCGGTTCGACGAGAAAACGTACCTATGGCGCGCACCGTTACGCCCTTGTCAGACCCCAAATGCGAGGCTGCCAAGCCGCGGGACAAGGACTAGAGCGCCTTGAGGAGATTGCTAGCCTTGCGTCATCGCGCGCTGCGTTTGGTGATACCTATGAAGACGAACTACATGACATTTGGGTGCATTTGAATGCCGAATATGAACAGTAGGCGGGAAGAGAACGTTTGGAGTATGTGAGACTGTCTGGGGAGCCCTCGTTAGCGTCAGGTTAGGTCCCTTGCATGCAGCGGAATAGGCAGGTATCCACTCTGGTATCCATGAAATGGGTAGCTCCAGCAGGCAGTGCCGGGCGTAATTCGCGCAGCGGTTCACGCACGATCGTCACGTAGTCGGAATGCGTGACCCTGCCGAGGTACGCAGCCAGGTACGCGCTGCTGGTACGCACGCAGGTTCACCAGCCCATGGGCCGTGAGGGCAAGGGGGGCATCAAGGTGATGCTCCCTCTGGCTTCGCTAACGGACACTGCCTGGCGGGTGCCGGCGACCTTGGAAGGCCACCCCTAGTAACGCTGCGGGCGCTACTTCACCGAAAAATCACAGACCCCACATCCGAACCAGGGCAAACCCCAAATCCACGTTGACGCATTCGTGTCCGTCCACCCACTGGTCAGTGCGAAGCCTCCGCCCGGTATTTGTCTCCCTTTCACCCTTGGCTATCACAAGAACGAACAGCTTTGTAGGACATTCGAAGGAGTTCAGCCGCTTCACATCGGCCTGTACTGACCACGGGCCTTCAAGGCACTTCGTTTGTGACACATCTCCCAGGCACTTTATTTCAGCGACCATGTTGGCTATGCCGCTGTCATCCACTGCATACAGATCCGCTTTACGCCTGTCGCCTATCGGATGGTCAGTCCAGATTTCGATGCCGTCTTCAAACCAGGCGTGAAGGCTTACTTCGGCCTGAATCCAGTGCTCGCGACAACTGCTCAATTGCAGCACTTGCTCAAGTCTTTTGCTCATCCCGCAAAAAGCTCGTTCGAATAAGGAGATCCATTGGGTTGTGTCCATTCAACACCCGTGCCTACAAAAAATGAGGTGTGCTGATATGCGGCAATTGGTTGCTCAGCACCATGATCGGCTACGCGCTGTCGCTACTCATTTCGGTGCTGGGCCAGTTCGCACCGGTGGTTCGCACTCAGGTTCGCAACCCCCTATGCGCGAACCTTCCGCTCCAGTTGATGCAAGTTGAGCCAACTAGATTCCAGAGAAACTGAGCTTCTCGACTTTGGCTGAGGCTTCATGAAGTCGAGCTGCAACTAAGGCTAGATAGTTGTTAAATCGGGCCCGGGCGCCAGGGGATACGCTAGCAATCAGCGTTTCGTCGACAATGCCCACACCCCGTAAAGTGCTCTGAAGGTTGGCAATCCAGCTGCTCATGAACCCGTCGTATAGGCTCGGCACCGCATCGAAAACCGATTTGATCGCTTTAGAGATAGCAGCGTCATCGAGACTGTTCACAATCTTATGGGCAAAGGTATTCCTCGCGTCACGCAGACTATGAAGCAGCGTCAGCATTTCTAATGAAATCATGCCTAGCGAGAACGCCATGTCGATCTTGGCTGCGTACTGGAATCGGAGCTTGCCCACGCGAGCTGAGGGCAAACCTATGAGGCGCGATTTGATCATCTCATCCAGAATTCCGTCTGTTATCACTCCGCTGAGCAGCACCGCGCCTCGGTCATTCTCCTCAGACAGCAGCTCAAAGGTTTTCTCATAAACCTCACCAGCTGTAGCTCCTGCGAACATGGTTTTCTCCATCGAGCCTGGGGCAGCCTACCCGACATGGCCGCCTGTGATTTATCCGCACTATGGCATGAGCACCGTCAGTGTGCACAGGCGGGGTGAGCATCAGGCTCGTGACCGCTATCCGGGCGGCATGCCTGTTGAGAAATGTTGAGGTTGCCAGGTCTTGGTTTCCACTTTGGTTTCCACGGTATTGGAGCCTGCCAGTGAGCCCGCCGCGATGACCACATGAAAACCACAATGCTCACCGCCCAGCGCCTGCTGATCCAATCTCAGGTTTGTCAGTTTCCACCGTGTAAGACGAGTGTCGCTAGGAGGGTGGAATTCGTGCAGGTCATGGTCAGCAGCTGTGCTATGAGCAGGCCGGATTACGGCGTTTGGTCAGTGCGGTGGTTCTGCGTGGCAATTTGACATCTGTCCTTGGCAGGCAACAGTATTGGTACGAAAGGGGCGAGGGACAGCTCTATGCTGTATGGATATACAGTAAAAGGCTTTACTATGCTAGCTCTATCCAACAGAGCCGCTGGCGAACTCACGCACGGCGGTGGAAGGGCTGATTATGCTTAGCATCCTCATGAAATTCGCGCTCGTACTGACAACGATTGCGCCAATCGGTTTAACGCTCTCATTCTTGCTTTATCAAAGCAATGACCAGAAGCTATGGTCATTGTTTGTACTATTTTGTTCGTTGTCGCTCTGTGCGACTTGTCATCAGATAATTATATCTTCAGCCGCAAAGCTCAACAAAACGACCGTCACGGCCGTTTCGATAAAGCCTGCCGACAAAGAGATTTCGGGATACTTTGTGGCGTACATGCTGCCGGTGTTAGGTGGTGGGAAGTACTTTCTTGAACCTCTCACTTTCGCCTTTTTTGCAATTATGTTTTTTGTTTTCATTTGGGTGTCCAAGTCCTTTTACGCGAATCCGGTGCTGGCAATTTGCGGGTATAAATTCTATGAGGTTCAGCTAAATAATGGCGGGAACCTTCTGCTTATTACAAAGAGGGTCATAAGTAAGCCAGCAGATATTGTAAAGGTAAGTTACATAACATCGCACACAGTGCTTGAATCTTCATAGGGGCCAATGGATGGATCTTTTTGTTTTGCTAGAAACAACGCCGCGTATCCTTAGAGTTGTTACGAGTGGCGAGCTTCAAACCGATATCGACAAGGAGCTTCGCCGACAGGCTCAAGCATTCATTAGCAACAAAACCGACGTTGCCTTTGATGCGCGCTACCGCCCTGATGACGATGAGGTACTTCTGATAGATGGATTCGATGATCTGGACGGCCTGATCGCCACTGTACGGGAGCCAGAAAACGCAGACATTTGGCAGCCCTCAGAGCAGGGGCTGGGTGTAATCAAAGGGCTGTTTGGAGGCTTCACTGAGAATGGATCTACGACAGTAGTCGTCCAAGCTTTCGATAAGCGTCAAGCAATAGCCACAGGAAAGTTTTCAATTTTTTATGACAAGAATACCTTCCGTCGACTAGATGGGATAGGTATCGCCTTGGACAACAAGCCAACCGCAATACTCACTCAAGGTGTTGCTGAGAATTCGCCTACCGAACTTCGATTCGTTAGCCTTCACAATGCTCGACGGCTTTTCGATATGGATGCCTATTATCATGAAAGTACTAAGGAAGAGTTAGAGAATTTCTTTAATCTTGATAAGTTCCATGGCTTTGATTCCAGTTGGCTTGATGCCAACATTGATAACTGGATACGCAAGAAGGTCACCTTCATTAATCAGGAAGGTATTCTCGACGCTTGCACGCCACAGGAACTGCGTATTGCAGCTGCCGGGTTTGATATTGATATCGGTGTTTATGATGAGGCCGGACAAATGAAGCTCGTCTTCCCGGGGGACAAGAAGAGTCTTAAGGCGTTGCTAAGATTCCTGGATGAGGATATTTATCAGTCCCCGATTTCAGGCAACCGTTTCCAAACGAACTCCAAGCGGAAGATCGCCGCGCAAGCGTAAAGCATCAACAAGCTTTACCGGGCCTTTACCGAATGTGAGACAGGCATGAGACGGAACCAGCATGGCCCGGGCGTTTAAGGCCATACGCCAGGCCATGCCGGTAAAGCTGGTGGTCGGCGCTGTCTCATATTGCTGGTGGTGCTGGGCGCTACTTTAACCACGCTTTGACGAAGTACGGGCCAGGCTGATGGCCGTGGCGCCTGCGGGCGGGCGCCTGAGGCTTGGCCGGTGCTGGAGGCCGTCAAAGTAGAGGCCCTGGCCGTCACTCACCCCCGACAGACCCCTGGCGGATTCTAGGCAGGCCCTAGGCGGATCGAGCGGCAGTAGCGGATGGGCAAGATTGCGGCGAAGCCTGCCGCTGTTGAGCATTCAGCCGGGTGCCGAGCATGCTTCGGTCTGATTGCCGTCAAGAATCCGCGAAAATATTAGACAGGCATTACACGAAGTCAGACAGGCCGCCTGGCGGCTCAATCGATGAATCCCTCAGCAGGCCTGGGCTACAGCTCTGTCCGTTGCATTAACATGCCTACGCCTCGTCAAATGTTGTCGGCCGCCTATTCTGGACAGGCTCTGGACGGATTCGCGGAGCCAGAAGGTGGCCTGCCGGGCTGGGGAGCACGCCGGGAACGGGTTGCGGGTCGGTAGGGTCGAGCCTCGAGCGAATGCCCGTCCAGAATGGCGCCAATCTTGACTGGCCCTTGACCATCCTGGACAGAAATTCTTGACCCTTCTTGACGGATTGGGCTGCTGGCGCTTGAGCATGATCGGCTGTAAGCCTTGCTGTACAAGGGCTGGCGCTGTCTATGGCGGAGCTGTGGGAGCGGAGGCCGTCAAGGATATCCGCGCGTGCTTGTCAAGGGAAAACCGGGCGGTCCAGAACCTGACAAAACCTGACTATTTTAGCGACCTGCCCTATATGGATTATCAGGATAAGGCGCCCAATGTCCATGCTTAAGTGTAGTGGCCGCTTTAAATCAATTGGCCAGTCCCCATATGCCAGTTACAGGGATGCCCCCTGATTACGAGGAATGGAAATCATGGCTACAGAAGATAAGTTCGCGGTTGGCGACATCGTAAAATTGAAGTCAGGTGGGCCTGCTATGACTGTTCAGGCGAAGGAATTCAACAGCGACTACTACGTCTGCCAGTGGTTCGCAGGGAAAAAGCTCGAAAGCGGTCGCTTTAAGACTGACTCTTTGGAAAGCACAACTCTAGAGGCGAAATAGTGGACGCTGAGGTGGTTGCACAGTGGATGCTTGCCGAAATCGAGCGTGACGCTTGCGTCTACCAAGACGATGTTGTTGATTACATCGTCAGAGCGAGGCATGAGGAGCTTCTGATTGATAATGCGGATGGCAACCAGGTTCTCGGCAAAGCTATCCTCGCTGCATTTCGCAAGCTTACCCCTGACAATGTGGTCTGGGTTAAACCTGACCGCTACTGGCGCTTTCGTGTAGCTGAGGATGAGCCTGGGCGAAACGCCCGAGGTTGAGATGACCGGCTGCCCCTATGGTAGACCGACGCGGTTAGCGGGTGGTGAGAGCCACCCCACCGTTTCGGGAGAGTGGTACCCGGCTATACGCGACCCCTTGGGCATCGCTTATACAATGGCTATACACGACCCCCCAAGCATCGTCATGTTAGAGGCTCTTGGCATGGGGCTGCTTAGGAAGGATGATGGCCATAAGCCATTGAGTTTGGAGGGAGCAACTGTGACATGAGGTCCGATGATGAAGAGTACAAGCTGTACGAGAAGATCTACCTCGCTGAGGCTGACCGTAAGGAGAAATTAATCTCCAGGCTGAATCTGCCACTCGCGCTGATCGTAGCCCTCTTGAGCTTCCTCTCCTACCTACTTCCCAAAGCTCCGCCGACAGAAACGACCGCGGGAATCTATTTCTGGATTCTGTACCTAGGGGCAGGCGTTTTCGTTGTCAGAGCGATGTGGCATTTCGCCTGGGCTTGGCGCGTCCGTTTCGATGACTTAGCCATACCGGTTGCCGAAAAGCTTGAGGCTCACCGGAAGACGCTCATCGATTACTACGATGGGAGCGTTGAGCAGGCGAACAGCTTCTTCATGCAGATCATGATGGACTACTACGTCATGGGAGCGACGAGAAATGCTACCAATAACGATCGACGGAGCAACGAGCTTGACGGTTTGTCGAGGAACGTTATCTACGCTGTGATTTGGTCGCTGATTTCCTTCCTGCCGATCTACATATCAACCAACCCATAGGAAAACTTCATGTCCAACCAAAAGCCGCCGCCGCCGCCGCCCCCCCCGATGAGAAACATCAAAAGTGATGTGGATCTTCCACGGCGCGTACCGCCGCCACCGCCTCCGCCGCCGCCAAAGAAAGCGTAAGACCAAGCCCTCTTAGGAGGGCGTGTTCGTGTTCGCCGCTAACCACGACGCCCCGGGGTACTTTTCGGTTTAGGTATATGTCTAGGTATACAGTTGTGGCATTGCATCATATGGCTGCCCGATTTTACTGGTCTGGAGGTACCCGATTCGACTCCTGTCTCCGCACCTGACATCAGTTCCCAGAAGTCCACACTGTCTAAGCAAATACCCAACAAAAGCCCGCCTCGTGCGGGCTTTGTTGTTTCTGTAATTCCTCGTTTCGAGGCCGACTCACGGATCCGTCGGCCAGTCATCTGTCAGTTTTGCTAGGTAAAAATGACAGTATCAGCGTCTCGAAGGAGGCTTATAAAAGCGCGGGGCAGCAAGTTGAAGTGCTAGCGCCTTCCAACTCCACCGGACAGGAGTCCGTCTTATGCCTACAGATCTGGACACGTTGCTTTCAAGTATTCGCGAGTGCGGAACCCATGACGCGGTAAAAAGTCGCCTCGCGCCTGAGCTCTACAAGAACAGGTCGTAAGACAGTTTGCTGATCAGAATCACCAACAACACCAAGAACAGCGTGCGGACAAAGGGCACGCCTTTATGGACCGCCAACCAAGTGCCAGTGAGCGCTCCGAGAATGTTGAACGCAGCCATGGGGATCGCGACCAGGTAGAGCACGTTACCCGTCGGAATGAAGAACATCAGGGCCGCGATATTGGTAGCGATGTTCACGAGTTTCGCCGATGCCGAGGCGTGCAGAAAGTCGAAGGCGAAGCAGCGGATAAACAAAAAGATCAGGAAGCTGCCAGTGCCCGGACCGAACAGGCCATCGTAAAAACCGATGGCGCCGCCGATGACGATCGCCAGCAGTTTTTCCCTGTTACCGATGCGCATCGGTTTATGCAGGGCGCCGAAGTCTTTTTTCCAGAAGGTGTAGATCGCCATCAGCACAATCAGCACCAGCACTGCCGGCCGCATCACTGACTGCGGTACGAACGATACCGTGGCGGCGCCGAAGAACGCCATGACAAAGGCCGCACAGGCCGCAGGGATCACAAGCCCCCAGTCGATCACCACCTTGCGTATGAAGGAGCGAGCCGCGAATGCTGTACCGCAGGCGGCCGCGACCTTGTTGGTACCCAGCAGCGCTGCCGGTTGAGCGCTGGGTAGTACGTTGAACAGTGCGGGTATCTGGATCAGTCCGCCGCCGCCCACCGCCGCATCGATCAGGCCGGCAGCGAAAGCGAACACGCAAAGGATGACAATATCGACCATGAACTAAGGCTCTGACTATCTAGGTGGGGGGCGCAAATCGCTGCAACCAGAGGACATGCTGACCTGGGCTGACGGGAAGGTTAACGGAAGGGCTTTTTCTGTGTTGCAATGCCGCATTGTGAAAAGTGCAATGAGGTGGAGCGTGGCATTGAACATGTTGGCGGAACTTGAAGCCTTTGCGGCAGTAGCTCGCAAGCGCAGCTTCGTCGCCGCGGCGCGGGCCTTGGGGCGTTCCCCTAGTGCACTGACCCGCGCCATTCAGGCCCTAGAGGAAAGTGTCGGACTCAAGTTGTTCAATCGCTCGTCCAATACCGTGAGCCTGACCGAGGCGGGTGAGTGCTTGTTACCCCACGCCTACAAAATGCTCGAACTGCAACGCGAGGTGGATGAAGACCTGGCCGGTCTCAGCGGCCTGGCCTCCGGCTGGATCCGTTTTTCCGCCCCCGAGGTACTTGGACATGGGGTATTGCCTAGGTTGATCGCGCAATATTGCGAGCGTTATCCAGACGTCAACATCGATGTGATTTTCACCGATGAAATCATCGACCCGGCCAAGAGCAAACTGGACTTCTCGATCCGCGGGGCATTTCCACAATCCAGCGACTTGATCGGTTTCGCGCTCTGGAGTTACTCACGCCATCTGTATGCCGCCCCCGGGTACCTGGAGCGCAAAGGCGTGCCCGACTCTATCGAGGCGCTGGAGTCGCATTCGCTGATCCTGCATACGGCGCCGCGGATTCTCAAAGAGTGGAATTTTCGCAGCGAGGGGCAAGCCATCAGCTTTCGGGTTCATCCCAAATTTCGTTTTAGTTCTGGTCTGGCGGTCTTCCAGGCAGCCTTGGCGGGCGTCGGGATCGCCCGCTTGGCGGATTGGATGGCTGAGCCCGAAGTGGAAGCGGGGCGCTTGGTGCGGGTTTGCCCTGACTACAAACTCACCTCCAGCAGCGGCGAGAGCCCACAGATGCATGCGGTTTACCCGGCCGGAAATCTGCCGCTGCGGGTGAGGGCGTTGCTGGAAATGATTCGTGGCGTGGGTGAGAGCCCGAAATATAGCCGCGGCACAGCACTGATATGAGATTACAGGGCGTTCAGCCCGGCGGTACGTCTGACGTCAATACGCGCATTGTCAAACATGGCCATATCTTGTGATCTGTGTGCTTGAGGCCATACCCTGAGCGCCGGAACCCGTCGTGGTGCTCTCACAGGGGCAGGTATCGATACCTGCAAAGCTACGAAGCAAAAGTCGAGGTCATGGCCGGCGATCCGGTGCGGATCGTCGCGCGATATGCCGGGACGACGCGCTCACCCATGCTCCGCCGCCAACATTGATCTGAACTGAGAAATGCTCTCTGCAGATAGCCTGGCACCTTCAAATCAAACGGGTGCGGTGCCCGAGGAATGCAGGGTTCTGCGTGAGTGGCACACGCGCATGCAGGAACGCCCCAGCGTGCAGGAATGGCGAGCAATGGTGCAGCGTGGAGCGCCGCAAAAGTGAAGTGGTTACCGCGCACGCGGGGTCGATGACAGCCACCCCGGCTCAACACGAGGTGCTGCACTGCTGATCAGTGCAGCACCTGACTCAAAAACAACCGACTCCGCTCACTCTGCGGATTCTCAAAAAACTCCCTGGGCGTAGCCTCCTCAACAATCTCCCCCTGATCCATAAATACCACCCGGTGCGCCACCGTCCGGGCAAAGCCCATCTCATGCGTCACGCACACCATGGTCATGCCGTCTTCGGCCAGGTCGACCATGGTCTGCAGCACTTCCTTGACCATCTCCGGGTCCAGCGCCGAGGTGGGTTCGTCAAACAGCATGATCTTTGGCTTCATGCACAACGCCCGGGCAATCGCGACGCGCTGTTGCTGGCCGCCTGAAAGCTGGCCGGGGTATTTATGCGCCTGTTCGGGAATGCGCACCCGTTCCAGGTAATGCATCGCCACCGCCTCCGCCTCCTTGCGCGGCATCTTGCGCGCCCACATCGGGGCGAGGGTGCAGTTCTGCAGGATGGTCAGGTGCGGGAACAGGTTGAAGTGCTGGAACACCATGCCGACTTCGCGGCGGATGGTTTCGATTTGTTTGGCATCATTGGTCAGCTCGGTGCCGTCGACGACGATGCGGCCTTGCTGGTGTTCTTCGAGGCGGTTCAGGCAGCGAATGGTCGTCGATTTGCCCGAGCCAGACGGGCCGCACAGCACGATGCGTTCACCCTGGCGTACGCTGAGGTTGATGTTCTTCAGTACCTGGAACTCGCCATACCATTTGTTGACGTTCTCCATCTGGATCATGGTCTGTGCGCCCAGTGGATCCAGGGCTTTGCCGGTCGCTTGACTCATTTGAAACTCCTTGCCGGAGCACAGGCGCGCCGTCCCGGTGGAGGCGGGCACGCCGGGTGTGGAAGAGGATGTTGAAGTCAGTGCAGGACGCTTTCCAGAAACTGCCGGGTGCGAGGCTCCTTCGGTGCGCTGAAGATTTCCGATGGCGGGCCCATTTCGATGATCTTGCCGCCGTCGAAGAACACCACGCGGTCGGCCACCTCACGTGCGAAGCCCATCTCGTGAGTGACGACGATCATGGTCATGCCCTCGGCCGCGAGGCCTTTCATCACGTTCAGCACGTCACCTACGGTCTCCGGATCGAGCGCGGAGGTGGGCTCGTCGAACAGCATCAGCTTGGGTTTCATCGCAAGAGCCCGCACGATCGCCACCCGCTGTTGCTGGCCGCCGGACAGCTCCGCCGGGTAGTGCTCGGCCTTGTGCCGCAGGCCAACGCGGTCGAGCAGGGCGAGGGCGTGAGCCTGGGCTTCTTGCTTGCTCGAGCGCTTGAGCTTGACCGGGGCGAGCATCATGTTCGCCAGCACGCTCATGTGCGGGAACAGGGTGTAGTCCTGAAACACCATGCCCACCTCTTCGCGCAGCCTGGCCAAAGCCTTGCGGTCACCGGCATTGGCCGAGTCGCCATTGGCGATTACCACGGTACCGAGGGTCGGCTCTTCCAGGCTGTTCAGGCAGCGGATGAAGGTCGACTTGCCCGAGCCGCTGGGGCCGATGATGACCACCACTTCACCTTGGCGAACGTCCATGTCCACGCCCTTGACCACCTCGTGCGCGCCGAAGCTTTTGTGCAGGTCGCGAACCGTCAGGATCGTGCTCATACGCCCGCCTGTGCCCGGGTCAGGGTTTGCAGGTTGAGGTCGGCCGCGCTGAGGCGCTCGCGGCGCTGCTGGTTGGCAATGCGCTCGGCGCTCAGGCGCTCGCTGGCACGTGCCAGGCTTGGCTTGAGTGAGCCGAGCGAGGGGCCGCCTGCGGAGCTGCGGCCTTGCACGTTGCTGACCGGGTCGAGGCAATCACGGACTTTCTGCTCGGGCAGGTTGAGGGCGTGGCCGAGTTGTTCGAGAGCGCAGGCATCGACCATCTGCGTGGTGATCTGGTTGGCCGGCAGGCCCTGGTCCATGGCCATGCGAACCACGCCGCCGACCACATGGTGGGCTTCGCGGAACGACAGGTCGACTTCGCGCACCATCAGGTCGGCAAGGCCGGTGGCGGTGGAGAAGTCTTCACCGGCGCGGCGTACCGCCAGGTCGATGTTGGGCGTTGCGGTGCGCAGCACCAGGTCGAGCAGTTTCAGGCAGCGTAGGGTTTCTTCGGCGGCTTCCCAGAAGCCACGGGTGCCTTCGCGGTTGCCATCACCGGTGTGGGAGAAGTTGGTGCCCTTGATGCTCACGCTGGCGCCCATCAGCAGGCCGACGATGTGCCCACTGCGGCCCTTGAGGTACTCGAGCACGGTGGGGTTTTTCTTTTGCGGCATGATGCTGGAGGTGGCGGCGACGCTGTCGGGGAAGTCGATGAGGTTGAACTCATGGGTGCTCCAGACGAAGTAGTCCTGCGCGACGCGGCTCCAGAACACCGCCAGGTGGCTCAGGTGCGACAGGCTTTCGAGCAGGAAGTCGCGTGAGCCGATGGCGTCCAGCGCGTTGTCCAGGTAGCCGTCGAAGCCGAGCAGCTCGGCGGTGCGTGCGCGGTCGATGTCGAACGGCGTGCCGGCGAAAGCGGCTGCGCCGAGTGGACACTGGTTCATCGACTCCAGAGTCTGGATCAGGCGCTTGCTGTCGCGCTCCAGCGCCTGTTCCACCGCGCTCAGGTAGTAGCCGTAGGTGATCGGTTGCGCCGGTTGCAGGTGGGTGTAGCCGGGCATCACCACTTCGGCGTACATCGCGGCGCAGCGCAGGGCCGTGGCGCGCACGGTCACCAGTTCATCGATCAGGTCCATCAACAACTCGCGGCAGCGCAGGCGGTCGAGTGTGGCGAGTATGTCGTTGCGGCTGCGACCGGTGTGCAGGCGCCCGCCGATGTCGGCGCCGATCTGTTCGATCAGGTGCGCTTCGTAGTTGAAGTAGGCGTCTTCGCGGGACGGGTCCAGCTCGACCGCATCCGGCCCGGCCTGCTCCATGTCCAGCACACCCTTGGCCAGCGCACTGGCATGTTCGCCGCGAATCAGCCCCTGTTCGGCAAGCATCAGGATGTGCGCCTTGTTGACGTTGCCCAGGTTGGCGAAACCGCTTGCGAAGCCTTCCAGGCGCGGGCGATAGATGTACTCGTTGACTTCCGGCGCGGTGCTTTCTTTCAGACGCCGACTGACTTTGGATTCTTGCATGTTGGAACCTCTCCAATAGAAGTACGTACCGCCGGGCGACCCAGACGACGTTCGAGATAACGGCTAAGCCAGGTCAGTGCCGAGCAGATGACGAAGTACACCAGCAACACCACGGCGTAGACCGAGAAGGCCGGGCTGACGCCGGTCATTACGGTTTCCCGTTCGATGATGATCTGGCCGACCTTGAGGAATTCGCCTACGCCGACCAGGGCGCCCAGCGACGTCGCTTGCACGAGGATCGTCAGCAGCCCGGTATAGGCCGGCAGAATGGCTTTCATCGACTGCGGCACGATCACGTGCAGGTAGATCTGCCAGGGGCGCAGGCCCAAGGCCCAGGCGCTTTTCCACTGGTGTCGGGACACCGACTCCAACCCGCCCCGCACGATCTCGATACCGTTGGCGCTGCCCCACAAGGTCAGGCCGACGGTGACCGCGGCAAACGGGCTTAGATCGACGCCGAACATCGGCGCGCCGAAGAAGATGAAGAACACGTTGACGATCAGCGGAATGGAGCGGAACAGCTCCACATAGGCATGAATCGTCCACCACAGCACGCGGTTCTTGACCGTGGCCAGTACGCCGAGCACGGCCGAGATCAGCGTGGTGAACAACAGCACCACCAGCGCCAGCTGCAGGGTCATCAACAACCCTTTTAAGACGAAGCTCCAGTTTTCGAAGATGAAGTTCATGCTCGCCTCACTGCCGGAAAGGGCGTTGTAAGTGGGCGGAAAGGCGCGCGGTCAAAAGCGCGAGCACGCCGACCAGCACCAGGTACATGACGCAGATGGCCGTGAACATCTCGATGGCGCGAAAGTCCGTGGCGATGCGGTCCACCGCGACGAAGGTCAATTCCGCCAGGCCGATGGCCTGCAGGTACGAAGAGTTCTTCAGCAGCGAGATCGCGGTGTTGAGCATCGCCGGCAGGCTGGTGCGAAATGCGATCGGCAGGGCGATCAGGGCAAAGTACTGCGCCGGCTTGAGGCTGAGTGCCAGGCTCGCCTCGCGCATGCCGCGCTCCACGGTGGCCAGGCCGCCGCGGATGTTCTCGATCTGATAAGCCCCAGCCCACAGTGACAGGCACACCACCCCCGACCAGAACAGCGACAACCCTAAGCCAATGGCCGGCAGACCGTAGAAGATGAAGAACAACTGCACCAGGATCGGCGTATTGCGGATCAACTCTACGTACAGCACCACGGCCTGCGACAGCACTGGCACTTTCATCACCCGCACCGCGCCACCCAGCACACCGATCAGCATTGAAAAGAAGATGGCCAGCGCGGTGATCTTCAGCGTCATCAACACGCCGTCGAGCAGCGCAGGCCACTGCGCTATCAAGTAATTGATGTCGAAATCCATGATCGCGGCCGATCAGAGCGATTCGGCAGGTTTAGCCTGCTCGAACACACTGATGTAATAGCCCTGGATATTCTTCGGTACGAACTGCTCTACCCAGCCGCGGTACAGGTGCTCTTCACGCATGCGCAGCACCGCCGCGCTGAGGAAGTCGCGCCACTGCTCTTCGTTCTTGCGCACACCGATGGCCGCGTCGGAGATCTGGAACGGTTCGCCGATCAGGCGCGCGTCCTTGTCGTTGTCGGCCACCACCACCAGCGTTGCGGCGTCGTGGGTGTAGGCATCGGCGCGGCCTTGGCGGAAGGCTTGCAGGGCATCGGCGGCGCTGTTCATGCGCAGGGTTTTCACGTCGGGCATGTGGTCTTCGAACCACTTGGCCTGCACCGAGCCCTTGAGCGTGGCGAGGGTCTTGCCCTTGAGGTCGGCGATCTTCTGTGCCGGGCTGTCCTTCTTCACCACCACGTCACTCGCCCCCCAGCGGTAGGGCGTGGTGAAGTCGATCACGCGCTGACGCTCCGGGGTCACGCCGAGGGTGGCGATGAGGAAGTCGACCTTGCGCCCGAGCAGTTGCGGCACTCGGTTTTCGGCAGTCACGCAGGTAAAGCTGACCTTGTCCTTGGAGCCCAGGGCCCACAGTGACACCTGCTTTGCCATCTCTACTTCGACGCCGGCAAAGTCGCCCTTGTTGTCTTGATAGCCATAAGGCGGCTGGTCGCAACGCACGCCAGCTCGCAGCTGGCCTGCCTCTTTGATAGCTGCAGGAACGGCCGGCAAGTCGACGGCCTGTGCGGTGGACACCGCCGCCATGGACACGCACGAAAGGGCCAGTGCAGCGCTTAGTTTTTTATACGAGAACGACATGATGCCTCCTGATTACCGGGCTGCATCGCCCCACTGGCGTGCGGCGAAACGATGAGTACAAGGGCAGAGCTGAAATGAAGCTTGAGCACCGGTTTTGTTTTTGTTGTTGCGGGTATGCGCTCGGTTGGCATCGCGCTGCATCGGGGCAGACGTCGATGTAGATCTAGTTATAAAATCTTCGGGTCATGCAATCAAATGACAATCCATCAACCAGTCATGCAGAAATGATATGGCCATTAACTTCAAGCAGATCGAAACCTTCCGCGCGGTGATGGTCAGCGGCTCCATGACGGCGGCGGCGCAGGCGTTGCACACCTCGCAGCCGAACGTCAGCCGCCTGATCGCGCAGCTCGAACGGGCCAACGGCTTCAAATTGTTTGAGCGGGTGGGCGCGCGATTGGTGCCAACCGATGAAGGCGCGCAGTTCTTCGCCGACGTCGAGCGTGCCTTCATCGGCCTGCACAGCCTGGAAAACTCCGCCCAGCACCTCAAGCGCGGCGGCACCGGGCGCTTGCGCATCGGCGCTGTGCCGTCGCTGACCCACGGCCTGCTGCCGGCGATCATCCAGCGCTTTCGCCAGCAGAACCCCCACGTGCATATATCGATCCACACCAATGATTCGCCCAACGTCGCGCACTGGGCGGCGACCCGTTTCTGCGATGTATGCCTGGTGTCCTACGTGGCCGAGGACATGGCCGGTGTGCAGTCGGAAATCATCTGTGATGTGCCTGGCGTGTGCATTTTTCCTAAAGGGCATCGGCTTGGTGCCTTGGAGGTGGTGACACCGGCAGATTTGAAAGGCGAGGAATTCATCTCGCTGTCGCACACCGACGGCTCGCGCACGCGGCTCGACCGGCTGTTCGCCGAAGAAGACCCGCGCGTGCTGAACATGGATGCGACCCATGCCGCCACTGTCTGCTCACTGGTCGGGCTTGGGCTGGGCGTCAGTGTGGTCAGCCCGCTGGTGGCAAACGAGTACTTGCATACCGATATCGACATCCGGCCTTTCGAGCCTGAGTTGCGCTTTTATACGTATTTGCTGCTGTCGTCCGACCGGCCTGAGAACGTGCTGACGCAGAGGTTTCGGGTGTTGGCGGGGGAGATGTTGAGGGAGGCGGCGCGGGGGAGTTTGGAAAGGGAGCGGTAGGCAACGTGACTTCCTGGCCCGCTAGATAGAGCAAGTATTCGGCGTTGCCTTGAGCTATTGTTAGCTGCGTACAAAATTGCCTGATGCACTTTTTTCAAGGATTGAAATGAAAGCCCTATTGCTTGTGCTATCGACCTTGCTCCTGCTTTCCGGCTGCTCCACGCCGCTCACCGCTACCAAGGCCAGCCCCTCGATCGCCGAAACCAAATCGGTGCAGTTCGGTGGGAAGACGTTTGTCCTCAAGTTCCAGAAGCAAGGGCTGTGGGAATATTTCCCTGAAGACGAAAGCATGGATGCCTGGACCGAGATGGTCGACTTTACTGTCGTGCCTCGCGAGCTGAACCGCTTCAAGCCCCTCGACCTGGCCAAACGTGCCATCCAGCTGCATCAGCAGGAAAACCCGAACATGCCGGCAGTCCTGCTGACAAAAAATAGAACCGGGATCGACTACGCGATGATGTACTACCCCGATTCAGTCCGTAAGGACGGGCAGTTTTCGGAGATTAGTTACTTCAAGTACTACACCGATGGCACCACTGGCCAGACCATAATTTTTCACTTCGCCCGGACCATCCCAAAACCGAACGATCCCACCGAGAGCGCAACAGCGATGGGGCAGGAGATCCCGCCGCTGATGGAAGCATTCCCGCTGTACCGGCCGTGACACGGCTGAGTGAACAGTACCTTCGCCAAGGTGGCATTCGTGGTTGCGTTTGCCGAGCGTAAGCAGGGGGAAAATCTGATGCTGGTCTGTGAAACGGAGGGAGAGGCAATAGCCTCAGTGTTAGGCCAGGCGGTGAAAGGGCGCTAATTAAAATTTCATCCCTTTCAAGCAAAATTAATTAAAATCTCTGTTTTAGGTTAGCCATGAAAAATCTACTGATTGCTTTCGTCCTGTTGGGTTCGGCGGTGTCTGTTAAGGTTTTAGCGAACACGCTAGAGGTCGAGCATCAGCGGATTGAGCAACGCTGGTATTCGTTCAGCGAGGTAGTAGAGAAAAGAAAGAAATATGACCGAGTGGATATTTCTCGAGGGTATATCGAATACTACTTCGAGGGTGAAAACCATGCCTCCAACGCTCCGGAGGAACGCCTGTCGCCGCGTGAAAAATTCTACGCCAATCATGCAACCGTTGGCACTTATGCAGTTGCTGATTACGCGACCGCGCTGGACAAGGCGTGTGTAGATGTGGTCTCTGAGTCGCTGGGATCGTTCAGAGGCAGCTATGAAAACGCTAAGAGACCAGACAGGCAACAATATAAGAGAACGGTCGTTGGTATCAGGTCATTAAGCTACAAAGGTCCTGAGTTTAACTTCAAGAGTCCTGCCTCTTGGTCGTCCATAGAGTTGCCGAAGGACAAGAGAAGCCTTCTGTGTGAGATTTATGAAGTCAAGGATGAGGCCAATGACGTGAAATACATCGTCTACGCTGCATCGGTGACAACCGCTATGTTCGACGAAATTCATTCGGCACCACTGCCCGCTAACAAACCGAATAATTAGTTTCTTTGCGACAATGCCACGGCACCTAACGCTGTGGCATCAAGCAGATCAGCTTTGAGCCTTGGCACGCTCAGTAATTGTCTGCCAATCGACCCATTTTGCTGTCGGCCAACGCCACGGGTTTGCCTGGCTCCGATCCATGTGGAAGCTGTCTGACAGCCGCCGTACAGTTAGATCACGACCAGCGGATACGGGCAATTTCTGCGTCGCTCATCTGGCGCCAATCATCCTTGCTGATCCCGTAATCCTGCTCGGCGGATTCCAGAGCCTGCTCCAGCGTAATCATCAAATGATCGCCTTCAATCTGCTGGCGGACGTAGTCCACGAAGCGAATCTCCATGTATACCGGCGGCTCGTGCTCCCCCGCGACCTCAAGACCAAACAGCACGATCGTCGAGACGCTGGGGCGGTATGCGCAAGGTACTTTCACATCAGCAACCAAGTGCAACGGTTGTGGCTTCATCTGGATACCTGAGTCGCTGTGCCTGTGTGTAGCCGCTATCTGACGTCTGTGCCGGGGTACAGCTCGGGTGGTGGCCGGTAGTCAGGGTTTTCGAATTGACTGTTGGTGTAGAAGGTCTCGGCGGTTGGCCCAGCATTCTTGTAGGTTACATTTTCGTTACGGACCAGATGCCAGCCCGTACCTTCTTTGTCACGCTCGATCAGGGTTGGGGACAGCGTGCACTTCCCACTGGAACCAGAAGTGAGGAGGAACTGATAGTAGCGCCCGGCTTCAGGTGTGAATTGAGTTGTGACAAAGCAGGTCCTGGTACGCGAGCCCTCCCATGTCATATACACAGTTGTTTCCAGGCCCGGTCGAATCGTTGACTCGTAGTAGTCCCAGGTCAGCTCTTGACCCGCTTTGGGCATGCCAATGTCTTGGGTATGGGTAAAGGGGAGAGGCCCGGTACGCACCACACCGCCGGTCCTCACACCGTTGTCGGTCTGGTAGATTGCCGCATGCTGGGTGAAATTGACCACACGAATCCAGGCCGGATTCGGCTCATTCGCGGGTGCGACAAAGTAATCGGTGTGGGGGAGATACTTACAACCTGCGAACATTGGCAACAGCACTAAACAGAATCTCAAGCGTGTCGTCATTGATCCATTTCTCTGCAGAATTTTCGCTATGACCGCGTCTGCAGGGGTTTATTCGTCACCCGCACTGATTTCCTCGGGGTGGATGGCTATTGGTCTGCGTGCCTGATCACGAGCTTCTGGAACGAGCCAGGCAACTTCCCCTGACCCCAAATGCGCCCCGCTATCGCGGGGCTCAACACAGAGGGAGGCTCGTAGTCAGAACGACTCGACTGGCTTCTGGGCTTGTTGAACAAGCTTGTTTCCATCCAGTTTCGGGAAGGAAAAATTAATGATGATACTGGACTCGTCATCCACGCCAGAGATGACTAAATCAGCACCCCTGACATTGGCAGGTGCTGACTTCATCAGGCTCTGAAGGTTGGTGGCCGCTTTGTCGAGGGTGAGCCCTTCAACGAAAGAGTAGGTCAAATCGTTGGCGGCCAACGCAACACTCTCGTAGTTCGTGAGTTTGGCTGTGTAGTCATCCTTGTTTTTTGTTTTGCGCGCGGTATCAACCAGATCCAGCACGGATTTCCCGTCAGTGAGCGCCACCAAGGTAAATGTCTTTGCAAGCGCTCCAATGACGCGAGCGTACAGGTCACGATCATAGGGTGCAAACAGCGAAACCGACGCCAGTTTGTCACTGCTGAAAACCAGGGCTACCGTGAACTTCTGATCCAGAAAGTCCACATCGTCCACACAGCGTGCAGGAGCTCCAATATCAGCTGTACAGTCGTAGTAGCCTGCTACCCCGGTGTATTTCGCGATCGGCGCGTCGTAAGCATATGTTTTGAACAGGTTGTCTGCCGCTACCGCATTCTGCATGCCGGTCAACATCGCCGTGGCGGCCAGCGCTGCAGAAATAGCTTTCTTTGACATGGATTCCCTTCCTGAATGAGCATCGAGATGAATAGCCAGATGCTATCAGTCAGGTATGCACTGCTCAACACCGGCAATCCATTCGGTGACGACGCAGGCCATCTCTCGGTCTCTTGAAAGACAGTTGGGTCTGCCGGGCGCCGTTTCTTCGATTCGCCAACCCAGGGCAGCGACAACACCGATAACA
This sequence comes from Pseudomonas sp. NPDC088322, assembly GCF_044740745.1. Classification (NCBI taxonomy): domain Bacteria; kingdom Pseudomonadati; phylum Pseudomonadota; class Gammaproteobacteria; order Pseudomonadales; family Pseudomonadaceae; genus Pseudomonas; species Pseudomonas sp. NPDC088322. The sequence goes on along the minus strand of NZ_JBIURK010000009.1, from coordinate 209,738 downwards.
GCTTGCATGCTGTGATCAATCCTGTCGCTACCGCAGTCAGTTCACCACGTGACCGTTTAAAGAGCCGCTTCCGGACTACGCCCGAGTACCCGGTTGTACTCCAACTTCGCAGTCTTCTCGGTGAACTCCCCAGACCACTTCGATACCACTACTGTCGCCACACTGTTGCCAATGGTATTGCACGTCGCAATCGCCATCGACATGAAGCGGTACACGCCAAACAGCAGCGCCAAACCTTCTACCGGCAGGTTGCCAATGGCGGTCACGGTCGCGGCGAACACCACGAAGCTGCCGCCCGACACCGCTGCCGCACCCTTGGAGGTGACCAGCATGACGGCGAGGATACCCAGCTGTTGTTCCCAGCTCAGGGGCACGCCATAGGCGTTGGCAATAAACAGTACGCACAACGACATATAGATGGAGGTGCCGTCGAGGTTGAACGCATAGCCAGTCGGCAACACCAGGCCAACGCTCTGCTTGGAGCAACCGAACTTCTCCAGTTTCTGCAGCAGGCGCGGCAGCGCGCTTTCCGACGAGGCGGTGCCCAGTACGATGAAGATTTCATCCTTGATGTACTTGAGAAAGCGCCACAGGCTGAAGCCCGATACACGACACACCACGCCCAGTACGACGAAGATGAAGAACGCGATGCAGACGTAGAACATCAGCACCAGGTTGGCCAGCGACATTAGCACCGCAGTGCCATTGCTGCCCACGGCATAAGCGACCGAGCCAAATGCACCCAGCGGGGCGAACTTCATGATCAGGTTGATGAACTCGAAGAAACACTCCGAGACGCGGTTCAAGCCGTCTTCGATGACTTCACGACGCTCAGGCTTGAGCGCCAGCAAGGCGAAGCCGAACAGCACCGAGATCACCAGCACTTGCAAGAGCTGGCCGCCGGAGAAGGCGCCGACGAAGTTGTCCGGGAAGATCGCGTAGATGAAGTCCAGGGTCGAGGCCGGCGCGTGGCCTTTGGCAACTGCTGCAGCCGAGGCCGCAGTGGCTGCGCTGCTTGGGTGGGCGTCGTGCATGCCCGAGCCGATTTGCAACAGGTTGCCCCACAGCAGGCCGATGGCCAGGGCAATGGTGGACACTACTTCGAAGTAGATCAACGCACGTACACCAACCTTGCCCACGCGCTTGATGTCGCCGGCGGAGGCAATGCCATGCACCACGGTGAAGAACACCAGCGGCGCGACAGCGGTCTTGATCAGTTTGAGGAAGATATCCCCGAGGATCTTGAACTTGGCGGCCAGCTCCGGCGCGATGAAGCCAAAGGCAATGCCCAGCAGCATGGCGGCAACGACCTGAAAGGTCAGATCCTTGTAGAACGGTTTTTTAGCGGTAGCATTCATGACTGCGATCTCGTTGTTTTTATTCGTAATCGATAGGCAGCGAGGTGCGGCGCACCCCGGGAACATTCAGCGTTTGACCTTGCCCTCGCGGGCCAGGGCGATGTCGACCATCTGCGGCGCCAGGCCGATGTAGTTGGTCGGGTCGGTCAGGCGCTTGAGTTCTTCGATGTCCAGCTGTGCCGTGGCTTCGCCTTGCGCCAGCAGCGCGTCAAGCAGGCTGGTGCCTTGGTCGTTGGCCATGCGGCAGGCGGCATAGACCACGTCGTGGGCTACCTGGCGACCCAGCGCCGGGGCCAGGCCCATCATCACGGCTTCGGCAACGATCAGGCCTTGGGTCATGTCGAGGTTCTTGAGCATGCGCTCGGTGCGCACTTCCAGGCCGGCCAGCATGAATTTCGCCTGGCCCAGCGACGCAGCGCTCAGGGCGAAGGCTTCTGGAATGGCGATCCATTCTGCCTGCCATGGGCCGGTGGAGCGTTCGAAGTCCTGGATCATCGCGTCGAGCATCAGCCCGGCTTGCTGGCGCACACCTTTGGCGGCGGCGTACATCAGCTCGCAGGAAATCGGGTTGCGTTTCTGAGGCATGGTGCTGCTGGCGCCACGGCCTTTGACGAAGGGTTCGTACACCTCGCCCAGCTCGCTGGTCATCATCATCATCACGTCGAGGGCGACCTTGCCCAGCGAGCCGGTGACCAGGCCAAGGAAGTTCAGGGTCTCGGCCAAGCCGTCGCGGGCGACGTGCCACGTGGCTTGCGGTACGCCCAGGCCGAGTTCGGCCATCATCGCTTGTTGTACTTCCAGGCCCTTGTCACCCAACGAGGCCAGGGTCCCGGCAGCGCCAGCAAACTGGCCAACTTCGACCCGTGGGCGCAACTCGACCAGGCGCTCGGCGTGACGGTCGAACATGCTCAACCAGACCGCGCATTTGTAGCCGAAGGTGATCGGCAGCGCGTGCTGCAGGTGGGTACGGCCTGCCATCGGCGTGTCACGGTATTTTTTCGCCAGATCTGCGAGCAGGCCACGCACGGCCTGGATATCACGCTCGATGATCGCCAGTGCCGCACGCACCTGTAGCACTACGGCGGTGTCCATGATGTCCTGGGTGGTAGCGCCCCAGTGCACGTAGCGGCCGGCTTCGCCGCACGTCTTCGACAGTTGTTCCACCAGCGGCAGGATCGGGTAGCCGACGATTTCTGTCTCGTGCTGCATCAGCGCCAGGTCGAGGGAGTCGTAGGTAGACAGCTTGGCGATCTGCTCGGCAGCTTCGGCCGGGATCACGCCGCAGCGCGCTTCGGCACGGGCCAGAGCGACTTCCACTTCGATGTAGCGCTCGATCAGGGCTTTGTCGGAGAACACGTTGCGCATTTCGGCGGTGCCGAACATGTCGCGGAACAGGGCGGAGTCGAAGACGGTGCTGGACATGGAGTAATCCCGATATGTTTGTTATTGGTCGGACATATTTTTAATGTCCGTACATAATTCTTACGTCCTCGCTGGTACACTGTCAACTCGCTTAAACCAGTGGGCTGATTGAAGGTATGAACCAGACGCGTTATGCGCTCGTTGCCAAGGACTTGATGGACGGGATTGCCAGTGGCCGATTCCCTCTAGGCAGCCTGTTGCCGACCGAATTCGAGCTATGTGAGCTGTACGCGGTCAGCCGCCATACCATTCGCGCTGCGATTACCCAGTTGCAGAACCAAGGGCTGGTTTCGCGGCGCAAGCGCGTGGGTACGCGGGTCGAGTCGGTGTCGCCCAAGGGCGGGTACTCGCAGTCGCTGGCCTCGGTGACCGACCTGGTGCATCTGGCCGAAACGCAGATGCGCAGCATCCAGCACGTCAGCCATTTTGTGGCTGACATCGCCCAGGCGCGGCGCTTGGGAATGGAGCCGGGCGGGCATTACTTCTGCGTATCGAGCATCCGCGTAGATGCCGACAACCGCCGTGCGCCGCTGTGCTGGACCGATGTGTATGCGCAGGAGTCATACGCCGAGGTGATTGCCTTGGCCGAGGAGCATCCGGACGAGTTGATTGCTGCGCTGATCGAGCGCCATTTTGGTCGCCATATCGACGTGGTCGATCAGCAGGTGCGCGCGGTGCTGTTGACCCCGGAGGTTGCCAAAAACCTCAACGCCGAGCCGGGCTCGCCGGGTTTGAACATCATTCGTCAGTACCGTGATGGCGACGGCGCGCTGATGGTGGTTTCGGAAACCGTGCATCCGGAAGATCGGTTTACGCTGGTGTCGCAGATGAAGCGGGAGCGGTAGAGCCTGTATCGCATTGGCCCGCTGTAGGAGCGGCCTTGTGTCGCGAAAGGGGGGCGAAGCGCCCCCAAAAATTTCAGCTCCGCCGCTGACATCGCCGGGCCCGCTGCGCGCGCCTTTCGCGACACAAGGCCGCTCCTACAGTTGACCACGTATGGCGCAGTCGGCAGCTTCAGTTATCCAGCTCGGCAACTTTGACCGCCGCCGGTTGAAACCACACCGGCCACGAGCTGCGATGCCGCGCTTTCTTTTCGCTCCGAGTAGCGATCCACCAGGTAGCTCTCACGACCGCGAACCAGCAGAGTGAATTTCACCAGTTCCTCCATCACATCGACTACTCGGTCGTAGTACGGTGAAGGCTTCATTCGATCTGCCTCGTCGAACTCCAGATACGCCTTGGGCACAGACGACTGATTCGGGATGGTCAGCATGCGCATCCACCGACCCAGAACCCGCATCTGGTTCACTGCATTGAAGGACTGCGAGCCGCCGCACACCTGCATCACCGCGAGAGTCTTACCCTGTGTGGGGCGTACGGCACCCATGGTCAGAGGAATCCAGTCAATCTGCGCTTTGAACACCGCAGACATCGCTCCGTGTCGTTCCGGGGAGCACCACACCTGACCGTCTGACCACAGCACCAGATCGCGCAGCTCCTGCACCTTAGGGTGATCGACTGGCGCGTCATCCGGCAACGGCAGTCCGGACGGATCGAAGATCACCGTCTCGGCACCCATTTGTTGGAGCAGACGTGCAGCTTCATGCGTCAGCAGACGGCTGAACGACCGCTCTCTGGTCGACCCATAGATCAGGAGAATGCGTGGTTTGATGTTCGAACCATCTGGAAAACCCAATTTTTCAGCGCTCGGCATATCCATCAGCGACAGATCAAGAGCTGGAAAAGTATCGACAGAGTCCATATCAAATTCGCTCATCACAGGGCTCCGATCCGATCCAGAGCCTGCTTCAGATCAGCGCCCTGAAGCGTTTTCAGATTCAAGGTGAAGAGCGCGGTAAATCGCCTCTTGATACGTTCAACGGTCGCATCAAATGCGGCCTGAACCTCCTCATCAGAGCCGTCGACCTCAGACGGGTCGGACAGCCCCCAGTGGCTTTTGATGGCCGGGCCGAAATACACCGGGCAAGGTTCGCCGCCCGCCTTGTCGCACACGGTGATGACGATATCGGGTGGTGTGTCTACGAAGACTTCCGAGCCTTTGCTGTACAGGCCGGACGTGTCGATTCCCAATCCTTGCAGAGTGCTCACCGCTCGCGGATTGAGTTTGCCGCTCGGGAAGCTGCCCGAACTGATGGCCGTGAAGCCGTCTGGGGCGACATGGTTGAACAGCCCCTCGGACAGGACGCTACGACAGCTATTGGCCGTACACATGAACAGAATCTTCATAAAGCAACTCCTAAGCGCTGATGCTCAAGCGCACGGCAAGTGCTGCCAGTGTCGTAAGCAAAATGGGAAAGGTGAGTACGCAGCCAACCTTGAAGTAGTAACCCCAGGTGATGCGGATGTTTTTCTGGGCCAGGACGTGCAGCCAGAGCAGCGTGGCCAAACTGCCGATGGGGGTGATCTTCGGGCCGAGGTCGCAGCCAATGATGTTGGCGTACACCATGGCCTCGTGTGCGAGTCCCGATACCCCACTGCCCTGGATCGACAAGGCACCGATCAGCACGCTGGGCATATTGTTCATCACGGATGAAAGCAACGCGGCGGTGAAACCGGTACCCAGCGTGGCAGCCCACAGGCCATGGTCGGCGAAGGTGCCAAGCAGCGAGCTGAGTCCTTCAGTCAGCCCGGCATTCTTCAGCCCGTAGATCACCAGATACATGCCAAGCGAAAACAGGACGACTTGCCAGGGGGCGTTGAACATCACTTTGCGTGTCGAGATCACATGCCCCTTTGCGGCAATGATCAGCAGCACCAAGGCGCATGCGGCGGCGACAGCACTGACAGGAATACCAAGCGGCTCAAGGACGAATAACCCGAGCAACAGAAGTACCAGCACCCACCAGCCTGCAAGGAACGTATGGCGATCTTTGATGGCTTTTTCTGGCCGCTTTAGTTGCTCGGGCGAATACGCCTGCGGCACCTCCTTTCGATAAAACAACCAGAGCATGCTCAGGGTCACCACGACACTGACCAGATTCACCGGCCACATGATCGAGGCGTACCGGGCGAATCCGATATCGAAAAAGTCGGCAGAGACGATGTTCACCAAGTTCGAGACAACCAGCGGCAGGCTGGCAGTGTCGGCAATGAAACCGGCAGCCATCACGAAAGCTAAGGTCGCCGCTGGACTGAAGCGGAGCGCGGTCAGCATCGCGATCACGATGGGAGTCAGTATCAATGCTGCGCCGTCATTGGCAAACAGGGCCGAAACCGCTGCCCCCAAGAGCACCATCAGTGCAAACAGGCGTGCGCCGCTGCCTCCTCCCCAGCGAGCCACATGAAGTGCTGCCCACTCGAAAAAGCCCGCCTCATCCAGCAGAAGGCTGATGATGATCACCGCGATGAACGTTGCCGTGGCGTTCCACACTATGTGCCAGACCACTGGGATATCGCTGAGCGTGATGACACCGGTCAACAATGCGAGTACCGCCCCGGCAGACGCGCTCCAGCCAACGCCAAGTCCACGGGGTTGCCAGATCACCAGTACCAGCGTGACCAGAAATATTGAAATTGCCAACAGCATGTCAGTTCTCCAGAAACACTTAGCAGCAGGAAGCCTGGCGTACTGGGCGACCTTCCATCGAAGCAAGGCGACCTTGGTCATCGCCGAGCCAGGAATGGTTAGCCTCAAGGGTCGTTTGGAGTACCTCCACTGCCCACTGAGGGAGTTCTGGATGAAGGCGGTAATAGATCCATTGGCCCTGACGGCGATCTTCCAGCAGCCCGCAGGTGCGCAACTGAGCGAGGTGCCGGGACACTTTGGGTTGGTGATCGTCGAGCGCCCAAATCAATTCGCAGACACATAGCTCCCCCTCGACAGCGAGCATCAGCATGATTCGGGCGCGAGTTTCATCACCGAGGCATTTGAAGAAAGTGTGGGGCTGAAAGGACATGGCCAACCTGTATATTTGTTTATTCGTATATTCGAATTTACAGATATGAATACCTCAGTGGAAGCAGCTTCTTTGCTTAAGCCGAGCAAGCGTGCGGATGCAGGTCGTGCAGATTGCTTGCTTGGTGAGTTGGCAACCGCGTCAGTACGTCCTTCAGGTATCTGTACGGATCATGCCCGTTCATGCGCGCCGACTGGATCAAGCTCATGATAGCCGCCGCTCGTTTACCACTGCGCAGCGAACCGGCGAACAACCAGTTGGAGCGACCGTCGATAGGCACAGCACCATCATCAAGCTCCGCGCAGCGCATTCACCAAGGGCTGGAGCTGCACGCCGGTTTGCCCTACCCATTGAGCCAGTGTTGAACGCGGGATGGCCAAGCCTGCTCGGCCAAAAGATCCTTTCTTGCCGGTACAGCGGCAGATGGTCGGAGAACTTGGCGCTGGAGTTGGCAGCCGCGGACACATTCGCTGCTCTCCGGCTCGGCACCAATTCCCCTCAGCTTCAGGTGGCAGCCAACTGCCTCAACCTGCGACTCAACCCAGGCGTGGTACCCGTAACTCGCTTGAACGCCCGACTGAAGGCCGCCTGAGACGTATAGCCCAACCGCTGCGCGACCTCTTCAATAGGTACTCTTTCCAGCGTCAGCCACTGGCTGGCAAGCCGCATTCGCACTTCGGTAACGTAGCGCAGTGGGCTCATGCCAATCGTCAGTTGGAAGCGCTCGGCAAAGACCGAGCGGGAGGTATTGCATTGCTCCGCCAACTGCTCGACGGTCCAGTCTCGGCCCGGTTGCTGATGAAGCGCCAGAAGTGCACCTGCCAGCCGCGGATCGCGCAGAGCGGCAACCAGGCCGGAGGCGTTGCCGCAGGCGCACTCGACCCAACCGCGAACGACCATGGCGGCGACCACATCGGCCAATCGCGCGAGGATGCCGGCGAAGCCAACGCGTGCGGCGCTGACCTCGCGCTCCATGGTGGTGAGAATAGGCACCAGCCCGGGGTAACGCTGGCCGTCGGCGTCAATAAGCATCAGGCCAGGCATCAGCTTGCCAAGGCCATGGAGGCTGCCCAATTCGAATTCCATGCATCCACTGAACAACAGCGTGGTCGGCATGGAGCCGGGATCGGTTCCGGTGTCCACCGCGCTTACGGTCTCGCCGAGAGGCTCGCCGTCCAACAGATCAATGTCCTGCACGGGTACCTGCGTATGCGAGAGCAAGTGATGGGCCGCGCCATGGCAGATGAAGACGGCGTTACCGGCGGACAGCGCATAGGTCGTCCCGTCTTCCATACGTAGCACCGCGTTGCCGACCGCCAGGAAGTGGAACCAAGCATGCCCGGGTTTGGCAGCGAAGGCCAAGCCGAAGGCTGGGCCCGCCTGGATACGGCGGTACTCGACACCGCGCAGGCGCATGCCGCGCAACAGCTCGTTGATGAGGTCGGAAGAGAGGGCAAATTGGTCTGTCGACATCGGTCCGGTGTTTTAATCAAAAAATTGAGTTTTTAGATCATAGATCATCCGAAATCTCGCGCCTAGACTACCGGTCGCAATTGAAGATTGGGAGATCCATGCAGTGACTGACCTTATATGCAATGCCGTACCCGACAGCCGTCGCGGCGCCGCGCCGGATGCAGAACCTACAACTCCAGCGTGGATGGCCGTATTCTCGTTGGCGATGGGCGTGTTTGGCTTGCTGACCGCTGAGTACCTTCCGGCCAGCCTGTTGACGCCGATGGCAACCGAGCTGGGGGTGTCCGAAGCGCTGGCTGGCCAAGCGGTAACGATGACAGCGGTGGTGGCGCTGTTCGCTGGCTTGTTGGTGCCAGGCCTGACTCGAAGTATCGATCGGCGCTGGGTGTTGCTGGGGTTTTCCACGTTGATGATCGCATCCAACCTGCTGGTTGCCGTTTCCTCCAGTTTCGCGGTGCTGTTGTTGATGCGTATCTTGCTCGGCATCGCGCTTGGTGGGCTTTGGAGCATGGCGGCAGCGGTGGCGATGCGCTTGGTGCCCGTGGCTTTGTTGCCGCGAGCGCTCTCGATCATTTTCAGCGGCATCGCCGTCGGGACGGTGGTCGCGGTCCCGCTGGGTAGTTATCTGGGCGGGCTCTATGGCTGGCGCAGCGCGTTCTATGCAGCGGCAGCAGTGGGGGTGGTGACCCTGGTTTTCCAGTCGCTTACGCTGCCGAGCCTTGCGCCACGTCGGCCGGCACGCCTGCGTACAGTGCTTGAAGTGTTGCAGCGCCCAGGCATTGCTATGGGGATGTTCGGTTGTGTGCTGGTGCACAGCGGCCACTTCGCGATGTTCACGTATATTCGGCCATTCCTCGAAGATACGACCGGCATTGGCCCGCAGGGCCTGTCGCTGATGTTGCTGGGTTTTGGTGTGGCGAACTTTGTCGGCACGTTGGTGGCCGGGTGGATGCTCACTCGTCACCCATTGGCCACCCTGGTGTTGATGCCAGCGTTGGTAGGCGTTGCGGCACTGGCGCTGGTCTTGTTGCCAGCTTCGGTGCCAGGGCAGGCTGTACTGCTGGCGGTCTGGGGCCTGGCCTTTGGGGGTGTGCCGGTGGCATGGTCGAACTGGGTCGCCAGCGCGGTCCCTGATCAAGCGGAGAGCGCTGGCGGCATGGTGGTAGCGTCTGTGCAGTCGGCCATCGCCACAGGCGCAGCCGCGGGTGGGGCAATGTTCAGCCTCGGTGGTAGCGCAGGCGTCTTCGTGGCGGCGGCCGTGCTGATGCTGCTGGCCGCGTTGCTGATTGCACTGCGTGTGCGAGTTCCTGCGGTAGATGGGGCTGTGCTGAAAGGGGTTTTGCCTTGATGGGCATTTTCGCCACAGTTTTATCTCGCTACCTGTACCAGCGGCTCGGTGGGGCTTCGGATGAGCTGCGCGTTGTCATCAAGATACTGAAGGTTCGTTAGCCAGCTTCGCATGGGTGGCCAGCTCTTCAGTGATGAAGGCCGAAATCATCGCACGATAGACCTGCTCCACGACCTCAGCCGAGGCGCCAGTTTCGTCAGCCATTTCACGAACCTTCCTTATCACTTGCTCGACCCGAGCAGGCGCACGCACATCATCGGTGGTTTTCTTGAAAGCCGCTGCTTGCGTCACGAGTCGGCCCCGTTTGGCGAGAAGCGAAACAAGATTGCGGTCAATTTCATCGATCCCTTGGCGGACTTCGTCCAGAGAGGTGCAAGGTACATCCATTGCCTGACTTCCTTTTCATGAGCCTGCGTCTGGTTAGGGCAGGCAGTGGCTGGTGATTCTGGGCTGTATTGTAGCGGCTGGTGGCTGTCCGCAATGAGTCGATATGTCCTACAGAACCGGCTCGCAGCAGTGACGCCAGAACCATGTCCTTCCTTGCCCCTCTAAGCGTGATCGGGTATTGAATCTTCATCATTGATCCGAACCATGCCCTCAATGCCTGATCTATTCTCAGTGGCAGGTGGTGCGGATCATCACGGCCTGGCCTTTGCTGTACGAGATCGAGATAAGAATGACTCTGCAAAAGCGCAACAACGTAAACATCTCCGGCAGCGGCAGCGCGACCATGATCCTTTCGCATGGCTTCGGTTGCGACCAAACCATGTGGAAATTGCTGCTGCCGCACCTTGCTTCGCGTTTTCGGGTGATCAGCTACGACTTGGTTGGTGCGGGCCAGTCGGATCTTGCTGCATACGACCCTGAGAAGTATTCCTCGCTGTGGGGCTACGCATCGGACCTCAACGAGGTTATCGACGCGTACGCCGAAGGCCCGGTTATCCTGGTTTGCCATTCTGCAAGCGCAATGATTGGTACCCTGGCTCAGCGCCAGCAGCCAGGGCGCGTCGCGGCGATGGTCATGATTGGCGGATCGCCCAGCTATATCGACTCGGGCGACTATGCCGGTGGCTTCCTGGCTGAGGAGGTCGATGCGTTGCTCGAGGCCATCGACGACAACTATCAGGGCTGGTCAACCACCATGGCGCCGGTGTTGATGGGCGAACCTGGGGAGCCTGCGCTGGGTGAGGAGTTGCTCAGCAGCTTCAAGCGTACCGATGGGCAAATCGCTCGGCATTTTGCGCGGGTGATCTTCTTGGCTGACCACCGCGCCGACGTTGTCGGGCTGGACACGCCTACGCTGATTCTGCAGTGCACACGCGATCCGGTTGTGCCGGTTGCGGTGGGTAAGTACCTGAATCGCGTGCTGCCCAACAGCCAACTGAGCCTGATCGAGGGCATGGGCCATTACCCGCAATTGAGCGCGCCGAGTGCGTGCACGGCGGCCATCGATGGCTTCCTCGCCCAGCTCGATTTCGACCATGGATGACACCCTCCTGGTCTGTGACGAATCGTTGTTCGAGCGCGCGCCTTGCGGGCTTGTCGTCATGACCGTGGAGGGCACGATATTGCGTTGCAACCAGACGTTCAGCCGGTGGCTTGGCTATGACATGGCCACGTTGAACGCGCAGAATTTCCATGACTTGCTGACGGTGGGCGGGCGCTTGTTCCAGCGCACCCACTGGGGGCCGTTGCTCAACAGCCAAGGCTCGGTGGCGGAGGTCAAGCTAGAGCTGCGCCATCACGATGGCCATGCGCTGGCGATGCTGCTCAATGGCGTGCGCCGAGAAACCCGCGAGGGTGTGCGTTACGAGCTGGCGCTGTTCGGCACTGCCGAGCGCGATCGCTACGAGCGCGCGGTGCTGGCGGCTCGGCAGCGTGCCGAGGAATTGCTCGCGCAGAAGATCGCTGCGGAAGCGGCGTTGCAGGAGGCCAAGGCAGAATTGGCCGAGGCATTCGAGAAGGCGCAGCGGCGTGCTGCCTTTGCTGAGCAGATGGTCGCGATTGCCAGCCATGATCTGAAGAACCCGATGATGGCCATCAAGATGGCCGCGCACATGCTCGAGCATGGGCAGCGCTCCGAACGGGAGCAGCGCCTACTTGATGGCATCAGCACCTCGGCCGAGCGGGCGCAGCGGATGATTGTTGACCTGCTGGATTTTGCCTCGGTGCGGATTGGGCAGGGCATCAAGATCAGCCGGCATCAGGTCCCCCTCCCTGAGTTTGTGGACCAGTGTGTAAGTGAGCTGAGGATTGCCTTTGCTGATGCGCACATCCGGCATGTGTCGCGCGGGTGCGGCACGCTTGAAGTGGATCAGGATCGTCTGCAGCAGATGATCGGTAATCTGGTTGCCAACAGCGTTGCTTATGGTGATCTGAGTTTTCCGATCACCTTGAGCACTGACCTGTCCGCAGCAGGCGCGACCTTGAGCGTTCACAACCATGGCGAGCACATCGCCGAGGCGGTGATCCCGACGTTGTTCGAGCCCATGATGCGGGCCAATGAGTATGACGGTTCGATTCGGTCGGTCGGACTGGGGTTGTTCATTGTCAAGCAAATTGCCGAGGCGCATGGCGGGACGGTGAGCATGGTTTCGGATGCTGTGGCGGGGACTGCGTTCACGGTTAGCTTGCCCGTGCAGGCCGCTACAAGTTAGTGGGCTGCCAAACCTGGCCCTAGCGCCAGTTGCATCAAAACCGCTCCTTTTGTCGTAACGTGCTATGGCCTGCAAGGCCGCAGTCGGCGGCGTCAGTTATCCACCTCAGCAACCGCTACCTCACGCTGAACAGACTCCGAACCTGCAGCCCGCCGCACCACAACCACCGGCTCAACCTTGACCACCGGCGCCGGTTGAAACCACACCGGCCACGAGCTGCGGTGGCGGTTCTCGACTTCGACGCAAGGGATCAATCGCTCGCGCAGCACATCGGTCTCGCCCACAGTCTTGGCCACGCGGTACTTCACGCCATGCACGCACTCGCGATCACCGAACTCGCAGCGGTTCAGCGAGGTGCCGCCGCAGGGGCCGTTGGCGAGGCCTTTGGGGCAGGACTCGGGGCAGATATAGAGGGTGTCATGCAAGCGACAACTGCCGCAGGTGTCGCAACCAACCAAGGGTCTTTTGATGCCGCGCTCAAGACCATGCAGCAGGCTTGCTGCGCCAGGTTTCGACCACAAAGGTCTAGTCACAGCCCAGCCAAACGCACGACTGGCCCGGTTCTCGCGGCCGAACAACAACCCGTGCATGCTCGACAACAAGTGATAGCGAACCTGCTCCCGCAGGCTGGCGCTGACCCGTGACTGGCCAAGCCGCCAATGCGCGCCGGGCGGGGTGAAGGTCACTGCGGGCAGGTCCGGCATCTGCCAGCTGGCAGTCCAGGCAGGCGCCCATTGTTCCAGGGTATGAACACTTGCCAGCACTTGCTCCAGCTCATCCTCCAGCGCTTGCAACTGGGTAATTTCATGCACACCGGACAGGTGCACGCCGGCATACCCCATCAATTTCAAACCCACCACCTGCAACGCCAGGCGCTGAATACTGCGCGCCTGGGCATACGCCTTGGACAGCGCCAGCTCGGCAGCCAGTACATCGCGCATCGATGGCGTGACGACGGCGCCGGCAACGTGTTCGAGCATCTGCGCGCGGCCGTGGGTGAGCGCCATAAGGCAGGCGATCAGCGGTTTCGGTGTGCGCTGACGAGCCATCCACTGCAGCGCTTCCTGATGTTTTTGATCGTCGTAGCCGAGCTGCAGGGTGAGGAAGTCAGCACCGGCACTGAGCTTTTTCTCAGCCTTGAGATACTGCGCAGCGCCTTCTTCTTCGCGGTACTTGAACGGGTTCAGGGCTGCACCGAGCAGCCAGTCGGGTCGGGCCTGGCGGGCGATCTGCAGGGCGGCGACGGATTCGAGATAACGCACTGGCTGCTGGCCGGGTGTATGTCCGGGCAAGCGGTCGCCGGTGAGGATCAGCAACTGGTCGAGGCCGGCGGCATCCATGTGTTGCAGCTGGCTGAGCAGGTCGTGGCGTTCGCGGGCCTTGCCGGAAAAGTGCAGCAGGGCGGGCACGGGTGTAGTCAGCGAGTTGAAGGCGTCCAGCGGCGACATGTCCAGCGGGCTGCCGACGCGGTCGCCGATGGACACGGTCAGCGGCCAGCCGCACAGCTGTTTGCGGGTCATGATCGCTTCGAGCGCGGCGAAGCGCTCGGCAGAGGGCTTGGGCACGAATTCCATGATGCAGACGAAGGCGTGCTCATGCAGCGCGGTTTTCAGCAGGCTCATGCGGGGCTCGGCACCGGCAGTGGATCTGGCCGGCATTGTGCGGCAGATGGGTGAGGTTGGCTTGTCTGATTGCGCTGGTGACAGGTGTGGAAAAGACATGCCATGGCGCGGCTGGGCCAATCTTAAGTCGGTGTACGTCAAAGCGCTGTATGAGAATTTCTTGAGATGATCATAAATTATATGAGTTTGTCTCAGCATCGCATTGCGCACAGACTTGCCCCATTGAAATTCAACGGCAAGGAACACCTCACATGGCACTGGCACACAACCTCGGCTTTCCACGCATCGGCTGTGATCCCGAACTGAAGAAGGCCCAACAGGCGTTCCTCACGGGCGCGCTGGATGACGCCGGCCTGCGTGCGGTGGGCCGTGAGTTGCGTGCCAAGCACTGGCAGCTGCAGAAAGATGCCGGCATCGAGCTGCTGCCAGTCAGCGACCACGCGCTGGAGCTGACCCAGTGGTTCGACAGCAATAGCCACCAGCTTGCCCCGCAGCTCAGCGTTGATCAGCAGTTCGCCCTGAACTGGGAGCAACTGCTTGAAGAGGTAAACGAGGCCAAAGCGCTCGGCCATGCCGTCAAGCCAGTCGTGCTCGGCCCGCTGACTTACCTGTGGCTGGGTGAATGCCAAGGTGGCGACTTCGACAAACTGGAATTGCTTGATCGCCTGCTGCCGCTGTACGACCAGATCCTCAACCAGCTGGCTGCGCAAGGTGTGGAGTGGGTACAGATCGATGAACCGATCCTGGCGCTGGAACTGCCACAGGCCTGGAAGAATGCCTACGAGCGGGTTTACAACATCCTCCAGCGGGCGCCGCTGAAAAAGCTGGTCGCGACCTACTTTGGCGGCCTGAACGCCAACCTCGGCCTGGCCGCCAATCTCCCGGTCGACGGCCTGCACATCGACCTGGTGCAGGCCCCTGAACAATTCCCGACCATTCTTGATCGCCTGCCGGCGTACAAGGTGCTTTCGCTGGGCGTAGTCAGTGGCCGCAACAGCGGGCACTGGAATCTGGACGATGCGCTGCACGTCCTGCGCCTCGCCGCCGAGCGCCTTGGCGACCGGTTGTGGGTAGCGCCGTCTTGCCCGCTGCTGCACAGCGCTGACGCGCAAGATGATGCCGAGCTCAACAATGAGCTCGCCCTCGCCGCCGACAAGTGCCAGCAGGTAGCACTGCTGACCAAGGCGCTCAACCAATCGGACGTAGCCCAGGCTTGTGCCGCGTAGCAGGCGAGCCACTGCTCATATCCAGATACAACCTGGCTTTGCCGCACCTGCCGAGTTCTGTTTCGATGCCGCTCGGCTATCCGGCCTACAGGGAGTGTTGGGATGAAAGTTCTAGTGGTGGGTGCCAGCAAAGGGCTGGGCAAGGCATTGATCGACGGACTGGGAGCAACGGGCGATACGCTGATCGGGGTGTCACGCACGCAGCCTGAACCGTTGCCGGTTCGCGATGGCATAGCAGTGCAGTGGATCGCAGCGGACATGGGCCAGCCCAAGTTGGCGGCCCAGCAGATTGCACATGCAGTAGAGGCGGGCGGTATCGATGCCCTGATCTACAACCTTGGTTTGTGGGAAACGCAGGCGTTCGAAGCCGGCTACAGTTTTTCAAGCGACGATGATGAGCAGCTGGAGCACATGGTCAGCTGCAATATCACCGCGACAATCCTGCTGATCAAACGTCTGCTGCCGGTTCTGTTGCGCAGCCAAGCGCCGCGAATCATCCTCACCGGCTCGACCTCCGGCCTGAGTCAGAGCGGTCGCCCCGAAGTTACCTTTGGCGCATCGAAATTCGCCTTGCGCGGTATCGCCGAAGCGCTGCGCGAAGGCTACCGAGATCAACAGCTCGGCGTCACTTGCCTCAATCTCGGCTACCTGAATACCGAAGACGGCCTTGAAGTGCCGTTGGCCGAAGCCGCAGCACGCGGGGCAGGGGAGTTGATTCCGGTGCACGATGTGGTGCTGATGGTGCGCACATTGCTCAGCTTGTCGCCAGCCAGCTACGTGCGTGAGCTGACTCTGCCAGCCATCGCTGACGAGCGCTTCTGAACCTTCTTGAGCAACCAGGCTGCCGGCACACGCCGCCAGCCCGGTTCACGCAAACGCCGACCTAGCGCTCGATCGCCAGCGCCACGCCCTGACCACCACCAATGCACAGGGTCGCCAGGCCTTTCTTGGCATCACGCTTGATCATCTCGTGCAGCAGGGTCACCAGCACGCGGCAACCGGATGCGCCAATTGGATGACCGAGGGCAATGGCGCCGCCATTGACGTTGACCTTGTCGGCATCCCATTCCAGCGACTTGCCCACCGCCAGCGCCTGCGCGGCGAAGGCTTCGTTGGCTTCGATCAGGTCCAGATCGGCCAACTGCCAGCCGGCTTTGGCCAGGCAGCGCTGGGTGGCCGAGACCGGGCCAATGCCCATGATCGCCGGGTCGACCCCTGCACTGGCGTAGCTGGCAATCCTGGCCAGCACCGGCAGGCCCAGCTCGGTGGCTTTGGCCGCGCTCATCAGCAGTACCGCCGCAGCGCCGTCGTTGAGGCTGGAGGCGTTGCCGGCGGTGACGCTGCCGTCTTTCTTGAACGCCGGGCGCAGTTTGGCCAGTGCTTCGGCGGTGGATTCGGGGCGGGGTTGCTCATCGCGCTCGACCACCTTTGGCTCGCCCTTTTTCTGCGGCAGCACGATGGGCGTGATTTCGTCCTTGAAACGCCCGGCCTCGATGGCGGCGACGGCCTTGCGCTGGGATTCGGCGGCAAAGGCGTCCTGCTGTTCACGGCTGATGTCGAACTTGTCGACCAGGTTCTCGGCTGTGATGCCCATGTGGTAATCGTTGAAGGCGTCCCACAGGCCGTCGCTGATCATGCTGTCGATCAACTGGCCATGGCCCATGCGCTGACCGGTGCGGGCGGAGGGCATGACGTAGGGCGCCAGGCTCATGTTCTCCTGGCCGCCGGCTATGACCACATCGGCATCGCCGCAGCGGATCGCCTGAGTGGCCAGATGCAAGGCCTTGAGGCCCGAGCCGCAGACTTTGTTCAGGGTCAGCGCCGGCACGCTGAACGGCAAGCCGGCCTTGACCGCAGCCTGACGCGCCGGGTTTTGCCCGGCACCGGCGGTCAGCACCTGGCCGAGGATCACCTCATCGACCTGCGCCGGGTCCAGCCCGGTCTGTTCGAGCAGACGCTTGATCACCGCAGCGCCCAGATCGACGGCTGGCACGCTGGCCAGAGCGCCCTGAAAACTGCCGATGGCGGTACGGGTGGCGGCGACGATGACGACTTCATGCATGTTGTTGTTCTCCTATGAAGGTGGCGCGACGAGGCGACGCATTGCCAACCAGCATCGGTGCAAACGGTTCATTTGTTAAGTTTGTTTTTCTTTGGCATTGATCCGCAAAGCTAATCAATCACCCCGTTAGACGGCAGGGCACTGATGAGTGACGCCGTGAATGTCACCGCCGCCTGCGGCAATCGCGTCGATGCGCAGCGGCGCAGGGTTTACTGCAGGCGTTGTCGGCGCAGCGGGTCAGGGGCCCGGCGTGGGCGTGCCTGGTGCACCCGCGACAGCCAGGATGACCCGCTGGCGCGTGCCTTCATGCAGTGGCTGCGTGAGCAGCTGGGGCGATCTGCGGTTGGAACCACCCCCGTCAGCCCGTAATATGTGTCGGATAACTTGCGGGGGTAGTCTCACCCTCAGATCAAACGGAACCCGCCCGCGCGGCGCGGCTCCCTAGCCTAAACCTGACGAGGTACAGACATTGGCCATCATTCATCCCAAGGTTCGCGGTTTCATCTGCACCACGACCCATCCGAAGGGCTGCGAGCTCAACGTCCGTGACCAGATCGAAGCCACCCGCAAGCTGGGCGTGCGCGATGATGGTCCGAAAAAGGTCCTGGTGATCGGTGCTTCCAGCGGCTACGGCCTGGCAGCACGCATCACTGCAGCCTTCGGCTTCAAGGCCGACACCCTCGGCGTGTTCTTCGAAAAGCCAGGCACCGAAACCAAGCCAGGCACCGCCGGCTGGTACAACGCTGCTGCATTCGACAAGTTCGCCAAGGCTGAAGGCCTGTACAGCAAGTCGATCAACGGTGACGCCTTCTCCGATGAAGCCCGCGCCAAGGTCATCGAACTGATCAAGAACGAAATGGGCGGCAAGGTTGACCTGGTCATCTACTCGCTGGCCTCGCCTGTGCGCAAGCTGCCACAGACTGGCGAAGTGATTCGCTCGTCGCTCAAACCAATCGGCCAGCCGTACAAGTCGACTGCCATCGACACCAACAAAGACGTGATCACCGAAGCCTCGATCGAGCCGGCCACCGAGCAGGAAATCGCCGACACCGTTACCGTCATGGGTGGTCAGGACTGGCAGTTGTGGATCGACGCTCTGGCTGATGCCGGCGTGCTGGCCGAGCAGGCGCGTACCGTCGCGTTCAGCTACATCGGCACCGAAATCACCTGGCCGATCTACTGGCACGGTGCACTGGGCAAGGCCAAGCAGGACCTGGACGACACTGCCCTGCGCCTGGACCAGAAGCTCGCCAGCGAGATCAAGGGCGGCGCCAACGTTGCCGTGCTCAAGTCGGTGGTCACCCAGGCCAGCTCGGCGATCCCGGTAATGCCGCTGTACCTGTCGATGGTGTTCAAGATCATGCAGGAAAAGGGTGTGCACGAAGGCACCCAGGACCAGCTCGATCGCATGTTCCGCGACCGCTTGTTCCGACAAGACGGCGCGCCGGCTGAAGTCGACGAAAAAGGCCGCCTGCGCCTGGACGACTGGGAACTGCGCGACGACGTCCAGGATGCGTGCAAGGCCCTGTGGCCACAAGTGACCACCGAGAACCTGTTCGAAATGACCGACTACGCCGGTTACAAGAAGCAGTTCCTCAACCTGTTCGGCTTCGAACGCGCTGACGTCGACTACGACGCAGACGTGGCGACCGACGTCCAGTTCGACTGCGTTCAGCTGTAATCTGCGAAGCGTGTGTCTGGTGATGGCGTGGGGCTGAAATTTTGCTAGCGTGAGCGGACTCCAACAAAGAGTCCGCCATGAGCAGCCTGACCCAACCCGCCAGCGCCCTGCGCCACAAAGCCGCCGATGGCTACAGCCTCGGCGGTTTTGTCTGGCGCCATGCTCGACCTGATCCTCAGCGCCCGCTGGTGATCATCAACCCGGCCACTTCGGTGCGCTGCGCTTACTACTCGCGCTTTGCCGACTACCTGTTTGCCCAGGGCTGTGATGTGCTGTGCTTCGATTATCGCGGCATCGGCGAATCACGGCCGCCGTCGTTGCGTGGCTTCACGGCGTCATGGAGCGATTGGGGGCAACTGGATTTCGAGGCCATGCTGCAGTATGCGGCCGAGCACTTCCCCGGGCAGCCAGTGGATGTGGTCGGGCACAGCTTCGGCGGTTGGGCGGTAGGCCTGGCGCCCTCGGCGCAGCAGGTGCGGCGGGTGGTGATGGTCGGTGCGCAGTTTGCCTATTGGCGCGACTATGCCGCGGCGCAGCGCTGGCGCTTGTTGGCCAAATGGCATGTGGCAATGCCGCTGTTGACCAGGGTGATGGGCTATTTCCCGGGCAAACGCCTGGGTTGGCTGGAAGATACCCCAGCAGGGGTTGTCGCTGACTGGAGTACGCCCACGCCTGCGTACGAACAGCGTCCTAGCGGGCGCTTGCTGGCGGCTAAGCCATTCGCTCAGGTGCGCGCGGCAACATTGGCGATCAGCTTGAGCGATGACCCGTTCGGCACGGTGGCTGCTACCGAGCGTTTACTGGCTTATCTGAGCGAGGCGCAACCCGCGCATCTGCGGATTGCCCCGGCAGACATACACGTCGCCGAGATCGGCCACTTTGCCTTCTTTCATGACCGCTTCAGGCAGACGCTGTGGCCGATTGCACTGGAATGGTTGCAACACGGCCAGCTGTCACCAGGCACGCCCGGCCAGCGGCTGCGCTGACGCCGCAAGCCAAGGGGCTACGCAGGCAGCCCCTTTGTCATCAAGCCAGGCGCTTGAGCGGCTGCTGGGCAAACTTCACCCCAGCCAGGCCATACGCGATCAACGCACGGATATTGCCGTGGTCGCTGCCATCTGGCGTGGCGACCACGCTGCGGTAATGCTCACCAAAGGCCAGCAAAGCTTCGCGGTCGCTCAAGCCTTCCATCACGGCCATGCCGAGGGTCTTGCACGAGCCTTCGTTCTGCCCGGCGGCGTTTTCCACGTCACCGTTGGTAAACGCCTGCGGCTGATAGCTGTAGTGCTCGGCGATGAAGGCAAGGGTGTCGGCAAAGGCGTGTTCGCCGCTTTCGAGGCTGGCGCGCAGGGTGTTCAAGTCAGTCACGGGGTTTTCCTTGTTCGAACGCCGCTTGCTGATCGGCGCTGGCTTCTTTCTGGTATTGGGCTTTCCATTCGGCGTAAGGCATGCCGTACACCGCTTCGCGGGCGTCATCCAGGCTGATGTCGACCTGCTGCTCATCGGCAGCCGCCTTGTACCACTTGGACAGGCAGTTGCGGCAGAAACCGGACAGGTTCATCAGGTCGATGTTCTGCACATCGGTGCGTTTTTGCAGGTGATCGACCAGCCGGCGAAACGCGGCGGCTTCGAGTTCGAGCTGTTGTTGTGGGGTCATGGGCTTCTCTCAGATCATGCGGTTCTTCAGGTGGCGGCCACCGTTGATGACCACCTGGCTGCCGGTGCTGTAGTGGCTGTCGAGCAGGTACTTGACCGCCTCGATCAGCGGCCCGGCGCCGGGTTCGAATTCCAGCAGGGCCTTTTTCAGGGTCTGCTGGCGGTAGGCTTCGTCGCCGCCTTCCTTGAGGATCAACAACCCCGGCAGGATACCGTTGACGCGCACCGTCGGCGCGTACTTTTCGGCAAACGACAGCACCATGTTCTGCAGTGCGGCCTTGGTCGCGGCGTAGCCGATATGGCTCTTGCTGCCGCGCGAGGAGGTTTCGTCACAGATGTGGATGATGTCGGCCTTGGCGACCTTGCGCAGCATGTCGCCAAGGGCCAGGTTGAGGTGATAGGGCGCCTCGACGTGCAGGCGGAACATCAGCTCAAGATTGACCAGGTCGTCATCCAGCCACACCGAGGCGTTGTGGATGATCGCGCGCAGGCCGTCGTAGTGGCTGCTCAAGTGATCGATCAGGGCGTCGCGGTCGGCCTGCTGGCACAGATCGGCGCGAAACTGGACGATGTTGGGGTGCGCAGATTGCGCATGGACATGGCGACTGGCAGCGACCACCGTATGGCCGGCCTGTGCCAGTTCAAGTGCCAGAGCCAGCCCTACGCGTTGGCTGGCTCCGGTGATCAGAATGGGGCTGTTCATGTTCAGGGCGGTCTACTTGTCTGTGCAGGCAGTGATGCCCCAGCATACCCGAACTGCTTCCCTCTGGGGTGCGCCTCAGCGGCTGCGCAGCCCGCGCGTGGGCTCTGCGCTGGCGGCTGGCGCCGGGTGTAGCCAGCTGGCCAGCAGCCGCGTCGACAGCGGGATGAATAGATAGACCATGACTGGCGTCAGGCCCAAGGTGCTGAGCAGCACCCGCGGCAGCAGGTCGAGTGCGCTGAGCCAGTGGCCGAAGACCAGGTTGAACAGCAGCGAGACCGGGAAGAACGCCAGCCAGATTGCCACGGCCTGCTTCCAGCGCGGCGGCTTTTGCACTGTATTGGCGCCGAACCAGTCGTCGATGCCGCTGACGCGCTGCTCCCTGGGGCGTTCGAACAGGCCGTCGCCGCGTTGCAGCCAGGCGCGGCGCGAGGCCGAATGCTCCCAGGCGTGCATGGTCTGCTCGCTGGTGAAACGGAAGATGATCTGGAATTCGTCGCCATCACCGGGCGGGGCGAGGATGCCCGAGCCGAGGTAGCCGGTGAAGTCAGTGGCCAGTTGCTCGCCTTCATGCAGCCAGGTCAGCAGGTCCTGGTAGCGGCCATGGGCGGCGCGGCGCGACACCATCAGGGTAACGGGTGGGGTAGACATTGTGTATCTCCTGGCGACAGGACTGGCGGGTAGCCGGCCCTTAGGCTTGCGCGCCCGGGGTGGTGGGCGACGCAGGCATGCATGCAAGAATCAGGCGCGGATTATCGCGGATAAACTGTGACTCGTCAGTGTCAGCGGGCGAACGGTTGGTTATTTGTTTGCCCGTCCCGGCGTAGAATGTGCTTTGTTTAATCGAATCCGGGTTTTCACCACGCATGAACGAGCAGGCACTCCCTATAGCCGATCTGGATCACCAAGAGCTGTTTCCAATCCGTGAGGTTTCGCGCCTGACCGGGGTCAACCCGGTGACGCTGCGTGCCTGGGAGCGTCGCTACGGCCTGATCCAGCCAACTCGCACCGACAGCGGCCACCGCTTGTACTCGCAGGCCGACATCGACGCGGTACGCAGCATTCTCGGCTGGCTTGAGCGCGGTGTGGCGGTGAGCAAGGTTGGCAGCATTCTCGCCCGTGGCCAGGCGCTGGCGCAGGACAGCAGTGCTGCAAGCAATGCCGATGACCTGGCCAGGTGGCGTACCCAGGTACGCGAGGCAGTGCAGTGCTTTGACGGCGCTAGGCTCGACCGTTTGTTCGATCAGGTATTTGCCAGTACTACCCAGGAGCGGGTGTTCAACGACGTATTCATGCCGGTTTGGCACACCCTGCGCGGGGCGCCGCGCGGTTTTGGCCAGGCCAGCGAGTGGGGTTTTCTCGACCAGTTCTTGCGCGGGCGGGTGCTGATGCGCCTGCAGCTGGCGCGGGCACCGCGGCGCCAGCGCGTCGTGCTGGCGCCGCTGTCAACCGCGCTGCAGGAGCTGGAGTTGCTGGTGGCCGGGCTGCTGCTCGGCAGCGAAGAAGTCGGCGTGGTACTGCTGCCGGCAAGTCAGCCGCTGCAGGAGCTGGCGCTGATCTGTCGGCAGCTGGAGCCGGATGCGGTGGTGCTGTTCTCCAATCAGCGGCCAACTGCCGAGTTGGGTAAGCGCCTGGCACGTTTAGGGTTGGGTTGCCCGTTACTGCTGGCGGGGGAGGCGGCGGAGTTTGCTCAGGACACGCTGGCCGGCAGTGCGGTGGTCTGCCTGGGAGCCGAGGTCAGCCTGATGCGCCGACGCTTGCGCCAGTATCTGGCCGGTCAGCTCGATACCTGAAGCTTAAGCGTGCAGTTCGGGATGGGCGCTACGGTGGGCCTGGAGGATGTATTCGCGTAAGCGCTCGATCTCTTCTGCCGGGCTGCGGCTGAGGTCGTACGCGGCCAGGTTTGCACCGATACGCCGGCGCAGCACGCCGTGCAGGCCGATCGGCGCGATGCCGTCAGGGGCGAAGCTCAGGTCGAAGCGCTTGGGCGCCTGTTTCAGGCCGCGCACTTCAAGCAATACACCCTTGAACGAGATGTCCCGGACCCACAGGTTGCTGCGTTTGCCTTTGCTTTCGAGCAGCGCCGAGGGCTCTTCGAGTGACAAGCGCCATGGCCGCAGTTGTGGGCCGTCTTCCTCGTAGATTTCCGGGGAGCCAAGCTGCAGGTGCAGGGCGTGGAATTCGTCTTCGACCAGTTGCAGCGGGAAGCTGATCTGCTGGTTGTTGAAATGCGCCTGCAGGGTAACCTGATCACTGGCCGCAAGGCGCGTCAGCAAGGTCTGCAGCTGGCGATCGCCGTTGACCAGCAGGCCGGACATAGGGTCAGCCAAGTTCAGTTGCGGCGAATGCTGCAAGTCTTGGATGAAGCTCATCTCGGCCTGGGTGAGCAGGGTATCTGCTTGCATGGTCGCATCCGAATGTGGCGATTTTTTCAACAGTGACAGGATGGACAGCGGCGGCGGCGGTTGGTTCATTTGAGCAGCTCGGATTTCAGATCGGCGAACTGCGCCTGGCATTGTTCCAGGCTGCGCTGCAGTTCGACCTGGCGGCTGACGTCCTTCTGGATACCAATGAAATAGCGGCGCTGGTCGGCTTCGTTGTACACCGGCGTGATAGACAGCTCATTCCAGAACGCGCTGCCGTCCTTGCGGTAGTTGAGCAACACTTCGCGGCACGGTTTGCCGTCGAGCATGGCCTTGCGGATGCGTACGCGGGCCAGTTGGTCGCGGTCATTGCCCTGCAGAAAGCGGCAGTCCTGATAGAGGATTTCGTCGCGGCTGAAACCGGTCAGGCGCTCGAAGGCGGCGTTCACGTAGATCAGGATGGTGTCGTCACCTTCCTGTTCACAGACCACGATGCCGTCATTGGAGGCATCGACCATCGATTGCAGCAGTTGAGCGTTGATCATGTGCGGACCAGAGATTGGATAGCGGCGACTTACGCCTCAAGCGGCCTTTTGCCATTGCAGGATGCTAGTATCCTACGTTTTTACTCAGTTTCGGAATCCTCCCGCAGATGAAAGTCGTCATTATTTCCGGTTCAGTGTATGGCACCGCCGAAGAAGTTGCCCGTCATGCCGAGGCGTTGCTCAAAGCCGCTGGCCTTGAAGCCTGGTACGCGGCGCGGGCCAGCCTGGCCGACATCGAAGGCTTTGCCCCGCAAGCCCTGCTGGCTGTGACCTCGACCACCGGCATGGGTGAGCTGCCGGATAACCTTATGCCGCTGTTCTGCGCTATTCGCGACAGCCTGCCAGCGGCATGGCGCGGCCTGCCCGGCGCAGTGATCGGCCTGGGCGACTCCAGCTACGGCGACACCTACTGCGGGGGCGGCGAGCAGATGCGCGAGCTGTTTACCGAACTGGGTGTGCACGAAGTGCTGCCGATGCTGCGTCTGGATGCCAGCGAAACGGTCACGCCGGAGGCTGACGCCGAGCCGTGGTTGGCCGAGCTGGCCGCCGCACTGAAGGCCTAAGCTTGCTCGCGCAGCAACCCCAGCCAGGCTTGCGCTGCGCGTGACAGATACGCGCCGCGGCGCCAGATAAAGGCAATGTCCCAGCGCAGCGCCTCGGGTGCCAGTAATGGCAGACGGACCACCCCAGGGCGCTCCAGCGCGCGGGCGACTACCCGCGGCAGCAGCACCACGCCTTGGCCTGCTGCCACCAGTGCCGCGAGAAAGTCCGCCTGACCGCTGCGCCCGCCTTCCTTGGGGGTGAAACCCAACTGCTGGCAGGCGCTGAGCAGGCGGTCGTTGAGGACGAAGCTGCGCTGATAGAGCAAGAACGGCGTCTCGGCCAGTTGGCCCAGGTCAACCTCGGTCAAGCCTGCCAGGGCGTGTCCGGCGGGCAGCAGGGCATCCAGCGGCTCGTTGCAGAAGGGCTGAAAGGCGAAAGCGTCGTCGTTTGGCGTCAGGCTGCCGCCCAATTCCAGCTCACCGCTGCGTACCGCCTGCTCAATGGTGCGGCTGCCGCCCTCGAGCAGGTGAATGACGATGTTCGGATGGCGCCGCCGGTACTCGGCGAACAGCCCGGCAAACAGCGCATCACTGCCCAGCAGTGGCAGGCCCAGGCGCAATTCGCCACGGTGCATCTGGCTCAGATCATCCAGCTCGCTCAACAGCTCCTGGCGCTGGCGCAGCAGTGCTTCGCCGCGCTCGAGGACGATGCGCCCGGCGGCGGTCAGGTGCATCTGCGAGCCCTGCCGTTCGAGCAGTTGCTGGCCGATGTCATCCTCCAGCTGAGCCACCTGCTTGCTCACCGCTGACTGGCTGATATTCAGCGTCTGCGCGGCCTGGGTAAAACCACCGCGATGAACCACTTCGACAAAGCTGCGTAGCTGCTTGAATTCCATCGCCTGAATTCCTTTTTGGAATGGCAGGCAGTCTAACAATTCGCTTCTGGCCTAGGCACGGCAAATTTACAATGGGCACCCGTCGAGGAACCCATTGATGAACGCTGTACTGCTTAAAAAACTCACTAGGCTGATCTGCGAGCTGGCGGTGCTGTTTGCCTTGTTCCTGTTCGGCAGCCAGCTTGCGGCCTGGTCTGGCTGGCCCATTCCGGGTGGTGTGTTCGGCCTGGCCCTGCTCTTGATCCTGTTCGCCAGCGGCCTGCTGAAACCGGCAATGCTCCAGGCCGGTGCGGGCTGGCTGATGGCCGAAATGCTGTTGTTCTTCATTCCGGCGCTGATGAGCCTGCTCGATTACGGCAGCCTGCTGCGCGATGAAGGCTGGCGCATCCTCCTGGTGATTGCGGTGAGCACGCTGCTGGTAATGGTGGTCACTGCCGTGACGGTCGAGCTGGTGTGCCGCTGGAGCCTGCGCCATGAGCCTTGAACCGATGCCGCTGTTCTGGCTGGCGCTGACACTGGCCGCTTATCTAGGCAGCCGCTGGCTGTACCGGCGCAGCGGGCGTTATCTGCTGTCGCCGCTGATCCTGGTGCCGGCTTTGCTGCTTGCGGTGGCCGTGCCACTGCACACCGCCTATGCCGAGTACGCGCGCAATACCCATTGGCTGATGGCCGTGCTTGGCCCGGTGACGGTGGCCTTTGCCGTGCCGATCTGGCAGCAACGGGGGTTGCTCGCGCGGCATTGGCCGGCGTTGCTGCTGGGCATGCTGGCCGGCAGCTGCGTGTCGATCGGCAGCTCCTGGGGCCTGGCACACCTGATGGCGCTGGACGATGCAGTCAGCCTGTCGCTGCTGCCGCGCTCGATCACCACCCCGTTTGCCATGCCGCTGGCCCACGATCTGGGCGGCGTGCCGGAGCTTACTGCGGTGTTCGTGATGTTCACCGGGGTGCTCGGGGCACTGTTCGGCGGCACCTTGCTGCGCTGGCTGCCATTGCGCACGCCACTGGCCCGTGGCGCGCTGTTTGGCGTCGGCGCACATGGCGCTGGCGTCAGCCGGGCGCAGGAAGTGGGCCGCGAAGAAGGTTCGGTGGCCGGCCTGGTAATGGTCCTGACCGGCTTGCTCAACTTGTTTGCCGCGCCATTGCTGGCGGCGTTGCTGTGACCGTTCGTGCCACTGACCTGTACGGTCATCAAGCTGGCTGCCAAGGCGAGTTCCGCCGACCGAGGCGCTGACTATGCTGTGCAGGACGCAACATAAAGAGCACATGTAAGTGCCAAGGTGACATGCAATGAGCGCAGCCTTGCCGTATTCGACCCACGCAGCTTTGATCCAAGCTACTACTCCAGGACAACTCTGATGCCTTTGGCCGAAATTCCATTGTGCGTCTGGCGTACCCGGGGTCAGGATTTCTCATTCCAGGGCCAGAGCATCCGCTACTGGACGGCAGGGCAAGGCGAGCCTCTGCTGCTTCTCCACGGTTTCCCCACGGCCAGCTGGGACTGGCACTATTTATGGGGCCCATTGACCCAGCGCTTTCGCGTAGTGGCCTGCGACATGCTCGGCTTTGGCGACTCGGCCAAGCCGCTCGGCCATCGCTACAGTCTGATCGAGCAGGCCGATCTGCAGCAGGCCTTGCTTGCTCACTTGGGCATCGACGAGCCAGTGCACCTGCTCGCCCACGACTATGGCGGCAGCGTCGCTCAAGAGTTGCTCGCACGGCACTATGAGCAGCGCAGCAACATCGCCAGCTGTGCCTTCCTCAACAGCGCGCTGTTCCCCGAGCATTGCCCGCTGCTGCTGGTGCATAAGCTGTTGCTCAGCCCGCTTGGCTGGCTGATCGGCCGCTCGTTCGGCCGGGATGACCTGGTGCGTACCGTCACCCAGATCTACGGGCCCTGCACCCACCCCAGCGAAAGCGCTCTGGACGACAGCTGGAGCCTGATCACCGCCAACCGTGGTACGCATATCCTGCACCGGCTGATCAATTATGTGCATGAACGGCGCCAGCAGCGTGAGCGTTGGGTAGGCGCGCTGCAGGGTGATGGCGTGCGTTTGCGTCTGATCAACGGCTCGGTTGATCCACTGTGCGGTGCCCACATGGTCGACGCCTTCCGCCAGCTCGTCGTGGATGCCGATACGGTGCAGTTGCAGGGCATTGGTCATTACCCGCACATCGAAGCGCCGGTGCAGGTGTTGCGCCATTACCTGAGCTTTCGCGAGCAGCCGTTGAGCTTTGTGCCGCAGAAAGTGGCCTGGTGTTGATGGAGCCGCCGGGCTGAAAAACAAAAAACCGATGTCAGCGAACTGACATCGGTTTTTCATGCAGCCTGGTTTTCAACAACAAAAAGCGACAGGCTGGATCACGCGTGGATCAGTTGCCGTAAACCGGCAGCTTTTTGCAGATGGCCTTGACCTTCTCACGTACCGCGTCGATCACGGCCTGGTTGTTCAGGTCGGCGAGGATGTCGCAGATCCAGCCAGCCAGCTCGCGGCATTCGGTTTCCTTGAAGCCGCGGGTGGTAACGGCCGGGGTGCCGAAGCGCAGGCCCGAGGTGACGAACGGCGAACGTGGGTCGTTCGGTACCGAGTTCTTGTTGACGGTGATGAAAGCGTTGCCCAGGGCAGCGTCAGCATCTTTACCGGAGATATCCTGCTTGATCAGCGAGAGCAGGAACAGGTGGTTTTGAGTACCGCCGGACACCACGTCGAAGCCGCGCTCGATGAACACCTCGGCCATGGCCTGGGCGTTTTTCACCACTTGCTGCTGGTAAGCCTTGAACTCAGGCTGCAGCGCTTCCTTGAAGCAGATCGCCTTGGCGGCGATGACGTGCTCGAGCGGGCCGCCCTGGGCGCCTGGGAACACTGCCGAGTTGAGTTTCTTCTCGATGTCGGCGTTGGCACGGGCCAGGATCAGGCCGCCACGTGGACCGCGCAGGGTCTTGTGGGTGGTGGTGGTGACCACGTCTGCGAACGGCACCGGGTTCGGGTACACGCCAGCGGCAACCAGGCCAGCAACGTGGGCCATGTCGACGAACAGGTAGGCACCGACCTTGTCGGCGATGGCGCGGAAGCGCGGGAAGTCGAGAACCTGCGAGTAGGCCGAGAAGCCGGCTACGATCATTTTCGGCTTGTGTTCAACAGCCAGGCGCTCGACTTCGTCGTAGTCGATCAGGCCATTGCCGTCGATGCCGTACTGCACGGCGTTGTACAGCTTGCCCGATGAGCTGACGCTGGCGCCGTGGGTCAGGTGACCGCCGTGGGCCAGGCTCATGCCCAGGATGGTGTCACCGGCCGACAGCAGGGCCAGGTAGACCGCAGCGTTGGCCTGGGAACCGGCATGCGGCTGGACGTTGGCGTAATCGGCGCCGAACAGCTCTTTGGCGCGATCGATAGCCAGTTGCTCGACCACGTCGACGTATTCACAGCCGCCGTAGTAGCGCTTGCCTGGGTAGCCTTCGGCGTACTTGTTGGTCAGTACCGAACCTTGGGCTTCCATCACCGCGGGGCTGGTGTAGTTTTCCGAAGCGATCAGCTCGATATGCTCTTCCTGACGCTGAGCTTCTTGCTCCATGGCGGCAAAGAGATCGGCGTCGTACTTGGCAATGGTCAAATCACGGCTGAACATGGCGGTCCTCAAGGATCGGGGCTGAATTGGGTGTGCATTCTAACCGATTGGCCGAGGCGTGGCATATGAACTGGCGTCATGTCGCAGACCAATGCCATTCACGTCGTAAAATGACCGGGCGGACATGCCGCTCGGCTCACTGGAACATGAACAGCGTCTCGTTGCTGAACTGCGCTTCGAACTGCTGCGGCGGCATTGGCCGGCCGAACAGGTAGCCCTGCACTTCGTCGCAGTCGTGCTCGCGCAGAAACTCCAGCTGCTCGTGGGTTTCGACACCCTCGGCGATCACCGCCAGGTTGAGGCTGTGGGCCATGGCGATGATCGCCCGGGCGATCTGCGCATCTTGCTCGCCGGAGGGCAGGCCGTCGACGAAGGTGCGGTCGATCTTGAGCACATCGATGGGGAACTGCTTCAGGTAGTTGAGCGATGAGTAGCCAGTGCCGAAGTCATCCACGGCGATGCTCAGGCCAAGGTTTTTCAGGCTGTCGAGAATCTGCATGGCCTCATGCACTTCGCGCATCAGGATGCTTTCGGTCAGCTCCAGCTCCAGGCACGCCGGCGGCAGCCCGGTTTCTTCAAGAATGGTCGCGATGCGCGTGCCCAACTGGCCGTCGGAGAACTGCCGCGCCGAGATGTTCACCGACACTTTCGGTACGCGCACCTTGGCCTGATGCCAGGCCTTGAGCTGGCGGCACGACTCGCGCAACACCCAGTCACCGACATCCACCACCAGCCCGACCTCTTCCAGCACCGGGATGAAATCGCCCGGCGGCACCAGCCCGCGACGTGGGTGGCGCCAGCGCAGCAGCGCTTCGGCGCCGGTCAGGCGTTTGCCGTCGCCACTCAATTGCGGCTGGTAATAGAGGATGAATTCGTTCTGTTCGAGGGCATGGCGCAAATCGCTTTCCAGTTCCAGGCGCTCGAGGGCACTGGCGTTCATCTCGGTCTGGTAGAACTGGAAGTTGTTCTTGCCGCGCTCCTTGGCGTGGTACATGGCGGTGTCGGCGTTTTTCATCAGCTGGCTGAGTTCGCTGCCATCCTGCGGGCTCAGGGCGATGCCGATACTGGCGGTGACGAAGAACTCGCGGTTCTCCAGTACGAACGGCCGCACCAGGCTGCCAAGAATGCTCTCGGCAACATGAATGGCGCGGTTCAGGGCCTGCTCGCGGCTGGCGCGCGGCTGCAGCAGCAGGGTGAATTCGTCGCCGCCCATGCGCGCTACGGTGTCGTCGTCATCGACGCACTCGAGCAGGCGCTGGGCCATGTCCTTGAGCATGCGGTCGCCGGCGGCGTGGCCGAGCGAGTCGTTGATCGGCTTGAAGCGGTCCAGGTCGAGGAACATCAGCACCACCCACGACTTCTGCCGCTCGGCCTGCTGCAGCGCCGTGTACAGGCGGTCCTGGAACAGGGTGCGGTTGGGCAGGTGGGTCAGGGCGTCGTAATAGGCCAGGCGGTGAATGCGCTGTTCGCTGGCCTTGCGCTCACTGATATCGGTGAAGAAACACACGTAGCTGGCCAGGTCGCCCTCGTCGTCGAGCACCGCGGTGATGCCGACCCAGGCCGGGTAATGCTCGCCGTCACGGCGTTTGAGCCAGACTTCGCCCTCCCAGCTGCCGCGCTGGTTGAGTTGCTTGAGCACGTAACGCAGGTGCGATTCCTGCTGGTCCTCGACGGTGAGCAGGCGTGGCAGTTGGTCGAGCACTTCGCTGACCGCATAACCACTGACCCGGCTGAAGGCGTCGTTGGCCTGAACGATGTAGCCGGCCGGGTCGGTGATCAGAATCGCCGAGGTCGAGTGCTCGAATACCGTTGCCGCCATGCGCAGGTCTTTTTCTGCACGGCGTTGCTGGCTGATGTCGCGGCCGACCCCAAGGATGCCCTCGAAGCGCTCGTGCTCATCCCACACCAGTACCAGGCGCAGCTCAATCGGGATCTTGCGGCCATCGGCGCGCAGGCAGTCGAACAGGAACAGCTGGGTCGGCAGCTCGGTGCGCAGCAGGGCCAGTTGCGCGCGGTCATCGATCGCTTTGCTGACCTGCTCCATCAAGCTGTAGACACCGCTCAACTGGGCCGGGTTGGCGACCACCGACTGCCAGCCATTGGCGAATATCCACTCTGCCTCATAGCCGAGCACCGCACGCACCGACGGGCTGACGTAATTGAGCAGCAAGCGGCTGTCGGTGGAGAAGATCACGTCGCTGATGCTCTCGGCGAGCATGCGATAGCGTTGCTCGCTGTCACGCAGCGACGCGCTGGCCTCGATCTGTACGGTGACGTCCTTGCCGACGCCGACGATGCGCGTGACCTGGCCATCGTTGTCGCGGGTCAGCACCTGCTCGCGGATGTCATAGCAACGCCAGCCGCCGTCATGGTGGCGGAAGCGCAACTGGCAGTGCAGCGCCTCGCGGTGGCCGCTGTCGCGTTGCAACTGCAGCTGGCTGCGATAGTGCGCGGCGTCTTCGGGGTGCAGCAACAGCTCCCAGAAGCGCTCGCCCATCTGCGCCAGCTCGGCGCGGTCGTAGCCCAGGGTCTGGCCCAGATGCCGGTTGCTGAAGATCATCCGCTGGCTGGCCACGTCCTGCACGTAGAGCTGATCGGGCACGGTACGGACCACGTCCGACCAGAAGCTTTCGCGCTCCAGCAGCGACAACTCGACCTGCTTGCGGCTGGTGATATCGCTGATGCTGAGGATCACCGCCTGATAATCGCGGCGTTGCTGTGGCAGGCGCACCATCAGCCACAGGTGCAGGTCGCCTCCCAGTGGCGCCGGCAGGCAGACTTCCAGTTCAAGCACACCGCGCTGTTCGATCAGGGCGTCGATCAACTGCATGCCGACGCTCTCGCGGCCATGCCCGGACGCCTCGATCAGGCGCTGCCAGGCGCCTTCGTGGCATTCGACACTGAGCAACTGGCGCGCCACCTGGTTGATCTCGGTGATTTTCAGCTCCTGCAGCAACGAGCGGCGCAGGTTTGGTTCCAGCGCCAGGCTCTGCCTCAGTGCAGCCAGGTTGCGCAGGTGATAGCGGTCGAGCTGACCGGGCAGGCTCGACAGGTCGAGCACGCACAGGGCAACCCCGGTGCCTTCGAAAATCTCGTGATAGCGGCGGCGGTCTTCCTGCAGCGCGCGCTGGCGCCGGCGCATGTTGATCAGTGCCAGCAACGGCAGCAACGCACAGATCACCACCAACAGGCACTTGCCCAGCATTGGCAGCAGCAGTTGCTGGCGAGTCAAGCCTTCGTCATACAGGCCGCGCAGTTGCCAGGTACTGTTATCGAGGAAGGCGAGCATCACGCTTTGTAGCGGTTCACCGCTGGAAGCGGCGGGCTCATGGCGCTCGAGCACCGCACCGTCGCGGCTGCTTTCCAGCAGCCAGAGCGGGTGGTCAGGGCCGTCCAGATGCTCGGTCAGCGCCGGGTAATAGTCAGGGCTCAGACGCAGCAGCCAATACCCGACGCCTTGTTCCGGCGTTTGCCGCAGCAGCAGATAGATCGTGCCGTTGTCCGCAGCATTGGCAAAGAAATGGCTGCGGCCGCGATTCAATTGCAGCAACTCGTCAATCAACTGGCGGTCAGGGCTGCCGACCAGGCTGTCGGCCACGACCTGGCCATTCTGGTTCAACCAGGCCACATGGCGCAGGCTAGGCAGGCGCGTCTGCAGGGTTTGCAGCAGCCACGGCAATGCTTCAGGCGTCGGCGCTTTGACGTAGGGCTGGACCAGGTTCAGCGCTTGCTGAGCCTTGAGCGCCAGATTCAGGTTGAGGTTGTCGGCCAATTTGGCGCTGGCGACAACCGTGTGTTCGCGCATTTCAGCCTGGGTATGGCGGAACTGCGCGAACAGCTGCCACAGCAGCAAGCCCAGCAAAACCAGCGCAAGCATGGCCAGCGCGCCCTTGAGCGAGCCGCGCAGGGATACACTGCTCGAAGTGGGAGCAGGGCGCAAAACGGGCGGTTGGTTGAGATTGGTCAAGCGATGGTCCTGCAATTGGGCGGCGACGGCAGGGGCGCAACATGCATGGGTCGTGCCTGAGCCTGGAGTGGCGCGCACTTATAGTTGTGGACACATGAAGGCGGCTAGCATGCCTGCAATTGTGGCGAAGTGCCAGCTCCGCATTCAGCTTGTCGCCGATGCGTTGATCGGGTCCGGTTCGGCAACCTCTTGCTGGCTGTGCGAGAATGCCCGCCGCTTGACTGTTTACGCTTCTGGAGATGTACGGTTTTGGTTACCCACTATTCCCTCAACGGCCTCGATTCCGCCTGCGGGCGCAGCAGCCAGACCTTGGTCAGCACCGGTGTGGCCGATGCCGTTTCGTGTAAATCCTGCCAGCGCTCGCTGGTCAAACCTGATGCCAACGCGGCAGTGGTGCGCAAGAGCCCGTCGCTGGCTGAGCTGCGCAAGTCGGCGAAGGCTGCCAAGGCTGCCAGTGAGCCTGGTTTTGCGGTCGCCTCGGTGGTGTTGCCTGCAGCGGCTCCTTCGGTAGCCACGCCGCAGGTCAATCCTGCGCTGGCGTCTGTGCTCAAGCAGCCAGTGTCGAGCCAGCCAGCGCCTGCGGCCAGCTTCAATGCCAAGGCCGCCTGGGCGGCGCAGTTGGTCAAGCAGGCCGGCAATCGCCCGCCGCGAGGCAAGCAGGCCAAGCAGCGGCGTGGTTGAGGCTGCTGGCTTGACAGCTGTGTGATTGGGGCTGCACAGCAGCCCCCCACCTCAAGCCCTGACATCTGGCCAACGCCCGCAGTTGGCGTAGAATGGTCGCCTTTGTTCACTGACACCCTGTAGCACATCCCCCTGGCATCAGCCGGGTAGTTCGGATGTCTTCACCTATCTATAGAGGGCTTGGTTTTGGCTCAATACGTCTACACCATGCATCGGCTGAGCAAGGTCGTGCCGCCGAAGCGCGAAATCCTGAAGAACATTTCGCTGTCGTTCTTCCCCGGCGCCAAGATCGGCGTGCTCGGCCTCAACGGTTCGGGCAAATCGACTTTGCTGAAGATCATGGCTGGCGTCGACAAAGAGTTCGACGGTGAAGCCCGTCCGATGCCTGAACTGAACGTCGGCTACCTGCCTCAGGAGCCGCAGTTGGACCCAACCAAGACCGTGCGTGAAGTGGTCGAGGAAGCGGTCAGCGTGATCAAGGACGCCCAGGCGCGCCTGGACGAGGTCTACGCTGCCTACGCCGAACCGGATGCCGACTTCGACAAGCTGGCTGCCGAACAGGCCAAGCTCGAGTCGATCCTGCAGGCCGCCGACGGCCACAACCTCGAGCGTCAGCTCGAAGTCGCTGCCGATGCCCTGCGTCTGCCGGCATGGGATGCCAAGGTCGAGCACCTCTCCGGTGGTGAAAAACGCCGCGTCGCTCTGTGCCGCCTGCTGCTGTCGGCCCCCGACATGCTCCTGCTCGACGAACCAACCAACCACCTGGATGCTGATTCGGTGGCCTGGCTCGAGCGCTTCCTGCACGACTTCCCGGGCACCGTGGTCGCGATTACCCACGACCGGTACTTCCTCGACAACGTTGCCGGCTGGATCCTCGAGCTCGACCGCGGCGCCGGTATCCCGTACGAAGGCAACTATTCGGGCTGGCTGGAAGCCAAGTCGGACCGTCTGGCGCAAGAGTCCAAGCAGCAGAGCGCTCACGAAAAAGCCATGAAGGAAGAACTGGAGTGGGTGCGCAAAGGCGCCAAGGCCCGCCAGTCCAAGTCCAAGGCCCGTCTGGCACGCTTCGAAGAAATGCAGTCGCAGGAATTCCAGAAGCGCAGCGAGACCAACGAGATCTATATCCCGGCCGGTCCGCGTCTGGGCGACAAGGTCATCGAGTTCAAGAACGTCAGCAAGAGCTATGGCGATCGCGTGCTGATCGAGAACCTCTCATTCGCCATGCCTAAAGGCGCCATCGTTGGCGTGATCGGCGGTAACGGTGCCGGTAAGTCGACCCTGTTCCGCATGCTGATGGGCAAAGAGCAACCGGACTCGGGCACCATCGAGATCGGCGAAACCGTGCAGCTGGCCTGTGTTGACCAGAGCCGCGAGGACCTCGACGGCAGCAAGTCGGTATTCCAGCAGATTTCCGACGGCTCCGACCAGATCCGCATCGGCAACTATGAGATCCCGGCGCGTACCTATGTTGGCCGCTTCAACTTCAAGGGCGGGGACCAGCAGAAGTTCGTCAAGGACCTGTCCGGTGGTGAGCGTGGCCGTCTGCACCTGGCGCTGACCTTGAAAGAAGGCGGCAACGTCCTGCTGCTCGACGAACCGTCCAACGACCTCGACGTCGAAACCCTGCGTTCGCTGGAGGAAGCGCTGCTCGACTTCCCAGGCGCAGCCATCGTGATCTCTCACGATCGGTGGTTCCTGGACCGTGTCGCCACGCACATCCTCGCCTACGAAGACGACTCCAACGTGCTGTTCTTCGAAGGTAACTACACCGAGTACGAAGCTGATCGCAAGAAACGCCTCGGCGACGCAGCGGCCCAGCCGCACCGTGTTCGCCACAAGAAGCTGGCGCAGTAACCGCTTCATCCGCTGCACAAGATTGGGGCCCTGCGGGGCCCCTTTTTTGTGCCTGCTTAAGCTACGGTCAGGCTGCTTTCACAAGCATTCCGCGTGGTCCTTTGTATACATTTATATAAAACGCACCAATTTATTTCAAAAAAACGACATTTCGCCCTGTTGCAGTGCGAGCGGTTCTTGATAGAGTCGGGAAAAAATATAAGTCCAACCCTCTCTTGGTGAGATGTCTAGCATGATCGAATCCGTCGACGATTTCCTCGCGCGCCTGCAGCAGCGTGACCCTGGCCAACCCGAATTCCACCAGGCAGTGGAGGAGGTCCTGCGTACGCTTTGGCCCTTCCTCGAGGCCAACCCTCACTACCTGCAAGCCGGCATTCTCGAGCGTATCGTCGAGCCTGAGCGCGCGATTCTGTTCCGTGTCTCCTGGGTCGATGATCAGGGCAAGGTCCAGGTCAACCGCGGCTACCGCATCCAGATGAACAGCGCCATCGGCCCTTACAAAGGCGGCTTGCGCTTCCATCGCTCGGTCAACCTCAGCGTGCTCAAGTTCCTCGCCTTCGAGCAGACCTTCAAGAACTCGCTGACCTCGCTGCCCATGGGCGGCGGCAAGGGTGGCTCGGACTTCGATCCAAAGGGCAAGAGCGACGCTGAAGTGATGCGCTTCTGCCAGGCCTTCATGAGCGAGCTGTACCGCCACATTGGTGCTGATTGCGACGTGCCGGCCGGTGATATCGGCGTTGGTGCACGCGAGATCGGCTTCATGTTCGGCCAGTACAAGCGCCTGGCCAACCAGTTCACCTCGGTGCTGACCGGCAAAGGCATGACCTACGGCGGCAGCCTGATCCGCCCGGAAGCGACCGGCTACGGCTGCGTGTACTTCGCTGAAGAAATGCTCAAGCGTCAGGGCCTGCGTATCGACGGTCGCCGGGTGGCCATCTCCGGCTCCGGCAACGTGGCTCAGTATGCAGCGCGCAAGGTCATGGACCTGGGCGGCAAGGTCATCTCGCTGTCCGACTCGGAAGGCACGCTGTACTGCGAAGCCGGCCTGAACGATGCCCAGTGGGATGCATTGATGGAGCTGAAAAACGTCAAGCGCGGGCGTATCAGCGAGCTGGCCAGCCAGTTCGGCCTGGAGTTCCGCAAGGGGCAAACGCCATGGACCCTGGCCTGCGACATCGCCCTGCCATGTGCTACTCAGAATGAGCTGGGCGCCGAAGACGCGCAGACTCTGCTGCGCAACGGCTGTATCTGTGTGGCAGAAGGCGCCAACATGCCGACCACGCTCGAGGCTGTGGATATCTTCATCGACGCGGGCATTCTGTATGCCCCGGGTAAGGCTTCGAACGCCGGCGGCGTTGCCGTCAGCGGCCTGGAAATGTCGCAGAACGCCATGCGCCTGCTGTGGACCGCGGGTGAAGTGGACAGCAAGCTGCACAACATCATGCAGTCGATCCACCATGCTTGCGTGCATTACGGCGAAGAAGCCGACGGTAAGGTCAACTACGTCAAAGGCGCCAACATCGCCGGCTTCGTCAAAGTCGCTGACGCGATGCTGGCGCAAGGCGTGGTCTGACATACGCTTGTGTAGGAGCGCCCCGGCAAGGCCGCTCCTACACAGCGTCCGGCGTTATGGCGGTAATAACGATCATCTGGTCCCCGGCCGGGCGCCGCCACAGGACTTCATCCCCCGGCGCCGCGCCTAGTAATGCGCGCCCCAATGGCGAACCCCAGTTGATCAGGCCATGCCTGGCGTCTGCTTGATCCTCGCCGACCAACTGCACGCTGTGTTGTTGCTCATCCTCATCGATAAACATCACGCAGCTGCCAATCTGTACCTTCTGCTCGGAGGTCGCCGGTGGCACCACCTGTGCGCTCTGCACGCGCGCGGCGAAGTAACGCAGTTCGCTTTCGGTGTTTGCCACCTGCTGCTTGTCGGCACGCTCACCCTCTGCCAGCAGTTGCTCTCGCTGGGCGTTCAGCGCGGCCACGCGCTGCTGCAGCAAGCGCAGGCCAGCAGCGGTGACGTAGTTGGGTTGCTCGCTGACCCGCCGCTGAACCGGCTCTTCGGTCTGGGCGGCGGCGTGGTCTTCGTTGACAAATGCTCGGCTCATGCTCGGCCCTCCTCAGGCATGAGACCTCTGCCACAGGCAGGTCGTTTCAGTGCAAGCCAGTTCGGGGCCTAGTTATGACGGTAGGCCCGCGCGGTGTCGCGATCCTTTTCATGCTGCCAGTCGCGGTCACGCTCGTTCCAGTAGTGTTCGCGGTAGTCACGCAAATCCTGATTGGCCTGCATGCTCTGGCACTGCCGAAAGCCATCGTCCCATCCGGTTTCATACTGGCGCTCGGCGAGATAACGCGGCACGTTCTTACGAAAGTCCCCGACCATCAAGCCCGCCGCCTGGCGGCCGCTGCTGCAGCCGTCGCCGTAACCATCGGCGTAGGCGGGCGGATAGCCGTGCTCGATCATCTGCTCGTGAGCTGACTGGCAGCCCGTGAGCAACAATGCTATTCCGATTCCAAGCCAGTACCGCGACATGTGCCAGACCTCCACGTAATAGAGAGAGTCTAGGCGCCGGATTGTCGCGCTGATGTCAAAACAGTGTTGGATTGCTGTACGGCCAAACCCGGCCTGAACGCAACCCTGTGCGCTCAGACCGGGGCCGGCTGCATCAGTAGTGGTACCACTTCAACTCGAGCATCACCTCGTTTTGCGCAGTGGCCAGCTGGCTGTATTCACGCTTGGCGCTCAGGCGCAGGCCCAGGTCCTGGCTGATTTCCCACTGCTGATTGAGGCTGAGGCTGCGGCGCACTTCGCCATTGGTGAAGTAATCGCCCTTGGCTTCGACGGTCATGTTGCCCAGCCCATTGCGCCAGAGCAGGCCACCATTGAAGCCTGCAGCCGGGCTGATGAACTCGGCAAAGTCGTTGTGGTGTTCGACCCGTACCGTGCCCAAGGCAAAGCCGAGCAAGCCGTCGGCCAGCTGCCAGGTGCCGCCGGCGCCGCCGTTGACGTGGCTGACCAGCACCTCATCGTCATGCTTGCCCGGTACCCGCTCAAGGCCACCGGCAACCTGCCACGACAGCGGTTTGAGCAGCTCGTTGCGCGGCGTCAGGGAGCGGATGGTGGCGAGGTCGAGTTGCTGTACCTGCCAGTCGTTGCCTTCGTACTGGCGCAGCTTGAGTTGGAGAATCTCGATCTGCGCGCCGAGTGGGAAGCCGTAGGCGTTGTCGTTGAGGTCGTGGTAAGCCATGCGCAGGCCGTACTCGGCAAAGGCGCGGTCATCACGGGTGCCAACGCCAACCTGCCAGGTGCGCGACTGGTGGCCGTTTTCAGGCAGGCCCGGGCGTTCTACTTCGAGTGGCTCAGGTGGATTGCGGTTGATTGCCTGCAGCAGCTCGAAACTGCGCTTGGCCTGAGCCGGGTCGCGTTCCTGGCCGTTGGCGCGATAGCGCTCGAGGCGGTAGGCGGCGTCTTGCACCAGGGCCTGACGCGGCTTGGGCAGGGCGTTGAATTCGGCGCTCTGCAGCTGCGCGGTGTCGGCGCTGATGGCCAGCACTTGCTGTTTTTCCTGATGATCGAGCGAATCTGCGCGGGCCAGCAGTTCACGTTCACGGGAGGGCCGGTAGCGAACACTGGAAACCAGCCCGGATTGCTTGACTGCCTTGACCGTGTCGGTAGGGATCGCCGTCAGCGGGAACTGCGAGGTCAGGTCCAGCCCGGGTCGGGCGACTTGCAGCAGTTCGAGCAGGCGATACGAGCAGTTTTCGTCAAAGAAGAAATAGTCGAACTGGACCTGTTTGAGCTCCCACACGTGTTCGACCATGCGCCCGGTCTCGGTCGGCGTCAGGTCCAGCTGGTACTCCCACAGGTCGCGGTTTTCCAGGCTGCGATACTCGGACAACTTCTCCTGGTACGGCATCAGGGCGAATAACCCGGGGTAGCCGCCTGCCAGGCCTTTCCAGGCATAGAGAATGCTGTTGTCGCTGCCTTCGATGTAGGCACCGAAGTTGATCGCGTAGCTGAGCAGGGTGGTGTCGTCGTCGCGGGTCTTGGCCTGGTCGATACGCAGCAGGGTATGGCCGAACATCGACGACGGGCTGTTCAGGTAAGCCGCGGGGAATATCAGTACTGCGCTGTGCGGGTCTACCGACTGATACCACTGGCGGAATTCGGCGCAGTCGGGCTGCGGCAGGTCTTGCAGGTCGAGTTGCTCACGCAGCCAGCGGGTGCGCGCGGGGTAGACGCATTGGGCGTGCTTGTCGCCGAGGCCGGCCGGGGCGTACAACGCTTGTACAGTGGCCGCCAGTTCGCGGTCGGGATGGTGCCCGCCGTCTTCGGCGAGGAAGAATTTGGCATCGTCGACATAACTGCGCCAACCGCCCAGTTTGCCGGTCTCGTAGTGGCCGAGGGCAATCCAGTAGGGCGTGGCCGCCAGCTGTTGCAGGCGCGCAGGGTCGACGTGGGGTGCAGCGTTGAGCTGGGCGCTGCCAAGCAGAGCCAGAAGGGCAAGGCGTTTGAGCATGTCGGGCAACTACTTCTTGAAGGATGCCGATGATGATGCCAGTCCCGCCCCGGTGAGGGGCGGGAAGGGCCGGACTCAAGCCTCGGTAGCGTACTTGGCCAGTTGCGGGTCGCTTTTGAGCACCGCGAGGGTGTTGTTGTGCACGGTTTCAGCAGTGGCGTCGGCGCTGTTGAAGATCTCGCCGAAGTGCTGGTGGGTAACCGCGGCGAAGTGCGCGCGATCTTCAGGTGCAACGCCGAGAACCACGGCGTAGGTGGTCAGAGCTTCGCCCTGGCCTTGCGCCATGTCTTCGGAAAGCTCGTTCATCATGCCGTTCATGGCGAACCAGGACTTGCCGCCGTAGGTCAGCGAAGCCTTGGTCGAGCAACCGTTGGTGCCCGAGGTCATGCCGAAGGTGGCGTTGCCGGAAGTACCGTTGGTGGTGGAAGCCAGGAAGTGAGCAGGAGTCCCGCGCTGGCCTTCGAACAGCATGTTGCCCCAGCCGCAGTTCGGGCCACCAGGCGCTTCTGCCATGGCGTTGATCGAGATTGCGGTGAACAGAGTACCCAGAAGAATCCGTTTCATAGCTTCGTTCTCTTTCTTAGTAGACTTACCAATGGTCAGGGGTTCTGGCAATTCCTTGCCAGCTCGGAACAGCATAATGCTACCCCGCGCAATGTTGGAGTTTAGGCACGATCCAAAGGTTGCGTGGCTTATTACAAAAAATTGCATGAGTAATTGCCAGAGGTTGGCTGCGACATAAAGTCCCGGTGAGCCTTGCAACGTGCGGTCAGGCAGCGCCAGAATGCTTTCATCGCCCCGCCGAAGTAAGGAAACCCAATGCCCGATCCTGTCGCTGCGCGCCTGCGTCTTGCGCCTGAAGCCCTGACCCGGCGTTTTTCTCCCGAGCAGTTTGCTTTCACCAATACTGACGATCTGGAACCGTTTCGCGGCGTCCTGGGCCAGGAACGTGCTGTCGAGGCCCTGCAATTCGGTGTGGCCATGCCGCGCCCTGGTTACAACGTGTTTGTCATGGGCGAGCCGGGTACCGGTCGCTTCTCTTTCGTCAAACGCTACCTGCGCGCCGAGGGTAAGCGCCAGAAGACGCCGGCTGACTGGGTCTACGTCAACAACTTCGAGGACATGCGCGAGCCGCGTGCGCTGGAGCTGCCGTCGGGCACTGCCGGCGAGTTCATCAGTGACATGAACGGTTTGATCGACAACCTGCTGGCGACCTTCCCGGCAGTGTTCGAGCACCCGTCCTACCAGCAGAAAAAAAGCGCCATCGACCGCGCCTTCAACCAGCGCTACGACCGTGCCCTGGACGTTATCGAACGCGCCTCGCTGGAAAAGGACGTGGCCCTGTACCGCGACGCCAGCAACGTTGCCTTCACGCCGATGAGCGACGGCAAGGCGCTGGACGAAGCGGAGTTCGCCCAGTTGCCGGACGAAGTGCGCGAGCGCTTCCACGACGACATTTCGCAGCTTGAAGAGCGTCTCAACGAAGAGCTTGCCAGCCTGCCGCAATGGAAGCGTGAGTCGAACAACCAACTGCGCCAGCTCAACGAAGAAACCATCACCCTGGCACTGCAGCCGCTGTTGGCACCGCTGTCGGAAAAATACGCTGAAAACGCAGCAGTCTGCGCCTATCTGCAATCGGTGCAGTTGAACCTGCTGCGCACCGTGGTTGAAGAACTGGTCGATGACGCCAAGGCCGACCCGGTCGCGCGCAAGATGCTCGAGGAGTATTACGCGCCAAGCCTGATGGTCGGTCACCCCAACAGCGGTGGCGCGCCGGTAGTGTTCGAGCCGCACCCGACCTACGACAATCTGTTCGGTCGCATTGAATACAGCACCGACCAGGGCGCGCTGTACACCTCCTACCGCCAGTTGCGTCCAGGTGCCTTGCACCGGGCCAATGGCGGCTTCCTGATCCTTGAAGCAGAGAAGATGCTCGGCGAGCCGTACGTCTGGGACGGCCTCAAGCGTGCGTTGCAGTCGCGCAAGCTGAAGATGGAATCGCCGCTGGGTGAGCTGGGCCGCGTAGCCACGGTCAGCCTCGCGCCGCAGATGATCCCGCTCAACGTCAAGTTGGTGATCATTGGCTCGCGTCAGCTGTACTACGCGCTGCAAGACCATGATTCGGACTTCCAGGAGATGTTCCGGGTGCTGGTCGACTTCGACGAAGACATGCCCATGGTCGACGAGAACCTTGAGCAGTTCGCCCAGTTGCTGCGTACCCGCACCAACGAAGAGGGCATGGCGCCGTTGACCAGCGACGCGGTTGCGCGTCTGGCCACCTACAGCGCTCGCCTGGCAGAAAACCAGTCACGCCTCTCGGCGCGCATCGGCGACCTGTTCCAGTTGGTCAGTGAGGCGGACTTCATCCGCCAGTTGGCCAACGGCGAAATGACTGATGCCGGGCACATCGAACGAGCCCTGAAAGCCAAGGCGACTCGTACCGGGCGCGTCTCGCAGCGGGTGCTCGACGACATGCTGGCCGGGATCATCCTGATCGACACAGAAGGTGCGGCGATCGGCAAGTGCAACGGCCTGACCGTGCTTGAGGTGGGTGATTCGGCGTTCGGTATGCCGGCGCGGATCTCGGCCACGGTGTATCCGGGGGGGAGCGGTATCGTCGACATCGAGCGTGAGGTCAATCTGGGCCAGCCGATTCACTCCAAGGGGGTGATGATCCTAACCGGGTATCTGGGCAGCCGGTACGCCCAGGAATTCCCTCTGGCGATCTCGGCGAGCATCGCCCTTGAGCAGTCCTACGGCTATGTCGATGGCGACAGTGCGTCGCTGGGCGAGGCCTGTACGCTGATCTCGGCGCTGTCGCGCACGCCGCTCAAGCAGTGTTTCGCCATCA
Source organism: Pseudomonas sp. NPDC088322 (assembly GCF_044740745.1). NCBI lineage: Bacteria > Pseudomonadati > Pseudomonadota > Gammaproteobacteria > Pseudomonadales > Pseudomonadaceae > Pseudomonas > Pseudomonas sp. NPDC088322. Next base: position 166,770 of record NZ_JBIURK010000009.1, on the reverse strand, counting down.
CCGGCTCGATCAACCAGTTTGGCGAGGTGCAGGCGGTTGGCGGGGTCAACGAGAAGATCGAGGGCTTCTTCCGCCTGTGCGAAGCGCGCGGCCTGACCGGCGAGCAAGGGGTGATCATCCCGCGCGCCAACGTCGCCACGTTGATGCTCGATGAGCGTGTGTTGCAGGCAGTGGAGGCGGGTCAGTTCAACGTCTACGCGGTCAGCCAGGCGGATGAAGCGTTGAGCCTGCTGGTCGGCACCGATGCCGGTACGCCGGATGAGAACGGTGAATTCCCCGAGGGCAGTGTCAACGCCCGAGTGGTCGAGCGGCTCAGCGAGATTGCCGAAATGATCAGCGAGGAAGACATCAAGGACGCTGAGAAGGAGCGTATGGAGGAGATGATCGCTCAAGCTAAACCGGCGTAAGTCAAAAAAACGGCGCTGAAGGCAATGTGCTACCGTTCGGCGCCGGTTTTCCATCTTTTTCCGTTGATCTTCTATGCTGGAACTTAGGGAGAGCAACAGCGTTCAGGATGGAAACAGCCTGCAGTGATTGGCTGAAATGGTTACCTCGGAGGGGACGCCGCCATGCGCAACCTCAGCCTCACCCGCCAGTGCCTTGGCCTGGTGACTCGTATTGAATGCAGCATTCGTCCGCTGTCTGGCGACAACGGCATGTGGACGCTGCTGTTTGCGGCCGGCATGGCCGGTGAACAGCCCTCGGCGATCAAGGCCCAGGGGCCGTTCCATGGACCGCTGGTGGCCGAGTCGGTGCTCAACGCGATTGTCGACAGCCTGACCTTGCATGGTTATCACGTCGCTGAAGACCCGCAGATCTGGTGTGTGCACCTGCAAGGGCAACTGCGCAAGATCAACGGCGAACGCTGCCGCAATCTGGGCGACTATCAGTTTCATCCTGAAACCTGACCCGCCCGCTTGAGCGATTTGTACCCTGCGGCAACCGACCGCAGGCTTTTGCTGTAACAGGTGGGTGGCTATACTCGCGATCGCTTTCCGCTCACCTGACGAGTTTTATCCTCCATGGAACGTTTTCTCGAGAACGCGATGTACGCATCGCGTTGGTTGCTTGCCCCGATCTACTTCGGCCTGTCGCTTGGCCTGCTGGCGCTGGCGCTGAAGTTCTTCCAAGAAGTCCTGCATGTACTGCCCAATGTGTTCGCTCTCAGCGAGGCCGACCTGATCCTGGTCATCCTGTCGCTGATCGACATGTCGCTGGTTGGCGGCCTGCTGGTGATGGTGATGATCTCTGGCTACGAGAACTTCGTCTCGCAGCTGGACATCGACGACAGCAAGGAAAAGCTCAGCTGGCTGGGCAAGATGGACTCGACCTCGCTGAAGATGAAAGTCGCCGCGTCGATCGTGGCAATTTCTTCGATTCATCTGCTGCGGGTGTTCATGGATGCGCAGAACATCTCCACCGACAAGCTGATGTGGTACGTGATCATCCACATGACCTTTGTCATTTCGGCATTTGTCATGGGTTATCTGGACAAGCTGACCAAGCACTAAGCATTGCTCTGCCGCATTGCCCATGCCGCCCGACCGTTGCCCAACGGCCGGGCGGTTGTGTATCTGCGGTGCGCAGTGGCCCGGTAGCTGATCTGCTGCGCTGCAGTGTGCTAGGCTGCTCGCCCTTTTGATCAAGGGCGCGGCTGCACTGCGCCCTGCTGCGGAGCAAGTCAATGTCCGAACTCATTCTGTCCACCGACGAAACCCGCGTCAGCTACGGCATTGGCCGTCAGCTCGGCGGTCAGCTGCGTGACAACCCGCCACCAGGCGTCAGCCTGGAAGCCATCGTCGCCGGCCTGACCGACGCCTTCAATGGCGTTGAAAGCCGCGTCAACGAGGCCGACCTGTCGGCTGCGTTCAAGACCATCCGCGACATCATGCAAGCCGAAGCCGCTGCCAAGGCTGAAGTCGCTGCTGCTGTGGGCGTCGAGTTCCTGGCTGAAAACGCCAAGCGCGAAGGCATCACCACCCTGGCTTCGGGCCTGCAGTTCGAAGTGCTGACCGCCGGTGTTGGCGCCAAGCCAAGCCGCGACGACACTGTACGCACCCACTACCACGGCACCCTGATCGACGGCACTGTATTCGACAGTTCCTACGATCGTGGTCAGCCTGCTGAATTCCCGGTTGGTGGCGTGATCGCCGGCTGGACCGAAGCTCTGCAGCTGATGAATGCCGGCAGCAAATGGCGCCTGTATGTGCCGAGCGAGCTGGCTTACGGCGCTCAAGGCGTTGGCAGCATCCCGCCGCACAGCGTTCTGGTGTTCGACGTCGAGCTGCTCGACGTTCTGTAAGACCGTCTGGGCCGCCTGGTGCGGCCCTTTCGCTTGACCTTCAGTTCCAGTCCGTCCCGCCAGGGCGCAATGCCCGTGCATAGCAGAACAGAAACAAATTGCGTACCAGCTCCTTGAGCACCACCGGCTCGCTTGAATTAAGCCCATGCAGGTCCAGGTCACCCTGGTCGCGTAGCTCGTTGAGGGCGTCCTGTTCAAGTACCGCGCACACTTCACCGGTCTCGCGGTGGAGGATTCTCAGGTAGGGATGGGGGCGGTCCAGCCAGGCGTCGATCAGATAAGTCATGGCTATTCTCCTTGGATAGCGGTTTCCAATGAGAATAATTCTTATTATCAAAATAGCAAGTAACTATTGGTTTTTTTCGCCAATGGTCGGTCGATCCTGTTGCAGGATCTGTCGGGGCCACCGAGGGCAGCCCCAGACCAGAGCAAGTCAGACCTTGCGCACGAACTCGGACTTGAGCTTCATCGGGCCGATGCCGTCGATCTTGCAGTCGATGTCATGGTCGCCGTCGCACAGGCGGATGTTCTTGACCTTGGTGCCGACCTTGACCACCAGCGAGGTGCCCTTGACCTTGAGGTCCTTGATCACGGTGATGGTATCGCCGTCCTGCAGGACGTTACCGACCGAATCCTTCTTCACCACGTCATCGCTGGCTGCTTCGGCATCGCCGCTGGCCGACCACTCGTGGGCGCATTCAGGGCAGATCAGCTGGGTGCCGTCTTCGTAGGTATATTCGGAATTGCATTTGGGGCAGGCAGGCAGAGTGCTCACTACGGGTCCTTTGGCAGGGCTGGAAAAGCCTACATTGTATAAGGTTTTGCCGGTGAGCGGGGCGGTGAGATTCGCTCTCATCGCCCTCTGCTGGCGCGATCCGTGTTGGAGCGCCCGATTAGTGAGTACGGGCTACCGCAAACTCGCTGAGTTCGACCAGTGCATCGCGGTATTCGCTGGCTGGCAGTACTTCCAGGCAGGCGATGGCGCGGGCGACGTAGTCGCGGGCCATCTGCGCGGTGTAGGCGAGGGCGCCTGAGTCGTGCACGGCAGCGCGAATCTGCTCGAGATCTTCCAGGCCACCCTTCTGGATCGCCTTGCGCACCAGTGCGGCCTGCTCGGGCGAGCCTTCGCGCATGGTGTAGATCAGCGGCAGGGTCGGCTTGCCTTCGGCCAGATCGTCGCCGACGTTCTTGCCAAGTGTCTCCGAGTCGCCCTGATAGTCGAGCAGGTCGTCGACCAGCTGGAAGGCCACGCCAAGGTGATCACCAAAGGTGCGCAGCGCTTCACGTTGCTCGTCGCTGGCACCGGCCAGCGCAGCGGCGCTGTGGGTCGAGGCTTCGAAGAGCATCGCGGTCTTGCCGCGGATGACTTCCATGTACACCTCTTCGCTGGTGCTCGCGTCACGCACCCGCGACAGCTGCAGCACTTCGCCTTCGGCGATCACGCGAGTGGCCTTGGCGAGGATCTGCATCACCGACATCGAACCCAGTTCGACCATCATTTCGAACGAGCGCGAATAAAGGAAGTCGCCCACCAGCACGCTCGGCGCGTTGCCCCACAGCGCGTTGGCGGTGGAGCGGCCACGGCGCATGCCGGACATGTCGACCACATCGTCGTGCAGCAGGGTGGCGGTGTGGAGGAACTCGATGGTCGCTGCCAGCAGGCGCAGGTCGTCGCTTTCGCGACCCAGCGCCTTGCCGCAGAGCAGTACCAGCAAGGGCCGCAGGCGTTTGCCGCCGGCCGACGTGATATAGTCGCCGATCTTCGATACCAGCGGCACGCGCGAGGTCAGCTGCTTCTTGATGATCTCGTCGACGGCGCTGAAATCATCAGCTACCGCGCGGTAGAAGGTTTGGGGTTGCATCGGCTGCTCCATTGGGGTTGCGCGGCATGCTAGGTCGAGGGTTGCGGTGTGTCAAGGCACGCTGCCTGCCGCGCCGGGGCGGGACTTGCAAGGCCATCCTGGGTTGCGTACAATCGCGCACCCTAACTTTCCTGGGCAGCACCTGCCTTACGCAATTGCGCCGGGCCGTTCCAGCCTTGTGCAGCCATGCCAGCCAATACTCAATATATAAAGAGCTGGGTGAGCAGGATTATCGGAGAAATACCATGTCTTACGCAGTAATTGTTACCGGCGGCAAGCAGTACAAAGTCGCTGAAGGTGAATACCTGAAGATCGAGAAACTGGAAATCGCCACTGGCGAATCCGTGACCTTCGATCGCGTCCTGCTGGTTGCCAATGGCGACGCAGTCACCATCGGTGCTCCAGTTGTTGCTGGCGCTACCGTGGTTGCCGAGGTCATCTCGCAAGGCCGTCACGACAAGGTTCGCATCATCAAGTTCCGTCGTCGTAAGCACCACATGAAGCGTATGGGCCACCGCCAGTGGTTCACCGAGATCAAAATCACCGGCATCCAGGCTTAATTTCCTAGATCCCCTGAATTTATTTGGAGAATTGAACCATGGCTCACAAGAAGGCTGGTGGTAGTACTCGTAACGGTCGCGACTCAGAATCGAAACGCCTTGGCGTGAAGATGTATGGCGGCCAGGTCATCAAGGCCGGCAACATCATCGTCCGTCAGCGTGGCACCCAGTTCCACGCCGGCTACGGCGTTGGCATGGGCAAGGATCACACCTTGTTCGCCAAGATCGAAGGCGTGATCAAGTTCGAGAAGAAAGGCGAATTCAACCGCCGTTACGTGAGCGTCGTCGCGGGCTAATCGCGCTGTCGCTGGAGAAGCCCCGTCACGCGACGGGGCTTTTTCGTTTGTGGTGAGCCTCTTGCAAAGCTGTTTGTCTGGGCTGCCGGCGTCGGTCTCTGCGTCTCGGGGTCGCCGCGCTCATTTTTGCAAGAGCCTCATGTTTTTGAGTCATTTCAACTCGTCTGCTGACGAGAGGCGGTTTCTATGAAGTTTGTTGACGAAGTATCGATCCGGGTCAAAGCCGGTGATGGCGGTAACGGTTGCATGAGCTTCCGCCGCGAGAAGTTCATCGAGAACGGTGGCCCCAACGGTGGTGATGGCGGCGACGGTGGCTCGGTGTACATGATTGCCGACGAAAACCTCAACACCCTGGTCGACTATCGCTACACCCGTCACTTCGACGCCCAGCGCGGCGCCAACGGCGGCAGCACCGACTGCACCGGCAAGAAGGGCGAAGACATGATCCTGCGGGTGCCGGTTGGCACCACCGTGATCGATGCCTCGACCCAGGAAGTGATCGGCGACCTGGTCAAGGCCGGGCAAAAGCTGATGGTCGCCCAAGGCGGCTGGCACGGCCTGGGCAACACCCGTTTCAAGTCCAGCACCAACCGTGCGCCACGCCAGACCACCCCAGGCAAGCCGGGTGATCAGCGTGACCTGAAACTGGAAATGAAAGTCCTCGCTGACGTCGGCCTGCTCGGCCTGCCCAACGCTGGCAAAAGTACCTTCATCCGTTCGGTATCGGCCGCCAAGCCGAAAGTCGCCGACTACCCGTTCACCACCCTGGTGCCAAACCTGGGCGTGGTCAGCGTCGACCGCTGGAAGAGCTTCGTCATCGCCGACATCCCCGGCCTGATCGAAGGCGCCTCGGAAGGTGCCGGCCTGGGTATCCGCTTCCTCAAGCACCTGGCGCGTACTCGCATCCTGCTGCATCTGGTTGACCTGGCGCCGCTGGACGAGACCAACTCGGCCGACGCTGCCGAAGTCATCGTCAACGAGCTGACCCGCTTCAGCCCGTCGCTGGCCGAGCGTGAGCGCTGGCTGGTGCTGAACAAGTCGGACATGCTGATGGACGACGAGCGTGACGAGCGGGTCAAGGAAGTGGTCGAGCGCCTGCAGTGGAAGGGCCCGGTCTATGTGATCTCGGCAATCTCCAAGCAGGGTACCGAAGCCCTCAGCCGCGACATCATGCGCTACCTCGAAGACCGCGCCGACCGCCTGGCCGCCGACCCGGCCTACGCCGCGCAGCTGGCCAGCCTCGATCAGCGCATCGAAGACGAAGCACGTGCTCAGTTGCAGGCCCTGGACGATGCCCGTACCTTGCGCCGCACTGGCGTCAAGAGCGTGCACAGCGTTGGCGAAGACGATGTCTGGGATGATGATTTCGAGGACGACGAAGACGGCCCGGAAATCATTTACGTGCGCGACTGACCGCTTGCAGTACACTAAACGCCGCTCTCAGGAGCGGCGTTTTAGTATCTACGAATCGACATGGGTTGGATGAAGATGCGAAGCAAGGTGACGGGCGCGAAGCGCTGGGTCGTGAAGATCGGCAGCGCCCTGCTGACCGCCGATGGCAAGGGCCTGGACCGCGGTGCCATGGGCGTTTGGGTCGAGCAGATGGTGGCCCTGCGTGAAGCAGGGGTGGAGTTGGTGCTGGTCTCTTCCGGGGCCGTAGCAGCGGGCATGAGCCAGCTTGGCTGGAACAAGCGACCGAGTGCCATGAACGAGCTGCAGGCCGCCGCCTCGCTGGGCCAGATGCGCCTGGTGCAGGCGTGGGAGTCGAGCTTTGGTGAGCACGGCAAGCACACCGCGCAGATCCTCCTGACCCACGACGATCTGTCTGACCGCAAGCGTTACCTGAATGCCCGCAGCACCCTGCGCACTCTGGTCGATCTGGGTGTGGTGCCGGTGATCAACGAGAACGACACGGTGGTCACCGACGAGATCCGTTTCGGCGACAACGACACCCTTGCAGCGCTGGTGGCCAACTTGGTCGAGGCGGACCTGCTGGTGATCCTCACCGACCGCGATGGCATGTTCGATGCCGACCCACGGCACAACCCCGACGCCCAGCTGATCTTCGAAGCGCGCGCCGATGACCCGGCGCTCGACGCCGTGGCCGGCAGCACCGGCGGTGCGCTGGGGCGCGGCGGCATGCAGACCAAACTGCGTGCGGCGCGCCTGGCGGCGCGTTCCGGTGCGCACACCATCATCATTGGCGGGCGCATCGAGCGCGTGCTGGATCGGCTCAAGGCCGGTGAGCGCCTCGGCACGCTGCTGTCGCCAGAGCGCGGCATGCTCGCGGCGCGCAAGCAGTGGCTGGCAGGCCACCTGCAGACCCGCGGCACGCTGGTGCTCGACGAGGGTGCCGTGCAGGCACTGCGCCAGGCCAACAAGAGCCTGCTGCCGGTTGGGGTCAAGACTGTTCAGGGCAGCTTCCGTCGCGGCGAGATGGTGATCTGCGTCGGCCCGGACGGCCATGAAGTGGCCCGCGGGCTGGCCAATTACAGTGCATTGGAAGCGCAGAAGATCATCGGCCAACCGTCCGATGCAATCGAAGCGTTGCTTGGCTACAGCGCGGAGCCCGAGCTGGTGCACCGCGACAACCTGGTTCTGGTGTAAGGGGATGACTGTGCTGAAAAAGCTGTTTGCCGTGGCGGTGTTGATGCTGCCGATGGTTGCGGGCGCTGAAGAAATCGGCCAGGTCTCGACCGTGTTCAAGTTTGTCGGGCCGAATGACCGGATCGTCGTCGAAGCCTTCGATGACCCCAAGGTCGAGGGTGTGACCTGCTACCTGTCGCGGGCCAAGACCGGCGGCGTCAAGGGTGGCCTGGGCCTGGCCGAGGACCGTGCAGAAGCATCGATCGCCTGCCGTCAGGTTGGGCCGATCAACTTCAAGGGTGAACTCAAGGACGGTGACGAGGTGTTCAAGGAGCGTACCTCGCTGGTGTTCAAGACCATGCAGGTGGTGCGTTTTCTCGACAAGAAGCGCAACACCCTGGTGTACCTGGTCTACAGCGATCGCATGATCGAAGGCAGCCCGCAGAACGCGGTGACCGCGATTCCAATCCTGCCTTGGGCGCAGTAGCAGGTAGTACTTATTTTGGGGCTGCTTTGCAGCCCTTTCGCGACACAAGGCCGCTCCTACAACAGCAGATCGCTGCTTTCCTGTAGGAGCGGCCTTGTGTCGCGAAAGGGCCGCGCAGCGGCCCCACTAGCGCAGATCACAGATCAGGCCAACTCTTCGGCCACATCCTCACGCACAATCGCCTTCTCTGCATCGATCCGGCTGATGTACTTCCAGTCCGATTCGTCGATGTAGATGCCATTCGGTCCGCTACCACCTTCCAGATCGATCGCCACGTGCGCCGACACCTGTGGCTTGACGCTGGCCAGAATCGGCACGAAGCCCAGCTGCTGGCTGGTCTCGAGCAGCGCCGCCTGGTTGCGTTCGTCGATGTCGGCGGCCTCGTCGAGGTAGTACGGCAAGCGAATGCGCCCGGCCAGGTCGCGGTCCATCAGGTGCAGCAACAAGTACATGTTGGTCAGCGCCTTGATGGTCATGGTGGTGCCGTTGGAGGCAGCGCCATCGATGTCGGCGTGGATCACCGGCTGGCTGTTGATCTTGGTGATCTCGAACGCCAGCTCGAACAGGTCCTTGAGGCCCAGTTGGTTGTGGTTGGCTGCCACCAGCCGGGCCAGGTACTCCTTGGCCTCTTCGTTCTTGTGATCCTGGTCGCTGTTTTGGGTCAGGTCGAACACCGACAGGGTCTCGCCTTCTTCGTACTGGCCGGCGCTGTGGATGATCTGGTCGATGTGCTTGAGCGCTTCCTTGTTCGGCGCCAGCACCACGCGGAAGCTTTCCAGGTTGGACACCTGGCGCTTGTTGATCTCGCGGTTGAACAGCGCCAGCTGGTGCTCGAGGCTGTCGTAGTCGCTACGGATGTTGCGCAGGGTCCGGGCGATGTCGGTAACCGCCGCACGGCGCGCCTTGGCCAGGGTCAGGGCTTCTTCGGTGCGGTGCGAGTAGGCGTTGATCAGCAGCTGCAGGCGGCGCTCCATGTCGTCTTCGCTGTCGAACTTGGCCACCCCTTTGAGGCGTACCTGGGCGTACAGCGCCTCGATCTGGTTATCCGCCCGTTGCAGCGCCTGCCAGCTGTCCTGGTAGTCATTGAGCAGCGGCAGCAGGTTGTCCATCGAGTCGTCCACCGCTTCCATGAACGGCGTGCCGAACGGCATATCGTTGGGTAGCAGCTGACGGCGGCGCAGTGCGTCTTCGAGGGTGCGCTGCTTGGCTTCGAGGTCGGCCAACTGACGGCCGACCAGTTGCAGCTTGGCCGACAGTTGCTGGACGCGCTCGGTGAAAGCGTCGCTGGAGCGCTTGAGCTCGTCCTGGGCCGCTTCAAGCTGGGCCAGTTGCTCAAGCTTTTCTGGCTCTTCGGCGGCCAGGGTTTCGCTGCGGCGGAAGTCTTCCAGGGCCTTTTGCGCATCCAGTACCTGCTGGTACAGGGCTTCGGTCTGGGCCTTGCTGGCGGTGCGGTCGGCGGCGACCGCCTGCTGGGTCTTGAGCTGCTTGAGCTCGCGGTCGAGGCGGTCTTTCTGGTCGCGCAGAGCCGCGCGGTCAGCCAACGCTTGCAGCGCCGGCGGCTCGATGTGCGAGAGGTCGATGGACAGGCCCGGGGCTTCGAAACGCTCGCCCTTGAAGCTGTCGAGCACCGCTTCCAGTGACTTGACCCAGAGGTCGCTGTCATCCAGTTCGATGCCGCGCTCGCCCAGCGGCAGGCTGAACAGTGCGCCGTTGAACAGGCGCATCAGGCGGTCGACGTCGCCTTGCGAGAACTCTTCGCGCAGGCGTGCGTAGCTGTTGTTGTCGGCATGATCGAGCTGCTGCTTGACCACCTTGACCCGCTTCTCCAGATCCCGCACACGTTCGTCGAGGTCTTCGGCGGAGAACTGCCGCGATTGCGCCAGGGCGCCGGCAAGTTCGTCGTGGGCGTCCTTGGCGGCAAGCAACTGCTGCTCGAGGACGCGTACATCATCGACCAGCGCAAAGCGATTCTTCAGCACCGACAGTTCGCCCAGCCAGCGCTGGATACCGCTGATCTCGCGCTCCAGGCGCATCAGCTCCTGGGTACCGCCGCGTTGGTCGTTCTGCAGGCGGTCCTGCTCACTGCGGTAATGCTCGGACTGGATCACCAGTTCTTCTTTACGCGCCATGGCATATTCCTGCCAGGTGCCGAGCAGGTTATCCAGCAGCGGCGACAGGCGATGCAGCTTGCCACGCAGGATGTCGCGCTGGGCGACGCCGCCGGCCAGGGCTTCGACCAACGGCCCGGCGGCGACCAGGGCGTTGTAATCGCCTTCCATGCGGCGTACGTCGCGGAAGGCCTCTTCGCAGGCAGCGATGTAGTCGACGCTGCCCGAGCGCAGGCTGTGCTCGAAGGCATCGAGGAACAGCTGCTTGAGCTTGGCTGCAGTGATTTCGCGCATGTGCAGCAGGTTGATGAACAGGGCGCGGAAGGTCTTCAGGCTCTGCTCGCTGGTCGAGCGCAGCGGGATCAGGGTCAGGTCCAGTGGCACCGAAGTATGGCCACCGACCAGCAGACGGCGCAGTTCGTCGGGCTTCAGCTCGTAAGCCTTGAGGCCATTGCGCTCAAGGTTGGTGAACAGCTCCTTTTGGCGAAGGCAGGTGTCGTCTTTCTGGTAGTGAGCCAGGTCCAGCTGGCCTTGGTAGGCAAAGAACTGGTGACCGAAGCCGCCGCCCGGGCCGCGGCCGACCACGCCGATCACGTGCGGGCCATGGGGCAGGTCCAGCTCGCAGAGGATGTAGCTGGTGTCGCTGGCGAAGTAGAAGCGGCGTGACTGCTCGAGGCTGTACTTGCCGAAGCTCATGTCCGACATGCGCGCCAGAATCGGGAACTGCAGGGCGTTGATCGACGCCGACTTACCCAGGTTGTTGGCGCCATAGACCGACAGCGGGTGCTCCAGCGGGAACAGGCCGAGGCTGTAGCCGGCGGTGTTGAGCAAGGCGAAGCGGCGGATGCCGTAGCGTTGCTGGCTCATGCGTCAATCTCCTGTTGCTCTTCGCGGATGGCGCGGGCAAGGGCGTCTTCTTCGCTCTCGTCGCCGGCAAACGGGCTGAGGTCGAGCGGGTCGTCGGTTTCCAGTTGCTCGGCGCTGTCGTCGTCGGCCAGCACCGGTACCGGCAGCGGCAGGGCGCTGTGCAGGGTCGCGGCCAGGTCGCGGTCCTGCTGCACCGACAGGCACACATCGATGAAGCGGTGCATCGGCGGCAGGAAGCGGTAGATGCCGCCTTCTTCATGGGCGAAGCCCAGTTGGGTCATGCGCCGGAGGATCTTTTCTTCAAGCTCGTCGACGGTCTGTACTTCGGCCTGGATGAACAGGTCGCGGTACTTTTCCAGCAGCGACGGCAGCTCATCGCGGCCGATGCTGCCGCCATCGAGCACGGCGATCGGGTCGCGGCCCTGGTCAGCCAGGTGCTCGACCAGGATGAAGGTGAACAGCGAAAGGCGCTGGGCGGTCTTGTTGACCTGCGCAGCGGCCAGCTCTGGCACGAAGTAATAGAAACCGCGGGTATCGCACACCAGCTCGAAGCCAAGCGCCTTGAACAGGGTGCGGTACTGGTCCTGGAAGTTCGACAGCTGGGCGTACAACTCGGGGTCGCGGCGGCTGACGTGGAAACCTTTGAACAGCTCGCGGAAGATCGGCGCGAGCTGGGACAGTTCGGAGAGATCAAGATGCATTGGCTGGGCTCGCAGTGGATGCAGGCGATGATTCGGTCAGGGCGAAGGAGCGCAGACTCACCCGGTGTTCGGCGGTGAGATAGTCGCGCCGTTCGAGGCGCTCGCGGCTGAAGCGCTTCTCGCGCGACAGGCGCGAGAACCAGTACAGCAGCTCGTCGGTGGCGCCTTCGGGCTCCTGCTCCAGCAGCCAGACCATCAGGTCGGGCAGCGGCAGGGCGCTGGCACAGCGTTCGAGCATCTCCTTGACCGTGCGCGGGGCACGTGGCGTCGGGCCCTTGTCGGTGCGGTGGGCCTTGGGGAAGCGCGCCGGCTTGGGCTCGAAGCGGGCCAGCGCGTAAACGTAGGCCTCGACCTGGCTGGCGCTGCCGAGAAAGGTGCTTTGCGGTCGAGTGAACATCGGCATGGCCGCGTGCGGCACGGCATCGATGCCCTTGCGCCGGATCACCGACAGGGCCAGCGCCGCGCCGCGGGTCACGGCGTTGTGCCGGCGCGCTTCTTCGCGCAGCGGCAGCAGCAGTTCGCGGGCATGGCGCAGGGTCAGCTGGGCGCTGGTCTGCATCTCGAGGATGCGCGCATGGGTGCGCAGGAGCATGTCGTCGTCGACCAGGTGGCCGAGCCGCGCCTGCTCGCCGAGCAGGCGCAGCAGCACTGTCTCGACCTTGCGCACGCCTTGCTCGAAGGCGCCGTCGGCGTTGACCAGCTGGATCATCGGCTCGACGTACTCGTCCCAGGTTGCCAGTACTTCGGCGTAGCGCTGGCGCAGCGGGATCTGCCGGTTGCTGGTCTTGGCCCGTTCGGCTACCGCGACCAGCGCCTGCTCGTCGTTGTCGAGTTTCTTCAACACGTCGCGCACGCGCATGTCGAGCAAGCGCAGCTGGCGCGCCAGGTCATCGCTGTCGCGGTTGTCGAAAGCGTCCTGAATATGCCCGGCCAGGCGCTCCAGGTGGCGCAGATAGGCTTCGATTTCCAGGCACAGGCCGAGCCGGTGCTCGCGGCGCAGGTAGGCCAGGAAGTCGTGGATCTGCGCATTCAGCTCGAAGCGGTTCGGGCTTTTTGCCACCGGTACCAGAATATCCAGGCGGATCCACACATCGAGCAGCTGGGTGATGTCCTGCGGGGTGCTTTCTACCTGCTGGCGGCCGAGTTGCTGGCGCAGTTCGATCAGGCTCAATGTGCCCTGGTCGAAACGCTCGCACAGCGGCTCGATCAATGCCCAGTGTTCAGCGAGGGCGCGCAGGACGCGCTTGGGTTCGATCATTGGCGGGTCGACTCGTTGCCAAATTAAAGCCGGCGATTGTACTGCATCCGGGGGGGAGGAATTCACCCCTTGGTCTGTAATGAGATTGCGTCAGGGATTTACCGGATTGGCTCAGGGTTTTGCCGGCTGGCAAATTTCCGCCAACCTGTAGCGGCGCGGGGCGGTCAACGGCGTTAGAATGCGCGACTGACTTTTCCCGGATGACCGTGCTGTGCTGATCGAGTCCCGCCGCCGCGCTTACCTGTCCGCCATGCAAGTGGTGCACTGGCTGCCGCGTGCCGAACTGCCGTTCGCCGCGCCGTCGCGCCCCGAGCTGCTGCTGCCGCAGGCGCCGGTCGAGGAGGTCGAACTCGAAGCCCTGGCGCCAGCGCCCGCCGCCGCACCGATCGCGCCGCAGGCACGCAGCATCGAACGGCCGAAAATCGAGATTCCGCGCCCAGCCAGCAGCGTCAAGCCAGCGGTCAAGCCGACCGAGACCGAGGCTGAGCCAGTGGTGGCCCGTGCGGCGCCGGTGCCACCGCCACGGTTTGCCCTGCAGTTGCTGCGCGCCGGCAGTTGCCTGGTGCTGGTCGAGCTGGCCACCGGGCAGCCGTTCCAGAGCCGCGACCCATCCTACCTGCTGCTCAAGGACATGCTCCGCGCCGCCGGCCTGCCGGATGCGCCGCAGATCATCGGCGAGCCGATCCGTTGGCCGCTGCTGGTGCGCGGCAACATGGACCAAGGCCCCGAGGCTGCGCGTGACTTCGTCCAAGGCTTTATCCAGGCACGCCTGGAAGAATCAGCCTGCACCTGCCTGTGGCTGATCGGCCTGCCGGCGCTGCGCTTTGCCGCCCAGGCCGAGGCACCGGCCTATTACCAAGAACTGCAGGTCGAAGCGCTGGGCACTGCCTGGGCGCTGCCTGGCCTGGAACTGTTGATGGACGAGCCGCAGCGCAAGGCGGACGTCTGGCAAGCGATGCGCCAGCTGATGGCGCGCTGGAAGAGCGTTGAATGAGTGATTCGATCAGTTTCCGCCCGATGACCGAGGCGGACCTGGATGCGGTGCTGAAGATCGAGTACGCCGCGTTCAGCCATCCCTGGACCCGCGGGATTTTTCTGGATGCGCTCAAGTCATACCAGATCTGGTTGATGTTCGATGGCGCCCAGCAGGTGGGTCATGGTGTGATCAACGTGATCATCGACGAAGCGCACCTGCTCAACATCACCGTAAAACCGGAAAACCAGGGCCGCGGCCTGGGCCTGCGCCTGCTGGAAAAACTCATGGCCGAGGCCTACAAGCTCAATGGCCGCGAGTGCTTCCTCGAGCTGCGCGCGAGCAACCAGTCGGCCTATCGTCTGTATGAACGCTTCGGCTTCAACGAGATTGGCCGGCGCCGCGACTACTATCCAATGGCTGGTGGCCGCGAAGATGCCCTGGTAATGGCCTGCACCCTGTTCGACGAGTGACCTTGCGCCGTCAGGTCCAGTCACACAGGCATAACCTGATGAGGCAAGACCATGCACGACCTGCAGGAACTGATCGACAACAACGAGCGCTGGGCTGACGCGATCACCCAGCGTGACCCGGACTTCTTCGCCAAGCTGGCCCGTCAGCAGACGCCGGAGTTTCTCTGGATCGGCTGCTCCGACGCACGCGTGCCGGCCAACGAGATCGTCGGCATGCTACCGGGCGATCTGTTCGTCCACCGCAACGTCGCCAACGTGGTGCTGCACACCGACCTTAACTGCCTGTCGGTGATTCAGTACGCGGTCGAAGTGCTCAAGGTCAAACACATCCTGGTCACTGGCCACTATGGCTGCGGCGGCGTGCGCGCGGCCATGCAGGACCGTCAACTCGGACTGATCGACGGCTGGCTGCGCTCGATTCGTGACCTCTACTACGAAAAACGCGGTGAGCTGGCCAAGCTCGACACGGACGAGGCGCGGGTCGACCGCATGTGCGAGCTGAACGTGATCCAGCAGGTGGCCAACGTTGCCCACACCAGCATCATCCAGAACGCCTGGCATCGCGGTCAGGAGCTGTCTATCCATGGTTGCATCTATGGCATCAAGGATGGCCGCTGGAAGAGCCTGGACACCACCATAAGCGGCTTTGCCCAATTGCCGCCGCAATACCGCCTGCGCCCGCAGGAGTAGGCTTAACTCTAAACCAGTAGCGGCCAACTGGCTGAAGGGGTGAGCAATGAAAACAGCAAGGATGCTGCTCTGTGCAGCTGGCTTGAGCATCGCCAGTGTTGCTCAGGCCGACCCGCGCGACCTGTGGATGTTCGCCCAGTGGGCCGGCGACCATCAGACTCGGCCGTTTCGCGAAATGCTGGTCGAGGCACGGCTGTATGGTGTGGTGCCGATCCATCAACTACTACGCTCGGCATCGGACTGGCGCCAGTGTCGTGCCTCGCCGTTCGCGGTGCCGCCACAGGCGCAATGGCCGGCGGTGCGCTCGACCCTGGCATTGCTGAAAACCTTGGGTGGGCAGGGCGCCCTGGGTCAGTTCGAGGTGGTCTCGGCATACCGCGATCCGCAACTCAACGCCTGCGCTGGCGGCGCGGTGGACAGTGCCCACATGCGCGCCTTTGCCGTTGATCTGTTGCTGCCGGTATGGGCCGACCCCAATCCGCTGTGCCGCTTCTGGCAGCAGCATGGTCAGGCTTGGAACATGGGCCTGGGCCGCTACCCGTCGGGGCGCATCCATATCGACACGGCCGGCTATCGCACCTGGGGCGGTGATGGCCGCTCGGGTTCGTCGTTTTGTGCCAAACCCAGCTGAGCCAGGCAGGCCTGAGATTGGCAGCGCACCCAGTCGGCAAAGCGCTGGCGCTTGCAGCCGGGCAGAAACGCCTGCGGGCTGAGCAGGTGATACGCCGAGCCATCCGCGATAAACCCGGCGGGCGCGTGCAATTGGCCGCTGGCAATCTCGTCGCTGACCATCAAGGCTGACGCCATGGCCAGCCCAAGGCCGGCGCTGGCCGCCTGGATCGACAGATAGAAGTGCTCATACTCGCTGCCTGCGCGGTGCCGTACCCCTTCGCCGCGCAACCGATGCCAGTCAGACCAAGCCTTGGGACGGGTGCGGCTGTGCAGCAAACGAGGGTTTTGCGCCGCTTGCTGGCTGCTCGCTCGACAGACCGGCCCCATCCATTCATCGCAGATCTTCACGCTGTGCAGCGTGCGTTCCCAGTGAAAATCGTCACGCCGCAAGGCCAGGTCAATGCCGCTACGGGCAAAGTCCACCGCTCCGCCAGCTGCGACCAGTTGCAGCTGGATATCCGGGTGCGCGGCATGAAAGTCCGGCAGCCGTGGGATCAGCCAGCGCATGGCGATGGTCGGCTCGCAGGACAGCACCAGCACGTTGTCCTGAAGCGGTTGTTGCAAGCGCTGCACGGTGTCTTCGATCTGCTCGAAGATGGCCTGGGTGGTGCTCTGCAGGGCGCGCCCGGCGGCTGTCAAAAACAGCGCCCGGTTGCGCCGCTCGAACAGTTCGACCCCCAGACTTTGCTCTAGCAAGCGTACTTGCCGGCTAACCGCGCCATGGGTGACGTGCAGGCGCTCGGCCGCGCGCACAAAGCTCTCGGTCTGGGCGGCAACGTCGAAAAAACGCAGGGTGTTGAGCGGCGGCAGTTTCATTGAAAATCTCGGCGCAAGTGAACGCTGCATATCTGTGAGAAAAACTAGCGGATCTGCACGACTATAAATCGATTTTGACCTGTGGATAAGCCCTCGATAATCGACGATCTGTGGATTTTCATCGTCTATCGAGGTTGCCTGAGTGAATGAACTGATTGCCGTCGCCGTGTTTACCGTACTTGCCGTGATCAGCCCCGGCGCTGACTTTGCCATGGTCACCCGCAGCAGTTATGCACAGGGGCGCAAGGCCGGCCTGGCCGCTGCGGTCGGCATTGCCTTGGGTGTGCAGGTGCATGTGCTGTACACGGTGCTGGGCATTGCCGTGATCATCAGCCGAAGCCCGGCGCTGTTCATGGCAATGAAGGTGCTGGGCGCGGGCTACCTGATTTATCTGGGCTACCAGTCGCTGACCAATACCAAGCGGATCCACCTCGATGACGTCGGCCAAGGGCAGGGCAGGGGTAGCCTGAGGGCGTTACGCACCGGCTTTTTCACCAACGCGCTGAACCCCAAGACCATGCTGTTTGTGATCAGCGCCTACACCCAGGTGGTGCAGCCGGGCAGCTCGCTGGCGCAGGACTTTGCCTACGGCGCGTTCATGTCCTTCGCCCATTGGCTGTGGTTCAGCCTGGTGGCGGTGTTTTTTTCCAGCGCAGCGCTGCGCCTGGCCATGATCGAGCGCCAGCGAGTGGTTGATCGGCTGATCGGCGTGGCGCTGATCAGCCTGGGTCTGACCGTGCTGGTGGCGGGCGTGCGCTGAGCTCAGCTGGCGCGCGCCTGGCTCAGCGTCAGTTCGGCGCAGAGCCCGCCTTGGCGCAGGTTGTACAGACGCAAGTCGCAGCCGATCTTGTCGACAATCATTTCCACGATCGCCAGGCCCAGCCCGGCGCCATTGGCGTTGCCCCGGCTGTAGAAGCGTTCGAACAGGCGCTCCATGTCTGCCTCGTCAATACCCGGGCCCTGATCCTCGACGCTGAGGCGGTTGTCGCCGATCACTACCTTCACTTCGCTGCCCGGCGGGGAGAAGTTGAGTGCGTTGGTCACCAGGTTCTGCAGGGCGATGGCCAGTGCCACCGGCTCGGTCTCGACCCAGCACTCTTCGTCACCTTCGAGGACCAGGTCGACACCCTTGTTCAGCGCCAGCGGGGTCAACTCGGCCAACTCTTCACGCACCAGCTCGGTCAATTGCACGCGGCTGCGCTGGGGGTCGCTCAGTTGCGGCTCGATACGGGCCATGGTCAGCAACTGGCTGCCGATGCGGGTAGCGCGGTCGACGCCGCTGACCAGAAAATCCAACGCTTCGTGGCGTTGCTCGGCGGTGGCGGCGTTGCGTGCGTTTTGTGCGTGAATGCGCAGAATCGCCAGCGGCGTGCGCAGTTCGTGGGCGGCGTCGGCGATAAAACGGCGCTCGCGTGCGAGCAGCTCTTCGACTTGCAGCAACAGCCGGTTGAGCGCGGTCTGCATCGGTTCCAGATCGCTCGGCAGCGGCTTGAGGCGCAGTGGATGGAGGCTGCCGGTCTGCCGCACGCGGAGCTTACGGGCCATGCTGCGCAAGGGCTTGAGGCCCCAGCCGATCACCAGCCAGATCACCAGCGTCAGCAACGGCACGCCGATCAGGGTTGGCCACAGAGTGTGACGCATGATGCGCTGGATCAGGTCCTGACGAATGTCGTCGCGCTCGCCCACCCAGATCAGCAAGCCTTGCTGCGAGTCGGCGAGGAGAAACGCGCACCACTCGTTGCCGTTATCGAGCAAGTCATGGGCACCGAGGGTCGCGGGCGGCGCCGCCAGCACCGGCGCCTCGGCCGAGCGCACCAGCAACTCGCCATCGCTGCGCCAGACCTGGAAGGTGAGGCGGGTTTCGTAAGGGTGGGCGACGCCGTCGACACCGACCCGGCTCATGGCCTGGTCGAAGGCCTGATACAAGCGCTCCCAGTCGGCCTCGCCAGCATCGCCCTGGCGCAGTACACCCTGCAGCAGACGGGCGCTCTGGGCGAGCTGGGCGTCGTAGACTTCTTCGATTTCGTGATGGCTGTCGCGCAGCACCAGCCAGCTGATCAACGCGTCGCCGAGCAGGATCATCACCAGTACCGGGACCAGAATGCGCGCGCGGACCGAGATCATGCCTGCACCGCCAGCACATAACCGACACCGCGTACGGTGCGGATCAGCTCGCTGCAGAGCTTTTTGCGCAGGTTATGAATCAGCACTTCGAGGGTATTGCTCTCGACCCGATCCTGCCAGCCATACAGCGCACGGGACAGGCGCTCGCGGGTGACGACCTTGCCGGGGCGCACCATCAGTTGATGCAGCAATTGGTACTCCATGGGCGTGACGATGACCTCGGCGTGCAGGTAGTGCACTTGTTGTGTGGCTGGGTCGAGGCTGATCCCGGCGTGCTCCAGCAGCGGTTGCGCACGGCCCTGACTGCGGCGCAGCAGGGCGCGCACGCGGGCCTTGAGTTCGTCGACGTCGAACGGTTTGATCAGGTAGTCGTCGGCGCCGGCATCCAGCCCGGCGATACGCGCGGCGGTGCCATCGCGGGCGGTCAGGATCAGCACCGGCAGGTCCTGCTGCTCGGCGCGCAATTGCTGCAACAGGTCGAGGCCGTCCAGGCGTGGCAGGCCGAGGTCGAGCAACAACAGATCGAAGCTCTCGGTGCGTAAAGCGTGCAAGGCGGCCACCCCATCCTGCAGCCAGTCGAGGGTATAGCCTTCGGCGCCCAAGGCCACGCGAATACCCTGGCCGAGGGCTCGATCATCTTCGACGAGGAGTAGGCGCATGGTGCAGTCTCTGAAGTAATCGGCGGCATCATGCCGGGTTCTGCACAGGCGGATTTCAGCAAAGATGTAACTGCTCGTTACCGGCTAAGGTTGGCCTAAGGTTGCTTTTGCATTGTGGGCCCACCCACATCTGCCGAGAGCTTTTCCATGCGCAAAATTCTTCTGCTGTCCCTGATCATCGCCAGCCCCCTGGCCGTCGCCGGCCCGCAGTGCACCACCGCCGAACGCTCGCAGTGGCAGGACCAAACTGCCTTCCAGGAAAAGCTCAAAGCCGAGGGTTACCAGATCAGCAAGTTCAAGGTCACCGACGGCAACTGCTACGAGATCTACGGCTTCGACAAGGACAAGCGCAAGGTCGAAATCTACCATGACCCGGTCACCGGCAAGGCAATCAAGACCGAGATCAAAGACTGATGCAGGGCGAATCCCTGCGCCTGTGGGACCCTTTGGTAAGGCTGTTTCATCTGTCTATCGCTGGGGTCTTCGTCGCCAACTACTTCTTCAATGAAGCCGGCGACGACTGGCATGTCTGGCTCGGCTACTACGCCACGGCCTGGCTGCTGGTACGCAGCGTGTGGGGATTCGTCGGGCCGCGCAGTGCGCGCTGGGCAGACTTCTGGCCGACCCCGCAACGGCTCGCCGCGCACCTGCGCTCACTGCTCAAGGGCAAGCCGCAACACCGTCTTGGCCATTCGCCTATTGGCGCGCTGGTGATGTTGTTAATGCTGCTGGCGCTGCTGGTGATTGGCAGCAGCGGGTTCCTGATGCGAGAAGTCGATGCCCTGTGGGGCGCCGATTGGCCGCTGCAAGTCCACGAGACTGCCGCCGATGTGTTGTTGGCGCTGGTCTGTGTGCATGTGCTGGCCGCAGTGTTTGAAAGTATCCAGGTGCGGGACAACCTGCCGCTCTCCATGCTCACCGGCCGCAGGAAGCGCCTGCCGGACGAGCGTGCGCAGTAATACTCCCATCGACAGGTTCTCTATGCGCTCTGCCTTAATGATCTGCGGCGTGCTGGCGGTGTTTTTTGCTGCCTGGCAAAGCCATCCGCCCCATGTGCTGGCGCCGTTTGCCCAGCTCAGCTCGAACGACACAGGCACGCCGGCCCCGGCGCAATTCAGTAGCCGCTTCGTCTCCAGCCAGCTGACTGACTTTGTCCATTCATCCTCGGTCACAGCCATGCCCGATGGTGGCTTGATGGCCGTGTGGTTTGCCGGTTCGCGCGAAGGTGCGGCCGATGTTCAGGTGCGCACGGCGCGCTTTGATCCGCGCACTGACGAGTGGGGCGCCGAACAGGTGCTGGCTACCCGTGAAAGCACCCGCGACGGCACCCAGCGCTATATCCGCAAGCTCGGCAATCCGGTGATCGCGCTCGGCCCGGACAACCGCTTGTGGATGTTTTATGTCTCGGTTTCCGTGGGTGGCTGGGCCACCAGTGCGATCAACCTGATGGTCTCCGATGACCTCGGAAGCAGCTGGTCGGCGCCACGGCAACTGGTGACTTCGCCGTTTTTCAATATCAGCACCCTGGTGCGCGCCGCGCCGGTGTTTCACGCCGATGGCTCGATCGGCCTGCCGGTGTACCACGAGTTCATGGGCAAGTTTGCCGAGTACCTGTACTTGAGCGCCGAGGGTGAGGTGGTCGACAAATTCCGCATAAGCCGCGGCAAGCACTCGCTGCAACCGACCATCGTCCCGCTCGATGGCCAGCGCGCCGTGGCGATGTTGCGCTATGCCGGCGAAACCCATCACCGCGTGCTGGCCAGCCGTACCGAAGACGCCGGCCAGACCTGGAGCGAACCGTACCCGCTGGAACCGGCCAACCCCAATTCGTCGCTGGCCGCAGTCGGCACTGACGACGACGGTCTGCTGGTAGCCCTGAACGACCTGCAGGATGGCCGCTTCAAGCTCAGCCTGTACGGCACTGATGCCGACCTCAACGAGTGGCGCAGTGTGGTGGAGCTGGACCAGTCGCCGGATCCGCTTGGCCAGCCGTTCTCGCCCGAGGCCTATAAAGCGATCATTGGTGAGGGCTTTCGCGCCTCCAGCGGTGCGCGCCGGCTGCCGCTCGAACAGCGCTTCCTGAGTAACCTCGACTACCGCGTATGCAAACCGCGTGGCTGCGATTTCGAGTACGAGTACCCGTACTTCAGCCGCAGTGCAGATGGCATGTACCACCTGGTCTACTCGTGGAACAACACCTTCATCAAACATGTCAGCTTCAACCAAGCCTGGCTGGCGGGGCGCCTGTGATGGTTTCGGTATGGCAGGCCCACTTGAGTTTCGTCCTGATCGGCTTTGTCGCGTTCAGCGCGCTGCGTTTTACCGCGCCGTGGCGGCCCTGGCTGCTGCCGCTGTTGGTGGTGGCCAGCTTCATTCCGCTCAGCCAATTGTCGCTGGCGATCTATGTGCGCAGCTTTACCGATGATCTGGCGTTCAGCACGCTGGTCCTGCTGGCCTGGGTGAGCCTGACCCGCCTGGGTCTGCTGCAACCACTCGAGCGCGCGCAGCGGATGCAGTTGCTGCTGGCGTTCACGCTGCTGAGCCTGCTGCTGTACCCGGCCACGCTGGGGCTGACCTATTTTGATCCGTACCGCTGGGGTTTCAATCCGCGGCCAATGATTGTGCTGGTGGCAGGGCTGGCGCTGCTGATGCTGTGGCTGCGCAACACGCTGGCCGTCGCGATGCTGGCACTGGGCACCCTGGCGTTCGCCCTGCGCCTGAAACCTTCGGAAAACTACTGGGATTACCTGCTCGACCCGTTGCTGACGGGGTACTGCCTGATCGCCGCAACCGCGCTGCTGATCGGCAGTGCATGGCGGCCCCTGATGAAATGGCATAGAGGTCAATGATGGGAGTGTTGCAGTCTCGCCGCCTGCGCTACGGCGTGGGCGCAATCGGTTTGGTGTTCGCGTTGCTGGTGGCCTTGCGGCTGGTGTTTCTGCTGGGTTTTTCCGGGCTTGAACTGACCACCCCGGCGCTGCTGGAGACCCTGGGCATCGGCCTGCGCTTCGACCTGCGCCTGGCGCTGCTGATCCTGCTGCCGCTGGCCGTGCTGGCGTGGCTGCCACGCTGGAACCTGACTACCCTGCCGGCCATGCGCTGGCTGGCGCGGGTTTATCTGGCCGTGGTGCTGGCCGCGGTGGGCCTGGTCTATATCATCGACTTCGGCCACTACGCATACCTCGGCGTGCGGATCAACGCGACGGTGCTGCGCTATCTGCAGGACGCGCAAATCTCGCAGCAGATGGTCTGGGAAACCTATCCGGTGCTGTGGATAACTGCCTGTTGGCTGGCAGCAGTCGGCTTGTGGGTATGGGCCTTGGTTTGCCTGGAACGGCTGACCCTGGACGCTGTGCGCAAGCCGATCAAGCGCTGGGCGCTGGCCTCGGTTTCGTTGATTGGGGTAGTTGCAGTGCTGCTGGCCCTGCTCGGGCGGGTTGCCAACCTCAACCTGGAAAACCCGGTGCCTTTGCGCTGGAGCGATGCATTCTTCTCCGGCAACAGTCAGGTTGCAGCGGTGGGTCTGAACCCGGTGCTGTTCCTCTATGACACGCTTAAGGCCGGCCAGGCTCAGTACGATGAAGCCAAAGTGCGTGAGTACTATCCGCAGATCGCCCAGTACCTGAGCGTGGATCAACCAGACGCTGGCCGTCTCGACTTCATCCGCAAGCAGCCGGTGCAGCCCTACAAGATGGCCGGCGAGCGCCCGCCGAATGTCATCTTCGTCATGCTCGAATCACTCGGCACCAGCGCCGTCGGCGCCTACGGCAACCCGCTCAATCCAACGCCGAACCTGGACAAGCTGGCCAGCCAGAGCTGGTTCTTCAAACACTTCTATGTGCCCGTCACCGGCACTGCAAAAACGGTGTGGGCGAGCATTACTGGCGTGCCTGACGTCACCCGGCAAGAGACGGCCACGCGCAATCCGCTGATCACTCGGCAACACACCTTGATCAACGCCTTCGAGGGTTATCAGAAGTTCTACATGATCGGCGGCAATGCCGGCTGGGCCAACATCAACGCGCTGATCCGCCAGAGCATCGACGGCGTGCAGTTGTATGAAGAGAGCGACTGGCAATCGCCGCGGGTCGACGTCTGGGGGATTTCCGATCTGGATCTGTTCAAGGAAAGCGACGCGCTGTTGCGTGCCGTGCCCAAGGACCAGCCGTTCTTCGCCTATCTGCAGACCTCCGGCAACCACCGGCCCTTCACCATCCCCAGGCACAACGACGGTTTCCAGGTGGTCGACGTAACCCTTGAGCAAGTCAATGCTGCCGGCTCGCGCAGTGTCGAGCAGTACAACGCCGTGCGCCTGCTCGACTACAACATTGGCCGCCTGATGGAGATAGCCAAGGCCGGTGGTTACTACGACAACAGCATCTTTGTGTTCTTCGGTGACCACAACACGCGCATCAGCCAGATCCCGCACATGGCGCCGGCGTTTGAACAGCTGGGCCTGGAAAGCAACAATGTGCCGTTGCTGATTCATGCCCCAGGTCTTGAGCCGCGGGTGATCGAACAAGCGGTGGGCCTGGTTGACCTGTTGCCGACCGTAGCCGGCATGGCCGGCGTGCCCTTCGTCAACGGCGCGCTGGGCCGCGACATCCAGCAGCCAGCGCCGGAAGGCGAGCGGGTGGTGCCGCTGGTATTGCGCGAGGGCACCTTCCCGATCATCGGCGGCGTGACCAGGGACTTCCTGCTGCAGATGCAGCACGACGGCAGCGCACCGACCCTGCACGATCTGGCCTCGGCAACGCCGCGTGATGATGTCGCCGCGCAGTATCCCGAGGAATTCCAGCGTCTGCGCACGCTCACCCATGGGCTGCATGAAAGCGCGCGGTTGATGCTCCATCGAAATGTCCGCTAGCTGCGCCCAGCGCTGTACCGGCCGCTCCAGGCAGATCGGCGCTGCGCCGGGCAAGCGCTGTCAGAACTTGGCCCGCACATCGCCAGCGTGCTTCTGACTCAAAGGGACCACTTCACGGTCAATGCGGCATTGCGCGGTTCGCCATAAACGTTGAAACCGTTCCAGGTATTGCTGTTGATGCTCTGGTAGTACTTCTTGTCGAAGACGTTATTGACATTCAAGCGCAGGTCGACGTTGTCCGAGACTTTGTAGCCGGCCATCAGGTCGAGCACCTGGTAGGCCTTCTGCTCGATGCGGTAGCCGCTGCCCTGGTTGTAGATGGTGTTCTGCGCGCTGATGGCGCCGCCGACACGCCAGCGTTCGAGCGTGCCAGGCAGTTGGTAGGTAGTGCTGGCCTTGAACAAATGGCGGGGCAGGTCGCTGGCGAACAGCCGGCCTTCGTTGTCCGGGTTGGCATCCTTGCGGTACTTGGCGGCGTTGTAGGTGTAGCCAGCCGCCATTTGCCAGCGCTCGTTCAGTGCGCCGCTGACTTCGAGTTCCAGGCCTTGGCTGCGCACTTCGCCGGAGGCCTGGTAGCAGGCGACACCGGCGGGTGTCTGGCACATGCCTGGGGTATTGATTACCGAGGCGCGGTTTTGCTGGTCGATCCGGAAGACCGCGGCGCTGGCGTTCAAGGCTCCGTCGAAGTATTCGGCCTTGATGCCGGCTTCATAGTTCTTGCCAACGATGGGTTGGATGGCCTTGTTCTGGCTATCGACCACACCTTGCGGGGTGAAGATATCGGTGTAGCTGACGTACACCGAGTAAGTGTCGTCGAGGTCGTAGATGAGCCCGGCGTACTTGGTCAGGTTACGGCTGACGTCGTATTGGCTGGAGGTCGGCTGGACTCCGGCAATATTGCTCGAGTTGTCGATCTGGTAGTCGTACCAGTCCAGGCGTGCACCCAGAATCAGGTGCAGCGGTTCGGCCAGGCTGAAGCGGCCAGTGAGGTACGCGCCGGTTTGTTCGGTTTCGCTTTGTTGCTGCCAGGCGCCCATGTTGAACGCTGGAATCGCGGTTACGTGGGGGTTCCAGTTGTAAATGTTGATATCGGCAGCCGACAAGACTGTGGTGCCGTTGCCGTGGAAGGTTTCCTTGCGGCGGCTGGCGCCGATCACCAGTTCATGTTCGCGCTCGAACAAGCTGAACGGGCCGCTGGCAAATGCGTCATAGCTGCTCTGCTCATTGCTGTATTTGAACTTGCCGGTCATCTGGTTGAAGCTGCCGTCGACTGCACCGGCACTGACGTAGGACGCCAGCAGATCAAGCTTGGACCACATCCTGGTCGCTGCCAGGCGCAGCTTCCAGCCATTGTCGAAGCGCTGTTCGAGCTCACTGAAGAGGCTGTTGTTGTCCTGATCCCAGCGGCCCCAGTCATTGCCCAGATAGGTCGAGCGCGACAGCTTGAGGTCGCCGCCATCGCTGGCGGTGGGCACGCCGCCCCAGGCGGTGTTGTTGTTCAGGTTCTGATTCGAGGCGCCTACGGTCAGGGTAGTGCTGTCGCTCAGGTCTGCCTCGGCGATGCCGTAGAACAGTGCGTGCTCTTTGTTGACCACGTCCTGGAAGCTGTCCTTGACCTGATAGCTGGTGACCGCCCGGCCGCGCAGGCTGGCGCTGTCGTTGAGGGCGCTGGAGGCATCCAGCTCGCCGCGATAGTTGTCCCAGCTGCCGGCACTGGCAGTCACGCTGACCTGAGCGTCCTTGGTCGGGCGCTTGCGCACCAGGTTGATTGCCGCAGAGGGACTGCCGGAACCACTCATCAAGCCGGTGGCGCCGCGTACCACTTCGACCCGATCGAGCATGGCGGTGTCGGCGGCGGCGATGGTGTCCCGGGCGGTGTAGCTGGACACGGTGGTCGGCAGGCCGTCGTACATGATGTTGTCGACCTGAAAACCACGGGCGTAGTAGGTCGGGCGCTCGGGGCCGTCCTTTTCCACGGTGACCCCGGGGACGTCCTTGATCACGTCGTGCAGGTCCTGCATGCCACGGTCATCCATGCGCTGGCGGGTAACTACCGAGACCGACTGTGGCGTCTGGCGCATGCTCAAGGCCAGCTTGGTGGCGGTCTGCATAGGGCCGGTCGTATAGGAGCCGGTATGTTCGCTGGTGGCGCCAAGAGTCGCGCCGGTGATGGTGGTGGCACCAAGTTCCAGCGCTGCATCGCTTGGCGCGCTGACCAGGGTGTAGCGTTGCGGCCCTTCCTGGCGTGCCTGTAATCCACTGTTGGCTAGCAGCCGGGCAATACCCTCGGCAAACGTGTGACGACCGTTCAGACCGGGGCTGAACAAGCCTTCGGTTTGAGTCGACGCGAACGATAACGTCACCCCGTTGCTGGCGGCAAAGTGGCTGAGCGCGGTATCCAGAGGCCCGGCTGCAATTGCATATTCACGTTGTTCCGCAGCTTGTTGCGACCAGGCCGGAGTGGCTACCGCGCCAGCACAAAGCGCACCGCCGAGGCTGATGCGCAGCAGTGTGGAGTTGAGGCGAAAGCGCAAAGCTGCGAGAGGGGTGGGGGGGCTCATGCGTGACTTCCTATGCCGTTGCAGTAATGGCGGCTGAATGACCGCTCTACTGATGAGCCGAACGAAACTCGCAATCGGCAAGCTGCAACGGGTGAAATCTGTTTACGCTTCTATCCGTACCCAGTACCGCGAAAGCTGGCGCACCTTCACCGGCAACGAAACCTGCAGGTTGGCCAGTACTCCATCGATATCATCCAGGCGAAACGCGCCGGATATTCTCAAGTCCGCGACCTGCTCGGCGCAGCCCAGATAGCCCGCACGGTAGCGCGACAGCTCGCCAATGAAGTCCGCCAGGCGCCAGTCAATCGCCACCAGCACGCCTTGGGTCCAGGCGCTGTTGCCGGCAGAGCCAAGGCGTAGATTGCCCATGTGGGCCGCGCCAAAGGTTAGCGCCTGGCCGTGCTCGACCCGTTGCACCTGACGGGGCGCGTCGCGGCTGCTGACCTCGACTGCATGCTGCTCCACCTCAACCGTGCTGAAACCTGACAGCACGCGGACATCAAAGCGGGTTCCTAGCGCAAGAACCCTTCCGTGAGGTGTCTGCACTGCAAGCGGTCGCGCGGGCGCCTGCTCGGACGCAGTCGTCACAAAGATTTCGCCCTGACGTAGAACGATCAATCGCTGCTGTGCGCTGTAGGCGATATCAACCTGAGTGTCGGTGTTCAAATCCAGGCGGCTGCCATCAGGCAACTTCACGTGCCGGCGCTGGCCAGTACCAGTGGCGAAGTCGGCGCTGTAGGGCGAGCTGCGATAACCGGCGAAAGTTGCGGCGCCAGTGGCCAGCAGGAGTAGCAGCTTGAGACCTTGGCGGCGCTGCACGCCCATCTGCGACAACACCGGCAAGGCCAGCTCACCAGGCACGCCGCGCAATTGTTGCTGGAGCTTTTCTATCCGCGCCCAGGCATTGACGTGTGCAGGGTCAGCATCGAGCCAGCGTTGCCAGGCCTGATGCTGGTCTGGCGTGACCTCGTTGTCATTGAGCGCGAGATACCACGCTACTGCCGCCTGCAGATGATTTTTGTCGGGCACAGAGGCGGGTGCGCTGGTCATGCGTCCATCAACACAATGCACTGCATCAATGCCTTGCTCAGGTGGTTCTTGACCGTTGTCACCGAGAGGCCAAGACGCTTGCCCACCTCGACATAGCTCAGGCCTTCGAGTTGCACCATGAGGAAGATCTGCCGGGTGCGCTGGCCCAGGCCATCGAGCAGGGTGTCGATGGCCAGCAGCGATTCGATGATCAGGTGGTAGGTTTCCGGCGAAACCTCAAGCGGCTCCGGTCGCGCCGCCAATACCTCCAGGTACGCCCGCTCAAGGGTTTGCCGACGGGCTTTGTCGATCAGCAGGCCTCGAGCGATAGTTACCAGGTAATGACGGGGTTCGCGCAGAGCAGGCATTTGCCGCAAAGTCAGCATACGCATGAAGGTATCCTGAGCCAGGTCGGCTGCATCGGCGCTGTTGCAAGTGCGCGTGCGCAGCCAGCCTTTGAGCCAGCCATGGTGCTCGCCATAAAGGTGGCCGATATTCAGTGAGTTTGAAGCCTTGAGCCCTGCGTCCATGACTGATCGCTACGGATGATAATATATCTCATTATTATCCAGGCGAGGGTGCATGACAATCTGCTATTGGCACTGGAGCGGTGGTGAGCCCACATCAGCATTTGCAGCCCTGTGCTCAGCTAGGCATATACCGAGCGCCAGCAGCAGGGCAATAGTTGCGAACCCAGCCGCCAGCCAAAGATTCCCTGTAAGGCCTACCTTGTCCAAAACCAGGCCACCGGCCCATGCCCCCAATGCGATGGCAACATTGAAAACCCCTACATAAAGCGCCGTAGCGACTTCCACGGCACCTGGTGCGGCCTTCATCATCCACGTCATCAGGCCTACCGACACACCGCCATAGGCCAGCCCCCAGACCAGCAACAGCATGCCGCCGCCGAGGTTGGAATTGCCGATGAGCAGGAACAGCACCGGCGTCAGCAACAGCCCGGTCGAGATCGCCAGCAACGTGCGTGCTGTGCGCCGCGCGGCGATGACGCCGGCAAGGAAGTTGCCGACGATGCCGGCGAAGCCATAGGCGAACAGCAGTGCGCTGACCCATTGGCTATCGAAGCCTGACACCGACATCAGCAATGGCCGCACGTAGGTGAACAGCATGAAGTGCCCGGCGACCAGTGCCAGCGTCAGCAGCAACCCCACTTGCAGTTTGCGGCTACCCAGCTGCTGGGCAAACTGGCGCATGGTCACCGAACTGGTTACCGGTAGCCCGGGGATCACCGCAAGGTGCAGCGCCAGCACCAATGCGCTGAACAGGGCCATGCCGGCAAAGGCCCAGCGCCACCCGGCATAGTCGCCGATCAACGCACCCAGCGGCACGCCCAGCACCGAAGCAGCGGCCACCCCGCCGAAGATGATCGAGGTCGCCAGGCCAACCGAGTGCGCCGCCACCAGCCGCCCCGCCAGCCCCCCGGCGATCGCCCAGATCCCCCCCATGCAAAAGCCGACCAGTACACGCGCGGCCAGCATCCAGGCCATGCTCGGGGCCAACGCCGAGGCGATGTTGACGATCACCAACAGCCCCAGCAAGCCGCAGAGGATCCTGCGCCGATCAATGCCGCCGGATGCGATGACCACCAGCGGGGCAAAAAACGCTGCCAGTAGTGCAGGCAGTGAGATCATCAGCCCTGCCGTGCCGGTGGAAGTATTCAGCGATTCGGCAATCGGTGGCAGCAGCCCGACCGGGAGCATTTCAGTGGTGACCACGGAAAATGTCGCAAGGCCGACTGCGCTGACGGCCAGCCAGGGGTGCTGCGCGGAGGTTGCTGTGAGTTCGGATGAAGACGTGCTCATGGTTCAGGTCCTTTGAATTTTCAAGCAAGCCTTGTCGTCTGGCAGTGTTACCTGGAGCAGAACATACGCGGCGTATGAAAGGGACCCTATATTGATACGTGCTGAATGTAAATAATCATACGCACTGAATGTAAGTGCGTTGACTTCTCGCGGCATCGGCACTGAGAGGGCAGGCGGGGAAATTTGCCCAGAGGAATACGCAGAGGAGTTGCAGGGCGATTCAAGGACAGAACGCCAGAAACAAGAAAGCCCGCACTAGGCGGGCTTCTTGTTAGATCTACAGACCTCGTGAGAAATCTGTAGATCTGAAGGGTGGTGGCTACACAGGGACTTGAACCCCGGACCCCAGCATTATGAATGCTATGCTCTAACCAACTGAGCTATGTAGCCAACTGGCGCGCATTATTCGCTTCAGACGCCCCTCTGTCAACACCCGGATCAAAAAAAATTTACACGGTTTCAACCGCTTAGCCTGCACGTGCGGTTTCAGCGGGCGATCAGCCACTGGCCGAACAGGCTATACAGCTGCAATTGCTGCTCGGCGGCGAGCTGATCGAGGCTGGCCTGGGCGCGGTCGAGGTTGAAATCACCGCTGACCCGGCGATAAGCGGTTTGCTCATCCATCAGCCAGACGCGCTGGCCTTGATAGCCGGCCAGGCGCTCGAGCACGCTGGCCAGGGGCTGATCCTTGACCTGCAAGTGCCCGCTGCGCCAGGCCTCGACGCGCTGCACGTCGATTTTTTGCACAGGGTCGATGCGCTGTTCAGTGAAGGTTACCCGTTCGCCGGCCGAGAGCAGGCGTTGATCGCCGCCTTGAATGATCATGGCTTTGCCGTTGAGCACGACCAGTTCGTCACGCTGGCTGCTGCGGGCGATCATCAGGCGAGTGCCATAGACCTGAATGCGCGCCTGGCCGACCTGCACTTCCAGGGCGCGGCCATCAAGCACCACTTCGAGCGAAACCTGACCTTGCACCAGTTGCAACTGGCGGGTGCGCCCACGCAGGTCGGCGTTCATCGCGCTGGCGCTGTCCAGGTGCATCGTTGAACCGTCGGCCAGACGCACACTGCGGCGCTCGCCGCTGGCGGTGTGCAGTTCACTGGCCAGGCGCTGCATCAATGGCCAATACAGATAGGCAAGGGCGGCGAGGATCAACAGAAACAGCGCGGCGAGGGTTTTGCCGAGATAGCTGCGGCGGGTTTTCAACTGACGCGGGCGCGGCCTTGCCGGGGGAGGCGTGAGTTGCTGCCAGTAGGCTTCCAGTTCAGCGTAGGCGCGGGCGTTGGCTGGGTCCTGCTGCTGCCACGTGGCGAACGCCTGCCGCTGCTGCTCATCGCAACCTGGCTGACGGAGCATGGAAAACCACTCCAGTGCCTCGCGATCGGCGTCGGGCGTGGGCTGCTGGGCGGGCATTGGGTTCATTGATCGGTCTGCTCGCAGGTGAGGCGGAAGCGGCGAAAGGGAGTGGGGCAATGTGCCATGGATGCTAATTATATTGAGAACCATTTACAAGCACGTGTCGGACCGATGGTAAAAAAGCTAGCTATGTATCGATTTGTTTCCCGATAATCGGATCCCAAACCCGCGGACGGATGTCGAGCCCATGGCCATCAGCAGTTCTCAAACCACCTCCAGCGCAACTACGGCTTCAGGTGCCAACCCTCTGGTGATGCGCATCATCGGCTTCTGTGCGCTGGCGCACCTGATCAATGACCTGATCCAGGCCGTGCTGCCGGCGATCTACCCAATGCTCAAGGCCAATTACAACTTGAGCTTCGCCCAGATCGGCCTGATCACTCTGACGTTCCAGATCACTGCGTCACTGTTGCAGCCGTGGGTGGGCTTTTTCACCGACAAGCGGCCGACGCCGAATCTGCTACCGCTAGGCACCCTGTGCACCTTGGTCGGGATCGTGATGCTGGCATTTGTTGGCAGCTTCCCGATGATTCTGGTGGCTTCGGCGCTGGTCGGCATCGGTTCGTCAGCATTCCACCCCGAGACATCGCGGATTGCCCGGCTGGCTTCGGGTGGGCGCTTTGGCCTGGCCCAGTCGACCTTCCAGGTCGGCGGTAATGCCGGCTCGGCGCTGGGCCCGCTGCTGGCAGCAGCGATCGTCATTCCGTTCGGCCAGACCCATGTCGCCTGGTTCGGCCTGGCTGGCTTGTTCTTCTTCGGCGTAACCCTGCTGCTGCGCCGCTGGTACAAGGAGCACCTCAACCAGGCCAAGGCGCGCAAGGCGGTAGAAGCGACCCATGGCCTGTCGCGCCAGCGCGTGATTGGCGCATTGGTGGTGTTGGGCTTGCTGGTGTTTTCCAAGTACTTCTACATGGCCAGCTTCACCAGCTATTTCACCTTCTACCTGATCGAAAAGTTCGACGTTTCGGTGGCCAGCTCGCAGTTGCACCTGTTCCTTTTCCTTGGCGCGGTGGCGGCGGGGACGTTCTTTGGTGGGCCGATTGGCGACCGCTTCGGGCGCAAGGCGGTGATCTGGTTCTCGATTCTCGGAGTAGCGCCGTTCACCCTGGCGCTGCCGTACGCCGATCAGTTCTGGACCACCATCCTCAGTGTGGTGATCGGCTTTATCCTCGCTTCGGCATTCTCGGCCATCGTCGTTTACGCCCAGGAGCTGGTGCCGGGCAATGTTGGCATGATCGCCGGGATCTTCTTCGGCCTGATGTTCGGCTTTGGCGGCATCGGCGCGGCGCTGCTGGGCTATGTGGCCGACCTGCGCGGGATCGAATACGTGTATGCGCTTTGTTCGTATCTGCCGCTGTTTGGCCTGCTGGCAATATTGCTGCCGTCTACCGGCAAACGCTGACAAGTGCAGTGGGGTCGCAATGCGGCCTCACTGCAAGTTAATAAGAGTCATTATCAATCTTATTCCTATAACGCTCACTTTCACTTAGAATCCGCCCCGCTGGCCGCAACGAGCAGTGGGCCTGCGCAAAACAACAATATCTGGCGTAGTGGAGCGGGTCGTGAATTTCAAGAAGAATACGCTTGCCCTGGCTGTGGGCGCTGCCGCGTGCCTGGCTAATAGCGGCTGGGCCGCTGAAACATCGAACGCTGCATCACCAAACGTGGTCGAGATGGCGCCAATCACGGTGACCGGCGAGAAGATCGACCGCACCCTCGAGCAGACCCAGTCCAGCGTTGTGGTCGTCACCGAGCAGCAACTGCGCGACAAGGCCGATCACAGCCTGGTTGATGTGTTTGCGCGAACGCCTGGGGTATACAGCCAGGCCGGCAACGAGAACTGGGGCATCCGTGGTGTGCCGGTGTCCGGTTTCGATGACCAGGGGCCGTCGACCATGAACGGTGCCGTGTCGGTCTATATCGATGGCGCTGTGCAGCCCAACCGGGCGCTGACCTTGAGCCCGAACCCGCTGTGGGATACCGAGCAGGTCGAGGTGTTTCTCGGCCCGCAGTCCACCACTCAAGGGCGCAACTCGCTGGCCGGTGCAGTGGTGATCAAGACCAAGGATCCGACCTTCGCCCCAAGCTTCTCTGCCCAGACCAACGTTGGCAACTACGGTGAAAAAGGCCTGGCCGTTGCTGGTGGTGGCGCCATTGTCGAGGGCAAGGTCGCCGGGCGTATCGCTGTGGACCGCCAGGACGGCGACGGCTATATCGACAATATCGCACTGGGCAAGGATGCCAACCCGCATCGCACCAGCAATGCCCGCGGCAAGTTGCTGATCCTGCCCAATGACGACCTCGATGTACTGCTGACTTATGCCCACAGCGAGCACCGTCAGGGCGACAACTCGGTCATGCGCGAGAACGACAAAGTCCGCTACTACAAGGTGTCGTCCAATACCCAGGCCTTTGACAACCTCAAGCAGGACACCGTCAGCGCCAAGGTCGACTATCGCCTGAGTGATGCCTGGTCGCTGACCAGCATGACCGTCAACACCCGCTCCGATTACAGCAACCGCCTGGACTTCGACCAGACCGCCGAGAGCAACGACGTCATCCTCCGTGCACACGATGGCAATTTATTCAGCCAGGAACTGCGGCTGAACTACAGCTCGGATGACGTGAAGAGTTTCATCGGCGCCTATTACGGCCACAGCACCAACAAATTCCATGACCGCCTGTTGTTCGATGACACCTTGTTCGCCACCGTCAAAGGCGACACGACAATCGATAACAAGGCTGTATTCGGTGAGGTTAACTGGACCTTCGCGCCGCGCTGGACGTTGATCACCGGCCTGCGTTACGACCACGAAACCAATGACACCGACGTCAAGCAGGATGACCTGTCCAGTCCGGGGCAAGTCAGCGAATCGTTTAACGCCCTGTTGCCCAAGCTGGGTCTGAACTATGAACTGGCGGCCAATCAGTTCCTCGGCTTCATGGTGCAGAAAGGCTATCGCGGCGGCGGCGTCAACGTGCGCTCCGGCAGTGGTCACGAGTCGTATGACCCGGAATACACCACCAACTATGAGCTGTCCTATCGCGGGACGTTCATGGAAGGCAGCCTGCGCACTCGCGCCAACCTCTACTACACGGACTGGAAAGACCAGCAGGTCAGCGTACGCCAGGACAACAGCAACGTAATCAATGTGTATAACGCCGGTCGCAGCACCATCAAAGGCCTGGAAGTGTTTGTCGAAAAAGACCTCAGCGAGCAACTGACGCTGACCTTGGGTGGCTCGGTCACCGATGGCAAGTACAAGGACTTCGTTGCCGGCAACGGCCAGGACCGCAGTGGCGAGGCGTTCCTCTATGCGCCCAAGTACAAGATGTCGCTGGGCGCGCTGTATCGGGTCAATGAACGCCTTACCTTCAACACCGACCTGACTTACCAAAGCACGGCGCCGTCGCAATACGACTTCAATACCGCGGGCCAGGTTATCGGTGAGCGCAGAAGCGACAACTACGTGCTGGCCAACTTCAGCAGCGAGTACAAGCTCACCAAGAACATCGCGGTGTCCGGCTTTGTCAAAAACGCCTTCGACAAGGAGTACGTGACCAACAACCGTAGCGGCGACATCATCGATGCCGGTGCGCCACGTACCTTTGGCCTGGCGCTGCGTTACGACATGTAAGCCTGGAGGCGGTGAAGCGCACGGTTCGCTTCACCGCCCTTGCATGCCCCGGATTGACGCGCTCGCCAGCCTTGGCCTAGAGTTCTGCTTCCTCTTTACCTGCGTAGTCGATGCAATGCGCCGTAGTCAGCGTCTCCTCCAAGCCCTTCAGCCTGCAGCCCAGGCCTGTCGGCGTGCCTGGCCGAGCGACACGGTGCTCAAGCGGCGGCGCAGCGTGCTGTTTGCCTTCACCTTCTCGCCACACCTTGCCCTGAACTGATTCGCGCCGCTGCGACCAGCGCCCTTTGCGCCTGGCCATGGGCGCCTGTGTGCAGTCATTTTTCAGGGTTATCAGCCGACGCGGCCGCAGGTGCCGCCGTGCCGGCATGCAAGGAGTGGGTAATGAACATGCGTTTGCTGGCGGGCCTTCTGTTCGCCGTATCGGTCGTGGGTTTCAGCCTCGGGGCGAGCCTGCCGCTGGTGTCGTTGCGGCTGCAGGACAGCGGTGCCAACACCCTGCAGATCGGCATCATGGCGGCGATACCGGCGGCGGGGATGATGCTCTCGGCGTTTCTGGTCGATGCCTGCTGCCGCTACCTGACCCGACGCACCATCTATTTGCTGTGCTTCAGCCTGTGCGCGCTGTCCATCGGCCTGTTGGAGTGGGCGTTCTCATCGATCTGGCTGCTGGCCTTGTTGCGACTGGGGCTTGGCCTGGGCATGGGGATCGCCATCATTCTGGGTGAATCGTGGGTCAACGAGCTTTGCCCGGAGCACAACCGCGGCAAGATCATGGCGCTGTACGCCACCAGTTTTACCGGCTTTCAGGTGCTTGGCCCGGCGATGCTGGCGCTGGTCGGCGCGCATAGCCCGTGGATCACCGGGGTGGTCACGGCCTGTTATGGCCTGGCCCTGCTGTGCATCGTGCTGACCGTACCCAACGACCACGTCGAACACGCTGAAGAAGACGACAAGAGCTTTACCCTGGCGGGTTTCTTCCGGGTCGCGCCGGCGCTGTGTGTGGCGGTGCTGTTCTTCTCGTTCTTCGATGCGGTGGTGCTGTCGTTGCTGCCGGTGTATGCCACCACTCATGGCTTTGCCGTGGCCGTAGCGGCGCTGATGGTGACCGTGGTGTTTGCCGGGGACATGCTGTTCCAGCTGCCGCTGGGCTGGTTGGCGGATCGGGTCGAGCGCACCGGCCTGCATTTGCTGTGCGGGGTGGTAGCAATGCTGATCGGTATTGGCTTGCCGTGGTTGCTGCAGATGAGCTGGCTGTTATGGCCGATGCTGGTGCTGCTGGGCGCAGTGGCTGGCGGCATCTACACCTTGGCGCTGGTGCTGATCGGCCAGCGCTTCAGGGGCCGCGACCTGGTCACGGCCAATGCCAGCGTCGGCCTGCTGTGGGGCGTCGGCAGCCTGATCGGGCCGCTGCTCAGCGGCGCCGCGATGGGCGCCGCACCGCATGGCCTGCCGATGGCGCTGGCACTGATGGCAGGGCTGTTCGTGTGCTTTGCCCGGCAGTCATACCGCCGCGCCGGCAAGCTCAAGGCAGCCGCCGAGTAAGCCCTCGGCGAAGGCTCAGAAGCTGCCGCGCAGGGTCACCGAGACGTTGCGCGGATCACCCCAGTAATAGCCGGTTGGCGTCGGCGCGACCTGGCGGTAGTACTTCTTGTCGAAGATGTTGTTGGCGTTGAGCTGCAGCGAGTACTGCTGGTTGAAGCGGTAGTTGACCATGCCGTTGTACACCGCATAGCCCGCCTGTGACGCTTCGGCAGTGCCATTGCGGTTGTAGATATCGCTCTGCGCCTGCACCCCGCCGCCAATGGTCCACGCCTCCAGCTCGCCCGGCAGGCGGTAGCTGGTGAACAGGCGCAACATGCGCTTGGGGTCGGTGGTGCGGATCGGGTTGCCGGTGCTGTTGCTGGTGTCCTTCAGGTACTCGGTGGTGTTGTAGGTGTAGCCACCGCCAACGTTCCAGCCCGGCAGCACTTCACCGGAAATCTCCAGCTCGAAGCCCTGGCTGCGGTTCTTGCCGGCAGCGACCTTGCAGTAGCCGCTGGTGTAGTTAGGCAGGCACGGGTTAGGGCCGCTGATGTCATCCAGGGCGTTGCCGACCTGATAGATGCGGAAGAACGCCAGCGAGGTATTCAACCGCCCTTCGTAGAACTCTCCCTTGATCCCGGTTTCGTAGGCTTCACCAGTAGTCGGCTCGAGCACCGCGCCGCTGACCCCGGTGGCGGTCTGCGGGTTGAAGATCTCGGTGTAGCTGGCGTAGGTACTGAAGTTGTCGTTGATGTCATAGATCAGCGCGGCATACGGCACGATCTTGTTGTCGACGGCGAACTTGCCGTTGGATTTGACGTTGTTTTCCTGCTCGTAGTCGTACCAGTTGTTGCGCGCACCGATGATCGCCGTCAGCGGCTCGGCCAGCGAAATGCGCCAGGTGGCATAGGCCGCCTGCTGGGTGGTACGGGTGCGCACCGGGTGCGCGAAGATGGTGATATCCGGCTCCGGCAGGCTGGTCTTCGGGTCCCAGTCGCGCAGATCGAACTGCCCCGAGGCGACGTTGTTGGTGGCCGAAGCGTATGAGTCGTTGCGGATGCGTTCGACGCCGAGCATCAATTCATGGGTGCGACCGAGCAGCTCGAACGGGCCGTTGAGGGTGGCGCTGAGGTTGTTCTGGATGCTCTCGCCGCCATCCCCTTCGGTGACCTGGTAATTCATCAGGTAGGGATTGCTGGTGCCAGCGGGCCGGCTGAAGAAGGTCTGCTTGAAGCCGTGGTCGTCAAGCTCGAAATGCGTACGCTGAGCCATCAGCTTGAGCTTCCAGTCGTTGTCGAAGCGGTGCTCCAGCTCGGCGAAAGTCTGCAGATTGCTGCGGTCCCAGCGGTTCCAGTCCGAACCCAGATAGGTGCTGCGGCCAAACGGCAGCGGCTTGCCGTCGAAGTCGGCGGGCAGGTTGCCCCAGGCGCCGGTGGCGTCGAGCTTGGTCCATTCCAGGCCGGTGGTCAGCGTTGTGCTGTCGCTGAGGTCGAAGGCGAGTACGCCGTACAGCACCTCTTTGCGCTCCATGCGCGAGTTCTGGAAGTGATCCTTGTCGTCGTGCACGGCAATCATCCGCCCACGTACGTTGCCGGTTTCGGTCAGCGGGCCGGACACATCGGCCACATAGCGCTGGGCATCCCAGCTGCCCAGGGTCACGCTGCCTTCACCCTGAAACTCGGCAGTAGGGCGCTTGCGCACCAGGTTGACCGTACCGGACGGGTTGCCGGCACCGCGCAGCATGCCGGTGGCGCCGCGCAGGATCTCGGCGCGGTCGATGATCGCCGAGTCGCTCTGGATGAACGAGCCACCGCCGCTGCCTTGCACCACGGTGGCGCCGTCGTACTGAATGGCGTCGATCGCGTAGCCGCGGGAGTAGTACTGCACGCGCTCGCTGTCGGTCATGTTGACCACCACACCCGGGGTCTGCTCGAGCAGGTTGGTCAGGTTGGTGATGTTCTGGTCGTCGATCCGCTGGCGAGTGACCACGGTGACCGATTGCGGGGTGCGGCGGATGCTCTGGGCGGTTTTGCCGATGGTCACCGCGCCGGTGGTGTAGGAGCCGGAATGCTCGGTGGTCTCGCCCAGGCGGTCGCTGGAGATGCTGGTCGCGCCCAGCTCGAGCGCGCCGCCGGCGTCGATTGCCGGGATCAGCAGGAAGCTGCTGGGGCTCTCCTGCTGGACCTGCACGTCACTGCCCTGCAGTACGATCGACAAGGCCTGGGCACTGTCATACCGGCCTTGCACGCCTCGGGTGGTCTTGCCTTGCAGGCTGTTGGCGTCGAACGACAGACTCAGGCCGCCTTGCCGGGCCAACTGGTCCAGTGCGCTGGCCAGCGGGCCGGCGGCGATGTCCCAGTCACGTTGCTGGTTCTGACTGACGGGGGCGGCCTGGACCAGCACGGGCAGAGCGGCGGCGCTCAGGCCGAGGCCGAGCAGGGCGGCCTGGACGGCATGCCGCAGGCGATCGGGGCGGTGGGGACGGCGGTGAATCATGCAGCGCTCCTGAAGATGATCAAGTCCACTTTTCGGGCTTTGTTCCTTCAGGCCGAGCGAGAATGAGATTCCACCTCATTTATTTTGAGTTTTTTCAGGCCGCACCGATGCTGACCCAGTAGCGTGTGCGGTAGTCGATCCGCACCGGCAGGGTGCGCGCCAGCAGCAACAGAATTTGTTCGGTATCGGCCAATTGGTAGGTACCGGACACCCTCAACCGAGCAACCTCATCTGCACAGCGCAACAGCCCTGGCCGGTAGCGCGACAGCTCGCTGATGAACTCGCCAAGGGGCATCTGCTGCACGCTGAGCACGCCGTCGGTCCAGGCCCAGGGATCGCCATGCAGTTGCACCGCTGACGCGGCGCCAGACATCGACAATTGCACTACCTGGCCCGCCTGCACCTGTCGCAACGGGTTGCTCTGCGAGTCAACAGTGACTGAGCCACGACGCACCGCCAGCAACAAGCCGGCATCGTTTTCGCGCAACAACAATTGCCCGTTCTGCGTGCTCAGCTGACCCACCCGAGTACTGACGATGAAAGGCCGGTTATCGGCGCCATTGCTGTCCAGCGTCAGCTCGCCACGCAGCAGGCTCAACTGGCGCTGATCGCTGCTGTAGCGCAGGTCGATGGCGCTGGCGGTGTTGAGCTGGATTGTGCTGCCGTCGCTGCCTTGCACCTGGCGTTGCTCGCCGGTGCCGGTACTGCTGTCGGCGAGCAATGCCTGCAGGCCGAGGGGTTCACGCGCCGCCCAGCCGAGGCTGCCGCCAACCGCCAGCACGGCCATCAGCTTGAGCTGATCGCGGCGGCTGATGCGCTGCCGGCGGCTGCCATCGAGGGTGCGCCGGCTCAAGTCGCTGGGCAGGCCGGCCAGCTCTTCGCTCAGCTCGCTGACCCGTTGCCAGGCCAGGGCATTATGCGGATGGCTGGCAAGCCATTGCTGGAACTGGCGCTGGGTGCGTGCACTCGGCTCGTCGAAACGCAGCTTGACCAGCCAGTCGATGGCCTGATCGACCTGGGCCTGCGCCGGCGTGCGCTCAGAGGTCGGCATAGCGCAACCGGTAGCAGACGCCAAGTGCCTTGGCCAGGTCGCGTTCGATGGTGGCGCGGGAAACCTCCAGGCGCAGGGCGATTTGGGTAATGCTCAGGCCATCCAGCTGCGCCAGCAAAAACGCCTGGCGCACCCGCGGCTTGAGTTGCTGCAGGGCGCGATCCAGGCGTTCGAGGGTATCGAGAATGATTAGCCGGTACTCTTCGCTGGGCGCTTCGCCCTCGGGCAGGCAGGCCAGGCTGTCCTGATAGGCCCGCTCCAGTGCACGGCGGCGAAACTGATCGATCATCAGGCCACGGGCGATGCTGCTCAGATAAGCGCGGGGTTCCTTCAGCGGTGATACCTGGCGTGCCCGCAACAGGCGGACGAAGGTGTCCTGGGCCAGGTCGGCAGCGTTTTCCATGCAGCCGACTCTAGTCCGCAGCCAGCCACGCAGCCAGGCGTGGTGGGTTTGATAGAGCAGATCGACCTCGGACGGCTTGAGCGTGTCGTTCATCTGCATCTGATCAATCGCCCTGAACTAGAGTTATATGCGTTTGTTAATGGTTCTCAATTCTATGGGTGAAGTAGGGTTCAGGTAAAGGCCTGGGCTAAGATGGGCGATCAGGCTCAACACAGGTTTTTGCCAATGATTGTGTCCGACCTCAGCGCGGCGGGGCTGCAGCAGGCCAGCGTTCATCTGGCCAGCATTGATGCTGACTGGGCCCGTCATGTTGCGACGATAGGCCCTTGCCTGCATCGCGCTACGCCCGGGCGTGAGCCCTATGAGGCGTTGGTGCGGGCGATTGCCTACCAGCAGTTGCACGCGCGCGCGGCCGAGGCGATCTTGCAGCGGATGCTCGCGTTATATCCGGAGGCGGCGTTTCCCAGCCCTCAGCAGTTGCTGGCGACCACTCCGTTGGCGCTGCGCGGGTGTGGTTTTTCGGCGAACAAGTTGGCCACTGTGCAGGGCATTGCCCAGGCCCGCCTCGACGGCCTGGTGCCAAGCCGGGCCGAGGCGCTGGGTATGGCCGATGACGAATTGATCGAGCGGCTGGTGACGTTGCGTGGGGTCGGCCGCTGGACGGTAGAGATGCTGCTGATCTACTGCCTGGAGCGCTCGGATATCCTTCCGGTCGATGATTTTGGTGTGCGCGAGGGTTATCGGCGCATCAAGGGTCTGGACAAGGCGCCGACGCCTGCGCAGATGCGCGCGTTGGCACTACCCTTGAGCCCCTATCGGACCGCTGCGGCGTGGTATCTGTGGCGTGCAGTAGGCTGACCAGTGGAACAAGCGCAAGAATCGGAGTGAACGCTGGCTGAGGCTCTGCCACGCTTTGCCCATCCCAGCCAGGAGACTGCGACATGCAGCCTGTCGACACTACCAGCGCCCGGCGTACCGCATTGATTGCGCGCGCCTGCCGCCTGATCGAAACCAGTGAGAGCCTGCCCAGCCTTGACCAACTGGCGGCCGAGCTCGCGGTCAGCCGGTTTCATCTGCACCGCCTGTTCAAGGCCGAGACCGGCCTTACCCCCAAGGCCTATGCCTCGGCATTTCGCGCCCAGCGCCTGCGCGAGCGCTTGCAAGGCGAGGCGGCGACCGTGACCGAAGCGCTGTTCGATGCCGGCTACAACTCCAACAGCCGCTTCTACGAAGGCGCCGGCCAACGCCTGGGCATGTTGCCCAAGCAGTACCGCGCACGTGGTGCAGGCGCGACCATCTACTTTGCCGTTGGGCAGTGCGCGCTGGGCGCGATTCTGGTGGCGCAGAGTGCGCGTGGGGTCTGCGCGATATTTCTTGGCGATGACCCTGCGCAGTTGCTGAATGACCTGCAGGATCAGTTCGCCAACGCCGAACTGATCGGTGCAGACAGCCGCTTCGAGCAGTTGATCGCGCAGGTAGTGGGCTTTGTTGAACAACCCGCACTGGGCCTTAACCTGCCGCTGGATGTGCAGGGCACGGCGTTTCAGGAGCGGGTCTGGCAGGCCTTGCGTGAAGTCCCGGCAGGCCAGCGCGTCAGCTATACCGATATCGCCGAGCGCATCGGTGCGCCAAAAGCCGTGCGGGCAGTAGCACTCGCTTGTGCAGCCAACCGCATCGCCGTGGCCATCCCCTGTCATCGGGTCGTTCGCCGTGACGGTGATCTGAGCGGCTACCGCTGGGGAGTTGAGCGTAAACGGCAGTTGCTGGAGCGAGAAACGGCACTTCCCTAAGCCGGCAAGCGGCGTAGAATTCGCCGCCAGCAGAGTCTGTCTATAGGTGATTTCGATGAGGCGTGTAAGCCTTGACCGTTTGTGTGTGGGGTTACTGGCCCTGCTTATGTGGGTGGCGACTCCGGCCTGGTCGGCGGGCGCTACGCCGGTATCGCAACTGCTGGCCGGGGAAATGCCGGCGCTGGAAGAAAACGCCAGCCTGGAGCAGTTGACCGATCGGCTCGACCAGATCCGCCAGGGCGTTACCAGCAATGCCAATGACGACCAGCTGTCACAGCTGCGTCAGGCGGCCATGCAGGTGCAGCGCCAGGCCGATGCGCTGACCACCGTGCGCACCACCGACATTACTCGCCTGGATGATCAGCTCAAGGTGCTTGGCGATGTGCTGCCCGACGAGGGCGAAAGCATCACCCGCCAGCGTCAGCAGCTCACCAGTGACAAGAAGAAGCTACTGGCCGAGCAGAAGAACGCCACCCAGCTGACTCAGTCAGCGCGTGACTTGTCGACCCAGATCGTCAACCTGCGCCGCAGCCAGTTCAACTCGCAGGTCACCAGCCGCGCCGCCAGCCCGCTGAGCCCGGCGTTCTGGTCAAGCATGATTCGCCCGACCGACGATGACGTCGCCCGCTTGCAGGCCTTGAAGACCGAGGCCAGTGATGCCCTGGCCAGCGCGCTCAGCCCTGAACACCGCTGGCTGTTCATCGCCAGCCTGGTCGCCGCGCTGCTGGTATGGACATTGGCGCGTTTGCTGGTCGAGCGTCTGCTGGCCGATGCGATGGTCCGTTGGCTGCCTGAAGGCCGCCTGCGCCGCAGCGCCCTGGCGCTGGGCGTCAGCCTGGCCACGCTGGCGACCATTGCCGGTTCGGTGTCGCTGGTGCGCTGGGGGCTGGAGACCAGCGCCGAGCTGGGCGCCGATATCGCCAGCCTGATCAACCACGTGCTGACGCTGGTGGTGTTCAGTGCCTTCATCACCGGCCTGGGCCGGGCCATGCTGATGCTGCAGCGGCCGTCCTGGCGGCTGCCGCCGATTCCCGACGAAGTGGCCAGCGCGCTGGGCTGGTTCCCCAAGGTGCTGGCCGTAGCGCTGATGGTGCTGTTGACCCAGGAGCGGATCAACAGTGTGATTGGCACCAGCCTGGCGTTGACCGTTGCCACCAATGGCCTGACCGCTTTGGTGGTGTCGCTGGTGTTCTTCGCCGCCCTGGTGCGCTACCGCCGCACCCGACGCAAGCACCAGATCGAGCGACCAAGCGGCCTCGCCGGGCTGATCCCGTTCGTGATCGTGGTCTGGGTGTTGCTGATCCTGCTGGCATTGCTGGCGGGCTACCTGACCCTGGCGTACTTCCTCGCGGCGAAAATGCTCTGGATCAGCGTGGTCGTCACCTGCGCGTACCTGCTGGTGACGGTATTCGGCGACCTCTGCGAAACCCTGCTCTCGCCACGCCAGCCTGGTGGCCTGGCGTTGGCTTCGACGCTCGGCTTGAAGCCGCGTCATCAAGCCCAGGCCAGCACTGTTCTGGCTGGCATCGGTCGCACCCTGTTGCTGTTCCTCGCCGCGCTGCTGGCGCTGATGCCGTCCGGCACCAGCCCTAGCGAGCTGCTGATGAGCCTGGCTGATTGGGACGGCAGCGGCGGCAAGGTGCTCGGCAATCTGAACATCGTGCCGCAGGATATTTTCATCGCTGTGGCGATGTTCCTCGGTGGGCTGTTTGCCATTCGTGTGGTCAAGCGCTGGCTGAGCGAGCGTCTGCTGCCCGAGACCGATATGGACGCCGGCATGCGTGCCTCGCTGGTGACCCTGGTCGGCTATCTGGGCTTCCTGTTCCTGGCGATGCTGGTGATGACGACCCTGCGCATCAACCTGACCAGCCTGACCTGGGTGGTCAGTGCGTTGTCGGTGGGTATCGGTTTCGGCCTGCAGCAGATCGTGCAGAACTTCATCTCCGGCCTGATCCTGCTCACCGAGCGCCCGGTCAAGGTCGGCGACTGGGTCAGCCTGGCTGGCGTCGAAGGCGATATCCGCCGGATCAACGTGCGCGCCACCGAGATCCAGATGTCCGACCGTTCGACGGTGATCGTGCCGAATTCGCAGTTCATCTCGCAGAACGTGCGCAACGTGACCATGGGCAATGCGCTGGGTGTGGTGGGTATCACCCTGACCCTGCCGCTGGAAACCGACCCTGATCA
Organism: Pseudomonas sp. NPDC088322; assembly: GCF_044740745.1. Classification (NCBI taxonomy): domain Bacteria; kingdom Pseudomonadati; phylum Pseudomonadota; class Gammaproteobacteria; order Pseudomonadales; family Pseudomonadaceae; genus Pseudomonas; species Pseudomonas sp. NPDC088322. Next base: position 122,557 of record NZ_JBIURK010000009.1, on the reverse strand, counting down.
GGTGCGCGACCTGCTGATGGCGGCGTACCACGAGCACGAGGCGATTCTGGATGCGCCGGCGCCCTCGGTGACCTTCAAGGACCTTACCGCCAGTGGCATGACGCTGAGCGTCAGCGGCTATGTGGCCAGCCCGCGGCAGGTCTCCGGCACCCGCAGCGACCTGCTGTTCACCGTGCTCGGCCGCTTGCGCGATGCCGACATTCCGCTGTCTTCGCCGCAGAGCATGGTGCTGGTGCAGGAAGCGCCCAAGCCCGCCGACGAACCCGCCTGATCGTGGTAGCGGCGCGCCCCTTGCTGGCCAAGGGGCGCGTCGGCTAGCCCAGGCAGCGGGTCACATGCTTGACTGCCTGATAGGCCGACAACCCCCATGGCCCCAGCTCGCGGCCAATGCCGCTGGCCTTGGTACCGCCCCAGGACGTTTCGACGAACACCGCTTGCACCGAGTTGATCCAGACATGGCCGACTTCAAGGCTGTCGGTGACCCGTTCGGCGCGCTGCAGGTCGCTGGAGCATACCGTGGCTACGAGGCCGAAGCGGCTGTCATTGGCTAGCTCGATTGCCTGCTGTTCGGTGCTGAAACGCCGCGCGCAGAGTACCGGGCCGAAGATCTCTTCCTGCCACAGGCGGCTGCTCGCGGGCACATCGACATACAGCGTCGGGCTGACAAACCAGCCGTCGCGGTCCAGCGCCTTGCCGCCGGCCAGGCAGCGCAGGCCTTCATCGCGCGCGCTGGCAAAGTAACCTGCCACTTTCAGCCACTGCGCCTGGCTGGTCAGCGGGCCCATGTCGACTTCTTCGCGTGACGGATTCCCCACCCGCAGTTGAGTCAAAGCACGCTGCAAGTTGCTGAGCAGCGCGTCGGCGATGCCTTCCTGCACCAGCAAACGCGAGGTCGCCGAGCACATCTGGCCGGCGTTCCAGGTGATGCCGGCGATTATCCAGTCAACTGCCTGCTGCACGTCGCAATCGTCGAACACAATGATTGCCGACTTGCCGCCCAGCTCCAGTGTCAGCGGCCGGCAGTGCACTGCCGAAGCGCGCATGACCTGGCTGCCAACGCCATTGCTGCCGGTGAATGACAGCTTGTCCAGGCCGGGGTGGCCGCTCAGTGCGGCACCAGTCTCGGCCTTGCCATTGACGATGTTCAGCACGCCTGCGGGCAGGCCGATCTGACTGGCGATTTCGCCGTAGGCCAGCTCCACCAGTGGCGTGACTTCGGAGGGCTTGAGCACCACCGTGCAGCCTGCCGCCAGGGCCGGGGCGAGCTTCCAGGCGCTGGTGACCAGCGGGAAGTTCCACGGCACGACCAGGCCAACCACACCGATCGGTTCCAGCCGCGTACGCGAGGTGAAGCCTGGCACTGCCAAGGGTACTTCGCGGTTGCTCGCCGGCGATTGCTCGGCCAGCGCTGCGTAATAGGTGAAAGTCGCAACGGCGTCATCGAGGTCGACTTCAGCCTCGTGGCGGGGCTTGCCGTTGTTGCGCATCTGCAGGGCGACCAACGCTTCACGACGCGCCGTCAGCTGCTCGGCGAAGCCGTGCAAGAGGCGGGCGCGCTCACTTGCCGGGGTGGCTTTCCAGGCCGGCAGCGCCTGTCGCGCGGCGGTAACCGCCAGGTCAACCTGGGCCGTGCTGGCGGCCATCAGCTCGGCGAATGGCACGCCCAGCGCGGGGTCGTGGACGGTGATGCAGTCAGTGCCTTGGCCTTCGACCCAGCAGCCATCGATGTAGTTGAACGTGTTCATGGGCAGATTCCAGTCAGGCCATTTCGGCGGCAGAAGTTACCGGTTGCGGCGCGCTGTTTTTGCAGCGCACCCAGCGTGGGCCGTTCGGCCCATACACGCCCGCGGGTTCGGGGAACAGCCGGAGCAGGCTGAGGTAGAGCAGGGCGGCCACGCCCAGGGTTACCGGCAGGCTGACGTCGATGCCGCCTGCCAGTTCACCCAGCGGGCCGACAAATTGCCCCGGCAGATTGACGAAGCACAGGCCCAGCGCCGCGCTGGGCAGCCAGGCGCCCATGCCGCGCCAGTTCCAGCCATGCAGAAACCAGTAGTGGCCGCCGCGCTGGCCGCGGGTGAACACTTGCAGGTCGTCGGCATGGTAGAAGCCACGGCGGGTGATCAGGCCAAGAATCATGATCACCATCCATGGGCTGGTGCAGGTGATGATCAGCACGGCGAAGGTCGACACACTTTGCACCAGGTTGAAGGTGAAGCGGCCAAGGAAGATAAAGCCGATCGCCGCCACGCCAATCAGCAGCGTGGCCGCCGCGCGGCTGAGCAGCCGCGGGAACACGCTGGACATGTCCAGCCCGGTGCCATACAGCGCGGTGGTACCGGTCGACATGCCGCCGATTACCGCAATCAGGCACACCGGCAAGAAGAACCAGCTCGGCGAGATCGCCAGCAGGCCGCCGACATAGTTGTTGGCAGCGATGTAGTCAGGCGCCTGGCTGGCGACCAGTGTGGCCGTGCACAGGCCGAACAGAAACGGGATCAAGGTGGCGGCCTGGGCGCCAATCACGGCCAGCATGATCCGCGCTTTTGGCGTTTCGCGCGGGATGTAGCGTGACCAGTCGCCGAGAAACGCACCGAACGACACCGGGTTGCTCATGGCCAGGATCGCCGCGCCGACAAACGCCGCCCAGAAGCCCGCCTGGCCGACATTGACGCTACCCGCGTAGCCCGCGTCGAAGGGCCCGGCGAAGGCGAAGATGCCCAGCAGAAACAGCAGGCTCGAGGCCCACACGGCGATCTTGTTGACCCACAGCATGAAGCGAAAACCGTAGATGCACACCACCAGCACCAGCACCGCGAACAGGCCATAGGCAAGGCCCAGAGTCAGGTCGGTTTCCGGCAGCCCGATCAGCCTTTTGGCGCCACCGACCAAGGCATCGCCGGAGCTCCACACCGACAGGGAAAAGAACGCGACGGCGGTCAGCAATGACAGAAATGAGCCGACAATGCGCCCGTGTACGCCAAAGTGTGCACCGGACGATACAGCGTTGTTGGTGCCATTGAGTGCTCCGAACAGGCCCATGGGCGCAAGGATCACGGCACCGATGCCAACGCCCAGCAGAATCGCCCAGACGCCGGCCTGGAATGACAGCCCGAACAGCACCGGGAAGCTGCCGAGCACGGCAGTGGCAAAGGTATTGGCGCCGCCGAAGATCAGGCGGAACAGGTCCAGCGGGGTGGCATGGCGTTGCTCGTCGGGGATTTGCTCGACGCCATTGCTCTCGATACCGGTCGAGTGGCTCATGTTGATGCTCCAGCGCGGTTGTTGTTGGTCGGCGCAAGGCGCGGACGCTTTTGTGGGTGCGTTGGCAGAAGCGGCAGGGCCGCAAGGTGTGCTGCTGGGTCAGGCTGGCGAAACGACCGAGAGATGCTCATGGCACGCCAGCCAGCGGCAGTCGTGACGGCGGAACAGGATGGTCTCGCGCTCGGCCAGTTGTTGTTCTTCACCGTTCAGGCTGATGCGCGTGTCGACATCGTGGATGAAGATTGCCAGGTCGCCCTGAAGGGTGATGCTGGCGTTGCTCGATTGGCAATCGAGCACTTTGAAGCCATCGGCCTGCCACTGCTGCCAGAGGGTTTGGTATTGCTGACGCGAGAACAGAGGCTGGGGGAGGGTGTGGAAGACGAAACTGGCGTCTTCGCTGAAGCAGGCGAAGTAGCGCTGGGTGTCGTTGCTGGCAAAGGCGGCTACCAGCTCGGCGGCGGCCTGGCTTACCTGGAGGGTCTGGTCCACTGCGGTGGCCTCACGGTTATTGTGATTATGGTGGGCGGATTTTGCGCAGGGTTTGCGGGGCGAAGAATCTGCTGGGAGAAATAATTAGTTCAGGGATTTGTGAACTGATGCGGTGGGCTGATCGCCGTCTGGTCAGCCGGCTGATGATCAGCCTTTATGCGTGCTGCTCCAGATGACCGAGAAATGGGGGCCAAAATTGTACCGATCTGCTGCTGTCAGGGTTCAATCCGCTGAATTGATAATGCGCCTGCACGATTTAGGAATTGTCTTATTCGAGAGTGGCCTGCAACTAAATAAAGTAGTGGTCCGTGTTGTGGAAGTCTCCAGGAAATGCCCGTCCTTCGACAGTGTCTTGTTCAAACTGGAGGTAGTGTGCGGAGTCAACCGCTTCGCAGTTAACGACGTTTAAATGAGAGTGAGTGATGCTAAGGAAACTTACATTATATGTGTTGTTGGGTGCGGTACTGTCCGGGTGCGGCACCATCAATACGGTATTTAGTTCGGATGCCGACACGATAAACTCGCTGAGAAAAGCAAAGACCCGGTGCGAGACTGTTCCGCGTGTTTATAGTGGGCTGTCGTATGACTTGTGTGTGATGCATGGCCCACCGCAGGTGACTGAGCGGGACCCTGCCGCGCCGGCCATGATTCCCCTCCAGATCATCGACTTGATCCCATCCGGGGTTATCGACACCCTGTTGCTGCCCTATACAATTTATCTGCAAAGCTCGCAGGGTAGCCTCGACTTATGAGGGGCGCGTGCCGGGCTGAGTGGCCCCGTGGGATGACAGTCAGAGAGATCCGGGCTTTTCTTTCCGAGCAGTACGGAACAGAGGTCTCGCCCGACTTCATCAGCTCCGTGACCGATGAGGTCATGGAAGAAATTGGCGCATGGCACCAGCGGCCACTGGAGCCGATGTATCCGGTGATTTTCTTTGATGCTTTGCGGGTCAAAATTCGGATAAGCCCCCACAACAACCGTAAGCAAAAACTACTCAGCTGCGGCGATACACCACAGCACTCCAATACCGACTATCACCGGACGCCTGCAGCACCCAGCCTGCAGCCCGCAACCGCTTGCCAATCAACCGATTCATGATGCCGTGCCCAACCAACAACACCGGCCCACCCTCAGCCATCGACTGCAACCGCCGAGCCCCGTCATCCGCCCGCGCCCCGGCTGCCTTGGCCGACTCAACCCCCGCCGAATAGCCGCACAACCACAGCACTCGCAGCACAGCCGCCCAGGTAAACGGCGAAAGCTTCGCCAACCGCCCACGGCCACCCGGCAACTGCGCCTCGCAGAACACCGCATCAACCACAGCAGGCTCGACCCCCAGCGCCTGCGCCGAGCTCAGCGCACGCGGCGCGCTGCTGCAGGCAATTACCTGCGCACCAGCCGCCAACTGCACGCTGGCAGCAGGTGCAGGGTCTTGGGTGATGACTGAGCGATCATAGTCTTCGATCCAACCCCGCATGTCACCGAGGGCAACTCGACTGGTCACAGCCAGTTGCGGCTGGCCATGACGCATAAGAATAATCTGCTGTTCCATGCTGCTCTGCTTCCTTGTTGAATTCGCCACAAAAAAAATCCGACGCCAAGGCATCGGATTTTTCACATCAACCTGAAACCAATCAGACGTTGAAGCGGAAGTGCATCACATCGCCGTCTTTGACGATGTAATCCTTACCTTCCAGGCGCCACTTGCCTGCTTCCTTGGCGCCGCTCTCACCTTTGAACTGAATGAAGTCGTCATAGGCGACTACTTCAGCACGGATGAAGCCTTTCTCGAAGTCGGTGTGGATCACGCCAGCCGCCTGCGGTGCGGTAGCACCGATGCGCACAGTCCAGGCGCGTACTTCCTGCACACCGGCGGTGAAGTAGGTCTGCAGGTTGAGCAGCTCGTAACCGGCGCGAATCACCCGGTTCAGGCCAGGCTCTTCCAGGCCCAGGGCTTCGAGGAACATGTCCTTCTCTTCGCCGTCATCGAGCTCGGCAATCTCGGCCTCGATCTTGTTGCATACCGGCACCACCACCGCGCCTTCTTCTTCAGCAATCGCGCGCACTACATCCAGGTGCGGATTGTTGTCGAAGCCGTCTTCAGCAACGTTGGCGATGTACATCACCGGCTTGCTGGTCAGCAGATGGAAGCCACGGATCACGGCCTTCTCGTCGTCACCCATGGTCTTCATCAGGCTGCGCGCTGGTTTGCCTTCAGTGAAGTGCGGGATCAGCTTCTCGAGGATGGCCTTCTGCGCGAGGGCCTCCTTGTCACCGCCCTTGGCATTGCGGGTGACTTTCTGCAGTTGCTTCTCGCAGCTGTCGAGGTCGGCGAAGATCAGCTCGAGGTCGATGATCTCGATGTCACGCTTGGGGTCGACGCTGTTGGAGACGTGAATCACGTTCTCGTCTTCGAAGCAGCGCACCACGTGGGCGATGGCGTCGGTCTCGCGGATGTTGGCGAGGAACTTGTTGCCCAGGCCTTCACCTTTGGAGGCACCAGCAACCAGGCCGGCGATGTCGACGAACTCCATGGTGGTCGGCAGGATGCGGTTCGGCTTGACGATTTCAGCCAGAGCCGCGAGGCGCGCATCCGGCATCGGCACGATACCGCTGTTCGGCTCGATGGTGCAGAAGGGGAAGTTCTCAGCCGCGATGCCGGACTTGGTCAGCGCGTTGAACAGGGTGGACTTGCCGACGTTGGGCAGGCCGACGATGCCGCAATTGAAACCCATGGAAATTCCCCTCTTGGTGAGATCAGGCCTTCTGGCAGTGCAGCTCGCGCATGGCCTTGGCGAAGTCGCCGGCGAGCACGTCCGGCAGCACGCCGAGGGCAAAGTCGATGCTGGCGTCGAGCTTGTCCTGTTCGGCGCGCGGTGCGCGGCCAAGGACGAAGTTGGAGACCAGCTTGGCGTCACCTGGGTGGCCGATGCCAAGCCGCAGGCGATGGAAGTCGTTCTGGTTGCCGAGTTGCGCGATGATGTCGCGCAGCCCGTTGTGCCCACCGTGGCCGCCACCTCGTTTGAGTTTGGCGACGCCCGGAGGCAAGTCGAGTTCGTCGTGAGCCACCAGAATGGCCTCCGGTTTGATCCGGAAGAAATTGGCCAAGGCCGCCACGGACTGGCCGCTGCGGTTCATGTAGGTGGTGGGGATCAACAGACGAACGTCGTTGCCCTGATGGCTGAATTTTGCCGTCAGGCCGAAATATTTGCGGTCAGCAGTGAGTGAAACCCGCTGGGCGCTGGCAATGCGTTCAACGAAAAGAGCCCCTGCGTTATGCCGGGTCTGTTCGTATTCGGGGCCGGGGTTACCCAGGCCGACGATCAACTGGATGGCGGTCACGTAGGGGCTCTTCCTTGGAGTTGGTGGGTCACAGTGCTGGGCACTGTAACCCGGTCAACACCGGCGCGCCGAGTAGATTACTCAGCAGCGCCTTCTTCAGCGTCAGCAACAACGCGCGGAGCGTGAACGTTGGCAACAGCTTTGTCATCACCGTGGGCCAGAGCTACGAACTCTACGCCTTTAGGAGCTTTCAGGTCCGACAGGTGGATGATGGTGCCGATTTCAGCGTTAGCCAGGTCAACTTCGATGAACTCTGGCAGGTCTTTGGCTTCGCAGGAAACTTCGATCTGAGCTTCAACGTGCGAGATCTCGCCGCCTTTCTTGATCGGTGCTTCTTCGTTGATGAAGTGCACTGGAACCTGAGCGGTCAGTTTCTGGCCAGCGACAACACGGATGAAGTCGGCGTGCATGATGAACTGCTTGACCGGGTGACGCTGCAGAGCCTTGACGATGACGTTCTGCTTGGCGCCGTCAACGTTCAGCTCGATCACGTGGCTGAAGGCAGCTTCGTTTTCGAACAGCTTGGCGATTTCCTTCAGAACGAAGGTCACGGACTCAGCTTCTTTGTTGCCACCGTAGATGACGGCAGGGATGCTCTGCGTGTGACGCAGGCGGCGGCTCGCACCTTTCCCCAGGTCAGTACGCTTGATTGCGTTCAGGGTAAAATCAGTCATTTTGTTTCTCCAAAATAGCCAGCACCCGCAGGCGTTTGCGACCAGCGCCAAACGGGGTGGGCAAAAAAGCCCCGCCCCGACATAAGGGTCGGGGCGGGGCGCTTTTCGTCAACGGGGTTCCGCTTAGCGGAACATCGCGCTGATCGATTCTTCGTTGCTGATGCGGCGAACCGCTTCAGCGACAACCGGTGCAATATCCAACTGGCGGATACGGTCACAGGCTTGAGCAGCGGCCGACAGCGGGATGGTGTTGGTCACCACCAGCTCGTCGAGTACCGACTTCTCGATGTTCTCGATCGCTCGGCCCGACAGAACCGGGTGCGTGCAATAGGCGTAAACCTTGGCAGCGCCGTGTTCTTTCAGAGCCTTGGCCGCGTGGCACAGTGTGCCGGCGGTGTCGACCATGTCGTCTACCAGGATGCAAGTGCGCCCTTCGACGTCGCCGATGATGTGCATCACTTCGGAGTGATTAGCCTTTTCACGGCGTTTGTCGATGATACCCAGATCGACACCCAGCGACTTGGCAACAGCCCGTGCACGCACGACGCCACCGATGTCTGGGGAGACGATCATCAGGTTCTCGAAACGCTGGTCTTCGATATCGTCGACCAATACGGGCGAGCCGTAGATGTTGTCGACCGGGATATCGAAGAAACCCTGGATCTGGTCAGCGTGCAGGTCGACAGTGAGAACACGGTCGATACCCACGACAGTGAGCATGTCAGCGACAACTTTGGCGCTGATGGCTACACGTGCCGAACGCGGACGGCGGTCCTGGCGGGCGTATCCGAAGTAAGGAATCACGGCGGTGATTCGGGAGGCTGAGGAGCGGCGGAAGGCGTCGGCCATCACTACCAGTTCCATCAGATTATCGTTGGTCGGAGCGCAAGTCGGCTGAATGATGAAGACGTCTTTACCGCGGACGTTTTCATTGATCTCAGTGCTGATCTCACCGTCGGAGAACTTACCGACAGAAACATCACCAAGTGGGATATGCAGCTGACGTACGACACGTCGAGCCAGATCGGGGTTAGCGTTCCCCGTAAAGACCATCATCTTGGACACGCGCAGTACCTGAAGGCTGAGGGTATACCTGGATGAGTATAGGAAAATGGCAGGGGCGGCTGGATTCGAACCAACGCATGGCAGGATCAAAACCTGCTGCCTTACCGCTTGGCGACGCCCCTGTATCTGTTGCTGCGAGTACTGTGTACTCGACTTCTAGAGCAGACTCTGTAGCTTGCGATGCAACATCGAAACGTTGCTTCCTTTTGCCACAAACCCTGTTTGAGTCTCTGAAAGAAGGGCCAGAACTTTATCAGCTTCGGCTTTGCTTGGGAAGGCCCCAAACACGCAACTTCCAGTACCGGTTAATCGAGCTTCAGTATATTTACCAAGAAGATTCAACGCATTGCGAACTTCCGGGTAACTTTGCTCTACCACCGGTTGGCAGTCATTTCGACTGTTTCCCTCGGGAACGGGGCGCATCTTAAGGGGGAGGGAATCACGTGTCAACTGCGGATGTGAAAAAATTTCCGCTGTGCTGACAGACACTTGCGGCACCAGCACGACATACCACGGCTCGGCCGGATCGACCGGGGTGAGCTGCTCGCCAACACCTTGGGCGAAGGCCGCATGGCCGCGCACGAACACCGGTACATCGGCGCCCAGGCTCAGTCCCAGCGCAGCCAGGCGATCAAGGTCCCAGCCCAGTTGCCACAGATGGTTGAGGCCGAGCAAGGTGGTCGCGGCGTCGGAGCTGCCGCCGCCAATGCCGCCGCCCATGGGCAGAAGCTTCTCCAGCCAGATATCCACACCTTGAGTGCAGCCTGACTGCTGCTGCAATTGGCGCGCAGCGCGCACGATCAGGTTGCTGTCGTGGTCGACTCCGGGGACGTCCGTGTGCAGGCGCACCTGATCGTCGTCGCGCAGGGCAAAGCGCAACTGGTCAGCGTGGTCAAGAAACTGAAACACGGTTTCCAGCTCATGGTAACCGTCATCGCGGCGGCCAATGATATGCAGCCACAGGTTCAGCTTGGCCGGTGCCGGCAGGCTCAGCGTGGTCATCTATCAATGCCCCAGTTGCCGCGGTTGCCAGTCTTTGACCACCAGGGTGACGTCGATGTCCTTGCCATGCAGCTTGATTCGCTCCGGCAGCCAGTAGCCATTCTGCTCGGTGTAGCTCAGGTACTGCACCTGCCAGCCATCCTGGTTCAGGCTGGCCAGGCGGCTGTCCTGGTCGAGGGTCAGTTGGCTCTTGCTGTCGGGGGCGGGCAGGCCGCGCACCCACCAGACCAGATGCGACACCGGCAATTCCCAGCCAAGCTGTTCGGCGAGCAGGGCCTCTGGGCTTGGCGCTTCATAGCGGCCCTGGTTGGCTACCTCCAGCACCACGCCGCCGGGGCGACCGGTGAGACGCGCCGCACCGCGGCCGAGCGGGCCAGCCAGACGGATGTCGTAGTAATCCTGGCGCTGCAGCCAGAACAAGGTGCCGCTACCGGAGTCCTTGGGCGCGCGGATGCCGACCTTGCCGTTGATCTGCCAGCCGTCGAGGCTGCTCAGCTGTTGTTTGTGTTGACGCCACAGTTGTGGGTCGCCCTGGCCCTGCACGGCTTCACGACTACCAAAGCTGCTGCAGCCAGCGAGCACGGCGATCAGGGTAAAGGTAAGGCAATGACGCAAAAACATGGCTTAGAGAGTCTCTGATCCGGTCAGGCGCAAGACGGTCTTGCGCAGGACACTACTGTCGGGTTGGGTTTCGAAGGCTTTGGCCCAGACCTGGCGCGCTTCGCGGCGCTTGCCATTGGCCCAGAGCACTTCGCCCAGGTGGGCTGCCACTTCGTGATCGGGGAAGCGCACCAACGCCTGGCGCAGGTAGCGCTCGGCCTCATCCAGATTGCCCAGGCGATAGTTCACCCAGCCAAGGCTGTCGAGCACGGCAGGGTCGTCCGGGGTCAGTTGGTGGGCTTTTTCGATCAGGGCTTTGGCTTCGGCATAGCGCGTGGTGCGGTCGGCCAGGGTGTAGCCGAGGGCATTCAGGGCCATGGCGTTTTCCGGCTCGCGGCTGATGATTGCGCGCAGGTCCTTTTCCATCTGGCCGAGGTCGTCACGCTTTTCGGCGAGCATGGCGCGGGTATAAAGCAGGTTGATGTCGTCCGGGTAGCGCTTGATAGCTTGCTGCAGGACCTGGTCGGCCTGCGCCGGCTTGTCGTTGTTGCCGTAGCTTTCGGCCTCGATCAGGTACAGCTGGATGGCGTAGTCGGGCTGTGCTTCGCGGGCTTCGGCGAGCAGGCGCGAGGCCTCGCGGCCGCGGCCGTTGGCGATGAGGATGTCGGCCTGGCGCAGTTGCGCCGGCAAGTAGTCAGCGCCTGGGCCCACCAGTGCGTATTCGCGCAGTGCCGCTTGCGGGTTGTTGCGCTGCTCGCGGATCCGGCCCAGGTTGAGGTGCGCGGCATCGACGTTGCTGTCGCGTTCGACCAGCTCTTGCAGATAGCCTTCGGCCTCGTCCCAGTCCTTGTTTTCCAGGCATACCAGCGCCAGGGAATAGCGCAGTTCGTCATCCTCCGGGTACTGCTGGAGCATGCTTTCGAACTCGGCCTTGGCGTCGCCGATGCGGTCCTGTTCGACCAAGGTGCGCGCATATGTCAGGCGCAGGCGCTTGTCTTCCGGGTTGTCGCGGATTGCTCGGCGCAGCAGTGGCAGTGCTTCAGGGCCGCGGTCGAGGGCTTGCAGCAGGCGTGCACGGAGCAGGATCGGAGCGATTTCGCCATTTTGCGGTGGGTGCTGCTCCAGCAGAGCCAGCGCTTGCTCCGGTTTGTCGTCCTGATTGAGCAGCAGCGCCTTGCCGAAGATCAGCTGGCCGTTCTCGGGGTACTTCACCAGCAGGCGCTCGAAGCTCTGCATCAAGCCATCCCGGGTGCTTTGATCGGTTTCGGCTGCAGACAGGGCGAGGAAGTCGAAATGGGTATCGCCCTGACCTTGCAGGACCTTTTCCATGAATACCATCGACTCGTCGTAGCGCCCGCCACGCGCCAGCTGGATCGCGGCGGCGCGTTGGGCGTCGAGGTTGTCCGGGTCGTTGCGGGCCCAGATCAGCGCGGTATCCAGCGCCGGTTCGTCGGCACCAAGGTACTCGGCAATGCGGAAGGCCCGCTCGGAGACGCCTGGGTCCTGGGTTTTCTCGGCCTGGTCCACGTAGTTGGCCAGGGCGATATCGAAACGGTTGCGCTGGCCGGCCAACTCGGCGACGAGCAGGCTGTAGAGGGTTTCCGGCTTGAACGATCCGTACACCACGGGCTTTTCCTGCGCAGCCTTGGCGGCCTCTGCAGCAGGCGGCTCGGCGGCGTTCTGCGGGGCCAGGCTTTGGCAGCCCTGCAGCAGGGCGAAGGTGAGCAGCAGTGCGTGGGATCTATTCATAGATAAGGTATAAAAGTGCTATCCGGCGGTCGCAGCATGATGACACAAGCGCAGTGGCAAACCCACCTGCGAAGCCATACCGCGTGATTAAGAATCAGGCGCGTGTAGTGGCCATCATGGCCACGATCTATTACGACAATAGTGAACGGTGGTTGTTCTGGAACCTGCGAAGTAGGACAATTATCGGCTTCACGTCACAACCAGCGACCTTGCATGGCCTTTCTTGCACTTGGTATCAACCATAAGACTGCCTCGGTAGACGTACGCGAGCGCGTGGCGTTTACGCCCGAGCAGCTGGTCGACGCCCTGCAGCAGCTCTGCCGACTGACCGCCAGCCGCGAGGCAGCGATCCTGTCGACCTGCAACCGCAGCGAGCTTTACATAGAGCAGGACCAGTTGACCGCCGACGCGGTGTTGCAATGGCTGGCCGACTACCACCAGCTCAGCGTAGATGAACTGCGCGCAAGCGCCTACGTGCATGAGGAACATGACGCCGTGCGGCACATGATGCGGGTCGCCTCCGGGCTGGACTCGCTGGTGCTGGGCGAGCCGCAGATCCTCGGCCAGATGAAGTCGGCCTACGCCGTGGCGCGTGAGGCCGGCACCATCGGGCCGCTGCTGGGGCGCCTGTTCCAGGCCACCTTCAGCGCCGCCAAACAGGTACGGACCGACACCGCGATCGGCGAAAACCCAGTGTCGGTGGCGTTTGCCGCGGTCAGCCTGGCCAAGCAGATCTTCAGTGACCTGGGCCGTAGCCAGGCGCTGCTGATCGGTGCTGGCGAAACCATCACCCTGGTTGCCCGCCATCTGCATGAGCAGGGCGTGCGCCGTATCGTCGTGGCCAACCGTACCCTGGAGCGGGCAAGCATGCTCGCCGAGCAGTTCGGCGCCCATGCCGTACTGCTGGCGGACATCCCTCAGGAGCTGGCACACAGCGATATCGTCATCAGTTCCACTGCCAGTCAGTTGCCTATTCTGGGCAAGGGCGCGGTCGAAAGCGCGCTGAAGCAACGCCGGCACAAGCCGATCTTCATGGTCGACATTGCCGTGCCGCGGGATATCGAAGCGCAGGTCGGCGAGCTGGATGACGTCTACCTGTATACCGTTGATGACCTGCACGATGTCGTCGCCGAAAACCTCAAGAGTCGCCAGGGCGCGGCGCAAGCTGCCGAAGAGCTGGTTGCGGCCGGCGCCGGCGACTTCATGGTTCGCCTGCGCGAGCTGGCTGCGGTCGACGTGCTCAAGGCCTACCGCCAGCAAAGTGAACGGCTACGCGATGAAGAGCTGCAGAAGGCCCAGCGGCTGCTGGCCAACGGCGGCAACCCGGAGGACGTGCTGGCCCAGCTGGCCCGAGGGCTGACCAACAAATTGCTGCACGCACCCAGCGTGCAGCTGAAAAAGCTCTCGGCCGAGGGCCGCGTCGATGCGCTGGCCATGGCCCAGGAACTCTTTGCCCTCAACGAGGGCTCCACGGACAAACCCCCGCAATGAAAGCGTCGCTGCTGAATAAACTGGATATCCTCCAGGACCGCTTCGAGGAACTGACTGCTCTGCTCGGTGACGGCGAGGTCATTGCCGACCAGACGCGCTTCCGGGCCTATTCCAGGGAATACGCCGAAGTCGAGCCGGTGATGAGCGCCTACCAGGAATGGCGCAAGGTCCAGGCTGACCTCGAGGGCGCGCAGGCGCTGCTCAAGGACAGCGACCCGGACATGCGCGAGATGGCCGTCGAGGAAGTCCGCGAAGCCAAGGAGCAGTTGGTCGAGCTGGAGTCGCAGCTGCAGCGCATGCTGCTGCCCAAGGACCCCAACGACGGTCGCAACGTGTTCCTGGAAATCCGTGCTGGCACCGGCGGCGACGAGGCGGCGATTTTCTCCGGCGACCTGTTCCGCATGTACTCGCGGTATGCCGAGAAGCGCGGCTGGCGCCTGGAGATTCTGTCCGAGAACGTCGGCGAGCACGGCGGCTATAAAGAGATCATCGCCCGCATCGAAGGTGATAACGTCTACGCCAAGCTCAAGTTCGAGTCCGGCGCGCACCGTGTGCAGCGGGTGCCGGAGACCGAATCGCAAGGGCGTATCCATACCTCCGCCTGCACCGTGGCAGTGCTGCCCGAGCCCGACGAGCAGGTGGCGATCGAGATCAATCCGGCTGACCTGCGTGTAGACACCTACCGGGCCTCCGGTGCTGGCGGTCAGCACATCAACAAGACCGACTCGGCGATCCGCATCACCCACTTGCCGACCGGCATCGTGGTCGAGTGCCAGGAAGAGCGTTCCCAGCACAAGAACCGCGCCCGCGCCATGTCCTGGCTGTCGGCCAAGCTCAACGACATCCAGACCAGCGCTGCGCAGAACGCCATTGCCAGCGAGCGCAAGCTGTTGGTCGGCTCGGGTGACCGCTCCGAGCGCATTCGCACCTATAACTATCCACAGGGACGGGTGACCGATCACCGCGTCAACCTGACCCTGTACTCCCTGGATGACATCCTCGCCGGCGGCGTCGATGCCGTGATCGAACCGTTGCTGGCCGAATACCAGGCCGATCAATTGGCTGCCCTGGGGGACTGATGACCATTATTGCCAGCCTGCTGCGCAACGCACAGTTGCCAGATTCGCCGACCGAACGGCTCGATGCCGAGTTGCTGCTGGCGGCTGCCCTGGGCAAGTCGCGCAGCTTTCTCCACACCTGGCCTGAGCGCATCGTCAGCAGTGAGGCCGCGCAGGTGTTTGCCGACTACCTCGCGCGCCGCCGTGACGGCGAGCCGGTGGCTTATATTCTCGGTCAGCAGGGGTTCTGGAAGCTCGACCTCGAGGTTGCGCCAGACACCCTGATCCCGCGGCCCGATACCGAGCTGTTGGTTGAAACCGCCCTCGAGCTGCAAGCCGGCGGCCCGGCGCGGTTGCTCGATCTGGGCACTGGCACCGGCGCGATCGCCTTGGCCCTGGCCAGCGAACGCCCGGTTTGGCAGGTGGTCGCCGTAGACCGGATCGACGCCGCCGTGGCGCTGGCCGAGCGTAATCGTCAGCGCTTGCAGTTGAGCAACGTCGAGGTGCGCAAGAGCCACTGGTTTGATGCCCTGGCTGGCGAGCGCTTCGCGATGATTCTGAGCAACCCGCCGTATATCCGTGCTGCCGATCCGCATCTGGTCGCTGGCGATGTGCGCTTCGAGCCGAGCAGTGCCCTGGTGGCAGGTGACGATGGCCTGGATGATCTGCGCGTGATCATCGCCCAGGCGCCTGAGCACCTCGTCGAAGGCGGCTGGTTGTTGCTTGAGCACGGCTACGATCAGGCTGATGCTGTGCGTGAACTGCTCAGCCAACAGGGCTTCACCGAGGTCGCCAGCCGGCGTGACCTGGGCGGCCACGAACGCATCTCGCTGGGGCGCCTGCCATGCTGAGTGATCAGGAACTGCTGCGCTACAGCCGGCAGGTCCTGCTGGCTCAAGTGGATATCGACGGCCAGTTGCGGCTCAAGCAGAGCAAGGCGCTGGTGGTCGGCGTCGGCGGCCTCGGCTCGCCGGTGGCGTTGTACCTGGCCGCGGCGGGGGTTGGCGAGCTGCATCTGGCCGACTTCGACACGGTCGACCTGACCAACCTGCAGCGGCAGATCATCCATGACACCGACAGTGTCGGCATGGGCAAGGTCGACTCGGCGATCAGGCGGCTGCAGGCGATCAACCCGGAGATCAAGCTGGTTGCGCACCGCTTGGCGCTGGACGAGGATTCCCTGGCAGCGGCTGTGTCAGCGGTCGATGTGGTGCTGGATTGCTCGGATAACTTCACCACTCGCGAGGCGGTCAATGCCGCGTGCGTAGCTGCGGCCAGGCCTCTGGTCAGCGGCGCGGCGATTCGCCTCGAAGGCCAGTTGTCGGTGTTCGACACCCGGCGCGATACCAGCCCTTGCTACCACTGCCTGTATGGCCACGGCAGCGAGGCCGAACTGACCTGCAGCGAAGCCGGTGTGATCGGCCCGCTGGTAGGCCTGGTCGGTAGCCTGCAGGCACTTGAAGCACTCAAGCTGCTGGCCGAATTCGGCGAGCCGCTGGTCGGTCGCCTGCTGCTGATCGATGCGCTGACTACGCGCATGCGCGAACTGCGGGTCAAGCGTGACCCGGCCTGCGCCGTGTGCGCTCAGCGCCATGGCTGAGCGCTCGGCGCCGGTCGGCGTGATGGACTCGGGGGTCGGCGGTTTGTCGGTGCTCGCCGAGATCCAGCGCCGACTGCCCAACGAATCACTGCTGTACGTGGCCGACAGTGGTCACGTGCCCTACGGCGAAAAATCCCCTGACTACATCCGCCAGCGCTTGCGCCATATCGCTGAGTTTTTTCAGCAGCAAGGTGCCAAGGCGATGGTGCTGGCCTGTAATACCGCGACCGTGGCCGCCGTAGCCGATCTGCGCGAGCAGTACCCGCAGTGGCCGTTGGTGGGGATGGAACCTGCGGTCAAACCGGCGGCGGCGGCGACTCGTTCAGGCGTAGTGGGAGTGCTGGCCACCACCGGTACTCTGCAAAGTGCCAAATTTGCCGCCTTGCTCGACCGCTTCGCCAGCGACGTCCGCGTCATCACCCAGCCCTGCCCGGGGTTGGTCGAGCGGATCGAGGCGGGTGACCTGATCAGCGCCGAGTTGCGCCAGTTGCTCGCAGGCTATGTTCAACCGCTGCTGCAGGCGGGTTGTGACACGCTGATTCTGGGCTGTACGCATTATCCCTTCTTGCGCCCGCTACTGGCCGAACTGGTTCCGGCAGATGTAGCGATCATCGATACCGGCGCTGCGGTGGCCCGGCAACTTCAGCGTTTGCTCGGCGAACGCGACCTGTTGGCAGAGGGGCCGGCGCAGCAGACCGCCTTCTGGACCAGCAGTGATCCGGACAATCTGAGAAAAATCCTACCTTTGTTGTGGAAGAAGTCCGACAGTGTGCGAAGCTTCCCACTGTAAAAAAAATGTGAAAAGCCACCTAGAAAGCTGAACTATCGTACAAGCTTTGATTTCTACTAGGTGCCGATGAGGCATAACACTTAAAACAGCAAATGAAAGGGATGTTTCTCATGAAGAAACTGCTTGGTTTGGCGGCGGCTGCCGCTTTGGCGATGGGGCAAATGACAACGGCGCAGGCGGCGGACGTGTCGCTGTCGGTAGGGCAGACCGGCGACTCCACCATGGTCTACCGCCTGGGCCTGCAATCGAACTGGGATGCCAGCTGGTGGCAAACCAGTGTTGGTCGGGTAACCGGCTACTGGGATGGCGCCTATACCTTCTGGGACGGCGACACCACTGCCAGCAACCACAGCCTGTCGTTCGCGCCGGTATTCGTCTATGAATTCGCCGGTGACAGCGTCAAGCCGTACATCGAAGCAGGTATCGGTGTCGCTGCGTTCTCGCGCACCAAGCTGGAAAGCAATGACCTGGGCTCTTCGTTCCAGTTCGAAGACCGCATCGGCTTCGGCCTGCGCTTTGCTGGCGGCCACGAGATCGGCGTGCGCGCGATCCACTACTCCAATGCCGGGATCAAGCAGCCCAATGATGGTGTAGAGAGCTACTCGCTGCATTACCGTATGGCGCTGTAAGCGCGCCGTCAGGTAGCCGGGGCCGCCAGGCGGCCCCGGAACCGCTCTAGCGCGGTAACGGCCACAGGCTGCTCAGGCTCCACACTTCCAACACCAGTTCCGACTCCCGTTCAGGCAGGCTGCTGACCAGCACTTGCGCTGCGGTTTCGGCTGTCCATTGTTCGGGAATGGCATGCGCGGCTGTGACCGGCGCCTGCAGCGATTGTGGTGCGACCACGGTCAAATCGATGCTATGCGCCTGCAGTGCCTGGCGCTGCTCGCGGAACCAGTGCGTCAGGCTGTTGCTGGCGTTGAGAGGCTGATTGGGATGGTGCAGCTGCATTGCAGAATAGCGGCTGAGAATGGCCATGACCTGAGGCGAATTGCCGTTGGCCAACAGAGGCGCAGCTGCCACCAGGCAATTGCTGCTGGCTTGCCGATTGCTGGTGACGATCGCCTCCAACACCTTGTCATCAGGAAGCTCGGGCGCGAGGTAATCAAAGGTTCCGGCATTGATGATCAGAGCATCCAGCGCGCCCCAGACCGCTTGCACCTGTGCAGCGGCCTCGGTGGCCTGGGCATGGTCATGCAGCTGCCACGGCAGCGGCAAAAAGCGCTCACCGTGGTCTTCTGTCAGCGTATCTAGCAGATGGCTGTCGTTGCAGCTGGCCGCAACCCGATGGCCTTGCTTGAGCAACTCAATCACCAGTGCCAGACCAAGCCCATTGGTAGCACCGGTGATCCAAAAACTGCCTGTGTGTGTCACACACTGCCCTCTAATCCTGCCGAGCGGGTAAGCCCTTGAAGGCCTCCAATGCGCGCTGGCGACTGCTTGCGAGATCCACAATTGGACTCTGATAAGAGGTTGTAGCAAAAAGATCAGCAGATTTCATGGGCAAATGAATGGATTTATCGTCGCGGGCCTTCAATTGGGGGAGCCACTGACGAATAAAGCGCCCTTTGGGATCAAAACGTTGCGATTGCGTCACCGGATTGAAGATGCGGAAGTACGGTACCGAGTCGGTGCCGGTCGATGAGCTCCACTGCCAGCCACCATTGTTGGCGGCCAGGTCGCCGTCGATCAGATGACGCATGAAGTGCCGCTCTCCGTGGCGCCAGTCGATCAGCAGGTTCTTGCTCAGAAACATCGCGACGATCATGCGCAGGCGGTTATGCATCCAGCCAGTTGCCAGCAGTTGCTGCATCGCTGCGTCGATGATGGGGAAGCCGGTGCGGCCTTGTTCCCAGGCCTTCAAATCTTCCGGTGCATTGCGCCAGGGCAGGGCAGCGGTGTGTGCGCGGAATGGTTGGTGGCGGGAGACCTGTGGATAACCGACCAGGATGTGTTTGTAGAATTCACGCCAGAGCAGTTCGTTGATCCAGGTCTGCACGCCGGCACTGCCGCTGTCGAACTCGCCGCGATTGGCCGACAACGCCGCATGCAGGCACTGCCGAGGGGAAATTACCCCCGCTGCCAGGTATGCGGACAACTGGCTGGTGCCGGGTTCGGCCGGTAAATCGCGCAGTTGCAGGTAATCATCGATGCTGTGTTCGGCAAACTCGGCGAGGCGCCGCTGCGCTTCTTTTTCACCGGCGGGCCACAATTCCCGCAACGCCTGAGTGGGCTCGGCAAATCCGTCGAAGCCAGATGGGATCGGGTCGCTGGCGATCTTCGTCGCAGCTTGTTTCGCAACTCTGCTGGCCATGACAGGCATGCCATGCTGCAGACGCTCGAGGCAGGCACGCTTGAACTGGCCGAACACCTGAAAATACTGGCCGGCCTTGGTCAGCACGGTGCCGGGGTTGAGCAGCAACTGATCAAGGTAGCGATGCACGCTGATGTCGCTGCTGCGCAGCAGGGCCTCTGCGCACTCATCGCGGAGTTGCTCGTTGACGCCATATTCGTCATTCCAGTGCACTGCTTCCACCGCGTGCTCCCGGCAGATATCGAGCAGCACTTGCGGCACCTGAGCCCAGTCGTCGGTGTGGCGAATCAGCAGCGGGATGTTCAGTTGCTGCAGTGATTGGCTTAACTCGCGCAGGTTGCGCAACCAGAAGTCGACCTTGCACGGGGCATCGTCATGCCTCAACCATTGCGCGGGGCTGGCTATCCACACGGCCACGGTGGGGCCGCGTTCACAGGCAGCGCTGAGGGCGCTGTTGTCATCGATGCGCAGGTCGCTGCGCAGCCACATCAATTGCATGAAGAAGTCGTCTCTGGCGGGGTGAGCGCAAGTTGCTGAAGCAGGCGCAAGGCGGCCTGCGGTGTGTCGAACAGGGACAGGCCGGGTCGCTGCATGGCTTCCAGTTGGGTCTGGTGCAGGGCAATTGTTTCGCCACCCAGTAGTTTTGCCGCATCGATGCCATGCAGTGCGCGCTCGAGGGCGGCATAGTCAACGCGCGGGCCGAGCAGCAGTACCAGTACCTGCGCTTGCAGCTCGCTCACGGCGCGTTGCAGCTGCGCGCCGGCGACCGCGAACTCGAGCACCTCGACGGCGCGGCCACTGCTGGTAAACAGCCAGGCGCACAGCCACAGATGCGCGTCGAAGCCGCGATCGCTGTCGACCACCAACAGCACCGGCGGCCCTGCAAGCTGCTGATTGTCGTGATACACCCGTGCGCCGAACTTGCTGCGCAGCCAGGTGTGAAAAAACGCCTGCTCGAGGCGGGCGTTGAAATGCGTTTGCCAGCGCCGGGCGAGGCTGTGCAGCAACGGCAGCAGCAGCTGTTCACAGAGCGTGACGGCTGGGTACAGCGCCATGGCCTGATTGAGCTGCTGGTCGAGGGTGCGCTGGGACAAGTTACCCACCGCTTCGATCAACGCCTGCTCGCGAAACTGCCAGTCCCCTTGTGGGGCAACGCTTGGGGCGTGTTCAAGCAGCTCACGGACCTGGCCGACCGAAGCACCACGCTCGAGCCAGCGCAGGATCGCCTGCACCTGCTCGACTTGGTCGGAGCCGTACAGACGATGCCCCTTGGCCGTGCGTTGCGGCTTGAGCAAACCATAGCGCCGCTCCCAGGCGCGCAAGGTGACCGGGTTTACCCCAGTGCGGCGAGCAAGCTCGCCGATGGGCATCAAATCTTCAGACTGCATTGCGTAAACCTAGGCTTTCGGGGTGGGGCTGCAGATAGGCCTGCTGGCTGAGGTAGGGGTCTGGATGTACCCGCAGGTGGTGTTTGAGCAGGGTCATCGGTACTACCAATGGCACGATCCCTTGCTGATATTGGCCGATCACCTGCTGCAGCTCGGCGCGGTCACCCTGGTCCAGCGCATCGCGCAGATAACCGCTCAGGTGCAGCAGCACGTTGCAATGCGTGCCACGGTTTGCCGGGCGGCGCAGTGCCTGCATCAGGAGGCTGAAGTACTGCGCGCCGACCTGCTGCGGGTCGGCATCCTTGCGCATGCTGCCCAACATCCGGCCAAGCTCGCGATAGGCTTTGGGGTTGTTGGCCATCAGCAGGTATTTGTACCGCGAATGGAAACTCACCAACGCACCCCGGCTCAGCCCCGCAGCCAGTTGCTGCTGCCAGTCGGCGTAGGCATACACGCGGCTGATGAAGTTCTCCCGCAGTACCGGATCATGCAGGCGGCCCTCCTCTTCGACCGGCAGATCGGGGCGGCGCGCACAGAAAGCGTCGGCGTAGGCACCGCGGCCACCTTTGAGCGCAGGGTGGCCGTTGTCCTGATAGACCTTGACCCGCTCCAAGCCGCATGAGGGCGACTTCTGCATGAAGATATAACCGCAGACATCACCGATTTCATCAGCCATCTGCTCGCCGTAGGCGCGCAGTGGGGCAGAGTAGTTGGCGCCGGGGTTGCGCGTGGCAACCACTTCGGGCTGCTGCGGATCACCTACCAGGCGGATAGGATCGCGCGGAATACCCAGGCCGATGGCGACCTCAGGGCACAACGGTACCCAGTCGAAGTGCGCTTCGAAAGCACTCAAGCAGAGTTCGGAAGCCTTGTGCCCGCCGTTGTAGCGCACGTTCTCGCCGAGTAGGCAGGCACTGATGCCAATGCGGGGTTTCGCCGACGCGTTCATCGCTGCCTCCAGAAAAACTTGTACAAGGTTGCTCCTTGTGTACAAGTCTATTCCAGCACAGCCACGCACTTATGCAAACAGTTTTTTCTGTACAGATTTACAGCCAGGTCTATTCCAGATGTTCGAGCAAGCGTCTTGCCGCTTCCTGGCCACTCAACCAAGCGCCTTCGACCCGGCCAGACAAGCACCAGTCGCCACAGGCGTACAAGCCAAGGTCAGCATCCGCGAGCGCCCCCCATTCATGGCCAGCGGCAGGGCGGGCATACAGCCAGCGGTGGGCCAGGGCAAAGGTTGGGGCCGGCACCGCGCAGCCAATCAGCTCGGCAAATTCACCGCTCAACTGCTCGATCACCAGTTCTTTGCTCAGGTCGATGTGCTGCTTGCTCCAGTCTGACGTGGCATGCAGCACCCAGGTGTCGAGCTGCTCGTCGCGCCCTGGTTTGCTGCGGTTGCGCGCCAGCCAGTCGAGTGGGTTGTCCTGCACGAAGCAACCTTGCATGGGTGTTTGCAGTGGCGTCTCGAAGGCTAGGGCGATGGCCCAGGTGGGTTCCATCTGCACGCCGGCGGCGACCGCTGCCAATTTTGGGGTTGCTGCCAGCAGTGGCGTGGCTTGCGGTGCGGGCACGGCAATCACGACCCGGCTGAAGGGGCCGTGGCTGCAGCCTTCGGTATCCTGCAGGTGCCAGTACTGCTTGCCGCGAAACACCTCGGCGATGCGGCAGCCGAAATTGACTGTGACGTCCTTGAGCAGGCCGCGAGTGATGGCGCTCATGCGCGGCACGCCGACCCAGCGCACTTGCTCATCTGGGGAAGGGCTGAGGACGCCATCGCGATAGTTGTACAGCTGCGGCTTCCATTGCGCGGCATGGCCAGCGGCTTCCCACTGTTGCACCTGCTCGACGAAGCGCCGGTCGCGGGCAGTGAAGTACTGCGCGCCCAGGTCGAGCGCACCGGCATCGCTGCGCTTGCTGGCCATCCGCCCACCACTGCCGTGGCCTTTGTCGAACAAGTGCACAGTCTGGCCGGCGGCCTGCAGGGCCTGGGCTGCGGAAAGGCCGGCAATGCCGGCACCAATGATGGCAATAGGTACTGTCATGATGGCCTCTTCTAACCTTGCTCGAAGCAGATTACGCGGTCTTGCAAACCTGTACAATGCGTAAAGTTTGTATAAGGTTATTCCGCTCTATAGGCTAGCTTGGCCTATGTTTATCCGAGAGCGTGCGGTCAAGAAAGTGCCTTGTTGTTAAAAATAGACCACCCCGACGATCTGCGAGGACACAGCCATGCATATATTGCTGACAGGCGGTACCGGTTTGCTCGGCAGGCATCTTTGCCGTCTGTGGACTGGCCAGGGCCATCGGTTGACGGTCTGGAGCCGGCGCCCGGAACAGGTGCCGATGCTTTGTGGCAGCGGCGTACGCGGTATCGCCCAGCTGGATGATCTGGATGGCGATGACCCAATCGACGCAGTGATCAATCTGGCCGGCGCACCGATTGCCGACCGGCACTGGACCGCAGCGCGGCGCAACCTGCTTTGGGCCAGCCGCATTACTTTGACCGAGCAGTTGCTGGCGTGGCTGCAAAAGCGCGAGCAGCGCCCTGAAGTGCTGGTGTCAGGCTCAGCAGTGGGCTGGTATGGCGATGGCGGTGAGCGCGAGCTGACCGAGGCTGCGCAACCGGTCAAGGAGGACTTCGCCAGCCAGCTGTGCATCGCCTGGGAAGAGACTGCGCAGCGTGCTCAAGCGCTTGGCATACGCGTGGTGCTGGTGCGGACCGGGTTGGTGCTGGCCAGCGATGGCGGCTTTTTGTCGCGCCTGCGCCTGCCGTTCAAACTCGGCCTGGGCGGGCCGCTGGGCAGTGGTCGGCAGTGGATGCCGTGGATCCATATAGATGATCAGATCGCTCTGATAGATTTTCTCATGCGCCACAACGACGCCAGCGGTCCTTATAATGCCTGCGCGCCAGAGCCTGTGCGCAACCGTACCTTTGCCAAATGCCTGGGCAAGGCGCTGCATCGACCGGCGTTGTTGCCCGTGCCGGCGTTGGTGTTGAAGGCCGGGCTGGGCGAGCTGTCGACTTTGCTTCTCGGTGGCCAGCGCGCGCGCCCGACGCGCTTGCTGGCGGCTGGCTTCACCTTCCGTTTCAACGATCTGCAATCGGCGCTGGACAACCTGTCCGGGCGCCTCTGACATAGGACGCTGCATGACCGATCATGCCCTGCTGCTGGTCAACCTGGGTTCGCCAGCCTCCACTTCGGTAGCCGACGTGCGCCGCTACCTCAACCAGTTTCTGATGGACCCGTACGTGATCGACCTGCCGTGGCCGGTGCGGCGCTTGCTGGTGTCGCTGATCCTGATCAAGCGCCCTGAGCAGTCGGCTCATGCCTACGCGTCGATCTGGTGGGATGAGGGCTCGCCACTGGTGGTGCTGACCCGTCGTCTGCAAGCCGCCATGCATGCGCATTGGCCGCATGGCCCGGTGGAAGTGGCCATGCGCTATGGCCAGCCGGCGCTACCGGAGGTGCTCAAGCGCCTGGCTGCGCAGGGCGTACGCAAGGTGACGCTGGCGCCGCTCTATCCGCAGTTCGCTGACAGCACGGTAACCACCGTGATCGAACTGGCGACGCAGACCATTGCGCAGCACCAGTTGCCGCTGGAGATGCGGGTGTTGCAGCCGTTCTATGATCAGCCGAGCTATATCGATGCGTTGGTGGCCAGTGCGCGGCCGTATCTGCAGGATGACTATGACCATCTGTTGTTGAGCTTCCATGGGCTGCCTGAGCGGCATCTGAAGAAGCTTGATCCGACCGGCAACCATTGCTTCCAGAGTGCCGATTGCTGCCAGCAGGCGTGTGCCAATGTGCGGGCCGTGTGCTATCGCTCGCAGTGCCTGGCCAGTGCGGCGGCGTTTGCCAAGGCGATGGGCATTGCGGATGGCAAGTGGTCGGCTTCGTTCCAGTCGCGGTTGGGGCGGGCCAAGTGGATCGAGCCTTATACCGAGACGCGGCTTGATGAGTTGGCCAAGGCTGGGGTGAAGCGGTTGCTGGTGATGTGCCCGGCGTTTGTTGCTGACTGTATCGAGACGCTCGAGGAGATCGGGGATCGGGGGCGGGAGCAGTTTATCGAGGCTGGGGGGGAGGAGTTGGTGCTTGTGCCTTGCTTGAATGATCATCCGCAGTGGGCTCGGACGTTGGCTCGGCTTTGTGAGGATGCCTGATGTAAGGGGCTGGTGATTGGGGGGATCCGTTTGATGTGTGGGTGTGCGGTTTTAGCACTATCCATTTGATTTAGCGGCTGCTCTGGCCCTTTTCGCCCTTACGGCGAGTCACTTTTTTGGCAAACGCCCCAAAAAAGTAACCAAAAAAGGGCTTGGCTCCACATCCGGCCCCTTCGCTGCGCTGCGGGGTTCCCTCGCTCCGGCCTTGCTCCCGGGAGGACCGCGCTGTACGGGCCTCCTGGCCCGCAGCGCTTGCCGGCCATCCATGGCCGTCACCTCCCTTCGCAATACCTGCGCTCGGCCTCCTGAGTCGCCGGTGGATCAAGATCAAGATCAAGATCAAGATCAAGGGCACGCCTCGCTGCGCTGGCGCAGATCAAGGGCCACAGTCAAAAGCTTGCGAAGTGCTGCGGTCCCGGCAACCTCAAGTCAGGTAAAAAAAATACCGGATAAGCCCCAACAAAGCTGGGTCACCCAATCACCTCTCAAGGCAACTGATCATCAAGCTTGTTGTTCTTCCACCCATCATTCCCAGGCAGCAACAGATTCAACACAATCGCCACAATGGCACACAGCGCAATCCCCTTCAGACCCCAGTCATCCGGCCCATCACCGCTGCCAATCAGTACCCCGCCAATCCCGAACACCAACGTCACCGAAACAATCACTAGGTTACGCGCCTCGCTCAGGTCGATCTTGTGGCGGATCATGGTATTCATCCCCACCGCCGCAATCGAGCCAAACAGCAGACACAGAATCCCACCCATGACCGGCACCGGAATGCTCTGCAGCAGCGCACCAAACTTGCCGACAAACGCCAGGGTGATGGCAAACACCGCCGCCCAGGTCATGATCTTCGGGTTGTAGTTCTTGGTCAGCATCACCGCACCGGTCACTTCCGCGTAGGTCGTGTTGGGCGGCCCGCCGAACAGGCCGGCAGCAGTAGTGGCCAGGCCATCGCCCAGCAACGTGCGGTGCAGGCCGGGCTTTTTCAGGTAGTCGCGACCAGTCACGCTACCGACAGCAATCACTCCACCGATATGCTCGATTGCCGGCGCCAGGGCCACCGGAACGATGAACAGAATCGCCTGCCAGTTGAACGCTGGCGCGGTGAAATGAGGGATCGCCAGCCAGGGCGCCGCAGCGATCCTGGCAGTGTCGACCACGCCAAAGGCAAAGGCCATGGCAAAACCGACCAGGACCCCGGCAATGATGGGCACCAGGCGGAAGATGCCTTTGCCGAACACGGCCACGATCAGGGTGGTAAGCAGGGCCGGCATGGAAATCAGCATCGCGGTCTGGTACGGAATCAGCACGGCGCCATCGCCGCCCTTGCCCATGGCCATGTTGGCGGCAATCGGCGCCATGGCCAGGCCGATTGAAATGATCACCGGGCCGATCACCACCGGCGGCAGCATGCGGTCGATGAAACCGGTGCCTTTGATCTTCACCATCATGCCCATGAAGGTGTAGACGAAGCCTGCCGCCATCACTCCGCCCATGGTCTCGGCCAGGCCGAACTGACCCTTGGCGAGGATGATCGGGGTGATGAAGGCAAAGCTCGAGGCGAGAAACACCGGTACCTGACGGCCCGTCACCAGCTGGAACAGCAAGGTGCCGATGCCGGCGGTGAACAGCGCCACGTTAGGGTCGAGGCCGGTGATCAGCGGCATCAGCACCAGCGCGCCAAATGCCACGAAGAGCATCTGCGCGCCCGAGACGACCTGGCGCCAGAGCGGGTCGTTGAAGCCGTCCTGCATGATCAGGCGTCCTTCTGCTTGGTGCCGAAGATCTTGTCACCGGCATCGCCCAGGCCTGGGATGATGTAGCCGTGCTGGTTGAGGCGCTCGTCGATCGAGGCGGTGTAGATGCTCACATCCGGGTGGGCCTTCTCGACTATGGCGATACCCTCGGGGGCCGCCACCAGCACCATCGCGCGGATCTCCTTGCAGCCGGCTTTTTTCAGCAGATCGATGGTGGCGACCATCGACGCACCGGTGGCCAGCATCGGGTCGATGATCAGTGCCAGGCGCTGGTTGATGTCCGGTGCCAGTTTCTCGAGGTAGGTGTGCGCTTCGAGGGTTTCTTCGTTGCGGGCGACGCCCACGGCGCTGACCTTGGCGCCCGGGATCAGGCTGAGCACGCCGTCGAGCATGCCGATGCCGGCACGCAGGATCGGTACTACAGTGATCTTCTTGCCGGCGATTTTCTCGACCTGGACTTTACCGCTCCAGCCGTCGATTTCGTAGGACTCCAGTGGCAGGTCTTGGGTGGCCTCATAAGTCAGCAGGGCGCCGACTTCCTGGGCGAGTTCGCGAAAGTTCTTGGTGCTGATATCGGCACGGCGCATAAGGCCGAGCTTGTGGCGGATCAGCGGATGGCGGATCTCACGAGTAGGCATGGGGGAGGGCTCCGGAAGGCGGGCAAAAAAACCGCGCTAGATTAATCTATTCAGCCTGAGCTGTCGCTTTGTCATTGTGCACGTTAGTCCATAAACGCTTGATCTGAGGCCAGCGGATGCGTACCTTTGCCCGCTTTTCCGATTCCGACCCCTGGGGAGCGCCATGTCCGCCGATCTCGAGCACATCCGCCAAGTCATGCGCGAAGCTGACTGCCTGTACAACGAAGCCGAGGTCGAAGCGGCCATCGCCAAGGTAGGCGAGCACATCAGCCGCGAGCTGCATGAGAAGAACCCGGTCGTGTTCTGCGTCATGAACGGTGGCCTGATTTTCGCCGGCAAGCTGCTTACCCATCTGCAGTTCCCGCTGGAAGCGTCCTACCTGCACGCCACCCGCTACCGCAACCAGACCAGCGGCGGTGAGCTGTTCTGGAAGGCCAAGCCGGAAGTATCGTTCATTGACCGCGATGTGCTGATCGTCGATGACATTCTCGACGAGGGCCACACCCTCAGCGCGATCATCGAGTTCTGCAAGCACGCCGGCGCCCGTGAGGTGTATACCGCCGTGCTGATCGACAAGGAGCATGACCGCAAGGCCAGCCCGGACCTGAAAGCCAACTTCGTCGGCTTGCCATGCATCGACCGCTACATCTTCGGCTACGGCATGGACTACAAAGGCTACTGGCGCAACGCCAACGGCATCTTCGCCGTCAAGGGCCTGTAAGCCATGCGCGCGCCGGCATTCATCGACCAGTCCTTGTTTGCCGGCCTGGCCGAGCAGGCTGCGGCCAACCCGCGCGGGCGTCAGCACCATAACTTTCATGCCATGGCCGAACCGTGCCACCGCATGGCGGTTGGCTTGCAGCCTGACACCTACATCCCGCCGCATCGCCACCTGAGCGAAGACAAGGCCGAGACCTTGCTGGTGCTCAAAGGGCGCCTTGGCCTGCTGCTGTTCGACGAGGAGGGCGGGGTTATCGAAAAACGCCTGCTCGAGGCCGGTGGCGAGTGCCTCGGTGTCGACCTGCCACCGGGCGTCTATCACGCGCTGGTGGTGCTCGCCGCCGACAGCATTCTGTTCGAGTGCAAGGCCGGCCCTTATCGCCCGGTGGGTGAGGGTGAGCTGGCGCCATGGGCCCCGCGTGAGGGTGAGCCAGGGGTTGCCGCATACCAGGTGTGGATGCGCGCGCAGTTCGCCTGAGCGGGCATGCTAGAGTGCGGCTTCATGCCAAGGAGCCTCACATGCGTGCGTTCATTCCCTTGCTGTTGGCGCTGAGCCTGCCGTTGTCTGCGGCGCCCCTGCACAGCCAGTTTCTGCCACCTGATGACCAGTCGCTGCGCCAAGAGGCGCCGACCAGTCAACAGTTGCTGCAAGTCACCGACTACTCGGTAGTGGTCGGCACCCAGCGTCAGTCTGACCAACAACCGATCCCGATCACCGCCTCGCTGCAGATGCGCCTGAAAGGCAAGCCGCTGAGCAAGGGCGCGACGATTACCCAAGTATTGCTCAGCTTCGATGGTGAAGGTGGCAAGAGCCTGAAGAAGCCAGTCTACGACGACAAGACCCGCACCCTGAGCCTGAACTACCCGATGGCCGACTACCGGGTGATCATCGACCTGCTGCGCAACGAGACCCTCTACGTGCAGTTTCTGACTTACGCCAACGGCCATGTCTGGGCGGATCTGCATACCGGCACCGTACGTACGCGTTGAGGCCTGCGCATTGGCGGGGGTACACTGCCGCCCTGCGAAATTTGGTGATGGCTTAGGTGGAGTCGGCAATGCGTAAAGACAAGAAGCAAGTGATTGGTGACGAGATCAGTGACGACTACATCAAGTCGTTTCTGCAGTACGACCCGGCCGACGGCGTGACATCGCCGTCCGCGCACAAGCTGGTCAAAGCCTATCGTGGCCTGCGCATCGATGACTTCGAGCGGTTTGTCGGGTTCTTCGTCGAGGCGGGTTATGAGCTGGACGGCAAGGACGAACACGGTCAGACCTTCGTCGAGCAGATCGCTGATCAGCGTAATGCGGCGGAGTACATCGAGATCATCAACAACGCCCGTGGTTGAGTGATCTGAGTCTGGAGTGATTTGGGGCCGCAGAGCGGCCCCTAGACCGGTCAGGCGTAATGCTGAGCCGGGCTGCTTTCAACCATCTGCAATACCTGGTCGTTATGCTCGCTGACCTTGCGGTACAGCGCTGCATCGCTGGCCAGGACACTTTCCCGAGCAGGGAAGATCTCGTGCAGCTTGCTCGCCCAGGCACCCTTGGCTTGCTCAGGGAAGCAGCGTTCGATCAGATCAAGCATGATCGACACCGTCACCGAAGCACCAGGCGATGCGCCCAGCAGGGCCGCCAGGCTGCCGTCGGCCGCCGCAACCAACTCGGTGCCAAATTGCAGCACGCCGCCTTTTTTCGGGTCTTTCTTGATGATCTGCACGCGCTGGCCGGCCACTTCCAGGCGCCAGTCTTCGGCTTTGGCTTCTGGGTAGAAGCGGCGCAGCGAGTCCAGGCGTTGCTCCATCGACTGCATCACTTCACTGACCAGGTACTTGGTCAGGTCCATGTTGTCGCGCGCTACTGCCAGCATCGGGCCGAGGTTGCCCAGGCGTACCGACAGTGGCAGGTCGAGCAGCGAACCGTGCTTGAGGAACTTGGTGGTGAAGCCGGCGTAGGGGCCGAACAGCAGCGAAGTCTTGCCGTCGACGACACGGGTATCCAGGTGCGGCACCGACATCGGCGGAGCGCCTACAGCAGCCTGGCTGTAGACCTTGGCCTGGTGCTGCTTGACGATTTCCGGGTTGTCGCAGCGTAGCCACTGGCCGCTCACCGGGAAGCCGCCAAAGCCTTTGCTCTCGGGGATGCCCGAAGCCTGCAGCAATGGCAATGCCGCGCCACCAGCGCCGAGGAAGACAAAGCGTGCATCGACTTCACGGCTACCGCCGCTATTGACGTCCTTGATGCTGACGGTCCAGCCGGCGCCGTTACGGCGCAGGCCGACGACCTTCTTGCTGTACTTGACCTGGCTGTCCGCGGTGTTGCCGAGCATTTTCAGCAGCTTGTTGGTCAAGGCGCCGAAGTTGACGTCGGTGCCTTTCATCACGCGGGTTGCGGCGATGTGCTGGTCGGCCGGGCGGCCGGGCATCATCAACGGCATCCAGTCGCGCATCACCGCCTTGTCTTCGGTGTACTCCATCTCGCTGAAGGCGTGGTGCTGCTTGAGCAGCTCGAAACGCTTCTTGAGGAAGGACACGCCCTTGTCACCTTCGACGTAGCTCAGGTGTGGCACGGGATTGATGAAGTCACGCGGCGCGCCCAGGCCGCCCTTGTTGATCAGGTACGCCCAGAACTGCCGTGACACCTCGAACTGGGTGTTGATGTGCACGGCCTTCTTGATGTCGATGCTGCCATCGGCGGCCTGCGGCGTGTAGTTCAGCTCGCACAGGCCGGCATGGCCGGTCCCAGCGTTGTTCCAGGGGTTCGAGCTTTCTGCAGCCCCGGAGTCCATCGCCTCGACGACCTCCAGTTTAAGGGCCGGGTCGAGCTCCTTGAGCAGTACGGCCAGGGTGGCACTCATGATGCCCGCGCCTACCAGTACTACATCAACCGATTCGTTCTGCGCCATTAACGCGTCTCCACAATCTACAGCACCTAATTGACAGCATAGGATCCCTGGGGTTGCCAGGCTCGCCATGTCCGACTCTTCGCAGTTCTTGCAACTTCGCGAACACCGCCAATCAGTCTCAGGGTTCAGCTATTGAACGCTGATTGCCACGGCTGCGGCAATTCGACTTATGGTCAAGGTGTCCGACGTGCGTTATGGACCGGCCTCAGTGACTCATCATGGATGAGCGCCAATACCGGCCATCAGGGGCTGTTGGGGACACATCTGCTGCTGTTGCACATGCCAGACTGTTCATTTGCTCGCCACACTCTTGTGAAGTTGTGAAAACCTGGTTTTTTCCACGCTCTTTTGGAGACGTGAACCTCAAAAAGGGACTGCGCGATGGCAACCCACAGGTTCATGCAGTGCAGAAGGCCAGAAAAAGCAGGCGCAACAGCCGGATGCAAGACCTGAAGTGGAAGGCTCTCTGTGGGCGAGGCGGTGAAGGTGCCGGGGTCAATCGGCAGGTGCGGGGCCCGATCAGGAGACGTCCTTATAATCGGGGGGAGATTATAGCGATGTCGCGGGCAGAAAGGTCGTTAATCGCGGTTTTTATTGCAGCATTTGTCAGGCGGGCAGGCTGCGTTGCTGCCAACGACGGCTTGCACGGGCGCAAACCCGGGCGCTGGCAGGCAAGGTCCGGCCCAGCCAGGCAAGCTGCATGTCACTGACCTGAACCCAGCCGCTACCGCTGGGCGGCAGGCTGCACTGCTTGAAACCCAAGCAGCAACCGGTGCTGTCGAGGCGAGCATAGATAAGCTGGGGCGAGCGCTTGAACAGCAGGTTCCAGAGCGAGGCCATGGCGGCGAATCCTGTATGGAGTGGGTTGGGCCAAGGATAACGGCGCGGCCATGAAAGCATTATGACAAGCGGATATAGCCGATAGCTGGCGTTCAAGCGGCTGGGTATACTGTGGGCCTTTGCCGCATTTTCTGGAGAAACGCGCATGTTGCAACGTCTGCTGTTCGGTTTGCTCGCGGTGGCCAGCCTGAGCCTGGTCGGCTGTGCCCACAGCCCGCAACAACTCAGCCCGCAACCCAAGCTGACCACTCAGCTCAATCCGGTCGGTCGCGGCCAGCCAGTCGTGGTACGGGTGGTCGATGGTCGTCCTTCGCAGTCGCTCGGCACCCGTGGCGGCATGTACCCGGAAACCAGCACCATCAGCGTCAACGGCAACGATGTCGTGCCCAAGCTGCAGGCTCAGGCCGAAGCTGCGGTGCGTCTGCTCGGTTTCACCCCGACCCAGGGCGGCTCCAATGCGCCGCAGTTGACCGTGACCCTGGCCGAACTGAAGTACCAGTCGCCCAAGGACAAGATGTATGTGACCGAGGCGACCATCGGCGCGACCTTCCGTGCTGACGTAGCCAATGCCAACCGCCGTTACAGCGGCCGTTACGGCGCTTCGCTGGATCAGCGCTTCGGCATGGCGCCGAACCAGGAAACCAACACCAAGCTGGTCAGTGATGTGCTCAGCGATGCCTTGACCCGTCTGTTCAAGGACCCGACCATCGGTCAGGTGCTCGGCGAATAAGCGTTCGTCACAGCCAGGTCATAAAAAAACCGCTGCCTGAATCTCAGGCGGCGGTTTTTTTTGCTTCAGGACCAGGCGATAGCGCAGCGCAGAGAACAAAGGGTATGGCAGATGAAATCCGTCGGCAGTTGGTCGTAAAGCCGCAGCCAACGCGACCGGCTTGGGTAGAATGCTCGGCTTTGCTGTCGCGACTGCGAGGTCTGTAATGTCTGTGCAAGTGCTCTGGGGGCTGCTGGCGGCCCATCCGGCCAAGCTGATCAACCTGCTGGCCCTGCTGATTACCTGCCCTGGCGGCCTGCTGCTGCAAAGCGCCCGGCGCCGGGCGGCGCTGACGCGGCGCAGCCTGGCGGTCGACGAAGGCCTGGTCGACGCCTTTGATCGGCGCGTGCCGCGTTACTACTACACCCTCGGCTCGGCGTGCCTGGCGCTGGCGCTGCTGTTGTCCTGGTTGAGTACCTGGGTCTGACGGCGGGGCTGCTGCCAGCCCCACCGCGGTTCAGGCAACCTGGCTCTGGACCTTGACCTGATACTGATTGCGTACCGGCGTTGCGTACTGCAGCACCAGGTACGGCTGCTGTTCGACCGGGCAGGCGTCGAGGCGGCGTTGCCATTCCTGCTTGGCTTTGGCCAGCTCTTCAGCCTGGAACAGCTTCTCGGCAGGCGGCACGGCCAGTGCCGGGTCGGCATCCTGCCACATTGCGTAGGCCAGGTAGTGCACCGGGAACAAGCGGTAACCACCCAGGATCTGCCGGTCAACTTCCTGCGCCAACAGCTTGGTATCGGCAAAGAACTCCCTGACCGGTGCAGCGAAGTGGATATGCACGCGGCCTTTATAGCCGGTGATGCCCGTAGCGATGCTCTTGTCGTCTTCACCGGGCGCCTTGGTATAGCTGCCGGTGGTGGCGCGGATGTACAGCTCGCGCGCCTTGGCCTGATCGCAAGGGTCATACTCGTAGCTGATCGATACCGGCGTCAGGTTCAGGCCCTGGATCACCGCGCCGAATGGCTCGTCCTTGCGGCTCATGTGGAACATCTTGAGGATCGCCGAATCGGTACGGTCATCGCCGTCCTTGGCCCGGCCTTCAGCCTGGGCGATCCAGATCGACGCGCCATCGGTGCGGATCGAATGATTGATGTAGGCCGAGAGCAACTGATAAGCCGCCAGCTTCTCGCGCCGCCCGGTCAATGAGCGGTGCACGATGAAGCTCTTGTTCAGGCGCATCATGTCGCTGACAAAAGGCTTTTGCAGGAGGTTGTCGCCAATGGCGATGCGCGGCGTTGGCAGGCCGGCGTGGTACACCGCGTAGTTGACGAAGGCCGGATCCATGACGATGTCGCGGTGGTTGGCCAAAAACAGGTAAGCCGTACCTGCCTTGAGCTGCTCGACACCTGAATAGGTGACGCCGTCGGTGGCGCGATCGATGGTCTGGTCGACGTAATACTCGACTTTGTCCTGCAGGGTCGCGACGCAACTGACGCCGGCGAACTCTTTGCGCAGGCGGCGCGCGATCAACGGCTTGAGCAGCCAGCCGAAGGCACCGGCCGCCCGCGGGAAGCGGAAGTGGGTGAGGATATCGAGGAATGCCGGGTCGCTGAACAGGCGCGCCAGCACCGCCTGCACCTCAGCATCGTCATACGGTCGGATGGCATCGAATTCGCCCATCATGCTCTCTTGTTGGAAACGACTAGGGTAATAGATAGGGGGCGGCTCCGAAAAACGGCTCGGACGCGCGCAGGTCCCGTAAACAGACCGACAATTATACGCATAAGTCACCCTGGAGGCCGCGATGCTGGAAACTGCATTCTACGATTGCCCTTACTGTGGAGAGGGGGTGGAGACCACGGTTGATCTGTCCGGCGGTGATCAGCGCTACATCGAAGACTGTCAGGTCTGCTGCCGGCCGATCGTGTTCGACCTGCAGGTGCATGGCGACGAGTGGATGCTCGATGTGAAAAGCGAGGATGACGCCTGATGCGACGAATCTACGAGCCAGAGAACTTGCTGGAGGCCGAGCTGCTGGTGGCGGTGCTGGCCAGCGAGGGCATCGAGGTGCACCTCGTCGGCCGCGACCTGGTCGGCGCCGCCGGTGAGCTGCCATTGCACGGTTTGCTCGGCCTGGCGGTGGCCGATGAGCAGGCCGGCTACGCACGCGAGCTGATCGATGCGTACAATGTTGCCCAGCCAGTTGCTGGCGACGAACCGGAGAGTTACCCCGGGACACTGATTTGCTAGGTTGTATATCGCATGTGTGGACGCTACGCCCTGTTTCGCTGGACCCCGGCCTTTGCCGCACTGCCGGGCTACCCCGCCGACCAACAGGCGCAATGGAACATCGCGCCCGGCGCCTCGGTGCTGATCCAGCGCCAGCTTGACGGCCAGGTACAGGTGGCCAGAGCGCGCTGGGGGCTGACCCCGCCGTGGCTAACCGACTTGTCCAAGACGCCGGCGCAAGCGCGGGCCGAGACCCTGGCCGAACAGCCGATGTTTCGCCAGGCGTTTACCCAGCGCCGTTGCCTGATGCCGGCCAACGGTTTTTACGAATGGCGTGGCAGTGTGCGCAAGCGGCCTTACTGGCTGACGCCGGGCGAGGGCGCGGCGCTGTTCTTTGCAGCGATATGGGAGGCATACCCGGTGCAGGAGCAAGTCTGGCTAAGCTGCGCAGTGGTCACCCAGGCGGTGGTCAATCAGCGCCGGCCACTGATCCTCGACGAAGCCGGGCAGGCTGCCTGGCTTGATCCAGAGACGCCTCTGGCGCGTTTGCATGAGTTGCTTGCTGGCCCACCGGCTGCGCTACGCGAGCGGGCGCTGGCCAATTTCGTCAATGATCCCAAGCTGGATGCACCGGAGTGTCTGACGCCGGCTTGACGTGGTACAGATAAGCCTCGGGTTAAATCTTCCCTATGGCTCTGGCGGCGCCGGGCGTCTGCGCCTAGGATACGCGGCACGTACCCAGGGAGTGTTTTATGCGTAAGTCATTTGTTCTCAGCCTGCTCGCTGCCGGCGTCCTGCTGAGCGGCTGTCAGGCGGTGAATACCACCAGTGGCGGCGCCGTCGGCGTTGAGCGCAAGCAGTACATGTTCAGCATGCTGTCGACCGACGAGGTCAACAACATGTATGCCCAGTCCTATCAGCAGACCTTGAGCGAAGCCTCGAGCAAGGGCGTGCTGGATAAAAGCAGCGCCGAAGCCAAGCGCGTGCAGGCCATCGCCGATCGCCTGATCGCCCAAGCGCCGCAGTTTCGCCCGGATTCTGCGCAGTGGAAGTGGGAAGTCAACGTCATCAAGAGTGACGAACTCAACGCGAACTGCGGCCCTGGCGGCAAGATCATCGTCTACACCGGCCTGATCGATCAGCTCAAGCTGACCGACGCTGAAATCGCCGCCGTGATGGGCCATGAGATCGCTCACGCCCTGCGTGAGCATGGTCGTGAAGCGATGTCCAAGGCCTATGGGATCGAGATGGCCCGCTCCGGGGCTGGCGCCCTGCTGGGCCTGGGCCAGGACAGCATGGCCCTCGCCGACACCGTAGTGAACTACTCCATGACCTTGCCCAACAGCCGTGCCAACGAGAACGAGGCGGATCTGATCGGTCTTGAGCTGTCGGCCCGTGCCGGCTACGACCCGAACGCCGCGATCACCTTGTGGAACAAGATGAGCAAGGCGTCCGAGGGCGCCCCGCCTGAGTTCATGAGCACTCACCCGGCTTCGTCCAGCCGGATCGCCTCGTTGCAGGCTGCCATTCCCAAGGTGATGCCGTTGTATCAGGCTGCCAAGAAGTAAGCGGTATTGGGGCTGCGAAGCAGCCCCAAAATCCCTGCTGAATCAGCCAATCCAGCCACTGCTCTTCATCGCCGAATACACCGCGACGATCGCCAGCACCACAAACGCCGTGGCAGCCAGGCGCCGAATCAGTGTCAGCGGCAACTTCTCCGCCGCAAAGTTACCCGCCAATACCACCGGTACGTTGGCAATCAACATGCCCAGGGTGGTACCGATAATCACCATGATCAGGTGCGGATACTGCGCCGCCAGCATCACGGTGGCGACCTGAGTCTTGTCGCCGATCTCGGCCAGGAAGAACGCAATCAAGGTCGTCACGAACGGCCCGAAGCGGCGTGCTGCGCTGCTTTCGTCGTCGTCCATCTTGTCCGGCACCAGGGTCCACAACGCGGTTGCGACAAAGCTTGCGGCGAGCACCCAGTGCAACACCGACTCGGTGAAGAAACCACTTACCCACGCCCCAACTGCACCTGCCGCAGCGTGGTTTGCCAGGGTGGCGACAACGATACCGGCGATGATCGGCCAGGGTTTGCGAAAGCGGGCAGCAAGAATGAGCGCGAGCAGTTGCGTCTTGTCGCCGATTTCGGCGAGCGCAACGATGGCGGTTGGTACGAGAAGGGATTCCAGCATCAGGGTTCCTACGGGGGCGGGTCGACACGGCTATGACACGTACAGCCTTCCCGCCCCGGGTAAGGTGTGCGTGTCATAGGTCTTGTCAAACCCTGGGTCCGTCTGTGCGGACCGTGGGTCGTACGCGCCATGGTCTGAGGACCAAGTATGTTGACGCGTACCGGGCAAGCTTGAGTGCTTGCGGGAGACTACTCCCCTAGGACGGAGCGGATTCTGCCTAGGCAAATCCGTTTGAGCAAGCGCTATTTTCTATCCGCGTTTTGCCTGGTAAATCCTGAAACCCTGTTCTTCGATCAGCGTCTTGCAGTTGCCCAGGGCCTGCTGGATGTACGGTTGATAGCGCAGAAAGGTGTTCGCAACAAGGCGAAGTTCGCCACCTGATCGCAGATGTTCAGCCGATTTTTTCAGCAGTGTTTCCGAGGCATTGTAGTCAGTGTGGACGCCGGTATGGAACGGCGGATTGCTCAGGATTACCTGCAGATCACGCGGTGCAGCATCGATCCCATCGCCACTGATGACTTCAGCTTGCAAGCCGTTGGCGGCAAGGGTGAGGCAGCTGCTGGCCACCGCGAAGGCATCGACGTCGAGCATGGTTACCTGGCTGTCCGGGTAACGGCGCTTGACGATCGAGCCGATTACGCCCGCGCCGCAGCCGAAGTCGAGTACCGGGCCAACCGCCAGGCCGTCCAGATGCTCAAGCAACAGGGCGGTGCCGCGGTCCAGCCGGCCATGGCTGAACACCCCGGGCAGGCTGACGATCTGCAGCGGACCATCGGCCAGCGGCAGTTCGAAGCGTTCAGCCAGGCTTTCCAGTGGGGTGGCGGCCGGGGCGTTGTCGACGGTTACCTGCCACAGCTGGCAGTGGCGTGCACTGTCGAGCTTGCGCGGCTTGCCGAAGGCTTGCAGCAGCTTGGCGCCGCCTTCGATCCCGCCGCGCTTTTCACCGACCAGATACAGCTCACGGCCAGCCAGGCGCGAAGCCAGGGCGTTGAGCAGGTAGGCGGCCAGTTCGCGCGACTTGGGCATGAACACTACCGCGGCATCGAACGGCACCTGCGGCGGCTCGACGCCATGCTGGTTGCGCCCGGCAAAGCGCGCTTCGAGCAGGGCCTGGTCGCCGGCGTGCCAGGTCCAGCCGTGGGCCTGCGGCAGTTGGCCGAGCAGATCGTCGGCGGGCAGGCCGGCAAGCAGCACCGAGCCCTGGAACAACTCCGCCTGACGGAGCAACACTTCACTGCGCGGGTCCATGGACGACGCCTCCTGAAAAAAGTCGCGCAGTGTAGCAGAGGCTGGCTTGGCTCAGCTGACCACGCGGCGCGGCGCGCCGGCAAAGAACGCCTGGGCGTTTTCGCTGAGCTGCGCAACGATGCGCTGCCGTGCCTCGACCGCGCCCCAGGCACTGTGTGGAGTCACGATCAGGCGTGGCACGTCCGCCTCCAGCAGTGGGTTGCCGTTGACCGGTGGCTCGACGCTGAGCACGTCGGTCGCCGCGCCGCCCAGATGACCGCTGCGCAGGGCGTCGGCCAAGGCCTGTTCATCGATCAGGCCGCCGCGGGCGGTGTTGACCACCAACGCGCCGGGCTTGAGCAGGGCCAGTTCACGGTGGCTGATCATATGCCGGGTGTGTTCATTGAGCGGGCAATGCAGGGTCAACGCATCGACCTGCGGCAGCAGTTCGTCCAGCGGCAGGCGCTCGGCACGTGCAGGGCGACCGGGGATCTGCCCGCTCAGAACGCGCATACCAAAGGCCTCGGCCAGGCGTGCCACGGCGCCGCCCAGCTCGCCGTGGCCGAGCAGGCCGAGGGTCTTGCCTTCAAGTTCGACGATAGGGAAGTCGAGCAGGCAGAACTGGCTGGCCTTGGCCCATTGACCGTCGGCGACCGCGCGCTGGTAGTCGCACAGGCGGGTCGCCAGCGCCAGCAGCAAGGCCAGGGTGTGCTGCGCCACCGAGGGAGTGCCGTAGCCCTGGCAGTTGCACACGGTAATGCCCTGGGCACGCGCGGCGTTCAGGTCGACGTTGTTGGTGCCGGTTGCAGCCACCAGGATCAGTTGCAACTGCGGGTTGGCCGCCAGTACGTCCGCACCCAGCAGCACCTTGTTGCTGATTGCCACAGTAGCGCCCTGCAGGCGTTCGGCAACCTGCTCCGGCGCGGTCGCGCCGTGTAGCGTAAGAGCGCCGAAGCAGGCCCTGAGCGCGCTTAGGTCGAGGTCGCCGAGGTCCAGTGAGTCATGGTCAAGAAATACAGCAGTGTGGCTGGAGGTCATGGTCTGTCCTGTGCTCTGGCAGCGTGCGCGAAGGGGAGGGTAATAGACCCTACAGAATCAGGTGAAAAAACGCATGTCGACTAGTTGAAATCTGTCATGCGACCTTGGCCGCTGCCCCGATCTCTGGCTGCAGCGTGCAGAGGGCGTCAGCAGTTTCGTGCTCGAATGCTTCCAGCGCCGCGTGCAGCCCTTGCAAGGAGGTGATCTGTGCGCGAACTGCAGCTTTCTTGTCGGCGAGCGCCTGTTGCACCTGCAGCCAGGGAATCTGACCGTCTGGGTAAGGCTGCAGGATGGCCTGCATCTCTTTCAGCTTGAATCCAAGTTGCTGCGCGCATTTGATCAGGCGCAGGCGATCTACGCTCTGTTCGCTGTAGATCCGGTAGTTGCCTGCGCGTTGCGGCTCGGGCAGCAGGCCGAGCTTCTCGTAGTGACGGATCGATTTGACGCTGGTGCCCGCAAGTTGGGCTGCTTTTCCGATGTACATGGGGGCTTCCTTGCGTGATCGATGCGCCAGCCTGGGCTGGCGATTCATCTTACACAAGCAGCTGAACGCGTCTACGTGGCTAGCTGGCGGCCAGCTTGCGGGCCTGCAGCACCCAACGCTCGCGCTGGCTGGTACTGGAGCCGAGTACCGGCCCGAACGTCAGGGTGCGGGTCGGCTTGACGCCGCAGAAGGCCAGGGTGGTCTTACGCATCTGATGCAGGCCAGGCATGCGATAGACCCAACGGTAGTACCAGGGCGGCGTGTCCATGGTCACCAGCAAATGGGCGGTGCGGCCCTTGAGCAGTTGCTCAGGGAATGGCGAGTCTTCGCGGTACTTGAAGGCAAAGCCAGGCAGGAAAGTACGGTCGAAAAAGCCCTTGAGCAACGCCGGGGTAGCGCCCCACCAGATTGGAAAGACAAACACCAGTTGTTCGGCCCAGAGGATGTCCTCCTGGGCCTGGCGCAAGTCCGGTTCCAGCGGCTGGATCTGCCGATAGCCGTGGTGCAGTACCGGGTCGAAGGTCGCTTTCGGCAGGTCAAGAATACGCACGGCATGCCCGGCCTCGCCGGCGGCGAGGATGTAGGCCTGGCCCAATGCGGCGCAAAAGCTGTCCGCGGCGGGGTGGCCGAGGATCACCAGAATACGTTTGCTCATGTCAGCTCCACTCAATCAAGCCAACGAGGCTAAGGCCTGCCCCTAGCGGTAGAGTCAACAGCGGCACTCATACCCGCGCCGCGCAAATCATTCCTTCGGCTGATTTGGCTGTCACATCTGCGCTCTAGAGTAAGCGCCTGACCTCGCCCGACTCGAAAAAGGGATAACCATGCTGCAGACGCGCATCATCCAACCCGCTGAAGGTGCTTACCAATTCCCGCTGCTGATCAAGCGGCTTCTGTTGTCTGGCAGCCGCTACGAGCGCACCCGCGAGATCGTCTACCGTGACCAGTTGCGCCTGACCTATCCACAACTGGTCGAGCGCATCGCGCGCCTGGCCAATGTGCTTAGCGAGGCCGGGGTCAAGCCGGGCGACACCGTCGCCGTGATGGACTGGGATAGCCATCGTTACCTGGAATGCATGTTTGCCATCCCGATGATCGGCGCGGTGGTGCACACCATCAATGTGCGCCTGTCGCCCGAGCAGATCCTCTACACCATGAACCACGCCGAGGACCGGCTGGTGTTGGTCAACAGCGATTTCATCGGCCTGTATCAAGGCATCGCCGGGCAGCTGACCACGGTTGAAAAGACCCTGCTGCTGACCGACGGCCCGGACAAGCGCGCCGAACTGCCGAACCTGGTCGGCGAGTACGAACAACTGCTGGCCGCCGCCAGCCCGCAGTACGCCTTCCCTGATTTCGACGAGAACTCGGTGGCGACCATGTTTTACACCACCGGCACCACCGGCAACCCTAAGGGCGTGTACTTCACCCATCGGCAACTGGTGTTGCATACCCTGGCGGAAACTTCGGTACTGGGCAGCATCGACAGCGTGCGTCTGCTCGGCAGCGATGACGTGTACATGCCGATCACGCCGATGTTCCACGTTCACGCTTGGGGTATCCCGTACGCAGCCACGCTGATGGGCATGAAGCAGGTCTACCCTGGCCGATACGAGCCGGACATGCTGGTCAAGCTCTGGCGTGAAGAGAAGGTCACTTTCTCCCACTGCGTACCGACCATCCTGCAGATGCTGCTCAATTGCCCGGCGTCCCAGGGCCAGGACTTCGGCGGCTGGAAGATCATCATTGGCGGCAGTGCGCTCAACCGTGCGCTGTATCAGGCCGCGCTGGCCCGGGGCATTCAGCTCACTGCAGCCTATGGTATGTCCGAAACCTGCCCGCTGATCTCCGCGGCGCACATCAACGAAGAGCTGCAGGCCGGCGGCGATGACGAGCGGGTCAGCTATCGGATCAAGGCCGGCGTGCCGGTGCCGCTGGTGGAAGCCGCGATTGTCGACGGCGATGGCAATTTCCTCCCGGCCGATGGTGAGACCCAGGGCGAACTGGTGCTGCGGGCGCCGTGGCTGTCGATGGGGTATTTCAAGGAGCCGGAAAAAAGCACCGAGCTGTGGGCTGGCGGCTGGCTGCATACCGGAGACGTCGCCACCCTCGACGGCATGGGCTATATCGACATCCGCGACCGCATCAAGGATGTGATCAAGACCGGCGGCGAGTGGATTTCCTCGCTCGACCTTGAAGACTTGATCAGCCGCCATCCGGCGGTGCGTGAAGTGGCAGTGGTCGGTGTCGCCGATCCACAGTGGGGCGAGCGTCCGTTTGCCCTGCTGGTTGTTCGCGACGGGCAGAGCCTTGACGCCCGCGCGCTCAAAGAACATCTCAAACCCTTCGTCGAGCAAGGTCATATCAACAAGTGGGCGATTCCCAGCCAGATTGCCGTTGTTACGGAAATTCCCAAGACCAGCGTCGGCAAGCTGGACAAGAAGCGCATCCGCCTCGACATCGTCGAATGGCAGGCCAGCAACAGCGCGTTCCTGTCGACCCTGTGAAGCGCAGCGGGTCATCGGCGAATTAGGCGCGACCCGCATTGCAGAGAGGATGGCGCCTTGTCAAATGGGAAAATTGGGCCATGCTAGAGCACTGTCAGCTCGCACACCGGACCAGATCGGGGCGAGCGACGGGCACGGAACGCAAATCACACTTTAGAGGGATCTAGCGTCCGAGCCTGCTGGCTATAGTCGGGGCCAGGGGTTTTCAGAAACGGAGGGGGAGCGCTGCGTGCAACTCGCAGCGTCGCAGGTGCAAGCCTGCCTACCGGTCAGCCGGACCGTTTCTGCAAGGACTCACTGCCATAACAAAAAAGAACATGGAGTAGCGTCGATGAAATCTGCACACCCGTTCTGGCGTCGGGCAAGACTGCCCTTTGCCGTCAGCCTCGCTTCTACGCTCGCAAGCCCTGCATTCGCGGTCAGTTTCAACATCGGCGAAATCGAAGGCCAGTTCGATTCGTCGCTGTCGGTCGGTGCCAGTTGGTCGACAGCCAGCCCGAACAAGAACCTGATCGGCGTCAACAATGGTGGCAAAGGGCTTTCGCAGACCTCCGACGATGGCCACCTGAACTTCAAGCGCGGTGAGACCTTCTCGAAAATCTTCAAGGGCATCCATGACCTCGAACTGAAGTACGGCGACACCGGCATCTTCGTCCGGGGCAAGTACTGGTATGACTTCGAGCTCAAGGATGAACACCGCGAGTTCAAGGACATCAGCGACTCCAATCGCAAGGAAGGCGCCAAGTCTTCCGGGGCCGAGCTGCTCGATGCGTTCGTCTATCACAACTACTCGATTGCCGACCAACCCGGTTCGGTGCGTTTCGGCAAGCAGGTAGTCAGTTGGGGTGAAAGCACCTTCATTGGCGGTGGCATCAACTCGATCAACCCGATTGACGTGGCTGCCTTCCGCCGTCCAGGCGCCGAGATCAAAGAAGGCCTGATCCCGGTCAACATGTTCTATATCTCGCAGAGCCTGACCGACAACCTCTCGGCCGAAGCCTTCTACCAGCTGGAATGGGACCAGACGGTTGTCGATAACTGCGGCACCTTCTTCTCTCAGCCGGACATCATTGCCGACGGCTGTACCGACAATCTGCGGGTGCTCAGCAGTGGGCGAACTTTGAGCGGGCTGCCACCTATAGCGCAGGGCATCCTGGCCGGGAGCGGGGTGGACTACAACAACGAAGGCGTGCTTGTGCGGCGCAGTGCTGACCGCGATGCCCGTGACAGTGGCCAGTTCGGGGTCGCGCTGCGCTACATGTTCGAGCCATTGGACACCGAGTTCGGCGCCTACTTCATGAATTATCACAGCCGTGCGCCGATCTTCAGTGCCACCGGTGCCGATCCATCGGTGTTCGCTGGCCTCGCCGGTTTGCCGCCACCGCTGCAGGGTCTGGCGCCGCTGATCGTTGCGGGCAACTCGAAGTACTTCGTCGAGTACCCGGAAGACATCCGCCTGTACGGTTTGAGCTTCTCCACCACGCTGCCAACCGGTACCGCCTGGAGCGGTGAAGTCAGCTACCGGCCAAACGCGCCGGTGCAGCTCAACACCACCGACATCCTGTTCTCCGGCGTACGTCCGATCGGCGGCGGGTTGACCAACGCATCGTTGCTCACTGGCACACCTGGGCAGGACCTGCACGGCTACCGTCGCAAGGAAATCACTCAGTTCCAGACCACCCTGACGCACTTCTTCGATCAAGTGATGGGCGCCAGCCGCATGACTGTGGTCGGCGAAGTCGGCGTGACTCACGTTGGCGGCCTGGAGAACGCCCGCGAAATCCGCTATGGCCGTGACCCGGTCTATGGCCCGGGGCCGCTGCCAGCGACCGGTGGCGCGGATACCTGTGTGGCGCTCAATAACAGCACAATCGGTGGCGCCGGCGCGGGCGCATCCACCGCCAACC
The DNA here is from genome assembly GCF_044740745.1 of Pseudomonas sp. NPDC088322. Classification (NCBI taxonomy): domain Bacteria; kingdom Pseudomonadati; phylum Pseudomonadota; class Gammaproteobacteria; order Pseudomonadales; family Pseudomonadaceae; genus Pseudomonas; species Pseudomonas sp. NPDC088322. The sequence continues at coordinate 78,399 of NZ_JBIURK010000009.1, read as the reverse complement.
TCAGCCGCAAGTGCGAAAACGATGGCTATACCACCAGTACTTCGTGGGGCTACCGAGGCCGCGTGATCTGGGACTACAACGACGTCTTCGCTGGGGTCAACCTCAAGCCAAGCGTGGCCTGGTCGCACGACGTGTCCGGCTACTCACCTGGCCCCGGCGCCAACTTCGAAGAAGGGCGCAAGGCCGTCAGCCTGGGTCTTGACGCCGAATACCAGAACACCTACACAGCGAGCCTGTCGTACACCAACTTCTTTGACGGCAAGTACACCACCGTGGATGACCGCGACTTCGTTGCGCTCAGCTTCGGCGTGAACTTCTAAGCCCATTGATCCAGGACGACCAATAATGAACAAGACCAGAAGTCTGCTGAAGGCCGGTGTACTGGGCATGTCCCTGCTGGCAACCAGCGTCATGGCTGCGGTTTCCGCTGACGAGGCGGCCAAGCTCGGCAGCACCCTGACGCCGATGGGGGCGGAAAAAGCCGGTAACGCCGACGGCTCCATCACGGCCTGGCAACCGCTGTCGAAAACCGCTGGCAGCGTCGATGCCAAGGGGTTCCTGTCTGACCCGTATGGCAGCGAGAAGCCCAAATTCACCATCACCGCGCAGAACGTCGAGCAGTACAAGGACAAGCTTTCGCCTGGCCAGTACGCGATGTTCAAGCGCTACCCGGAGACCTACAAGATTCCGGTCTACCCGACCCATCGCGGCTCGACCGTGCCGGATGAAGTGTTTGCCGCGATCAAGCGCAACGCTACCAAGACCAATCTGGTTGCGGGCGGCAACGGCCTGGAGAACTTCGAGACGGCTATTCCGTTCCCGATTCCCAAGAGCGGCGTCGAAGTGATCTGGAACCATATCACCCGCTATCGCGGTGGCAGCGTGACGCGCCTGGTTACCCAGGTCACGCCGCAACCCAACGGCTCCTACAGCCCGGTATCGTTCTCGGACCAGTTTGTGTTCCGCGACAAGCTGAAAGATTACGATCCAGCCAACCCGGGCAACGTGCTGTTCTACTTCAAGCAGAAGGTCACCGCGCCTTCGCGCCTGGCGGGCACCGTGCTGCTGGTCCACGAAACCCTTGACCAGGTCAAGGAGCCGCGCAAGGCCTGGGTCTACAACGCCGGCCAACGCCGCGTGCGCCAGGCACCGCAGGTGTCCTACGATGGTCCGGGTACTGCGGCGGACGGGCTGCGTACATCCGATAACCTCGACATGTTCAACGGCGCGCCAGATCGCTACGACTGGAAGCTTGAAGGCAAGAAGGAGATGTACATCGCCTCCAACACCTACAGGCTCGATTCGCCAAGCCTGAAATACGCCGACATCGTCAAGCCCGGCCACATCAACCAGGACCTTAGCCGCTATGAGCTGCGCCGAGTCTGGCATGTGGTCGCGACCTTGAAGCCGGGCCAGCGGCATATCTATGCCAAGCGCGACTTCTATATCGATGAGGATACCTGGCAAGCCTCGGTGATCGACCAGTACGACGGTCGCAACCAGTTGTGGCGCGTGTCCGAAGCGCATGCTCAGGACTATTACAACAACCAGGTACCGTGGTACACCCTCGAGGCGATCTATGACCTGCAGTCGGGTCGCTACCTGGCCCTGGGCCTGAAAAACGAAGAAAAACGTGCCTATGACTTTGGCTTCACCGCCAGCAAGGCCGACTTCCAGCCAGCAGCGTTGCGCCAGGACGGTATTCGTTAATCAACGCAGTTAAAACTCCGCGTGACTCCCAGAACGCCCCGGCCCGCCGGGGCGTTTTGATTTCCGGTGCGCACTGATGGGTTGCCGTAAATCAGCTCTGTCGTTTTTTGTCGTAGTCTTTTACCGGATAAACACACCCATCATCTTCAAATAGGCTGCGATACCCGCTAGTCTCGCAACAACCTGCTGTGCTGATGTCTCCCTCATAACGAGCCGGCCATGACTGATCTGTCCCGTACGCATGGATACACCAGCCAGGCCCTTGGCCTGCTGGACGGGCGTTTTTTCCGGCCACCGTTGCCCGATGGCCACGTGCCCCGTGGGCGCTTGTGCCAGCGTCTGCATGCGGGGCTGTCTGGCAGGCTGTTGCTGATCAACGCGCCAGCCGGCTTCGGCAAAAGCTCACTGGCGATCGAGTTCTGCGAGTCCCTGCCTGATCACTGGCGCAGCCTGTGGCTGGGGTTGAGCCAAAGGGATGCCGACCCTGGGCGCTTCCTCGAGCGCCTGCTGGAAGGTTTGCAGCAGTACTGCCCGGCCTTGGGCGGGCAGGCCATGGGGCTGTTGAAGATGCGCCAGCGTCATCAGCCGTTCGCCTTCGAAGAGTGGCTCGACGGCCTGCTCGACGAGCTGGCGCTGTACCTGCAAAGCGATAGCCCGATCCTGCTGGTGCTTGACGACTACCATCTGGCGCAGGGGGCCGTGCTCGACCGGTGTTTGCAGTTCTTCCTCAATCATCTGCCAAACGGCCTGGTGCTGATGATTACCAGCCGCCAGCGCCCCGATTGGCACCTGGCCCGTCTGCGCCTGTCGCGCCAACTCAGCGAACTCAACGAGCAGGACCTGCGCCTTACTGCCGACGAAGCGCTGGCGGTGCTCGGCCGACAGCCCACCGGCTTGCGCGGGCAGGCACTGGACAACCTGATCCAGCGCAGCGATGGCTGGGTAGCGGGGCTGCGCTTCTGGCAGCTGGCAGCCAGCGAGTCGGGCGACGAACATGCCTTGCCGCAGGCATTGCATGGCGGCGAAGGGCTGATCCGTGACTATCTGCTTGAAGAAGTGATCGATATCCTGCCGGCCGACGTGCAGGCGTTTTTGTACGAAACCGCCTGCCAGGAGCGCTTCTGCGCCGAGCTGTGCGACGCCCTGCGCGCACGTCAGGACAGCGCCGGCATCCTGCGCTACCTGCAAGCGCATCAGGTGTTTCTGGTGCCGCTGGATGAACACGGCCATTGGTATCGCTACCATCATCTGTTCTCTGATTTGCTGCGCAGCCGCCAGCACAGCGCGCCGCTGGCTGATCTGCACCTGCGCGCCTGCCGCTGGTTTCAGGCCCAGGGCCTGCTTGACGAAGCGGTCGAGCAGGCCCTGCGCGCCGGTCATCTGGATGTGGCGGCGGACCTGGTGCAGAGCCTGTCCGAGGAGCAACTGCTGGCCGAGCAGAACGTCGGCATGCTCCTGCGCTGGAAGATGGACCTGCCCGACAGCCTGTTGATCAGCACGCCACGGCTGATCGTGCTGTACAGCTGGGCGTTGGGCCTGGCCTGCCAGTTGGACGCTGCCGAAGAACTGGCGGCGCACCTCAGCCGGTTTTTGCCGGCGCCCTCGGCCACCGCCCAGCGCTCGATGCTGGCGCAGTGGCTGGCGCTCAGTGGCGTGATCGCTCGCGGCCGCGGCGACCGTGAACGCACCCTGAGTTATTGCAGCGAAGCGCTGCAGAGCCTGCCCAACAAGCGCTACGGCCAACGTCTGGTGTGCCTGTCGACGCTGTCCAACATGGCCATTGCCGACGCCGACTTCTGGCGCGCGCGTGGCTGGAACCGCGAAGCGCTGGAGTTGGCCCAGCGGGTCGGCAACCCGTTGTTCGAGGCACTCGCCCATTACGATCGGGCGCGGGTGCTGCACGCCCGTGGTGAAATCCGCCGGGCGCTGGATGAAGTCCGTCAGGGCTTGTTGCGCCTGCAGGATCTGTCAGCGCAGCGGCTGTACGCGGTGCGCGCCAGGCTGACCTTGTACGAGGGCCATCTGCTCGCGGCGCACCTGCAACCGGCCCAGGGCCGCGCGCGCTTGCGCGCGGGCCTCAGTGAGGCCCGCGCCTGTCGCGATATCAGCGTGCTGATCGGGCACTGCGTGATTGCCTCGCTGGATGGCCGCGAAGGGCAGTATGCCGAAGCCTTCGCCGAACTGGCCGAAGCCGAGCGCTTGATGCATATCTGGGACGTACCGCCAATCTTCTACCTGGCGATGATCACCCTGGTGAAGTGCGAGCTGTGGCTGGCCCAGGGCCGAACCGACCTGGCCGAATCATGGCTGCTGCGGCTCGCTCAGACCTATGGCGGCGAGCAGCCCGCTGCGGCGCCGGAGTTTCACCCATTACTGCCATTGCACATCGAGCTGCAACAGGCGCTGCTGGAGCGCGTCCAGGGCCGTTCCGCGCAGGCTGTCGCGCGCCTGCAGAGGCTGGTCGAGCGCGGCCAGGCCAGTGGCGGTCAGTTGCTGGCGGCCAGCGCCTTGTGCCAGCTGATTGCCCTGCATCTGGCCGAGGGCCGCGAGCAGTCCGCTGCCAGCCTGTTGCCGCAAGCGCTACTGGCCGCCCAGGGTGGCGCCTTGCAAGCGTATCAACGGTTGCTGGATGAACAGCCGCTGTGGCTGCGCGAGCAGCTGTCGACGCGCCCCGCCAGCAGCGTCCAGCTCGACCTGCTGGCGCGCCTGCCGCAGCCGCAGGTGGTTGCCAGTGGCACCGGCGAAGCCCTGAGCGGGCGGGAGTTGGCGGTGCTTGAGTTGATCGCCCAAGGCTGCTCGAACCAGCAGATCAGTGAGCGCCTGTTCATCTCGCTGCACACCGTCAAGACCCACGCCAGCCACATCAACAGCAAGCTTGGCGTGGAGCGCCGCACCCAGGCGGTAGCCAAGGCCAAGGCGCTAGGCCTGCTGCCCTGAGCCTGCGCCACGGCCTGCGAATTCGCCCTCAGCTTTCTCTACCTGCTGCCGATAAACAGGTCGGCGACACGCATCGCCTCGGGTCATTTTCCATCCTCTGCCATGACAGGTCGTGTTGATGCTGCAGTACGGGCAAAAAAGCTTTCTGATCGTCGACGACTTCACCGACTTTCGCACCTCGGCCCGCTCCATGCTCCGCGAGCTGGGCGCGCGCGATGTGGACACCGCTGACAGCGGCGAACAGGCGCTGCGCATGTGCGCGCAGAAACGCTATGACTTCATCCTGCAGGACTTTCACCTGGGCGATGGCAAGAAGAACGGTCAGCAGGTACTCGAGGACCTGATCCTCGACAAGTTGATCAGCCACGAGTGCGGGTTCCTCATGGTCACCGCCGAGAGCAGTCAGGCCATCGTTCTCAGCACCCTCGAGCACGAGCCGGATGCCTACCTGACCAAGCCGTTCAACCGTGTCGGTCTGGCCCAGCGCCTGGAAAAACTGCTGCAGCGCAAAACCCTGCTCAAGCCGATTCTGCAGGCACTTGATCGCGGTCGTCCGGCCGAAGTGATGGCCGCCTGTGCTGCCCTGTGCAAGCAGGACCCGCGCTTTGCCCCGCTGTGCCTGCGCTACCGCGCCGATGCCCTGCGCGATCTCGGCCGCTTCGAAGAGCTGGAGAAGTTTCTCTCGTCGATCCTCGCCAGCAGGCCGCAGCCGTGGGTCTACTCGATGCTCGGCAGCGTGCTGCACAAGCGCGGCCAGAACGATCAGGCCAAGGGCGTGTACGAGCAGGCGCTGAAAGCCTTCCCGATCATGCCGGGGCTGTATGACGGCATGGCCGATGTGCTGGTCGCCCAGGGCGATAACAAGCGTGCCCAGCACATGCTCGAGGAGGCCGTGCGCCTGTCGCCACTGGCGGTACGCCGGCAGGCCGCGCTGGGCAAGCTGGCGATGGGCAACGACGATTTCGAAAGCGCGTCCAAGGCCTTCCGTCATGCTGTCAGCCAGGGCCAGAGCTCGCGCTACAAGGACGCCGAAACCAACCTTGGCCTGGCTCAGGCGCTGATGAGCAAGAACGCAGGTTTTGGCCTCGACGCACGCACCCGGGTCGAGATCAACACCGTGCTCAGTGAGGTAGCCAAGGAGAACGGCGAGGACCAGGGCCTGCAAGTGCGTGCCCGGTTGATGAAGGCGGCCAGCCTGCAACAAGCCGGCGACCCTGAAACCGCCGCCAAGTTGACCGAGCAGGCCATGCAGCGGCTGGACAACATGGACCAGTTCTTCTCGGTCGACGCCGCCCTGACCGTGGCCAAGCAGCTCCAGCAACTGGGCCAGGAGGCAGCCGGCACCAGCATCCTCAAGGGTTGCGTGGAAACCTACGGCGATGACCCCAAGGTCATGCAGAGCGTCGCCAAGATGACCGACGACCCAACGGTGCTGGGCGCCGTGACCGAAGCGGTCGATCTCAACCGCCAAGGGGTACGCTGCTATCAGACCGGCCAGCTCGACGAGGCCTTGGGCATGTTCCGCCGAGCGCTGTCGCTACAGCCAAAAAATATCAGTATCGCCTTGAACACGGCTCAGGCCCTGTTGCGTATCGCCGGTGAGTCGCCTTCGCCCGAATACATGCTGGAGTGTCGCAGCTGCCTGCAAAGCGTGGCCGGCATCCCCGCCAGCGACAGCCGCTACGAGCGTTATCGAAAACTGCATATGCGGGTGTTTGGCGCATGAACCAGGAAAACCCGGGGCTGGATTTCTCGACAGTGATCGCCTCCACTGTCCACGACATGAAAAACTCACTGTCAGCGTTGATCCAGGCGCATAACCAATGGCTGGCGCGGCTGCCCGAAGCGCAGCGGCAAGGCACCGAGCAGGGCGTCATTGAGCACGAATTCGGCCACCTCAACGGCATGCTGGTGCAGATGCTCGGGCTGTACAAGCTGGGCGTCAATCAGCTGCCGATCTGCCCTGGCTACCACGAGCTGGAAGATTTCATCGAGGCGCAGTTGGCGGCGCATCAGGAGATCCTCAAGCACCGCGATATCCTCGCCACCTGGCGTATCGAAAGCGCCAGCCCGCTGGGCTTCTTCGACCGCGAGCTGGTGGCTTCGGTGATCTCCAACGTGCTCACCAACGCCATTCGCTACGCCGGCCACGCCTTGCTGATCGGTATTGAAGAAGACGGCGAGCAGTTGATCATCAGCGTCAACGACGACGGCCCGGGTTATCCCGAGCGCATGCTCGAGCGGCAGCAGGATTACATTCAGGGCCTCGACGCCAGCACCGGCAGCACTGGCCTGGGCCTATACTTCGCGGCGCGGATTGCGGCCCTGCATGAGCGCAATGGCGTTACCGGCCGAATCGAAATCAGCAACGGTGGCGCCCTCGGTGGCGGTTTGTTCAGGCTCTATCTGCCTTGAGTCGAGGTATCATGCTCAGCATTCTTCAGCTGAGCACAACCCCCATGACCAGCGCCGCCCCAAGCCTTATCCGCGAAACCTTCCCGGTCGGGCCGTTGCAGTGTAACTGCACCCTGATCGGTGATCCGCTGAGCAAGAAAGCCATCGTCGTCGACCCGGGCGGTGATCCAGAGAAGATCGTCGCCCGCTTGCAGGCCCACGGCCTGACGCTGGTCAGCATCATCCACACCCATGCCCACCTTGATCACTTTCTCGCCTCTGGCCGGCTCAAGGAGCTGACCGGCGCGACCTTGCACCTGCACAAGGACGACCAGCCGCTGTGGGACAACCTGGAGATGCAGTGCCAGATGTTCGGCGTGCCGTATACCCCCGCACCACCACCGGATCGCTGGCTCGCCGATGAAGAGGAGCTGGCCTGCGGCTGTGGCGTCGCGCTGCACACGCCTGGGCATAGCCCGGGCTCGATGAGCTTCTGGTTTGCCGATGCCAAGCTGCTGATTGCCGGCGACACCTTGTTCCGCCGCGGGATTGGCCGCACCGATTTGTGGGGTGGCGACCAGCGCACTATCGTTCGTTCGATCAAGGACCGTTTATACCGGCTGGATGAAGACGCGGTGGTGGTGGCCGGGCATGGCCCAGATACGCGCCTGGGCGATGAGATGCGCGAGAATCCTTTCGTACGCGCTTGAATATTCATGGAATTATTCAGCCCAGCAATGATCCAAACCCAGCATGGGTCAACGTACGATCACTGCACACTTGAATTTCTGTAGGAGCTTTCCATGATGCGTCGTCTGATTATCGTCGCTACTGCCGCTGCCCTGATGGCAGGTTGTGCTGGCCAGAACCCTTATGACAACCAAGGCCAGGGTTCTGGCGGCATGAGCAAGACTGCCAAGTACGGCGGCCTGGGTGCTCTGGCCGGTGCTGTAGCCGGCGCTGCGATCGACCACAACAACCGCGGCAAGGGCGCGCTGATCGGCGCGGCTGCGGTAGGTGCTGCCGCTGCCGGTTACGGTTACTACGCCGACAAGCAGGAAGCTGCGCTGCGCGAGAGCATGGCCAACACCGGCGTCGAAGTGCAGCGTGAAGGTGACCAGATCAAGCTGATCATGCCAGGCAACATCACCTTTGCCACCGACTCGGCGAACATCTCGCCAAGCTTCTACACCCCGCTGAACAACCTGGCGGGCTCGTTCAAGCAGTTCAACCAGAACACCATTGAAGTGGTCGGGTTCACCGACAGCACCGGTAGCCGCCAGCACAACATGGACCTGTCGCAACGTCGCGCGCAGGCGGTCAGCACTTATCTGACCTCGCAGGGCGTGGATGCTTCGCGGGTGTCGGTACGTGGCCTTGGCCCGGATCAGCCGATTGCGAGCAACGCCGATGCCAACGGGCGTGCGCAGAATCGCCGGGTTGAAGTCAACCTGAAGCCGATTCCTGGGCAGCAGTATCAGCAGTAATCTGCGTTTGCGTTGAGATTTTTGGGGCCGCGTTGCGGCCCTTTCGCGACACAAGGCCGCTCCTACAAGGACCGCGCGCGTCTGTAGGAGCGGCCTTGTGTCGCGAAAGGGCTGCAAAGCAGCCCCAAGATCCACTCAAATATTCCTGCTGGCCTGAATCGCCGTCAGCGCAATGGTATGCACAATGTCATCCACCTGCGCCCCGCGCGGCAGGTCGTTCACAGGTTTACGCAAACCCTGCAGCATCGGCCCCAGGCTCACCCCGTCAGTGCTGCGCTGCACCGCCTTGTGGGTGGTATTGCCAGTATTCAGGTCAGGGAACACGAACACCGTCGCGCGCCCAGCCACCGGGCTTTGCGGTGCGAGTTGGCGGGCGATCTCCGGGTTGGCGGCAGCGTCATACTGCAACGGCCCATCGATCACCAGACGTTGTTCGGCCTGCTGCGCCAGACGCGTTGCCTCACGCACCTTGTCGACCTCCTCGTCACTGGCCGAATCACTCGAATAGCTGATCATCGCCACCCGCGGCGCAATGCCGAATGCCTCGGCTGACTGCGCGCTCTGCTGGGCGATCTCGGCCAGCTCGGCGGCGCTCGGGTGCGGGTTCATCACGCAGTCGCCGTACACCAGCACCTGTTCCGGAAACAGCATGAAGAACACCGACGACACCAGGCTGCTGCCCGGCGCGGTCTTGATCAGCTGCAGGGCCGGGCGAATGGTGTTGGCGGTCGAATGCACCAGGCCAGAGACCAAACCGTCGACTTCATCCAGCGCCAGCATCATGGTACCGATCACCACCGGGTCTTCCAGCTGCTGTTCGGCCATCGGCGCATTGAGGTTCTTGCTCTTGCGCAGATTGACCATCGGCTCGACGTAACGCCCACGGATCAAATCAGGGTCGAGAATTTCCAGATCCGGCGGCAGGGTAATGCCCTGCGCGCGGGCGACCGCCTGGACTTCTTCGGGCTTGGCCAGCAGCACGCAGCGGGCAATCCCACGCGCCTGGCAAATCGCGGCCGCTTGTACCAGCAGCGGCTCGGCGCCCTCGGGCAGGACGATACGCTTGTTGGCCTGCTGGGCGCGCTGGATCAGCTGATAGCGGAACACCGCCGGCGACAGGCGCAGTTCACGCGGCGTGCCGCAGCGCTGGTGCAGCCAGGCGGCATCGAGTTGGCCGGCGACAAAGTCGGTGATGAATTCGGCGCGCTCGCGGTCGTCGACCGGGATCTCGCGGTTGAGCGAGTTGAGCCGGTTGGCGGTGTCGTAGGAGCCGGTGCTCACCGACAGGATCGGCAGGCCGGCCTGCAGTGCGCCTCGACACAGTTCGAGAATGCGTGGGTCAGGCTTGCTGTCGCTGGTCAGCAACAGGCCCGCCAGCGGCACGCCGTTGATTGCCGCCAGACTTACGGCAAGGATGATGTCGTCGCGATCGCCAGGGGTCACCACCAGCGTGCCGGGCTTGAGCAGCGGCACTGTGTTGGCCACGGTGCGGGCGCAGATGATGATGGTGTTCATCCGCCGTTGCTCGTAGTCACCGGCGTTCACTACCTGAGCGCCGAGCAGATCGGCCACATCGCGGGTGCGTGGCGCGTTCAGCTCGGGTTGATAGGGGATGCAGCCGAGCAGGCGGAAGTCATTGCCGCGCAGCAGCGGCGAATGCTCACGCAGGCGGCTGGCGAACTCGCTCATGCTCTCTTCGGTGCGGACCTTGTTGAGGATCACCCCAAGTACCTTCGGATCACGCGGGCCGCCGAACAACTGCGCCTGCAGCTCGACACGGCCGGACAGTTCGCTGAGCACTTCGTTTTCCGGCGCCGACACCAGAATCACCTCGGCATCCAGGCTTTTCGCCAGATGCAGGTTGACCCGCGCCGCGTAGCTGGCATGCCGGGTCGGCACCATGCCCTCGACCACCACCACGTCCTTGCCGACGCATGCCTGTTGGTACAGGCGAATGATTTCTTCAAGCAGTTCGTCGAGCTGGCCGTCGCCGAGCATCCGCTCGACCTGGCCCAGGCTCAGCGGCGTCGGCGGCTTCAGGCCGTGGGTGCGCGCCATCAGCTCGGTCGAGCGCTCCGGGCCGGTGTCACCCGGATGGGGCTGGGCAATGGGCTTGAAGAAGCCGACCTTGAGGCCGCCGCGCTCGAGCGCGCGGACCAGGCCGAGGCTGATGGAGGTCAGGCCGACACCGAAGTCGGTCGGTGCGATGAAAAATGTCTGCATGCGTGCTTCTCGAAATAAGCGGTGCAAAGAACCAATCGCCAAGGGTATCGCTAATCGGCGCCTTGTGCGCACCATCCACACGCGAATGTCTGGCCGATGCGCTGTTCGCGCTCGGCGGCCTCGAGCACCCACGGGCGTGCTTGCCAGGGTGGTTGATGGCGCAGGTGCTGGGTATGCCCGCACGTCAGCTCGACCACCCAGTGGCCCTGTTCATCCTGATGAAAACCGCTGACCCGACTGACGGGGCGGGCATCGCCTGCAGTGCGTTCGCAATCGGGCGATGCGTTGGTTACACTTGTCCGCTCTACATTCTTTTGCAAAAGGTCTCGCCCCCATGCCGATCGCCGCCAACAAGGCCGTCTCCATCGACTATACCCTGACCAACGACGCCGGGGAGGTGATTGACAGCTCCTCTGGCGGCGCGCCGCTGGTTTACCTGCACGGTTCCGGCAACATCATCCCAGGCCTGGAAAAAGCCCTGGAAGGTAAAGACGTCGGCGAAGAACTGAACGTTACCATCGAGCCGGAAGACGCCTACGGCGAATACCTGGCCGAGCTGGTCAGCACTCTCAACCGCAGCATGTTCGAAGGTGTCGACGTGCTCGAAGTCGGCATGCAGTTCCACGCTTCGGCGCCGGACGGCCAGATGCAGATTGTCACCATCCGTGACCTGGACGGCGACGACGTAACTGTCGACGGCAACCACCCACTGGCCGGTCAGCGCCTGACCTTCCAAGTCAAGGTCGTTGCGGTCCGTGATGCCAGCGAAGAAGAAGTTGCCCATGGCCACGTCCATGGCGAAGGCGGCCATCAGCACTGATATCTGCGCTAAGCTCAGACAGTCGCCAGGCGCTCGGGCAAGCCGTACTTGCCCTCCATGGGAGGGTTGACGGTTGGCCCGCGCGCCTTTTTAGTGGGCGCCGTTTGCTCCAGCGACAATCAGAACGCAGGAAGGGGAGTCATCATGAGTGCATTTCACGAGCTGACGTTGCATGCGTTGGACGGCGAGGATCTACCCCTTGCGCCGTTCAAGGGCCAGGTGGTGCTGGTGGTCAATGTGGCCTCCAAGTGTGGCCTGACCCCGCAGTACGCCTCGCTTGAATCGCTGCACCAGCTGTACAAGGCCAAGGGCTTCAGCGTGCTCGGCTTGCCGTGCAACCAGTTCGCCGGCCAAGAGCCGGGCAGCGAGCGTGAAATTCAGGAATTCTGCAGCCTCAACTACGGGGTGAGTTTTCCGCTGAGCAGCAAGCTTGAAGTCAATGGTCCTCAGCGCCACTCGCTGTATCGGCTGCTGGCGGGCGAGGGGGCCGAGTATCCGGGCGATATCAGCTGGAATTTCGAAAAGTTTCTGGTGGGCAAGGACGGCCGCGTGCTGGCTCGCTTCGCCCCGCGTACTGCACCGGATGACCCTGCACTGGTGCAGGCGATCGAAAAAGCCTTGGCTTAACGGCGCTGTTGCGAGCGGCCGGGGCTGGCTAACCGGCCCAGCGCGGGCAATGGCAGCGGCGCTCTGGCGCTGGTTGCGTCGCAGGCCTGCTGCCAGGCATCGCACAAATACCCTTCGAACTGCTCGACGATGGCTGGCCAACCTTGGCGGCTGGCATGCTGTCGCGCATTCAGGCGAACCCGGCGCAGGGTTTCGCTTTCCTCCAGTAACCAGCACGCTGCATCGATGAACCCGATCTGATCCCCTGGCATCGCCACGGCCCCGCTGTGCCCATGACGCACGTGCTGAGCCGCTGCGGCTTGGTCATAAGCGACCACGGCCAGGCCTGAGGCCATGGCCTCGAGGACGACGTTGCCAAACGTCTCGGTCAGGCTTGGGAATAGGAACACATCGCCGCTGGCGTAGTGCTCGGCAAGGTGTTGACCACGCTGCGCGCCGCAGAAAACCGCGTCTGGCAGTTGCTGCTCAAGGCTGGCCCGCTGTGGGCCGTCGCCGACCATGATCAGGCGCAGGCGCCGTTGTGGATAACGCTGCTGGAGGGCTTGCAGGCACGGCTTGAGCAGGTTCAGGTTTTTTTCCGCAGCCAGCCGGCCGACATACATTATCGCCAGGTCTTGCTCGGCCAGGCCCCATGCTTCACGCAGCATCTGGCTGCGGCGGGCGGGATTGAACAGGCAGGCATCGACTCCGCGTGCGAGCAAGGCCAGTTGGGTAAAACCGCGTCGTTCGAGATCCACCCGTTGGCTGATGCTTGGCACCAGCGTTACCGCGCTGCGCCGGTGGAACCAGCGCAGGTAGTGGGTCAGCAGCCGGGCCAGCAGGCCAAGCCCGTACTGGCCTGCATACTGCGGGAAATTGGTGTGAAAGCCGCTGACCACGGCAATCTTCAAACGGCGTGCGGCGCGCAGCGCACTCAGCCCCAACGGGCCCTCGGTGGCGATATAGATCACATCTGGCCGCTGCCTGCGCCAGCGCCGCAGCAGCTTGTGCAGGGAAATACCGCCCCATTGCAGGTCGGGGTAACCCGGCAGCGGCCAGCCTTTGCACAGCAGCAGGTCAGCATCGTCAAGGCGCAGTGGATCGTGGGCCTGGCGCGGGCGCACCAGCTCAACGCTGTGGCCGCGCTCGCGCAGACCATCACTGAACCGGCCGAGGGTATTGGCCACGCCATTGACTTCAGGGGCAAATGTCTCACTGACAAAGGTGATGCGCAGGCTTGGAGTGTTCATGACAGAAGTTTCCGCCTGCCCGATTGCGTTCCCATGACCACTTTATGACCGGCAAGTGACGTCTGGTTGCGCAATGCCTAGTGCGCTGAATATTTCCCCGCAGGCCGCTCAAGAACGCCTATATATCTGCCGATGCAGATGGATTCGGATGGCCGGTGCGCTCCAGGAGTGCGGTAATGTTCAACAGCAAGCTCAAGAAAGAAAACCAGCAACTGCGCGAGGACTTGATGTCCATGGAGCAGGTCAAGGACAGCCTCGACAGCGAAATGCTGGTGCTGCAGCTCGACCCGCAGGGGCGCATCGAAACGGTCAATGCCAACTTTGAGCGTGAAATGTTCTATCGCGCTGACCAGTTGCTCGGCCGCAGCCTTGAAGAGATCGTTCCGGCGCACGTCAAGAAACTCGATTTCTATGAGCGCATGAAAGCCGCCATCAGCACCGGCGCCCACCTCAATGGCGCTTTCCGCCTACTGCGTGGCAATGGCGAAGAGGCGTGGCTGCGCTCGATACTGCAGCCGGTGCGCGATTTCGAGGGCCGCATCAAGTACTTCACGCTGCACTCCAGCGACCTGACCCGGACCATTGCTAGTTCGCGTGAGCACGAGAGCCTGATCAATGCACTGATGCGCTCAACGGCTGTCATCGAATTCAGCCTCGATGGCCATGTACTGACCGCCAACGAGCGCTTCCTGCAGACCATGGGCTATCGCCTGGAGCAGGTCAAAGGCAAGCATCACCGCCTGTTCTGCGAGCCTGAAGAAGCCAACTCAGCCGGTTACCAGGTGTTCTGGGAAAAGCTGCGCCGTGGCGAGTTTGTCGCTGACCGGTTCAAGCGGGTAGATGCCAATGGCCGCGTGGTGTGGCTGGAAGCGTCCTACAACCCAATCATCGACGCCCACGACGTGCTCTACAAAGTGGTCAAGTTCGCCACAGTGATTACCGACCAGGTCAACCAGGAGCAGGCTGTCGCCCAGGCAGCCGATATCGCCTACAGCACCTCGCTTGGTACCGATGCCAGCGCCTGCAAGGCCAATGATGTGGTGACTCAGACCGTCAGCGTGATGCGCGGCCTGGAAGCCTCGATGCAGCAGGCTGCCGAAGGTATTCAGGCGCTGGATACCCAGTCACGGGTGATTGGCTCGATTATCAAGACCATCAGCGATATCGCCGGGCAGACCAACCTGCTGGCGCTCAACGCCGCCATCGAAGCGGCCCGCGCCGGTGAGCAGGGTAGGGGCTTTGCCGTGGTCGCCGATGAAGTACGCCAGTTGGCTTCGCGCACCAGCACCGCCACCGAAGAGATCGCCCGGGTCGTGCAGCAGAACGAGCAGTTGGCGTTGGCCGCGGTGGCTATCATCGACACCAGCAAGCGCCAGGCCGAGCAGGGCCTGAGCCTGGCCGGCGAGACTGGCGCGGTGATAACCGAGATTCAGGATGGCGCCAAGCGCGTGGTCGAAGTGGTGGGGCAGTTTTCCAGCCAGTTGGGTTCTTGAGCCTTGCTCTGGGGCCGTGCACCGGCCCCAGAGCCGATCAGCTGCGCTCGCGCACCCAGAACAACGTGGCCCCGGCCACCGCTGCCGGCATCATTACGATGTTGACGAATGGGATCATCAGCGCCAGGTAGGTGATGCCGCCAAAGCCCATGCTCTGCCAGCGCTTCTGGCGCAGCCAGGCGAGCATGTCCTGCCAGCTCATCTTGTTGTTGTCGGCCGGATAGTCGATGTACTGGATGGCCATCATCCACACGCCGAAAATCAGCCACAGTGGTGCGGCAATGACGTTCACCACCGGGATGAACGAGAGAATGAACAACGCCAGTGCGCGCGGCAAGAAGTAGCCCAGCTTGCGCATTTCGCGGCTCAAGGTGCGCGGCACCATGGCGATCAGCTCGCCCCAGCTGAACGGCGGGAAGGTGTCCTGGCCGCGCACCACCACTTCGACCTTTTCTGCCAGAAAGCCGTTAAACGGCGCCGCGACAATGTTGGCCACAAGAGTGAAGGTGAAGAACACCATCAGCACCACCAGCGCCACGAACAGCGGCCAGATGATGTAGGTGAGAAAGCTCAGCCACTCCGGCAGAGTTGGCATCAGCGTGTCGACCCACAGGCTGAACTGATGCGCGGCCAGGTACACCAGACCACCGAACAGCAGCAGATTGATCGCCAGCGGCAGCAGCACGAACAGGCGCAGGCCGGGGGTCAGGATCAGCTTGAGGCCTTCACGCAGGTATTGCGGGCCGGATAGAACAGGGGCTTGCATGGAGACGCTCCGCAGAAGGTAAACGCGCTGACCTTACCGAGTTTGCTGGCATGACGGAAGCCGGCTGAGCAGCGCGCAACCGGCTGTAACAAAACCTCGCGGGACCTCTCTATCGATTTTGCTGGTGGATAGAGCGTGTCTATAAGGTGGATTGTCTGAGGATATTTCCTTAATCTCTGCGACCTCGCTACAGTGCGCTCAACTTTAAAGGTTTCGGACTTGCGCGTTATAGCCTTCCCCAAGTGCTGCGTAGGTCCATTTTATTTCCAGCCGCCGCCGGCGCTTTGCAGCCGAACCCGTGCGGCCCGCTCGACAGGAGTTCGACATGTCTGAAGTACGTCATTCGCGGGTGATCATTCTCGGTTCCGGCCCTGCCGGCTACAGCGCTGCGGTCTACGCTGCGCGTGCCAACCTCAAGCCGCTGTTGATTACCGGCATGCAGGCCGGTGGCCAGCTGACCACCACCACCGAAGTCGACAACTGGCCGGGCGACCCCCATGGCCTGACCGGCCCAGCGCTGATGCAGCGTATGCAAGAGCACGCCGAGCGCTTCGAGACCGAGATCGTCTTCGACCACATCAACGCGGTTGACCTGGCCAACAAGCCGTTCACCCTGCAGGGCGACAGCGGCACCTACACCTGCGACGCGCTGATCGTCGCCACCGGTGCCAGTGCGCGTTACCTGGGCCTGCCGTCGGAAGAAGCGTTCATGGGCAAGGGCGTGTCTGCCTGCGCAACCTGCGACGGCTTCTTCTACCGCAACAAGCCGGTAGCGGTCGTCGGCGGCGGCAACACTGCCGTTGAAGAGGCGCTGTACCTGGCCAACATCGCCAGCAAGGTGACCCTGGTGCATCGCCGCGAAACCTTCCGCGCCGAGAAGATCCTGGTCGACAAGCTCAACGCGCGGGTTGCCGAAGGCAAGATCGAGCTCAAGCTCAACGCCACCCTCGACGAAGTGCTGGGCGACAACATGGGCGTGACCGGTGCGCGTCTGAAAAACAACGACGGCAGCAGCGACGAGATCACCGTTGACGGCGTGTTCATCGCGATCGGTCACACCCCGAACACATCGCTGTTTGAAGGCCAGCTGACCTTGAAGGACGGCTACCTGGTAGTCAGCGGCAGCCGTGAAGGCAACGCCACTGCAACCAACGTCGAAGGTGTATTCGCCGCCGGCGACGTGGCCGACCACGTTTACCGTCAGGCGATCACCTCGGCGGGTGCTGGTTGCATGGCTGCACTGGACGTCGAGCGGTACCTGGACGGCCTGGCCAACGCTTCGTTCTAAGCCGCCAGCGTCAAAACGCGGGGCAATGGGCACGGTTCGCAACCGGCGCCCATTGCCCCGCGTTGCGTTTACAGGCTCAAGCGCATCGACAGGTCGACCGCTTTGACGTCCTTGGTCATTGCGCCGATCGAGATGTAGTCGACCCCGGTCTCGGCGATCACCCGCAGGGTGCTTTCATTGACACCGCCGCTGGCCTCGAGCTTGGCCTTGCCGGCATTGATCCGCACCGCTTCGCGCATTTCATCCAGGCTCAGCTCGTCAAGCATGACGATATCGGCCCCGGCCGCTAGCGCCTGGCGCAGCTCATCCAGACTCTCCACTTCGATCTCGACCGGCTTGCCTGGCGCGATGCGGTGCGCTGCGGCTACTGCTTCGGCAACGCCACCGCTGGCGGCTATGTGGTTTTCCTTGATCAGGAACGCGTCATACAGTCCGATGCGGTGGTTGTGGCAGCCGCCACAGGTCACCGCGTACTTCTGCGCCAGGCGCAGGCCGGGTAGGGTCTTGCGGGTATCGAGCAAGCGCACCTGGGTGCCTTCGACCAGGTCCGCAAGGAACCGCGCCCGGGTGGCCACGCCTGACAGCAGCTGGAGGAAGTTAAGCGCTGAACGTTCGCCGGTCAGCAGCGAGCGGGCTGGGCCTTCGAGATGAAACAGCGGCTGGTTGGCCTTGGCCAGGTCGCCATCGACCACTTGCCAGTGCACCGCGACCCGCGGATCGAGCTGGCGAAACACCGCATCGACCCAGGCACTGCCGGCCACCACGCAGTCTTCGCGAGTGATGATGGTGGCCTTGGCCAGGCGCTCGGCCGGGATCAGTTGCGCGGTGATATCGCCATTGCCGACGTCCTCAAGCAACGCGCGGCGCACGTTGGCTTCGATTTCGGCAGTCAGGTCGGCGAGGCGTAGGTTCGGCATGGTCGGCTCCACAAGCTAGATGCCGGCGATTATAGGGCAGGGGGGCGGTGTGTACAGTCATGCCGCTGATGACCTTTGGTCAGAACAGGGGAGCATTTCGTCTGATTAGTGGTCTTTTCACCGGGACATGCACTACGTGCTGGCAGCTGTAAGACTTTTTGTCGATAATAGCGTCCAGTATTTGGCGTCATGGCTTTGACGATTTCCTGCAAGGAGTTAGGGATGCATACAGAAGGCAAGGTGGTGCCCTTGGTGGCTGCCGCCGACAGAGGTGCGCGCGTGCCCTCGCTGAGCCTTCCGATCGTGCTCCTGCAGGTACGGGACAAGGCTGTCCTGCAATTGCGCCAAGGCCTGCAGGCGTTGTTCGACAATGCTGACGACAGGCTGTTCGAGATGGCCGACCGGGCCGGTGAGCGGGTCGATCAGAACCTCTACTTCGAAGCGATGCGCGACCTGCGGCTGAAGCGCAAGAGTATCGAGCGGGAGTTTCTCGATGCGTTCTATGACGCCTTCGCCCGTATCGGCCAGGCCGAGCGCGTACCTTATCTGGCGATTACCGAATCGCTGCGCAACGCTGCTCAACCGGAGCGGGCGGCGGCCATCGAGGGCATGCTGGCGCGGGTGTTGTCGCGTGATGGCTTTGCCCTTGATCAGCTGGGCTTGCGCTTTCAGGCGCTGCTGGAGATGCCCCTTGAACTGCGCCGCAATCCGTTGGGCCCGGAGTGCCTGTGCGGGTTCTTTCTGGATGCCGGGCGCAGCCTGGGGGTTGGCCCGCAGGTCAAGCTGATCCTGCTCAAGCTGTTCGAACGCTATGTGCTGCGTGATCTTGATCTGCTGTACGGCGAAGCCAATCAACTGCTCGCTGCAGCCGGCATCCTGCCCGAACTGATGCCCGCGCCGAGGCGCCGCGCCGAAGACCGGCCGCTGACCCACCTGCACAGCGCTGACTGTCACGCCCAGGCCGATCCGGCCGACGGCGACATTACTGGCCAGGACTTCTTCGCCAGCCTGCAACCGCTGCTGGCGCCTGCTCGCGGGCGTTTCGCGCCGCGCCTGCAGAGCGTGGCAACTGCCGAGCCAATCAATACCGCCGATCTGCTGCGGCTGCTGTCGCATTTGCAGCACTACGTGCCCGGCGTGGCTGATGCCGACGACTTCAACCTGAGCCAGCAGCTGGAACAGTTGCTGCTGCGGGTCGGCGTACGCAGCGGCAGCCGCCGGCGGATCGGCAACTACGACGAAGATGTGATCAACCTGGTCGGCTTGCTCTTCGACTTTATCCAGACTGACGACAACCTGCCGAGCAACCTGCGCGAACTGCTCGCGCGTCTGCATATTCCGCTGCTGAAAGTGGCCATGCTCGACAGGGGCCTGTTCAGCCGCGCCAACCACCCGGCGCGGCGCTTGCTCGACGAGATTGCCGCCGCGGCGCTGGGCTGGGAGGCTGACGAACAGGTCTCGCGTGGCGGGCCGCAGCAGCGAGTCGAGCGCATCGTCCAGCGTTTGCTCAACGATTACGCTGAAGATCCGCAGTTGTTCGCCGAGCTGCTCGAGGATTTTCTCGCCTTCAATCAGGATGAGCGCCGTCGCAACGAACTGCTCGAGCAGCGCACCCGCGATGCCGAGGAGGGTCGGGCGCGCACCGTGCAGGCGCGACGGCGCGTGCAGCAGGAACTGAACCTGCGCCTGCACGGGCGGGTGCTGCCGCAGACGCTGGTGCAGATGCTGGTGCAGTCCTGGAGCCAGGTGCTGTTGCTGGCATGGCTCAAGCATGGCGAAGCCTCACCGGCCTGGCGCCAGGGCCTGGCGACCATGGACAGCTTGCTTGCCAGCATCAGTGCGCATCGCAGTGCCGAGGCCTGTGCGCAGTTGCTCGAACAGGTGCCGGGGCTGCTCAAGGCGTTGCGTGATGGGTTGGCCAGTGTCGCCCAGGACTCGACCGCGGCTCGGGAGTTCTTCGCCGAGCTTGAGCAGTTGCACCTGCGGGCGTGTGGTGGTCTGAGCCAACTTGATCAAGGGGCGCTGATCAGTGAGGTGTTGGTGGCTGATGAGATTGTTCTCGCCGTCGCTGACGAGACTACCTGTGATGCGCCTCTTGACGACAGCAGCGAATATGCTCGGCAAGTTCGCCAGTTGCGTGTTGGTAGCTGGTTGGAAGTGCTTGAAGAAGCCGGCCCGCTGCGCTGCAAGCTGGTGGTCAGGATCGATAGCTGCGATCGGTTGGTGTTTACCAGTCGGACCGGGATCAAGGTGCGTGAATGGAGTCGAGGTGGGTTGGCGTTGGCGCTGGCCAATGGGGATGTGCGGGTGCTTGATGATGGGCCTCTGTTTGAACGTGCGCTTGATGCGGCGTTGCAGCAGTTGCGTGGGTCGCTGACGCACAGTCATTGAGCAAGGCCGCACAGCGGCCCTGGCTATCTTGAGTGCCGGTTTCATGGCTGGCTCATTCATCGGATTAAAGCCCCCCGGATGCGCAAGACGAAACAAATTGGCTAGATAACCGAATCACCCTGCCGGACCACTAGGGCATACTGAACGCCCCTGGTTGATGATATTCAGGATCTGCCCGATGCAACTGGACCCCGCGACCGGCTGGTTTGCCGGCGTCACTCACTGCCCTTCGCCAAACTTCAACGAACGCCCTGCGGGCGAGGCTATCTCGTTGCTGGTGATCCACAACATCAGCCTGCCTCCGGCATGCTTCGGCACCGGCAAGGTGCAGCAGTTCTTCCAGAACCAGCTCGACCCGACCGAGCATCCTTATTTTCAAGACATCTGCCATCTGACCGTCTCCGCTCACCTGTTCGTCGAGCGTGACGGTGACGTTACCCAGTTCGTCTCTTTGCTTGACCGTGCCTGGCATGCTGGCGTGTCGCGCTTCGATGGGCGGGAAGGCTGCAATGACTTTTCCATCGGCATTGAACTGGAAGGCACCGACGAAATGCCTTACAGCGATGCTCAGTACGCGACCCTGGCGCGCCTTACGCAACAGATATGTGCGGCCTGGCCGGCGATCGATGTGCAGCGCATTCGCGGCCATGACGAGATCGCGCCGGGGCGCAAGACCGACCCCGGCGCCGCCTTTGACTGGCCACGTTATCGCGCCGACTTGCTGAACAATGAGGGACAACCATGAGTTTTCTGGTGTTGGTGCTGGTGCTGTGGGTCGAGAAGTTTTCGGCGCTGCGTCAGCGGTTGCAACGTGACGGCTTTTTTCTAGGCGAGCTGGCCCGGCTTGAGCGCAGTGGCAAACAACAGCCCTGGTGGCAGTTGGCGGTTCTGGTACTGGCGCCGGTCGCGCTGCTTGTTTTGCTGCTGCATGTGCTCGAGCCGGTGGCGTACGGCCTGCTGGCATTGCCGGTGCACTTGCTGGTGTTGATCTACAGTCTAGGCCGCGGTGATGCCAAGGCGGCGTTGGGGCCATTGCGCGATGCCTGGCACCGGGGGGATGAGCAGGCGGCGCTGCATGTCGCTGATCGTGACCTGGGCATGCAGGCCGATGATGCGCCGAGTTTGCTGGTGAAGGTGCAGGGGTATCTGTTGTGGCACGCCTACCAGAGTTTCTTTGCGGTGATCTTCTGGTACTTCCTGCTCGGGCCTGGCGCGGCATTGGCCTATCGGCTGCTGGTGCTGTGTAGCGAGTACAGCGGACAGCCCGCGCTTAAAGCCAGGGCCGAGCAGCTGCGGCATGTCATGGATTGGCTGCCAGTGCGGGTGCTGACCCTGAGCTTTGCCCTGGTCGGCAACTTTGTCGCGGTGATGCGGGTAATGCTGCACGAGTTGCTCAATTGGCGTATCAGCGCTGCGCTGCTGGTAACCCGGGTTGGGCGTGCCGCTGACGACATCCCCGAACAGGAAGATAGCCAGTTGGGCCTGGCCCGTCTGGACAGCTTGTGGGAGTTGCTGTTGCGCTCGGCAGTGCTGTGGTATGCGGCCTTTGCTCTGTGGACGGTGTTGCTGTAGAGGAGGCGCTACCAGCCAAACAGCCCGCAGGCTGTGCGGCTGGACGCGGCCGCCAGCTGCTCCGGGGCGACGCCCATCAACTCGGCCAGCACCTGAGCGATCTGCGGTAAGTGCTCGGGGCTGTTACGCAGGCCTGGGTACATTGCCGGCGCCATGTCCGGCGCGTCGGTCTCCAGTACCACGCTTTCCAGCGGTAAGCGTGCCACGGTCTTGCGCAGGCGTAGCGCTTGCGGCCAGGTCGCCGCGCCGCCCAAGCCCAGCTTGAAGCCGAGCTTGATGTATTCGCGGGCCTCTTCGAAGCTGCCGGCAAAGGCGTGGATGATGCCAGCCCGTTGCAAGCGATAACGCTTGAGCGTGGCGATCACCTGGGCATGGCTGCGGCGTACGTGCAGCAGCGCCGGTAGGTCGAAGTCGCAGGCGATCTGCAATTGCGCTTCAAACAAAGCCTGTTGTTCGGCAGGGTCGAGCTCCGGCAGGTAGTAGTCCAGGCCGATCTCGCCCACCGCACATAGGCGCGGGTCGCCGCGCAGGCGCTCGAACCAGTTGCGCAGTTCCAGCAGATGTTCAGGCCGATGCTGGGCCAGAAACACCGGGTGCAGACCTAGTGCGGCATACACACGCGGGTCGCTGCAAGCCAGTTGCCAGACCCGCTGCAGGTTATCTGCCGTCACCCCCAGTACCACCACCCGTTCCACGCCGCTCGCTGCGGCATTACCCAAAACATGCTCGCGGTCGGCGTCGAACTCTGGGAAGTCCAGATGGCTGTGGGTATCGATCAGGCGCATGGTCAGGTCGGCTGAATACGTTGCTTGAAGGTTCGCGGTACCGCGTGCACACCCGGCTGGTAGCGCTTCTGTTCGATGGCCGCCAGGGCCAGCTCCAGCGCGGCGGCGGCGATCAGCCCGTGCTGCTGGGCCATGGCATTGACTGGCAGCGGCAGGAAATCGAGCAATTGGTTGTCACCGAAGGTGCCCAGCTGCAGCTGGCGTGATTCGGCCGGGCGGGCCTGGAGGGCGTCGAACACCCCTTGCAGCAGTACATAGGAGGTGGTCACCAGCGCATCCGGCAAGCCGCCATGCTCGGCAATCAATTGCTCCATCAAGCGCTGGCCGCACTCGCGGCTGAACGCTTCGCCCTGATAGCGGCGGATCTCCCCGGTGAACTGCTGCAGGGCTTGATCGAAGCCGCCGGCCCGGGCCTGGCTGACCGACAGTTCTGGGCGTGCACCGATCAGGGCAATGCTGCGCGGGGCGGTTGCCAGCAGGCTGCGGGCGAGTTGCTGGCTGGCATCGCGATCGTCGCTGATGACCGAGCAGAAGTGCGTAGGGTCAAGGCCACGGTCGATGGCAATTACCGGCAGGCCTTTGTCTTGCAAGGCGCGGTAGCTATCGTCCTCACCTGGCAAGCAACTGGCGACGAACAGCGCATCGCAGCGCCGGGCCCGGAACAGCTGCTGCAGTTGCCGCTCGATGTCCGGCTGGTCGTCGCTGCTGGCGATCAGCAGTTGGTAGCCACGCGCGCGGGCCGCCTGTTCGAGTTGCTTGGCAATGCGTGCATAGCTGGGGTTCTCCAGATCCGGGAGAATGAAGCCCAACGTGCGCGTGTGCCGGCTGCGCAGACCCGCCGCCTGGGGGTTTGGCGTGAAACCATGGGCGTCGACAACCGCCTGGACACGCTCGACGGTGGCGCTGCTGATACGCTGCTGTTCGGCCTTGCCGTTGATGACATAGCTGGCGGTGGTGACTGAAACACCTGCCAGACGGGCGATATCACTGAGTTTCACCGAATTTTCCTTGTTATTTCCGGGACTGGCTGTGGCACCTGATTGGGTAGTTTGACCCAGCCTCAAGCCTGCGCGCAGGCGACCATTGTCGCAATTGTCCGACGGGATGGGGCTTTTTCGTCGCAAGATTATCGAGTAACGTGGCCGCCTGGTCAGATTAAACGTTTCAGCCGACAATTATCAGCGGGCACTGCCGCCTGCGTCGGCTGTTGAGCTGGTTGTTTTGCTGAATTTCACAACAATACCTCAGTACCCGCTGCGGGACTGCAAAAGGAGAAGGTCATGCTCGAGCTCGCCAAAGAGCAGATAGCCATGGGTCAGTCTGCCGCCGACAAAGGCCAGGCTCTGCGCCTGCTGGCTGACTGCCTGGTTGCCGATGGGCTGGTTGCCGAGGGCTACCTGCAAGGCTTGCAGGACCGCGAGGAGCAAGGCTCGACCTTCCTCGGTCAGGGCATTGCCATTCCCCACGGCACGCCGCAGACGCGTGATCAGGTGTTTGCCACCGGCGTGCGCTTGATGCAGTTCCCCGAGGGCGTGGACTGGGGTGATGGGCAGATGGTCTACCTGGCGATTGCCATCGCCGCCCGCTCCGACGAACACCTGCGCCTGCTGCAACTGCTGACCCGCGCCCTCGGTGAGACCGACCTGGCCCAGGCACTGCGCCGGGCCAGTTCGGCCGAGGCGCTGCTCAAACTATTGCAGGGCGCACCGCAGGCGCTGGCGCTGGATGCGCAGTTGGTCAGCCTGAACCTGCCGGCTGACGACTTCGAAGAGCTGGCCTGGCGCGGCGCTCGTTTGCTGCAACGCGCCGGCTGCGTCGAAAGCGGCTTTGCCGCCATGCTGCAGCAGGCCGAGCCGCTGCCGCTGGGCGAAGGCCTGTGGTGGCTGCACAGCGAGCGGCAGGTACGCCAGCCGGGGCTGGCGTTCATCACCCCGCAGCAGCCGCTGCGTTATCGCGATCAGCCGCTCAATGGTCTGTTCTGCCTGGCCAGCCTGGGTGCTGCCCATCAGGCGTTGCTCGAGCGCCTGTGCGAAGTGCTGATCGAAGGCCGTGGACAGATGCTCTATCAGGCCACCAGCAGCCGCACCGTGCTTGAAGTGCTCGGCGGTGAAGTTCCGGCCGACTGGCCCAGTGCACGGATTGTGCTGGCCAATGCCCACGGCCTGCATGCACGCCCGGCCAAGGTGCTGGCGCAACTGGCCAAAGGCTTCGAGGGTGAAATCCGTATTCGTCTGCTCGACGACAGCCAGCCGGCGGTATCGGTGAAGAGCCTGAGCAAGCTGCTCGGCCTCGGCGCCCGCCGTGGTCAGACGCTGGAATTGATTGCCGAGCCGAATATTGCCAACGATGCCCTGCCGGTGTTGCTGGCGGCCATCGCCGACGGTCTTGGTGAAACCGTTGAAGCACTGCCCCAAGCTTGCACCGAAGAGGTCGTAGTGGTTGCCGAACCGCTCTCGGCACCTGTGCCTGGCAGTCTGATTCAAGGCGTGCCTGCGGCCCCGGGGATTGCCTGCGGGCCGGCGCATATCTGCGTCGAACGTGACATCGACTATCCGCTGCGCGGTGTCTCGCCAAGCCAGGAGCGAGCGCAATTGCGCGCTGCGCTGGAAACCGTCAATGCAGAATTGCAGGCACTGGTGCAGCGCAGCGACAAAGCCATCGGCGAGATATTCATCACCCATCAGGAAATGCTCGCCGACCCGGCCCTGATGGACGAAGTCGAGCAACGCCTGGGCCAGGGCGAAAGCGCTGCCGCCGCCTGGATGAGCGTTATCGAGGCCGCCGCGCGCCAGCAGGAAGCCCTGCACGACGCACTGCTCGCCGAGCGCGCCGCCGATCTGCGTGACATTGGTCGGCGCGTGCTGGCGCAACTGTGCGGCGTCATCGATACCCCTGAGCCAACAGAGCCGTATGTGCTGGTGATGACCGAAGTCGGCCCGTCCGACGTCGCCCGGCTCGATCCGCAGCGGGTCGCCGGCATCGTCACCGCCCAAGGTGGCGCTACTGCCCATAGCGCCATCGTTGCGCGTGCGTTGGGCATCCCGGCGGTAGTCGGTGCAGGCGCGGCGATGCTGTTGCTGGCCCCCGGCACGCCGCTGCTGCTCGACGGCCAGCGCGGCCGGGTCAGCGTGGCGCCGGCCGCGGATGAGCTGCAACGCGCGTTGACCGAACGCGACCAGCGTGAACAGCGCCTGCAGCAAGCCTGGGCCAGCCGCCATCAACCCGCCGTCACCCGCGACGGCCATGCCATCGAAGTTTTTGCCAACATCGGCGGCAGCCAAGGCATCGACAAAGTGGTCGAGCAGGGCGCCGAAGGGGTTGGCCTGCTGCGCACCGAGCTGATCTTCATGGCCCACCCGCAGGCGCCCGACGTGGCAACCCAGGAAGCCGAATACCGGCGCGTACTCGATGGTCTCGACGGGCGGCCGCTGGTAGTGCGCACGCTGGATGTCGGCGGCGACAAACCGCTGCCGTACTGGCCGATCGCACGCGAAGACAACCCGTTCCTTGGCGTACGCGGTGTGCGCCTTACCTTGCAGCGCCCGCAGATCATGCGCGACCAGTTGCGCGCATTGTTGCAGGCCGCCGACGGCCGCCCCCTGCGGATCATGTTCCCGATGGTCGGGCAGATCCACGAGTGGCGCGAAGCCAAGGCCATGGTCGAACAACTGCGCGAAGAGATCCCGGTCGCCGACCTGCAACTGGGGATCATGGTCGAGGTGCCTTCCGCGGCCTTGCTGGCGCCACAGCTGGCGCGCGAGGTGGACTTCTTCAGCATCGGCACCAACGACCTGACCCAGTACACCCTGGCCATCGACCGCGGCCACCCGAGCCTGTCGGCCCAGGCCGATGGCCTGCACCCGGCAGTGCTGCGCCTGATCGACATGACCGTGCGCGCCGCCCATGCCGAAGGCAAGTGGGTGGGGGTCTGTGGCGAGCTGGCCGCCGACCCGCAAGCGGTGGCCATATTGCTTGGGCTTGAGGTCGACGAGCTCAGCGTGGCCTCGCGCAGCGTCGCCGAAGTCAAGGCGCTGGTGCGCCAGCGTGATTACCAGACGGCCCGTGCGCTTGCGCTCGAGGCCCTGCAACAAGACAGCGCCGCCGCCGTGCGCGCGTTGGTGGAGCACTACTGATGGCCAAGATCCTCACCCTGACCCTGAACCCGGCGCTGGATATCACCGTCAGCCTCGACAGCTTGCGCGCAGGCCAGGTCAACCGCAGCCAGGCGCAGCACAGCCACGCCGCCGGCAAGGGCCTGAATGTCGCCCAGGTGCTGGCCGACCTTGGCCACAGCGTGACCGTCGGCGGGTTTCTTGGCCGCGACAACCTGCAGCTGTTTGAAGCGCTGATCCAGTGGCGCGGCTTTGCCGACTGCTTTGTCCGCGTGGCCGGCGAGACGCGCAGCAACATCAAGCTGGTCGAGGCCAACGGCTGCGTGACCGATATCAACGGTCAGGGCCCGGAGGTCGATGCCGCTTCACGCAGCGCGCTGATGCGCAAGCTGCTGCAGATTGCGCCAGGCCATGACGCGGTGGTGGTCGCCGGCAGTCTGCCGCGCGGCATCGACCCGCAGTGGTTTGCCGAGCTGCTCGGGCAGCTCAAGGCGCAAGGCTTGAAGATTGCTCTGGACAGCAGCGGCGAGGCCTTGCGCGCCGGCCTTCAGGCAGCGCCCTGGCTGGTCAAGCCGAACACCGACGAGCTTGCTGAGGTGCTCGGCCACAGCGTCACCGGCCGGGCCGAACAGCAGCAGGCTGCCAGCCAACTACTGGCAAGCGGCATCGAGCATGTAGTGGTGTCGCAAGGCGAGCACGGCGTCAGCTGGTACCGCGCAGGTACCGTGCTGCACGCACAACCGCCGCAGGTGCGCGTGGCGAGCACGGTCGGTGCCGGTGACTCGCTGGTGGCCGGCATGGTCCATGGCCTGTTGCAGGGCGAGGCGCCAACACAGACGCTGCGCCGCGCCACCGCCATCGCCGCCCAGGCGGTGACGCAGGTCGGCTTTGGTATCCGCGACCGCGTGCAGCTGGAGCAACTGCAAGCAGGCGTACACATCACAGAACAACAAGAGGCTTGCCGATGAACATTGCCATTGTCACCGCCTGCCCCAACGGCCAGGTCTCCAGCGTACTCAGCGCGCGTCTGCTGGCGGCTGCAGCGCAGCGACGCGGCTGGAGCACCAGCGTCGAGGTGCAGGATGCCGAGCACCCCGAGCGCAATTTGAGCGCCACGCAGATCGCCGAGGCCGACTGGGTGCTGGTGATCAGTACCGGCGCGGTCGATCTGTCGCGCTTCGTTGGCAAACGCCTGTACCAGAGTACACCGGCTCAGGCGTTGGCCGATCGCGAGAGTTTTCTCGATGAGGCAGCTGCACAGGCGCAGGTCCACAGCGCCAGCGCCGTGGTCGATGCACCGGCCGCGCTGGGGCCGCCGAAGATCGTCGCGGTCACGGCCTGTCCAACCGGCGTGGCCCACACCTTCATGGCTGCCGAAGCCTTGCAGCAGGCAGCGCAGCAACTGGGCTACCAGCTCACGGTGGAAACTCAGGGTTCGGTCGGTGCGCGCAATCCGCTGTCGGCGCAGGCCATTGCCGAGGCCGATGTGGTACTGCTGGCGGCCGACATCGAAGTGCCCACTGCGCGCTTTGCCGGCAAGCGGGTATACCGCTGCGGTACCGGCATTGCTCTCAAGCAAGCCAAGGCCACCCTCGACAAGGCCCTGCTCGAAGCCAAGCAGGAAAGCGCTGCCGATGCCGCCGCGGGGGCCACGGCCAGCAGCGAAAAAAGCGGCGTGTACAAGCACCTGCTGACCGGTGTGTCGTTCATGCTGCCCATGGTGGTAGCTGGCGGTTTGCTGATCGCCTTGTCCTTCGTGTTCGGCATCAATGCCCACGAAGTGCCCGGCACCCTGCCGGCGGCGTTAATGCAGATCGGCGCTGAGGCAGCCTTCAAACTGATGGTGCCGCTGTTGGCTGGTTACATCGCCTGGTCGATTGCCGACCGCCCTGGCCTTGCGCCGGGGATGATCGGCGGGATGCTGGCGACCATTCTTGGCGCGGGCTTTATCGGCGGCATCGTAGCCGGCTTTCTGGCCGGCTACAGCGCCAAGGCGATCAGTCGCTGGGTGCGCTTGCCGAGCAGCCTCGAGGCACTCAAGCCGATCCTGATCATCCCGCTGCTGGCCAGCCTGTTCACCGGCCTGGTGATGATCTATGTGGTGGGCCAACCGGTCGCCTCGATGCTTGCGGGCCTGACCCAGTTCCTCGACAACATGGGCACCACCAATGCCATCCTGCTCGGGCTGCTGCTGGGCGGGATGATGTGTGTGGACCTTGGCGGGCCGATCAACAAGGCGGCCTATGCGTTCTCGGTCGGCCTGCTGTCGAACCAGAGCTTTGCACCGATGGCCGCGACCATGGCTGCCGGCATGGTGCCGCCGATCGGCCTGGGAATCGCCAGCCTGATCGCCCGCAGCAAGTTCGCCCAGAGTGAGCGCGAGGCAGGCAAGGCAGCCTTGGCATTAGGCCTGTGCTTTATCTCCGAAGGGGCGATCCCGTTTGCTGCCAAGGACCCGTTGCGGGTGATACCAGCAAGCGTCATCGGTGGCGCGTTGACCGGGGCGCTGTCGATGTACTTTGGCTGCAAGCTGATGGCGCCGCATGGCGGCCTGTTCGTGTTGTTGATCCCCAATGCGATCAACCATGCGCTGTTGTACTTGCTGGCGATTGCCGCCGGCAGCCTGGTCACGGCGCTGATCTATGCCGTGCTCAAGCGTAAAGAGCAGGTCGAGCTGGCGATAGCGCCGGTCAAGGCCTGAGACCTGAGCGCCAGGCCCCTTCGGGTGAAGGGGCCTAGCGTTTGTGCTTGTGCCGCAATGGCACCAGCAGTTCACCCAGCCCGTTGTGATCAATCTCATGCATCAAAGCCAGCAGCGCCCCTAGCTCACCTGGCGGAAAGCCCTTGCGCGCAAACCAGCCAAGGTAATCGCCAGGCAGATCGGCCAACAGCCGGCCCTGGTACCTGCCGAATGGCATGCTGCGGGTCACCAGCAGTTGCAGGTATTCAGGTTTCATCGCCAGCCGCCTCCAGATAAAGCGCCGACGATACTGCAATCTGCACGAGGGCCCAAGCGGTGATCATGCAGAACGCCGTTTACAAGCGTTAAGCATTAATCCGTAAGCTAATGATTTATAAGTATTTTTTGTTGCTCGATAAATTGGCACGAAGCCTGCTCTGTATATAACCACTTCCCACTGCCAAGGAGTTTGAGCAATGAGCAATCCAAACAAAGATGTAATCGACGTCCTCAACGACCTGATCGAATACAGCAAGGATGGCGAGAAAGGCTTCAAGACCTCTGCCGAGGACGTGAAGAATCCTGAGCTGAAAGCGTTCTTCGTCAAGCGCGCTGCTGGCTGCGCTACCTCGGCTGCCGAGCTGCAGAGCGAAGTGCGTCGTCTGGGCGGCGATCCAGAAACCTCTACCAGCGTCAGTGGTGATCTGCACCGCGGTTGGGTCAATCTGAAGTCGCTGCTGACCGGCAAGGACGACGAAGCGATCCTCAATGAAGTCGAGCGCGGTGAAGACCACGCCCTCAAGGCTTACAAAGAGGCCCGTGAGAAGCTGGTCAAACTCGGCCGTACTGCTACCGATAGCAGCTACAACCTGGTCGAAACCCAGCTACAAGGCGTACAGCGCAATCATGATGAAGTGAAGGCCCTGCGCGACGCAGCACGCGCCCGCTCTTAATCGAGCGGTCCCTCTACCCGGTTACGGCCTTTGGCCTTGGCCCGGTAGAGGGCCTCGTCCGCGGTGCTCAGCAGACTGGCCAAGTCTTGCTGGGTACCGGGGATGTACAGGCCGATGCCGATGCTCACCGTCACCGAGTGGGTATCTGCGCCAAATGGCGCCAAGCCCTCCACCCCCTGCTTTATCCGCTGCGCCAGCAGCAGTGCGCCAGCCTGTTCGGTTTCCGGCAGCACGATCTGAAATTCCTCGCCGCCGTAGCGCGCTGCCAAGTCTGAAGGCCTGCGAATACAGCCTTCTATGGTTTTCGCGACCTCCCGCAATGCATGGTCACCACCGGCATGCCCGTGGCGTTGATTGAACGCCTTGAAATGATCGATATCGACCATCAGGATCGCCAACGGCCTGCGGTTGCGCTGTGCCCGTGCCCATTCCAGACGCAGCACCTGATCCAGCCGCCGGCGGTTGGCAAGGCCGGTCAAGCTGTCGGTTGCCGCCAGTTTTTCCAGGCCTAGTTCGAGCTCCTGACGACGGCGCAGCTCGCGTCCGAGCAGCACCGTCAGCCACAGGATGGCGATGCACAGCACGCCCGTGGCGATGCTCACCACGGCGGCGGTACGGCGCCATGACTGGAATACTTCATCGCTCGAGTGCGCTACCACCACAACGAGTGGCTGGTCGGCAACCTGGGCGAAGGTGTACAGGCGCTCGACCCCGGAAGCACTGGACTTGGCAGTAAAGCTGCCACTGCGTTGGCTGAGGATGCGCTGGAAGTTGGGCCGGCTGCTGAAGTTGCTGCCGATCAGCGTACTGGGTGCCGCACTGGGATGGCGCGCCAGCAACTGACCGTCGGTGTTGAACAGGCTGATGCTGCTGTCGACACCGATATCCAGGCGCTGGAACAGCTCGCTGACGTAACCCAGGCGCAGTGCGCCGGCAGCAATACCTGCGAACTCACCATTCAGCCCGTTGATACGCCGGCTGAAACTGATGCACCAGTCCAGGTCGCCAAGCCTGGCCTTGAACGGTGGGCCGATCAACATGCCCAGGCTGGGGTCGGCCTGATGGGCCTTGAATACCTTTGTGTCGGCGAAGTTGGCCTTGCGCGGGACAGCGCTGGTGGAGTCGCCAATCACGTTCCCCTGCGCATCGATCCACAGTACGTCACCGCGCCGGCGGTCGATGAAGGCTTCGTTGAACAGCAGCCGCTGGCGCAGCTCGCTCGGCACGCCAGTCAATTCCTTGCGCCCGACTGCCCAGATCAGCCCTTGCAGGGACTGGTCGTAAAGCTCGATGTTGCGTAGCACATCGCTCTCGATCAGCTGGACGATGTTACTCGACGAGCGGATTGCCGACTGCTCGACGCTGTCGCGTTCGCGGGCGAGCAAGAACACCACTATCGCCAAAATCGCGAGCACAGCCAGGCAGCTGCCTAGATTGAGCAACAGTTCGGGGTGCGACTTGAGCGGGGCATTCCCCGGTGATCGATTGGGCAACATGAGGCTCGCAACTGCGTAAGTCCCTCGTGTCCTTGAGGGGAGGGCCAGGGCGGGGCGGCGGTAGTGTAGGGAAGCGGTGATTGTCGGACAAGAAGTTATCTGGCCATCCGACGAGTGCGTGCAGCGCTGGCGGGGCTGATACGGGGCGCTCTGCAGCGGCAAAGCCGCATTGCAGAGTGCCCCGTGCTTGCAGGCCGCGATCAGAACAGGTTGAGCGGATAATCCACGATCAGGCGGATTTCATCGTTGTCCTGCTCGGCAGCGTAGGCCTGGTTGGCGCGATGGCTGGCATAACGCAGCAGTACCGACAGGTCTTTGAAGTCGCCCTGCTGGAATACGTACTTGATGTCCAGGTCACGTTCCCAATGGGTGGCGTGCTTGCCGTCGGCATTGTAGTAGTCGTAGTAGGCGTTGTTTTGCGCTGCCTTGGTCAGGTCAGCTTCACCGCGTGAGTACGACAGCTCAGTGCTCAGGCCATCGACGCCGAGGCCGGCAAAATCATAACCGTAGGCCAGCTTCCACGAGCGCTCGTTCGGTGCGTTGAAGTCCGAGTACATCCGCGAGTTGTCGAGGAACACGCTGTCACCCAGATTGATGTAGTCGAACGGCGTGTTGCCGTTGACCCGCTGATAGGCGGCGGTAACGCTGTGATGACCGGCGTTGACCGTGAAGTGCAGGCTGAACGTGTTGTTGTCGATGTCGCCCAGCAGCGCCTGGCCGGTGTCCTGGGTGTGATAGAAGTGCAAACCCGGGTTGAAGCTGACCAGGTCGTTGACTGCATAGGTGTAGTCAAAGTCGAAGTAGTACTGGTTCCAGATGTCCTTCAGCTCGGCTGCATAGAGGTTGCTGGTGATCGCTTCGCTGCCGCTCCAGGAGGCGCCGGCCCAGCTCAGGTGCTGACTGTCGCGGTTGTCCTGCAAGGCGCCGTAGTAAGTGTCGATGCGGCGGTGGCCGCTCTGGTTGTACGGCTTGGTGAAGCTGACCTGGCCGCCTTCGAGGAGCAGGCCGTCGATGCTGTTGTTGCTCAGGCTGACGCCGCGAAAGGTCTGCGGCAGCATGCGCGTTTCGCCGCCGGCGATGACCGGGTTGCTGAGGAACAAGTCTCCGGCCTTGAGCTCGGTGTCGAACGCCTTGAGCTTGAGCGCGGCACCGGCAGTGGAGAAGGCGTGCGGCGCAGCGCCCAGCTCGCCGT
Organism: Pseudomonas sp. NPDC088322; assembly: GCF_044740745.1. Classification (NCBI taxonomy): domain Bacteria; kingdom Pseudomonadati; phylum Pseudomonadota; class Gammaproteobacteria; order Pseudomonadales; family Pseudomonadaceae; genus Pseudomonas; species Pseudomonas sp. NPDC088322. The sequence continues at coordinate 45,327 of NZ_JBIURK010000009.1, read as the reverse complement.
TGGCCTTGGTGTGTTCAGGCAGGATGCTGGTGCCGGCATAGCCGCCACCGCCATCGAGCTTGAGCCCGAGCATGGCGTGCGCATCCAGGCCGAAGCCGACAGTGCCCGGGGTGTAGCCGGACTCGAAGCGGGCGACGAAACCCTGGCCCCATTCACGGTTGTCGCGCACACCGCTATTGAGGTTGTTGCGGTTGAAGTAGGCGTTGCGCAGATGCAGGTTGAACGAGGAGCCTGCGACAAAACCTTCAGCGGCTTCGTCGGCGTGGGCAACGCTTGGCATCGTTGCGGCGAATGCAATGAACAGCGGGGTGAAACGGAAAGCGGAAGACACCGGTTAGAGCTCCTTTGGTCTGACGGTGGGGCAATTTTTATTGTCGAAAAACGCAGTGACTGCAGTGAGTCAAGGTATCTGCGTGGTGCAAATTTTGGACATAAAAAAAGCCGCTGATCAGCAGCGGCTTGAAGAGGCTAACATATCGGCGCGCAGGGCGCCCACGTGCAGGCCTTGGGAAGAGGGGCAGATGCAGGCAGCTCGATCAGCTGTCGCTGGCAGCATCCTGGTCAGTCTTGGCAGCTGTCTGCTGCGCATCTTTGCCGGCCTCAGCCGATTGCGCGGCATAGCCTTCGCGGGCTTCTTGATGAGCCGTGGCAAGGGCTGCGTTACGGGCGACAAAGGCCGGCGATTCTTCCGCCATGGCCAGCGGTGACAACAACAGGGAAGAGGCAACGAACAGGCTCGCGATACCCATACTGTTGGACATTTGAAACAACCTTCTTGCGCTGCAAGTGTGAGTGAGGACAGGCGCCAAATTAGTCCTGTTCAGCCCGCAGAAACAGCATCCGCTTGGAGATGCACTGTTGCGAAAAAAGTAATGATAACCGGCGAAACCATCAGCTATCAGCGGCAAACCCGCTGGCTTGAGCGCTCGGCAGGCGTATGCCGAAGGTGTTGCTGCCGTGGTTGCTGCGCACAAATACTTCACCGCCGTGCATCAGCGCGATTGCCTTGACGATCGCCAGGCCCAGGCCATGATTGCCAGCGCCGTTGTTGCTGCGCGCGGCATCGACCCGGTAGAAACGCTCGAACAACAGTTGCAGGTGCTCGTCGGCGATGGCCGGGCCGGGGTTGCTTACGGCAATACTTACCTGCTCAGGCTGCGCATCGATGCGCACGGTGATCACCTGATGGGCCTGGGTGTGCTGCACGGCGTTGTGCAACAGGTTGATCAGCGCTCGGCGCAACTGCGCGGTTTCGATCGGCGCGATGGCATCGCCGCTGACCCTGACCTGCACCTGGGCGTCTTCGAGGATGTAATCCAGGTAGTCGAGGGTGGTGGCTACTTCAGCGGCCAGCGACGCCTGGGTCAGCGCGGTGGCCTTGCTGCCCTGATCGGCGCTGGCCAGGAACAACATGTCGTTGATGATGCTGCGCAGCCGTTCCAGCTCTTCAAGGTTCGATTGCAGTACTTCAAGGTAGTGCTCGGCGCTGCGTCCGCGGGTCAGTGCCACCTGGGTCTGGCCGATCAGGTTGGTCAGCGGCGAGCGCAGTTCGTGGGCGACATCGGCGTTGAACGCCTCGAGTCGCGAATAGGCGAGGGTGACCCGCTCCAGGGTGGCGTTGAAGGCGCCGGCAAACTGCGCCAGCTCAGGGGCCAGTTGCTCGGTCGGCAGCCGCCCGTCCAGGCGCGGCACGGCCAGCGCCTGGGCTTTGCTGGACAGCGCTGACAGCGGCCGTAAACCGATGCGTGCCACCCAGTAGCCCAGCAGGGCGGCCAGCAGCACGCCCAGCGCGGCCAGGCTGACGATGGCCACCAGCAAGCTGTGCTGCGCCTGCCAGAAGGTTTCGGTGTCGATGCCGATAATGAAGCGCAGCGCCGGCCGCTGTGCCAAGGGCGGCAGCTCACTGACCAACATCTTGTACGGATAGGGGCTGCCGTTCAGGCGCAGGTCGCGCATGCCCTCGGCGCCTTCGGCGAAGGCGCGGATCTGTTCGCTGGGTTTGCCGTACTCGAACTGCGGGTCGCTGCTGACCGCCCAGAAGCGGATGCGCCGATCTTCTTCACTGAGCAAATTGAGCTTGTTGCTGACCTTGAGCCAATGCTCGTGGGTGCCGAAGCGCTTCAAGGTCGACTCGAGCACGCTGTAGCGGGCGTCCAGTTCGGCCGCGGGCAGCAGGTCGAGGCTGCGGTCGACCTGGCGATACAGCGCAGCGCCGATCAGCAGGAATACCGCCAGCGCCACCAGCATGAACAAGCCTGCCAGGCGCAGCGCGATGGAATTAACCGGCACGGTTTTCCAGGACATAACCCATGCCTCTGATGGTATGCAGCAGCTTGTTGGCGAACGGCCCGTCGAGTTTGGCCCGCAGGCGCTTGATCGCCACCTCGACGACATTCGCGTCGCTGTCGAAATTGATGTCCCAGACCAGCTCGGCAATGGCGGTCTTGGAGAGGATTTCGCCCTGGCGTCGGGCCAGCACGCTGAGCAGCGAGAACTCCTTGGCGGTCAACTCCAGACGCTGGCCAGCGCGGCTGGCCTTGCGGCTGATCAGGTCGATGGAAAGGTCAGCGACCTGCACCTGCAGCGGCTCATGATTGCTGCTGCGACGGGTCAGCGCCTGCAGGCGGGCGACCAGTTCGAGAAACGAAAACGGTTTGCCGAGGTAGTCGTCAGCGCCCTCGCGCAGGCCATGGATACGGTCTTCGACACGCTCGCGGGCAGTCAGCATGATCACCGGCGTCTGCTTGCGTGCGCGCAGGCCACGCAGCACGCCGTAGCCATCCAGGCCGGGGAGCATGACGTCGAGCACGATCACGTCATAGTCGCTGTGCAGGGCCAGGTGCAGGCCGTCGGTGCCATCGCGGGCGACGTCAACGGTGAAGCCTTGCTCGCTCAGGCCCCGATGCAGGTAGTCGGCGGTTTTTTCTTCGTCTTCGACGATCAGTACTCGCATGGTCTGCTCTCAGCTGATACGTGGCGCGGCGGCGTCGGTGCGGTGGCGGCGATGGAACAGGCGCTCCAGCGCCAGGTAGATCACCGGCGTCGTGAACAGGGTCAGCGCCTGGCTGACCAGCAGACCGCCGACCACGGCGATGCCCAGCGGCTGGCGCAGTTCGGCGCCGGTGCCAAAGCCGAACATCAATGGCACCGCGCCCAGCAGCGCGGCCAGGGTGGTCATGATGATCGGCCGAAAGCGCGTCAGGCACGCCTGGTGAATGGCCTGCTCCGGGCTCATGCCGTGTTTGCGCTGAGCCTCCAGGGCAAAGTCGATCAGCAGGATACCGTTCTTCTTGACGATGCCAATCAGCAGCACCACGCCGATCAGGCCCATGATGCTGAAGTCCTGCCCCATCGCCCAGAGCAGAATCAGCGCACCGAGCCCCGCCGAGGGCAGGGTCGAAATGATCGTCAGCGGGTGCACGAAGCTCTCGTAGAGCACGCCGAGGATGATGTACACCGCCACCAGCGCAGCGAGGATCAGCCACGGCTGGCTCGACAACGAACTCTGAAAGGCCTGCGCTGCGCCTTGGAAGTTGCCGCTGATCGAATCGGGCATGCCCAGCTCGCGCTGGGTCTGCTCGAGGATGCGCACGGCATCGCCAAGGGCCACTCCCGGCGCCAGGTTGAATGACAGGTTGGCGGCCGGGAACAGGCCGTCATGGGCGATCGACAGCGGCCCAGTACTCGGCGCAGCGACATGCGCCACCGCTGCCAGTGGCACCATTTCGCCGGTCAGCGGCGAGCGCAGATAGAAGTAGTTGAGGCTTTCGGCCTTGCCACGCTGGCGCGCGTCCAGTTCGAGGATCACCTTGTACTGGTTGGTCTCGGTCTGGAATTCGCTGATCTGCCGCTGGCCGAAGGCGTCGTACAGTGCCTGGTCGATATCGGTGGTGGTCAGGCCGAAGCGTGCGGCCGCCTGACGGTCGATGTCGATGCGGGTGACGCTGGCGCCCAGCTGCAGGTCATTGGACAGGTCACGCAGGGCCGGCACCTCGCGCAGGCGCTCGGTCAGGCGTTGGGTCCAGAGGTTCAGGGCAACGCCGTCGTTGCTCTTGAGCACGTATTGATACTGCGTGCGCGACGGCCCGGAGCTGAGGTTGATGTCCTGGCCGGCGCGCATGTACAGCACCACCCCAGGCACCTTGGCCAGTTGCGGGCGCAGCCGGTCGATCAGTTCGCTGGCGGTGACGTCGCGCTCGCCGCGGGGTTTCAGGGCAATCCAGAAACGGCCGTTGGCGATGGTCTGGTTGTTGCCGGTCACGCCCACTGCGTGGGAGAACGCGCGCACGGCCGGGTCAGCCTCGATGATCTTCGCCAACGCCTCGTGCTTGGCGACCATCGCCGGGTACGACACATCCGCCGCCGCTTCGCTGGTGCCAAGGATGAAACCGGTGTCTTGCAGCGGGAAGAAGCCTTTGGGGATGGCCACGTAACCGACTACCGCCAGCGCCAGGGTCAGGCCGAACACGCCGAGGGTAAGCCGCTGGTGGGCGAGGGCGCGATTCAGGCCCTTTTCGTACCAGCGCAGCAAGCGCTCACCGAAACCGCCATGCTGCTCGGCACTCGGCCTGCGCATGAACAGGGCGCTGAGCGTGGGTGCCAGGGTCAGCGAGACCAGCACCGAAATCAGGATGGTCGCGGTGGCAGTCAGGGCAAATTCCTTGAACAGCCGGCCGACCACACCGCCCATGAACAGCAGCGGGATGAACGCGGCAATCAACGAGAAGCTGATCGAAATCACCGTGAAGCCGATCTCGCCAGCGCCTTTGATCGCCGCTGTACGGCTGTCATCGCCGGCTTCAAGGTGACGGTGAATGTTCTCGACCACGACGATGGCATCGTCGACCACAAAGCCGACCGAAATCACGATCGCGACCAGGGTCAGGTTGTTCAGGCTGAAGCCCATCACGTACATCAGTGCGCAACTGGCAATCAGCGACACGCCAAGCACGCTGGACACCACCAGGGTCGCCGACCACTGGCGCAGGAACAACGCCATCACTCCGATCACCAGCACCACCGCAATCAGCAAGGTCAGCTCGACCTCGTGCAGCGAGGCGCGGATGGTCTGGGTGCGGTCCTGCAGTACTGACACTTCGACCGAGGCCGGCAGCATCTCCTGCAAGCGCGGCAGCGCCGCCAGCACGCGGTCGACGGTGTCGACGATATTCGCCCCCGGCTGGCGGAACACCACCAGATTCAACCCCAACTGATCGCCGGCCCAGGATTTGACGTAAGCGTTCTCGGCGCCCTCGATCACCTTGGCGACATCGCTCAGGTAGACCGGTGCGCCATCGCGATAGGACACGATCAGCCGGGCGTAATCCTCGGGATGAAACAGCTGATCGTTGGCGCTGATGGTCGACACGCTGTGCTCACCGTACAGAGCGCCTTTGGCCAGATTGAGGCTGGTCTGCTGGATGGCCAGGCGGATATCGGCCAGGGTCAGGCCGATGGCGGCGAGTTTTTCCGGCTGCGCCTGAACCCGGATGGCCGGGCGCAGCTGGCCGGAAATATTGATCAGGCCGACCCCGTCGATCTGGCTCAGCTGGCGCGCGAGCAAGGTCTCGACGTAGTCGCTCAGTTCGTTGCCGGGCATTTGTGCCGAGCTGACGGTAAGCACCAGCACCGGACTGTCGGCCGGGTTGACCTTGCGCCAGGTCGGCGGGTTGGGCAGGTCCTGGGGCAGTTTCGAGGTGGCCGTGTTGATCGCCGCCTGGACTTCCTGGGCGGCGGTGTCGATGTTCTTGTCGAGGCTGAACTGCAGGATCAGGTTGGTCGAACCCAGTGCGCTGCTGCTGGTCATCTGGGCCAGGCCGGGGATGGCGCTGAACTGCACCTCCAGAGGCGTGGCTACCGATGAAGCCATGGTTTCAGGGCTGGCCCCGGGCAGCTGGGTGGTGACCTGAATGGTCGGAAAATCCGCCTCCGGCAGCGGCGCCACTGGCAACCTGGGGAAGGCAATCGCGCCGAGCAGGATCAGCGCGAAGGTCAGCAGCAGGGTTGCCACCGGGTGATCGATGCACCAGGCCGAGAGGCCGTTGCGGCTGTTCATGGCTGTAGCCTGGGCTCGGCCAGCTCAGTGCTGGCGGGTGGATCGCCGAGCACTTCGACGCGCGCGCCAGGTTTGAGCCGCGACTGGCCATCGACTACCAACTGGTCGCCGGCGGCTACCCCGCTGATGATGGTCAGGTCGCTGTCTTGAAACAGCACCTTGACCGGCACGCTGGTGACCTTGTCGCCGTCCAGGCGATAGACGTAGTGGCCATCGATGCCGCGTTGCACCACCGGCGGTGGCACCACCAGCGCGCCGCGATCAAGCCCTGTGCGCAGTTTGACCGTGACCAGTTGGCCGGGCCAGAGCAGGCCGTCCTTGTTATCGAACTCGGCCTTGATGCGTAGGGTGCCGGTGTTGGCTGATATCTGGTTGTCGATCAAGGCCAGGCGGCCTTCACCGAGCAGCGTGCGCTGATTGTCGGCATCCATGAACGCTTGCACCAGTGCCGGCTCGGGTGCCTTGAGCAACTGCTGCAAGGTGGGCAGCAGTTGCTGCGGCAGGGCGAACTCGACTGCAATCGGATCGATCTGGGTCACGCTGAACAGGCTCTGGGTATCGCTGCTGCGCACCAGATTGCCGGGGTCGACATTGCGGATACCGACTCGCCCGGTCACCGGCGAGCGGATCTGCGTGTACGACAGCTGCACCTGCGCGTTGACGATGGCCGCCTGATTGCCTTTAGCGGTTGCCTGCAGCTGCTTGACCAGCGCTTGTTGCTGGTCAAAGGTCTGCTTCGATACGCCGTCATCGCTGCTGAGCAAGCGATAGCGTTTGAGATCGACCGCAGCCACCTGCAACTGCGCCTGGCTCTGCTCGAGCAAGGCGCGGGCCTGATCGAGACTGGCGCGGATGGCCCGGTCGTCAATGACCGCGAGCAGATCGCCCTGCTTGACCCACTGACCTTCCTTGACCAGCACCTGGGTGAGAATGCCGTCGACCTGCGGGCGGATCTGCACGTTGTGCAGCGACAGCACGCTGCCGATCGCCGTGGCGAAGCGCGGCACGTCCTGCTGCGCCACCTTGGTCACCCGCACCGGCACTGCGCTGGGCGCGTGATTCTGCGGCGCTGCCTGGCGCTGGCTGAACCACCAGGCAAGCGCGAGCAGGACGATCAGCGCAATACACAGCACAATCACAGAGCGGGACGGACGTCGCATCGGGTCGGGTACCGTAGCCGAAGGGAAGGGGGAAACGCTTTGGTCTACTCACAGCTTATAGCCCGGCAACCGGGTCGCCAGGGTGACAGCCAGCTGTCAGCCCTGACAGTTTTGCCCGGCACAGCGGCGCGCTCAATGCCTGCGCCGCACTGCAGTGTCGTTCAGAAACCGATAAAGGCGTAGTACTGCGGCGTCTCGGCGGTCGTGCGCAGGCCATGTTCGAGCAGCTCGGCGCTCAGCGCCGGGTCGACCACATGCACGCTCCAGGCAGCACGCTTAGCGCTGGCGACCTGCTCCAGCGCTGTGCTGAATGCGCCCATGTCCGGCAGGTACGCAGTGAAGCCGTTGCCTTTCAGGGCACTGGTGTTCATCCCCAGCGCTTCGCAGATGGCCACCTTGGTGGCGATGTCATCGCGGTCGGCCTGGCGTGACGCGGCGATCAGTGCGACCAACTGCGGATCGGCCAGCATCTGCCCATGGATCAATTCAGGGCCTTGTTGCCATGCCTCGGGCGGGCAGTCCTTGTTCTCCGGCCGCAGCGGCAGATGCGGATTGATCTCGGCGGGATAGATCCGGCACACCAGCGGCCGTGTTTCATAGATGCGGCACAGGTCGTGTTCATCGAGGTTGCGGCAGCGGCCAGGGTTGAACGCGGCAAAGGTCACCGACACGCGCAGCTCAGCTGCGCCGCAACTGACCGGATATGAACGCCCCAGCACATGTTCGCGCTGGTCCAGCGGCATGCCTGGGCCATCGCTGACGAAGCCTTCGATCAACACCACTACCTGCCCCTCTGCGGCCACCCATTGGCGGGCCTCGGCGAGGGTCAGTGGCACATGGTGGCCGGTGCAGCATTTGCCACAGCCGGTGCAGGCAAAACGAATGGGTGGATTCACTTGGCGCTGGGGTTCCACTCGCTGACGTAGGCCTGCTTGTGCGCACGGTCATACAGGCACAGCTCGGTGCCGGTGCGCTTTTTCATGTGCTTCTGCGGGTAGATGCCTTCGATCAGCAGGGCGCTGTAGCCGACCCGATCATCGAACTCGGTGGGTTTGCCGCGGGCGTGGGCGTCTTTCAGTTGGCTGGCGGCCAGGCAGTCCTTGAGCATCTGCTGGCGATATTCGTTCCAGGCTTCACTGCTGGAAGCCTGGGCGACACCGCTGCTCAGGGCGCAGACAGCGAGGAGGTAGCGCAAACACTTCATACAGGGTACCGGTAACAATTGCCCAGGGAGCGCCGATTATGCCTGACTCGTCACCCGCTGGGCATGCAGCTGGCGGTGTGCGCCGGGCAAATGGCAACCAGGTGTTACCGTTCGGCGAATACCACGGTGCGCGCTGCGGTGACCAGGCACTCGGTGAGGTCGGGCGAGGAGAACTTGGTGAGGATCGCATTGGCGCCGGCATTCTTCGCCTTCTCGCTGCTCATGGCGCTATCCAGCGAGGTATGCAGGAGGATGTACAGGTGCTGGAAGTCGGGCGTCTCGCGCAGGGTACGGGTGAAGGCGTAGCCGTCCATCTCGGACATCTCGATATCCGAGACGATGATGTTGATCTCGCGTTCGGTGCCTTGCAGCTCGAGCAGGACGTTGATCGCATCCTTGGCACTGCGTGCGGTGTGGCACTCGATACCGAGGCCGCGCAGGGTGTGCACCGACTGCTGCAGGGCAACCTGGCTGTCATCGACCACCAGGATGTTGGCGGCCGCGAGCAGGCTGGCGTCTTCCTCGCCGAGTTCGCCCGGCAGCGGCTCGGCTGGCGCCGGGGCGATGGCGTGGATGACCTTTTCGATATCCAGTACCTGCACCAGGGTGTTGTCGACCCGGGTCACGCCGGTGATGAACGAACGGTTGCCCGAGCCGAATGGCGGCGGTTTGATGTCGGTGCTCAGGCAATGCACGATGCGGCTGACGGCCTGTACATGCAGGCCTTGGCGCGAGCGGCTGATCTCGGTGACGATCAGGCAGCCGCCATCGGGGTCGGCCAGCGGCCGTTCGCCGATGGCCAGCGACAGGTCGATCACCGACAGCGAGTTGCCGCGCAGAGTGGCCACGCCTTTGACGTGCGGGTGCGACTCGGGCAGCTTGGTCAGCTGTGGACAGGTGATGATTTCACTGACCTTGAGCAGGTTGATCGCCATCAGCTTGCCGCTGCGCAGGGTGAACAGCAGCAGCGACAACGAGTCCGCGCGGGCATTTTGGGTGGCCATGGGCAACCTTCGGCTAAGTCAGAATAGGGAGGATGCCGGGTTATCGGCCTGCCCGGCCCAGGCTTTAGCACCATCCTTTATCAACGGCGCACGCGTACTACTGTAGGAGCGGCCTTGTGTCGCGAAAGGGCTGCGTAGCGGCCCCAGGATCTGCGCAACACCACATAATCGCCGGGCCCGCTTTGCGGGCCTTTCGCGACGCAAGGCCGCTCCTACGGGGACCGTGTTGGTCTTGGGGCAACCGGTTCAACGTTCGCGCAGGGCCTCCTTGGCTCGATTGAGTGGCTTGATCAGGTAATCGAGGATGGTTTTTTCGCCGCTGCGGATGTCCACCGTAGCGATCATGCCCGGGACAATGGCGAAATGTTTGCCGGCCTTGTTCTGCAGGCTGTCCTGTTCGGTGCGGATGAACACCCGGTAGTAATAGATCTCGGGTTTGAATTCGTCCTGCAGGGTATCTGGCGAGATACCCACCACCTTGCCTTCGAGGCCGCCATAGATTGAGTAGTCGTAGGCGCTGATCTTGACCTTGGCCGCCTGATCGGGGTGGATGAAGGCGATATCGCGCGGGGCAATGCGTGTTTCGATCAGCAGGCGCTCGTCCATCGGTACGATTTTCATCACCTGGCCGCCTGGCTGGACCACCCCGCCAAGGGTATTCACTTCGATATCCTTGACGATGCCGCGTACCGGCGAGCGCAGGGTCAGGCGGGACAGCGAGTCGTTGCGGCCGCGGATCACCTGCTCGAGGCTGTCGGCTTCGGCGCTGGCCCTGGCCAGGTCTTCGCGGGCGCGCACCAGGTAGTCCGAGCGCGCTTCGTTGGCCTTGAGTTCGAGCTCCGAGCGCTGGCGGTTGAGGCGGATCACTTCGACCCGGCTGGAGGCGCCCATCTTGGCCAGGTTTTCGGTGATTTTTAGTTCGCTGCGCACCAGCCGCAGCGAGTCCTCGATGCCGGCCAGGGTCTGCTCGAGGCCGCGGCGGCGGGTCTGGTACAGCGCGGTTTCGGTCTCGATCAGCTCCGGCGACTTGCTCAGGCTGGGCGGGAAGTTCAGCGGCTTGCCGGTGACCTCGGCGCGCAGCCGGGCGACGCTGGCCAGCGCTGCCCAGTACTTGGCCTCGCTCTCGCCGACGCTGGATGAGGTCTTGGTTGGATCGAGCTGGGCCAGCACCTGGTCGCGCTCGACCAGATCGCCTTCGGCGACGTTCATCTGCGCGACGATGCCGCCTTCAAACGACTGGATCACCTGCTCGCGCGAACTGGGGATGACCTTGCCGGTGCCGGTCGACACCTCGACCACCTCGAACCACGCTGCCCAGGCCAGAAACGCCGCCAGCATCAAGGCGCAGACCATGATGATGCGCCCGGCGCGCAGCACGGCGTGGTCGTCTTCTCCATCCAGGTATGATGCCGGAAGTTCGTGGCTGCTCATGCTTTGCCTCCCTGGCTTGGCTGACCGCCCTGACTCAAACGTGACAGGGCAGCGTCACGTTTGTCGTCGATGATGATCCGCCCGCCATCGAGCACCAGCACCCGATCGACCCGTTGCAGGACGCTCATGCGGTGGGTGGCGATGATCAGCGTGCGGCCCTGGCAGAAGCGCTCGAGGTTATCCAGCAGGCGCCGTTCGCTGATGTCATCCAGCGATGCGGTCGGCTCATCGAGCAGCAGCACCTGTGGCTGGCGCACCAGCAGCCGCGCCAGGACCAGGGCCTGGCGTTGCCCGCCGGACAAGCCTGCGCCGCCTTCGAGCACCAGGTGGTCCATGCCCTTGGGCAATTGCCGGACGAATTCCAGCGCGCCACTGGCAGCCAGGGCGGCGAGCAGTTCCTGGTCGCTGGCCTGGCCGGCGCCGAGGGTGAGGTTTTCCCGCAGGGTGCCGTGGAACAGCCGCGAGTACTGCGCCAGCAGGCCGACGTCGCGGCGCAGGTCGGCCGGGTCGAGGTGGGCCATGGCGATGCCATCGAGCGTGACCTCGCCCTCGACCAGATCCATCGCCCCGCCCAGGGCCTGCAGCAGGGTCGACTTGCCAGCGCCATTGCGGCCCAGAATCGCGATGCGTTCGCCAGGCTGAATGTTCAGTTGGTTGATGTTCAGGGCCGGCGGTGCTTCAGGGCTGTAGCGGAAAGTGGCTTGGCGCAGCTGATATTCGCCACGAATTGCCGGCAGATGCACGCGTGCTTCGCTTTCGGGGTGATCGACTGGTGACTGCATCAATTTGTCCAGCCCTTGCAGGGCGACCTTGGCCTGTTGCCAGCGGGTCAGCACGTGGGTCAGTTGGGCCATGGGCGCCATCATCCGCGACGACAGCATGGATGCCGCGACCAGGCTGCCGGTGGTCAGGTCACCCGCAATCACCATCGGCGCGCCGACCACGATGACCACGGCAAACACCGCGCCCTGGACGTTCTGGGTCCAGGTCACCAGGCCATTGGTCAGCGTGCGCAGGCGCAGGTTGCTGTGGGCGCAGGCGGCGTTGTACTGGTTCCATTGGCGCTCGAAGCGGGCCTCGGCCTGCAGCGCCTTGATCTCGTCCATGCCCTGGATGCTCTCGACCAGCATGGCGTTGCGCAGCGCCGACTCGCGCATCGACGCATTCGCCAGACGTGCCAGCCGCCGTTGCGCGAGCAGGCCGGGCAGGAGCATGGCCACCAGCGCTGCCAACGGGATCACCACCAGCACGCCGCCGATCAGCCAGAACACCAGCAGGAACAACAGGAAGAACGGCAAATCGGCCAGCGCCGTGGCAGTGCTCGAGGTGATCAGGTCGCGGATCTGTTCCAGTTCGCGCAACTGTGAGATGAACGAGCCGGTAGATTTTGGCCGCACCGAGTTGCGCAGGCGCAGGGCATGGCCGAAGACCAGGTCGGAGATGCGCAGGTCGGCGCGCTTGCCGAGCAGGTCGGTGACCTTCAGGCGCAGCAGGCGCATGCTGAAGTCGAACACCAGCGCCAGCACTACGCCGCCGAACAACACGTACAGGGTCGGCAGCGATTCGGCCGGGATCACCCGGTCGTATACCTGCATCGAGAACAGCACCCCGGCCAATGCCAGCACGTTGGCCACCAGTGAGGCGAGCATGACCTGGCCATACGGGCGCAGGTCGCGCAGGACGATGCGGGCGAACCAGTGGCGGTCATACGGCGCGGTGTAGTCGTCGGTGCGCACATCGCGCAACGGCCGCGCCGGACGCAGCAGGGCTACCCGCACGATGCGGCCGGTCAGCGCCTCACGGGGCAGCCGTGAGGTCAGCCCCTGATCACCGGCGAACACCACTGCCAGATCGTTTTCTTCGGTAACCGCCTCGACCGTGGCCAACTGGCCGTCGTCGAGTTCCAGCACCATCGGGGTGCGCCACTGGCGCAGGCCTTTGGCATCGAAGCGCACGAAACGCAGGGTCAGCCCGGCCTGCCGCGCCATGTGCCGCAGGATCTCGTCCAGCGGCCGCGCATCCTCAATGGCGGCCAAGCGGATGCGCTGCGGCGAGACGTCCAGGCGGTAGTGGTGGGCGACCTGCAGCATCACCTCCAGCCACGGTCCGAGGTCAGCCCGGGGCGGTGCGTCCGGCGCAGCCGCGGCCTGTTGCGTCTGCTGCAGATCAAGGTTGACGGTGTCGCTCATGGTTGAATCTCCACGCCTTGCAGGCTGCGGCCTTCAAGAGCGAAGGCCGAGCGCAGCGCACTGCTGTTGTAGAGGCAGTCGATATCCAGTCGGAGCAGGTCTGAGCGAGTGCCGGCCAGTTCGAAGCGTGACTGGTAGATCTCCTGCTCGGCGTTGAGCAGGTCGAGCAGCGGTCGCGTGCCGAGGTCCAGGTACTGCCGGCCATAGAGCATGCGCGCCTCCTGGATGCTGACCTGGCGCGCTTCCAGCGAGCGCAGCCGCCGCGCCAGGCCGGCGGTCTGCGCCTGCGCCTCAGCCAGGCCGCGGCGGGCCTGCAGGCGAGCGGCGTCTTCAGCAGCGTCGGCCGAGGTCAGCGCATATCCCGCGGCGCGGCTGCGGGCACTGACGGCGCCGCCTTGATAAATCGGCACTTCGAGGTTGAGGTAAATGCCGGCCTGGGTGCGGTCGAGGCGCGAATTGTCGCGGTCGTATTCGTTGTCCAGGTAGTGATTGACCTGCGGCTGCAACGACAGGGTCGGGTAGGCTTCAGCCTTGGCCTGGGCCAACTCGGCCTGAGACTGCGCACGCAATGCCAGGGCCATCAGCACCGCTGGCAAACGCTCGTCGCCGCCTTGGGTGCGGCTGCAGGCACCCTCCAGTTGGCGCGGTGACTCCTCGGCCAGCGCCGGTGGCGAGATGCGCCCGAGCAGCGCCGCCAGGGTCGAGCGCCAGCGTTGGTGCTGCGCTTGATATTCAGCGAAGGTGGCTCGCGCGCTTTCGACCCGTGACTCGGCCTGCACCGTGTCGGAACGGGCGCTGGCGCCCATGTCGCTGCGTTGCCGGGCGAGCTCGACGATGTCGCCGACGCCGCGGATCTGCTCGCGTGCGATCAATGTCAGTTGCTCGTAGCGGCGGGTTTCGATCCAGGCATAGGCGGTGTCGCGGGCAAGGTCATCGAGCACCAGCAGGATGTTGGCCTGGGCCCGGGCGGCAGCGGCGCGGGCGGCGCTGACGGCGTTGTCGACCTTGCCGAAGTCATACAGCATCTGCTTGAGCGACAGGTTTAGTGCCTGGCTGCTGCGGTCGGCGCCGTTGCCGGTGTCGTAGCCGCCGCGCAGGCCGCCGGAAATCTGCGGGTAATAACCAGCGCGGGCGACGTTGATGCCTTCGCCCTGTTTGTACAGGTTGCCTACCGCTTCGGCGATGCTGGGGTGCCATTGCGCGGCCATCAGCACCGCCTCGTCGATGCCGAGGCGGTCGCCAGCTATGGCCGACTGGCCGACCGGCGCGCGCGCCGGTACGGCATCCGGAGCATCGCGCAACAACGACGGGCCGATCTGGCGCAGTTGCGGGTCTATGTCATCGGCCGCCATGGCGACCGGGTAGAGGTTGCACGCGAGGAGCCCGAGGGCTCCCAGTAACAGCGGTGACAGCTGACAGCCTCGCTTCACAGGTTTCCCTTACTGCTGGTCGTCCTTGCCGCCGGTTGCCCGGCGGGATTCATCAGCTTCAAACAACGTGGATGCCGTTCTGTACCCACAAGTGGTGGCTTGGATCCTCCTGAGCGGTGTACTGGGTATAGTCGATACCGTCGGCATTCTGCTGGCCGGTCAGGGTCCAGTTGTCGCTGAGCTGCACGGTATCGTTGCTGTCACCCTTGATCAGCAGAGTGTCGTTGGCGCTTTCGGTCACCGCCACCACGTCGGCCAGGCTCAGGCTCAAGGTCACCGAACTGCTGTCATTGAGGTCGATCACCTCGATGTTGTGCAGGCGCCCAACCAGGCTGCCGAGGTCGATACTGGCATCGCCGCCGGCCCACAACAGGGTGTCGGTACCGCTGCCGCCGTCGACGTTGGTGAACTGCTGATCGACGATCACCAGGGTGTCCTCACCGGCGCCGCCGGTCAGGCTAATTGCCCCACCCTGACTGCCGTCGAGGTGGTCGTTGCCATCGCCGCCGTGCAGCCCTTCGACCGCAGTGGCGGCGGCCACACTGAACAGCGCGCCGGCGTCATCGTCGCTGCCGGCCAGCAGTGCCGAGGTAGCGGCAAAGGCCCCGGCATTGTTTAAACCGATGGTCAGGGTGGCGGTGTCGGTGGTGCCGTTGGGGTGGGTCAGTTCGTAGGTGAAGGTGTCCTGCTGGCCAATCACGGCAGCGCTCAGGCCGGGCTTGAGGGTATAGCTGTAGCTGCCATCTGCCTGCACCAGCAGCGTGCCGTAGGTGCCGGTGACACTGATGCCGTTGTAGCCGGGGATGGCATAGGTGTTGGCCGCCACCAGCACGCTGAGCACGGTCAGGCTGGAGCCGAGGGTATCGCTGCCGGTACCGGTGGTGTCGTTGAGCAGGTTGCCGCTGACCGGGGTGTAGCCACTGACTACGAATTCCTTGGTGTAGGTCGTGGTGGTGTTGATCGTGGTGGCAATCGAAGCGGCCAGGCCAATGCCGCCGGCGCTGACGCGAATTTGATACGAACCTGGCCCCTTGTCCTGGAAGGTGTACGCCGCGCCGCCGCCGAGCAGGCTGACCAGTGAACCGCCGGTAACGGTTTGCTCAACTACATACAGACCTGTTGCCGGATTGAGCTTGAGCAGCTCGATCTTGGTGCCGTTGAGCAGCCCGAGCAGATTGCTCGAGTTGAGCACTACCTGCAGATCGGCAGTGGTATCGACCGCAACCGTATTGGTTGCCGACGTCACCGAGCGGCTGCCAATCAGCGGCAAGCTCAGGTTGGCCAGGTTGGCGCTGCCGCTGGTTTCACGGTTGACCAGGCTGATACCGGTGCTGTCGAGGTCGTTGACCGCGTCGACCACGGTGGCTGGCGCGCTGTAGTTGTTGTCGTTCCAGATCTCGGTGGCTTGTGGGCTGTCGATGCGCACGTAGAGATTGGCGGTGTCTTTGAGGCCGTTGGCATGCAGCAGCTGATAGCTGAACACATCGACCTTGCCCACACTCGACGGGCTGCCGTTGGGGGTATAGCTGTAGCTGCCATCGGCGCGGATCAGCAAGGTGCCGTACAGACCCTGCACTTCGGTGGCGGCGCCGGCGGAGAC
The DNA here is from genome assembly GCF_044740745.1 of Pseudomonas sp. NPDC088322. Classification (NCBI taxonomy): domain Bacteria; kingdom Pseudomonadati; phylum Pseudomonadota; class Gammaproteobacteria; order Pseudomonadales; family Pseudomonadaceae; genus Pseudomonas; species Pseudomonas sp. NPDC088322. The sequence continues at coordinate 29,254 of NZ_JBIURK010000009.1, read as the reverse complement.
GTAGCTGCCGTTTTTCAGTACCTGCACCACCGCGCCGTTGTCCGGGCCGGTCTGGTCGACGCTGCCGTCGGTGCCAGGGTCGCTGAGGACGTTGCCGGTGGTCGGCGTGCCGGTGCCGGTGAACTGGGTCAGGCTGGTGGACTGCACGTCCAGACTGGTGGTGACTGTGGTCAGCAGACCGATACCGGTACTGTTGACCGTTAGCCGGTAGTCACCCGCCAGCAGTTCGCCGATATTGACCTGCAGACCCTGGCCCAGCGGCAGCAGGATCAGGTCGAGCAGCCCCTGGCTGCTGCCGGTGGCGAGGGTGACCCAGGCGCCGGCAGCATTCTTGACCTGCAGGGTGTAGGTCGCGCCGTCGAGCAAGGCCAGGGCGCTGCTGGTGTTGAGGGTCAGGGTCGGATCGGCAGTAGTGCCGGCGGCGACCGTCCAGGTGAAGGTTTTCGAGAAACCGGACAACAGCGTACTGAAGCTGTCGGTGAAGGTCTTGGTGGTGACGACCGGGGCCAGGTTTACCGTGGCTACCGCCAGGTTGTCGCTGGCCGAGACTGGCGCGTTGGCGTCGACGTCCGGCGCGATCAGCGCAACCCCGGCGGAGACGTTGTTGCGCGGGTCGGTAAGGGTGATCGAAAGGGCTTGGCCGTTATCCTGGGCAGGGCTCAGGGTTACCGTGAAGGTGCCGTCCGGATTGACCGTGGCAGGCTGCGAAACGACCCCGCTGGGACCGCGCACCGTCACCGTCGCGCCAGGCTCGCCGCGCCCGGTGATGACGCTGCCGTCGGCATTGATCACCAGATTGCTGGCGATGGCGGGTGGGGTGATGTCCGGGGCAGTCAGGGCCACCCCGGAGGTATTGCCCGCGGCATCGCTCTGGTTGACCGTCAAGGCCTGGTTGTCGACCTGCGCCGCCAGCAAGCTGACCACGAACAGGCCGTTGGCGCCGACGATGGCGCTGCCCAGCACTACGCCGCCGGCGCCGAGCACGGTGATCTTGTTGCCGGCGATGCCGGCGCCGCTGACCAAGGTGCCAGCAGCATTGATGGTGGCGGTGGGGGCGGGCGGTGGCGTAGTGTCCGGCGCGCCGATGGTGGTGGTGCCGGAGATATTGCCAGCGGCGTCGGACTGGCGCACGGTCAGCACCTGGCCGTCGTTCTGGGTAGCGGTGAGGTTGACGGTAAATTGCCCGTTGGGGCCGACCACGGCGGTGCCCAGCGGTGTGCCTGTAGCCGAGAACACGCTAACGGTGGCACCGATTTCGCCCGTGCCACTGAGCTGGGTGCCCAAGCCATTGACCAGCAAGTTGCCTGGCGGGTTGGGCGCCTGCACGTCAGGGGCGATGAAGCCCACGTTGTCGGACAGATTGAGGGCAGCATCGCGCTGGCTGACCTCAAGGATCTGACCGTTGAGCTGTGGCGCATTGAGATTGATGCTGAAGGCGCCGCCAGCGTTGACCAGGCCACTGCCGAGCAGATTGCCCTGGGTATCCCGTACGAACACGGTGGCTCCCGCCTCACCGGTGCCGGTCAGGACCAGACCGTTGCTGGACAGTGCGCTGACTACCGGTATCGCAGGTGGAGTGGTATCACCGGCCTGGACAATGACCGGGGCCGATTCGCCGGCGTCGGCTGCGTCGGCGGTTACCGAGAGCACCTCGCCGTTGCGTTGCGGTGGGTTCAGCGTAACGCTGAAACTACCGTTGGCTTGAACGACCAAGGCCTCGCCAATGACCTGACCGGCCGCGTTGTAGACGGTGATGCTGGCGCCGAGGATCGAGGTACCTGTCAGGGTTTCGCCATTGGCAATCAGCGCGACATTGAGCGGCGCGGCGGTCAGCGGTACCAGCGGCGGGGTGTAGTCGGCCGGCAGCGAAGGGTTCTGCGCGGCATCGGTCTGCACCACGCTGAGTTCTATACCTGGCAGGGCCAGGGTATCGAGCTCGATCTGGAACGTGCCGTTGGCGAGTACGGTGCCCTCGCCGATCTGCACGCCGTTCTGGCTGACGATCACACTGGCGCCGGCTTCGCCGCGGCCGCTGAGTACGCTGTAGGTCGCATCGATCACCAGGTTGCTGACCGGTGCCGGTGGGCTGGTGTCTTCAGCCGTGACAGTCACCGCCAGCGCGGCGTTGCCGGCGGCGTCAGTAGCAACCACGTCGAGTATCTGGCCGTTGTTTTGTGGCGGGTCGAGGGGCACGCTGAAGTTACCGCCCGGGGGGACCTGGATGGAACCGACCACGGTGTTGTCCGGGGCACGTACGGTGATGAAGCTGCCGGGCTCGCCAGTGCCGATGAGCAGTGTGCCCTCAGGGTTCACGGAGAGGCCAGTGGGTTGCGCTGGCGGGGTCAGGTCAGGTGCCGTGACGACAAAGGCCGGCGACGGATTGCCGGTAGCATCCTGGGCAACGATGCTCAGCACCTGGCCGTCAAGTTGCGCCGGTGACAGGTTGAGGACGAAGGTGCCATCGGCGGCGATGCTGCCCTGACCGACCAGGTCGCCCTTGTCGTTGAGCACGGTCAGCCGTGCGCCGGCCTCACCGGAGCCTTTGAGCTGGGTGCCGCTGGCGTTGATGGTGGCGTCGACGGCAGGCGGTGGAGTGGTGTCCGGCGCGGTCGCCGGGGTGCTTGGCGACAGGTTGCCTTTGGCATCCTCAAGGGTCACCTGCAGTTGCTGGCCGTTGTTCTGCGGCGGGTTCAATGCCACCACGAACCTGCCATCGGCGCCAACCTGCACGGTGCCGATCTGGCTGCTGCCAAGGTAGACCCTGGCGGTACTGCCTGGCTCGCCGACGCCGCTGAGTTGGCTGCCATCGGCATTCAGTTGCAGTTGCGCAGGTGCCTCAGGTGGGGTCAGGTCAGGTGCCTCGACGCTGACCGGCTGGCTGACGTTGCCGGGCGGGTCGGCCTGTTGCACCGCGAGCACTTGCTGGTTGATCTGCGCGGGCGTGAGCATGACCTCGAAGCTGCCGTCGGCAAGCACTTTGGTGGTGCCCAGCAACGTGCCGTTGGCATCGGTCACGGTGACGGTTGCGCCGGCTTCACCGCGGCCGGCGATCATGCTGCCGTCGGTACTGATAGTCACCGCAGTGAGCTGCGCCGGCGGGGTGAAGTCAGGCGTATCGAGAGTTGCTGGCGCAGAGACGTTGCCGGCCAGGTCGGTCTGGGTCAGGCTGAGCCGTTCGGCATTGCCCAGGGCAGGGTTGAGGGTGAGGGTAAAGAAGCCGTTGGCATCGACCAGTGCTTCGCCCAGCGGCGCGCCATCCGGGCCGCTGACCTTGACCGTGGCCCCGGCCTCGCCGCGACCAGTCAGGGTCGCGCCGTCGCTGGCAATCGCCAGCGCCGTCAGCGCATCCGGTGCGGTGATATCGGCCGCGGTGGTGCTGGCCGCCTGCGATTGGTTGCCGGCGTTGTCAGTGAGCACGACCTGCAGGCTTTGGCCGTTGGCCTGGATCGGATTGAGCGAGACCTGGAAACTGCCGTCATCACGCACGATGCCGCTGCCGATGACGCTGCCGTCAGCGGCCAGCACAGTGACTTTGCTGCCAGCTTCGCCGGTGCCGTCGAGCAGGGTGCCGCCGCCGGTGACGGCGAGGTTGCCCGGTGCGTTCGGGGCGAGCAGATCGGGTGCGGTCAGGCTGACGCTGTTGGATTCGTTGCCGGCGGCATCGGTCTGGCTGGCGTTGAGCGCCTCGCCATTGCGCTGCGGAGCAGTCAGTTGCAGGCTGAACCGGCCGTCGGCGCCGACCACCCCTTCGCCCAGATCGACGCCTCCAGGGCCGCTGATGCTGACCCGGGCGCCGGGCTCGCCACGGCCGGTTAAGGTCAGCCCATCACTGGCCAGTTGCAGTTCGCTGAGCGGCTGCGGCGCAGTGGTATCCGGCGCCTGCAGGGTGGCCGGCAGCGAAGCGCTGCCGTCGGTGCCGACTGCGCCGACCTGCAGGGTTTCACCGTTGGCCTGGACGCTGTTGAGCGCCACCGTGAAGGTGCCGCCTGCCGCTACCACCGCAGTGCCAAGCACTACGCCGCCTGGGCCGTACACCGTGACCGTGCTGCCGGGAGTGCCGCTGCCGGTCACGCTGAGGCCATCTGCGGCCAGCAGCAGATTACCGGGGATATCCGGCGCCAGGCTGCCTGGGGCAGTGACGGTTTCGGCGGGCGAGGCGTTGCCGCTGGCGTCGCTCTGGACCACGCTGAGATTGCTGCCGACGATTGCCGCCGGGCTCAGATTGACCGTGAAACGGCCGTCCGCAGCCACTGTACCGGTCCCCAGCAAGGTGCCATCGGCTGCCCGCACTGCCACCGTTGCGCCAGCTTCGCCGGTGCCGGCCAGGCTGGCGCCATTGGCGGCCACGGCGAGGTTGGCGACGGCGGCGGGCGGGGTAGTGTCAGGTGCGGTGAAGTTACCGGGTTGGGACACGTTGCCGGCGGCGTCGGTGGCGGTCACTTGCAGGGTTTGACCGTTGGCCTGGACGCTGTTGAGGGTGACCTGGAAGGTGCCATTGCTGGCCGCGACCACGCTACCGAGAACATTGCCGGCACTGTCGCGGACAGTGACCGTACTGCCCGCCTCGGCGGTGCCGCTCAGTTGCACGCCGTTACTGGCCAACAGCAGATTGGCAGGCTCTGCGGGAGGGGTCAGGTCCGGAGCTGTCACGGCCACAGGCGCTGAGATGTTGTTGCTGGCGTCGCTCTGGGTCACGCTCAGGCGCTGGGCGTTGAGTTGTGCGTTATCCAGAGTCAGGGTAAAGCTGCCGTTGGCGGCGACGTTGCCGCTGCCAATGATGGTGCCGTCCGGGCCGCGCACCGTGACGCTGGCGCCGGGCTCGCCCAGGCCGGTCAAGGTCAGGCCATTGTTGTTGAGCATCAGGTTGGTCAGCGGTGCCGGTGGGGTCAGGTCAGGCGTGTTGACCGAGGTCGCGGGTGAGGTATTGCCCGCGGCGTCCTGCTGGGTCACGCCGATCGGCTGGCCGCTGGCCTGTGGGCTGTCGAACGTCACGCTGAAGCGCCCGTCGGCACCCACTGTGGCTGTGCCAAGCAAGGTGCCGGCACTGTTGCGCACCTCGACACTGGCACCGGCTTCGCCCAGACCGGAAAGCTGACGGCCGTCGGCGCTGAGCACGGTTTGGGTGACCGCCGCAGGTGGCGTGCGATCGGGTGTGGCCAGGCTGGCGGGAGCAGAAACATTGCCAGCCGCATCGCTCAGGGTGACCTGCAGGGGCGCGCCGCTGGTTTGCGCTGCCGGCAGGGTGATCTGGAACTGGCCGGACGGGTTGACGGTACCGCTAGCCAGCACCGCGCCACTGGCGTCGCGCACGGTGACGTTGGCCCCGACTTCGCCCTGGCCGCTGACCACGGTAGCTGCGCTATTGAGGCTGACGCCGCTGGCCGCCAGGGGCGCCTGCAGGTCTGGCGCAGTGGTCGTCGCTGCCAGCGAAACGTTGTTGCTGGCGTCGCTCTGGGTGACGGTCAACAACTGCGCATTGGCTTGTGGCGGAGTGAGGCTGATGCTGAACAGGCCGGTACTGCCGACCGTCGCCGAACCGAGCAGGGTGCCATTGGCATCCACTACCGAAACGGTCGCGCCGACCTCGCCGCGACCCGTCAGCAGGCTGCCGCTGCGGTCAATCGCCAGTTGTGTTGGCGCATCAGGCGCCGTGGTGTCCTCAGCCGTGACGATAGCCGGTACCGAAGGTTTGCCTGCGCCAAAGCGCGCGTTGACCTGCAGGGTCTGGGCGTTGAGTTGAGCGTTGCTGAAGAACACCCGGAAGATACCATCGCTGCCCACCGTCGCAGTGCCCAGGGTGGCGCCGGCGGAGGTCACAGTGATCAGTGCACCGACTGTGCCCATGCCGGTCAGGACGAAGCCGTCGGCGCTGAGGTCGAGGTCGGTCGGTGTTGCGACTTCGCTGCCATCCGGGCCGGCCAGCGGTGTGCTGGCTTCGCCGCCCGGGTCCTTGACCACAACAGTGGCGCTGTCGCCGCTGGCCAGCGGCGGGTTGATCGGCACCACGAAGCTGCCGTCCGGACCTGCCACCACGCTACCTATGTCATTGCCGTCGGCGTCACGCACGATCACCGTGCTGCCGGGCTCGGCGTTGCCGCCGACGCTGGTGCCATCAGGGCTGACGCTGATATCGGTCGCTTCTGCGGGTACGGTGGTGTCAGGGGCGGTGATCGGCAGCACCGGGCTGGTGTTGGTGGCCGCATCGACAGCCTCCAGCAGCAGCGGTTGACCGTTGTTCTGGCTGCCTGGCAGTTGCACGCTGAAGCTACCGTCTGCCTCGACATCCCCTCTGATCAACTCGATGCCGTTGGCATCGCGAATGATCACCTCGGTGGCACCGGGAGCGGTGCCGGTGACCGTGCCGTCATTGGCCACGCTGACGCCGTTGGGCAGGGCTGGCGGGGTCAGGTCGGGCGCGGTGACTGGCACCACATCGGATTCATTGCGGCCATCGGTGGCGACCACGCTCAAGCCCTGGCCGTCTTTCTGCGCTGGGTCGAGAATGACGCTGAAATCGCCGCTTGGCGGCACGGTGGTGCTGCCGATCACAGTGCCGGCAGCGTCACGCACTTCGACCGTACTGCCCGCTTCGCCCCTGCCACTGATCTGGGTGCCATCGGCGTTGACCTGCACGCCGGTTGGCAGGATCGGGGCAGTAGTGTCGATGGCGTTGATCGGCACGCTCGGGGAGGTCTGCCCTTGCAGGTCGGTGACGGTGACCGACAGCGGCTGGCCCGCGACGGGCACCGGGTTGAGGGGGACGCTGAAGCTGCCGTTGGCAGGCACCAGTACGCTGCCGATGACTACCCCGTTCGGGTCGCGCACTTCTACGGTTGTGCCCGGTTCCGCCTGACCGCTGATCAGGTTGCCGCCAGCATTGAGTTGCACACCTTGAGCCGCTTCAGGGGCTTGCAGGTCTGGCGCGGTCAGGGTGTCAGGTTGGGAAATGTTGCCAGCCTGGTCCTTCTGCGTGGCGGTCAGGGTCTGGCCGTTGAGCTGGACGGGGTTGAGGGCGACCTGGAAGCTGCCATCGCCCTGCACGGTTGCGCTGCCCAGGGTGACGCCGCCAGTGCCGGTCACGGTGACGACGCTGCCTGGCTCACCGCGTCCACTGAGCACACTGCCGTCCGCCGCCAATACCAGGCCGGTGGGCGCATCGGGGGCTTGGCCGTCAGGGGCGGTGACGGGCACTGTGGTGGAGATATTGCCCGCCGGATCGCGCTGCTCGACGGTCAGTGCCTGGCCGTTGTTCTGGGCTGGGCTGAGGGGAATCGTGAAGCCGCCGTTGGCTTGCACTACCGCGCTGCCGAGCACTGTACCGTCAGCGGCGCGAACGGTTACGGTAGCGCCGGGTTCGCCAAGGCCTGTGATCTGGCTACCGGTGCCATTGATCGCCTCATTGCTGATCGGCTCCGGTGCCTGAGTGTCGGGCGCAGTGAAGTCGACCGGACCGGCACTGTTGCCGCGGCTGTCGGTGGCTTCGACGGTCAGTTTCTCGCCGTTGCGCTGGGGCTGGTTGAGGGTCACGCTGAAGTTGCCGTCGGCGCCTACCGTGCTACTGCCCAGCACGGTACCGTCGGCAGCCCGCACGGTGACCAGCGAGCCGGCCTGACCGACACCGGTCAGTTGGGTGCCGGCGATATCCAGTGCCATCTGCGCCGGTTGCAACGGGCCGTCGAGGTCCGGCGCAGTTGCGCTGGCGCTGGACTCGTTGCCCGCCGCATCGCGCAGCTCGACGTCGAGCACCTGGCCATCGGTCTGGGCGGGGACGAGGGTGACGGTGAATACGCCATTGGCGCCTACCAGCGCAGTGCCCAGCAGATTGCCCTGAGCGTTGCGCACTTCTACTGTGGCGCCGGCTTCGCCGCGGCCGGTCAGGGTCACGCCGTTGGCGCTGATCTGCAGGTCGCTGGCTTCGCCTGGGGGGGTGATATCCGGGGCAGTGATCTGCGCTGGCAGCGAACTGCTGGCGCCATCCACCGCAACCACGTCGAGCAATTCGCCGTTGGCTTGCGCCGGGCTCAGCGGCAGGGTGAAGGTACCGCCGGCGCCAACCACCGTGCTGGCCAGGACATTGCCTTGGGCATCACGAACGTCGATCCGCGTACCCGGGGTAGCACTGCCGCTGATCGAGCTGCCGTCCGCGGCCAGGCTGAGATTGCTCGGGGTCGCCGGGATGGGTGTAGTGGGTACGGTCAGGTCGAGTTCCGGCGAGGTGTTGCCGGCGGCATCCTTCTGCACCAGGCTGATCGCCTGGCCCGCAGCGGCGGGGATATCCAGATCGAACAGGAAGGTGCCGTTGGCGCCGACTGTGCCAGTGCCGAGCAGGGCGCCATTGGCATCCCGCACCTCGACGATGGCACCTGCTTCACCACGACCGGCAATGGTCAGACCGCCATTGCCCACGGTCACGCCGCTGATGATCGTTGGCGCAGTGATGTCCGGGGCGTCGTAGGCCAGCGGCGTCGATGCGTTGCCGGCCAGGTCGATGACGCGGATATCGAGCGCTTCACCATTGGCCTGAGGTGGGTTGAGGGTCAGGGTGAAGGTGCCGTTGGCAGCTACGATGGCGCTGCCGAGCAAGTCGCCATTGGCGTCGCGCACCTCCACCCGGGCGCCTGGTTCGGCGCTGCCGCTGAGGGTCTCGCCAGCGCTGAGGCTGATGTTTGTAGGCTGGGCGGGGGCCTGCAGGTCAGGGCTGAGCAGCGTAGCTGGGGCCGAGGCATTGCCAGCGGCGTCGGTCAGGGTAACTTGCAGGCTTGAGCCATTGGTAACTGCAGCAGGCAATTGCAGGTTGAAGCTGCCATCGGCCAGGACGGTGCCGATCGCGAGCAGATTGCCTTGAGCGTCAAGCACCTTGACCGTGCTGCCAGGCTCGCCGCGACCCGAGACCGTACGCCCGTCTCCGCTGATGGCCAGCCCGCTGGCCGGGTTTGGTGCGGTGGTGTCGGGGCTGTCCAGGTCGGGTGCGCTGACACTGCCGGGCGCGGAGAGATTGCCCTTGGCATCGGTGGCGGTAACCTGCAGTGCTTCGCCGTTGACCTGGGCCGGATTCAGGGCGATGGTGAACACGCCGGTTGGGCCGACCACAGCTGTGCCGAGTTCAACACCATTGGCGCCCACTACCCGCACCGTACTGCCAGGTTCGGCGCGACCGCTGAGCTGGCTACCGTCAGCGCTGATCACCAGCTGGCTGGGGGCAGCGGGCGCGGTGATATCCGGTGCGCTGATCTGCACTGGCAGGGACACGCCGCCGTTGCCATCAAGAGCAACTACGTCGAGTAACTGACCGTTGGCCTGAGCAGGATTGAGCACCACGATAAAGGTGCCTTCGGCGCCGACGACCACGCTGCCGATTACATTGCCATTGGCGTCACGCACCTGAATGCGGCTGCCAGGCGGGGCGGTGCCGCTGAGCGAGCTGCCATTGGCGGCGATGCTCAGGTCACTCGGGCTGACTGGGGTAGTGGTAAGGGGCACATCGAACTGCAGCGGCGCTGACGCATTGCCGCTGGCGTCGGTCTGCACCACGTTCAGGCGCTCGCCTGGCTGCACGGCGCCGTTGAGCTCGATCAGGAAGGTACCGTTGGCAGCTATCTTGCCGCTGCCGAGCAGCAGGCCATTGCTGTCGCGCACTTCGACCGTGGCACCGGGCTCACCGCGGCCGCCCAATACTTGCCGATCCGGACCGACAACCAGGCCGCTGACAGCGGCTGGGGCGGTGGTGTCGGGGGCATTGAACTGGAGTGGCGCCGAGGTGTTCTGGGCGGCGTCGACCAGGCGCACGTCCAGCGCTTCACCGTTGGCCTGGGGCGGATTCAACGTCAGGCTGAAACTGCCGTCGGCAGCTACAACGCCGCTGCCGATCAGGGCGCCTGAGGCGTCGCGGACCTGCACCGTGGTGCCTGGCTCGCCTTTACCGGTCAGGGTGACACCGTTGCTCAACTGCAGGTCGGTGGGCTGCGCAGGTGCAAGCAGGTCGCGCGACACCACGCTGCCGGCGGCGGAGACATTGCCGGCCGCATCGGTGAGGGTGACCTGCAACGTGCTGCCGTCGAGCACGGCAGGGTCGAGGGTGATCTGGAAGGTGCCGTCGGCGCCGACGGTACCGCTGCCCAGCAGGTTGCCGTCAGCATCGCGCACCTGCACGGTGGTGCCCACTTCGCCGCGACCGCTGAGTTGTTTGCCGGTACCGGCGATGACCAGATCGGTTGGCGCATTCGGCGCAGTGGTGTCGACCGGCGGCGTATCGATGTCCGGGGCCGTCGTGTTGCCAGGCGCTGAGGTGTTGCCGGCAGCATCGGTAAGGGTCACCTCGAGCGCCTGGCCGTTGGTTTGTGGCGGGCTCAGGGTGACATCGAAACGGCCGTCGGCACCGACTGTGCCGGTGCCGATCAGGTTGCCCGCCGCGTCACGGATGTTGACCGTGGTGCCGGCTTCGCCCCGGCCGCTCAGGCGCAGGCCATCAGGCGAGACCAATAGATCGATCGGGCTGGCGGGTGCGGTGGTGTCGCCAGGGTTCGGTGAGCTGCCACCGCTGCTGCCACCGCCACCGCCGCCACCACCACCGCCGATTGCCGCCGCAGCACCACCGGCGCCCAGCAAGCCCAGGGCGGCGATGGCAAAGGTGTTGGTCCCGCTGCCGGCAACGCCGACCCCGGCCATCAGCTCATCCAGCGAGGCGATGTCCTCGAAGGTGAAACCGGTAAAGGCCTCTGCGTTGTACTGGGCGTGCCAGAGCGTGCCGTCTTCGCCGACGAAGACCATGTCGCTCTGCTCGCCCGCCGCGTCGACTACAAAGAAGTTGCCGATGGTGACTTTTTCGCCCGACTTGAGCGTGACGATCAGGTCCTGGCCGCTGCGAGTGACGGTGGCCACTTCGCCGGGCGGCACAGGCATCTGCACCAGGCCCGGCCCTTTCAGGCTCAGATTGCCCCAGGCGTTCTGGGTAACGGCGGCGGTTTGCTTGTCGGCAACGACGATGTTGTCCATAGGTGCTCCCTGCTGATGGACCGGCGGTGAACATAGACCAGAGGGCCGGCGCAGACGTGCGCAGCAGCCGCCCAGAGCGGTCCTTGTTCACCGTTAGTAAGGGAGATATAGCAGCCGTGCGGGAGCCAACCAGAGGCTTTCTGGGTTAATCCTTTTGTACAGTCGCCCTCATTTGAGGCCTAGCCGACGACATAAACGGCTGAGGTTTGCCCGGTCCAGACCGAGCTCGCGAGCCGCGCTCGCCCAGTTGTTCTGGTGCTTTTGCAGGCAGGCCTCGATCAGCTGGCGTTGATAACTATCGACGGCCGTACGCAGGTCGCCGTTCGTCGTCTGAATCGCATCGGCGGGCAGCTGCAGCGCCGCGGCTGGCATGGGCGCTACGCTGCGCAGGTCGAGGTCAGCGGCCTGCAGGGTGAGAATGCGCGGGCGCTGTGCTTGCTGGCCAAGCGCCTTGAGCGCTGAACGGCCAATGAGGTGTTCCAGCTCGCGCACGTTCCCTGGCCAGTCGTACGCCAGCAAGGCGGCCTGGGCTTCGCTGCTCAGACGCAGGCTGTTCAAGCCCAGGCGCGAGCGGTTTTGTTCGAGGAAGTAACCGGCCAGCAGCAGCACGTCGCGGCCGCGCTCGCGCAGCGGCGGCACCTGCAAGGGGTACACACTCAAGCGATGATAGAAGTCGGCGCGGTAACGGCCGTTGCGCACTTCGTCGGCGAGGTCGCGGTTGGTCGCGGCGATCAGGCGCACGTCGACATGGTGCTCGCGGTCCGAGCCGAGCCGTTGCAATTGGCCGCTTTGCAGCACTCGCAGCAGCTTGGCCTGGACCGTCAGCGACAGCTCGCCGACCTCATCCAGGAACAAGGTACCGCCGTTGGCCAGTTCGAACTTGCCGCGACGCTCGCCATGGGCGCCGGTGAAGGCGCCGCGGACATGGCCGAACAGCTCGCTCTCGACCAGGGTGTCCGGCAGCGCTGCGCAGTTGAGGCTGATCAGCGGCTTGTTGGCGCGGCTGCTGGCCTGGTGCAGGGCCTGGGCGACCAGCTCCTTGCCGACGCCGGTTTCGCCGGTGATCAACACGGTCAGGTCGCTGCTGCCGACCAGGCGGATTTCCTCGAGCAGATGGGTGTGGGCCTTGCTCTGGCCGATCAGCTCCTTGTCCTGGCCACTGGCCTGGCGATAGACCTCGGCTCGCTGGTGCTCGTCCTCGGCGCGCAGGGCCAGGTGCTGGATCCGCTCGGCGACGGTGACCGTGGCGGCGGCGAGGCTGGCGAAGGCCTGCAAAGCTTCCAGTTCCAGGCTCTGAAACTGCCCCGGGGTCAGTGCATCGAGGGTCAGCAGACCCCACGGCTGCTCGTCGACCAGCAACGGGCAACCCATGCAGTCATGGACCTCCAGGTTGGCATCAGGGGCATTGACCAGACCGTCGTACGGGTCGGGCAGGTCGCTGTCACTGGCGAAGCGGGTCGGTTCGCTGTGGCTGAGCAGAATCTTGAAGCGCGGATGCTCGCTGACCCGAAAGCGCCGGCCAAGGGTATCCGGGGCAAGCCCGTCGACCGCCAGCGGCACCAGCCATTCGCCATCCAACCGGAGCAACGCAGCCGCGTCGCAAGGCAGCAGGCTGCGCATGGCTTGCAGCAAGCGCCGGTAGCGTTCCTGGTCGGGCAGATCGCGGGACAGGTCGCTGACCAGCGGAAGAAGGGCAGTGAGCAGTGGCTTTGTGGTCATAAAGACTCCTTTTGGTCTTTATGACTATAGTCCGGGATTGGTCATTTTGACACTGCTTGGTTGAATGTCCCGGTTTTGCTGGGGCGGATAGTTGGCATGATTGCTGTAACAGCATCTGCATCCATTTGAAGCCCCTCAGGAGTTGCTGCAATGCTCAATGCCGACCAACGTGCAATCGTCAAAGCCACCGTGCCGTTGCTGGAAAGCGGCGGGGAAGCGCTGACCACCCATTTCTATAAAATGATGCTCAGTGAATACCCAGAGGTACGTCCGCTGTTCAACCAGGCTCACCAGGCCAGCGGCGATCAACCGCGGGCGCTGGCCAATGGCGTACTGATGTATGCCCGCCATATCGACCAGCTCGAGCAACTGGGCGGTTTGGTCGGGCAGATCATCAACAAGCATGTCGCCTTGCAGATCCTGCCTGAGCACTACCCGATCGTCGGTCGCTGCTTGCTGCGCGCCATCGAGGAAGTATTGGGCAAGGACATCGCCACACCTGCGGTGATCGAGGCCTGGGCCGGTGCCTACGGCCAGCTGGCCGACATCCTCATCGGCGCTGAAGAAGGCCTGTATCAGCAGAAGGAGCAGGCCACTGGCGGCTGGCGTGGCGCGCGTGAGTTTCGCTTGGTACGCCGCGAGCAGGAAAGCAGCGAGATCGTCTCGTTCTATTTTGCCGCGCAGGACGGCCAGCCGGTGCTCAAGGCCGAGCCTGGCCAGTACATCGGCCTGCAGCTGTTCATCGATGGCATCGAGCAGCGCCGCAACTATTCGCTGTCGGCACTGAGCGATGGCCAGCAGTACCGCATCAGCGTCAAGCGGGAGGCGGGCGGCAAGGTCTCCAACTATCTGCATGAGCAGCTGATGGTGGGCGATACGCTCAATCTGTTCCCACCGTCAGGCGACTTCACCCTGGCGGCTAGTGACAAGCCGTTGGTACTGATCAGCGGTGGGGTCGGCATCACGCCGACCCTGGCCATGCTCGAGGCCGCCCTGACGACGCAGCGTCCGGTGCATTTCATTCATTGCGCACGTAATGGCGCAGTGCATGCCTTCCGCGACTGGGTCGACGCGCTGGCTGAGCGTCATCCGCAGCTCAAACGCTTTTATTGCTACGCCGAAGCGGGGCAGGGCGCAGACGCCGTGGGCCTGTTGAGCGAGCAGCAATTGGCCGCATGGCTGCCGCAGGAGCGGGATGTCGATGCTTACTTCCTGGGGCCGAAGGCATTCATGGCGGCGGTCAAACGCCAGCTCAAAGGGTTGGGTGTGCCCGAGGCGCAGAGCCGTTACGAGTTCTTCGGGCCGGCGGCTGCGCTGGAGTAAACCCGTTGTAACAGCCGGCTCGCGCGATCACGGGCCGGCTGCAGCTTAATCTCGCTTTAATCCCGCTATCCTTCACTTGCGTGTGTCGAGGCGCCTGCGCCTGCCCGGCATTCGCCCGCCTATATACAGGGCCGTCGTTGAACTGAAGAGGTTTGGCTCGGTCCTAGTGTCTCCGGAGAGTGGCGCTTGCCGTTGTCTCGACGCATCCACGCTCATGGCCAGCGTGTAAACTGCCCAGCGGCTGGCCTGCGTGCTGTCACTCTCCCTCGAAGGAATCGGCAATGAACGAACAACTCTCGCGCCTGAACCGTGAACGGCGCTTTCTGGCCCTGCTGGGCCTGATCTGCCTGGCGCTGATTGGCGGCGCGCTGTATATGCAGATTGTCCTCGGCGAGGCGCCATGCCCGCTGTGCATCCTGCAACGCTATGCATTGCTGCTGATCGCGCTGTTTGCCTTCATCGGCGCGGCAATGCCCAACCGCCGGGGCCTGACCCTGTTCGAAGGGCTGGTGGTACTCAGTGCCATTGGCGGAATCGTTGCGGCTGGGCGCCATGTGTATATACTCGCCAACCCTGCGGTCAGTTGCGGTATCGATACCCTGCAACCGATCGTCGATGACTTGCCACTGGCCAAGGTCTGGCCACTGGCGTTCCAGGTCGAGGGTTTCTGCAGCACGCCATACCCTCCGCTGCTGGGTCTGTCGCTGGCACAATGGGCGCTGCTGGCGTTCGTGCTGACCGCGATTCTGGTGCCGGTAGGCATCTATCGCAACCGCAAACGGGCTTAGACCAAAGTACCGTTTGAGCGCAAGTCTGTTGCACGGCGAGAGAAGCCCCTTTTCTCGCCATTCGCTTGATCCAGATCAACGACAAAGCCTTGCAGGATAAGTGTTTCAGGCCTGTAGGATGGGGTGCGACAAACTGTCGCGAACCTGATTTTCCCTACTCCATTGTTACCGAATCTGCAAAAGACTGTTGCTCAATAAGTCATAGTCAAGGGTGGGCGACCTATCTACAATCGCCCCCAATTTCCGTTCGGCACTGCTTGCGAGTCGCAGGATTTGAAGGAAGCCACGGCCTCCTTTTTGCTGACTTCGTCAAGTTTCGCCCAACGGCGATACCGGGCGGACACCCCTCCGCGTTAACCCGCACCAAATGGACTTGGTACAGCTGTACGGGCCGTTTGCCTACACCATAAATACCGTTAAGCCCGCTAACCGCCCAGGTCCACGTTGAGGACCCCAGGCAGGAGCGAATTCGAGCCAAAATTGCTGACGCTTGGCAGGACGAAGTGTTGGTGACCAAAACACAAATTGCATTGAAGCAAGCTGATCTAGAGGTCGTGAGATGAGTAAAAAGCGTTACCCCAGACTGTTTGGCATATTGCCCTTTTTAGGCATGCTTTTACTCAGTGGGTGCAACTGGACCCTGCTCGACCCGAAGGGTCAGGTCGGCATTGAGCAAAAGAACCTTATCCTGATCGCTACCGGCCTGATGCTGCTGGTGGTTGTGCCGGTCATCATCATGACTTTGGCATTTGCCTGGAAGTATCGTGCTTCCAACAAGGCAGCCACCTACACCCCAGACTGGTCGCACTCGACCAAGATCGAACTGGCCGTGTGGATCATCCCGGTCATCATCATCGTTGCCCTGGGCTACGTGACCTACGTGTCCACGCACAAGCTGGATCCGTATCGTCCGCTGGATTCCGACGTGAAGCCGGTGCAGGTCGATGTGGTCGCGCTGGACTGGAAATGGCTGTTCATCTATCCGGAACAGGGCATTGCCACCGTCAACACGCTGGTCTTCCCGGCCAACACGCCGGTGAACTTCCGTGTGACCTCGGACGCTGTGATGAACTCGTTCTTCATCCCGGGTCTGGGCGGCCAGATCTACGCGATGGCGGGCATGACCACCAAACTGCACCTGATCGCCAACGAGAACGGTGTGTTTGACGGTATCAGCGCCAACTACAGCGGTGCTGGTTTCACCGGCATGAAGTTCAAGGCTACTGCCACTTCCCAGGCCGACTTCGAGAAGTGGGTTGCTGAAGTCAAGCAGTCGCCAAAAACGCTGAGCAAGGCTGAATACGAAGCCTTGGCCAAACCAAGCGAAAACCACCCAGTCACGCTGTACAGCGTGGCCTCGCCTGACCAGTTCCAGACCATCGTCGACAAGTACGAAGGCATGAACCGCGGTCGGCCGAACCACGAAGAACAAGGCAGCAAAGACCTGGCCACAACCCAGGGTGTGGAGTCGAGTAAGCAACCAGCTGCCGGGGCAGAGGAGTAAGAGATGTTCGGTAAATTAAGTCTGGAGGCGATCCCGTATCACGAGCCGATAGTCATGGTGACACTTGCCATGATCGCGCTGGGTGGTATCGCTGTAGTAGGTCTGATCACCTACTTCCGCAAGTGGACCTACTTGTGGACCGAGTGGCTGACGACTGTCGACCACAAGAAAATCGGCGTGATGTACATCATCGTCGCCATGATCATGCTGATCCGCGGCTTTGCCGACGCCATCATGATGCGTACCCAGCTGGCCGTGGCCACGGGTGGCGACACCGGCTATCTGCCGCCTGAACACTATGACCAGATCTTCACCGCGCACGGTGTGATCATGATCATCTTCATGGCGATGCCGTTCTTCACTGGTCTGATGAACCTTGCGGTTCCGCTGCAGATCGGTGCACGTGACGTGGCCTTCCCGTTCCTCAACTCCCTGAGCTTCTACCTGCTGCTGGCAGGCGTGCTGCTGGTCAACATCTCCCTGGGTGTTGGTGAGTTCGCCAAGACTGGCTGGGTTGCGTATCCGCCGCTTGCGGGTATTCAGTACAGTCCGGGCGTGGGTGTCGACTACTACATCTGGGCACTGCAGCTATCGGGTCTGGGGACAACGCTGACCGGCGTCAACTTCCTCGTCACCGTGATGAAAATGCGCGCGCCTGGCATGAAGCTGATGGACATGCCGATCTTCACCTGGACCTGCACCTGGGCCAACGTGCTGATCGTGGCTTCGTTCCCGATCCTGACCGCTGCACTCGCTCTGCTGACTGTTGACCGTTATCTGGACTTCCATATCTTCACCAACGAGCTTGGTGGGAACCCGATGATGTACGTCAACCTGTTCTGGGCGTGGGGTCACCCTGAGGTTTACATTCTGATTCTGCCGGCCTTCGGCGTGTTCTCGGAAGTTACCTCGACGTTCTCTGGCAAACGCCTGTTCGGCCACCACTCGATGATCTATGCATCGGGCGCGATCGCCATTCTCGGCTTTGCAGTTTGGCTGCACCACTTCTTCACCATGGGTGCCGGCGCGAGCGTCAACACCTTCTTCGGCCTGGCGACGATGTTGATCTCCATCCCGACCGGTGTGAAGTTGTTCAACTGGCTGTTCACCATGTATCAAGGCCGCGTGCGCTTCACCGCGCCGATGCTGTGGACCCTGGGCTTCATGGTCACCTTCTCGATCGGTGGTATGACTGGCGTTCTGCTGGCTGTTCCAGGTGCTGACTTCGTGCTGCACAACAGCCTGTTCGTTATCGCTCACTTCCACAACGTGATCATCGGTGGTGCGGTATTCGGCTACATTGCCGGCTTCGCCTTCTGGTTCCCGAAAGCCTTTGGTTTCACCCTGAACGAGAAGTGGGGCAAAGCTGCCTTCTGGTTCTGGATCTCGGGCTTCTACGTTGCGTTCATGCCGCTGTACGCCCTGGGCTTCATGGGCATGACCCGTCGTCTGAACCACACCGAAAACCCACTGTGGGAACCCTACCTGTGGGTAGCGGTAGTCGGCGCCGTGCTGATCCTGTTCGGTATCGCTTGCCAGCTGATCCAGCTGTTCGTGTCGATCCGCGATCGCAACCAGAACCTGGACGTCACTGGCGATCCATGGGGTGGCCGTACGCTGGAGTGGTCGACTTCTTCGCCGCCGCCGTTCTACAACTTCGCTCACATGCCTGAGAAAGTTGGTCTGGACGCCTGGCACGAAGCCAAGGAAGCCGAAGTTGCGTACAAGGTTCCGGCCAAGTACGAAGCGATCCACATGCCAAGCAACACCTCTACCGGTCTGTTCATGGGCCTGTTGTTGACCGTCTTCGGCTTTGCCTTCATCTGGCATATCTGGTGGCTGGTTGGCGCAAGCCTGGTAGCAACCATCGCAGTCTTCGTTCGCCACGCTGCACGTGACGACCAGGGCTACATGGTGCCGGCTGAAGAAGTGGCGCGCATCGAAGGCGAGCGCATGCAAGCGTTGGCCAAAGCAGGTGCTCTGCCTGCCGGCGCACGTGTCGAATCGTTTGAACGGGTGTAATCAATGTCCAGTCAAGTAATCCACGGTGACGCTCATGGTCATGACCATGGGCACGACGATCACCACCACGACTCGGGCCAGATGACCGTACTTGGTTTCTGGCTGTACCTGATGACCGACTGCATCCTGTTTGCGTCGCTCTTCGCCACCTACGCGGTGCTGTCCGGCGGTTTCGCCGGCGGCCCGTCGGGTCACGACATCTTCCAGCTCGACTTCGTGCTGGTTGAAACCGCGTTCCTGCTGCTGTCCTCGATCACCTTCGGCTTCGCCATGCTGAAGATGTTCGACGGCAACAAGGCAGGTGTACTGGGCTGGTTGGCTGTGACCTTCCTGTTCGGTGCTGGCTTCATCGCGATGGAAATCTATGAGTTCCATCACCTGATCTCTGAGGGTTACGGCCCGCAGCGCAGTGGCTTCCTGTCGGCGTTCTTCGCGCTGGTCGGTACCCACGGTCTGCACGTGACTGCCGGTCTGATCTGGATGGCGATCATGATGTATCAGATCAACAAGCACGGCATCACGCCGACTGCCAAGACCCGCATGAGCTGCCTGAGCCTGTTCTGGCACTTCCTCGACGTGGTCTGGATCTGCGTATTCACCGTCGTTTACCTGTTGGGGGTTCTGTAATGGCTAACGCACACGACACTCATCACGAAGGTAGCCACGGCAGCGTCAAGTCGTACATGGTCGGTTTCGTACTGTCGATCATCCTGACTGCGATCCCGTTCGGCCTGGTCATGTTCCCGACCTTTCCGAAGAACCTGACCGTCCTGATCGTGGTGGCCATGGCCGTCATTCAGGTAGTGGTACACCTGGTGTACTTCCTGCACATGGACCGCTCGAAAGAGCAGCGTTCCAATGTGTCGACGTTCCTGTTCACCATTCTGGTAATCGCGCTGCTGGTCGGCCTGTCGCTGTGGATCATGTTCAGCATCCACTTCGAAATGATGGCCAAGTGAGGTAAGACTGCATGTCACTGAAGCACTTTATCCAAATCACCAAACCGGGGATCATTTTCGGTAACGTGCTTTCCGTGGCAGGCGGCTTCTTCCTTGCCTCCAGCGGGCATGTGGATTTCGCCCTGTTCCTGGCGGTGGTGCTCGGTACCTCGATGGTGGTGGCGTCCGGTTGCGTGTTCAACAACTGCATCGACCGTGACATCGACATCAAGATGGAGCGCACCAAGAACCGCGTGATGGTCCAGGGCGGCATGTCGCTGCCGCTGGCGCTGATATACGCCACCCTGCTTGGGCTGGGTGGTTTCAGCTTGCTGTACGTGCAGGCCAACCCGTTGGCGGCGTACTGCGCCCTGATCGGGTTCGTCGTCTACGTCGGTTTCTACAGCCTCTGGCTGAAGCGCAAATCGGTGCACGGCACCTTGGTTGGCAGCCTGTCCGGTGCCATGCCTCCGGTGATCGGCTACTGCGCCGTGAGCAACAGCTTCGACCTGGCTGCAGTGACCCTGCTGGTGATGTTCAGCCTGTGGCAGATGCCGCACAGCTTTGCCATCGCGATCTTCCGCTTCAAAGATTACAGCGCTGCCAATATTCCGGTTCTGCCGGTGGCGCGCGGTATCCTCGCGGCGAAAAAGCAGATCGTGCTGTACGTGCTGGCATTCGTCCTCGCTACCCTGATGCTGACCCTCGGCGGTTACGCCGGGCTCGGCTACATGGCGGTTGCCGCCGGTATGGGCCTGTACTGGTTGTACATGGCCTGGGGCGGCTACAAGGCTGAAGATGACAGCAAGTGGGCGCGCAAGGTATTCGGCTTTTCTATCCTCACCGTGACCGCCTTGAGCGTGATGATGTCGGTAGACAGCCAGACTGCTGCTGACGTGTTGATGACTTACGCCCGCTGAAGACATTTGTTGTGAAGAAGCCCTGGCCGTGTGTCGGGGCTTTTTTTTGCCTTGAGCATGGCAGGTTTTCCGCCTGCTCGGCACCGCCTCACACGCCATATGGTGTGCCTCCCTAGTCCCCAGGAGACATCCAGATGAGTGTATTTACGGCCTATTTCTGTGGCACCGGTTCCACCCGCTATGACACCGCCAACCCTGATTTCTGGAACGGCGAACTGGTCTCGACGTTGGCCCACAACGACCAAGGCCGGCTCTGGGCTGAGCAAATTGCTGTCGATGGCCCAGGCAGCGGCAACCTGCAGGACGATGACCTGTTCGTCAAGCCAGGCAGTTATTTCAACTGGACCGGTCAGCTGTTTGGCCGCGGCTGGGAAGAAAACGTCGCCCACGTGGTGCAGGTGATCAGGGGCAAAACCAACTGGCAGCGCACCAAGCTCAGCAAAGAAGAGTACGAAGACCTGAAGAAACGCGGGGTTGAGGTCCCGGATGCCGAGGCTGGCTCTTCGTGGTTCTGGCGTACGTACGACTATGGCGACAGCTTTGCCAAGCAAGAGCTCTATCAGGAGATCATTACTCGCTTCCGCAAACCGCTGATTCCGACCCAGATCAATCTGGTCGGCTGGAGTCGCGGCGGCATCAGCTGCCATATGCTCGCCAATGCCTTGGCCAGCGACCCGGAACTCAAGCACATTCCGGTCAACATCTTTGCCATCGACCCCGTACCCGGGGTAGGCAATATCGACAAGCGCCGCGTACAGCTGGCCAGCAATGTGAAGGAGTACGTCGGCTTCTACTCGCGTGACGAGCGTTCAAAAGGCTTTGCCTGCGTTATACCGAGTGTGGCCGCGACTACTCGCATCCATGTCTTCCCTATGCACGGTCGGCATGCCACGTTGGTCGGTAACGCTTCGGTCGATGGTGCCGGCGGTGGCAAGCACCTCGATGAGCCGGGCTTGCTGGTGCGCCATTTTGCCGAAGTCTGCCTGACCCGTTGGGGCGTGAAGCTCAACAACCGGCTGCAGCTCAACGACATCCAGTTGATGCAGTATCACAAGGAAATGATCGCAGAGAACGAGCGCTACACAGCGATGCGCAAGAAGTCCTACACGGTGGTGACAGAGGGCAGTGCAGCAGACCGCTTTGTTCACTTCGGCACCGATGAAACGTCCTTCAGCAAGGTTACCGGCAGTGCATTCAAGCCCAGTGAAGGCTTGGCATTGGAGCGGGTAACCGTAGACAGCTACAAGGTACTACGCTGATCGAGCTGGCTGTTCAGCGCGCGCCACTGAGCAGCCGCTTCTGAGGAATTGTTTAATACGCCTGAAAATATATAAAAAAACAGAAAATTATCCTTTGCAGATAAATCATTTCGGCATTATTGTCTGATCTGGCCGCTACAGCGGCTAACGTCGCTCGGACGGTTCCGGGCGCTTACGTCTTCGAGGTACACATGGCCGACCAAGGTTCGCCGCGCCGCTTTGCGCGCATAGATCGTCTCCCGCCCTATGTTTTCAACATCACTGCCGAGCTGAAGATGGCTGCCCGCCGTCGTGGCGAGGACATCATTGATCTGAGCATGGGCAACCCCGATGGCGCCACGCCGCCGCACATCGTCGAGAAGCTGGTGCAGGTTGCCCAGCGTGACGACACTCATGGTTACTCCACCTCGCGCGGCATTCCGCGCCTGCGCCGGGCGATTTCGCGCTGGTATCAGGACCGCTATCAGGTCGATATCGATCCTGAGAGCGAGGCCATCGTCACCATTGGCTCGAAAGAGGGCTTGGCGCACTTGATGCTGGCCACCCTTGATCATGGCGACACGGTTCTGGTGCCCAACCCCAGTTATCCCATCCACATCTACGGTGCCGTGATCGCCGGTGCACAGGTGCGTTCGGTGCCGTTGGTGCCGGGGGTGGATTTCTTCACCGAGCTTGAGCGGGCGATCCGCGAGTCGATCCCCAAGCCGAAAATGATGATCCTCGGCTTCCCGTCCAACCCGACTGCGCAGTGTGTCGAGCTGGATTTCTTCGAGCGTGTGGTAGCGCTGGCCAAGCAATACGACGTGCTGGTCATCCACGATCTGGCCTATGCCGACATTGTCTACGACGGCTGGAAGGCCCCTTCGATCATGCAGGTGCCCGGTGCCAAGGACATCGCGGTGGAGTTCTTCACCCTGTCCAAAAGCTACAACATGGCCGGCTGGCGGATTGGTTTCATGGTCGGCAATCCAGAGCTGGTCAGCGCCCTTGGGCGGATCAAGAGCTATCACGATTACGGCACCTTCACCCCGCTGCAGGTAGCGGCCATTGCCGCCCTTGAGGGTGATCAGCAATGCGTGCGCGACATCGCCGAGCAATACCGCCAGCGCCGCAATCTGTTGGTCAAGGGCTTGCACGAGCTGGGCTGGATGGTCGAGAACCCCAAGGCCTCGATGTACATCTGGGCGAAGATACCCGAGGCATACGCACACCTGGGCTCGCTGGAGTTCGCGAAGAAGCTGCTGGCCGAGGCCAAGGTCTGCGTATCGCCAGGGATTGGTTTCGGCGATTACGGCGATGATCATGTGCGCTTTGCCCTGATCGAAAACCAGGACCGCATTCGTCAGGCGATTCGTGGCATTCGCCAGATGTTCCGGGCGGATGGGCTGACCGCCAAGTAACCTCTTCGTACGCTCAACAGCCAACCGACATGCCGCCGATCAGCGGCATGTTTTTTTTCATATACCCTCTTCTCAGCTACCCCCGGTTGGATCAACAATGGCGCCGCGGGCCAAGCCCCGATAACAACAACTCTCCCTCCCTGGCGATCATGTCCGAATATAACCCTTGCCTTGACTGCGGCGCGTGCTGCGGGTACTTCCGTGTGTCCTTCTTCTGGGGCGAATGCCAGTCATCGGGCGGTGTCGTGCCGGACGATCTGGTGGTGCAGATCACCCCAAGCCGGGTCGCCATGATTGGCACCGACGCCAAGCCGTGCCGCTGCATCAGCCTCGATGGCGAGATTGGCAAGCAGGTGGGGTGCAGCATCTACGCCAACCGTTCCACGCCCTGTCGCGAGTTCGAGGCGTCCTGGGTCAATGGCGTGCACAATCCCAGTTGCGACGCAGCCCGTGCTGCCTATGGGTTACCGCCGCTGGAGGCCAACGAGCCGCACTGGCCAGATGAAGGCGCCGAGGTGGCGTGATTGCACTGGGTTGAAAATGCCCGGTGACCCTGGGGTCCGACTGACGCTAGACTGTCATCTTTCCAGCGATGGACAGGAGGTCCGGCGTGACCCAGCCCCGCAGTTTCCCCTCTGACTTGCTCCTTGAAAGCCCGCGCCTGCAACTGCGCCCGATGCGTCATGCCGACGCCGCGCAGTGGTTGGAGATGATGGCCGACCCGCAGGTCATGCGTTACTGGCACCACGCCCCGTGGCAGGACCTGGCCGAGGCGCAAAGCGCTCTGGCGGCAGACCGCGAAGCGTACGCCAAGGGCGAGCAACTCAAGCTTGGCATGTACCGGCGCGACACCGGGGCGCTGATCGGCATGGTCCAGCTGTTCAACATCGACGACGTCTCCCGCCGTGGCGAAATCGGCTATTGCCTAGCCAGCAGCGTGCAGGGCCGCGGCTACATGGACGAAGCACTGACCTGCTTTATCGATTACCTTGCGCACACGCTGCACCTGCGCCGCCTGGAAGGTGAAATCGACCCGCGCAATCAGGGCTCGGCACGTACCCTCGAGCGTCAGGGCTTTGTCCTTGAAGGCACCCTGCGGGCACGTTGGTGCGTGGCGGGGGAGTTGTCCGATTCGGGTATCTACGGCTTGTTGCTGGAGCCACCGGTTGCCTGATATGACGGTGAATGACGGTCGGGTGAACGCCGGTCGCCCTTGGTTCCTCCAGTTGCCCACGTTCTATATCGCCCTGAGCCTGTTGCTGTTCCTCTGCAGTCTGGCGTTTGACGGTGTCTACCTGAGTGCGGGGCGGCATATGCCCGCCTTGCAGATCCTGCTATACGGGCCTTGGGGGATTCCGTTCGAGCACTACCAGTGGTTTGCCAATCCTTTGTTGGCCCTGGCCGTGCTCAGCCACCGGCGCTTTCGTCGGCTGGCACTGGTGCTGGGCCTCGCCGCGCTGTATCTGGCGGCGAGCAGCCTGGGCATTGATCGCCTGCCGGACAATCGCAGCTATGCCTTCCAGGACCTGATTGGTTTTGGCGCGGGCTTTTACCTGTGGCTGGCGGCAATCGCGTTGTTCTGCGCGGGCCAGGCCTGGTGGTGCTGGAAGGCCCGCAGTGCCGCGCAAATGCCAGGATGGCGCTGGCTCGACGTGGCCTTGATCGCCGCGTTGGGGGTGACGGTGTACGTGGCCACCGAAATGCCCTCGCTGCGCTTTCAAGTGGAAAGAGTGCTGGACCCGCCCATTCAACCGCAGGCCTTCTGACCGGTCTGTTGTCAGCGCGCAGTGCCCCACTGCACCAGCAGCATGCCGAGCACGATCATGCCCACGCCGGCCAGCCTGAGACTGTTGACGGGTTTTTCCGGCAGGCCCATCAAGCCCCATTGATCGATCAGCAATGAGGACAGTACCTGCCCGGCGATCACGCAGACGATAAACCCGGCCGCACCCAAGCGCGGTGTGAGGATCAGCGCAGCAGTGATGTACAACACGCCTGCCAATCCTCCCAGCCAGGCCCACCACGGCGCCTGGGTCAGATTCTGCAGCTGCGGCAGCGGTGCCCGTAGCACCAGCAATGCCGGTATCAGCAGCATCAGGCTGACCAATAACGAAACCCCCGCGGCCCATAACGGATGCCCCAGCAGTCGGCCGAGGGCGGCGTTGCTGCCTGCCTGGAACGGCACAGCTGCGCCGGCCAGCAGGGCGATCAGCATGGGAAGCAGGACAGACAAGGTAAGTGCATGCGGCATTGGGATGCTCCTGAAGAAATCACTGGCTGCAGTCTGTGTTATCCATTTCAATGATGGAAATTCGAACTCCGCACAGTTGGTATTCGCTAGATGGATGATCTGCGCCGCATCGACCTCAATCTGCTGCTGACGCTAAACGCGCTGCTCAGTGAGCAGCACGTGTCCCGCGCCGCGTTGCGTCTGCATCGCAGCCAGCCTGCGGTGAGCCATGCGCTGGCTCAGTTGCGAGAAATCTTTGCCGATCCGCTGTTGGTGCGGCGTGGCGGCAGGCTGCAATTGAGCCCCCGGGCGCAATCCCTGCGCGAGCCTTTGCAGCATGCGTTGCAGCAGTTGGACGGTCTGCTTGGCAGTCCTGGCTTTGAGGCCGGCAAATCGCGTCGTACTTTTCGCCTGTCGATGTCGGACTATGGCGCCAGGGTGTTGCTGCCCGGCCTGTTACGGCAGGTCCGCGAAGAGGCGCCCGGGGTCGACCTGGTGGTCTCGCAGGGCAGCCGGGAAGCCATGCTGGGGCAGTTGATCGACGGAGAAGTGGATCTGGCGCTCGGCGTGTTCCCCGATTGGCCGGCTGAAGTGCAGCGCCAGGTGCTGTTCGACGAAAGTTTTGTCTGTGTGGCCGACCGCAGGAACCTGCCGCAGCGCGCAGGGCTGAGCTTGAGTCAGTGGTTGCAGCGCCCCCACGTGCTGGTTGCGGTGCGGCCGGGCATCGACAATGAGATCGATCGCGCCCTGCAGCAGGTGGGCGAGCAACGGCGGATTGCCTTGACGCTGCCGCACTGGGGCGTAGCGCAGACACTGTTGGTTGGCACCGATCTGATACTTACGGTGGCGCGGCGCAGCCTCAGCGGGGCTCGTCTGGACCCGGCGCTGCGTACCTTCGCCCCGCCGTTGGCGATCGCACCTTTTGCTTTTGCCCAGGCGTGGCATGCACGCCGCGAAGGCGACGCCGGCCATGCCTGGTTGCGTGCGCGGGTGGCGAGCATCTGTCAGAACACGGAGTGAGCCGAGTGGGTTTGGTCTGATTGTTGCCGTTGGTAGCCGACCTTGGATGGGGAAGTGCTAGGCTGGTCGCCGTCACTCATCCGCGAGACTTGCTCATGCGTAACCGCACTACTATCGTCATGACCTTGATCCTGGGTTGCTCGAGCGCAGCCGCGAGCGCCGACGACTTTTCCACCAGTTATACCGAGTGTATGGACAAGGCCTCCAGTACTGTTGCCATGAGCAGCTGTATCCAAAGCGAGAGCAGCCTGCAGGATCAGCGTCTGAACCGTGTCTACAAGCAGTTGCAGGCCAAGCTTGCAGGCGATGCACAGAAGGCCTTGCGCACTGCGCAGCGCAGTTGGATCAAGTATCGCGATGACAACTGCGCCCTCCATAGCCAGGCCAGCGGCGGCACCCTGCGGCAGATCGAGGCCGGCACATGTGTGATGGGCATGACCCGCGACCGTGCGGCGGAGCTTGAGCGGATACTCAGCCCGGGGCAATGACTGGCTGGCCTTGGATGATTAGTCCGTGGTTACCTGGCCGCACTGGGCTTCGCGCTGCATCGACTCCAGATTGCGCTCGATGGTTTCGCAGATGGTGTCCATCTGGATCTGATGCTCGCTGAAGCGGAACGGGCTCTGCAGGTCGGAGCCGATCCGCTCGATCGCCAGCAGCATGAAGCCCACCACGGTCGATGCCAGTGGAGTGAACCAGCCCAGCGACTCGACCAGGCCGATCGGCACGATCAGGCAGAACAGCGAAATGAACAACCGCGGGAAGTACACATAAGGGTAGGGCAATGGCGTGTTGGCGATCCGCTCCATCCCGCCTTGCGCGTTGGACAGGTCGACCAGGGTCGACTCCAGCCTGGCCAGGCGAATGCTGTCCAGCCGGCCGGCCTTGTATTCGCGGGCGAGCAAGGCGGCCGAGCCGCTGAGGATGTCATTGGCGAAGTTGTTCGAGCGATTACGCCGCTCGAATTCCTTGGGTGGTATAAACGCCATCAGCTCGTCTGGGCATGCTTCCCCCTTCAAGTGCGCCGCCAGGCAATTCACGTAGGCGACATGCCGGCGTAACAAGGTAGCTTTGATCGGGTTCAAGCCCTCATCGCCGTCATCAATCAGGGTCAGCACCTGGCGCGCGAAACTGCGCGAGCTGTTTACCAGCGCGCCCCACAGGGTGCGTGCCTCCCACCAGCGGTTATAGGCACTGCTGTTACGGAAGCTGACCAGTACCACCAGAGCAGAGCCGAGCAACGTCAGTGGCATCAGCGGCAAGGTGAACTTGCTGTTGAAGAACAGCATGAAATCGATTGTGACCAGGACATCCCAGATCAGCAGCCAGAACAGCGACCAACCGATATAGCCGAAGGTCTTCGCCACCAGGCGCAGCTTGCGGGCGATGAGTTGTTTCACGCGGTAGACCTCGAACGGAGCGGATGCAGATCCGACGCCGGACGAGGTCCAAGGTTCGCGGCTGTTGGTCGGGGCGCTGTAACCAAACGTTTTCACGCTTGGTTCATCGTGCTGTGGCAGCGACTACCATGCCTCTGACCGGCGTCACTGGCAGTTGCGGCCTGCCCTTCTTGGCCAGCAGATGCTGATAACGCCGCCATT
The DNA here is from genome assembly GCF_044740745.1 of Pseudomonas sp. NPDC088322. Taxonomy (NCBI): domain Bacteria; kingdom Pseudomonadati; phylum Pseudomonadota; class Gammaproteobacteria; order Pseudomonadales; family Pseudomonadaceae; genus Pseudomonas; species Pseudomonas sp. NPDC088322. The sequence goes on along the minus strand of NZ_JBIURK010000009.1, from coordinate 1,538 downwards.
CCTTGTCGATCTCGCTGTAGGACATGAACACACTGATGTGCTCGCTGCTGGCCAGGTCGGCGCGGTCATGTGCCTGCACTTCGTCCCTGGACAGATAAGCGATATTGATACCCAGCACCTTGCCGTCGTCGGCAAACACCGGGCCGCCCGACATGCCTTTGGTAATAGGGCCGTCATGCACGCCATAGAACACGCTGCCCTTGGTACCTTGCAGGCGCACCAGTGATGGCAATGCGTGGCCTTTGCCTTGCATCGGCATCATCAGGCTGTTGAAACCGACGGCTGTCACTGCTTCGCCAGGCACATACTGGCGCCACAGCGGAACCTGGGTTGCCTTGTGCTTGAAGAACACCACATCGCCCAGGCCTTCATGGACAATGTTCGGCAGAAATGGGGTGTGTTTGGCGGTGACGGCGTAGTCCTCGTTCCACTGAATGGCAGAGGCCATCAACAGCATCGGCAACGGGCCGCGCGAGGTGACTACGAAAGCCTGATCATAGACCGGATCAGATACATACGAGGTTGGCACTCCATTGCACCCACTCAGCAGCATCATTGCTGCCAGACAGGGCACGATTTTGCTCATGAATCACACACACAAGAATGGAACGCCAATATGGCGATGAGCCATCACCAAGGCAATACTTTATTGCTATACCCGACGAGCGACAGCTTAAGGTGTAGATGGCCACTGGCCCAATTGATTCGGCGGATGCCTGCGGCTGCTGCCGCCAGCGTACGGGCGCCAGTGTTTTGCCTGGCGGGTGTGGCGCGGGCAGACCGCTCTTCTATATAGAGAGGAATCGCAGTGGAGGCTGGCTGTATGCGACCCGCCATAAAAAATGCGGGAGGGGGGTTGACCGGCTTTTTCTATCCTGTATTATTCGCCTCCCGCTAGCGAGAAGCTTCAAGCTGATCCTGGCGCAAGCAACTGATTTGATTGAACAAATCAAAAATAAAAGGTTGCTAAGTGAGATGAGCTTCTGTAGGATGCGCATCTCGGTTGAGACAACAAGTTCTTAACCAACCGCTCTTTAACAAATTGAATCAAGCAATTCGTGTGGGTGCTTGTGAGTACGGTTTGATAGTCGCCAAGATTATCAGCATCACAAGTGGCCGCATGAGAAATCATAGTAGTCATTTGAGATTGCTGAGCCAAGTTTAGGGTTTCTTAAAAACCCAAGCAGTATTGAACTGAAGAGTTTGATCATGGCTCAGATTGAACGCTGGCGGCAGGCCTAACACATGCAAGTCGAGCGGATGAGAAGAGCTTGCTCTTCGATTCAGCGGCGGACGGGTGAGTAATGCCTAGGAATCTGCCTGGTAGTGGGGGACAACGTTTCGAAAGGAACGCTAATACCGCATACGTCCTACGGGAGAAAGCAGGGGACCTTCGGGCCTTGCGCTATCAGATGAGCCTAGGTCGGATTAGCTAGTTGGTGAGGTAATGGCTCACCAAGGCGACGATCCGTAACTGGTCTGAGAGGATGATCAGTCACACTGGAACTGAGACACGGTCCAGACTCCTACGGGAGGCA
>NZ_JBIURK010000008.1:0-308452 GCF_044740745.1 Pseudomonas sp. NPDC088322 | reverse complement strand
AGTGTGGGGTCTCCCCATGTGAGAGTAGGTCATCGTCAAGATTCATTTCGCAAAACCCCTATCTGCGCGAGCAGGTAGGGGTTTTGTCTTTTCCGCGATCCGGAAATCTGGGGTCGCAAAGCGGCACTAGCTCTCCATCTGACTGCCTGGCACTTCCAGGGCGCCGCGAACATTTCGCTCTATAGCTAGGCCCTGGGTCGCCTTTTCCTATGCAAGCCAGCAGGCCATGGCTATCATTCCAGCCTTATTCAAAGTCGAGACTGGCATGCTGAAGTTGTTGAATCTCCTCAAGGATGGCCGGTTTCATTCCGGGCAGGCACTCGGGGAAGCTCTCGGAGTGAGCCGCAGCGCCGTCTGGAAGCAGCTGCAGCATCTGGAATCCGAATTGAATCTGTCTATCCACAAGGTACGCGGTCGCGGCTACCAGTTGGCAGCGCCGTTGGCACTGCTTGATGCCGGCGTCATCGCTGCGCAATCCGAAGGTGAACTGTGGCCGCTGTACATCCATGACGCTATCGACTCGACCAATGCCGAGGCCCTTAGAGCAGTAGGGCAGGGCCAGGCCGCCCCCTTTGTGGTGCTGGCCGAGCGGCAAAGTGCTGGTCGGGGCAGACGCGGCCGGCAGTGGGTCAGCCCATTTGCCGAAAACCTGTATTACAGCCTGGTGCTCCGGATCGAAGGCGGCATGCGTCAGCTCGAAGGCCTGAGCCTGGTCGTAGGGTTGGCCGTCATGCGCGCGTTACACGGGTTTGGTGTAGAGCAGGCTGGCCTGAAATGGCCCAATGACGTGCTGGTTGCCGAGCAAAAGATCGCTGGCATCCTGCTTGAGCTGGTGGGCGACCCGGCCGATGTCTGCCATGTGGTGATAGGTGTCGGGATCAACGTCAACATGCAGACCAACGACCAGGTCGATCAGCAATGGACGTCAATGAAGCGTGAAGCCGGCGCGCCGATCGATCGCAATCTGCTGGTCGCGCGCCTCAATGTGCAGCTGCAGCATGAGTTGGCTCGCCATCGTCGTTATGGCTTTGCCGCGTTCCAGGAAGAATGGGAGCAGGCGCATGTCTGGCAGGGGCGCAAAGTCGCGCTGATCGCTGGTACCAGCCATACCCATGGCATCGTCCGTGGGGTAGATGGGCAGGGTGGCTTGCGGCTTGAGGTTGACGGTGTGGAAAAGAGCTTCAGCGGTGGTGAGCTCAGCCTGAGGTTGCGTGATGATTCTTGAGCTCGATTGCGGTAACAGCTTTATCAAGTGGCGCGTCATTCATGCCAGTGACGCCACTATTGTTGGCGGTGGGATTGTCGACTCGGATCAGGCCCTGCTTGTCGCCGTGCTGGGTTTGCCTTCGTTGCACCTGCAAGGCTGCCGAATCGTCAGCGTGCGCAGTGAAGAAGAAACCGCGGCGCTGCGCGCCGTTCTGTTTGCCGAGTTTGCCATAGATGCCCAGGTAGCCTTGCCAGCACAGGCCATGGCCGGTGTGCGCAATGGCTATGAAGATTACCAGCGGCTGGGCATGGATCGCTGGTTGGCCGTGTTGGGTGCTTATCACCTGGCCAAAGGCGCATGCCTGGTGATCGATCTAGGGACCGCAGCGAAGGCTGACTTCGTTGCTGCAGATGGCGAGCATCTTGGTGGCTACATCTGCCCAGGGATGCCGCTGATGCGTAGCCAGTTGCGCACGCATACCCGGCGCATTCGTTATGACGATGCCTCGGCGGAGCGGGCGCTGAGCACGCTCGCCCCCGGCCGTTCTACAGTCGAAGCGGTCGAGCGCGGTTGCGTGCTCATGCTGCAAGGGTTTGCTCGAACCCAGATCGAGCAGGCGCGGGCGTTGTGGGGCGATAGCTTTAGCGTATTCCTCACGGGTGGTGATGCGCCGCTTGTTCGCGATGCGGCTCCGCAGGCGCGAATCGTGCCGGATCTGGTATTTGTCGGCTTGGCCATGGCTTGTCCACTGGATTGAGGTGCCTATGCGTTGGTTGTTTCTGTTGCTGTTGGTGCTTAACGTCGTTTTTTACGTGTGGCATCAGCAGGAGGCGCCGTTGAGAGTCAAAGAGGTCGCGCCGCTCTCTCTTTATAAAGGTAATCAGCAGGAGATCCGCCTGCTGCGCGAGACGGGTGCTGCGGCGCCGGCGCGCCGCCGCGATGAATGCCTGGTAGTGGGTGGCCTGCCCAGCAAGGAGCAGATCGATGCGCTGCGCCAGCGGCTGCTGAGCCTGGACATTGACACGCAGCTCGTGGCTGGCCAGCTGCCGGGAGCTGACGGCCAGTGGCTAAAGGTTGCAGTTGAAAGCGAGCGTTTGCTGGACCAATCAATGGTCGAGAGTCTTTCCAAGGATTTCAAAGACTTAAAACGCAAAATTATTTTCTGCGGGGGTATTGCAACTGCTGAATAGCTTGATAGAATGGCGCCCGCTTCGCAGGGAACACCACTCAGGTGGTAGGACCGGAAGCTGTTGTCAAAGCAGCTAACTTCAAGATTTAATTGAAAAAAAGCTTGACAGCAGGACGGCAAAAGCTGAAAATGCCGCCCACGCTCAGGAGGGGTTCCCGAGCGGCCAAAGGGAGCAGACTGTAAATCTGCCGTCTTCGACTTCGAAGGTTCGAATCCTTCCCCCTCCACCATTTTAGCGAGAGCTGCAAGCTCCGCGGGTATAGTTTAGTGGTAGAACCTCAGCCTTCCAAGCTGATGATGCGGGTTCGATTCCCGCTACCCGCTCCAAGTTTGCTGTTATTGCACATTGTTTCGCTCTTGTAGCTCAGTTGGTAGAGCACACCCTTGGTAAGGGTGAGGTCAGCGGTTCAAGTCCGCTCAAGAGCTCCATATAACAAGGCAGATATGAAAATATCTGCCTTTGTTTTATCGGTAGTAGTGACTATTTTCTTCTGCGGAGGACTGTTCGATGGCTAAGGAAAAGTTTGATCGTTCCCTACCACACGTAAACGTTGGCACTATCGGCCACGTTGACCATGGTAAAACCACTCTGACCGCAGCTCTGACTCGCGTCTGCTCCGAGGTGTTTGGTTCGGCAGTCGTCGACTTCGACAAGATCGACAGCGCTCCAGAAGAGAAAGCGCGTGGTATCACCATCAACACCGCGCACGTCGAGTACAACTCGAAGATCCGTCACTACGCTCACGTCGACTGCCCGGGTCACGCTGACTATGTGAAGAACATGATCACCGGTGCTGCGCAGATGGACGGCGCTATCCTGGTTTGCTCGGCCGCCGATGGTCCGATGCCACAAACCCGTGAGCACATCCTGCTGTCCCGTCAGGTTGGCGTTCCTTACATCATCGTGTTCCTGAACAAGGCTGACCTGGTAGACGACGCTGAGCTGCTGGAACTGGTCGAGATGGAAGTTCGCGACCTGCTGTCCACCTATGACTTCCCAGGCGACGACACTCCGATCATCATCGGTTCGGCTCGTATGGCTCTGGAAGGCAAAGACGACAACGAGATGGGCACCACTGCCGTCAAGAAACTGGTAGAAACTCTGGACAGCTACATCCCAGAGCCAGAGCGCGCTATCGACAAGCCGTTCCTGATGCCAATCGAAGACGTATTCTCGATCTCGGGTCGTGGTACCGTTGTTACCGGTCGTATCGAGCGTGGCATCGTCCGCGTTCAAGACGCCCTGGAAATCGTTGGTCTGCGTGACACCACCACCACCACCTGCACCGGTGTTGAAATGTTCCGCAAACTGCTCGACGAAGGTCGTGCTGGCGAGAACTGTGGCGTTCTGCTGCGTGGTACCAAGCGTGACGACGTTGAGCGTGGCCAGGTTCTGGTCAAGCCAGGTTCGGTCAAGCCGCACACCAAGTTCACCGCAGAAGTTTACGTTCTGTCGAAAGAAGAAGGCGGTCGTCACACTCCGTTCTTCAAAGGCTACCGTCCTCAGTTCTACTTCCGTACTACTGACGTGACCGGTAACTGCCAGCTGCCGGAAGGCGTTGAGATGGTAATGCCAGGTGACAACATCCAGATGGAAGTCACTCTGATCAAGACCATCGCAATGGAAGACGGTCTGCGCTTCGCTATCCGTGAAGGCGGTCGTACCGTCGGCGCCGGCGTCGTAGCAAAAATTATTGAATAAGTAGTTGATTTCATAAGATCAGGTCGGCATAATGGCCGGCCTGGTACAGTGTTAAAGGTCAGTAGCTCAATTGGCAGAGCGACGGTCTCCAAAACCGTAGGTTGGGGGTTCGATTCCCTCCTGACCTGCCATTCACCTCGGTGTGATTGGCTTTCTTCTCACAGGATCCTCCTCGATGACTCCCAAAACTGAAGCCCAAGATTCGCGTTTTGATCTTTTTAAGTGGCTCGCTGTTGTTGCACTGGTAGTCGTTGGTGTCGTGGGTAATCAATATTACTCCGCCTCTCCGATTCTGTACCGCGTACTCGCACTTCTAGCTCTGGCTGCTGCTGCTGGCTTCGTTGCCTTGCAGACTGCAAAGGGCAAGTCGTTCTTTGCGTTGGCGAAGGAAGCTCGTACCGAGATCCGTAAAGTCGTGTGGCCGACCCGCCAAGAAACCATGCAAACCACGCTTATCGTTGTGGTCGTTGTATTGGTTATGGCACTGCTGCTGTGGGGTCTCGACTCCCTGCTCGGCTGGGCGGTTTCCTTGATTGTTGGCTAAGGGTGTCCCGTGGCTAAGCGTTGGTACGTTGTGCATGCTTACTCGGGTTACGAGAAGCATGTGATGCGCTCTTTGACTGAGCGTGTCAAGCTGGCTGGCATGGAAGACGGTTTCGGCGAAATTCTGGTTCCGACCGAAGAAGTCGTCGAAATGCGTAATGGCCAGAAGCGCAAGAGCGAGCGTAAGTTCTTCCCTGGCTATGTGTTGGTCCAGATGGAAATGAACGAAGGTACTTGGCACCTTGTCAAGGATACCCCTCGTGTAATGGGCTTCATTGGTGGTACTGCAGACAAGCCTGCACCCATCACCGATAAAGAAGCTGAGGCTATTCTGCGTCGCGTTGCCGACGGCAGTGACAAGCCGAAGCCAAAAACGCTCTTTGAGCCAGGTGAAGTGGTTCGTGTTGTTGACGGTCCCTTTGCTGATTTCAACGGTACCGTTGAAGAAGTTAACTACGAAAAGAGCCGGCTCCAAGTGGCGGTGCTCATTTTCGGTCGTTCCACTCCGGTGGAGCTCGAGTTCGGCCAGGTCGAGAAGGTCTAGGCGAACGACGCATCCCATACCCCGCAGCCCTATGTGCTGCGGGGTTTTGTCGTCACTGGGATAAAACGCACGTAATCCGGGGAGCCTTCAGGCGTTCGTACCCGATATTGGAGTAGCTCATGGCTAAGAAGATTCAGGCTTACATCAAGCTGCAAGTAAAGGCCGGCCAGGCCAACCCTAGCCCACCCGTTGGTCCAGCACTGGGTCAACACGGTGTGAACATCATGGAATTCTGCAAGGCCTTCAACGCCCGTACTCAGGGTCAAGAAGCCGGCCTGCCGACTCCTGTGATCATCACTGTTTACAGTGACCGTAGCTTCACCTTCGAAACCAAAAGCACCCCTGCTTCGGTTCTGCTGAAAAAAGCAGCTGGCCTGACCAGCGGCTCCGCGCGTCCTAACACCGTCAAGGTGGGTACTGTGACCCGTGCTCAGCTGGAAGAGATCGCCAAGACCAAAGAGGCTGATCTGACTGCCGCTGACCTGGATGCGGCCGTGCGTACCATCGCCGGTTCTGCTCGCAGCATGGGCCTCAACGTGGAGGGTGTGTAATGGCTAAGCTGACCAAGCGCCAAAAGGCTATTGCTTCGAAAATCGAAGCTGGCAAAGTCTACAACTTCGAAGACGCAGCAGTGCTGCTGGCCGAACTCTCCACCGTGAAGTTCAGCGAATCCTTCGACGTTGCCGTCAACCTCGGTGTTGACCCGCGTAAATCCGACCAGGTCGTTCGTAGCGCTACTGTGCTGCCACACGGCACTGGCAAGACCGTACGCGTTGCCGTGTTCACCCAGGGTCCTGCTGCTGAAGCCGCTCTGGCTGCCGGCGCTGACCGTGTAGGCATGGACGATCTGGCTGCCGAAATGAAAGCCGGCGACCTGAACTACGACGTAGTCATCGCATCCCCGGATGCCATGCGCGTTGTTGGTCAACTCGGCCAGGTTCTCGGTCCTCGTGGCCTGATGCCTAACCCGAAGGTTGGTACCGTGACTCCAGACGTAGCTACCGCGGTTAAAAACGCCAAAGCTGGTCAGGTTCGCTACCGCACCGACAAAAACGGTATCATCCACACCTCCGTTGGCAAGGTTGGCTTCGAAGCCGGCAAGCTGAAGGAAAACGTTGAAGCCCTGATCGCTGATCTGAAGCGTATCAAGCCGGCTTCCTCGAAAGGTATCTACGTCAAGCGCGTTACCCTGAGCACCACTATGGGCCCAGGTCTGGTCATCGACCAGAGCTCGCTGGACGCGTAAGACAAAGCCGGCGTGCTCAGGCACGCCAGCTGCAAAAATTGGGGTCCCTGCCTGGCGGGGGCTATCCAAGACCGTAGGCGGCGCAAGCCTTAAACACCCAGCCTACGCAGATGGTGCTCCCGGTTCCTTACCGAATCAGACACCAAAACGACATCCGGCTTCGGCCAGATGAAACGGTAACAAGCAGGAGTTTTACCCGTGGCAATTAAACTCGAAGACAAGAAGGCCATCGTCGCTGAAGTCAACGAGGCTGCCAAAGTCGCTCTGTCCGCTGTCGTGGCTGATGCCCGTGGTGTGACTGTAGGCGCAATGACCGGACTCCGTAAAGAGGCTCGTGAAGCTGGCGTATACGTACGTGTTGTACGTAACACCCTGCTCAAGCGCGCTGTTGCTGGCACTGACTTCAGTGTCCTCAACGACGCCTTCACTGGCCCGACCCTGATCGCTTTCTCCAACGAACACCCGGGCGCTGCTGCTCGTCTGTTCAAAGAGTTCGCCAAGGGTCAGGACAAGTTCGAGATCAAGGCAGCTGCGTTTGACGGCAAGTTCATTGCAGCGAACGAAATCGACGTGTTGGCTACCCTGCCGACCCGCGACGAAGCCATCGCAAGGCTGATGAGCGTTATCCAAGGCGCTACCAGCAAGCTGGCTCGTACCCTGGCAGCCATTCGCGACCAGAAAGAAGCTACCGCTGCCTAAGGCAACGAAGCGCTTTCAAAATCATACGTTTAATTTGATGGCTGCGTAGGCCTTCACCCCAATACAGGATTTAAGTCAATGTCCCTGACTAACGAACAAATCATCGAAGCAATCGGCCAGAAAACCGTTCTGGAAGTTGTTGAACTGATCAAAGCAATGGAAGAAACCTTCGGCGTGACCGCCGCTGTTGCCGCTGCTGGCCCAGCTGCTGCTGCCGCCGTTGTTGAAGAGCAGACCGAATTCAACGTCGTTCTGCTGGAAGCTGGCGAGAAGAAAGTAAACGTGATCAAGGCAGTTCGTGAACTGACCGGTCTCGGCCTGAAAGAAGCCAAAGAGAAAGTCGATGGCGCTCCTCAGGTTGTAGCTGAAGGCGTTTCGAAAGAAGCCGCTGAAGACGCTAAGAAGAAGCTGGAAGAAGCAGGCGCTAAAGTCGAACTGAAGTAATTTCGACTTTGCGACTCCAGCCGGAGCGTTGAGCTAAGGCTGACGGCTGGTGGCTTTTGCCACCGGCCTTTTTCCGTTATTGGCGGCCGACCAGGTCGGCCCCGATAACGTGCTGTAGCCACCTAGAGGGTGGAGCAAACCATGGGGTTTGCACGATTTTCTGGTTGCTCCCGCCGGGAGACGCCAAACAAGCAGGTGACCAAGCTGGGGAACGCTGATGGCTTACTCATACACTGAGAAAAAACGTATCCGCAAGGACTTTAGCAAGTTGCCGGACGTGATGGATGTGCCTTACCTCCTGGCCATCCAGCTGGATTCGTATCGCGAATTCCTGCAAGCGGGAGCATCCAAGGATCAGTTCCGCGACGTCGGTCTGCATGCTGCCTTCAAGTCGGTCTTCCCGATCATCAGCTACTCCGGCAACGCTGCCCTGGAGTACGTTGGCTATCGTCTGGGCGAACCGGCTTTCGACGTCAAGGAATGCGTCCTGCGCGGCGTGACGTTCGCCGTACCGCTGCGGGTCAAGGTCCGTCTGATCATCTTCGACAAAGAGTCGTCGAACAAAGCGATCAAGGACATCAAAGAGCAAGAAGTCTACATGGGTGAAATTCCCCTGATGACTGAGAACGGTACCTTCGTTATCAACGGTACCGAGCGTGTGATCGTTTCCCAGCTGCACCGTTCGCCGGGTGTGTTCTTCGACCACGACCGTGGCAAGACGCACAGCTCGGGCAAACTGCTGTACTCGGCTCGTATCATTCCTTACCGCGGCTCCTGGTTGGACTTCGAGTTCGACCCGAAAGACTGCGTATTCGTGCGTATCGACCGTCGCCGCAAACTGCCGGCCTCGGTACTGCTGCGCGCGCTGGGCTACAGCACCGAAGAGGTACTGAACGCCTTCTACACCACCAACGTGTTCCACGTTACCGGTGAAAGCCTGAGCCTGGAGCTGGTACCTCAGCGCCTGCGCGGTGAAGTTGCGGTCATGGACATCCATGACGAAAATGGCAAAGTCATCGTCGAGCAAGGCCGTCGTATCACTGCACGCCACATCAATCAGCTCGAGAAGGCTGGCGTCAAGCAGCTGGACGTGCCGATGGAGTACGTACTGGGTCGCACCACTGCCAAGGCAATCGTGCATCCGGCTACCGGCGAGATCCTGGCTGAGTGCAACACCGAGCTGACCACCGAGCTGCTGATCAAGATCGCCAAGGCTCAGGTTGTTCGCCTCGAGACGCTGTACACCAACGACATCGACTGCGGTCCGTTCATTTCGGACACCCTGAAGATCGACACCACCAGCAACCAACTGGAAGCGCTGGTCGAGATCTACCGGATGATGCGTCCAGGCGAGCCGCCAACCAAGGATGCCGCCGAGACCCTGTTCAACAACCTGTTCTTCAGCGCCGAGCGGTACGATCTGTCCGCTGTTGGCCGTATGAAGTTCAACCGTCGTATCGGTCGCTCCGAGATCGAAGGTTCGGGCGTGTTGAGCAAGGAAGACATCGTTGACGTGCTGAAGACTCTGGTCGACATCCGTAACGGTAAAGGCATCGTCGACGACATCGACCACCTCGGCAACCGCCGTGTGCGTTGTGTTGGTGAGATGGCCGAGAACCAGTTCCGGGTTGGCCTGGTGCGCGTTGAGCGTGCGGTCAAAGAGCGTCTGTCGATGGCAGAAAGCGAAGGCCTGATGCCGCAAGACCTGATCAACGCCAAGCCGGTTGCGGCGGCGGTGAAAGAGTTCTTCGGTTCCAGCCAGCTCTCGCAGTTCATGGACCAGAACAACCCGCTCTCGGAAATTACCCACAAGCGTCGTGTCTCTGCACTCGGCCCTGGCGGTCTGACCCGTGAGCGCGCTGGCTTTGAAGTCCGTGACGTACACCCGACCCACTACGGCCGTGTGTGCCCGATCGAGACCCCTGAAGGTCCGAACATCGGTCTGATCAACTCCCTGGCGGCGTATGCCCGCACCAACCAGTACGGCTTCCTCGAGAGCCCGTACCGCGTGGTGAAAGAGGGTGTGGTTTCCGACGACATCGTGTTCCTGTCGGCGATCGAAGAAGCTGACCACGTCATCGCCCAGGCTTCGGCCACCATGAGCGAAGACAAGCGTCTGATCGACGAACTGGTAGCAGTACGTCACCTGAACGAATTCACCGTCAAGGCGCCGGAAGACGTCACCCTGATGGACGTTTCGCCGAAGCAGGTAGTTTCGGTTGCAGCGTCGCTGATTCCGTTCCTCGAGCACGACGACGCCAACCGTGCGTTGATGGGTTCGAACATGCAGCGTCAGGCTGTACCAACCCTGCGCGCCGACAAGCCGCTGGTAGGTACCGGCATGGAGCGCAACGTTGCCCGTGACTCCGGCGTCTGCGTCGTGGCTCGCCGTGGCGGCGTTATCGACTCGGTCGATGCCAGCCGTATCGTGGTTCGCGTTGCAGATGACGAAGTTGAAACCGGTGAAGCCGGTGTCGACATCTACAACCTGACCAAGTACACCCGCTCGAACCAGAACACCTGCATCAACCAGCGTCCGCTGGTCAGCAAGGGTGATGTGGTCAAGCGTCATGACATCATGGCTGACGGTCCGTCCACCGATATGGGTGAGCTGGCTCTGGGTCAGAACATGCGCATCGCGTTCATGGCGTGGAACGGCTTCAACTTCGAAGACTCCATCTGTCTGTCGGAGCGCGTGGTTCAGGAAGATCGCTTCACCACTATCCACATTCAGGAACTGACCTGTGTGGCGCGTGACACCAAGCTTGGGCCTGAGGAAATCACTGCAGACATCCCGAACGTGGGTGAAGCTGCACTGAACAAACTGGACGAAGCCGGTATCGTTTACGTGGGTGCTGAAGTCGGCGCTGGCGACATCCTGGTCGGCAAGGTCACTCCGAAAGGCGAGACCCAACTGACTCCGGAAGAAAAACTGCTGCGTGCAATCTTCGGTGAAAAAGCCAGCGACGTTAAAGACACCTCCCTGCGCGTGCCAACCGGCACCAAAGGTACTGTCATCGACGTGCAGGTCTTCACTCGTGACGGCGTTGAGCGCGACAGCCGTGCCCTGTCCATCGAGAAGACCCAGCTGGACGAGATCCGCAAGGATCTGAACGAAGAGTTCCGCATCGTTGAAGGCGCAACCTTCGAGCGTCTGCGCTCGGCGCTGAACGGCCAGGTTGTCGACGGTGGCGCGGGCCTGAAAAAAGGCACCGTGGTCAGCGACGAAGTCCTCGACGGTCTGGAGCACGGCCAGTGGTTCAAACTGCGCATGGCCGAAGACGCGCTCAACGATCAGCTCGAGAAGGCCCAGGCCTACATCGTCGATCGTCGCCGTCTGCTCGACGACAAGTTCGAAGACAAGAAGCGCAAGCTGCAGCAGGGCGATGATCTGGCACCGGGCGTACTGAAGATCGTCAAGGTCTACCTGGCTATCCGCCGCCGCATTCAGCCGGGCGACAAGATGGCCGGCCGTCACGGTAACAAAGGTGTGGTCTCGGTGATCATGCCGGTCGAAGACATGCCGCACGACGCCAACGGTACTCCGGTAGACGTCGTACTGAACCCGCTGGGCGTACCATCGCGTATGAACGTCGGGCAGATCCTCGAAACCCACCTCGGCCTCGCGGCCAAAGGTCTGGGCGAGAAGATCGACCGGATGATCGAAGAGCAGCGCAAAGCCACTGAGCTGCGCAGCTTCCTCACCGAGATCTACAACGAGATCGGCGGTCGTCAGGAAAGCCTGGAAGACTTCACCGACGCTGAGATCCTTGCTCTGGCGCACAACCTGAAGAAAGGCGTGCCTATGGCTACTCCAGTCTTCGACGGTGCCAAGGAAAGCGAAATCAAGGCCATGCTGAAACTGGCTGACATGCCAGAAAGCGGCCAGATGGTGCTGTTCGACGGCCGTACCGGCAACAAGTTCGAGCGTCCGGTGACCGTTGGTTACATGTACATGCTCAAGCTGAACCACTTGGTGGACGACAAGATGCACGCGCGTTCCACTGGTTCGTACAGCCTGGTTACCCAGCAGCCGCTGGGTGGTAAGGCGCAGTTCGGTGGTCAGCGTTTCGGGGAGATGGAAGTCTGGGCGCTGGAAGCATACGGCGCGGCGTACACTCTGCAAGAAATGCTCACAGTGAAGTCGGACGACGTGAACGGCCGTACCAAGATGTACAAAAACATCGTGGATGGCGATCACCGTATGGAGCCGGGCATGCCCGAGTCCTTCAACGTGTTGATCAAAGAGATCCGTTCGCTCGGTATCGATATCGATCTGGAAACCGAATAACACGTGACGCGAATGGGAGCGGGGCTGTAACAGCCCGCTCCTTGCTCCGCCAGGAGGAAAGGCCTTGAAAGACCTACTGAATTTGCTGAAAAACCAGGGTCAAGTCGAAGAGTTCGATGCCATTCGCATCGGCCTCGCGTCGCCTGAGATGATCCGTTCGTGGTCGTTCGGTGAAGTTAAAAAACCGGAAACCATCAACTACCGTACGTTCAAACCTGAGCGTGACGGCCTGTTCTGCGCCAAGATCTTTGGCCCAGTCAAGGACTACGAGTGCCTGTGCGGTAAGTACAAGCGCCTGAAACACCGTGGTGTGATCTGCGAGAAGTGCGGCGTTGAAGTCGCCCTGGCCAAGGTTCGTCGTGAGCGCATGGCGCACATCGAACTGGCCTCGCCAGTCGCCCACATCTGGTTCCTGAAGTCGCTGCCGTCCCGTATCGGCCTGCTGATGGACATGACCCTGCGTGATATCGAGCGCGTTCTCTACTTCGAGAGCTACGTCGTTATCGACCCGGGCATGACCACCCTGGAGAAGGGTCAACTGCTCAACGACGAGCAGTACTTCGAAGCGCTGGAAGAGTTCGGTGATGACTTCGACGCCCGCATGGGTGCCGAGGCTGTTCGCGAGCTGCTGCACGCTATCGACCTGGAGCACGAGATTGGCCGCCTGCGCGAAGAAATTCCGCAAACCAACTCGGAAACCAAGATCAAGAAGCTGTCCAAGCGCCTGAAGCTGATGGAAGCTTTCCAGGGCTCGGGCAACCTGCCTGAGTGGATGGTCCTGACCGTTCTGCCAGTACTGCCGCCGGACCTGCGTCCGCTGGTACCACTGGATGGTGGCCGCTTCGCGACCTCCGACCTGAACGACCTGTACCGCCGCGTGATCAACCGGAACAACCGTCTCAAGCGTCTGCTTGACCTGTCGGCTCCGGACATCATCGTGCGCAACGAAAAGCGCATGCTGCAGGAAGCGGTCGACGCCCTGCTCGACAACGGCCGTCGCGGTCGCGCCATCACTGGCTCGAACAAGCGTCCGCTGAAGTCGCTGGCTGACATGATCAAAGGTAAGCAAGGTCGCTTCCGTCAGAACTTGCTCGGCAAGCGCGTGGACTACTCCGGCCGTTCGGTAATTACCGTAGGCCCGACCCTGCGCCTGCACCAGTGCGGTCTGCCGAAGAAGATGGCTCTCGAGCTGTTCAAGCCGTTCATTTTCGGCAAGCTGGAAATGCGTGGTCTGGCGACCACCATCAAGGCTGCCAAGAAGATGGTCGAGCGCGAGCTGCCAGAGGTCTGGGACGTGCTCGCCGAGGTGATCCGCGAACACCCCGTACTGCTCAACCGTGCACCGACCCTTCACCGTCTTGGCATTCAGGCTTTTGAACCGGTACTGATCGAAGGTAAGGCTATCCAGCTGCACCCGCTGGTCTGTGCTGCGTACAACGCCGACTTCGACGGTGACCAGATGGCCGTGCACGTGCCGCTGACGCTGGAAGCCCAGCTCGAAGCGCGCGCGCTGATGATGTCCACCAACAACATTCTGTCGCCAGCCAACGGTGAGCCAATCATCGTTCCGTCGCAGGACGTCGTACTGGGTCTGTACTACATGACCCGTGAAGCCATCAACGCCAAGGGCGAAGGTCGCATCTTCGCTGACCTGCAGGAAGTCGACCGGGTATTCCGCGCCGGCGAAGCTGCCCTGCACGCCAAGATCAAGGTTCGTATCAACGAAACCGTGAACGACCGTGATGGCGGCAGTGTCAAGAACACCCGTATCGTCGACACCACTGTCGGCCGTGCACTGCTGTTCCAGGTTGTACCACCAGGTCTGTCGTACGACGTGGTCAACCAGCCAATGAAGAAAAAGGCGATCTCCAAGCTGATCAACCAGTGCTACCGCGTGGTTGGTCTGAAAGAGACCGTTATCTTCGCTGACCAGCTGATGTACACCGGCTTTGCCTACTCGACCATTTCCGGCGTTTCGATCGGTGTTAACGACTTCGTTATCCCGGACGAAAAAGCCCGCATCATCGGTGCTGCCACCGAAGAAGTGAAGGAAATCGAGAGCCAGTACGCCTCCGGCCTGGTAACCCAGGGCGAGAAGTACAACAAGGTCATCGACTTGTGGTCCAAGGCGAACGACGAAGTCTCCAAGGCGATGATGGCCAACCTCTCGAAAGAGAAAGTCATCGACCGCAATGGCGACGAAGTCGACCAAGAGTCCTTCAACTCGATGTACATGATGGCTGACTCCGGTGCTCGGGGTTCGGCAGCTCAGATTCGTCAGTTGGCCGGTATGCGTGGTCTGATGGCCAAGCCGGACGGCTCGATCATCGAGACGCCGATCACCGCGAACTTCCGTGAAGGTCTGAGCGTTCTGCAGTACTTCATCTCGACGCACGGTGCTCGTAAGGGTCTGGCGGATACCGCCTTGAAGACTGCGAACTCGGGTTACCTGACTCGTCGTCTGGTCGACGTGGCGCAAGATCTGGTGGTTACCGAGATCGATTGCGGCACCGATCAAGGCCTGCTGATGACTCCGCACATCGAAGGCGGTGACGTGGTCGAGCCATTGGGTGAGCGCGTACTGGGTCGAGTAATCGCCCGTGACGTGTTCAAACCTGGCACCGACGATGTCATCGTTCCGGCCGGTACCCTGGTCGACGAGAAGTGGGTCGAGTTCATCGAGCTCAACAGCATCGACGAAGTTATCGTTCGTTCGCCGATCAGCTGTGAAACTCGCTTCGGTATCTGCGCCAAGTGCTACGGTCGTGACCTGGCTCGCGGTCACCAGGTGAACATCGGTGAAGCGGTCGGCGTAATCGCTGCCCAGTCCATCGGTGAGCCGGGTACCCAGCTGACCATGCGTACGTTCCACATCGGTGGTGCTGCCAGCCGGACCTCGGCTGCCGACAGCGTCCAGGTGAAGAACGGCGGTATGGTTCGTCTGCATAACCTCAAGCAGGTAGAGCGTGCTGACGGCAACCTGGTTGCTGTATCGCGTTCCGGCGAGCTGGCCATTGCCGACGAATTCGGTCGTGAGCGTGAGCGCTACAAGCTGCCTTACGGCGCCGTGATTTCGGTCAAGGAAGGTGACAAGGTCGACGCAGGCGCAATCGTCGCCAAGTGGGACCCGCACACCCACCCGATCGTTACCGAGCTGAAAGGTACCGTGACCTTCGTGGGCATGGAAGAAAACATCACCATCAAGCGTCAGACTGACGAGTTGACTGGTTTGACCAACATTGAAGTCCTGGACGCCAAGGATCGCCCTGCCGCTGGCAAGGAAATCCGTCCGGCCATCAAGATGGTCGACGCCAATGGCAAGGATTTGATGCTGCCAGGTACCGACGTACCTGCTCAGTACTTCCTGCCGGCCAACGCCTTGGTAGGTGTAGCTGACGGTGCCCAGATCGGTGTTGGTGACGTTATCGCGCGGATCCCGCAAGAAACGTCGAAGACCCGTGACATCACCGGTGGTCTGCCACGTGTTGCCGACTTGTTCGAAGCACGTCGTCCGAAAGAAGCGTCGATCCTGGCGGAAGTCAGCGGTACCATCGCGTTCGGTAAAGAGACCAAAGGCAAGCGTCGTCTGGTCATCACTCCGACCGACGGTAGCGATCCGTACGAAGAGCTGATTCCGAAGTGGCGCCACCTGAACGTCTTCGAAGGTGAACAGGTCAACCGCGGCGAAGTTATCTCCGACGGTCCAAGCGATCCGCATGATATCCTGCGTCTGCTGGGTGTCAGCGCGCTGGCGAAGTACATCGTCAACGAGATCCAGGACGTTTACCGTCTGCAAGGCGTTAAGATCAACGACAAGCACATCGAGACCATCCTGCGTCAGATGCTGCGTAAGGTCGAGATTGCCGAGTCGGGCGACTCCAGCTTCATCAAGGGCGATCAGATGGAACTGACTCACGTGCTGGTCGAGAACGAGCGTCTCGCAGCCGATGACAAGTTCATCTCCAAGTTCACCCGTGTGCTGCTGGGTATCACCAAGGCCTCGCTGTCCACCGAATCGTTCATCTCGGCGGCTTCCTTCCAGGAAACCACCCGTGTACTGACCGAAGCGGCGGTAACCGGCAAGCGCGATTACCTGCGCGGCCTGAAAGAGAACGTGGTCGTCGGCCGTCTGATCCCGGCCGGTACCGGTCTGGCTTACCACAGCGAGCGCAAGCGTCGCCGTGATGCCGACAAACCGCTGCGCGTAAGTGCCAGTGAGGTGGAAGCCGCACTGACCGAAGCGTTGAATTCCAGCGGTAATTAAGTAACAGGGCGGGGCCCCGGCCCCTCTCCGCGGTGCTTGGTGACATGCAATGTTACCGATCACCGGGCGGGGAGGGCCGGGGCCTTGTCTTGACTGGGTGCAAGAACCTCTTTAGACTTTTGTACCCTTAAATTTGGTGAGGCTCCGTCTCGTCAATTTTAGGCTTTCTTGCAAGACAATAGCGTCGCAAGACAATCAGTGGAGCTAGTAGATGGCAACTATCAACCAGCTGGTACGTCAGCCGCGTAAGCGTACCGTCGAGAAATCCGACGTACCTGCGCTGCAGAACTGCCCGCAACGTCGTGGCGTGTGCACCCGTGTGTACACCACCACGCCGAAAAAACCTAACTCGGCACTGCGTAAAGTATGCCGTGTGCGTCTGACCAACGGTTTCGAGGTTTCCTCGTACATCGGCGGTGAAGGCCACAACCTGCAAGAGCACAGCGTCGTCCTGATCCGTGGCGGCCGTGTAAAAGACTTGCCAGGTGTTCGTTACCACACCGTTCGCGGCTCCCTGGATACCTCCGGCGTCAAAGGTCGTAACCAAGGTCGTTCGAAGTACGGTACCAAGCGTCCGAAGTAATCGGCCGTTTGCACATAATCAATTTTTTCAGTCGATAAGAGTAAGGTCGGGCGGGGGTCGTAGACCCAGGTCCCGGGCTAACCTGAAGACCGTTTGAGGGCTTATCATGCCAAGACGTCGTGTAGCAGCAAAACGTGAGATTCTGGACGATCCAAAATACGGATCGCAAATCCTCGCGAAGTTCATGAACCACGTGATGGAAAGCGGCAAGAAGGCCGTTGCCGAGCGTATCGTTTACGGTGCGCTGGACAAGGTCAAAGAACGCAAGAACAGCGATCCCCTGGAAATCTTCGAGAAAGCTCTCGACGCCATCGCTCCGCTGGTCGAAGTAAAGTCCCGCCGTGTCGGCGGTGCCACTTACCAGGTTCCGGTCGAAGTTCGTCCATCCCGTCGTAACGCTCTGGCAATGCGCTGGCTCGTAGACTACGCCCGCAAGCGCGGCGAGAAGTCCATGGCTCTGCGCTTGGCTGGCGAGCTGCTGGATGCTGCTGAAGGCAAAGGTGCTGCAGTCAAGAAGCGTGAAGACGTGCACCGTATGGCTGAAGCCAACAAAGCATTCTCGCACTACCGCTTCTAATTCAAGCATCAATCATTTTGCGAGGGCTTTATGGCTCGTACTACAGCAATTAACCGCTACCGTAACATTGGTATTTGCGCGCACGTCGATGCGGGCAAAACTACCACTACCGAGCGGATCCTGTTCTACACAGGCCTGAGCCACAAGATGGGCGAGGTGCATGACGGCGCCGCGACCACCGACTGGATGGTGCAGGAGCAGGAGCGGGGTATTACCATTACCTCCGCTGCCGTTACCACCTTCTGGAAGGGTTCTACCGGTCAGTACGACAACTACCGCGTAAACGTCATCGATACCCCTGGCCACGTTGACTTCACCATTGAAGTTGAGCGTTCGCTGCGTGTACTCGACGGCGCGGTCGTTGTGTTCTGCGGTACCTCCGGCGTTGAGCCACAGTCCGAAACCGTATGGCGTCAAGCTAACAAGTACGGCGTTCCACGTGTTGTCTACGTGAACAAGATGGACCGTGCAGGCGCTGACTTCCTGCGCGTTATCGGCCAGATCAAGAACCGCCTGGGTCACACCCCGGTTCCGATCCAGCTGGCAATCGGTTCGGAAGACAACTTCCAGGGTCAGGTCGACCTGATCAAGATGAAAGCTGTCTACTGGAACGATGACGACAAGGGCACTTCGCCGCGCGAGGAAGAAATTCCTGCGGACATGCTCGAGTTGGCTGAGAAGTATCGCTCCGAAATGGTCGAGGCTGCTGCCGAGTCCAGCGAAGAGCTGATGAACAAGTACCTGGAAGGCGAAGAGCTGACCGTCGAAGAAATCAAGGCCGGTCTGCGCGCGCGCACCCTGGCTGGCGAAATCGTTCCGGCTGTCTGCGGTTCCTCGTTCAAGAACAAGGGCGTTCCCCTGGTTCTGGACGCCGTAATCGAGTTCCTGCCTGCTCCTACCGAAATCCCGGCGATCAAAGGTATTCACCCTGATCTGATCGAGAAGTCGAAAGAAGAGCTGGTCGACGCCGACTACGACGAGCGTCATGCTTCCGACGACGAGCCGTTCTCGGCTCTGGCGTTCAAGATTGCCACCGACCCGTTCGTTGGTACTCTGACTTTCGTGCGCGTGTACTCGGGCTTCCTGAGCTCGGGCGACTCCGTGATCAACTCGGTCAAGGGCAAGAAAGAGCGCGTTGGTCGTATGGTGCAGATGCACGCCAACCAGCGTGAAGAGATCAAAGAAGTACGCGCAGGCGACATCGCTGCTCTGATCGGCATGAAGGACGTCACCACTGGTGACACCCTGTGCAACGCCGACAAGCCGATCATCCTCGAGCGTATGGACTTCCCGGAGCCTGTAATTTCGGTTGCTGTTGAGCCGAAAACCAAGCAGGACCAGGAGAAGATGGGTATTGCACTGGGCAAACTGGCTCAGGAAGACCCGTCGTTCCGCGTCAAGACCGATGAAGAAACCGGTCAGACCATCATCTCGGGTATGGGTGAGCTGCACCTGGACATCCTCGTTGACCGCATGAAGCGCGAGTTCAACGTCGAAGCCAACATCGGCAAGCCGCAGGTTTCGTACCGCGAGAAGATCACCAAGTCCAACGTTGAGATCGAAGGTAAATTCGTTCGTCAGTCGGGTGGTCGTGGTCAGTTCGGTCACTGCTGGATCCGTTTCTCGGAGCCGGACGTGGACGACAAAGGCAACATCACCGAAGGTCTGGTGTTCACCAACGAAGTCGTTGGTGGTGTGATTCCTAAGGAATTCATCGCCCCGATCCAGAAGGGTATCGAAGAGCAGATGAAAAACGGCGTCGTTGCCGGTTATCCTCTGATCGGCCTCAAGGCCACGGTATTCGACGGTTCGTACCATGACGTCGACTCCAACGAAATGGCGTTCAAGGTCGCTGCTTCGATGGCAACCAAGCAGCTGGCCCAGAAGGGCGGTGGCGTGGTTCTCGAGCCGATCATGAAGGTCGAAGTTGTAACCCCAGAAGACTACATGGGTGACGTGATGGGTGACCTGAACCGTCGTCGTGGTCTGATCCAGGGTATGGATGATTCGGTCTCCGGCAAGGTTGTCCGTGCTGAAGTGCCGCTCGGGGAAATGTTCGGTTATGCGACCGACGTTCGTTCCATGTCTCAGGGTCGCGCGAGCTACTCCATGGAATTCTCCAAATACGCCGAAGCTCCGTCGAACATCGTCGAAGCTCTCGTTAAAAAACAAGGCTGATTCAGCCCCTTTAGGCTAGGAGTTCACTGTCGTGGCTAAAGAAAAATTTGATCGTTCCCTTCCGCACGTCAACGTTGGCACCATCGGTCACGTCGACCACGGTAAAACCACTCTGACTGCTGCTCTGACTCGCGTCTGCTCCGAAGTTTTCGGTTCGGCTGTTGTTGACTTCGACAAGATCGACTCGGCTCCAGAAGAGAAAGCGCGTGGTATCACCATCAACACCGCGCACGTCGAGTACAACTCGAAGATCCGTCACTACGCTCACGTCGACTGCCCAGGTCACGCTGACTATGTGAAGAACATGATCACCGGTGCTGCGCAGATGGACGGCGCTATCCTGGTTTGCTCGGCCGCCGATGGTCCGATGCCACAAACCCGTGAGCACATCCTGCTGTCCCGTCAGGTTGGCGTTCCGTACATCGTGGTCTTCCTGAACAAGGCTGACCTGGTAGACGACGCTGAGCTGCTGGAACTGGTCGAGATGGAAGTTCGCGACCTGCTGTCCACCTATGACTTCCCAGGCGACGACACTCCGATCATCATCGGTTCGGCTCGTATGGCTCTGGAAGGCAAAGACGACAACGAGATGGGCACCACTGCCGTCAAGAAACTGGTAGAAACTCTGGACAGCTACATCCCAGAGCCAGAGCGCGCTATCGACAAGCCGTTCCTGATGCCAATCGAAGACGTATTCTCGATCTCGGGTCGTGGTACCGTTGTTACCGGTCGTATCGAGCGTGGCATCGTCCGCGTTCAAGACGCCCTGGAAATCGTTGGTCTGCGTGACACCACCACCACCACCTGCACCGGTGTTGAAATGTTCCGCAAACTGCTCGACGAAGGTCGTGCTGGCGAGAACTGTGGCGTTCTGCTGCGTGGTACCAAGCGTGACGACGTTGAGCGTGGCCAGGTTCTGGTCAAGCCAGGTTCGGTCAAGCCGCACACCAAGTTCACCGCAGAAGTTTACGTTCTGTCGAAAGAAGAAGGCGGTCGTCACACTCCGTTCTTCAAAGGCTACCGTCCTCAGTTCTACTTCCGTACTACTGACGTGACCGGTAACTGCCAGCTGCCGGAAGGCGTTGAGATGGTAATGCCAGGTGACAACATCCAGATGGAAGTCACTCTGATCAAGACCATCGCAATGGAAGACGGTCTGCGCTTCGCTATCCGTGAAGGCGGTCGTACCGTCGGCGCCGGCGTCGTAGCCAAAATCATCGAGTAATCACTCGATCGGTTAAAAAAGGCCTCCGCTCAGCGGGGGCCTTTTTTATTGGGTTGACACAAAATCGGACCGTCTATAGAATCACGCCTCCTTTTAGCGGGCGTAGTGCGTCCGTTGGGAACAGCCTGGAGTCTGAAATCCAATGCAAAATCAGCAAATCCGTATCAGGTTGAAGGCTTTCGACCATCGCCTGATCGACCAATCCACCCAGGAAATCGTGGAAACCGCGAAACGTACTGGTGCACAAGTGCGTGGTCCAATTCCACTGCCTACTCGCAAAGAGCGTTTCACCGTTCTGGTCTCCCCGCACGTCAACAAAGACGCGCGTGACCAGTACGAGATCCGCACTCATAAGCGCGTTCTGGACATCGTCCAGCCAACGGATAAAACCGTTGATGCGCTGATGAAGCTGGACCTTGCGGCAGGTGTGGAAGTACAGATCAGCCTCGGCTAAGACTTCGGTCTTAACCGTGTAACGCTCTGAAATGGGCGGCCATAGCGGGTGAAAGCCCCGTACACTCATGAGGTTTACAACATGACTATTGGTGTAGTCGGTCGTAAATGCGGTATGACCCGTATTTTCACCGAAGAAGGTGTCTCCATTCCGGTCACGGTCGTTGAGATCGAGCCGAATCGCGTCACCCAGTTCAAAACCGAAGAAACTGATGGCTACCGTGCAGTGCAAATCACTGTAGGCGAGCGTCGTGCTTCGCGTGTGACTGCTGCTCAAGCAGGTCACTTCGCTAAGGCGAACGTTGCCGCTGGTCGCGGTGTTTGGGAGTTCCGTCTTGAAGAAGGCGATTTCCAGGCTGGCGATCTGATCAAAGCTGAACTCTTTACTGCAGGCCAGCTGGTAGACGTCACCGGTCAGTCGAAAGGTAAAGGCTTCGCCGGTACCATCAAGCGCTGGAATTTCCGTGGCCAAGATAACACCCACGGTAACTCCGTATCGCACCGTGTTCCGGGTTCCATCGGCCAGTGCCAGACTCCTGGTCGTGTGTTCAAGGGCAAGAAAATGTCCGGTCACATGGGCGCCGAGCGCGTTACTGTGCAGTCCCTGGAAGTAGTTCGCGTAGACGCTGAACGCAACCTGCTGCTGATCAAGGGTGCCGTTCCTGGCGCTACTGGCGGCGACGTGGTTGTACGTCCAGCTGTCAAGGCTCGCGGTTAAGGGGAAACTGACATGCAACTTAACGTAAATGACGCTCAGGCGATCGAAGTTTCCGAACTGACCTTCGGTGGCGAATTCAACGAGACGCTGGTTCACCAAGCAGTCGTGGCCTACATGGCCGGCGGCCGTCAGGGCACCAAGCAGCAGAAGACCCGTTCCGACGTATCCGGTGGCGGTAAGCGCCCATGGCGTCAGAAGGGCACTGGTCGTGCTCGTGCTGGTACCATCCGTAGCCCGATCTGGCGCGGCGGTGGCACCACCTTCGCAGCTCGTCCTCAGGACCACTCGCAGAAGCTCAACAAGAAGATGTATCGCGCAGCAATGCGTTCCATCCTCGCTGAGCTGGTGCGCACCGACCGTCTGGTCGTTGTCCAGGACTTCGCTGTTGAAGCGCCAAAGACCAAAGATCTGCTGAACAAGCTGAATGGCATGGGCCTGACTGACGTCCTGATCGTATCGGACGCTGTTGATCAGAACCTGTACCTGGCTGCTCGTAACCTGCCGCACGTCGACGTTCGTGACGTACAAGGTTCCGATCCGGTCAGTCTGATCGCCTATGACAAAGTGTTGATCACTGTGTCGGCCGTGAAGAAATTCGAGGAGCTGCTGGGATGAACCAGGAACGCGTATTTAAAGTCCTCCTTGGCCCGCACGTTTCCGAGAAGGCTACCGTTCTGGCTGAGAAGAAAGGCCAGTTCGTATTCAAGGTTGCTACCGATGCAACCAAGCTGGAAATCAAGAAAGCTGTCGAAGGCCTGTTCGGCGTAAAAGTCGAAAACGTGTCGACTGTTAACGTATTGGGTAAAACCAAGCGTACCGCACGTGGTCTGGGCAAGCGTAATGACTGGAAGAAGGCGATCGTCTCCCTTCAGCCAGGCCAAGATCTCGATTTCAGCAGCAGTGCTGAGTAAGGAAGGGGTGCATCATGGCAATCGTTAAATGCAAACCGACTTCCCCTGGCCGCCGTTTCGTGGTCAAGGTGGTCAACAAGGAGCTGCACAAAGGCGCTCCTCACGCACCGCTGCTCGAGAAGAAATCGAAGTCTGGTGGTCGTAACAACAATGGCCGTATCACTACACGTCACGTGGGTGGTGGTCATAAGCAGCATTACCGTCTGGTCGACTTCCGTCGCAACGACAAAGATGGCATTCCAGCCACTGTCGAGCGTATCGAATACGATCCGAACCGTACTGCTCACATCGCCCTGCTGTGCTACGCAGACGGTGAGCGTCGCTACATCATCGCCCCTAAAGGCGTGAGCGCTGGCGATCAGCTGATCGCAGGTTCGCTGGCCCCAATCAAGGCCGGTAACTCCCTGCAGCTGCGCAACATCCCAGTAGGTAGCACCATTCACGGCATCGAACTGAAGCCGGGTAAAGGTGCACAGATCGCTCGTTCCGCTGGTGCTTCGGCTCAGCTGATCGCCCGCGAAGGTGTCTACGTGACCCTGCGTCTGCGCTCTGGTGAAATGCGTAAAGTCCTGGCTGAGTGCCGTGCGACCCTGGGCGAAGTCTCGAACTCCGAGCACAGCCTGCGTTCGCTGGGTAAAGCTGGTGCCAAACGCTGGCGTGGCGTTCGCCCAACCGTTCGTGGTGTTGCCATGAACCCGGTTGACCACCCACATGGTGGTGGTGAAGGTCGTACCTCCGGTGGTCGTCATCCGGTATCGCCATGGGGCTTCCCAACCAGGGTGCGAAGACTCGTGGTAATAAGCGTACCGACAAAATGATCGTCCGTCGTCGCAAGTAAATAGAGGGATACGACAGTGCCACGTTCTCTGAAAAAAGGTCCTTTTATCGATCTTCACCTACTGAAGAAGATCGAAGTGGCGGCGGAAAAGAATGATCGCAAACCGGTGAAAACCTGGTCGCGTCGTTCGATGATCCTGCCACAAATGGTCGGTCTGACCATCGCGGTACATAACGGTCGTCAACATGTCCCAGTTCTCGTGAACGAAGACATGGTCGGCCACAAACTGGGCGAGTTCGCCGGTACCCGCACTTATCGCGGGCACGTGGCTGACAAGAAAGCCAAGCGGTAAGGGGTGAGGAAATGGAAGTAGCCGCTAAGTTGTCGGGCGCTCGAATCTCCGCCCAGAAAGCCCGCTTGGTCGCCGACCAGATCCGCGGGAAGAAGGTGGGCGAAGCGCTCAACCTGTTGGCCTTCAGCAGCAAAAAAGCCGCTGAAATCATGAAGAAAGTCCTCGAGTCGGCCGTTGCCAACGCCGAACACAACGAAGGCGCAGACGTTGATGACCTGAAGGTCTCCACCGTTTTCGTCAACGAAGGGCGTTCGCTGAAGCGCATCATGCCGCGTGCCAAAGGCCGCGCTGATCGCATCGTCAAGCGGTCTTGCCATATCACTGTCAAGGTTGCGGACAAGTAACGGAGTCGATCAGATGGGTCAGAAAGTACATCCCACTGGCATTCGCCTGGGAATCGTCAAGGAGCACACGTCCGTCTGGTATGCAGATGGCGCGACTTACGCAGATTACCTGTTGAAGGATCTGAAAACTCGTGAGTACCTCCAAGACAAACTAAAAAGCGCGTCCGTAAGCCGTATCGATATCCATCGTCCGGCCCAAACTGCACGCATCACCATCCACACCGCTCGTCCAGGTATCGTTATCGGGAAGAAAGGTGAAGATGTTGAGAAGCTGCGTCAGGACCTGACCAAGCAGATGGGTGTGCCTGTGCACATCAACATCGAAGAGATCCGCAAGCCGGAACTCGACGCCATGCTGGTTGCGCAAAGCGTAGCTCAGCAGCTGGAGCGCCGCGTAATGTTCCGTCGTGCTATGAAGCGCGCCGTGCAGAACGCCATGCGTATTGGTGCCAAGGGCATCAAGATCCAGGTGAGCGGTCGTCTCGGCGGTGCCGAGATTGCTCGTACCGAGTGGTATCGCGAAGGTCGTGTGCCGTTGCACACCCTGCGTGCTGATATCGACTACAACACCTACGAAGCTCACACCACTTATGGTGTGATCGGTGTGAAGGTTTGGATCTTCAAAGGCGAAGTAATTGGTGGTCGCCAAGAAGAGCTGAAACCACAAGCACCAGCGCCTCGTAAAAAAGCTGCTAAGTAAGGGGTACGCCAAATGTTGCAACCTAAGCGTACAAAATTCCGCAAGCAGATGACCGGCCACAACCGTGGTCTGGCACTGCGCGGTAGCAAAGTCAGCTTCGGCGAGTTCGCCTTGAAAGCTGTCGCCCGCGGTCGCCTCACCGCTCGCCAGATCGAGTCTGCACGTCGTGCTCTGACTCGTCACGTTAAGCGTGGCGGCAAGATCTGGATCCGTGTGTTCCCGGACAAGCCGGTTACCAAGAAGCCTCTTGAAGTGCGGATGGGTAAAGGTAAGGGTTCCGTGGAATACTGGGTTGCCCAGATCCAGCCAGGCAAAGTCCTGTATGAGATCGAGGGTGTTTCTGAAGAGCTGGCGCGCGAAGCATTCGCCTTGGCTGCTGCAAAGCTGCCACTCGCCACCTCCTTTGTTAAGCGGACGGTGATGTGATGAAAGCGAATGAACTTCGTGAAAAATCGGCACAGCAGCTGAACGAGCAACTGCTCGGCCTGCTGCGCGACCAGTTCAATCTGCGTATGCAGAAAGCAACTGGCCAGTTGGGGCAGTCGCACCTGCTCTCGCAAGTTAAGCGTGACATCGCTCGCGTGAAAACTGTGCTCAACCAGCAGGCAGGTAAGTGATCATGGCTGAAGCTGAAAAAACCGTCCGTACGCTGACTGGCCGTGTCGTCAGCGACAAAATGGACAAGACCATCACCGTTCTGATCGAGCGTCGCGTAAAGCACCCGATCTACGGTAAATACGTTAAGCGTTCGACTAAGCTGCACGCGCACGACGAAACCAATCAGTGCAAAATCGGCGACAAAGTTTCCATTAGCGAAACTCGTCCGCTGGCCAAGACCAAGTCTTGGGCACTGGTTGAAGTCCTCGAACGCGCTGTTGAAGTCTAAGGGCTAGGGGTCGGAGAAATTTTATGATTCAGACTCAATCCATGCTCGATGTGGCCGATAACAGCGGCGCTCGTCGCGTCATGTGCATCAAGGTTCTCGGCGGTTCCCACCGTCGTTACGCCGGCATCGGTGACATCATCAAAGTAACCGTCAAGGAAGCAATTCCGCGCGGTAAGGTCAAAAAAGGCCAGGTGATGACCGCCGTAGTCGTACGTACCCGTCATGGTGTACGTCGCGCTGACGGTTCCATCATTCGTTTCGACGGTAACGCTGCTGTTCTGCTGAACAACAAGCAAGAGCCGATCGGCACTCGCATCTTCGGGCCAGTGACCCGTGAACTTCGCAACGAGAAGTTCATGAAGATCGTCTCGCTCGCCCCTGAAGTGCTCTAAGGAGATCCGACATGCAAAAGATTCGTCGTGACGACGAGATCATCGTGATCGCCGGCAAAGACAAAGGTAAGCGCGGTAAGGTGCTGAAGGTTCTCGCTGACGACCGTCTGGTCATCGGTGGTGTAAACCTGGTCAAGCGCCATACCAAGCCTAACCCGATGGCGGGCGTACAGGGCGGTATCGTCGAAAAAGAAGCGCCTCTGCACGCTTCCAACGTTGCCATTTTCAATGGTGAAACCAACAAGGCTGACCGCGTTGGCTTCAAGGTTGAAGACGGCAAGAAAATTCGTGTCTTCAAGTCGACCCAGAAAGCGGTTGATGCTTGAACACTGCTAGGTAGAAGACAATGGCACGACTCAAAGAGATTTACCGGAACGAAATCGCTCCCAAGCTTAAGGAAGAACTTAAGCTCGCGAACGTGATGGAAGTTCCACGCGTAACCAAGATCACCCTGAACATGGGTCTGGGCGAAGCTGTCGGTGACAAAAAAGTCATCGAAAACGCTGTAGCCGACCTGGAAAAGATCACCGGTCAAAAGCCGGTCGTGACTTTCGCTCGCAAGTCGATTGCGGGTTTCAAGGTTCGTGAAGGTTGGCCGATCGGCGTTAAAGTTACTCTGCGCCGTGACCGTATGTACGAGTTCCTGGACCGCCTGCTGGCGATCTCCCTGCCTCGGGTTCGCGACTTCCGCGGCCTGAATGCCAAGTCCTTCGATGGTCGTGGCAACTACAGCATGGGCGTGAAAGAGCAGATCATCTTCCCGGAAATCGACTACGACAAGATCGATGCTCTGCGCGGTCTGGACATTACCCTGACCACCACTGCTCGTTCGGATGACGAAGGCCGCGCTCTGCTGCGTGCATTCAAATTCCCGTTCCGCAACTGATTGGAGTAGGAAAATGGCCAAGAAGAGCATGAAAAACCGCGAGCTGAAGCGTCAGCTCACGGTAGCCAAGTACGCCAAAAAGCGTGCCGAGCTGAAAGCGACCATCGTCAACCTGAACGCATCGCCAGAAGAGCGTTATGCCGCCGTCGTCGCACTGCAAAAGCAGCCGCGTGACGCCAGCGCCGCTCGTCTGCGCAACCGTTGCCGCCTGACCGGCCGTCCTCACGGTGTATACCGTAAGTTCGGTCTGGGCCGTAACATGCTGCGTCAAGCTGCAATGCGTGGTGACGTACCAGGTCTGGTTAAAGCCAGCTGGTAAGCACCAGGGTTCTGGCGGGAGGGGAGCAATCTTCCGACCGCCGGTGACCTCGCTTCTAAACAAGCCCCTATATGGGGCTTGTTTCGTTTCTAGGTTGTGTCTAGAATGATCGGCTCACCCGAGCCCGGGTCTTTTGTCCTGGGTGCTTGGGTGGTTGTGATAGCCGAGAGGCTAATAATTCTTGTATCAGGAGCATCTAGCCCATGAGTATGCAGGACCCGTTAGCGGACATGCTAACTCGCATCCGTAATGCCCAGATGGCTGAAAAGTCCGTCGTAAGCATGCCTTCTTCGACTCTGAAGGTTGCGGTTGCCCAAGTTCTGAAGGACGAAGGTTACATCGCTGGTTACCAGGTAAGCAGCGAAGTCAAGCCCTCCCTGTCGATCGAGCTGAAGTACTTCGAAGGCCGTCCGGTCATCGAAGAGCTGAAGCGCGCCAGCCGACCAGGCCTGCGTCAGTACAAGGCCGTTACAGATCTGCCGAAAGTTCGTGGCGGTCTGGGCGTGTCTATCGTCTCCACCAACAAAGGTGTGATGACGGATCGTGCTGCACGTGCCGCCGGTGTTGGTGGCGAAGTTCTGTGCACAGTGTTCTAAGGGGGGATAAGCATGTCTCGCGTCGCTAAGAACCCCGTAAAGCTGCCGTCCGGTGTCGAAGTCAAATTCGCCGGCCAACAGCTTTCGGTGAAGGGTGCCAAGGGCACTCTCGAACTGAACGTTCATTCGTCTGTTGAAGTTACCGAAGAGTCTGGTGAGCTGCGTTTTGTCGCTCGCAATGGTGACCAGCAAGCTCGCGCCATGGCCGGTACTACCCGCGCTCTGGTGAACAACATGGTCCAAGGCGTAAGCCAAGGCTTCGAGCGCAAGCTCCAGCTGGTCGGTGTTGGTTACAAGGCTCAGGCCAAGGGCACCGTCCTGAACCTGGCTCTGGGCTTCTCTCACCCAGTAGACTACGAGCTTCCAGCCGGCATCACCGCTGAAACGCCTAGCCAGACCGATATCCTGATCAAGGGCATCGACAAGCAGCTGGTAGGTCAGGTGGCCGCTGAAATCCGCGACTTCCGTCCACCAGAGCCGTACAAAGGCAAAGGTGTGCGTTACGCGGACGAAGTCGTCCGTCGTAAAGAAGCCAAGAAGAAGTAGGGCCTAGCAAATGACCGACAAAAAAGTTACTCGACTGCGTCGCGCTCGCAAAGCACGCCTGAAAATGCACGAGCTCGAAGCCGTGCGTTTGTGCGTGTTCCGCTCCTCGCAGCACATTTATGCCCAAGTCATCTCGGCCGACGGCAGCAAGGTTCTGGCAAGCGCCTCTACCTTGGACAAAGACCTGCGTGATGGCGCCACCGGCAACATCGACGCGGCCACTAAGGTTGGCAAGCTGGTAGCTGAGCGCGCGAAAGCCGCCGGTGTATCTCAAGTTGCCTTTGACCGTTCCGGCTTCAAGTACCATGGCCGCGTCAAAGCGCTGGCTGATGCTGCTCGTGAAGGCGGGCTGGAGTTCTAAGTTATGGCAAATAACGATCAAAAGCGCGACGAAGGCTACATCGAGAAGCTGGTTCAAGTTAACCGCGTAGCCAAAACCGTCAAAGGCGGCCGTATCTTCACCTTCACCGCGTTGACCGTGGTTGGTGATGGTAAGGGCCGTGTAGGCTTCGGCCGTGGCAAATCGCGCGAAGTACCAGCCGCGATTCAGAAAGCCATGGAAGCTGCCCGTCGCAACATGATTCAGGTTGACCTGAAAGGCACCACTCTGCAGTACGCCACCAAGGCCGCCCACGGCGCCTCGAAGGTTTACATGCAGCCTGCCTCCGAAGGTACCGGTATCATCGCTGGCGGCGCTATGCGTGCTGTCCTGGAAGTTGCTGGTGTCCAGAACGTTCTGGCCAAGTGCTACGGTTCGACCAACCCAGTGAACGTGGTTTACGCCACCTTCAAGGGTCTGAAGGCCATGCAATCTCCTGAATCCATTGCTGCCAAGCGCGGCAAGAGCGTTGAGGAGATCTTCTAATGGCTGCCACCGTTAAAGTCACGCTGATCAAAAGCACCGCCGGCCGTCTGCCTAACCACAAACTGTGTGTTAAAGGCCTGGGTCTGCGTCGCATTGGTCACACCGTAGAAGTACTTGATACTCCCGAGAATCGCGGGATGATCAACAAGGCTTACTACATGCTGCGCGTCGAGGGTTAATCGATGAAACTCAATGATCTGAGTCCAGCGCCGGGTTCCCGTCGCGAGAAGCATCGTCCGGGTCGTGGTATCGGTAGCGGTTTGGGTAAGACTGGTGGCCGCGGCCACAAAGGTCAGACCTCCCGTTCCGGTGGCACCATCGCTCCGGGCTTCGAAGGCGGTCAACAGCCGCTGCACCGTCGTCTGCCGAAATTCGGCTTCGTTTCGCTGAAAGCCATGGACCGCGCAGAAGTGCGTCTGTCCGAGCTGGCCAAAGTGGAAGGCGATGTTGTCACCGTGCAATCCTTGAAGGATGCCAACGTGATCAACCAGAACGTACAGCGTGTGAAAATCATGCTGTCTGGCGAAGTCACTCGCGCAGTTACCATCAAGGGCATCGCAGCCACCAAAGGTGCGCGTGCGGCTATCGAAGCAGCTGGCGGCAAATTCGAGGAATAAATGGCTAAGCAAGGTGCTCTCTCTTCGCTCGGTAAGGGCGGGATGTCGGAACTCTGGGCTCGTCTGCGCTTTCTGTTCATGGCGATCATCGTCTATCGGATAGGTGCGCATATCCCGGTGCCTGGCATCAACCCGGACCGTCTGGCGGATCTGTTTCGACAGAATGAGGGGACCATTCTTAGCTTGTTCAACATGTTTTCCGGTGGTGCGCTGGAGCGCATGAGCATCTTTGCACTGGGGATCATGCCGTACATCTCGGCATCGATCATCATGCAGCTCATGACCGCTGTCAGCCCACAGCTGGAGCAGTTGAAGAAGGAAGGTGAAGCTGGCCGTCGCAAGATCAGCCAGTACACCCGCTACCTCACTGTAATCCTGGCATTGGTTCAAGCGATTGGCATGTCCATTGGCTTGGCCAACCAGGGCGTGGCGTTCTCTGCAAGCCTTGGCTTCCATGTGGTTGCCGTCTCCACCTTCGTGGCAGGCGCAATGTTCATGATGTGGCTGGGCGAGCAGATTACCGAGCGCGGTGTGGGCAACGGTATCTCGATGTTGATTTTCGCGGGTATCGTTGCCGGTCTTCCGAGAGCAATCGGGCAGTCTTTCGAGTCTGCGCGCACAGGCGATATCAACATTTTCGCCCTGGTCGCTATCGGTTTGCTGGCAGTAGCGATTATCGGTTTTGTGGTGTTCATTGAGCGTGGTCAGCGTCGAATCGCCGTTCACTACGCCAAGCGTCAGCAGGGCCGCAAGGTCTTTGCTGCGCAGACCAGCCACTTGCCGCTCAAGGTGAACATGGCAGGGGTAATCCCGGCTATTTTCGCCAGCAGCATTCTGCTGTTCCCGGCTTCGCTGGGTGCCTGGTTCGGTCAGTCCGAAGGTATGGGCTGGCTACAAGACATCTCGCAGTCGATCGCTCCTGGTCAGCCGTTGAACATTTTGCTGTTTAGTGCAGGGATCATTTTCTTCTGCTTCTTCTACACAGCGTTGATGTTCAACCCGAAAGACGTAGCGGAAAACCTGAAGAAGTCCGGTGCCTTTATTCCGGGTATCCGTCCTGGTGAGCAGTCGGCGCGCTACATTGATGGCGTTCTGACTCGTCTGACCATGTTCGGTGCTCTTTACATGATGGCCGTATGCCTTCTGCCCCAGTTCCTTGTGGTGGCTGCAAACGTGCCGTTCTATCTCGGCGGGACGTCGTTGTTGATCGTGGTAGTGGTTGTGATGGACTTCATGTCCCAAGTACAATCCCACCTCGTTTCGCACCAGTACGAATCCCTGATGAAGAAAGCCAACCTGAAAGGCTATGGCGGCAGCAGCTTGCTGCGCTGACAGGCCCCTAAGGTTCGAGGAGTTGGTCATGAAAGTTCGTGCATCGGTGAAAAAGCTGTGCCGTAACTGCAAGATTATTCGCCGCGAAGGTATCGTGCGAGTAATTTGCAGCGCGGAACCGCGTCACAAGCAGCGCCAAGGCTGAGTGTGATCCGCGCTACAAGCCCAGCAGCTAGTGCGCTGCTGGGTTGATTAATTGTTTCTACAGCGATATTATCTCGCGCCCTATTTCTTGGCTTCCGGGGCGTAGGTAGCTGTCAATTGGAGTCCCACTGAATGGCCCGTATTGCAGGCGTCAACATTCCAGATAACAAGCACACTGTTATCTCGCTGACCTACATCTATGGTGTCGGTCGCACAACTGCACAGAAGATTTGTGCAGACACTGGGGTTAACCCAGCCGCAAAGATCAAGGATCTGAGCGACGAGCAGATTGAAACGCTGCGTAGCGAAGTCGCCAAGTTCACCACTGAAGGTGATCTGCGCCGTGACATCAACATGAAGATCAAACGCTTGATGGACCTGGGCTGCTACCGCGGTCTGCGCCATCGTAAAGGTCTGCCGGTTCGCGGTCAGCGCACCAAGACCAATGCACGCACCCGTAAGGGCCCGCGTAAGCCGATCCGCAAGTAATCGCACCAGCGAATCGACAGGAAAATAGACATGGCAAAACCTGCTGCTCGTCCTCGTAAAAAAATCAAAAAGACAGTGGTTGATGGCATCGCCCACATCCACGCGTCTTTCAACAACACCATCGTGACCATCACCGACCGTCAGGGCAATGCTTTGTCCTGGGCAACGTCCGGTGGTTCGGGTTTCCGTGGTTCGCGCAAATCCACCCCGTTTGCAGCTCAGATTGCTGCTGAACGAGCTGGTCAAGCTGCGCTGGAATACGGTCTGAAAAACCTCGACGTAAACGTCAAGGGTCCAGGTCCAGGTCGTGAGTCCGCCGTTCGTGCTTTGAACAGCTGCGGCTACAAGATCGCCAGCATCACCGACGTGACGCCAATCCCGCATAACGGGTGCCGTCCGCCGAAGAAGCGTCGCGTGTAATCAGGAGACAGATAAATGGCACGTTACATTGGTCCAAAATGCAAACTGTCTCGCCGTGAAGGCACTGACCTTTTCCTGAAGAGCGGCGTTCGCGCTCTGGAATCGAAGTGCAACATCGAAGCAGCCCCAGGTATCCACGGCCAGCGCCGTGGCCGTCAGTCCGACTACGGTACCCAGCTGCGCGAGAAACAAAAAGTCCGTCGTATCTACGGTGTTCTGGAGCGTCAGTTCCGCGGTTACTACCAAGCTGCAGCCTCGAAAAAAGGCGCAACTGGTGAGAACCTGCTGCAACTGCTCGAGTGCCGTCTGGATAACGTCGTTTACCGTATGGGCTTCGGCTCGACTCGTTCCGAGTCGCGTCAGCTGGTTTCGCACAAAGCGATCAGCGTCAACGGTAAGACTGTAAACATTCCATCTTACCAAGTTCGTCCGGGTGACGTGGTCTCGGTTCGTGAGAAATCGCTGAACCAGCTGCGCATTGTTCAAGCCCTTGAACTGTGCTCTCAGCGCGGCCGCGTTGAGTGGGTAGACGTGGATGCTGCTAAAAAGTCGGGCGTTTTCAAGAACGTTCCTGCTCGCAGCGACCTGTCTGCCGACATCAACGAAAACCTGATTGTCGAGCTCTACTCCAAGTAAGGGCTAGAAAATAGGTGCATCCATGCAGATTTCGGTAAATGAGTTCCTGACTCCCCGCCACATTGATGTGCAGGTAGTCAGTCCGACCCGCGCCAAGATTACGCTCGAGCCTCTCGAGCGTGGTTTCGGCCATACCCTGGGCAACGCGCTGCGCCGCATCCTGTTGTCCTCCATGCCTGGCTGTGCAGTAGTCGAGGCCGAGATCGATGGCGTACTCCATGAGTACTCCGCGATCGAAGGTGTACAGGAAGACGTAATTGAAATCCTGTTGAACCTGAAAGGCCTGGCTATCAAACTGCACGGTCGTGACGAAGTTACGCTGACCTTGTCGAAAAAGGGTTCGGGGGTGGTTACCGCTGCCGATATTCAGCTGGATCACGATGTCGAGATCGTCAACCCCGATCACGTAATCGCGAACCTGGCGTCCAACGGCGCCCTGAACATGAAGCTCACTGTAGCTCGTGGTCGCGGTTACGAGCCGGCCGACTCTCGTCAGACTGACGAAGATGAAAGCCGCAGCATTGGCCGTCTTCAGCTGGACGCTTCGTTCAGCCCGGTGCGTCGTATCGCCTATGTGGTCGAAAACGCCCGTGTTGAGCAGCGTACCAACCTGGACAAGCTGGTCATTGATCTGGAAACCAACGGTACTCTGGACCCAGAAGAGGCAATCCGTCGTGCCGCGACCATCCTGCAACAGCAGCTGGCCGCGTTCGTGGATCTCAAAGGTGACAGTGAGCCGGTAGTGGTCGAGCAGGAAGACGAGATCGATCCGATCCTGCTGCGTCCGGTTGACGACCTGGAACTGACCGTACGGTCTGCCAACTGCCTCAAGGCGGAGAACATCTACTACATCGGCGACCTGATTCAGCGCACCGAAGTAGAGCTGTTGAAAACTCCTAACCTGGGCAAGAAGTCCCTGACTGAAATCAAGGACGTTTTGGCTTCCCGTGGTCTGTCCCTCGGCATGCGCCTCGACAACTGGCCGCCTGCAAGTCTTAAGAAGGACGACAAGGCGACTGCCTGATCGTCGTAATCACCGAACGTAGTGTTTGGTAAGGAATGAATCATGCGTCATCGTAAAAGTGGACGTCACCTGAGCCGTACCAGCTCTCACCGCAAGGCTATGTTCCAGAACATGGCAGTGTCGTTGATCGAGCACGAGCTGATCAAAACTACTCTGCCAAAAGCCAAGGAACTGCGCCGCGTTGCCGAGCCGCTGATCACCCTGGCCAAGGAAGATAGCGTAGCCAACCGTCGTCTGGCTTTCGACCGTACCCGTTCGAAATCCGCTGTTGGCAAGCTCTTCAACGATCTGGGCAAGCGCTACGCCACCCGTCAGGGCGGCTACCTGCGTATCCTGAAGTGCGGTTTCCGCGCTGGCGACAACGCGCCTATGGCGTACGTCGAGCTGGTTGATCGTCCAGTCGGTGGTGCTGTAGAAGCTGCCGAGTAAGACGTTCTGTCTGCTACAAAAAACCGGGCCTAGTGCCCGGTTTTTTGTTTCTGTAATTATTGTTAATTCCTATCGCCTCAACTCGATCAATGAATTAGCTCTTGTCATGCCGCTCCCCAATACTGTCCGCAAGCCGACAAATGGCAGATCAAGACCGTCAAGGAGAGCCCATGAGCAAGATTCTTACCACCGCCAGCGGTGCACCTGTAGCTGACAACCAGAATTCCCGTTCGGCCGGCCCTCGCGGCCCGCTGCTGCTCGACGACTTTCACCTGCTGGAAAAACTCGCCCACTTCAACCGCGAGAACATCCCTGAGCGCCGTGTACACGCCAAGGGCTCGGGCGCCTACGGTACCTTCACCGTAACCCGCGATATCACCCGCTACACCTGCGCCAAACTGTTCGACAAGGTTGGCAAGCAAACCGAGACCTTTTTGCGCTTCTCCACTGTAGGTGGCGAGCGCGGCTCGGCTGACACCGAACGTGACCCGCGTGGCTTCGCGCTCAAGTTCTACACCGAGGAAGGCAATTGGGACATCGTGGGCAACAACACCCCGGTGTTCTTCATACGCGACCCCCTGAAGTTTCCTGACTTCATCCACACGCAGAAGCGCCATCCGCAGAGCAACCTGAAGAACGCCCAGATGATGTGGGACTTCTGGTCGCATTCGCCTGAGGCGCTGCACCAGGTCACGATCCTGTTCTCTGATCGGGGTATCCCGGACGGCTACCGTCACATGCACGGCTTCGGCAGCCATACCTACAGCCTGATCAGCGCGAGCGGTGAGCGCACCTGGGTCAAATGGCACTACAAGACTCAGCAGGGCATCAAGAACCTGGCACCGGCCGAAGCAGCGCGTCTGGCGGGTACTGACCCTGATTACGCCCAGCGTGACCTGTTCGAGGCGATTGAACGCGGTGACTATCCGCGCTGGACTGTGTGCATTCAGGTCATGAGCGAGGAGCAGGCAGCCAATCGAGCGGAGAATCCTTTCGATGTGACCAAGACCTGGTCGCAGAAGGAATTCCCGTTGATCGAGGTTGGCGTGCTTGAGCTCAACCGCAACCCGCTCAACTACTTTGCCGAAGTCGAGCAAGCCACCTTCGGCCCGAGCAACATGGTTCCAGGTGTCGGCCTGTCGCCAGACCGGATGCTGCAGGGGCGTGTGTTTGCCTATGCCGATGCGCACCGCTACCGCGTAGGCACCAATCACCAGCATCTGCCGGTAAACGCCGCTCGCAGCCCGGTGCACAGCTACCAGCGCGATGGCGCGATGGCTTCCGGTAGCTATGGCAGTGCGCCCAACTACGAGCCGAACAGCTACAGCGACGCGCCCAAGCAGTCGCCGCAGCACGCCGAGCCGGCGCTTGCCCTGAACGGCGCAGCCGATCGTCACGACCACCGTGAGGACGGCGATTACTACAGCCACGCCGGCGCCTTGTTCCGCTTGATGAGCCCTGAGCAGCAAGCACTGCTGATCAACAACATTGCCGGCACCATGGCAGGTGTCAGCGCAGTTGTGGTGATGCGCCAGTTGCAGCACTTCTCCAAGGCAGATCCAGCCTACGGCGAAGGAATTGCCAAGGCGTTGGGGCTGAATCTCGCCTGAGTCGGAATGATAAGTAGAACCGCCCTCATTTGGGCGGTTTTTCAATGAATATCACTACTGTTTAGGCGTTTTTTTGCATGTTATTGCGCGTTTTTCAGTGACCTTGCAGCAGTCCTGGTTCACACTATGCACATAGCGCTTTCACATGGAGAACCAGGGCGATGCAAGGTCACCCGGACGTAATCGATTACCTCAACACGTTGCTCACCGGCGAGCTGGCAGCACGTGATCAGTATTTCATTCATTCGCGCATGTACGAAGACTGGGGCTTGTCCAAGCTCTACGAGCGCATCAACCATGAAATGGAAGAAGAGGCGCAACACGCCGACGCCCTGATGCGCCGCATTCTCATGCTGGAAGGCACCCCGCGCATGCGTCCGGATGATCTGGACGTGGGTACCACTGTGCCGGAAATGCTCGCAGCCGACTTGCGCCTCGAGTACAAGGTGCGCGCAGCGTTGTGCAAAGGTATTGAATTGTGCGAAACGCACAAGGATTACATCAGCCGCGACATCCTGCGTCAGCAGTTGGCAGATACCGAAGAAGATCACACTTATTGGCTGGAAAAGCAGCAGGGTCTGATCAAGGTCATCGGCCTGCAGAACTACCTGCAATCGCAGATGTAATCAGCTTGCCGTAACGGGCTGCATGGTTGTAAAAAAGCCCCCGGTAGCTCGCTACCGGGGGCTTTTTTTGTAGGCTTACGCCCGGTCACGCTCCAGCAACGGCTTGAGGTAGTGGCCGGTATACGACTGCTTCATCTTGGTCACCTCTTCAGGCGTACCCACCGCGATGATCTGGCCGCCCTTGGAGCCGCCCTCCGGGCCGAGGTCGACCAGCCAGTCGGCGGTCTTGATCACGTCCAGATTGTGTTCGATCACCACTACGGTGTTGCCGTGATCGCGCAAGCGGTGCAGTACATCGAGCAACTGCTGGATATCGGCGAAGTGCAGGCCGGTAGTCGGTTCATCGAGGATGTACAGCGTCTTGCCGGTATCGCGCTTGGACAGCTCGCGTGACAGCTTGACCCGCTGCGCCTCGCCCCCGGAGAGGGTCGTGGCCGACTGACCAAGCTTGATGTACGACAGGCCGACATCCACCAGCGTCTGCAGCTTGCGCGCCAGCGCCGGCACTGCATCGAAGAATGCGCGGGCATCCTCGATGGTCATTTCCAGCACCTCGTGGATGTTCTTTCCTTTGTACTTGATCTCCAGCGTCTCGCGGTTGTAGCGCTTGCTCTTGCAGACGTCGCAGGGCACGTAGATGTCCGGCAGGAAGTGCATCTCGACCTTGATCAGGCCATCGCCCTGACACGCTTCGCAGCGGCCGCCCTTGACG
Source organism: Pseudomonas sp. NPDC088322 (assembly GCF_044740745.1). Taxonomy (NCBI): domain Bacteria; kingdom Pseudomonadati; phylum Pseudomonadota; class Gammaproteobacteria; order Pseudomonadales; family Pseudomonadaceae; genus Pseudomonas; species Pseudomonas sp. NPDC088322. Next base: position 270,975 of record NZ_JBIURK010000008.1, on the reverse strand, counting down.
TTGAACGAGAACCGTCCCGGACCATAACCGCGCGCACGCGACTCGGGCACCCCTGCAAACAGCTCGCGCACCGGCGTGAAGATGCCGGTATAGGTCGCCGGGTTGGAGCGTGGGGTGCGGCCAATCGGGCTCTGGTCGATGTCGACCACTTTGTCCAGATGCTGCAGGCCGTCCATGCTGCTGTGTGCGGCGGCCTCATGGCTGGTAGCGCCGTTCAGCGCAGTCGCCGCCAGCGGGAACAGCGTGTTGTTGATCAGCGTCGACTTGCCCGACCCGGAGACACCGGTCACGCAAGTCAGCAAGCCTATCGGGATTTCCAGATCGACGTTCTGCAGGTTGTTGCCACGCGCGCCTTTGAGCTTGAGCGACAGCTTCTTGTCACGGGGAGTGCGCTTGGCCGGCACAGCGATCTTCTTGCGCCCGGACAGGTAGGCACCGGTCAGCGAATCAGGGTGGTCCATGACCTCCTGTGGCGTGCCCTCTGCAACGATCTGGCCACCGTGTACACCAGCGCCCGGGCCGATGTCGACAACGTAGTCAGCCAGGCGAATGGCGTCCTCGTCGTGCTCCACCACAATCACCGTGTTGCCCAGGTCGCGCAAGTGATTGAGCGTGCCGAGCAAGCGGTCGTTATCGCGCTGATGCAAGCCAATCGAAGGCTCGTCGAGGATATACATGACGCCGACCAGGCCCGCGCCGATCTGGCTGGCCAGGCGAATACGCTGCGCTTCGCCACCGGAGAGGGTGTCGGCACTGCGATCCAGGGTCAGGTAATCAAGGCCGACGTTGACCAGAAACTGCAGACGCTCGCAAATCTCCTTGAGGATCTTCGAAGCGATCTCGCCGCGGCGACCGGTCAGGGTCAGCTCGCTGAAGTAGGTGCTGGCATCGCCAATCGGCAGGTTGGTCACCGCTGGCAGGGTTTTCTCGCCAACCCATACATGCCGCGACTCACGGCGCAGGCGCGTGCCGCGACAGTCCGGGCATGGCTGCGTACCGAGGAACTTGGCCAGCTCTTCACGCACCGTGGCCGACTCGGTCTCGCGGTAACGTCGCTCCAGATTCGGCACGATGCCTTCAAACGGGTGCGAGCGCTTGACGATATCGCCACGGTCATTCAGATATTTGAAGTCGACGTTCTGCTTGCCGCTGCCCTGCAGAATGATCTTTTGATCCTCTGCTGCCAGTTCAGCGAACGGTTGTTCCAGGCTGAAGCCAAAATGCGCGGCGAGCGAGCCAAGCATCTGGAAGTAGTACACGTTGCGCCGGTCCCAGCCACGGATCGCGCCCTCGGCCAGGGTCAGCTCGGTGTTGACCAGGCGCTTGGTGTCGAAGTACTGCTTCACGCCCAGGCCATCGCAGGTCGGGCACGCGCCAGCCGGGTTGTTGAAGGAGAACAACTTGGGTTCCAGCTCGCTGATGGCATGGCCGCAGACCGGGCAGGCAAAGCGCGCAGAGAAGATGATTTCTTCGCCGGGCTCGTCGTCCATCGGCGCTACCAAGGCAATGCCGTCAGCCAGCTTCAGCGCGGTCTCGAACGACTCGGCCAGGCGCTGCTGCAGGTCGCTGCGGACCTTGAAACGGTCGACCACGACATCGATGCTGTGTTTTTTCTGTTTCTCGAGGGTCGGCAGCTCGTCCATCTCGTACAGCTTGCCGTTGACCCGCACGCGCACAAAGCCCTGCGCGCGCAGCTCGTCGAACACCGCCAGGTGCTCGCCCTTGCGCTCGCGGATGACCGGCGCCAGCAGCATCAACTTGCTGCCCTCAGGTTGCTCGAGCACCAGGTCTACCATCTGGCTGACCGTTTGCGCTTCCAGCGGGATGTCATGGTCCGGGCAGCGCGGGGTTCCTACCCGTGCATACAGCAGACGCAGGTAGTCGTAGATTTCGGTAATGGTGCCGACCGTGGAGCGCGGGTTGTGCGAGGTTGATTTCTGCTCGATCGAGATTGCCGGAGAAAGGCCCTCGATGGTGTCGACGTCGGGCTTTTCCATCATCGACAGGAATTGCCGGGCGTAAGCCGACAACGACTCGACATAACGGCGTTGACCCTCGGCGTAGAGGGTGTCGAAAGCCAGCGATGACTTGCCGGAACCGGACAAACCGGTGATCACGATCAACTTGTCCCGGGGCAGGGTCAGGTCGATGTTCTTCAGGTTGTGGGTACGTGCCCCACGAATCAGAATCTTGTCCACTGCGGCCTCGCTTGGCGGGCATAAACATAGAAGTATACGGCGCGCTGCCATTACGCGGCAAAGCGTCGCGTATATGCCGTCAAGGCGTGGGACTGATAGAATCGCCGCCGGTTCACACGAGGTTTATCCATGCACGACACCCACAACGAGCGCATGAGTGGTAGCGAGACTCGCGCCGCCGGTGGCCTGGCCCTGGTCTTTGCCTTTCGTATGCTGGGCATGTTCATGGTGCTGCCGGTACTTGCCACCTACGGCATGGACCTGGCCGGCGCCACGCCTGCGCTGATCGGCCTGGCCATCGGTGCCTACGGCCTGACCCAGGCGGTGCTGCAGATCCCGTTCGGGATGATCTCCGACCGCATCGGCCGGCGCCCGGTGATCTACCTTGGGCTGATCATCTTCGCCCTCGGCAGTGTGCTGGCAGCCCAGGCCGACTCGATCTGGGGCGTGATCGCCGGGCGCATTCTGCAGGGCGCCGGGGCGATCTCGGCAGCGGTCATGGCCCTGCTCTCCGACCTGACCCGAGAACAGCACCGGACCAAGGCCATGGCCATGATCGGCATGAGCATCGGTTTGTCGTTTGCCGTGGCAATGGTTGTGGGGCCATTGTTGACGCGCGCCTTTGGTTTGTCGGGATTGTTCCTCGCGACTGCAGGACTTGCCCTGGTCGGCATCCTGCTGGTGGCCTTCCTCGTGCCGCGTGCGCACAGCACCCTGCAGCACCGCGAGTCGGGGGTGGCGCGCAAGGCCATCGGCCCAACCCTGCGCCATCCGGACCTTCTGCGCCTGGACGTGGGTATTTTCGTCCTGCATGCGATCCTCATGGCCAGCTTCGTTGCGCTGCCCTTGGCCTTTGTCGAGCGCGGCGGCCTGCCCAAGGAAGAACACTGGTGGGTATACCTGACCGCGTTGTTCGTCTCATTTTTTGCAATGGTGCCGTTCATTATCTACGGCGAAAAAAAGCGCAAGATGAAGCGTGTGTTGCTCGGCGCGGTGAGCGTTCTGCTGCTGGTCGAGGTGTTCTTCTGGCAGTGGGCTGACAACTTGCACGGACTGGTGATCGGCACCGTGATATTCTTTACTGCCTTCAACCTGCTGGAGGCATCCTTGCCTTCGCTGGTCAGCAAGGTGTCGCCCGCCGGCGGCAAGGGAACGGCCATGGGGGTTTATTCCACCAGCCAGTTCCTCGGTGCCGCGCTGGGAGGAATCATCGGTGGCTGGTTGTTCCAGCATGGTGGTCTGGGCATGGTGTTCGTCGGTTGTGCGCTGCTGTGTGCTGTGTGGTTGGTCGTCGCCTTGAGCATGAACGAGCCGCCCTATGTGACCAGCCTGCGCATGCCACTGACGCCTGAGGCAGTCCGGGAAGCCGGGTTGACCGAGCGCCTGATGGCCGTGCCGGGTGTGACCGACGCCGTGGTGGTGGCAGAAGAAGCCGCCATCTATATCAAACTGGATACGAAAATTTTGGACCGTGCGACCCTCGAGCGTCTGGTAAATCCAGCCTCATCGGCGTGCGAAGCCTAGGAGAACGTTATGGCCCGTGGGGTTAACAAAGTCATTCTGGTCGGTACCTGTGGTCAGGATCCCGAAGTCCGCTACCTGCCCAACGGTAACGCCGTGACCAACCTGAGCCTGGCCACCAGCGAGCAGTGGACCGACAAGCAGTCCGGTCAGAAGGTCGAGCGTACCGAGTGGCACCGTGTGTCGATGTTCGGCAAAGTTGCCGAAATCGCCGGTGAGTACCTGCGCAAGGGTTCCCAGGTCTACATCGAGGGCAAGCTGCAGACCCGCGAGTGGGAAAAAGACGGCATCAAGCGCTACACCACTGAAATCATCGTCGACATGCAAGGCACCATGCAGCTGCTCGGCGGCCGCCCGCAGAACCAACAAGGCGGCGGTGATCAGTACAACCAGGGTGGTGGTAACAACTACAACCAGGGCGGTGGTCAGCCACAGCAGTACAACCAGCAGCCACAGCAGCAGGCACCGCGTCAGCAGGCACCACGCCCGCAGCAGGCTCAGCAGCGCCCGGCGCCGCAACAGCCAGCGCCACAGCCGGCGGCTGACTTCGACAGCTTTGATGACGATATTCCGTTTTAATCAATAGTCTTGTCGTAATAAAAAGCCCGCAGCATCTTATGCTGCGGGCTTTTTTATTGGCTCGATGTCAATGTTTCGATGGTTTGTTAGTGGAAGTTTCAGGTGTGCTTCAAAGATAACTTTTAGTGTAGGAAGTTTCTGAGGTTGCTTGCTTGGTAATCAATGCCCGAATTTATTAAGTACAATCCGCTTTTTCAAGGAGCGGGCCCATGCAGGACATCATTTCTTCAAGTCGAATTACAATCAAAGACTCGCAAAGCGAGTATTGCGTTGCCGGCTTTGTCGATGCCTATCAGGCATACGTCAACGCTGAGGAGGGCGGCGCAGTGTATGCCTACTGGCTGTTGGTAGGCGTGGGCTTTCTCGTGACAGCCATCGGTGTCATCACCATGATCTTCGGCCCGGAAACCATAACGTATAACAGCATGGCTGGGCCGACGTTATTCGAGTATATACAGATCTATCCGGGGCCTATCGCAACGATTGGTAGTGTGTGCATGGCTGTGGGCAGCAAGTTGGGTTCTAAGGAAATCATGACCTGCGAGTCCTATTTGCAGGCCAACTATCAGTTAAAGTCTGAAGACGGTCATGATGTGTCTAATACCGTCAAGATCACTCACCTGGGTGAAGATAAATTTGAGATTACATTGAATCAATGATTCGCTTGCTGAGCGTCTTGGAGTTCCGCGCTTGTCAGGAGTAGCGAAGGCCCCCAGCGCTGCAACGCGCCGAGGGCCTTTTGGGCTCATGTAATTTAGACTTCAAACACGCTGCCGATCAGCTTCAACCAATCTGCAGTCGCTTGATTTCCAGCACTTCGACCTTTTCCCACACCTTCTGCTCAAGGTAGGGTTCACTCTGCAGCCAGATATCGAGTGCGGCGCGGGACTCAAAAGCGATATGCACGTTGGAGCCGATCATCTTGCCCTCGGTGTTGAGCAGTGCTCCGCCGCCAAGGAAATTGCCACTGGCGGCCAGCGCGTGCAAGCGCGCCACATGCTCTTCACGGCACTGCAGGCGGCGTTCAAGGGCATCGTGGTAATCGTAGGCGATAAGCGCAAATTGCATGGTTCAGTTCCTGAAGGTTGGGTTTTCGGCTCAGTGCCGCGCGTGTTGCTGCATCGGCTGATGCGTCGCAGGAGCGGCTTCGCCCGCTGGCCGCGATACCAGCGCAGCAATTGCCGCAATCAGTGCAAGGCCACCAATGAAGCAGGCTACCGGCAACCAGTCGTGGTTATCAGCCATCAGCGCATAGCAAATGCTTGGTGAGAAGCCGGCGATGATGAAGCTCAGTTGGGTCGCCAGGCCAACCCCGGTATAGCGCACACGGATGCTGAACATCTCGGCATAGAAGGATGGCCATAGTGCATTCGGCGCACTGTAGAGCACAGATTTGAGCAGCACGGTGCTAAACATGATCAGGCCGATGTTCCCGGTGGTGATCGACCACAGGAACAAGAACACTCCAGCGCTGCAGGCGAACGCGCCCAGGGTGAAGATACGCTTGCGGCCGATGCGGTCAGCCAGCAGGCCGAACAGCGGTTGGCAGAGGAGGGCGACGGCCTGACTCGCGGCAATGGCCGTGAGCATCGACGCGCGCTCGACCCCCTGATTGTTGGTCGCCCAGGATAAGCCAAAGATCATCACCAGCGACGACACCGAGCAGATCAGGGCGCAGCAGAACACAATGATGAAGGCGCGCCCTTCATGGCGGAACAGATCAGCGACAGGCAAGTGTTCTGGCTTGGCTTTACTGGCTTTGAATTCCGGGCTTTCTTCGACGCCGCGGCGGATTATCCAGGTGATGATGACCATTACTGCACTGAGCAGGAACGGGATCCGCCAGCCCCAGCTCAGCAACTGTTCCTCACTCAGCATCGTTAGTGGGATGAATACTGACGTGGCGAGGATCGAGCCCATCGATGCGCCATTGATCAGCCAGCTGGTGTAGAACGATTTGCTCTTGCCCGGAGCGTGCTCCATGGTCAGCAGGCTGGCGCCGACCTGCTCGCCGCCAGCAGAAAAGCCCTGCAGCAGGCGGCACAGCACCAGCAACGCTGGCGCCCATGCGCCGATGCTGGCGTAGGTGGGCAGCAGGCCGATGGTGAACGTGGCGATGCCCATCAGCATCAGGGTCATCATCAGTACCTGTTTACGCCCGAAGCGGTCGCCAAGGTGGCCGCAGACCAGCGCGCCTACGGGCCGGGCCAGGTAACCGACGCCGAACGTGGCCAGGGCTGCCAACGTCCCCGCCATCGGGTCAGACGAGGGAAAGAACAGCGTGCTGAAGACCAGCGCGGCAGCAGAGCCGTAGATAAAAAAGTCGTAATACTCGACGACACTGCCCAGAAAACTGCCGAATGCAGCTCTGCGGGCCATGCGCCGATTGTCGGTCGCGTGAGTTTGCATGGGTTAGCCTTTCTTGTAATTGTGGTGAACGGGGCTTGCAACAGGTCAGCGGCTGCCGAACGGCGCCAATTGGCTGCCTCCACAGACGTGAATCACCTCGGCAGTGATAAAAGCGGCATCTCTCGAGGCCAGGAATGAAGTGGTGCCCGCAATGTCCTCGGGCGTGGTCAGGCGCTTCAAGGGTGTGCTGTTGATCGAACCCTGGGCCATCTGCTCGAAGCTATCGGCATCACGGCCATCGAGCGTGAAAGCCGAGGGCAATAGTCCAGGCGCGATGGCGTTGACGGTGACGTTGTGTGGCGCCAGCTCGCGCGCCATCGAGCGGGTCAACCCGACCAGGCCCGCCTTACAGGCGACATAGGCCGGTGGGCCGCCGGCCACCCAGCAGCGCGAGACCATATTGATCACTCGGCCGCTGTTCTGCCGCTGCCAGTAGGGTGCAACCTGCTGACACAGCAGGGCCGGACCGCGTAGGTTGACAGCCATCATGTGATCCCACTTGGCGACGTCGAAATCGTAGATCGAGCCGCGGTGATTGACCGCTGCGTTGTTCACCACGACATCGATGCGGCCAAAGGCAGCCCCAACATGCTCCACCAAGGTAGCGATGGAGGCCGGATCGCCGAGATCGGCGTGCACTGCCAACGCTCTCTGGCCCGGGGACAACGGCAGTTGCGCGACCAGGCTCTGCGCTGCCTCAAGGTCGAGGTCCGCCGCGACCAGGTCCAGGCCGTCCTGGCTCAAGCGAGCGCAGATGGCCCGGCCCAGTTCGCCAGCGGCGCCGGTGACCAAGGCAACCCGACGCGGGTCGGTGGAAGTGTTCATTGGCAAGGTACCTCTTGGCTGGCAGCAGGGACGAAAGGTGTCAGGTTCAGGTAGCGGCCGATCAGGTCGCGGTTACGCCGCAGCTTGTGCAGGTCACTGTGGCGGGCATCGAAATCTTCTACCGAAATCCAGTCGGCAAAGCCGTTGGCACGCAGGGTAGCGAGCATTGCCGGCAGCGGCAGTACGCCTTCATCGGGAGGGCACCATTGCCACTGCCAGCCTTGGCCGGGGCCGAGTGGTTGGTACGCGACGTTCTTGACCTGCACATGGGCCAGATGCGCACCCATCAGGTCGAGCGACATCTGCACATCCTCGCGGCCTTCGATGGCCAGGTTGCCGAGGTCATAGATGATGCCTAACCGCTCGGCGGGGTAATGTTCGGCCACGCGCATGGCCAGCGAAGGGCTGGAACAGATGGTGCGTTGATGCACCTCCAGCGCCAGACGCACGCCGGCCTGTTCGGCCAGTGGCAGGATCTGGTCAAGGAAGCGGCGCATGCGCGCATAGGCCGCTGGATAGCGCTCATCCACGTAGCCAGGTGCCCATAAGCGCAAGCGAGCCTGACCTGCCCGAGCGGCGAGGTCGATCATGTGCTGCGCCTGGTCAATGTCGCCAACCGCCAGGTAAGGGCTCAGGCAGAAGATTTCCAGGCCGGCGGCCTGGCAGCGCCGGTAGATGTCCTCGACCGCGTGTACTGTCGGGGCGATGGTGCAGCGATTGTTGCTGCGGGCATCCCAGGCGCGAGCAAAGTCCAGGCCAGAGGTATCGGCAACGCGCCACTCAACGCCTTGATAGCCGTGCTCGGCCAGTTGCTCAACCAAGGCTTCGGGAGCCAGGCTTGGCAAAGATGCGCTGGACGCGCCGAGCCGTGGCGGTGAGGTTGAAATCATATGATTGCCCTGGTTATCGGTTCCGTGTGGATAGGTCGATGCTAGAGCAAACTTTTTGTTGAATAAATTGATATAAAATCAGCGCTTGGTTAACTTGTGGGTTGAACAAGGAGCCAGTCATGCACCTTAATGCCATCAACCTGCGCCACTTTCGGGTGTTTCTTGCCGTGGTCAGCGCTGGCAGCCTGGTCACTGCCGCCAAGCTGCTGCACATCACTGTTTCAGCCGTATCGAAAAGCCTCAAGGAGCTAGAGCAAGAGCTGGATGTGCAGTTGCTGCTGCGCGGGCGTAAGGGTGTGCAGTTGACCCAGGCCGGTGAGGCCTTCAACAAACACGCAGCGCAGACCATGGCCAGCTTTCGGTTGGCCATGGACGAAGGCCAGACGGCTGCGCCGGCACCGCAGATTCTCAAGGTTGGAGCGTTGCCGACAGCTGCGGGCTACATGCTCGCACCCGTGGTGGCGCAGATGCGCGAGCGCTACCCGCATGTACAGGTTCGCGTGGAATCCGGTATGTATGACTACCTGGTGGGCAAGCTGCGCACCCGCGAACTCGATCTGATCGTCGGACGGCTGATTGGTCGAGACATGCTCGGAGTGATGTTCGAGGCGTTATATGAAGAGGATTTGCTGCTGGTGGTGCGCACGGGACACCCGCTGGCCCAGCGCGAGCAACTGCAGTTGGATGATTTGCGCGCGCACGTACTGCTGGCATCCCCGCAAGGTACCTTGGTGCGAACCAGCATCGACAACTTCCTGCTCAGCAGTGGTGGCGTTCAACGCTTTCAGATTCAGGAATCGCTGAGCGAGACATTTTCTCGGGTATACGTCCACGACTATGACGCCGTGTGGTTTGTGCAACGCGGGGTGATCGACCTGGATCTGCGCTTGGGGCTGGTGCAGCAATTGCCTTTCAGCAGTTCCCTGCTGCGCGCACCGATTGGCCTTACTTCAGCGACTGATCGGCCGCTGTCTGACGTAGCGCAGATGTTTGCCGGGATGCTTCGGCAGTGGTGTACCGCCCGCTCTGCTCAGCGCTAGAGCGGGCATCGGCGGCGAATCTGAAGCTGCCGATGCTTTCTTTAGGCAATCAGGCCTTCAAGCCCGCTCCCCACACAGATCCAGCGCAAACCAATGCTCCGTCGCCTGCGCATCCAGCCCCGCCCCAAGCAAGCCAAACAACTTGCCCAGCGCCGCTTCGCGGGTCATGCCGCCGCCGCTGATCAGGCCAGTGTCACGCAGCCGGCTACCGGCGGCATAGGTGTCAAATACCACCGAGCCGACCGGGCACTGGCTGATCGCAACGATCACCACGCCGCCTTGGTGGGCGTCATGCAGCACATCCAGCAGGGCCTGGTCGTCGGACGGCCCGGTGCCGCTGCCGTAGCACTCCAGCACCAACCCTTGCACGCCGCTGTCGAGCAGGCCGCGCAGGTGTTCTGCCTGCAGGCCGGGGAACACCGGCAATACCGCCAGCTTTACCGGCTGGCGCAGCTGACGGTAGTCAAGCACAGCCGGGATGGCTGGCGCGCGCTCGCTGTCGCGATGACGGGGCAGGGCGGCGAAGGCGTCGAATGCCTCGCTGCGCAGCTTGGAGGCGCGGCAGCCGTGCAGCAACTGCTCGTGGAAGTACAGCTGCACGCCGTCCTCGATGCCGCTTTCGAGCAGGCGCAGGGCGCCGATCAGGTTGTCCCAGGCGTCGCTGTCTGGCGCGCCGGCGGGCAACATCGAACCGGTCAGCAGCACCGGCACCGGCAAACCGAGCAGCACGAACGACAAGGCTGCACCGGTGTAGGCCAGCGTATCGGTACCGTGCAGCACCAGCACGCCGTCGTGGCCGTCACGTTCCACCGCTTCGACAATCGCGTCACGCATGGCCAGCCAGTTGGCTTGCTGCATGTTGGCGCTGTCCAGCAGTGGGTTCATTTCACGCAGTGTCCACTGTATCTGCGGAGCATCGTCAAGTTGCGCCAGATGCTCGCGCATGCGCACGTCGAAGCCGCCCGCCGGGGCGAGGCCCTGGGGTGTTTCGAGCATGCCGATGGTGCCACCGGTATAGAGGACGAGAAGATTCTTGACTGCACGCATGGCGCATTCCGTAACGATGAGCGGAGAGAGAAGCAGCCGCCCGCGAACGGGGCGGCTGGCAGGGGAGGATATCAGCGCTGGGTCTGAACCTGACCGACGGTGTTGTCAGCGGTTGTTTCAGCGGCTGCCGGAACTGGCCAGGCGTTGCGGTCCAGGTCCAGGTCAGGGAACTTGCTCGAATCGAACACTGGCTGCTTGATGCCAGCCTTGCGCTGCACATCGTAGTCACGCATGACCCGCAGGCCGATGTTGAACAGCAGGGTCAGGGCGATCAGGTTGACGAAGGCCAGACAGGTCATGGTGATGTCGGCGAAGGCGAACACGGTCGACAGGTCTTGCGCCGAACCCCATACGATCAGCGCCAGGACCAGGCCGCGGTAGCCCATCAGCACCGAACGCTTGCGGGTCAGGAACTGCAGGCTGGTTTCGCCCAGGTAGTAGTTGTAGAGGATGCAGGTGAAGACGAACAGCGACAGCGCGACGCTGACGAACAGACGACCCCAGTCACCGACTACAGCGGCCAGCGAGTTCTGGGTCAGGACGATGCCGTCACCTTCGAAGCCTGGGGTGTAGAAGCCCGACAGCAGGATCAGCAGTGCGGTGCAGGTGCAGATCACGAAGGTGTCGAGGAACACGCTGAACGCCTGCACCACGCCCTGTGCGCCAGGGTGCTTGACCGCGGCCACGGCAGCAACGTTGGGCGCACTGCCCAGGCCCGCTTCGTTGGCGAACACGCCACGTTTCACGCCCATCACGATCGCGCTGCCGAGCAGGCCGCCGAACGCAGGGTCAAGGCCGAAGGCGCTTTTGAAGATGGTTTCCAGCATCGCTGGCACGTGCTCGATCTGGCTGCCGATCACATACAGGGTGACGCCGATGTAGGCCAGAGTCTTGACCGGTACCAGCAGGTCGGACACCGAAGCAATACGCTTGATACCACCGAGGAAGACGATCGCCAGCAGCACTGCCAGGGCAATACCGGTCTGCTGCGGCGGGAAGCCGAAGGCATTTTGCAGCGAGTGGGTCACGGTGTACGACTGCAGGCCGTTGAAGGCGAAGCCGTAGGTCACCAGCAACAGCAGCGAGAACACCACCGCTATGCGCTTGAATTTCAAGCCATGCAAGATGTAGTACGCCGGGCCGCCACGGTACAGGCCATCGCCATCGGCGCGCTTGTACACCTGGGCCAGGGTACATTCGAAGAAGCTGCTGGACATGCCAACCAGCGCGGTCACCCACATCCAGAACACAGCGCCTGGGCCGCCGAGGGTCACAGCGATGCCGACACCGGCGATGTTACCGGCGCCAACTCGGCCGGCCAGGCTCAGCATCAGTGCCTGGAACGAGCTCAGCTGGCCAGCCTGGCCACGCAGGGATTCTTTGAACACACCGAACATGTGGCCGAAGTGACGGAACTGGACGAACCGCGAGCGGAGGGTGAAGTAGCTACCAAGTCCGACGATAAGGACGATGAGCAGCTTCCCCGAAAGGAAATCGTTGAGTACTTCGAGCATGGCAAATGACCTCGATTCTTATTCTTCGCGTGGAATGACCAGCGGCGGCAACGACGCGCCGCTTTTCGTTGGGCGCATGGTTGGCCATGACAAGAGTCGTTACAATTTCGCGGGTTGCTCTCAGTTGGCGCGACTTGATGCTATGCTTGCATCACTCGCATCAGCTGGACCTCGTACATGAGCGATCATTTCGCTAGCAACCTGAAATTGGCCTGTAGCCACTACCGCTCTATCTCCGAGGTTTGCCGGCAGCTGTCGATCAACCGCGCCCAGTTCAACAAGTATTTGAGCGGGCAGAGCCGTCCGACGGCCTACAACCTCAAGCGCATCGGCGATTTCTTCGGGGTCGAGGATTACGAGCTGAATTTGCCGCCCGAGCAGTTTGCCCGGCTGATAGGTGCGCGCATTCCTTCGGAGCAGAACGGGCCGTTGAACGACCCCATCAGTGAGCTGTTCAAGCCTTTGCATGCGCATGCCGGCAATCTCTCGCGCTATTGCGGCTACTACTTCGAATACTCCAACTGCATGTCGGTGCCGGGTACCATTCTGGTGTCGCTGGTGCATTTGCGGGAGGAGCGCGGCAGCTTTCTATTCGAGCGCCAGGAACGCCAGGAGCGCAGCAGCGCCACCGACCTGCATGCCGAAGTGCGCTGCCGCTACCTTGGTGCGGCGTTCCAGCTGCAGGACCGCATGTTCCTGATCGACTACGAATCACTGACCCTCAACGAGATGAGTCAGACCATCCTCATCCCCAGCTTCAAGAGCCGCATTACCCGCTTGAACGGGCTCAAGACCGGAGTCTCCAGCGGCGACCGGCGCAACCCGGCCTGTACCCGCGTGGTCTGGGAGTTTCTCGGCGAGGAGATCAACCGCATCAATGCCTACCGGCAGGTCAAGCTGTACCGCCCGGATGATCCGCGCATCGACGATGACGTGCGCGAGCGCCTCAGCGTCGGCCCGCTGAGCAACGGCCTGTTCGAGATCGAGTAGGCCGCCTCAACCGCGAATGAACGCTGCGGTCACCTCTGCCACCTGGTCGGCGACTTGCGGATTGTCTCGCAGGTGAGCGGCGATGCCGTGGTCGCAGTCGGTCAGCAGCAGGCACTCGACATGTGGCGCCGGCACTGAGCGCAGCAGGGTATGGGTGACTTCTTCCGGGATCGGGCTGTAGCGCTGCACGCCAGACACCCAGCGCGTCCCCGCCGAGGTCCCCGCGCCTTGGCCATAAGCACGCGAATTAAGCCCGTCGTACTCACCGATCACCAGCAATACCTGGCCGGTAAAGGTGCGCAAGAATTCATAGCTGTCACATTGCAGAAAGGCGAACGGCTGGCGAATCGCTGCGGTGAACGCCGGGCCGAACGGCGCCTGGTGCGCCGCGTCAGGGTAAACCGCCGGGCAGATCAGCACCAGTTTGGAGATGCTTGGCAACTGCGCGGCCATCTTCAGCGCAATGGCTGCACCAAGGCTATGGCCGATCAGGGTATGGCACTGCTCGGCGATATGCTGATGAAAGCTCAGTGCCTCGTGCAGATTGGTGTGCAGCGACGGCGCGGCGGCGCCCGGTTGGCTGGCCAGGCTGTGGCCGGACAGGTTACCGCTGAGCGAGCCGATGCCCTGCGCCTGCAGGCGATACAGCAACGGGTTGAGGCGGGTGAAGTCCGAGCGTGCGCCACCGACGATAAAGGCGGGCGGGGCGTGTGCAACATCGGGCACCAGCAGTCGTGCCTGCTGCCGATAGCCGTCGAATGACTGTTCGATGAACCGCTCTGCGCCGGGCGCTGCCTCGTCATACTGCCAGGTCGAACGGTGTGCAGCGATGGATTCGGTGGGCATTTGGACCTTCGCGCTGAGCAGGGGATGGCGCGCTCAGTATAGGTCGATAAAAGCCCCGCACAGTGCGCTACCGCAGTGCCGAGCAACGCCGCAATCCAGCAGGCGTTGGACTTCCCCTGTCGGAAACCGCAAAATGCTTTTTCTTCCAACGATCTGAGCGGACTTTTTTACCCTATGCGTATGCGCCTGATGCTGTTGGGTGGTGGCAATGCCCTCGGGCAAGCGCTGATTCGTCTCGGGGCCGAGGAAGACATCGGATTCCTGGCGCCGCGTCCGCCGGACAACGGCTGGGATCCGGCCAGCCTGACCCTGCTGCTGGACGAACACCGCCCCAACGTGGTGATCAACCTCGCCTATTACTTCGACTGGTTCCAGGCCGAGGCGGTCAGCGAACAGCGCCTCGCCCAGCAAGAGCGCGCAGTCGAGCGCCTGGCCGAGCTGTGCCAGCACCACGAAATGATCCTCGTGCAACCTTCCAGCTATCGCGTGTTCGATGGCTCGCGGGCCACTGCCTACAGCGAAAAGGACGAGCCGGTGCCCCTGGGCAGCCGCGGCCAGGCGCTGTGGCGGGTCGAGCAGAGCGTGCGCGCAACTTGCCCGCAGCATGTGCTGCTGCGCTTTGGCTGGGTGCTGGACGAGAGCATCGATGGCACCCTCGGGCGCTTCCTGACCCGCGCCGAGCAGCCGCAGGAATTGCTCCTGGCGGACGATCGCCGCGGCAATCCGACGCCAGTGGACGATGCGGCCCGGGTCATCCTCTCGGTACTCAAGCAACTCGACTGCGCCGCGCCGCTGTGGGGCACCTATCACTACGCCGGCAACGAGGCGACCACGCCGCTGGCGCTGGGCCAGGCGATCCTTGCCGAAGCACAGCAATGGCGCCAGCTCGCAGTGCAGGCACCGACCGCCCAGGCCCATGCGGCACGGCCGGATGCCAGCGAAGAGCCGCAAAATGCGGTGTTGGCCTGCAAGAAGATCCTTCATACCTTCGGCATCAAGCCGCGCGCCTGGCGCTCGGGCCTGGCGCCTTTACTGGACCGATTCTACCGACATGGCTGACGCCCCTATTCTGATCACCGGCGGCGCGGGCTTCATCGGCTCGCACCTGTCCGACGCCTTGCTGGGCAAAGGCTATGCGGTGCGTATCCTTGACGACCTGTCCACCGGCAAGCGCGCCAACCTGCAGTTGCAGCATCCCGGCCTGGAGCTGATCGAAGGCGATGTCGCCGACGCCGCTCTGGTCGCCCGTGCTGCCGCTGGCTGCCGCGCCGTTGTGCATCTGGCTGCCGTGGCCTCGGTGCAGGCCTCGGTGGATGACCCGGTGAAAACCCACCAGAGCAATTTCATCGGCACGCTGAATGTCTGCGAAGCCATGCGCCTGAATGGCGTGCGTCGGGTGCTGTTTGCGTCCAGCGCCGCGGTGTATGGCAACAATGGCGAAGGCCAATCGATTGCCGAAGATACCCCCAAGGCGCCGCTGACGCCTTACGCAGTGGACAAACTTGCCAGCGAGCAGTACCTGGATTTCTACCGCCGCCAGCATGGCCTGGAGCCGGTGATCTTCCGCTTCTTCAACATTTTCGGCCCGCGCCAGGATCCGTCCTCGCCGTATTCCGGGGTGATCAGCATCTTCAGCGAGCGCGCTACCCAAGGCTTGCCGATCAAGGTATTTGGCGACGGCGAGCAGACCCGCGACTTCCTCTATGTTGGTGATCTGGTCCAGGTCATGGTCCAGGCCCTCGAGCAACCGCAGGTGGAAGAGGGCGCAGTGAACATCGGCCTGAACCAGGCCACCTCGCTGAATCAGCTACTGGCCGCGCTGCGCGACGTCATTGGCAGCCTGCCGGAAATCAGCTACGGCGAAGCCCGCTCGGGCGACATCCGCCACTCCCGTGCCGACAACGCGCGCTTGCTGGCACGCTTCGACTTCCCTCAACCAACGCCGATGGTCGAAGGTTTGGCCAAGCTGTTGGGCAGGGGCTAAGCACCGTTCTGCAGGTCGCTCAGGCCTGCGGGAAACCCATCTGCGCGTCAGACCTTTCTGAAATCAAATCCAAATGCTTCTGCAAAAGCCCGTCTAGGAATTATCCTACGCGTCTTTCGGAAGCAGCTCAGTTGTCGGGGAATCACCTCAGTCCTAATGTCACAGGGTCGCCAGAAGTGGTGACCGGGTGTGAGAACCCGACAACACAAATTACGGCCAGTTTATGGCAGCCGTGCGCGGGCAGACTTCGGTCTGGCCGGGTTTCTCTTGTGTCTCGGTTTCTCACCCTGTGCACGGCTGCCACCCTCAATCCGTGAGAAGAGCGACGGTGGTGGTTTTCTGTGAACACACAAGAGACCTGACCATGAAAAAGCTCGTCCCGGATCCGCCAGTACCCTATTTCCTGATTAACGCCGAACTCAGCGTGGAAGATGCGCTCGCCCAGGTCGACAAGCTGCTCGACTGCTTGAACGGAACAATCAAAGCCAATCTTTTCGGTGAGCCTATTGGCATCCACAAGTACTTGCTGGAGGTCATAGAGGTGCTCAACCAGTTGATACTTGCGTTGGTTGCGCATGCCAGGGACAAGGAGGCGGTGTCATGAAAACCGATATCAAGCACCGCAAAACTCAAGGCCAGACACCTTGCCAGAACCTTTTCTGCGTACAGCGTGATGTGCCACTTGATCAGGCGTTCTCGGAGCTATCCGTACTCCTGGGCTGTATCCGCCATCTCGCTACAGAGGCGGAGATGGAGAATGATCGGCAAGCAGGGAGCGCTGTACGAATATTGAGTGAGCTCGCCAAGGCCCTGATCGATGATATGGAGCTGGGTGTCAGCAGAGCACTGGTTTCGCACTGAAACCCATCCGCTTCAAGGTCTCTGTGTTTATCTCTGGCTTGAGATCGCTGGCGCCCGCAGCGGCCCCAGCGCACTCGACACCGCGCTAACGACCCGACTGCTCGCGGATAATTCCCGGCTCCCTGGCTACGTAATTAGCCGCGACCTGGCTTCACCCCATGCCGCACCACCCGCCGCAGGCAATCGTCCGGCCCCACCACGCGGCCATCCCTGGCTTGCACCTGCAGTGTCTGCAAAGGTTGGCCGTGGGCACTGTCGAGCAGTTGCGAGCGGGTTTCGCCGGCTTCGAATAGAAATTGCTCGCCCCACTGGCGCAGGCCAATCACGATGGGAAACACCGCGCGGCCCTTGTCGGTCAGTGCATATTCCTTGTACGCGCTGCCATCCGAGGCGGGTTGCAGGGTCAGCAGGCCGGTTTCTACCAGCAGCTTGAGGCGCGAGGAGAGAATGTTCTTCGCCAGGCCGAGGCTCTTCTGCAACTCACTGAAGCGGCGCAGGCCATCGAACGCATCACGCAGAATCATCAGCGCCCAGCGATCACCGAGCACCAGCAGCGCGCGTGCCACGGGGCATTGGTCGTTGATCGGGTCCAGCATGGCGAAAACCTCGCTTGTTTATCTGGTTGCAGATTAAAACCACATTTGCTAGAAAGCCAGTAAGTGGTTTCAATATGAAACCAGTTGTCGAGTGCCTGCCATGACCGCGTTCAGCCCTGCGCCACTTACTCGCTCACTCACTCTGTTGCTTGCCGTGACCTGTGCACTGGCTGTGGCCTCGGTGTATTTCGCTCAACCGTTGCTCGAGTCGATGGCGACCAGCCTGGGGGTGGCAACGGGCAAGGTCGGGCTGGTCGTCGGCGCGACTCAGGCCGGCTATGCGGTTGGCCTGTTGCTGGTCGTGCCATTGGGCGATCTGTTCGAGCGCAAGCGCTTGATCGTCTGTCAACTGCTGCTCTCGGCCGCGGCGCTGCTGGCGGTCGGGCTGGCGCAGGACTGGGCCGTATTGCTGCTGGCGATGAGTCTGGTCGGGCTGCTGGCGGTCGTGGTGCAGGTGGTGGTGGCGCATGCCGCGACCTTGGCGACAGCGCAGGAGCAGGGGCACGTGGTCGGCCAGGTCACCAGCGGCGTGGTGCTGGGCATCTTGCTGGCGCGGCTGGTGGCTGGTGCGTTCGCCGACGTTGCCGGCTGGCGCAGCGTCTATTTTGTTGCTGCTGGGTTGGCGCTGTTGATGGCTTTGCTGCTCTGGCGCAAGTTGCCGAGCGCGCAGCCAGGCGCCCGCAGCGCCAGCTATAGGCAATTGCTGGCGTCGGTTGTCAGTCTGTATCGACACGATCGGCTGTTGCGCCAGCGTGGGCTGTTGGCCTTGCTGACCTTCGCCGCTTTCAGCGTGCTGTGGAGTGCAATGGTACTGCCGCTGAGCGCACCAGCGCTGGCGCTGAGCCATACCCAGATCGGGCTGTTTGGCCTGGCCGGAATCGCCGGTGCGATGGCAGCGTCACGTGCCGGGCGTCTGGCTGACCAGGGCTACGCGCAGCGCAGCACCGGCATGGCCTTGCTGCTGTTGCTGCTGTCGTGGGTAGCCACGGCCTTTCTTGAATACTCATTGCTGGCACTGGTGCTGGGCGTAGTAATGCTCGATTTTGCCGTCCAGGCGGTGCACGTCACCAACCAGACATTGCTGCTGAAAGGGCGCAGTGAGATGGCAAGCCGCCTGATCGGGGCCTATATGTGCTGTTATTCGCTGGGCAGCGGGGTGGGGGCGGTAGCGGCGAGCTGGGTCTATGCGCGCTGGGGCTGGATGGCCGTGTGCGCAGTGGGCGCGGGGTTCAGCGCACTGGCCTTGATTTATTGGCTGTATCTGCGCTGGCAAACAGGCAATGGCCAGCGCTGACAGCAAAAAGCCGCTGCCTGATGGCAACGGCTTTGTCATGCAGCAACGATCAGAACTTGTAGCCAATACCGACCATGTACACCCATGGATCGACTTCAACGTCGACCTTGGTCTTGCTGTAGCCCAGTGCGGCAGGGCCGTCGACGGTGGCTTTGGTGTCGATGTCGACGTACCAGACCGAGGCGTTGACCAGCACGTTGTCGGTGATCATGTAGTCCATGCCGACCTGGCCGGCGATGCCGATCGAGTCCTGCATTTTCAAGTTGCTGAAGCCTTGCTGCTTGCGCGCGCTGCTCAGGTCTTCATCGAAGAACAGGGTGTAGTTGATGCCCACGCCTACGTACGGCTGGAACTTGGAGGCTGGGTCCATCGGGAAGTACTGCAGCGACAGGGTCGGTGGCAGTTGCTTGATGTCGGCCAGCTTGCCATCCAGGCCGCCGCCCAGGCCCTTGACGCCAACGGTGTGCTGGAACGGCGTGGCCGCCAGCAGCTCGACGCCGATGTGATCGCTGAGCATGTAAGCGAAGGTCAGGCCCAGCTGCGTGTCGCTGGTCAGGGTTGCCTTGGTGCCGGCTACCTTGTTGCCGTCGAAGCGCAAGTCGCCGCTGCTTTCGTTGGGCGCGGTGGTGATGGCGCCGGCGCGGACAATGAAATCACCCGGCTGGTGAGCGTGGGCAGCAGGCGCAACGAGGGCCAGGGCGACGAGCGAGGCGCCGAGCAAGGACTTGTTCATGGAAGCTCCGAAAGGACATTGGTAATCAATGGCCTAATGGTACGGAGGCGCTTAAACCAAATGTTTGACCCAGCTCAACGAAGCGCGGCATAGCCGTCCTGCGGGCTTATTTCAGCTCGTAGGCGTAGATTTTTTCGGCTTCCATCTGGTATCCGGCGTCAGCCAGCTCGCTGCTGCTGGCTTTGACCTGCATACGCCCTTCGATCCAGTACGGTTGGTACAGGTCTTCGACGCGTACGCCCATCTCGCTGAAAATATGCACGATCTGATTCGACGGCGGTGGCGGCACGTGAATGCAGGCGCCGTAATACGGCACCAGCAAAAACTCGGTGGTACGGCCTTCTTCACTGACTTCCAGCGGCACGATATAGCCCGGCAGCTTGACCTGCTGATTGTCCAGCGCCTGCACCACCGGAGCATTGGCCGATTGCTGTGGTACTGGCGGCGCGGACTCGGCCGCCAGCGCGTTGCCGATCTGCGACAGGTCGTGCAGCGGCGCCAGCTGCGGGGCTTGCACTGGCGCGCCTTCGGGGATCAATGCCGGCCAATCCAGCTCGCGCGGCTCAGCCGCCCACACCGGCGAGCTGAAGAGCAGCACCAGTAGCATGAGGCAGCGCGGGAACTGAGCGCTAAGGCGGGGCATACGCATGGTAATCACTCACAAATGAATCGACAGACCATCAGCCAATGACTGCCGATAGGCACGCCAGGCCGGCACGCTGCCCATCAGCAACGCTGCGCCGAGGATGATAGCCAGCAGCGTCCATTCATGGCTACTCGGCCAGGCCAGTGGCAGGTACAAACCATAGTTGGCCTGCACGTAGCCCTGAGCCAAAGCGATGCCGGCATACAGCAGGCCAAGCCCGGCGACGATACCGGCTACCGCCAACGCCAGCGCCTCGAGGACCAGCAGGCCGGCAATATGCCAGGGCCGAGCACCCACGGAGCGCAGAATGGCCATCTCCCGGCGGCGCTCGTTGAGGCTGGTCAAAATCGCCGTGAGCATGCCGATCAAGCCGGTCAGCACGACAAACAACGACACCACGAACAGGGCTTGCTCGGCGGTCCCCATCAGGCTCCACAGCTCCTGCAGGGCCACGCCCGGGAGAATCGCCAGCAGCGGCTCGTTGGCGTACTGATTGATCTCCCGCTGCATGCTGAAAGTGGCGATCTTGTTGTTCAGGCCAAGCATGAAGGCGGTGATCGCAGTCGGTTGCAGGTCCATGCCGCGCGCTTGCTCGGCACTGATGCGGCCGGTGCCGCGAGCCGGTACGCCGTTGTGCCAGTCGACGTGAATGGCCTCCATGCCGGCCAGGCTGATGTGCAGGGTGCGGTCAACCGGGGTGCCGGTGCGTTTGAGCACGCCGACCACAGTGAACGGTTTGTCATCGTGTTTGACCAGGCTGATCGCCGCTACGCCATGGGCCAGCACCAGCTTGTCGCCGAGTTTGTAGTGCAGTGCCTCGGCGACTTCGGCGCCCAGCACCACGTCGAACGGGTTATCGGCAAACGGCCGGCCCTGGCTGAGTTCCAGGTGCTGGCGCCGGCCGTACTGGTAGTGGCTGAAGTAATCGGTACTGGTGCCCATCACCCGATAGCCGCGATGCGAGTCGCCCAGCGAAATCGGGATCGCCCACTTCACCCGCGGGTCGCTGGCGTAGTGTTGATAGCTGTCCCAGCGGATGTTGTTGGTGGCGTTGCCGATGCGAAACACCGAGTACAGCAGCAGGTTGACCGAGCCCGAGCGGGCGCCGACGATCAGGTCGGTGCCACTGATGGTGCTGGCAAAGCTGGCGCGGGCTTCGGTGCGGACCCGTTCCACGGCCAACAGCAGGCAGACCGACAGGGCAATCGCGAAGGCGGTAAGAAAGGCCGTGAAGCGCCGGTTGGCGAGGCTGGCCAGAGCAAGGCGGAGCAGGTACATCAGGCCTCCCGGGGCGCGGCGGCGCGATTGAGTTCGGCCAGTGACAGGTGTCGATCGAACAGCGGCGCCAGGCTCTGGTCGTGGCTGACGAACAACAGGCTGGAGCCGGCAGCGCGGCATTCGTCGAACAGCAGCCGGATAAAGGCTTCGCGGGTGTCGGCATCGAGCGCCGAGGTTGGCTCGTCGGCGATCACCAACTCCGGCTGGCCGATCAGCGCCCGGGCCGCGGCTACTCGTTGCTGCTGGCCGATCGACAGGCTATCGGCGCGCCGCGCGAGCATTGCCGGGTCAGTCAGGCCCAGGTGCGCGAGCAGTTGCGTGGCGGCCTGATCGACGCTGCCATGGCGCTGGCGGGCACGCTCGGCGCGGCTGGCAGAAAAACGACAAGGCAGTTCGACGTTTTCTCGCACCGACAGAAACGGCAGCAGGTTGAACTGCTGAAAAATGTAGCCGGTGTGATCGACGCGGAAGCGATCGCGCGCGCCCTGGCCCAGCTCGGCCAAGGTCTGACCGAGCAGGCGCACGCTGCCCTGCGCCGGCAGGTTCACACCGCCAAGCAGGCCGAGCAGGGTGGTCTTGCCGCTGCCGCTGGGGCCCTTGAGAAACAGCGCTTCGCCCGCTTCCAGGCGAAACTGCGGGATATCCAGCAGCGGCGCCTGGCCGGGCCAGGCGAACAGCAGATCACGCAGTTCGATCAACGCCTGGCTCATTCAGAACGCGACCGTCGCGGTGGTCGGCGTTGCTTCAAGGCCTTTTTGGCCATTAGGGCCAATCAACTGCACGTTGATCTTCTGCATCGCCGGGTAAGCCTTGAACAGCGGCGCGAGGTCGATGCTGGCGAGTTTGCCGGGGTTGCTGCAGGTAAACTGATAGTGCGCTTCGATATCGCTGTGGGCGTGTTTCTCGGTTTTGCCGGCAGCGGCTGCTGGTGCGTCGAACAGCGGGCTTTGCAGCTCCTGCGCGTCGATGCTGCAGCCAGCGTCCTTGGCCAGACCCAATAGCTGCAGTGGCTGCTCCAGTTGCTGGCGTACGCTGGCTACCTTGGCCTTGTCGGCATCGCTGCTGGCGGCGTGTTCAAAGCCCACCAGGTTCATCGCCGGGCTGTCCAGGCCAAGCTCGAGGGTGTTGCCATCCAGTACTACGTCGAGTTTGGCCACGCCGTGTTCATGGGCGCCCAGCGCGGTGTGGTCGTGATCGTGATCGTGATCATGCTCATCGTGGGCATACGCCACGGCCAGGGGCAGCAGGGCGAAGGGCAGTGCAAGCAACAGACGGCGCATGGTCAACTCCAGAGAGCAGGGCGAATTATTTGGTAATGTTATAACAGTTTTTCTGGCGAGTGCCAGCCGCTTGGCGAAGGTTTCATGTCGTGGGAGCATGGGCGCCAGGCAATTGTGAGCGAGGAAGCCAAGGTGAGAATACGAGGAACGATCGGCGAGTGGCCGGTGGACCTGACCATCGAGCTGGAGCCGGCGGAATGGGCGCAGCTTGGGCGTCAGGTGGAGTTGGCTGCGCCGGTGGAAAAGGCAACGCCGGCACCGGCGGTGCGGCAGAACGATGACCAGTGGCAAGCTGCGCGCGAAGCCTTGCGCGTGGCCGGACAGATGACTGGGCCAGAATTACTTGAGCAACTGGAGCAGTTGACCGGCAGCACGGCGGCGGGCAAGCGGCTGCTGGTGCGCTTGCGTCACAGTGCTGAGGTGAGGGTGGAAAGCGCGGGGGATGCGCCTGTTTATCACTGGATCGGTTGAAGCATAGTGAGCCAGCTACGCTGGCCTTTCGCGACACAAGGCCGCTCCTACAGGCGACCGAGTTGCTCATGGCTCACCGCCGGCCTGTAGGAGCGGCCTTGTGTCGCGAAAGGGCCGCGCAGCGGCCCAAGGATCTGTGCGGCCCCGCAGACCGTCGGGCCGATATGCGCCTCAATACATCAAGGCAAACAACTTGCGCCGATACGCGGTAACCAGCGGGTGCTCATTGCCGAGCAGCTCGAACACCTGCAACAGCGCCTTGTGCGGCAATCCGCTTTCATAACCCCGATTACGCTGGAACAGCTTGAGCAACCCATCCAGCGCCGCTTCGTACTGCTGGCGCGCCAACTGCTGAATGCACAGCTGATAAGCGGCTTCGTCGTCCTCAGGGTTTTGCGCCAGACGGCTCTTCAACTCGGCGGCTTCCGGCAGGCTGGCGGCCTGGCGCAAGAAGGTCAGCTGCGCCTTGGCGCCGGCCAACGCTGCCTTGTGCTCGTCGCTCTTGACCGCACCCAGCACGGCCTCAGCTTCACTCAGGTCGCCACGCTCGGCCAGGCAACGGCCGTACAGGATCAACGCCTCGGCATTGCTGTTGTCTTCGCCCAGCAACAGCTTGAGGGTCGCTTCGGCCTCGGCAAAGCGGCTTTCGGCAAACAGCGCCTTGGCTTCTTCCAGTGGCGAGGCAGTCGGCGCGGCAGGCATCTGCACGTGCGGCTCGAGCAGGGCGCGAATCGCCGATTCGGGCTGCGCACCGGCAAAGCCGTCGACCGGCTGACCGTCCTTGAACAGCACCACGGTTGGCAGGCTGCGGATACCGAACTGGGCAACCACCTGCTGCTCGACGTCGCAGTTGATCTTGGCCAGCAACAGCTCGCCCTGATAACCCTCGGCTATCTTGGCCAGCAACGGCATCAGCGCCTTGCATGGCGCACACCACTCGGCCCAGAAATCCACCAGCACCGGTTTGTGGAAGGAGTTCTCGATGACCAACTGCTGAAAGTTGGCGTCGGTAGCATCGAAAATGTACGGCAGGGCGTTGGTATCGGGGGCTTGGCTCATCGCAACTCTCGCAAATCTCTGAATGACACCACTATAAAGGCTCGCGGCTGGCGTGGTACAGGCTGACCCGGCGGAATTCGTGCGGTTCGGCCAGGTCGGGCAGGGTCAAGCCTTCGAGCACGTCCAACTGACGGTACAGCGGGTGGCTGAAATTGCGCACCCGCGAGTCGGCCACCAGCACCTGGCGGCCACGGCTGAGAAAACCATCGAGCAACGGCAGGTTGGCCGGGTCGTACAACACATCAGCCACCAGAATCAGATCGAAGCGGTCGGCTTCGGCAAAAAAATCACTGCTGTAACCGAGCTCGACCTGGTTCAGCGCAGCATTGGCTTGGCACGCAGCCAAGGCCAGCGGATCAAGGTCGCAGGCAACCACCTCGACAGCACCCGCCCGCGCTGCGGCGATCCCGGCAATGCCCGAACCGGCGCCAAAGTCGAGCACGCGCATCCCCTCGACCCACTGTGGATTGGCCGCCAGGTAGCGGGCCATGGCCAGGCCGCTGGCCCAGCAGAAGCTCCAGTACGGCGGCTCTTCGAGGATGCGCTGGGTCTCTTCGCGGGTGAATGCGCGGTGCATGTTGTCGGCGCCGAGCAGCCACAGTTTCAGCGCGCACTCCGGCAGCGCAGTGGCAACCAGCTGCGCTTCGCCGATCAGACCGCTGAGCGCATGCTGCAACTGCACTGGCGCCATTTACGGGGCTTTCTCGAAGCGCAGCGGGCCGGTGGCCTGGCTCGTAGCCTGGACGATGCGCTGTGGCGGCAGGTGCATGATCAACTGACCCGAGCGGCTGGCGCGACCGCGCAACTCGACCCGGGCACCGGCCGGGAACGCTTCCGGGTTGAAGCGCAGTTGGTAGGGCAGGTCCTGACCGGTACCGGTCAGGGTGCTGCTGGCCAGCAGCCGCTGCGGGCGATCACGTTCGTCGATCACCAGCAATGCCAGCTCGACCTCGGCACCCGCTGGCACGTCTTGCAGGCTGCCGCTGATTTCCCGTTGATAAGCCGGCAGTGGGCCGAGCGCCGGGGCCTTTTTCACCGTTTTCGGCGCCGGCGTTGCGGGCACCGGTTCGTTTTTAGGTTTATCGCTGCTGCAGGCCGTCATCAGGCCAGCGAGGCAGAGCACGACGAGCGCTCGAAAGTGCATGGAGAAGTCCTTCAGGGGCAGATTTGAGTGGATGGTAACCCCTTTGGCTTGTCTTGCCAGTCGGATGCGCTACCATGGCCCTCCCTTTTTTTGTTGCCTGCCACCATGCACTGTCCCTTTTGCGGTGCCAACGACACCAAGGTCATCGACTCGCGCCTGGTCGCCGAGGGCGAACAAGTGCGTCGCCGGCGCGAATGCGTCGCCTGCGGCGAGCGCTTCACCACCTTCGAAACCGCCGAACTGGTACTGCCGCGGCTGATCAAGCAAGACGGCACCCGCCAGCCATTCGACGAAGACAAGCTGCGAGCCGGCATGCAGCGCGCGCTGGAAAAGCGCCCGGTCAGCGTCGAGCGCCTGGAAGCAGCGCTGGCGCAGATCAAGCACAAGCTGCGCGCCACCGGCGAGCGCGAGGTCAAGTCGCTGGTGGTCGGTGAGCTGGTCATGGAGGCGCTGCGTCAACTCGACGAAGTCGCCTACATTCGGTTTGCCTCGGTCTACCGGCGTTTCCAGGACCTTGACGAATTCCGCGAAGAAATCGACCGCCTGGCGCGCCAGCCGGGCAAAGAGTAAACATGCCCAGCCCGACCGCAATTCTCGACGCCCACTACATGGCCCTGGCCGTGCAACTGGCCCGCAAAGGCCAGTACAGCACCCATCCCAACCCGCGCGTTGGCTGCGTCATCGTGCGTGATGGCGAGGTGGTCGGCGAGGGCTGGCATGTGCGCGCCGGCGAGCCGCACGCCGAAGTGCATGCCCTGCGCCAGGCCGGCGAGCGCGCCCAGGGCGCCTGCGCCTATGTCACCCTTGAACCGTGCAGCCACCACGGGCGCACCCCGCCGTGCGCCGAAGCGCTGGTCAAGGCCGGGGTGGCCCGGGTGGTCGTCGCCATGCAGGACCCTAACCCGCAAGTCGCCGGGCGAGGTCTGCGGCGCCTGGCCGAGGCCGGTATCGAGGTTGTCAGTGGCGTGCTCGAGCAAGAAGCGCGTGCGCTCAATCCCGGCTTCCTGAAACGCATGGAGCACGGCCTGCCGTTCGTCCGCGCCAAGCTGGCGATGAGCCTGGACGGACGCACCGCCATGGCCAGTGGTGAAAGCCAGTGGATTACCGGCGCTGCCGCCCGCGCAGCGGTACAACGCCTGCGTGCGCGCTCCAGCGTGGTGCTGACCAGCGCCAGCAGTGTGCTGGCCGACAATGCGCGGATGACCGTGCGCGGCGGCGAGCTGGGCCTGGACCCTGATACCACCGCCCTGGCCTTGTCACGGCCACCGCTGCGGGTGCTGATCGACAGCCGCCTGCGCCTGCCGCTGACTGCGCCTTTGTTCCAGGCCGGGCCGGTACTGGTGGTCACCGGCGCCGCCGCTGACCCACGCTATGCCGAGGCCGGCCATGAGCTGCTGCAGTTGCCCGGCGCCGATGGCCGGGTGGATCTGCCAGCCCTGCTCAGCGCCCTGGCGGCGCGCGGGACCAACGAGATTCTGCTGGAGGCGGGCGCCGGTTTGGTCGGCGCGTTTGCCCAGCTCGGTTTGATCGACGAATACCAATTGTTTGTTGCCGGCACCTTCCTCGGCTCCCAGGCCCGGCCACTGCTGGACTGGCCGCTGGCGAAGATGAGCGAAGCGCCGCGACTGAAAATCACCGAAATGCGCGCGGTGGGCGATGACTGGCGAGTCACAGCCATCCCCCAACCGGCCACCGGCGTATAATGCCCGGCTGGCCCAACGCCGCCCAGTTTCCGAGGAGAACCCAATGTTCACCGGCATCATCGAATCGATCGGCACCATCCGCAGCCTGACCCCCAAGGGCGGTGACGTGCGTGTCTACGTCCAGACCGGCAAGCTCGACCTGGGTGACGTCAAACTGGGCGACAGCATTGCCGTCAATGGCGTCTGCCTGACTGCGGTGGAACTGCCTGGCGACGGCTTCTGGGCTGACGTCAGCCGCGAAACCCTCGACTGCACCGCATTCAACGACCTGAAAAGCGGCAGCCCGGTCAACCTGGAAAAAGCCCTGACCCCGACCACCCGCCTGGGCGGCCACCTGGTCAGCGGCCACGTCGACGGCGTCGGCGAAATCATCTCGCGCAGCGATAACGCCCGCGCGATCCAGTTCCGCGTGCGCGCACCCAAGGAGCTGGCCAAGTACATTGCCCACAAGGGCTCGATCACCGTCGACGGCACCAGCCTGACGGTCAATGAGGTCGATGGCGCCGAATTCGAGCTGACCATCGTGCCGCATACCCTGTCCGAAACCATCATGGCCGACTACCGCAGCGGGCGTCGGGTGAACCTTGAGGTCGACCTGCTGGCCCGTTACCTGGAGCGTCTGCTGCTGGGTGACAAGGCTGCCGCACCGAGCAAGGGCAGTAGCATCACCGAAAGCTTCCTGGCCGCCAACGGCTACCTGAAATCCTGATCGAGAAGGGGGTGCCGCGTGGCGCTCAACAGTATTGAAGAGCTGGTCGAAGACATCCGCCAAGGCAAGATGGTCATCCTCATGGATGACGAAGACCGCGAGAACGAAGGCGACATCATCATGGCCGCCGAGTGCTGCCAGCCTGAGCACATCAACTTCATGGCCAAGCACGCCCGTGGCCTGATCTGCATGCCGATGAGCCGCGAGCGCTGCGAGACCCTGAAGCTGCCGCTGATGGCGCCACGCAATGGCTCGGGCTTCGGCACCAAGTTCACCGTCTCGATCGAAGCCGCCGAAGGCGTCACCACCGGGATCTCCGCAGCCGACCGTGCGCGCACCGTGCAGGCCGCGGCAGCCAAGGATGCCAAGGCAGACGATATCGTCAGCCCTGGCCACATCTTCCCGCTGATGGCTCAGCCTGGCGGCACCCTGGCCCGCGCTGGCCACACCGAAGCGGCCTGTGACCTGGCGCGCATGGCCGGGTTCGAGCCGAGCGGGGTGATCTGCGAAGTGATGAACGACGACGGCACCATGTCGCGTCGCGCCGAGCTGGAAGTGTTCGCCGCCGAGCACGGCCTGAAGATCGGCACCATCGCCGACCTGATCCACTACCGCATGATCCACGAACGTACCGTTCAGCGGGTCACCGAGCAGCCACTGGACAGCGAACTGGGCCAGTTCAACCTCGTCACCTACCGTGATTCGGTCGAAGGCGATGTGCACATGGCACTGACCCTGGGCAAGATCTGCGCCGAAGAACCGACCCTGGTGCGGGTGCACAACATGGACCCGCTGCGCGACCTCTTGATGGTCAAACAGCCCGGCCGCTGGAGCCTGCGCGCCGCCATGAGCGCCGTGGCAGAGGCCGGCAGCGGCGTAGTGCTGCTGCTCGGTCACCCGCTCGATGGCGACGTGGTGCTGGCGCATATCCGCGAAAGCGCCGGCGAAACCCAGGTCAAGACGCCGAGCACCTACAGCACGGTTGGCGCCGGTTCGCAGATCCTGCGTGACCTCGGTGTGCGCAAGATGCGCCTGATGAGCTCGCCGATGAAGTTCAATGCGATATCCGGATTCGATCTGGAAGTTGTAGAATACGTGCCCTCTGAGTGACACAGGCGCGCCAATCGCCCTGGCGCTCGTGTCCAAACCCTCCTGCAGGCCGCCTAGGGCGGCCTCGCTCTTTAAAATGAGAACACCGCAATGACCCTGAAGACCATCGAAGGTACCTTCATCGCCCCCAAAGGTCGCTATGCTTTGGTGGTTGGCCGCTTCAACAGCTTCGTCGTCGAAAGCCTGGTGAGCGGTGCCGTTGATGCGCTGGTACGCCATGGCGTCAGCGAAAGCGACATCACCATCATCCGTGCTCCTGGCGCCTTCGAAATCCCGCTGGTTGCACAGAAAGTCGCCCAGCAGGGCGCTTACGACGCGATCATCGCCCTGGGCGCCGTGATCCGTGGTGGTACTCCGCACTTCGAATACGTTGCGGGCGAATGCACCAAGGGCCTGGCCCAGGTGTCGATGGAGTTCGGTGTGCCAGTCGCGTTCGGCGTACTGACCGTCGACTCGATCGAGCAGGCCATCGAACGTTCCGGCACCAAAGCCGGCAACAAAGGCGCTGAAGCTGCCCTGTCCGCACTGGAAATGGTCAGCCTGCTGGCGCAGTTGGAGGCCAAGTGATTAGCGACGAAAGCGATCGTTTCAACCCGCGCGATCCAAAACCTGCGGATGCTGGCAAACCATCGAAAAGCGCCAAGCGTCGCGAAGCACGCAAGCTCGCGACCCAGGCGCTTTATCAGTGGCACATGGCCAAGCAATCGCTGAATGAAATCGAGGCGCAGTTCCGCGTCGACAACGATTTCTCCGACATCGACGGCGCTTATTTCCGCGAGATCCTGCACGGGGTTCCGGCGAAGAAAGACGACATCGATGCCGCGCTCAAGCCTTGCCTGGACACCCCGCTTGAAGAGCTCGACCCGGTTGAACTGGCGGTTCTGCGCCTGTCCACCTGGGAGTTCCTGATGCGCGTTGACGTACCTTACCGGGTCGTGATCAACGAAGGCGTCGAACTGGCCAAGATCTTCGGCGCCACCGACGGCCACAAGTTCGTCAACGGTGTACTCGACAAGCTGGCGCCGCAGGTCCGTGAAGCGGAAGTCAAGGCGTTCAAGCGCTGATTGCGGCGCTGACCAGCCATGGGTGAGTTCGAGCTGATCCGTCATTACTTCGCCGCCGCGCCCTGTGCGCAGGGCGGCGCAGGTGTTGCGTTGGGGATCGGCGACGACTGTGCCCTGCTTGACCTGCCGGCTGCCGCGCAGTTGGCAGTGTCTACCGATACCTTGGTCGCCGGCGTGCATTTTCCGCACGCCTGCGACCCCTCGCTACTGGGCCAGCGCTCGCTGGCCGTAGCGGCCAGTGACCTGGCAGCCATGGGTGCCACGCCCGTCGGCTTTACCCTGGCGCTGACCTTGCCCGAGGTCAGCGAACAGTGGCTCAAGGCGTATGCCGAAGGCCTCGATCGCATGGCGCGACATTGCCGCCTGAGCCTGATTGGCGGCGACACCACCCGCGGCCCACTGAGTATCACCATGACTGTGTTTGGCCGGGTTCCGGCCGGGCAGGCCCTGCTGCGCTCGGGCGCGCAAGTGGGTGACTTGCTCTGTGTGGGCGGCGAGCTGGGCAATGCCGCCGGCGCCTTGCCGTTGGTGCTGGGCGAGCGCGAAGCGGCGGTCGAGATCAGTGCGCCGCTGCTGGCACAGTACTGGTCACCTTCGCCGCAGTTTGCCTTGGGCCAGGCCCTGCGCGGCAAGGCCACCGCGGCGCTGGATATCTCCGATGGCTTGTTGGCCGACTGCGGCCATATCGCCAAGGCATCCCGGCTGGCGCTCGAGGTGAACCTGGCCCAGGTGCCAGTGTCACCTGCTCTAGTGGCTTTTTCAGGGCCTGCGGCAGCCCGCCAGGCGGCGCTGACCGGTGGCGACGACTATGTCCTGGTGTTCACCTTGCCCGCGCAGCAACTGCCCGCGCTGCGCGACGCTGGCCTGGCGGTGCATGTCATCGGCCGGGCAGTGGCTGGCGAAGGCGTGATTTTGCGCGACGAACACGGCCAGGACATCACCCCGCGACAACGCGGCTATCAACATTTTAGGGAGACACCGTGACCGACCACCCCAATCAGGTGCCTGCGGAGTTCGTTCCGCCTTCGGTCTGGCGCAACCCGTGGCACTTCATCGCCTTTGGCTTCGGTTCCGGCACTTTGCCCAAGGCCCCCGGCACCTGGGGCTCGCTGGTGGCGCTGCCGTTCATTCCGCTGTGGCAGATGTTGCCCGACTGGGGCTACTGGCTGCTGCTGGGTATGACCATGCTGTTCGGCTTCTGGCTGTGCGGCAAGGTCGCCACCGACTTGCGCGTTCACGACCATGAAGGCATTGTCTGGGACGAAATGGTCGGCATGTGGATCACCCTGTGGCTGGTGCCGGAGGGTTGGCAGTGGTTGCTGGCCGGGTTCCTCATGTTCCGCTTCTTCGACATCCTCAAGCCGTGGCCGATTCGCTGGATCGACAAACATGTGCATGGTGGATTCGGCATCATGCTCGACGATATCCTCGCCGGTGTGTTCGCCTGGCTGGGCATGCAGGTTCTAGTTTGGGCGGTAGCCTGATACGGGAGTGGCAGATGGGGTTGAGGACGACGGTGCTGCTGTTGCTGATGCTGCTTGGCGGCGCTGTTGCCAACGCCAGCGACAAGCCTCAGTTGGGCCAGATCCATCTGGTCAGTGAAGACTGGCTCGACTACACCAACGCCGACGGCACTGGCCTGGCGTGGGATGTGTTGCGCCAGGTGTTCGAGCCCGCCGGGGTCAAGGTGTCCATCCAGAGCGCGCCTTACAGCCGTGCCATTGGCTTGGTCAAACGTGGCGAGGCGGATGCCTGGGTCGGCTCCTACAAGCAGGAGAGCGACGACAACCTCTACCCGCGCTGGCACTTCGATGTCGATCATATCTATGCGCTGGGCCTGACCAGCAAGCCCGTGCCGACCCCCGCCAATATCGGCGACTATCGCCTGGCCTGGGTGCGCGGCTACGACTACGGCAGTTACTTGCCGAATGTTCATGAGTTCAGGGAAATCCAGCGCCGCGAAGGGATTCTGCCAATGCTCGAGCATAACCGGGTCGACTTCTATGTCGATTCACTCACAGAAGTCGAGTACGTCCAGGCCCAGGCGCCCAAGCCGGACAGCTTTCGCCGCACTCATGTAGCAGAATTGCCGCTCTATCTTGCTTTTGCTCACAATGAGCAAGGCAAGGCGCTGAGTGCGCTGTTTGACCAACGCATGCAGCAACTGGTGCGCAGCGGCGAGCTGGAAGCGGTCTTCAAGAAGTGGAAGCAGCCCTATCCGTTCACTGCCGACAGCCAGCCTCGCTGAGCACATCCTCGCTAAGCATCGAACCTTTCGATCTTAACCGACGGTATTCACCGTGCGCACGCTTGTCAGCCTGCTGATACAATCGGCCCACGTGAAATTCCAAGTTACTAATCAGGAGCACAACGTGCCCGTCGTCTTTGTTGCCGCCTCGAAACTTCCGACTCCTTTTGCGACCTTCACCATGCATGGCTTTCTTGATGAAGCCACGGGCCGCGAGCACGTCGTGCTCAGCCTGGGTGATATCGCTGATGGCGAGCCGGTGCTCGGGCGTCTGCACTCCGAGTGCCTGACTGGGGATGCGCTGTTCAGCCAGCGTTGCGACTGCGGTTCGCAGCTTGAAGCTGCGCTGCAGGCGATTGCCCGCGAAGGCCGCGGCGTGCTGTTGTACCTGCGTCAGGAAGGCCGCGGTATCGGCCTGTTGAACAAGATTCGCGCCTACGAACTGCAGGATGGCGGCGCCGACACGGTCGAGGCCAACGAGCGCCTGGGCTTTGCCGCCGACCAGCGCGACTATGGCATCTGCCTGCCGATGCTCGAGCACCTGGGCGTAAAGTCGCTGCGCCTGATGACCAACAATCCGCGCAAGGTCAAGGCGCTGACTGCCATGGCCATCAATGTTGCCGAGCGCGTGCCGCTGCATACCGGTCACAACCCGCACAACAGCCACTACCTGGCCACCAAGGCCGGCAAGCTCGGCCACATGATGGGCACCGAGCACCAGGGTGAGGTGCCGCAGGCGTGACCCGCAGCGAGGTCAAGCGACGGCTGGCCCTGACCTGGTGGCAGTACCTGGCACTGGGCTTGCTGCCGCTGCCGATCATGGCCTGGGCGTTTGGCGGCGGTGACGACCTGATTCCGGTGCTGGCGATGCCGCTGTTCATCGCCGGCGCCGCGACCATGTTTCTTAGCCTCGCTCGGTTTGCCGCGTACAAGCGCGCGTTGATCCACACCAGCAAGGTGCTCGGCAGCGTCGAAGAGCCCGCGGCCTGGATCGAGCTGGCGCGGGTACGCCGCCTGGCCATGCTGTACGCCTGCATCCCCGCCTGGGTCGCCGCACTGTCGGTGCTGGTCGGGCTGGAGGCAGTGCCCCAGGTGCTGCTGGCGTTGTCCACCGTGGTGATCCTGTACCTCTATCGCATCCCGCGTCAGCTGGGTTGATGCGGCTGCTCTGCTGCCTGCTGCTGATGCTCGGCAGCACCGTTGCCGCCGAGCCACTGCGGGTGGTCAGCCTGGCGCCGTCGATGAGCGAAATCATGCTCGAACTGCACGCCGATGACCTGCTGGTGGGCGTGCTCGACGGCGGCGAGCGGCCAGCGGCGCTGCGTCAGCTGCCGTCGGTGGGTCGCCAGGGCCAACTGGACATGGAGCGCCTGCTCAGCCTGCGGCCTGACTTGCTGTTGTTGTGGCCCGGCGCCGTGGCCCCCGCCCAGCGCGAGCAACTGCGCCGGCTGGGCATCGCCAGCTACGATGGCGAAGTGGCCACGCTCGAACAATTGCTCAGCCACATCGAAGCCATCGCCAGCCGTATCGGCCGGGCCGAACAGGGCCAGCGCTACGCGGCGGGCTTGCGCCAGCGCCTGCAAGAGCTGCGGCAACGCTACCATCGCGAGCAGCCGCTGACGGTGTTCTATCAGGTCTGGGACAAGCCGCTGTATACCTTGGGCGGCAAGCAGATCGTCAGCGATGCGCTGAGTGTATGTGGCGCGCGCAACGTGTTCGCCGACCTGCCGCAGCCGGCGCCGTTGGTTAGTGTGGAGTCGGTGCTGGCGCGCAACCCTGATGTGATTGTCGCGGGCGACCAGGCCCAACTGGCGAGCTGGCGGGCCTGGCCGCAGCTCAAGGCCACGGCTGGCGGTCACCTGCTGGTACTGCCGGACAACGGTTTGGAGCGCCCAAGCGGGCAGATGATCGAAGCTACCGCCAAGCTGTGCGCCTTGCTCGACGCTACAATGCCGGCGTCCAGGTCACGCTGAACAGCCAGCGGCGGCCTTCTTCGCGGTAGGCGTAGGCGCTGTTGTCGTAGCTGTAGAGCGCGCGGCTGTAGCCTTTGTCGAGCAGGTTATCCAGCTTCAGCTCCAGCTTTAGTTCATCACTCGCGGCCCAGCTACTGCGCAGGCCGAGCAAGCCATAGCCGGCCAATCTGTTGCGGTTGGCTTCGTCATCAAAGCTGCTGCTGACGGCTTGCCAGCTGGCGCCCACGCCGAAGCGCTCGTACTGGCGGTCCAGGTCCAGGCTCAGCGTGCGGCGCGCGCGGCGGGCGAGGGTGTGGCCACTGTCGCGGTCACGCGGGTCGATCATGGCCAGGCCGAGTTGGCTGTGCCAGGCACCCCACGTCTGTTTGAGGGCGAGTTCGGCACCGTTGATCCGAGCGCTGGCAACGTTGCGCGGGATCGAGCCCTGGCCAAAGATGATCGCATCGCTCAATTCGGTGCGGTACAGCGACGCCTCCAGCTGGCTGTCGCTGCCGAGCTGGCTGCGCCACTGCAGCTCGACGGTCTTGGAATGCTCAGGCTTGAGGTCGGGATTGCTGTACGACGGGTAATACAGGTCATTGAAGGTCGGCGCACGGAAGCCTTCGCTGTAGGACAGCAGCACATCGTTGGCCTGATTGACCGGTAACGTCAGGCTGGCGCTCCAGGTTGTTTGGCCGCCAAACTGCTGGTTCTGATCACGGCGCACGCCAAGCTCGCTGGAGAAGTGCTCACCCTGATAGCGATGCTGCACAAATGCGGCACGGTTCCAGCGGCTGTCCTGATCCAGCTCGGTGTTGGCGTGCACGCGGTCCTGATACCAGTCACCACCCAGCAGCAGCGCGTGCTGCTCGCTCAGGGTCAGGTCGTTCTGCCAGGTCAGTTGGTCGCGGTAGGTGTTGAACACAAAGCGCTCGTCACTGAACTTGTCGCGTTTGTCGTCGCGGTTCTCGCTGTGTGCCAGCTCAAGGCGCGAATGCCAAAAATCGCTCAGTTGTGCATCGAAATAGCTGCCCAGGCTGCTGACGTTGAAGTCGGTGTAGGGCTGCTGGCCGAAGGTCTGGCCGCTGGCGAAGTCATAACGGCCGAACGGGTTGTCGTATTCACTGCGGCCTTGGCTGTCGAGCAGGTTCAGGCCCGCCTCGAAGCGCTCGTTGAACGTGTGGCTGAGGCTCAGGTTGAGCGAACGGTTACGGTAGGCATCATGGTCGCCATCTCTTGCCAGCGACGGCCCGGTCGAGTCGATGCCGGCGGTTTCGTCGAGGCTGGCACCAAGGTTGAAACGGGTCGCGTCGCTGCCCCCAGACAAGCCCAGACTGCGCTGCCAGGTCTGGTTGCTGCCGGCCGCAACGCGCAGACGTGGCTGCAGGCCGGGGCCGCCGCTGCGCCGGGTGAAGATCTGAATGACTCCGCCGATGGCATCGCTGCCGTACACCGCCGAACGCGAGCCGCGCAGCACTTCGATGCGCTCGATCTGATCGATGTCGAGAAACTGTAGGCCGCTGTCGCCGGAGGTGGCATTGGCGATACGCACGCCATCGACCAGTACCAGGCTCTGGGCGGCCTTGGTGCCGCGGATGAATATCCCGGGCAGGCTGCCGCGTCCGCCGGTGGGAGCAACCTGCACCCCGGGCACGCGGGTCAGCAGGTCAGTCACGCTGGAGGGTTGCAGGCGGTCGATGTCGCTGCGAGTGAACACGGTATTGGCGGCGGCGGTGCTGGTGCGCGATTCGACCTGGCGGCTGGCGCTGATCAGTACGTCTGGCAGCTTCAGGGCGTCATCGCGGTTGGGTTCGGCGGCGAGCAGGGTGCTGGGGAGGGAGAGGAGGGTGGCCAGGGTTGCGAGTTTCATGACAGTTCCGTACGGCGCTTTGGGGCCGCAAAGCGGCCCCAGCAATCACAAGCCGAGCTTGACCATCCGGGCCCGCACCGAAGCTTCGATGCCAGCCGCGTCCAGCCCACATTCAGCCAGCATCTGCGCAGGTTTGGCGTGCTCGACGTAGGTATCTGGCAGGCCCAGGTGCAACAATTGCTTGAGCACCGCTTCGCGGCTGAGGAATTCGCCAACCGCAGCGCCAGCGCCACCCATGATGGCGTTTTCTTCGATGGTCACCAGCAGCTCGTGGTTGGCCGCCAGTTCCAGCACCAGGCCCTCGTCCAGTGGTTTGACGAAACGCATGTCGACCACGGTCGCATCGAGCTTTTCAGCCACTTGCAGGGCTTCGCTCAGTTGCACGCCGAACACCAGCAAGGCCACGGTTTTGCCTTGGCGGCGAACCACGCCTTTACCGATCTCGATGGGCTCGAGGTCGGCACTGATCGGCGTGTTCGGGCCGGTCCCGCGAGGGTAACGCACAGCAGCCGGGCCGTTGTAACGGTGGCCGGTGCTGAGCATCTTGCGCAGCTCGTTCTCGTCGCTCGGGGTCATCACCAGCATGCCGGGGATGCAGCGCAGGTACGACAGATCGTAAGCGCCAGCGTGTGTCGGGCCGTCTTCGCCGACCAGGCCGGCGCGGTCGATGGCGAACAGCACATCGAGGTTTTGCACGGCCACGTCGTGAATCAGCTGATCGTAGCCACGCTGGAGGAACGTCGAGTAGATCGCCACCACCGGCTTGGCGCCTTCACAGGCCATACCGGCAGCCAGCGTCACCGCGTGCTGTTCGGCGATAGCTACGTCGAAATAGCGCTCGGGGTAACGCTCGCTGAACGCAACCAGGTCGGAGCCTTCTTTCATCGCCGGGGTGATACCCACCAGGCGCGGGTCGGCAGCCGCCATGTCGCACAACCACTGGCCGAACACTGCCGAGTACTTCGGCCCGCTGGCTTGCTGCGGCACTACTGGCTTGTCGGCGGGTTCGAGCTTGGTGATGGCGTGATAGACGATCGGGTCGACCTCGGCCGGAGCGAAACCCTTGCCCTTCTTGGTCACCACGTGCAGGAACTGCGGGCCCTTGAGGTCACGCATGTTGCGCAAGGTGGCGATCAGGGTCGGCAGGTCGTGGCCATCGATCGGGCCGATGTAGTTCCAGCCGAGCTCTTCGAACAGGGTGCCAGGGACCAGCATGCCCTTGGCGTACTCTTCGGTACGGCGGGCGATTTCCCAGGCGCCGGGCAGGCGCGAGAGGACCTTCTTGCTGCCTTCGCGCATGCTCGCATAGGTGCGGCTGGAGAGGATCTTGGCCAGGTAGTTGGACAAGCCACCGACGTTGCGCGAGATCGACATGTCGTTGTCGTTGAGGATCACCAGCATGTCGGCGTTGACTTCCTGGGCGTGGTTCAACGCCTCGAAGGCCATGCCAGCGGTCAGTGCGCCGTCACCGATCACCGCAATCGACTTGCGCGCGCTGTCTTGCAGGCGGGCGGCGATGGCCATGCCCAGCGCAGCGCTGATCGAGGTGCTGGAATGGCCCACGCCAAAGGTGTCGTACTCGCTCTCGGAGCGACGCGGGAAGGCGGCGATGCCGTCCTTCTGGCGCAGGCTGAGCATGCGCTGGCGACGGCCGGTGAGGATCTTGTGTGGATAGGCCTGATGGCCGACGTCCCAGACCAGACGATCATCGGGGGTATCGAACACGTAGTGCAGGGCTACGGTCAGCTCGATCACACCGAGGCCGGCACCAAAGTGCCCGCCGGTCTGGCCTACGGTATAGAGCAACTCCTGGCGCAACTCGTCGGCCAGGTTCTCCAGGTCGGCTTCGGCCAGCCGGCGCAGGCCGGCGGGCGTGTCGGCGCGGTCCAGCAGCGGAGTGGCCGGGCGTTCGCGGGGGATCTCTTGAAACGTCGTGGGCATCAGGCGAGTCGTTATAGGTTTGAAGACCCGGCAGTTTACCCCATTGTTCGGCAAACTGCCCATTCACACAGGTTCAGCCGCCGCGCTGCCAATGCAACGCGAGCGGGTACTGCCAGTACTGTCAGTGGCGGCGCTCGACGATATAGCGGGCCAGCGCACGCAGGGGTTCGGCGTGCTCGCCAAAGCCGCTCAGCGCCGCCAGGGCCTGGTCACGCAGTTCGCCGGCATAGGCTTTGGCTGCGTCCAGCCCCAGCAGGGCCGGGTATGTTGGTTTGTCACGGGCTATGTCAGCACCCTGGCGTTTGCCCAGGGTCGCGGTATCGCTCTCGACATCGAGAATGTCGTCCTGCACCTGGAAGGCCAGGCCAACCGCGCGTGCATACACCTGCAATGCATCCAGCTGTGCTTGATCGGCGCGGGCGCTGGCCAGGGCGCCAAGGCGCACGCTGGCTTCGATCAAGGCACCGGTTTTGTGCCGGTGCATGTATTCCAGCGCCTGCTGATCCAGCTTGACCCCGACCGAGCCGAGGTCGATGGCCTGGCCGCCGACCATGCCGGCAGGGCCGGCAGCGTTGGCCAGGGTTTGCACCATGGCCAGGCGGATCGAGTCGGCTTGCGGGCTCAGGCCCGGGTCGAGCAGGGCGGTGAAGGCCAGGCTCTGCAAACCGTCGCCGGCAAGAATCGCACAGGCTTCGTCAAACGCCTTGTGGGTGGTCGGCTGACCGCGGCGCAGGTCGTCATCGTCCATCGCCGGCAGGTCATCATGAACCAGCGAATAAGCGTGGATCAGCTCGACCGCACAGGCTGCGCCGTTGGCTTGCTCGGCCGGCGTGCCGAAGGCTTCGCAGGCGGCATAGGCGAGCAATGGCCGCACGCGCTTGCCACCGTTCATCACGCTGTAGCGCATGGCCGCATACAGGCGCTGCAATTGTTCGGCAGGCGCTTGCAGCAGCGGTTCGAGGGCGGCGTCGACGCGGGCCTGGCAGCTGGCCTGATAGGCTTTGATCATGCTTCGGGCTCGGCGTCGAACGGCTGCGCGGCAAGTTCGCCGTCGCGCTCGAGCAGAATCTGCACCTTTTGTTCGGCCTGGGCGAGCGCGCCCTGGCAGTCACGGGTCAGGGCGATGCCTTGCTCGAAGGCGGCCAGCGACTCTTCCAGCGACAGTTCACCGTTCTCCAGGCGCTCGACCAGGGTTTGCAGGTCGGCGAGGGACTGCTCGAAATCGATGGAGGTTTTTTTGCGGGCCATGGCGACGGTCTCGGTGGCGATCTTAACGGCGCGACACTAGCAGAGGCAGGCATGCGGAGCAAATTGGACGGGCGTGAGCGGACCTACTGGCATGCAATAAATGCTGTCGCATTTTGTAGCATTTACCTTGGTGTGCTCATCTTGCGTTTTACAGACTTGTCCAATTGTCGCCCTCTGGTCCCTCTGACATAATCCCGCGCGCTCTATTCCGGTGCTTTACCGCCCCTCTCTCCACGTCACGTAACGGACTACGTTGTGAGCTTCCTTTCGATCGAATTTGGCCTCTGCTTTGCGTTGTTCTTCCTGCTCTACTGGAGCCTGTGTTGGAGCCTGCGTCTGCAGAACGCACTGCTGTTGGCGGCGAGCTATGGCCTGGTGGCCAGCTTCAGCCTGCAGTCGCTGTATATCCTGCTCGGTTACAGCGTGCTGGTGTACGCCCTCGGGCTGCTCGCGGCGCGCTATCCCGGGCGCTGGTTCATCAGCGGTTTGCTGCTGACGTTGGTGTTGGGCTGCTTCTATCTATTCAAGTATCAGGAGTTCTTCGTCAGCGGCGCACAAAACGCCCTGGCTGCGCTGGGCCTTGATGTGTCGTTGCCCATCGTCGAACTGCTGGTGCCGATCGGGCTGTCGTTCTATGCCTTTCACTCGGTCAGTTACCTGGTCTCGATCAACCGTCGCGAGCTGAGCACGGCGGCGCCGTTGGACCTTGCCCTGTATCTGGCGTTTTTCCCAAGCCTGGTGGCCGGCCCGGTCAATCGGGCCCTGCACATGCTGCCGCAGATTCGCCCCGAGGCGATGCGTCAGGTGCTGGAGCCGCAACGGGCGCTGGGGCTGATCGCCATGGCGGTGGTCAAGCTGTTCTTCCTCAGCGCCTGGCTTGGCAGCGAGTGGGTCGATCCGGTGTTCGACACTCCGGGCAGTGCCAGCCCCGAGCAGGTGTTGCTGAGCGTGTATGGCTACAGCCTGCTGATCTACTTCAACTTCAGCGGCTACACCAATCTGGTCACCGGCATTGCCCTGCTGCTGGGCTTCCGCCTGCCGGACAACTTCGCCGCACCCTACGCTGCGCACAATCTCAAGGAATTCTGGGGGCGTTGGCATATCAGCCTGTCGCGGTTCATACGTGACTATGTCTATATCCCGCTGGGCGGCAACCGCCACGGCGCCTGGCGCGGCAACCTGAACATGTTGCTGGCCA
Source organism: Pseudomonas sp. NPDC088322 (assembly GCF_044740745.1). NCBI lineage: Bacteria > Pseudomonadati > Pseudomonadota > Gammaproteobacteria > Pseudomonadales > Pseudomonadaceae > Pseudomonas > Pseudomonas sp. NPDC088322. The sequence continues at coordinate 230,727 of NZ_JBIURK010000008.1, read as the reverse complement.
TGCTGGTGTCCGGCTTGTGGCACGGCGCCAGCGCCAACTTCCTCATCTGGGGCGCGCTGCACGGCATTGGTCTGGCGATCTACAAACTGTTCGCACAATCGGCGCCGGGCTTCGCCAAGGTGCCCGGGGCGGGCTTGCTGGCGCGCTTGCTGACCTTCCACTACGTGGCCTTTGCCTGGATCTTCTTCCGCAGCCCGACCCTCGACGGCGCCCTGGAGATGCTGGCGGATATCGCCCATGTCAGCCTGGCCGGGCTGCACTCGTCCAGCGGCGTGCTGATCCTTGCGTGCGTGCTGTATCTGGCCATTTATCCACAGTTGCTCAAGCTGCTCGAGCGCAGCCTGGCGGCCAGCCAACGCCTGCCGTGGCAGTTGTACCCGGTGCCGTTGGCGCTGTTCGTGTCGTTGATCATCTTCGCCTCGCAGTCGGGCGTACCGGGGTTCATCTATGCCAGCTTCTAATTCAGGGCAATTGCTGCGCGTGCAGCTGGACGCGGCCAAGGCGCTTTACGCGATCGTGGTGGTGATGGGCATCTTGTTCTGGCTCAACCAGGACTCGATCAAGCTCTACTGCCAACAAAAATATCACCAGAGCTGCGAGCTGCCGCTGGTTGGGCAAGCGCCGGCCTGGCGCTTAGGGGCCAGCCTGACCACAGCGTTGGGCGCGGCGCGCGACAGTTTCATCGCCAGCCTGGAGGGCGACAAGCAGGGGGTCGCGGCGCCAGCCACAACCGTGCTGGCGCCGAGCATGCCGGTGGTGACAGTCGATCTTGAACAACCGCTGCCTGTGGGCAGGCCCGAGCCTTTGCACAGGGTGGCCGAGCCTGGCGCAAGTGCGCCGCTGCCGGTTATCCAGCAGGCGCCAGTGCCTTTGGCGCAAACTGCTAGCAGCGTGGTTCTGGCCGCCGGTGACCAGGTGTTTCTGGTCGGTGACTCGTTGATGCAAGGGGTCGCCCCTCACCTGGCCAACAGCCTGCGCAAGCGTTACCAGATCAACACCGTCAACCTCAGCCGGCAGAGTACCGGCCTGGCTTATCCGGGCTTTTTCAACTGGCCGCAAACCGTCGCCGACACGCTGGCGCGGGAGCCGAACATCCGCCTGATGGTGGTGTTCCTTGGCCCCAACGATCCTTGGGACATGCCGCAAGGCAAGGGCAAGCCGTTCCTGCGCTTCAAGTCAGCGGAATGGGAGCTGGCCTACCGTGCCCGGATCGACGCTATCCTCGAACAGGCCCGCGCGCGAAATGTGCAGGTAATCTGGGTCGGGCCACCGAACATGAACCAGCCGCGGCTGTCTGCTGCAATGGCTTACCTGAGTGGCTTGTACCAACAACAGACGGCGCTGTTCGGCCAGCACTTCGTGTCCGCCAACCCCTTTCTGGGTTACCCCGACGAACAGTTCTCCTTCACCGTGCAAACGCCGGAAGGCAAGCGGGTCAAGGTGCGCTACGACGACGGTGTGCACTTCACCATTACCGGCCAGAAAATGATCGCTGCACAGGTACTGTCGTTGATCAGTTTTGCTGGCCTGACCGTTACAGGACACTGATATGCGCCCATGGCGTCACTTGCTGGGCCTGGCCCTGTTGATCAGCAGCATGCAAGGCTGCAGCGCTGGCGTAACCGCGCCGCCACAGCCGCAGCCGGTCAAACAGGCAAAAAACCCCAGCCCGACCCGGGACGGCAACGTCAGCCTGCTCGCGGGCAAGCTGCGCAACGCCGGCCGAGCGCCGGTGGCGATTGTCCAGCTGGGCGACTCGCATACCGCTGCAGACTTGTTCAGCGGCGAGCTGCGCCGGTTGCTGCAGGCGCGTTACGGTGACGGTGGCATTGGCCTGGTGCCGGCCACCGCCGTGCCCGGCATCCGCCATGACCGGGTGATCATCAACAGCGAGCCGCGGCAGTGGACGCTGGTGTCGGCGCGCAACCAGCAGAGCAGCCAGTTTCCGTTGGGTGGTTACTTGTCCATCCCGCAAGCGGCGCAGCCGGTGGTCACCCTCAAGGCGCGTGATGATGACCACCAGCGCTATCGCATCTCTGCGTTGTACCAGGCAGCCAGCAACAGCACGCTGGTGGCCAATGGCACGCAGCGGCGCATGCTCCCGGCCACCGCCGGCAAGTGGCAACTGAGCCCGGCCTTCCCCAACCTCGGCTTGCCCGTGCAGATGAGCTTGCAGCCCAGCCAGGGCGTACTGCTCGGTGGCTGGTACATCCAAGGGCAGAAGAACAGCGGGGTGACCTTGTCGGCGTTGGGTATCAACGGCGCCCGCCTGGAGGTGGTCGACAAGTGGCAGCCAGGTTGGCAAGACAGCCTCAAGGCGCTGCGCCCCGACCTGGTAATCCTCGCCTACGGCACCAACGAGGCGTTTGACGACACCCTTGATCTGGCGCTGTACCAGACGCAACTGGACACCACCCTGACGCGCTTGCGGCAGGACATGCCGCGCAGCGCGATCCTGCTGGTCGGCCCGCCGGACTCGATCAAGCAGCGCAAGGCGCGCAGCTGTGCAGCACGGCAGCCGCAGCCATTGGCCGCAGTTGTGCGCATCCAGCGTCAGCTGGCGCAGAAGCACAAGGCGTTGTTCTGGGATTGGCAGGGCTACATGGGTGGGCCGTGCTCGATTGCAACCTGGCAGGCACAGGGGCTGGCGCGGGGTGATCTGGTGCACCTGACCGCAGATGGCTATCGCAAGAGTGCGGCGGGCTTGTACCAGTTCCTGAAAGGTCCGCTAGGCTTGCGCTAGCGCGCTCATGCTGGCACGGGGCAGGCCGCAGATACCGGCTCGCCCCGCGTCAGGTTGCGATCAGACGGCGACGGCTTCCAGCTGGGTCAGCGCCACGCGGTACTGGGCCAACTCCTCGATGGTCAGCATCGGCATGCTGTTTTCACGCGCATACAAGGCCACCTGCTCGCCGCGGGCCATGCTGCCATCCGGGTTCATCAGTTCGCACAGCACGCCGGCCGGCCGCAGCCCGGCCAGGCGCGCCAGGTCGACCGTGCCTTCGGTGTGACCACGGCGGGTCAGCACGCCGCCATTGCGCGCCCGCAGCGGGAACACATGGCCCGGGCTGACGATATGACGCTGTTCGGCGCTCGAGCTCAAAGCCGCCTGAATGGTGGTGATCCGATCATGCGCAGAAACACCAGTGGTGATGCCCTCGGCTGCCTCGATGGTGACGGTGAAACCGGTGCCATGGCGGGCCTGGTTGTTCTTCACCATCGGCGCCAGCTCGAGCGCGTCGACCGTGGCTTCGTCCAGGCACAGGCAAACGATACCGCTGCAATCGCGGATCATCATGGCCATGGTTTGCAGCGAGATGTTTTCGGCGGCGGCAATGATGTCCGCTTCGTCCTCGCGGTCATTGTCGTCGAGCAACAGGACCGGACGGCCTCCCTGGAATGCAGCCAGTGCGGCGGCAACATTGGGGAATTGCTGTTGGTGCTTGGGTGACATGAAACGCTCCTCGTGAAAAATCGATGAACGTCTCGGGGCGAACAAAACGCGCGCACAGGGGCACCTGATGGCCCCTGCCAAACGCCTTCTTTCATCCGGACTATGACCGTCGGCCCTGGAATCTCACCAGATCTGCTGTCCCCCGACCGGGTCGGGGCGCTCGCGGGCTCATCTTTCGATTTACCGCCGGTGGGGACTTGCACCCCGCCCTGAAGACCGGCTCAGCATACAGCACCGAGGCACCGGGCTGGCAAGCGCCGGCTCTGCGACTTTCGCCGTAGTCGGCGGTGGCAATTATTTACCGCCTCAGCCTGGCGAGCGTGCTGCAGCCTATCGACCCGCCCGACATCGGGCTGATCCTCAAGGAGCACACGCGCATGACCAGTCAATACCCATTCAGCGATGACGATGTGCAGAAAGCGTTCGATCAACTCAGCGTGACGCTGTTCGACGTACAACGTGATTTCGACCCTGACGACCACCAGTTGCCGAGCCCGAAAATACTGATCGTCGCCGGTGCGCAGGGCTCGGGCAAAACCTTCCTGCTGGAAAAAACCCTGCTACCCAGTGGGTCCTATGAGAACTACGTACGCCTATACCTGCCGGCGTTTCGTGAGTTGCACCCCAGTTACGCGCAGATGCAGGCGCAGGGTGTGCTCCATGTGTACGAGCACACCGAAAAGTTCATCTGGGCACTGGGCGAAAAAGTGTTCGCGTACGCCTTTGCCAACAAGTACAACATCATCATGGAGTCGGCGCTGGATAACATCGAATTTGCCAGATTTCCACCGGCGGCAACGGCAGCGGGCTACCGTTTCGAGGTCCATATGATCGCCTGCCAAAAGGAACTCAGCCATTGGGCAACGCTTGATCGAGTGGTCAAAAGTATCGAAACCAGCGAGCTTGAACGAGTGGTGTCATTGACCCAGATCGAGGAGGCGCAGTTCAACGCCAAGGCGATTCTGGATGCCTTCGAGAATGCCTGCACTCAAGTGCCCGGCTCGGAAATCACGCTCTACCAGCGCGACCTGCCGACCAACATGGAGCGCCAAGTGCTCTGCCACAGTACCTGCGACAGCTATGCAGAGCTCACGCCGCAGGCGGACTTCAAGGGCCAGCCGTTCGCTCAGGTGCCACAGCTGGGCGTTAAGTTTGGCATCCTGCGCAATGCTCAGGCCAACTCCCCATGCGCTTATCTGCAGTATGCGCAAGTCGTTCACGCTGGGCTGATAAGCGAAGAGGTGCGCCAGAAAATGGTTCAGAAGTGTTGCGCTACATTGGCCAAAGCCCACCCGCTGATGCCCGCGATTCCGGCTGAGGTGTTCCGCGCCTTGTCCATGTATGTGCTCAAGTACGTCCATCCATAACGCAGCACACCGCCTGCTGATTACTTTGAAAGCGTTTCCAGCAGATGCGCCAGCGATGCAGGCAGCATTGCTCCGTGGCTCAGGTCATCGAAGCGTTGGTAAGAGACGTGCAGGCCGTTTACCTGGCCAAGCTCGGTCGCCAGCTCACGCATCGGCCGCTCGGCATCCGCCTGCTGCTGTCCGCGCGGGCTGGCTGGTTCGGCTGTGCCACGCATCAGCAGCAGGGACGGTCGAGCCTGACCAAGACGCTGCTGCAGGCCATGCGCTTCACGCCCAATCGCACCGTCATGCCACCACAGCGAGGGGCTGGCGGCTGCGTAGTGGCTGAACTCGCCTGGGCGGGTGAACAGCGCATGCAGGACCGCCAGGCCGCCGTAGGAGTGGCCCCACAGCGTCTGCCGGTTGGTGTCGATTGGCGCGACACTGGCGACCAGCGGGCGCATGCGCTGGCTGAGCAGGTCCAGAAACGCATCGACACCACCGCTGGGCAGGCCCGTTAGAGGGTCGAGCTGTTCGGTCAAGCCAGTAACGGTGGCGTGTAATCGAAGCTGCGCGCGTTTCGGTCAATGCGTTGCTCACCCTGATAACCCACGGCTACCAGCAGTGGGGCTTGCCCGTTGGCGAGTTTCTCCAACAGCCCCGGTTGCAGCACAGCCATCGCTGCATTGCCGTCGAGCATCCAAAGCACCGGGTAGCCGGCAGCCGGGGCCGGGCTGTTGGGTTGACCGACCCACAATTGGTAGTGGCGCTTGCCATCGTCGGAGTCCAGCCTGAAGGTGCTGAAGCGATAGGCCTGACTGTCGCTTTGCAGCCGGCTCGAATCGACCGTCTGCTCGCGGGCGGGAGGCGCTGCAAGCGTCTGGCCAATGACGACGGGGCCGAACAGGAGGGTAATCAGCAGCGGGACGATTTTCATCATGGGCTACCTGCGGGAGGGCGGGTGAATTGCGGGCATTAAAAAGCCGGCTTGTGGCCGGCTTCTCGGGGACGATCTTGGCTCATTTTTGGTAAGCCGCAACCGCCTTAAACGGTATGACCTCAAGGGCCATGAAAAGAAGGCAGACGGCTGTGTCAGGCGTCGCCGAGCCCTCTGCAACGCGGCCTGGGCCGGTGTGGGGCGTAATGTGGGCCGAAGCATACTAGGGCTGGCAGCCGATGCCCAGCAAAAAATTGCACGGGGTATTTCAGGAGCTGGCCCGCTGGTTGAAATATGACCAGTGGAATACCCAGCCGATGATTTCCAGCCCTTGCTCCTGACGTTGCGCGAAGGTGTAGCGCTCGACCGCGTAGTTACGCTGGTCATGGCTGTGCAGGCATAGGGTGTCGTCGTGCTCGAGGCTGAGACTGTGCACCTTGAGCTGGCCGTTGTGCAGCAGGGCATAGGTTTGGCCATCGACTACATGGGTGCTGCCGCGGTCGATGGCAATGATCGCGTCCTGCGGGATCATCGGCGCCATGTTGCCGGCGGGCATGAGCATGCATATCGCTCGCTGAGGGAACACGCCGAGGGTTTCCAGAGATTGTGCCGGCAGGGTCAGGTGGCCCTGCATGTCAGGTGACAGCTGGTTGCCGTGCAGCCGGTACAGGGAGATCCGCAGCAGCCGGCCGTCCAGGTCGAGCAGCGAGGTGGGTTGGTGCACTGCCTCGGCGCAGACGCCGCTCTGGCGCAGGATGGCACTGTGGTATTTGGGCCCTACGCCGTTCATCAGCCAGCGCCGGTGCACGCAGAACAGATCGGCCATTTCGTCCATGCGTGCCAGAGGCACACCGCGTTTGAACCAATTGTTGACGTGTTGGGGGGTAACGCAACGCTGGGCGGCGAAATCGGAAGGGGTCAGGTCGCATTCTTGCAGGAGTGCCTTGAGGCGGTCGCCGGATGTCGTCATGGGCGAAGTTTAACGGGGGCAGAGCGGCAGGAAAATGAACTGAGGGTTTGATTTTGTTGTGGGAAAACAGAGGGTTTGTAGGAAGGATCCTAGGACGGATTTTGTGCGAGGGAATCTGCAGCAGGGAAGAGTAGGCATGAAAAGGGGCGCAGAGCGCCCCTAGACACATGGTCTGAACGGCATCACCGCTCAGACTTGTTCGGCTCAGCCCTTGTAGGCAGCAACCGATTTGGTGATCGCTTCACGAGCGGCATCGGCGCCGGCCCAGCCTTCGATCTTGACCCATTTGCCCTTCTCGAGATCTTTGTAGTTCGCGAAGAAGTGCTCGATCTGCTGGATCAGCAGCGCTGGCAGGTCGGTGTACTCTTTGACGTCGACGTACAGCTGCGACAGCTTGTCGTGCGGGACCGCGATGACCTTGGCGTCGCCGCCGCCATCGTCGGTCATGTTCAGCACGCCGACCGGACGGGCGCGGATGACCGAGCCTGGCGCTACCGGGTACGGAGTCACGACCAGCACGTCGAGCGGATCACCGTCGTCGGCCAGGGTGTTGGGGATGAAGCCGTAGTTGGCCGGGTAGAACATCGGGGTGGCCATGAAACGGTCGACGAACAGGGTGTCGCTGTCCTTGTCGATCTCGTATTTGATCGGGGCGTGGTTAGCCGGGATTTCGATGGCGACGTAGATGTCGTTCGGCAGGTCTTTGCCAGCCGGAATCTTGCTGTAGCTCATTGGGCAGGGCCCCCGTGTCTGTTCAGAAAATTGGCGGCGATTATAGGCATATTCCGCCAGTGCACGCCACGCCCTGCCTGATGTGTGGCCAGCTCAGGGCTGACTGGCGCAATACTGCGGATCTTCGGCCTGCAGCCGGGTCAGGCGGGCCAGCGGGTCCTGCCGGTAGAACTGGACCAATTGCTGATAGACCTGCGGATATGCCTGTTGTAGCAGGTTAGGCCCACTAAAGAAGTATTCGCTGGTGACGGCGAAAAACTCTGCAGGATTCTCCGCGGCATACGGGTCAATTGCGGTCTCGGCATCCGGGTTGGCATCAAGCTGGCGGTTGAGGTCGTCGTAGGCGCTCTGCATCGCAGCCGACCAGTCGCCGACGTGCATGCCGTGGTGCAGTGGCGGCAGGCCGTTGGCATCGCCATTGAGCATGTCGAGCTTGTGTGCCAGCTCGTGGATCACCAGGTTGTAGGCCTCCCAGCCGCCACCGGCGAGCACCCCGTCCATTGCCAGAATGACCGGCCCCTGTTGCCAGGCTTCGCCGCTGTGTTCGCCGTCATAGACGTGCTCGACGCCGCTGGCATCGCGGTGGCGCTGGGGGCTTTTGAAGTCGTCGGGGTAGAGGATGATCTCGTGAAAACCCTGATACCAGTCAAGGTCGCCCAGGTGCAGCAACGGCAGTTGCGCCTGGGCGGCGAGCAGCAGGCGCTGCTCGTCATCCAGTTCGACCCCGGGCAGGCAGGTCAGGTGTTTGGCATGCAGAAACAGCACGCAGGCCTCACGCAGCCAGTGGTCTTCCTCGGCGGTTATGCCATCGAGCACCGGCAGGCGCTGGCGCACGGCCTGCCACAACTGCGCGTCGATTGGATAGCGCGCCAGGGTGCGCCGGCGCCGCCAGGCGCGTAACGACCACATGTGCCGATCAGTGCGCCTTGGCCGCGCGACCGAAGCGGCCACGCAGCAGGCCGAGCAGCATCGGCACCAGCGACAGGACGATGATCACCACCACCATCAGCGACAGGTGCTGCTTGATGAACGGCACGTTGCCGAAGAAGTAGCCCAGGGTGACCAAGCCGCCGACCCAGAGCAGCGAACCGGCCACGCTGAAAGTCAGGAAACGCGGGTAGTGCATATGGGCAATGCCGGCTACAAACGGCGCAAAGGTGCGCAGGATCGGCAGGAAGCGCGCCAGGGTCACGGTCTTGCCGCCATGCTTGTCGTAGAAATCATGGGTCCGCTGCAGGTAGTCGCGGCGGAAGATCTTCGAGTTGGGCTTGTTGAACAAGCGTTCACCGGCCGTGCGGCCTATCACGTAGTTGGTGCTGTCGCCGAGGATCGCTGCGGCCATCAACAGGCCGGCCAGCAGCACCGGGTCCATGCCACCACCGGCCGCCACTGCACCGGCAATGAACAGCAGCGAGTCGCCCGGCAGGAATGGCATCACCACCAGCCCGGTTTCGCAGAAGATCACCGCGAAGAGAATGGCGTAGATCCACGGGCCGTAGTTGTTCACCAGCAGATCAAGGTAGGCATCGAGATGCAGGATGAGGTCAAGCGGGTTGAAATCCATGTACAGCACCTGTGTTCTTGACCCGCGACAACGGGCGCGCAAAGACGGAAATCGGCTACCCATGTGTGAGCGTAGGTAAACTTTCACACATGTAAAAAAGGGATTATACGGACAAGCTGGGATCGTGCCCGGGGAGATTGTAGCGGCGGATTACCGGCCGGCGGCAAAGGCCGTGGCGCTGGTGTCTGCAGCAGCGGCTGCACGCCGCTGCCACAGCGCGATCAATCCGAGTTGATCGGCAGGGTGTAGTTCTTGAACTCGGTGTCCTCGCGAAAGCCCATAGACTCGTAGGTTTTCATGGCGACCTGATTGTCGGTGCTGGTCGATACGCGCATGCGCACGGCGTTGGTTTCCTTGGCCATCTTCTTTGCTTCACGCATCAGGTGGTCGGCTACCAGCATTCGCCGGGCATCTTCGGCGACATAGATGTCATTGAGGATCCACACACGCTTGAGCGACAGCGACGAGAAGCTTGGATACAGCTGGCAGAAGCCCAGCAGCTTGCTGTCGTCGACATCGTCATCGGCGAAGGCCAGATAGATCACTGACTCCTCCAGCCGCAGGCGCTTTTCGAGAAAGCTGCGTGAGCTGTCCGGGTAGGGCAGTTGCCCGTAGTACTCGCGGTATTTGACGAACAATGGGTTGAGCAGGTCGAGATGTGCCAGGGTTGCCTTGATGATGCGCATGTACGGCCCTCAGAGTCCATTTAGGCAAACGACAGGTTGCCGACAACGTTCGCGCCCATGCTGCCCCAAAGCAGGCGCGAAGCGCAATCCAGCCGCCAGCAGTGATAACTACTGTTCGCCGAGCAAAAAGTTAACGCGTTTTGCGCTGGGGTCTGACGAGTCGAGGCTCAGTACCTCGGCTTCGTCCTTGAGGTTCACGCCCGACAGCTGGCGCCGACACGCTTCGCGCATCAGATACAACAGGCGATGCGCGGCCATGCCGTAGCTCAACCCCTCTAAACGCACGTTGGAGATGCAGTTGCGATAAGCATCGGTCAGGCCGACCTTGGGCGCGAAGGTGAAGTACAGGCCCAGGCTGTCGGGCGAGCTCAGCCCCGGTCGTTCGCCGATCAGCATGACCGTCATGCGTGCACCGAGCAGCTGGCCGACCTCGTCGGCGACCGCGACGCGGCCTTGTTCGACCAGCACCACCGGTGCGCTGCTCCAGCCATCGGCTGCGGCCTGCTCTTCAAAGCGGCTGAGAAACGGCAGGGTATGCCGATGCACCGCCAGCGCAGAAAGGCCATCGGCCACGACGATAGCCAGATCGACCCCGCCGGGGTTGGCCTTTACGTGCTCGCGCAGTTGTTCGACCGAGGCTTCATTCAACCGTCGACCCAAGTCAGGGCGCTGCAGGTACTGGTCGCGATCACTGGCGGCGCTGTGCAGCAGCAGGCTTTCGCGGCCGCGGTCGCTGAGCTGACTGCGCAGCCCGGCGTGGTCGAACGGCAGGTGCACGGCATCGCGGGCCTGGGCGTGGGCGAACTGGAAATCCAGCTGGGCGCTGGTCGGCAGGCTGATGCCGCTGCGGCCCAGGGCGATGCGCGCCGGAGTCAGGCTGCGCAGGGCCAGCCAGGGGTTGTCGGTGGTTGGTGTGTGCTGATCCATGGTCATCCCTATGCGAGCTGCGCCAAGGCCTGGCGGAAAGCGGGCGGCAGGTTGTCGCCAAAGCGAATGCGGCCATCGGCCTGGGTGAAGATGCCGGTGCGCTCCAGCCAGGCTTCGAATTCCGGCCCGGGCTTGAGGCCAAGGGTCTGGCGCGCGTAGAGGGCGTCGTGGAAAGAGGTGGTCTGGTAGTTGAGCATGATGTCGTCGGAACCGGGGATGCCCATGATGAAGTTGATCCCGGCGACCCCCAGCAGGGTCAACAGGGTGTCCATGTCGTCCTGATCGGCTTCGGCGTGGTTGGTGTAGCAGATGTCGCAACCCATCGGCACACCGAGCAGCTTGCCGCAGAAGTGGTCTTCGAGGCCGGCACGGATGATCTGCTTGCCGTTGTACAAGTACTCCGGGCCGATGAAACCGACCACGGTATTGACCAGAAACGGCTTGAAGTGGCGCGCCACGGCGTAGGCGCGGGTTTCGCAGGTTTGCTGGTCGACGCCATGGTGGGCGTTGGCCGACAGCGCGCTGCCCTGGCCGGTCTCGAAATACATCAGGTTCTGCCCGACGGTGCCACGCTTGAGCGACAGGCCGGCTTCATAGCCTTCCTGCAAGACATTGAGGTTGATGCCAAAGCTGGCGTTGGCCGCTTCGCTGCCCGCGATCGACTGGAACACCAGGTCCAGCGGCACGCCGCGGTTGATCGCCTCGATCGAGGTGGTGACGTGGGTCAGCACGCAGGCCTGGGTCGGGATCTGGTAGCGCTGGATGATCGCATCGAGCATTTCCAGCATGGCGCAGATCGACGAAATGCTGTCGGTGGCCGGGTTGATGCCGATCATCGCATCGCCGTTGCCGTACAGCAGGCCGTCGAGAATGCTCGCGGCGATCCCGGCTGGCTCATCGGTCGGATGGTTGGGCTGCAGGCGGGTCGACAGGCGTCCGCGCAAACCCATGGTGCCGCGAAACTGAGTGACTACGCGGATCTTCTGCGCGACCAGGATCAAGTCCTGCACCCGCATGATCTTCGACACCGCCGCGGCCATTTCCGGGGTCAGGCCAGGGGCGAGGGCGCGCAGGCTGTCTTCATCGGCCTGCTCGCCGAGCAGCCAGTCGCGCAGGCCGCCGACGGTCAGGTGGCTGACCGGGGCGAAGGCCTCAGCGTCGTGGCTGTCGATGATCAGTCGGGTAACTTCGTCCTCTTCGTAGGGGATCAGCGCTTCGCTTAAAAAGTGCGTGAGGGGGATATTGGCCAGGGCCATCTGCGCGGCGACGCGTTCGCCGTCATTTTCGGCGGCGACTCCGGCGAGGAAGTCACCGGAGCGGGCCGGGCTGGCCTTGGCCATGACTTCCTTGAGGCTGTCGAAGCGGTAGACCAGATGGCCTACCGTGTGTACGAAACTTGCCATACAGACTCTCCAGAGCGCCGCAGGCAGGGCCTGCGGCGCATAGCGGCAATCAGTGCAAGGCCTCTTCGGCCTTCTGGATCGCAGCGAACTCTTCTTCCGGTGTGCCCGCTACCAGGTGGTGACGGCTGTAGAACGCAAAGTAGGCAATCAATACTGCATAGATCACCGCAGCGCCAATTACCACTCGCGGATCGACCAGGAACCCGGCAATCACCGCCACGCAGGCCAGCACCAGCGCCACGCCCGAGGTGAAGATGCCGCCCGGGGTGCGGTACGGGCGGTCCATTTTCGGCCGGCGGATACGCAGGGTGATGTGCGCCGCCATCATCAATACATACGACAGCGTCGCGCCGAAAACCGCGACCAGAATCAGCAAATCACCTTGACCGGTCAGCGACAGCGCGAAACCGATGATGCCCGGGATGATCAGCGCCAGCACCGGCGCCTTGCTCTTGTTGGTCTGCGACAACTTGCGCGGCAGGTAGCCGGCGCGCGACAGGGCGAAGATCTGCCGGGAGTAGGCATAGATGATCGAGAAGAAGCTGGCGATCAAACCGGCCAGGCCGACCAGGTTGACGAAGCCGCCCATCCAGGTCGAACCGCCGTAGGCTTTCGACAGGGCTTCAACCAGCGGGTTGCCCGAGGCTTTCAGCGCTTCCGAGCCGGCACCGCCCGGGCCGATCACCAGAATCAGCAGGGCAAACGCCAGCAGCACCAGCATCGCGCCGATCAGGCCACGCGGCAGGTCACGTTTCGGGTTCTTGGTTTCTTCGGCAGCCAGCGGCACGCCTTCGACCGCGAGGAAGAACCAGATCGCATAGGGGATTGCCGCCCACACACCGAGGTAGCCAAACGGCAGGAAACTGCTGGCGCCGGCGGCGTTGGTTGGAGCGATGTCAAACAGGTTGGCCGCATCAAAATGGGGCACCATGCCGAGCAGGAACACCACCAGGGCAATCGCTGCCACCGCGGTGATGATGAACATCAGCTTCAATGCCTCGCCGACCCCAAAGATGTGGATGCCGATGAAGATGATGTAGAAGGCCAGGTAGATCATCCAGCCGCCAATGCCGAACAGCGACTCGCAGTAGGCGCCGATAAACACCGCAATCGCCGCGGGGGCAATAGCGTACTCGATCAGGATCGCGGTGCCGGTGAGAAAACCGCCCCACGGGCCGAACGCACTGCGGGCAAAGCCGTAGCCACCGCCGGCGGTAGGGATCATCGACGACAGTTCGGCCAGCGAGAAGCACATGCACAGGTACATCGTCGCCATCAGCAAGGTGGCGAGGAACATGCCGCCCCAGCCGCCTTGGGCCAGGCCGAAGTTCCAGCCGGCGTAGTCACCGGAGATCACATAGGCGACCCCGAGACCGACCAGCAGGACCCAGCCGGCGGCGCCTTTTTTCAATTCGCGTTGCTGGAAATAGTCGGAGCCGACCTTTTCGAAATCGACGGAAGAAGTAGCCGGCGTACCGGCGGGATGATCGCTTGGCATTGGATTCACCAGTTATTTTTTTTGGGGGCCGAAGGGAGTGCGGCCACTTGGTGATTTGTCTTGCATGAAGCGCGCCAGAGCGGTTGCTGCTCTGGGGGGGGTGGTGTGTCATCGCCATTTTGCGGCCCTTCGCGGGCAAGCCCGCTCCCACAGTCGGCTGTAGGAGCGGCCTTGTGTCGCGAAAGGGCTGCAAAGCAGCCCCGGGCGTATTTAGAAGAAGCCCAGCGGATTGATGTCGTAGCTCACCAGCAGGTTCTTGGTCTGCTGATAATGATCGAGCATCATCTTGTGCGTTTCGCGGCCAACCCCGGACTTTTTGTAGCCACCAAACGCGGCGTGCGCGGGGTACAGGTGATAGCAGTTGGTCCATACCCGGCCGGCTTTGATGCCACGGCCCATGCGGTAGGCGCGGTTGATGTCGCGGGTCCAGACCCCGGCGCCGAGGCCGAACTCGGTGTCGTTGGCAATCGCCAGCGCTTCAGCTTCGTCCTTGAAGGTGGTGACACTGACCACCGGGCCGAAGATTTCTTCCTGGAACACGCGCATCTTGTTGTTGCCCTTGAGCAGGGTCGGCTGGATGTAATAGCCGGTGGCCAGGGCGCCTTCGAGTTTTTCCACCTTGCCGCCGCTGAGCAGCTCGGCGCCTTCGGCCTGGGCGATGTCCAGGTAGGAGAGAATCTTCTCGAACTGCTGCTGCGAGGCCTGAGCGCCGATCATGGTCTCGGTGTCCAGCGGGTCGCCACGCTTGATCTGCTTGACCTTGTTCAGCACCGCTTCCATGAACTGCGGATAGATCGACTCCTGGACCAGCGCCCGCGATGGGCAGGTGCACACTTCGCCCTGGTTGAAGAACGCCAGCACCATGCCCTCGGCGGCCTTGTCGATAAAGCTCGGCTCGGCCTGCATGACGTCTTCGAAGTAGATGTTCGGCGACTTGCCGCCCAGTTCGACGGTGGACGGGATGATGTTCTCGGCAGCGCACTTCATGATGTGCGAACCGACTGGGGTCGAGCCGGTGAAGGCGATCTTGGCAATGCGCTTGCTGGTCGCCAGCGCTTCGCCGGCCTCACGGCCATAGCCCTGCACCACGTTGAGCACGCCAGGTGGCAGAAGGTCGCCGATCAGTTCGACCAGCACGGTGATGCCCAGCGGGGTTTGCTCGGCGGGCTTGAGCACCACGCAGTTGCCGGCAGCCAGGGCCGGGGCGAGCTTCCATGCGGCCATCAGGATCGGGAAGTTCCACGGGATGATCTGGCCGACCACGCCCAGCGGTTCGTGGATGTGATAGGCCACGGTGTTTTCATTGATTTCGGCAGCGCCGCCTTCCTGGGCACGAATGCAGCCCGCGAAGTAGCGGAAGTGGTCGACTGCCAGCGGGATGTCGGCGTTGAGGGTTTCGCGGATCGGCTTGCCGTTGTCCCAGGTTTCGGTGATGGCCAGCAGTTCGAGGTTCTGCTCGATACGGTCGGCAATCTTCAGCAGTACGTTGGAGCGATCCTGTACCGAAGTGCGGCCCCAGGCATCGGCAGCAGCGTGGGCGGCGTCCAGCGCCTTGTCGATGTCTTCGGCAGTCGAGCGCGGGAATTCAGCGATCAGCTTGCCGTTGACCGGCGAAGTGTTTTCGAAATATTGACCTTTGACCGGAGCTACGAACTCGCCACCGATGAAGTTGCCGTACTGACGCTTGAAGTTGACCTTGGCGCCGTCGGTACCGGGATGTGCGTAACGCATGGTGTCTCTCCTGGTTAGTTATGTTTGTTAGGGAGTTATCAAGCGTAGAGCAAAGGGCGGGCCAGCGCCTGCCAGGCCTTGTAGATCAAGGGCTTGGCCCAGTGCTGCGGGCGTCATGGCCAGCCGTTGTGCCAGGGCTGGCACGCGCTGGGTGACACTTTGTACCATTGGCGGTACAGCCTGTGCCGGCCACGCCAGCGCACCATTGCAAAGGCTTGCCGGGTGGAGGATGCTGGCCACAGACTGTATCTGCGGAGTCCAACAACAAATGCAGAACACCACGTTCAGCCAGCATGCCCAGCAGGTCCTGACCACCGCCCGCGGTGAAGGCAACGGCCCGGCCAGTGACCCTTCCATTGCCCGTTCGTGGCTGCGTTGCCTGGAGGACTACCACCTTGATCCTGCGCGCAGCCAGGCGCCGGTGGTGCTTGAGCACGGGCGCCTGTTGGAGACCCGCGAGCGCCTGCGCCAGGTGCTGCACATTGCCGACGGCGAGATGAACAGTCTGCACCAGCAGCTCTCTGGCGCCGGCCATGCGGTGCTGCTCACCGATGCCCACGGGGTGATCCTCAACTGTGTCACGGCGCCCACCGAGCGGCGTATCTTCGAGCGCGCCGGGCTGTGGCTGGGGGCGGACTGGAGCGAAGCCAGCGAGGGCACCAACGGCATCGGCACCTGCCTGGTCGAGCGCCAGGCGCTGACCATTCATCAGAATGAACACTTTCGTGGCCGCCACACCGGCCTGACCTGCTCGGCGAGCCCGGTATTCGACCCGCACGGCGAACTGCTGGCGGTGCTCGACGTGTCCTCGGCGCGGGCCGACGTGTCGCGTCAGAGCCAGTTCCACACCATGGCGCTGGTCAACCTGTCGGCGAAGATGATCGAGAGTTGCTACTTCCTGCGCCACTACCAGCACCAATGGCTGCTGCGTTTTCACCTGCAGGCAGAGTCGGTCGGGCTGTTCAGTGAAGGCTTGCTTGCCTTTGATGGCGATGGCCGGATCAGCGCGGCCAACCAGAGCGCGCTGAACCTGCTGGGCAGCATTCGCAGTGGCGTGCTGGGCAAACCGATCGATATGTTCTTTGCCTGCAACCTCGACGAGTTGCTCGGCCGCGCGACGCCGCAGGGCAGTACCGCCTGGCCCCTGCACACCCGCGATGGCCGTCAGGTCTATGCCAGCCTGCGCGGGCAGGCACCGGTAGCGGCCTGGGCCGTGCCCGCCGCGCAGCCCTTGCCGGTGGTGGCGCCAGCAGCGCAGATCTGCCTGCTCGACCCGGCCCTGCAAACCGACTTTGGCCGCGCCCTGCGCGTGTTCGAGCGCGATGTGCCATTGCTCCTGCGTGGTGAAACCGGGTGCGGCAAGGAGGCCTTTGCCCAGGCGGTGCACCAGGCCAGCCAGCGCCGGCACAAGCCGTTTGTGGCGATCAACTGCGCGTCGATCCCGGAGAGCCTGATCGAGAGCGAGCTGTTCGGTTATCGCGGCGGCAGCTTTACCGGCGCGCGCAAGGAAGGCATGCGCGGCAAGCTGCTCCAGGCGGATGGCGGCACCTTGCTGCTGGACGAGATCGGTGACATGCCGCTGGCCTTGCAGACGCGCCTGCTGCGCGTGCTGGAAGAACGCCAGGTAGTGCCCATCGGCGGCGAGGCGCAGGCCGTGGATGTGCGCATCATCAGCGCCACCCACCGCGATCTGCTCGAGCGGGTCGAGCAGGGCAGTTTTCGCGAAGACCTCTACTACCGCCTCAACGGCCTCGAAGTGCCTTTGCCAGCAGTCCGCGAGCGTAGCGACAAGGGCCAGTTGCTCGACTTCATCCTGGCGCAGGAGGCCGATGGCCAGCCGCTTGAGCTGGCGCCGGCGGCCCGCGAGGCGCTGCTGGCCTTCGCCTGGCCCGGTAACGTGCGCCAGTTGCGCAACGTGCTGCGTACGCTGGTGGCGCTGTGTGACGATCGGCGCATCGGTCTGGCTGACCTGCCGGCGATCATCACCCGCACCGCTCCGGCAACGGCTAATGCCAGCGTGGCCGCGCCGTTGGCCGATGCCGAGCGCGAAGCGCTGCTGGCCACCCTTGAACAACTGCGCTGGCACCTGACCCATGTCGCCAGCCACCTGGGCATCAGCCGCAACACCCTGTATCGCAAACTGCGCAAACACGGCATCACCCGAGTCAGTTGAAGCTGAATCAGCGGGTGCGAATTGGCGCGCCCTGGGCTACCCTGCCTCGACGTTTTGCGAGGTCGATCATGCACATTCATATTCTCGGTATTTGCGGTACTTTCATGGGCTCCCTGGCCGTGCTGGCGAAAGAGCTCGGCCATCGGGTCACCGGCTCCGATGCCAATGTCTATCCGCCGATGAGCACCCAGCTCGAAGCCCAGGGCATCGAGCTGATCCAGGGCTATGACCCGGCGCAGCTGGAGCCAGCCCCTGATCTGGTGGTGATCGGCAACGCCATGTCGCGTGGCAACCCGGCAGTCGAATATGTGCTGAACAAAGGCCTGCCGTATGTTTCCGGCCCGCAGTGGCTGGCCGACCATGTGCTGCAAGGCCGCTGGGTCCTGGCTGTCGCCGGCACCCATGGCAAGACCACTACCAGCAGCATGCTCGCCTGGGTGCTGGAGCATGCGGGGATGAGCCCGGGCTTCCTCATTGGTGGCGTGCCGCAGAACTTCTCGGTGTCGGCGCGTCTCGGCGATACGCCGTTCTTCGTGATCGAAGCCGACGAATACGACAGCGCCTTCTTCGACAAGCGCTCGAAGTTCGTCCATTACCACCCGCGTACCGCGATCCTCAACAACCTTGAGTTCGACCACGCCGATATCTTCCCCGACCTGGCCGCCATCGAGCGTCAGTTCCATCACCTGGTGCGGACCATCCCGAGTGAAGGGCTGGTCATTCATCCGACCACCGAGCAAGCCCTGGAGCGGGTGATCGGCATGGGCTGCTGGACGCCGGTGCAGACCACCGGTGCTGGCGGGCAGTGGCAGGCGCGCCTGCTCAGCGCCGACGGCTCGCAGTTTGAAGTGCTGTTCGAAGGCGTGGTGCAGGGCACCGTCAATTGGCCGATGACTGGCCAGCACAACGTTGCCAATGCCCTCGCGACGCTGGCTGCGGCGCGTCATGTCGGCGTCGTCCCGGCGATGGCCATCGACGGACTGAATGCCTTCAAGAGCGTCAAGCGGCGCATGGAGAAGGTTGCTGAAGTACAGGGCGTGACCATCTACGATGACTTCGCTCATCACCCGACCGCGATTGCCACCACCCTCGATGGCCTGCGCAAGCAGGTCGGTGAGGCGCCGGTGATCGCCGTGATCGAGCCCCGTTCCAATTCGATGAAGCTCGGTGCGCACCGCGACGGCCTGCCCGAGAGCGTCAACGATGCCGACCAGGTGATCTGGTATGCCCCGGCCAACCTCGGTTGGGATCTCGCCGCGACTGCCGCGCAGTGCAAGGTGCCGGCGATTGTCGCCGACAGCCTTGAGGCGATCATCGAGCGGGTCAAGGGCCAGGCGCGCCCCGGGACCCATGTGGTGATCATGAGCAACGGCGGCTTTGGCGGCCTGCACGGCAAGCTGGCCGAGGCCTTGAAGTGAACGGCCCGCAGCGCATTACCCTGGCCATGACCGGCGCCTCCGGCGCGCAATACGGCCTGCGCCTGCTCGATTGCCTGGTACGGGAAGACCGCGAGGTGCATTTTCTGATCTCGAAGGCCGCCCAGCTGGTAATGGCCACCGAGACCGATGTGCAACTGCCGCCCAAGGCGCAGGCGATGCAGACCTTCCTCACCGAATACACCGGCGCTGCCGCCGGGCAGATTCGCGTGTACGGCAAGGAAGACTGGATGTCGCCGGTTGCGTCCGGCTCCGGCGCGCCTGCGGCCATGGTCGTGGTGCCGTGCTCGACCGGGAGCTTGTCGGCGATTGCCACAGGTGCCTGCAACAATCTGATCGAGCGTGCCGCCGACGTCACTTTGAAGGAGCGCCGCCAGCTGATTCTGGTGCCGCGTGAGGCGCCGTTCTCGACCATTCACCTGGAGAACATGCTCAAGCTGTCGCAGATGGGCGCGGTGATTCTGCCTGCAGCGCCTGGGTTCTACCATCAGCCGCAGACCATCGATGACCTGGTCGACTTTGTCGTCGCGCGGATTCTCAACCTGCTGAACATCCCTCAGGACATGCTGCCGCGCTGGGGCGAGCATCACTACGGAGTGGATGATTGAGGCGGGCTCTGCTGGCCTTGCTGGTCGCTACTTCGCTGGGCGGCTGCGCCACCGTGCGTACGCTGGATGCGAACAAGCCTGGGGCGCCGGTGGTATACGCCGGCACCCGTCTGGATTGGTATGTGATGAAGGGTGGCTGCTGCCCTGCGGATCGCTTTGGAGCGCAAGCCCCGGCTTATCCGGCGCTGGACCTGCCCGGCAGCGCGCTGCTCGATACCCTGTTGCTGCCGCTGTCGTTGCTGACTGCACTTGGCGTGGGCTTCAACGCATCAGGTGGGCTGTGAGATTGCCGGGGCAGCCCCCGGCAATTGCTTAGTTTTTACCCAGTTTGCGCAGTTCGTCCGACTCGATCACGCGGATACCGTCTTCTTCTTCCAGCGCCAGGCGCCACAATGCCCGGGCCAGGGTACACGCTTCGATGCCACCGTACTTGCCAGGCAGCAGCCGGGCAATCGGCGCGGCCAGGCGCTCGGCGAGGCGCGGTTCAATCCGCTCACCGAGCAACAGCGATGGCCGCACGATGGTCAGCTGTGGCCAGTCCTGCGCTTTCAGCGCCTCTTCCATTTCGCCTTTGACCCGGTTGTAGAACACCGACGACTTGGGGTCTGCGCCAATGGCGCTGACCACCAGCAGATGGCGTGCACCCATTTCCCGCGCACGTTTGCTGAAGGCCACCACCATGTCCAGATCGACAGCGCGAAACGCCGACTCCGAGCCCGCCTGTTTGATGGTAGTGCCCAGGCAGCAGAAGGCGATATCGACTCGGCCGCCCAGTTGCGGCAGAAACACCGCAGGGTCGCCGACCGGGTTTTCCAGGTGTGGATGCTCTGCCAGCGGCCGGCGCGTTGGCGCCAGCACGCGGCTGATGGTGGGTTCATTGAGCAGCCGGTCAAGCAGGTGTTCACCTGTCAGGCCAGTTGCGCCGGCGATCAGGACATGCTGAGGCGTCAAGTACATGATGTCTCTCCCTTGTTACACACAGCTTAGCGCCTGGCAGGTGGTTTTGCCTGCGGCGGTACGGCTGTCTGAGCTTCATTGCGCAAGGCTTCTTCGGCCTGCTGCTGGCGCAGCCGTTGCCAGTGTGCCAGTACTGCGGGCGGCGCCCACAGCTGCGGTTCAGAGGCCTCGAAACCTTCCCTACGTTCCCGTTCGGCAACGCTGGCGCGCGCCAGTTCAAACGCCTGTTTCAAGTCGTCGGTCTGATTCAGGGCTTCAGCGAACAGGGCGTCGCCGAAATAGGTGAAGTCGGCCTCTTCCGAACAGCCAAATGACACCCTGTCCGGGCGCGCGGCGGTCATGATCAGGGTCCGCTCATCTTTCAGTGGCGGGATATAACCGCCGGAGTAGCAGGCCGAGATCACCACCACCTTGTCGCGGTCTTTGAGCGGCGCGAGGGCGCTGGCCAGCTCATCGGCGGAGAGATCGGCCAGTTGCAGGCGCGGCTGGTCGAGCACCAGCTGGTGATCGGCGCTGCCGTGGCTGGTCAGGTAGATGAAGATCAGGTCTTCCGGGCCGCTGCGCTCGGCCAGGGTTGTGGCGGCGCGGGTGAGGTTCTGGCGGGTGGCCATTGGCCGATCGGCCAGGTGATCGCGGTGGTTGACCAGGGTGATCTGGCCGCTGGCACCAAAGCGCACCTTGAGCATGTTGCTGACATAGTCGGCTTCACGCATGAACACACTTTGCTGGCCATCACCGGCCAGCACCAGGCTGTACAGCTGGATCGGCGCCTTGGATGGCGGCACCTGGGCCAGCGCATCCTTGAGCAGCTTGCCCTGATTGAGCAGGGCAAGGTCGAGCGGGTCGGGCAGCAGCTTGCTCTGTTCGTCGCGCACACGCACGCCCTTGACCCAGTAGCCGCCCTCGATGCGGCCGTCGGCGTGGATCAGGCGGCCATGGCCCTGGTAGGCGTCGTCGGCAAAACCGCCGATGTACTGGCTGCCGTCCGCCAGGTGCAGGCGGCCTTCGCCCGAGAACCGCCAGTTGCGAAAGCCGCCCTTGTAGCGGCTGCCATCGCTGCCCAGCAGCTCGCCCTGGCCGTCCAGCGAGCCATCGCTGAACTCACCGATCCAGACGTCGCCGTCGGCGTTTTCGAAGCGGCCGCGGCCTTGCAGGCGGTTGTCCTTGAACTCGCCGATGTACTGCTCGCCATCGGCGCTGTCGTAAGTGCCGCTGCCTTGCAGCTGGCCATCGACGAAGTAGCCACTGAACTGATTGCCGCTGGCATCGCTGCGCACCCCGGCGCCGTTCGGCTGGCCCTTGGCGAACAGGCCCTGGTACTGGCTGCCGTCGGTCAACTTGAGCTCGCCGGCGCCATGGTACTGGTCGTCCTTGAACTGGCCACGGTAGACCTGATCGTTCTGCTTGAGGGTGCCTTCACCGTCGCGCCGGCCATGCTTGAAGGTGCCTGAGTAGTGGCTGCCGGGCGTGGTCAGCTCGCCCAGGCCCTCGAACAGGCCGCTGGCGAACTGGCCGCGGTAGACCTCGCCGTTGCTGCCATGCCATTCGCCCTGGCCATGCCACTGGCCGTTGGCGAAGGTGCCGGCGTACCAACTGCCATTGGGGTAGTCGATGCGGCCCTCGCCCTGCAGCAGGCCATTGACCACCTGGCCACGGTAGCGGCCACCGTCAGGCAGGCGGGCGTCTGGCGGCGACAGTGGTTCGCCATCGCCACAGGCAGCAAGCAGAACGGTGAGGGCGAGGGGCAGCAGTACACGCATGGCGGATCTCGGCGATAGATGTGCCGAGTATGCCGCACAATGCGTGGGCTGAGACAGTGCCCAGCCGGCAATCGCAGGGCCGCGTGGCAGCCCCGTCAGTGGCTCAGACGAAACACAGGGTCAACGGCTCGGCGATATAAGCCGGCTTGTCTTCGCCTTCGATTTCCAGGGTAGCGAGGATCTTCAGCAGCCACTGGCCAGGCTTTTTCTCGGTCGCTTCCTTCAGCTCGACCTTGAGACGGACATTGCTGTCGACCTTGACTGGCTGGATGAAGCGCACGCTGTCCAGGCCATAGTTGACGATCATCTTCATGCCCTCGGGCAGCACGAGGATGTCTTCCATCAGCTTGGGGATCAGCGACAGGGTCAGAAAGCCATGGGCGATGGTGCAGCCGAACGGAGTCTTGCTGGCTTGTTCCGGGTCGACGTGGATGAACTGGAAATCGCCAGTGGCTTCGGCGAACAGGCTGATGCGTTGCTGATCGATGGTCAGCCAGGCGGAACGTCCCAGTTCCTTACCAACATACTGCGAAAGCGCTGCAACAGGTACATAGGGCATCGTGACTCTCCAGGTTGTCGTGTCTGCTCAAGTGGTACGCGCGTGCAAGATCATCATGTTGGCAGCGCGCGGTCAAGCAACCATGTGCTGGCCACGCGCCCGGCCACGCGTGTTTATAATGGCCGCCATGCCCCAAGGAGAAGCTTATGCTGTTGCGTGGATTGACCTGGCTGGTGTTGTTTCAGTTGCTGGGTACGGCACTCAATCACCTGCTGGTGCCGATTCTGCCTGGGCCGATCATCGGCCTGTTGCTGCTGCTGGTATTTCTCATCGCCCGCGGCGAAGTCGGCAAACCGTTGAACGAAGCGGCCTCCAGCCTGTTGCGTTACCTGCCGTTGCTGCTGGTGCCGCCTGCCGTTGGGGTGATGGTCTATGCCAAAGACATTGCTGCTGACTTCTGGGCCATCGTCGGCGCGTTGGTGCTGTCTTGCCTGCTGACCCTGGTATTCGTCGGCGTCTTGATGCAGAAGCTGATCCAGCGCCAGAGCAAGCCGGAGGAGCACCCATGATCCTCGATTGGCAAGGCGCACTGGATGCCGTAGTGCACCATCCGCTGTTTGGCATCGGCATCACCCTGGGTGCTTACCAGTTGGTGCTGGCGGCCTTCGAGAAGACCCGTTGGATCTTTTTGCAGCCGGTGCTGGTCTCGATGGTGGTGGTGATTACTATCCTGCTGCTGTGCGGCATCGATTACAGCGAGTACCGCAAGAGCACCGAGATCATGAATATCCTGCTTGGCCCGGCCACGGTCGCGCTGGCGGTGCCGCTGTATCTGAACCTGCGGCGGATTCGCCAGTTGTTCTGGCCCACCTTTACTACGCTGGTAATCGGAGGGGTGTTCGCCACTGGTGCCTGTGTGCTGCTGGGTTGGTGGTTCGGTGCCGAGCACATGATCCTGATGACCATGGCGCCCAAGTCGGTGACCTCGCCGATTGCCATGCTGGTGGCCGAGCAGATCGGCGGCGTGGCCGCGCTGGCGGCGGTGTTCGTGTTGATCACCGGGGTGATCGGGGCGATTTTCGGCCCGGCGCTGCTCAGCCGTTGTGGTGTGCACAGCGCCGAGGCGCGGGGGATGTCGCTGGGGATTACCGCACATGCGGTAGGCACCTCGGTGGCCCTGCAGGAAAGTGACGAATGCGGCGCCTTTGCGGCGCTGGCGATGAGTTTGATGGGTGTGGCCACGGCGGTATTCCTGCCGTTGGCGGTTAGCCTGGTGGCTTGAGGATTGAACATGACGCTACCGCTGTTTCCGCTCAACACCGTGCTGTTTCCCGGGTGCATGCTCGATCTGCAGATCTTCGAGGCGCGTTACCTGGACATGATCGGCCGCTGCATGAAGCAGGGCGCTGGCTTTGGCGTGGTGTGCATCCTCGAGGGCGAGCAGGTCGGCAAGGCGCCAATGGGTGTTGCGCCGATTGGCTGCGAAGCGCTGATCCGCGACTTCGAACAGCAGGACAACGGCCTGCTGGGCATTCGCGTCGAGGGCGTGCGTCGCTTTGAGGTCGGCCAGACCAACGTGCAGAAAGACCAACTGCTGCTGGCCGAGGTGAACTGGCTGGCCGACAGCGCCGACAGCGCCTTGAGCGAGGAAGATGATGACCTGGTGGCGCTGCTGCTGGCCCTTGGTGAGCATCCAATGGTCGCGGCGCTGGATATGCCGCGCGCCGAGGGGCGCCAGGCGTTGGCCAACCAGTTGGCCTACCTGCTGCCGTTTATCGAAGAAGACAAGCTCGAGCTGCTGGCGATGGACTCGCCGCAGCAGCGCCTGGCCGCGATTCAATCGCTGCTCGAGCGCATGCAAGGCGAGCTGTTTGCCTGATCAGGAGCGCCTGGCCAGGCGCTCCTTCACACTCAGTACTGATAGCGCAGTAGTGCGTGGGGCAGGGCGTACAGGGCAAAAAACGCCAGCAGTGCCACGCACGCCGGGAGGATCAGCCACCACACCCGCAGCGGTAGCGCCGTCAAAGGCTGGCGCCACTGCACCAGGGTCAGGCTGAGGGCACAGATACAGCAGGCCAGCAGGGCCCCGGCAAGGATATCGGTCGGCCAGTGCGCGCCCAGGTAGACCCGCGACAGGGCGATGGACAGCGCCGGGATGCAGCCGAGCATGATCCAGGTCAGGCGCATCCGCGGCGGTTGCCCGCGGCCGGCCAGTACCGCCATCACCAGGAAGAACGCAAACGAGGCCGAACTGTGCCCGCTGGGCATGCTGTAAGTGGTCAGCGGGTCGCTGAGCACTTCTGGTCGGGCTCGGGCAAACAGCCACTTCAGCGTGCCATTGGCAATCGCGGTGCCCATCAGGGCGCTGCCGGCGAAGACCGCATGGCGCCATTGCCGGGCCAGCAACAGCAGGCCGGTCAGCAAGCCGCCGAGGAACAGTTGAGTGCGGAAGTCGCCCAGGCGGGTGACGATCACCACGATGCCGTCGAACGCCTGGCTGCGGTGCTCCTGCACCAGAGTCATCACGCCCTGATCGAACTCATGCAGGAACGGCCAGCCGAGAAACACCCCGGCCAACGCCAGAAAACTCATCCCGGCGATCAGCCGGGTCCCGTGGCGCTGGTCGCGAATGCTGCTGCTCAGGCTCAGGCCGATCAACACGGCCAAGGTGCCGGCGATGATCCCTGCATCCAGCCAGAAACCTTCCGGCAGCGGCAGGCGCATGGCCGCGCCGGTCGCCCAGCCAGGCAGCAGATAAGCCACCGACCAGCCGGCGCCGGCCACCAGGCTCACCGCAATGAAGCGCGGCAACGGCATGTCGAACATGCCGGCGACCATCGGCAGCATCGGCCGCAACGGCCCGATAAAGCGCCCCACCAGCAGGCTGGCGATGCCATAGCGCTGGAAGTAGGTCTCGGCGCGGCCGATCCACTCCGGGTGATGGCGGATCAGCGGCAAGCGCCGGATGTTCTGGTGGAAATACTTGCCGATGGCATAGGACATCGCATCCCCGAGCAAGCCGCCGGCAAAGCCCAGCAGCAGTGTTTCGCCCAGGGTGAATGCGCCACTGCCGGCCAGCACCGCAACGGCAAACAGCAATACCGTGCCCGGCACGATGATCCCGGCAATCGCCAGGCATTCGACACAGGCCACCACGAAGATTGCCACGCCAAGCCATTGTGGATTGGCGCTGAGCCAGCCGGTCAGGCTGTCGAGCCATTGGCCCATGGTCAGCTTCCTTGTACGAGAGTTGAGTAGTCCCGGCCTTCGACTTGGCCCCGACGCAGCGGGTTCCGTGTGCAGAAACGGGCGAATTGAGCATCGACGAAGCGGTACGGCAGGTGCTCGTCGCGGCCATGGGGAATGCCCAGGCGAGCGCACTGGATGATCTGCGGCACTGCCAGCGCACAATCCTCGACATACAGCGCCTGCGGATCGAAGCGCTGGCCGTCCCAGTGCGGCACCTTCAGGCCCAGCGCGCGGCAGAGCAGGGTCTGCCCGGCGCAAAGGCGCTCGGGTGGGCGCAACTGGCCGCTGGCATCGGGGTTGTTCAGTTGCATCCGGGCCAGGCTATTGGCGTCCGAGAGCGCGTCGGTGAACGGGTAGGCTGACTTGATCAGCACCGCATTGCCCGGGCCGTGGGCACTGAAGTTCAGCGAATCGCCGCCGCGGGCGTAGTACATATAGATGTGCCCGCCGTCGAGAAACAGCGCCTTGCGCTTTTCGGTATAGCCCAGCGAGGCGTGGCTGCCCTTGTCGGTCAGGTAATAGGCTTCGGTTTCGATGATCCGCGCAGCCAGCCACAGGTCGCCCTGACGGTGGCGAATGACTTTGCCCAGCAGCGCCTTGGCCAGGGTCTGGGCATCACGGTCGAAAAAGCTGTCTGGCAGGGCGCGGGCCGGGCAGGGGGCTGGGTCTGGCATGCTGGCTGTTCGTGATTGAATGGCGCGATCATAGCAATTAATCGCTTAATCGAGGCTGAACGCTGCTGCAGATGGCTGCCTGCCGGCGCGAACCGCTGGCGCCCAGTAACCACGGGGCCTTCAGACCTCGCACGTAGCATTTTGGTCAAGCCAGGTTACATCTTTCCTGTCCATTAACCTCGTCATCTTCTACCATCCGCCACCCGCCGCTGGGCGTACTGGTGCCCGCCAGTTATAATCAGCCGATTTCCCCTTTCGCCAAGACACCGAGCCCATGACTGAGTCCGTTCTTGACTACATGACCCGCCTGGGTCGCGCTGCCCGCCAGGCCTCGCGCGTGATCGCCCGCGCCAGCACCGCACAGAAGAACCGTGCCTTGCAGGCTGCTGCCGATGCGCTGGACGCCGCCCGCGCCGAGCTCACTGCCGCCAATGAGCAGGACCTCGCCAATGGCCGCAGCAATGGTTTGGAAGCGGCGCTGCTCGATCGTTTGGCGCTGACTCCTGCTCGTATCGACGGCATGATCACCGGCCTGCGCCAGGTGGCCAGCCTGCCCGATCCAGTCGGCGCCGTGCGTGATATGAGCTACCGCCCGTCGGGCATTCAGGTCGGCAAGATGCGCGTGCCGCTGGGCGTGATCGGGATCATCTACGAGTCGCGGCCGAACGTGACCATCGATGCTGCCAGCCTGTGCCTGAAGTCGGGTAACGCGACCATTCTGCGTGGCGGCTCCGAGGCGATTCATTCCAATCGCGCGATTGCCACCTGCATCCAGCGCGGCCTGGCTGCCGCAGGTTTGCCAGCGGCAGTGGTGCAGGTTGTGGAAACTACCGACCGTGAAGCGGTCGGTGCACTGATCAGCATGCCCGAGTACGTCGACGTAATCGTCCCGCGTGGCGGCCGTGGCCTGATCGAGCGGATCAGCCGCGATGCCCGCGTACCGGTGATCAAGCACCTCGATGGCATCTGCCATGTGTACATCGACGTGCACGCCGACCTCGACAAGGGCTGGCGCGTTGCTTTCAACGCCAAGACTTACCGCTACGGTATCTGCGGCGCCATGGAGACCTTGCTGGTCGACCAGGCCATTGCTGCAGACTTCCTGCCGGAAATGGCCCGGCGCTTCCAGGAACACGGCGTCGAGCTGCGCGGCTGCGAGCGCGCCCGGGCGATCATCCAGGCAGCACCTGCCAGCGAAGACGACTGGCACACCGAATACCTCGACGCGATCCTGTCGATTCGCGTGGTCGACGGCCTCGAGCAGGCCATCGAGCACATCAATCACTACGGCTCGCACCACACCGACTCGATCATTACCGAACACCAGGGTCAGGCCCGGCGCTTCATCGCCGAGGTCGACTCGGCGTCGGTCATGCTCAACACCCCGACCTGCTTTGCCGACGGCTTCGAGTATGGCCTGGGTGCCGAGATCGGTATTTCCACCGACAAGCTGCATGCGCGTGGTCCGGTCGGCCTCGAAGGCCTGACCTGCGAAAAATACGTAGTGATTGGCGATGGCCAGCTGCGCGGCCAGGAGCCGAGCTGAGTTGAATCAGGCCCCTGCAGTGCGGCGCGTCGGCATTTTCGGCGGTACCTTCGACCCGGTTCATATCGGCCACCTGCGCAGTGCGCTGGAAGTGACCGAGCTGATGGGCCTGGACGAGCTGCGCCTGCTGCCCAACGCCCGCCCGCCGCACCGCGACACGCCACAGGTAGACGCTCAGGCGCGCCTGGCGATGGTGCAGAGCGCGGTCAGCGGGGTTGACTGCCTGAGCGTCGATGCGCGCGAGCTGGGCCGTGACAAACCGTCGTATACCATCGACAGCCTGGAATCGATCCGGGCCGAGCTGAGCGGCGATGACCAGTTGTTTCTGGTCCTGGGCTGGGACGCGTTCTGCGGCCTGCCGGGCTGGCACCGCTGGGAAGAATTGCTCCAACATTGCCACATCCTGGTGCTGCAACGCCCGGATGCGGATGTCGAACCACCAGACGAGCTGCGCAACCTGCTGGCTGCGCGCTCGCAAAGCGATCCCACTGCCATGTCCGGCCCGGCGGGTCACATTTCGTTCGTCTGGCAGACCCCGCTTGCGGTGTCGGCCACGCAAATCCGACAGCTGCTGGCCAGCGGCAAGTCGGTACGGTTTCTGGTGCCGGATGCAGTACTGGCCTACATAGAGGCGCACGATCTATATCGTGGGTCCAACTGAGGGCGCCGTTGGGGCGCCTCATTCAAAACGAGTTGAACGAGTAACTATGAAGAAGCAAAACGACATCACTGCCGAAGAACTGGTCGAAGTGGCCAAGGAAGCGCTGGGAGAGGTCAAGGCCCTGGATATCCAGGTGATCGACGTGCGTGACAAGCACAGCCTGACCGACTACATGATCATCGCTACCGGTACCTCCAATCGCCAGATCAACGCGATGCTGGACAAGGTTCGCGAGCTGGTCAAAGCCAAGGGCGTCATGCCGCTGGGCGAAGAAGGCAAAGGCGAAAGCGATTGGGTGCTGCTCGACCTGAACGACGTCATCGTGCACATGATGACCGCCGCTGCGCGTCAGTTCTA
The DNA here is from genome assembly GCF_044740745.1 of Pseudomonas sp. NPDC088322. Taxonomy (NCBI): domain Bacteria; kingdom Pseudomonadati; phylum Pseudomonadota; class Gammaproteobacteria; order Pseudomonadales; family Pseudomonadaceae; genus Pseudomonas; species Pseudomonas sp. NPDC088322. The sequence continues at coordinate 201,559 of NZ_JBIURK010000008.1, read as the reverse complement.
CGACCTCGAGCGCCTGTGGATGGGTGCCGAGCAGAGCCGTGCTGCCGATGGCAAGCACCACAGCTCCGAGAACGGCGCCAACGAGTACTTCGACAAGCTCAACAAGCAATAAGGAAGCGCCGTGCGTCTGCGATTGATCGCGGTCGGCTCGCGCATGCCCAAGTGGGTCGAGGAAGGCTGGCATGAATATGCCAAGCGCCTCCCTGCTGAGTTGCCGCTCGAGCTGGTGGAAATCCCGCTGAACACCCGGGGCAAGAACGCCGACGTGGCTCGCCTGATTCGTCAGGAGGGGGAGGCCATGCTGGCCAAGGTTCAGCCCGGCGAACGCATCGTCACCCTCGAAGTCCACGGCAAGCCGTGGAGCACCGAGCAGTTGGCGGTCGAGCTGGATCGCTGGCGCCTGGATGCGCGGACGGTGAATTTGATGGTGGGTGGGCCGGAAGGCCTGGCGCCTGAGGTGTGTGCGCGCAGCGAACAGCGCTGGTCGCTGTCGCCGCTGACCTTGCCGCACCCGTTGGTAAGGATACTGATCGGCGAACAGATCTACCGCGCCTGGACCGTGTTGTCCGGGCATCCCTACCACAAATGAGCCTGTAAGCCCGCCCGATGTCGCAGCCGATCCGCCTCAAAGACCACGAGAAAGACGCCCGTCTGGTGCGCAACCGCGTCGTGGTCGGCGCTGTGGCGATCATGTTGTTGGTGTGCGTGCTGATTGCTCGGCTGTACTACCTGCAGATCATCCAGTACGACTATCACTCGACGCTGTCGGAGAACAACCGGGTGCATGTGCAGCCGATCCCGCCGACCCGCGGGCTGATCTTCGACCGCAACGGGGTGATCATCGCCGACAACCGGCCCAGCTTCAGCCTGACCATGACCCGCGAACGTGCCGGCAAATGGCCAGAGGTGCTGGACGCCATCGTTGAGGTGCTGGGGCTCACAGCGGACGACCGTGCCCTCTTCGAGAAGCGCATGAAGCAGGGTCGGCGGCCGTTCGAGCCCGTGCCGATCCTGTTCGAGCTCAGCGAAGACCAGATCGCCCGGATCGCCGTCAACCAGTTCCGGTTGCCGGGCGTGGAAGTGGCTGCGCAGTTGGTCAGGCATTACCCGCAAGGTGCGCACTTTGCCCACTCGGTCGGTTATGTCGGGCGGATCAACGAGAAAGAGCTGAAGACCCTTGATCCGGTCAACTACAGCGGCACCCACCATATCGGCAAGACCGGCGTCGAGCGCTTCTATGAAGATGCCCTGCACGGTCAGGTCGGTTACGAGGAGGTCGAGACCAACGCCCGCGGCCGCGTGCTGCGCGTGCTCAAACGCACCGACCCGATCCCCGGCAAGGACATCGTGCTGGGCCTGGACATCAAACTGCAGGAAGCCGCCGAGCTGGCTCTGGGTGGTCGGCGTGGCGCTATCGTGGCGCTTGATCCACGCTCGGGTGAAGTACTGGCGATGGTCAGCCAGCCAAGCTTCGACCCCAACCTGTTCGTCACCGGCATTGGCTTTCAGGCCTATGCTGACCTGCGCGATTCGATCGACCGGCCGCTGTTCAACCGGGTCCTGCGCGGGCTGTATCCACCCGGTTCGACGATCAAGCCCGCAGTGGCCATCGCCGGCCTCGACAGCGGTGTCGTGACAGCCGGCAGCCGGGTGTTCGACCCGGGCTATTACCAGTTGCCCAACTACGACCACAAATACCGTAACTGGAACCGCACCGGTGACGGCTGGGTTGATCTTGACCTGGCGATCATGCGTTCCAATGACACCTACTTCTACGATCTTGCGCACAAGATGGGCATCGATCGCCTGTCGACCTACATGAACAAGTTCGGCCTCGGCCAGCGCGTGTCGCTGGACATGTTCGAGGAATCCTCCGGGTTGATGCCGACCCGTGAGTGGAAGCGCGCCACCCGCCGCCAGGCGTGGTTCCCGGGCGAAACGCTGATCCTCGGCATCGGCCAGGGCTACATGCAGACCACGCCGTTGCAGATGGCCCAGGCTACCGCGCTGATCGCCAGCAAGGGCAAGTGGTTCCGCCCGCACCTGGCCAAGACCATCGAGGGCCAGCCGCCGGTCGACGAAAACCCGATCGAGGACATCGTCCTGCGTGACCCGTCCGATTGGGCCAAGGTCACCCACGGCATGGAGCAGGTGATGCACAACGCCCGCGGCACCGCCCGCGCGGCTGCCACCGGCGCGCAGTACCGCATCGCCGGCAAGAGCGGTACTGCTCAGGTGGTGGCGATCAAGCAGGGCGAGAAGTATGACCGCAACAAAGTCCAGGAGCGTCACCGTGACCACGCCCTGTTCGTCGGTTTCGCCCCGGCTGACGATCCGAAGATCGTCGTCTCGGTGATGATCGAGAACGGCGAGGCTGGTGGCCGCGTGGCGGCGCCGGTGATGCGCCAGATCATGGACGCCTGGCTGCTCGACGCCAACGGCCAGTTGAAAACCGAGTTTGCTCCCGCCACCGTCGCTCAGGAAAAGGCCCAGTGATTAACAATTTTGATCGCATGCTCTCCAGCGAAGACGTCATGCGTCGGCGCGCGAGCTTTCTTCAGCGCATCCACATCGACGGCCCGCTGCTGATCATTCTGCTGACCCTCGCCGCCGGCAGCCTGTTCGTGCTGTATTCGGCCAGCGGCAAGAACTGGGACCTGCTGAGCAAGCAGGCGACCTCGTTCGGCATCGGCCTGGTCTCGATGTTCATCATTGCCCAGCTCGAGCCACGCTTCATGGCCCGCTGGGTGCCGCTGGCGTACCTGACCGGGGTGTTGCTGCTGGTGGTGGTCGACGTCATGGGTCACAACGCCATGGGCGCCACGCGCTGGATCAACATTCCCGGAGTGATCCGCTTCCAGCCTTCGGAATTCATGAAGATCATCATGCCGGCAACCCTGGCCTGGTACCTGTCCAAGCGCACCTTGCCGCCTGATCTCAAGCATGTGGCGATCAGCCTGGTGCTGATCGGCGTGCCGTTCATTCTTATCGTGCGCCAGCCGGACCTGGGTACTGCGCTGCTGATTCTGGCTTCCGGCGCGTTCGTGCTGTTCATGGGTGGCCTGCGCTGGCGCTGGATCATCAGTGTGATCGCCGCGGCAGTGCCGGTGGCGGTGGCGATGTGGTTCTTTGTCATGCACGACTACCAGAAACAGCGCGTGCTGACCTTCCTCGATCCTGAGAGCGACCCGCTCGGCACTGGCTGGAACATCATCCAGTCCAAGGCCGCGATCGGCTCTGGCGGGGTATTCGGCAAGGGCTGGTTGCTCGGTACGCAGTCGCACCTGGACTTTTTGCCGGAGAGCCACACCGACTTCATCATCGCCGTGCTCGGCGAGGAATTCGGCCTGGTCGGCATCTGCATGCTGCTGATCGTTTATCTGCTGCTGATCGGCCGCGGCCTGGTCATCACCGCACAGGCGCAGACCCTGTTCGGCAAGCTGCTCGCGGGCAGCCTGACGATGACCTTCTTTGTTTATGTGTTCGTCAATATTGGTATGGTCAGTGGCTTGCTCCCGGTGGTGGGGGTGCCGCTGCCCTTCATTAGCTATGGCGGAACTTCGTTGGTGACGCTGCTGTCAGCGTTTGGCGTTCTGATGTCGATCCACACCCACCGCAAATGGATCGCGCAAGTTTGAATAAGGTGAACAATTTCATGCAAGCAGTGCGTAGCTGGGCGGCCCGTTGGGCGCCGTGGATCGGCGCAATGGGCCTGCTCGGCGCAGTCCAGCAGGCCAGTGCCGGCGACTACGACGGCTCGCCGCAGGTGGCCGAGTTTGTCGGCGAAATGACCCGCGACCACGGCTTTGCCGGCGAACAGCTGATGGGCGTGTTCCGCGAGGTGCAGCGCAAGCAGTCGATTCTTGACGCGATTTCGCGTCCGGCGGAGCGGGTCAAGCCGTGGAAAGAATACCGGCCGATGTTCCTCACCGATGCGCGCATCGCCCGTGGTGTCGACTTCTGGCGCCAGCACGAGGCAACCCTGGCGCGTGCCGAGCAGGAATACGGCGTGCCGGCCCAGGTGATCGTGGCGATCATTGGCGTGGAAACCTTCTTTGGTCGCAACACCGGCAACTACCGGGTGATCGATGCCCTGTCGACGCTGGGTTTCGACTACCCGCCGCGGGCTGAATTCTTCCGCAAGGAGCTGCGCGAGTACCTGCTGCTGGCCCGTGAAGAGCAGCTCGACCCGCTGACCCTGAAAGGCTCGTACGCCGGCGCCATGGGCCTGCCGCAATTCATGCCGAGCAGCTTTCGCGCCTACGCAGTGGACTTCGACGGTGACGGCCATATCAATATCTGGAACAACCCGGATGACGCCATCGGCAGTGTCGCCAGCTACTTCAAGCGCCACGGCTGGGTTGCCGGGGAAGGCGTGGTCAGCCGCGCCCAGGTGCGCGGCGAGCGTGCCGACGAAGGCCTGACCAGCGGCATCGAGCCGGTCAAGACCGTCGCCGAATTGCGCGCATTGGGCTGGTCGAGCAATGATGCGCTGCGCGATGATCTGCCGGTCACCGCCTTCAAACTGGAAGGCGACAACGGCCCTGAATACTGGATGGGCCAGAAGAACTTTTATGCGATCACGCGTTACAACCGCAGTGTGATGTACGCCATGGCCGTGCATCAGCTTTCGCAACAGCTGGTCATTGCACGGGGCGTCAAGTAATGCGCGGATTGTTTACTACTCATTCCTTCAAACTGCTGACCTGCATCGCCATCAGTGCGGTCCTGGTCAGTTGCTCATCGAGCCGGCCTGCACCCAAGAGCAGCGGTGCGGGTGGCAACGTCATCCGCTCGCAGCCGGGCCTGGACATCAACCGCGCGCATAAAGACGGCGCACCATGGTGGGATGTCGACGTCAACAAGATCCCCGACGCCACCCCGACCGTGCACACCGGCAACTACAAGGCCAACCCGTACACGGTGCTGGGCAAGACTTATTACCCGATCCAGGAATCGCGCAACTACCGCGCCGAGGGTACTGCATCGTGGTACGGCACCAAGTTCCACGGTCAGAACACCGCCAACGGCGAGGTCTATGACCTGTACGGCATGAGCGCGGCGCACAAGACCCTGCCGTTGCCGGCCTACGTCAAGGTGACCAACCTCGACAACCAGCGCAGCGTGATCCTGCGGGTCAACGACCGCGGCCCGTTCTATTCGGACCGGATCATCGACCTGTCGTACGCCGCCGCCAAGAAGCTCGGTTACGCCGAAACCGGCACCGCGCGGGTGCGCGTTGAAGGCATCGACCCGCAGCAGTGGTGGGCCCAGCGCGGCCAGCAGGCGCCGTTGGTGCTGAAAGAGCCGCAGGTCGCGCAGACGCAGCCGCTGCCCGCCAGCACCGGCAAGGTCGAGCAGTGGACACCGCCAGCGCAGCAGCATGCCGCTGCCGTGGTGCCGGTGCAGATCGCCAGCAACAGCGTGCCGAGCAACACCGGCGGCATGTTCCTCCAGGTCGGCGCCTTCGCCAACCCGGATGCCGCCGAGCTGCTGCGCTCGAAACTGAGCACCATGGTCAGCGCACCGGTGTTCATCAGCTCGATCGTGCGTAACCAGCAGACCCTGCACCGCGTGCGCCTGGGGCCGATGAGCAGCCAGGGTGAAGTGCAGCAGACTCAAGACAGCGTGCGCCTGGCCAATCTCGGCCAGGCCAAGCTGGTCACCGACTGAACGCGGAACTCACGGCGCCCGCTGCGGCCTGAAGTGGGCGCCGGGCTGTCCGTTTTGTCATGAATTGCCCGGCGCGGCCATGTACAATGGCCGTTTTTGCCCCGCCAGGCCCCGCGCCAGGCTCCTGGGCTGCCACGCAGCTCACATAACTAGACTGACTGGGCGTTGGGCTTCGAGCCCACGGAACATCAGACCATTAGCGATTTTCGAGAGACGGATGAACATCACCAACCTTGCCAAACGACTTTGCCTGCCTGTCCTGCTGATGATCACCCCTGCTGCCTTTGCAGCAGAGCAGATGATGCCAGCCCCACCACAGCTGGCAGCCAAGTCCTACGTACTCATGGACGCGTCCAGCGGCAACGTGCTGGTCGAAAACAACGGTGACGAGCGCCTGCCGCCAGCCAGCCTGACCAAGCTGATGACCGCCTACATCGCTACCCTCGACATTCGTCGTGGCCAGATCGGCGAGAACGACCCGGTTACCGTCAGTGAAAACGCCTGGCGTACCGGCGGTTCGCGGATGTTCATCAAGGTAGGCAGCCAGGTCACCGTCAGCGACCTGCTGCACGGCATCATCATCCAGTCGGGCAACGATGCCTCGGTCGCTCTGTCCGAACACATCGCCGGCAGCGAAGATGCCTTCGCCGACATGATGAACAAGACTGCTGCCGATCTGGGCATGAGCAACAGCCACTTCATGAACCCGACCGGTCTGCCGCACCCCGAGCATTACTCGTCGGCCCACGACATGGCCCTGCTGGCTCGCGCGATCATCAACGAAGACCCGGCTCATTATGCGATCTACTCGCAGAAAGAATTCTTCTGGAACAACATCAAGCAGCCCAACCGCAACCTGCTGCTGTGGCGTGACAAGACCGTCGATGGCCTGAAAACCGGCCACACCGACGAAGCCGGCTACTGCATGGTCGCCTCCGCCGTACGTGATGGCCAGCGCCTGATCGCCGTGGTGTTCGGTACCAACAGCGAGCAATCGCGTGCCGCCGAAACGCAAAAGCTGCTGACCTATGGCTTCCGCTTTTTCGAGACCCAGACCTTCTACCAGAAGGGCACCGAGCTGACTCAGGCGCCGGTATGGAAAGGCGCGACCAACCAGGTCAAGGCCGGTCTGGCCAACGACCTGACCATGACCATGCCTAAAGGCCAATTGAAGCGCCTGGCCGCCTCGATGACCATGAACCCACAGCTGACCGCGCCCATCGCCAAAGGTGACGTGATCGGTAAAGTCGAAGTCAAACTTGACGAGAAAGTGGTTCACAGCGCCGACCTGATCGCCCTCGACGGCGTTGAGGAAGGTGGTATCTTGCGCCGTATGTGGGATAGCATTCGTCTATTCTTCTACGGGTTGTTCAACTGATAACGTGACCTGCCACGCTCCCGCCAATCCGGCGGGAGCGTTGTTGTTGCCACGGCTTACGAGGCCGTTTCCGCATGAGCGAAGCTGACGTCAAGTCGCACAAGATCGAATTCCCCTGCGCTGATTACCCAATCAAGGTGATCGGCGATACCGTGGTCAATTTCAAGAACACGGTCATCGAGATTTTGAAGAAACACGCTGAGGTCGACATGTCGACCCTGGCCGAGCGCCAGAGCAAGGAAGGCAAGTACACCACCGTGCAATTGCACATCGTGGCGACCAGCGAAGACCAGTTGCACGACATCAACAGCGCCCTGCGTGCTACCGGCATTGTGAAAATGGTGCTCTGATGCCGGCCAGCCTCGGTATCCGCGAGCTTGGCCTGCAGCCCTATGAACCGGTGCTGGAGGCCATGCGGCGTTTTACCGAGCAGCGTGGTGCCGACAGCCTGGACGAAGTCTGGCTGGTCGAGCACCCGCCGGTGTTCACCCAGGGCCAGGCTGGCAAGGCCGAGCACCTGCTGGTGCCGGGTGATATCCCGGTGGTGCAGAGCGACCGCGGTGGCCAGGTGACCTACCATGGCCCCGGGCAGTTGGTGGCTTACCTGTTGCTTGATGTGCGCCGGCTTGGTTTTGGCGTGCGTGAACTGGTTACCCGGATCGAAAACAGCCTGATCGATCTGCTGGCCAGTTATGACGTTGTGGCGGCGGCCAAGGCCGATGCGCCCGGAGTCTATGTTGACGGGGCCAAGATCGCCTCGCTCGGCTTGCGAATCCGCAACGGCCGTACCTTTCACGGCCTTGCTCTGAACGTGGACATGGACCTTGCGCCATTCCGCCGAATCAATCCCTGCGGCTATGCGGGGCTGGCGATGACCCAGCTGCGTGATCTGGCAGGTCCGATCGAACTCACCGAGGTCAGGACAAGGCTGCGTGGACAGCTGGTCAAGCACCTCGACTATGCTGAGCAGACGACCCTTACGGGCGGAATCGACTGAATATGACAACTGTGCAAGAAGCCGTGCCGAACCTGATCACCACCCATGACGTGACCCCGCGCCCGGCGCCGAAGAAGGTCGAAGCCGGGGTCAAGCTGCGTGGCGCCGACAAGGTCGCGCGCATCCCGGTAAAGATCATCCCTACCGACGAGCTGCCGAAGAAGCCTGACTGGATCCGCGTGCGCATCCCGGTTTCGCCGGAAGTCGACCGTATCAAGCAACTGCTGCGCAAGCACAAGCTGCACAGCGTCTGCGAAGAAGCCTCGTGCCCGAACCTGGGTGAGTGCTTCTCGGGTGGTACCGCCACCTTCATGATCATGGGTGACATCTGCACCCGTCGTTGCCCGTTCTGCGACGTTGGCCATGGCCGGCCGAAAGCACTGGATGCCGACGAGCCGATGAACCTTGCCGTAGCCATCGCCGACCTGCGTCTGAAGTACGTGGTGATCACCTCGGTAGACCGCGACGACCTGCGTGACGGCGGTGCCCAGCACTTCGCCGACTGCATTCGCGAGATCCGCAAGCTGTCCCCGGGCGTGCAGCTCGAGACCCTGGTGCCGGACTACCGCGGGCGCATGGACGTGGCCCTGGCGATCACCGCTCAAGAGCCGCCAGATGTGTTCAACCACAACCTGGAAACGGTACCGCGCCTGTACAAGGCCGCGCGTCCGGGTTCGGACTACGACTGGTCGCTGGACCTGCTGCAGAAGTTCAAGCAACTGGTGCCGCACGTACCGACCAAGTCTGGCCTGATGCTCGGCCTGGGCGAAACCGACGAAGAAGTGATCGAAGTGATGCAGCGCATGCGCGAGCATGACATCGACATGCTGACCCTCGGCCAGTACCTGCAGCCATCGCGCAGCCACTTGCCGGTGCAGCGTTTCGTGCACCCGGACACCTTTGCCTGGTTCGCTGAAGAAGGCCACAAGATGGGCTTCAAGAACGTCGCCTCCGGGCCGCTGGTGCGTTCCTCGTACCACGCTGACCAGCAGGCGCACGAAGCCAAGATCAAGCTGTAAGCTGATCCGCTGGGCCAATGCCGATGCGCGCCGGGAGGTGCCATCGGCATTTTTGTTGGGGGATGTGTACCCTGTGGGCAACGATCTCGGGCTGGCCCATTGTTGCTGCCCATTGATCTGCAAATGCTTTCAAGGAGTTGCTGGATGGACTGTGCTGAACACCTAGGTTCACTATTGCCGCGAAAGCTGGCAGCGGATGCCTGTTTTGCGGTGATTGCCCCGGCAGGGCCGGCGCGGCTGGATGCCGACAAGGCCCAGCAGTGGTTCAACGAGCGTGGCTATCGGTGCCGGCTATATCCCAGCGTGAGCAGCAGCCAGGGTTATCTGGCCGGTACTGACCAGCAAAGGCTGGATGACCTGCATGCTGCATTCGCCGATCCGCAGGTGGATGCGATCCTGTGCATGCGCGGTGGCTACGGCAGCATGCGCCTGCTCGACCAGATCGATTTCGAGCTGATTGCCCGCAACCCCAAAGCCTTGATTGGCTACAGCGACATCACCGCGCTACACACCGCGATCAACCGCTACTGCGGGTTGGTCAGTTTTCACGGTGGCATGCTCAACGCCGACCTGCTGGGCGGCAAGCTTGAACCGACAGTCAGCTCGCTGCTGCGGCAATTGCGCGGTGAAGTGGGGCAGGGCGATGCACTCGTCCATCCCCATGCATATCCCTTGACCACAGTGCTGCCAGGCGTTGCCAGCGGGCGCCTGCTGGGCGGCAATCTGTCGATGCTCGGCGCGACGCTGAGTACGCTTGGGGAGATCGACACCGACGGCGCCATTCTGTTTATCGAAGACGTCAACGAGCCGTTGTACCGGGTTGACCGACTGCTCACGCAATTGCGCCTGGCAGGCAAGCTGCGGGGCGTGCGTGGGGTGTTGGTGGGGGATTTCGCCGGGATTACCGTAGCCGCCATGACCCCGCTGTTGCAGGACATTTTTGCGCCGCTGGGGGTGCCGGTACTGGCCGGTTGGCGCAGTGGCCATTGCGATCCGAACCTGTGCCTGCCGCTGGGCGCTCAGGTGCGGCTCGACAGCGACATGCAGACACTGGTGCTGCAGCAGGATTTGTTCAGGGCTTGAGATTGCCGGGGGCGCTTTGCGCCCCTATCGCGACACAAGGCCGCTCCTACAGTTGGCCGCGCACGTCAATTTTACGCGGTCCCTGTAGGAGCGGCCTTGTGTCGCGAAAGGGCTGCGAAGCAGCCCCCGGCAATCTCACTACTGACGCAAACTCTCGAGCAGCTTGTGCGTCGGGTAGCCGTCAGCGGGCATGTTCTGCGCCTGCTGAGCGGTACGGATGGCCTTGCGGGTATTGGCGCCGATGATGCCGTCGGCATTGCCCGCGTCATAGCCGCGGGCATTGAGCAGGTTCTGCAGTTCGATGCGCTCGCTGCGGCTCAGTGGCAAGTCATCCTTGGGCCAGCTGCCGGCAATGAAGCCCCAACCGGAGAAGCGATCGCCCAGCAGGCTTACCGCCAGCGCGTAGGACGACGAGTTGTTGTACTTGAGAATGGCGCGGAAGTTGTCCAGCACCAGGAACGCCGGGCCACGTGCGCCGGCCGGCAGCAGCAGCGCCGCCGAGAGTTGATTGCTGCCCGCTGGCAGCTGGGTGCCATTGGGCAGCTTGACGCCCAGTTGCAGCCATTCACTGACGGTCTTGCGCTGGGCGCCATCGGCGATCCAGAAGTCGAAATCGGCCGGCACCTGGACTTCGAAGCCCCACGGTTGGCCACGCTTCCAGCCCGAGCTTTGCAGGTAATGTGCGGTCGATGCGAGGGCATCGGCTGTGCTGTTCCAGATGTCGCGGCGGCCGTCGCCGTCGAAGTCGACGGCATGGGTGTTGTAGGTGGTCGGGATGAACTGAGTCTGGCCCATCGCCCCGGCCCACGAACCACGCATGGCCTCAGGCTGAATGTCGCCGTTCTGCAGGATCTGCAACGCCGCGATCAGCTGGTCCTGGGCAAACTGTGGGCGGCGGCCCTCATAGGCCAAGGTCGCCAGCGAGCGGATTACCGATTTGCTGCCCTGGAACTGGCCGAAGTTGCTCTCCATGCCCCACACCGACACCAGCACCTGGCGGTCCACGCCATAGCGTTGTTCCAGGCGCGTGAGCAGCTCGGCGTTCTGTTCCAGCAGCTTCTTGCCGTTGCGTACCCGCAGCGGCGACAGCGCGCCGTCGAGGTATTCCCACACCGGGCGGCTGAACTCGGGCTGGCTGCGATCGGCCTTGATCACGTCCATGTCCGGCGTGACACCGGCAAACACGCGGTCGAACAGCCCGGCATCAATGCCGGCCTGCAACGCTTGTTGACGGAAACCGGCCTGCCACTGGGCAAAGCTCTGCACTGGCTGGATTTCAGCGTTGATGTCGGCGTTGCTGGTGGGCAGGGTAACCACCGGTGCGGGCTGGGCAGGAGCCAGTGGCACGGCGTCGGCGGCGGTAGGTTTTTCCGCACAGGCGACCAGCAGGATAAGGCTGGAGGCCGCGATCAGCTGGCGTGGCTGCCAGCGTGGGAACAGACTGAGGGACATGCACAGATCCAGGAATTACAGGTCAGGTAGCGACCATATCATGCCTGCGCGCTGGATGCTTTCATGCGGCCAAAAAGTAAGAAACCTCCCAATCTCTCGATTGGAAGGCTTCGCGGCGGTAGCTGCCTTTGCCCTTGTCTGGTTGCTCCTGGCGGCTGCGAAACAGCGGCTGGGCAATGATCGACTTGGCTTTGTTGGGGCGGTGCTTTTGCGGCTTTTTGCTCATGGCGGGGTTCCCCGGCTTGGGTGGGTGTGCGGGGCGGACTTTAGGGCTTGGCGCGGGGTGGGGCCAATTGATTGTGTATATGGTCGAGATTGTTGGGGCCGCTTTGCGCCCCTTCGCGGGTGAACCCGCTCCCACAGGTACGGCGGCGCTGCAAAACACTGTGGGAGCGGGTTCACCCGCGAAGGGGCGCAAAGCGGCCCTGGCTATTCCGAAGGCAATACCAATCGCTGCCCAGCCATCAACAGCGCCAACCGCGTCAACCCCGTCCAGGGCGAACCAGGCGCCTGGCCCTTGATCTGCGCATCGATACGCTGAGCATCCTGCAGCAACTGCGCCCAGCGCTGCGCCGACAGCCGTTGCAGGGCCTTGCTGACCAGTGGCCGGCGCTTGTCCCATACCGGCGGACGCGCCTGGCTGAAGGCTTTGTCGAGCGGGATGCCCTGGCTGAACTGCAAGGCGATACCCGCCAGCAGGCGCAGCTCGCGGGCCAGCGCCCAGAGAATCACCGGGGGCTCGACGCCCTCGCCGCGCAGGCCTTCAAGCATGCGCAGGGCATGGGTCGCATCGCCTTTGAGAATGGCATCGACCAGGCCAAACACATCGAAGCGAGCACTGTCGGCCACCGCGCTCTGCACGGTTTCGACGGTGATCTGGTTGCCTTCGGCGAGCAGCTTGAGCTTTTCGATCTCTTGGGCGGCTGCGAGCAGGTTGCCCTCGACCCGCGCCGCAATCAGGTCGACCGCATCCCGCTGGGCCGACAGCCCGGCCTGGGCCAAGCGCTGATTGATCCACTGCGGCAACTGCTGCGCATCGATCGGCCAGATCTGGATGAACTGGCACTGACTGCCCTCGACCAGCGCCTTGCCCCATTTGGTTTTCTGCGCACTGCCGTCGAGCTTGGGCAGGCTGATCAACAGCAAAGTGTCTTCAGCGGGCCGCGAGCAGTACTCGATCAGCGCCGCCGCGCCCTTGTCACCAGGCTTGCCCGAGGGCAGGCGCAGCTCGAGCAGGCGCCGCTGGGCGAACAGCGACAGGCTGGCACCGGCTTGCAGCAGCGTACCCCAGTCGAAGTTGGCATCGGCACTGAACACCTGGCGCTCGTCAAAACCCTGCTGGCGGGCGGCGGCGCGAATCGCGTCGGCGGCCTCCTGGCACAGCAGCGGGTCATCGCCGCTGACGATATAGACAGGCGCAAGAGTACCTTGCAGATGCTTGTTGAGTTGGGCGGGGGCGAGCTTCATGAGCAGAGGTCGGGGCACCTGGCGGTGCCCCGCACGGGCTTAGGTGCCCGGGATTTCCAGTGGCGACTGCTGCGGGGTTTCGTCACGATAGCGCTGCGCGGCTTCGGCGGCTTCGGCTTCAGCCTTGGCACGTTGATCCGCTTGCTGCTGCAGTTCGTCGAGGTGAGCTGGGGTCAGCATCTGCAGGCGTACGACCATGGCCTGGACCAGATCACGGCGCATCTCGTCGCGGGTCTGGGTGCCTTCCTGGTCGGAACCGGTGATGTTGTCGCCGTCACGCACGTAGATCTTGCGCACTTCGAGCTTGTCGCTTAGCAGCGGCACGTTGTTCAGGCCGTTGATGCTGTAGTTGAGCACGGTGGTGAGTTCGTACTCGGCCGAGCGACTGCCGCTGCTGTAGGTGACTGCGCGCTGGGTCTGCTGCTCGTTGTCGAGCGACAGGCGATACGGCGCACCGCTGCGCAGGCTGACGCCGCTGCGCTCAAGTACCTGGCGCAGTTGGGTAACGGTCTGGCCGTAGGCGTCACGCGCGCTGACATCAAGTTCCTTGATGGTCAGCTCGGTAGTGCCGGTGCCGCGCAGCTGGAAACCGCAGGCGCTGAGCATGACGGCCAGGCCCATTACCAGCAGATTGCGTTTGATCATGTTGAAGCTCCCTTGTGGGCCGATTCCGCTCGCCCGCAGTGCCTGCGGGCGAGCGTTGCCATCAGTTGGCGACGATGTTGACCAGTTTGCCTGGAACCACGATGACCTTGCGAATGGTCAGGCCGTCGGTGAAGCGCACCACGTTTTCGTTGGCGCGCGCCGCAGCTTCGACTTCTTCGCGGCTGGCAGTGGCGGGCATTTCGACCTGACCACGCAGCTTGCCGTTGACCTGTACCACCAGTGTCACGCTGTCTTGCACCAGGGCGCTTTCATCCACGCTCGGCCAGGTGGCGTCGATCACCGCCTCGCTGTGGCCCAGGTGCTGCCACAGCGAATGACTGATGTGCGGGGTGATCGGTGCCAGCAGCAGGGTGACTGCTTCCAGGCCTTCCTGCAGCAGGGCACGGTCCTGGGCGGTAGCGGTCGGGGCTTTTTCCAGCACGTTCATCACGGTCATCACCTGGGCGATGGCAGTGTTGAATTTATGGTGCAGGCCAACATCGCTGCTGGCTTGCTTGATCGCCACGTGAATCGCGCGGCGGATCGCCTTTTGCCCGTCATCCAGTGCCGCAGTGTCCAGCTTGCCCGGCAAGCCGAGGCTCACATGGGCCTGGGCCAGGCGCCAGACGCGACGCAGGAAGCGGCTTGCGCCTTCAACGCCGGAATCGGACCATTCCAGGCTCATGTCCGGCGGCGAGGCGAACATCATGAACAGGCGGCAGGTGTCGGCGCCGTAGACGTCGATCATCGACTGTGGGTCGACGCCGTTGTTCTTCGACTTGGACATCTTCTCGGTGCCGCCGATTTCCACCGGCAGGCCGTCGGTCTTGAGGCGAGCACTGATGACCTTGGCCTTGCTGTCGCGCTCCAGCTCGACATCAGCCGGGTTGAACCAGTCCTTGCCGCCATTGCTGGCTACACGGTAGTAGGTTTCGGCAACGACCATGCCCTGGGTCAGCAGGTTCTTGAACGGCTCGTTAGATGTGACCAGGCCTTCATCGCGCATCAGCTTGTGGAAGAAGCGCGCATACAGCAGGTGCAGAATGGCGTGCTCGATACCACCGATGTACTGATCGACTGGCAGCCAGTGGTTGGCCGCTTTCGGGTCGACCATGCCACCTTCGTAGTTCGGCGAGGCGTAACGGGCGAAGTACCAGGACGACTCGACAAAGGTGTCCATGGTGTCGGTTTCGCGCTTGGCCGCAGCGCCGCACTTGGGGCAGCTGCATTCATAGAACTCAGGCAGGCGTGCCAGTGGCGAGCCGGCGCCATCGGGTACGACGTTCTCTGGCAGGGTGACTGGCAGTTGGTCTTCCGGCACCGGCACGTCGCCGCACGATGGGCAGTGGATGATCGGGATCGGGCAGCCCCAGTAGCGCTGGCGGCTGATGCCCCAGTCGCGCAGACGGAACTGCGTGCGCGATTTGCCCAGCTCCTTGCTGATCAGCGCGGCTTCGATGGCGTCGAACGCGCCAGCGAAGTCGAGGCCGTCAAAGGCGCCGGAGTTGATCAGGGTGCCGTGCTCGCCGTAGGCGGCTTCCCAGGTGCTGCCGACTTCGTCGCCAGCGCTGGTGCGCACCACGGCCTTGATCGGCAGCGAGTACTTCTGGGCGAACTCGAAGTCACGCTCGTCGTGGGCCGGCACCGCCATGACAGCGCCGTCGCCGTAGTGCATCAGCACATAGTTGGCGACCCAGACCGGCAGTTTCTCACCGGTCAGTGGGTGCTCGACGAACAGCGACGTGGCGAGGCCTTTCTTTTCCTGGGTGGCCATGTCGGCCTCGGCAACGCTGCCGCCTTTGCATTCGTCGATGAACGCCTGCAGCGCCGGGTTGCCTTGGGCAGCCTGGGTAGCCAGCGGGTGCTCGGCGGCGACGGCGACGTAGGTCGCGCCCATCAGCGTGTCGGGGCGGGTAGTGAAGACTTTAAGTGCACCGGCATGACCAATGCTTGCCTGGTCATAGGGGAACTGCACTTCCATCCCGCGCGACTTGCCGATCCAGTTGCGCTGCATGGTCTTGACCTGTTCAGGCCAGCCCGGCAACTCGTCGAGGCTTTCCAGCAGCTCGTCTGCGTATGCGGTGATGCGGAAGTAGTACATCGGGATTTCGCGCTTTTCGATCAGCGCGCCCGAACGCCAGCCACGGCCGTCGATAACCTGTTCGTTGGCCAGTACCGTCTGATCGACAGGGTCCCAGTTGACCGTACCGTTCTTGCGGTAGATGACGCCTTTTTCGAACAGACGAGTGAACAGCCACTGTTCCCAGCGGTAGTAGTCCGGCTTGCAGGTGGTGACTTCACGCGACCAGTCGATGGCCAGACCCAGGCTCTTGAGCTGGGTCTTCATGTAGTCGATGTTTTCGTAGGTCCACTTGGCCGGGGCGACGTTGTTCTTCATCGCGGCGTTTTCCGCCGGCATGCCGAAGGCGTCCCAGCCCATCGGCTGCAGCACGTTCTTGCCGAGCATGCGCTGGTAGCGCGCGATCACGTCACCAATGGTGTAGTTGCGCACGTGGCCCATGTGTAGCTTGCCGCTCGGGTACGGGAACATCGATAGGCAATAGAAAGTGTCTTTGCCTAGCTGTTCGGTAACAGCGAACGATTGTTGCTCGTCCCAGGATTTCTGGGCGGCGGCTTCTATGTCACGGGGCGTGTATTGTTCGTGCATGGCTACTTTTGGCTGAGAGAGAGAAGACCTTGTTCCCGGCAGCGGAACCTCGCTGCATCCGGCACTCCGGTGTCGGTGAGAGTGAACGCCGTAGCATACATGAGCGCTGTGTATCGTGGGAAACCCAATTGGCCCGCAGCGGTGCCGGGGGCCGTTGGTCGCAGCGCTCTGCTGCTTTGCACAACGCCGCTAAGCTCAGGTGTGGGGGGAGATATCGTTATCTTCAATGAGGTGAACGGATGGGAGAGTCGCAGTTACCCGCAAGCAAACCGGAGCTGTATGAACGCTTGATCGACCGCCTTGGGCTGGCCTTGGAAGCTGCCCGCACGGCGGTGCGATTGCGCGACGAGATGCCAGCGGAACTTGAGTTGCGTGGCCTGAGCCCCGCAGAGTTCGAAGTGATCAAGGCCTATCTGGAGATCTTTCCAGAGAGCCGCATTGCCAGCGCCGCTGCGGTCAAACCAGCGGAGCCGAGCTCAGCCAAGATCATCTGGCTCAAGGACAGGAAGCGCTCCGTCGCCCCGGTCGGATCCAGGACGCTGCCGCATCGGTAGCCGTGCTGGCCTGCTGGCGCGCAAAACGCCGCGCGCCGGTTCAATCATCTACATAGCATGATCGGCGCCGGGCGCTACTTGTCGCTCGGTGTCGATCCTCTTAGTCTGCACGCCTTCACAGGAGGTGCAGGCAATGCCTATTCGATTCTTTATCAAGCAGTGGCTGATGCCGCCTGGCTTGCTGTTCATCTTGCTGCTGGCCGCGTGGTGGTTGCGCAAGCGCCGGCCGCGGCTGGCATTTGCCTGCTTTACGTTGGGGCTGGGCGGTTTATGGCTGATGAGCCTGCCGCTGGTGGTGGAGCAGGTCGCGCGCCAGCTGGAAACCGAAACGCCGCTGAGTCTGGCGCAGTGGTCGGGGCTGGCCCAGCGGGCAGATGCGATCGTGGTACTCGGCGCCGGCCGCGAGCGCGGCGATCCTGCCTGGGGTGGTCAGGATCAACCTACCGGGCACGCGCTGGAGCGCATGCGCTATGCCGCGCAATTGGCCAAGGCCTCTGGTTTGCCGGTATTGACCAGCGGTGGCTTGCACTACGGTACCCCGCCCAGCGAGGCGCAGTTGATGGCCGATCGGCTGCGCGATGACTTTGGCGTTACGGTGAAGTGGCAGGAGCAGGCCAGCCGTACCACCTGGGAAAACGCCCAGATGAGCGCGCAACTGTTGCAGCCGTTGGGCATTCGCCGGGTGGTGGTAGTGACCCAGGCCTGGCACATGCAGCGCTCGCGCTGGAGCTTCGAGCAGGCGGGCTTCGAGGTAGTGCCGGCGCCGGTGGGCTTCCTCGGCCAGGATCATGCGCGGCCGTTTGCCGGGCTGCTGCCTGAAAGCAGAGCAGTCTGGCAGAGCGGGCAATTGCTCAATGAGGTGGCGGGTATGATCGGTTATCGGCTGTTCTACTGAGGCAATGCGCCTTCCGCTCATTACACCGCCCCTTGTAGGAGCGGCCTTGTGTCGCGAAAGGGCTGCGTAGCGGCCCCAGATTTCAGCTTCGCCGCCGAGATCCCCGGGCCCGCTTTGCGGGCCTTTCGCGACACAAGGCCGCTCCTACAGGGGACCGCGCAGGCAGGTGTTGCGCGGTTTGCTCACACGGTTTTGGCTATGCGCCTGGCGGCCAACGCCCAGCCCATCAGCAACAGACAAACAATCGCCAGCGGCCACGAGCGCCATTGCAGGTAGGGCGTCAGTTGCTGCATCGGCACCACTTCGCCATACAGGATCGCCTGCTGGAACTGCGGGATCTGCGTGGTGATGCGGCCAAACGGGTCGATCAGCGCGGTAACGCCATTGTTGGTCGCACGGATCATCCAGCGCCCCGCTTCAAGCGCACGCATCTGCGCCATCTGCAGGTGCTGCAGCGGGCCGATCGAGGTGCCGAACCAGGTGTCGTTGCTGATGGTCAGGAGCAGATCGCTGCGCGCCGCCAGGCTGGCGGCAAACTCGGGGTAGACCACTTCGTAGCAGATGTACGGGGCGATCTGATAACCCTTGGCCTGCAGCAGCGGCTGGTCATCCGGGCCGCGGGCGAAGTCCGACATCGGCAGGTTGAAGAACTCGATCGCCCCGCGCAGCATGTCCTGCAGCGGCACGTACTCGCCAAACGGCACCAGCTTCTGCTTGAGGTAGGTGCCATCGCCTTCACCGGTCACGGTGATGCCGTTGAAGTAGCGCCGTTGCTGATGCACCACTTCGCGCACCGGTACCCCGGTAATCAAGGCCGAGTTGCGCTCGGCGGCAAAGCGTCCCATCACGTCGATGTAGCCCTGGGCCTGATCCTTGAGGACCGGCACGGCCGTCTCGGGCCAGACCAGCAGATCCACTCGCTTGGAGGTAAAGCTCATGTCGCGGTACAGCGCCAGTTGCGCGTCGATGTGTGCTGGGTCCCACTTCAGGTCCTGCTCGACATTGCCTTGCACGGCGGCGACGCTCAGCGGCTCGCCGGCAGGGCGCGTCCAGGCGTGGTCCTTGAGGGCCATGCCGAGTACCCATGGCGCCACCAGCAACAGTGCGCCAACTGCCATGAATGCCGGGCGTGCGCGCAGCCGGTGCAGGTTGCACAGCAATGCAGCGCTGAGGGCCAGGGCAAACGAGATCAGCCACACCCCGCCGAGCGGCGCGAGGCCGGCTAGCGGGCCATGCAGCTGGCTGTAACCGGAGTACAGCCACGGGAAGCCGGTCAGGAACCAGCCGCGGAAGGCCTCTTGCAGCAGCCACAGCGCGGCAAAGCACAAGGCGTCGGCTAGCGGCGCTTCGTTACGGCGCAGCCAGCGCGCCCAGAGCCAGGCGGGCAGGGCAAAGAACCAGGCAATGGCGGCAAAGAATGCCACCAGCAGCAGTACCGCCAACAACGGCGAGGCGCCGCCGTAGGTGGTCATGCTGATGTAGATCCAGCTGGTGCCGGCGCCGTACAGGCCGAAGCCGAAGCACCAGCCGCGACCCATGGCCTGGCGTGGGCTCAGCTCGCGCAGGCCAGCGTAGAACAGGCCGACGGCAAGCAGGGCCAGCGGCCACAGGTCGAACGGCGACAGGGCCAGCAGGGTAGACGCGCCGGCCGCCATGGCCAGCAGGTTACCGCGCCAGCCGGGGCGGGTGATCCAACGCATGGTGTTCCTTAACGGCTAATCGGGGTCAGGCGCAGCAAGTGCACGCGGCGGCTGTCGGCGTTGAGCACGCGGAAGCGATACGCGCCGATTTCGGTGGTTTCGTTGCGCTTGGGCAGGTGACCGAAGGCGCTCATCACCAGGCCGCCGACGGTGTCGAACTCGTCATCGGAGAACTCGCTGTCGAAGAACTCGTTGAAGTTCTCGATCGGCGTCAGCGCCTTGACCAGGAAGTCGCCACTTGGCAGCGGCTTGATGTAGCTGTCTTCTTCGACATCGTGTTCGTCTTCGATGTCGCCGACGATCTGCTCAAGCACGTCTTCGATGGTGACCAGGCCGGCGACGCCGCCGTATTCGTCGATCACCACGGCCATGTGGTTGTGGTTGGCGCGAAACTCGCGCAGCAGCACATTCAGGCGCTTGGACTCCGGCACGAAAGTGGCCGGGCGCAGCAGGTCCTTGATGTTGAAGCTGTCGCCGTTCTCCTGAAGGATCAGCGGCAGCAGATCCTTGGCCAGGAGGATCCCGAGCACATCGTCATGGCTTTCGCCGACCACCGGATAACGCGAGTGCGCGGCATCGATCACCGACGGCAGAAACTCGCGCGGGGTCTGGCTGGCCTTGATGCTGATCATCTGCGAGCGCGGCACCATGATGTCGCGTACCTGCAGGTCGGCGACCTGAATTGCACCTTCGACGATAGTCAGCGCTTCGCTGTCGAGCAGCTTGTTCTGATGGGCTTCGCGCAGCAGCTCGAGGAGCTCCTGGCGGTTTTTCGGCTCATGGGCAAAAGCCTGGGTCAGTTTGCCCAGCCAGGACTTTTGCCCGTTGCTCGATCGGTCTTCGCTCATGGCGGTTACTCGTGTTCCTTGCTGATGTCGGTAGTAGGGAGGTGGTCGTCGGCATACGGGTCAGGGTGACCCAGTTCTGCCAGCAATGTTCGTTCCAGTGCTTCCATCTCTTCGGCTTCGTCATCATCGATGTGATCGTAGCCAAGCAGATGCAGGCAACCATGGATAACCAGGTGTGCCCAGTGTGCTTCAAGTGCCTTGCCCTGTTCGGCCGCTTCGCGCTCGACCACGGCCACGCAGATCACCAGATCGCCCAGCAGGGGAATATCGAGCAGTTCGTCGGGGACGTCGGCAGGAAATGACAACACATTGGTTGCGTAATCTTTATGACGGTAGGTGTGATTGAGCTCACGGCCTTCGCTTTCATCGACCAGGCGAATGGTCATTTCCGAATCGGCAGTGCGCTGGCGCAAGGCCAGCTCACACCAGCGGCGGAAGTCGGCGTCATCAGGGCTGGCCGCATCGGTAGCCCGTTGCAGGTCGAGTTCAAGCATCGCGTGCGGGTGCCTCGGCCTGGCGGCTCTCGAAACGGTCGTAGGCCTCGACGATGCGCTGCACCAATGGGTGACGCACGACGTCCTTGGACTGGAAGTGGGTAAAGCTGATGCCCTGCACGTCCTTGAGCACATCGATGACATGGGTCAGGCCCGACTTGGTGCCGCGTGGCAGGTCGACCTGGGTGATGTCACCGGTGATCACCGCGGTCGAGCCGAAGCCGATCCGGGTGAGGAACATCTTCATCTGCTCGAGCGTGGTGTTCTGGCTTTCGTCGAGGATGATGAAGCTGTTGTTCAAGGTGCGACCGCGCATGTACGCCAGCGGCGCGATCTCGATGACCTGACGCTCGATCAGCTTGGCCACATGCTCGAAACCGAGCATTTCGTAAAGAGCGTCGTACAGCGGACGCAGATACGGGTCGATCTTCTGCGACAGGTCGCCGGGCAGGAAACCGAGCTTTTCGCCCGCTTCGACCGCCGGACGCACCAGCAGGATGCGCCGCACCTGTTCGCGCTCCAGCGCATCGACTGCGCAGGCTACGGCCAGGTAGGTCTTGCCGGTACCGGCCGGGCCAACACCGAAGTTGATGTCGTTGGCGAGGATCTCTTTGACGTAGCGTTGCTGGTTGGCACCGCGCGGGGTGATCTTGCCCTTGCGCGTGCGCAGCGAAACGCTGACCTCGTTGACCGCCGGGTTGGCGATGTGTTCGACCGCCGACTCCTGCAGATACAGGTGGACCGTTTCCGGCGACAGCTCGGTGGCCTTGGTCTCACGATAGAGACGGCGCAGCAGCTGTTCGGCAGCGGAGGTGGTCTTGGGTTCGCCGACCAGTTCGAACTGGTTGCCGCGGTTGCGGATCTGGATGGACAGACGCTGCTCGATGAGCCGCAGGTGCTCGTCGAACTGGCCACACAGGTTGGCGAAACGATGGGCCTCGAAGGGTTCGAGGATGAAACGATGGGGTTCTATGGGTGCGTTCAAGGTCGTTTTAGGCCGCTCGCCGGCTATAGAGGTGAACTCAAGAATAACCCTTGTCTGACAGTGGCGAAAGCACTGAAACGATCAAGGGTCGGTGCAGGCGCTTTTGCCGACCAATTGACCCGCCGTCGGTGCCATGTGAGGCCTCGTAGTGAGCCGGGCTCTGCTATGATGCGGGCCATTTTCAGACCAGTGTGCCTATACGCCGATCATGAGCAAAAGCGAACCCGCGATCTACAAAGTGATCTTCCTCAATCAGGGGCAGGTCTTTGAAATGTACGCCAAGCAGATCTTCCAGAGCGACCTCTGGGGTTTTCTCGAAATCGAAGAGTTCGTCTTCGGCGAGCGCACCCAGGTGGTGGTCGATCCGAGCGAAGAAAAGCTCAAGGCCCAGTTTGAGGGAGTGATCCGCAGCTTCGTGCCGATGCACTCGATCGTGCGCATCGATGAAGTCGAGCGGTTGGGTACGGCGAAGATCAGCGAAGCCAAGATCACCGGCAACGTGATGCCGTTCCCGATGCCAATACCTACCAAATAATCCTTACGGCAGCGGGGCGAAAGGGCTGCGGCCCTCGGCGTTCTGCAGTTCGAGCAGGTATTTGCGGAAGATCTGGCCGAGCACCTGGGTGGCGTGCTCGAGTTCGTCGCGGGGCATCTGCTCGGTGACTTCGTCAGCCAGGTCGAGGGCATCCTCGGCACCGTTGACCGCGGCCATCTTCAGCAGAATGTACGCCTGGACATTGTTGGCTTTGACCCCTTCACCATGGAAGAACATCGAGCCAAGCCGATACTGGGCCTGAGCATGGCCTTGCAACGAGGCTTGCTGGAACCAGTTGAGGGCTTTGTTGAGGTCGCGTGCGGCTTGCTCGCCGTTACCGCTGTAGTAGAACTCGCCCAGCTCGTACTGCGCCTGGGCATCCCCAGACTCGGCAGTGTGCTCGCACGCCTTGATGGCGTTCTGCAGGTCCTCTGGCTGAACGTTGAGAGTGCAGCGGCCCGTCGCTGGAATCAGCAACGAGTTACCGCCCTCTGCCAAGGCCAGCAGGGGCTGAAGGAGCAACAGGCAGCCCAGGGTCAGGGCGCGGCCGGTGCGGTTCATGGGGATCGACTTACCTCTGCAAGCTGTCCGATGTCTCTGGTGGCACATTATGGGATAAGCAGCGCCAACCTTACAAAGTTTTACTCGATTTTCTGTTGAAGGTGGGTCTGCGGGGGCCTTTTCGCGGCGGACCGCCGCGAAAAGGCCCTCAGCCGCGCTGATTTACTTCAGCTTGGCAAACGCCCGCTCGGCCGCATCCAAAGTGATTTTCAGCTCGGTATCGCCATGCACGATCGAGGTGAAACCAGCCTCATACGCGCTTGGCGCCAGGTACACACCGCCTTCCAGCATCAGGTGGAAGAAGCGCTTGAAGCGCTCGGTGTCGCTGGCCATGACGTCGTCGAAGGTGACGATATCGTCCGCGCCGGTGAAGTACAGGCCAAACATACCACCCGCTTGAGTGGTGACAAACGGCACGCCCGCAGCATCGGCGCGCTGTTGCAGGCCGTCGAGCAGGTTGCTGGTGAAGCGGCTCAGCTCATCGTGGAAGCCCGGACGGCTGATCAGCTTGAGGGTAGTCAGGCCGGCGGCCATGGCCAGTGGGTTACCCGACAGGGTACCGGCCTGGTAGACCGGGCCGAGCGGGGCGATGCATTCCATGATCGCGCGCTTGCCGCCGAAGCAGCCGACCGGCATGCCGCCACCGACGATCTTGCCGAAGGTAGACAGGTCCGGGGTGATGCCGTAATGACCCTGGGCGCCGCCCAGCGATACCCGGAAGCCAGTCATCACTTCGTCGAAGATCAACACCACGCCATGCTTGTCGCACTGCTCGCGCAGGCCTTCAAGAAAGCCCGGCGCCGGCGGTACGCAGTTCATGTTGCCGGCAACCGGCTCGACGATGATACAGGCGACACTCTGGCCGACTTCGGCGAGGGTCTTTTCGACTTCGGCGAGGTCGTTGAACGGCAGGGTCAGGGTGTGCTTGGCAAAGTCTGCCGGGACCCCGGCCGAACTCGGCACGCCCTGGGTCAGCAGGCCGGAGCCGGCCTTGACCAGCAGGCTGTCGGAGTGGCCGTGGTAGCAGCCTTCGAACTTGATGATAGCGTCGCGGCCGGTGTAGCCACGAGCCAGGCGAATGGCGCTCATGGTCGCTTCGGTGCCGGAGCTGACCATACGCACCATCTCCATCGACGGCACCAGCGAGCAGACCAGGTCGGCCATCTCGGTTTCCATCGCGGTCGGCGCGCCGTACGACAAGCCGTGTTCGAGCTGCTTGCGCACCGAGTCGAGCACGTCCGGGTGGCTGTGGCCGAGAATCATCGGCCCCCACGAGCCGACATAGTCGACGTAGCGCTTGTCGTCTTCATCGATGACGTAGGCGCCCTGGGCGTGCTTGAAGAACAGCGGCGTGCCACCGACGCTCTTGAAGGCACGCACCGGCGAGTTGACGCCACCGGGGATGTGCTTCTGGGCCTGGGCAAAAAGGAGTTCGGAACGGGACATGGTTTTCTCTCGAATTCAGGAAGCGAACAGCGCGTTGAACGCGCGGGCCCGGCGGGTGACTTCGTGGGCGTCGTCAGCCGCAAACAGGCCATGAATGACGGCCAGCAGGTCGGCGCCGTGGTCGATCAATGCCGAGGCGTTGTCGAGGGTGACGCCGCCGATCACGGCGATCGGCAGTTTCACCGTGGCGCGGGCCTGGGCCAGCAACTCCAGGCTGGCAGCCGGCGCGCCGGGTTTGGTCACGGAGTTGAAAAAGCGCCCGAAAGCGACATAGTTGGCGCCTTCACGGGCGGCCTGCTCGGCCAGGTCGAGTTGAGCGTGACAGGTCGAGCCGATGATTGCATTGCGCCCGAGCAAGGCTCTGGCAGGTGTCAGCGGGCCGTCGGTCTGGCCCAGGTGCACGCCGACGCCCAGGCGCGCGGCCAGCTCGGCGTCGTCGTTGATGATCAGTTGGGTGCCGTAACGCTCGCAGAGCACCTTCAAGGCTTCCGCTTCGCGCAGGCGCTTGGCCGCATCGTCGCTCTTGTCGCGGTACTGCAGCAGGCGCACACCGCCGGCCAGCGCCGCTTCTACATGGGATTCAAAGCGGCCAGCGAGCAGCTGGCTGTCGGTGATCGCGTACAGACCGCGTAGCTTCATGTCAGGCCTCGTGTGCGTAGCTCAGGAGCAGAAATCCAGCGGCAGGCGGCGCGGCACGAATTGGCCACGGCCCAGTTGTTCGGCGTCGCGCAGAGTCCGCCAGGTGTAGTCGAGGGCGCTGCGTACGGCGCTTTGCAGTTCTTCGCCAAGGGCCAGGCGACCGGCCAGGGCGCTGGCCACGGTGCAACCGGAACCGTGATAGCTGCCCGGCAAGCGCTGGCAGAGCCAGGTCTGGCTGCTGCCATCGCGGCTGTACAGGCGGTTATGAATGGCGTCTTCGTCACCGTGGCCGCCGGTAATCAACAGGTTTTTGCAGAACGGCAGCAGCTTGGCTGCGCACTCGTCGGCAGTGCCTTCGGGCAGCTCGGCGAGAATGCGTGCCTCGGGCAGGTTGGGCGTGGCGATGGTCGCCAGCGGCAACAGCCGTTCGCGCACGGCATAGCCGACCTCATCCTTGCCCAGCCGACCACCGCCGCCAGCGCGCAGTACCGGGTCACAGACCAGCGGCAGGTGCGGGTGCGCTGCCAGCAGCTCGGCCACGGTGTCGACCATTTCGATCGAGCCGAGCATGCCCAGCTTCACCGCCGCCACCTGCGAGTCGTTGAGTACGGCGTTGGCCTGGGCCAGCACCCACTCGCGGTCGAGCACGCGGAAGTCGGAGACGTTGACGGTATCCTGCACGGTCAGAGCGGTCACGGCGGGCGCGGCGTGACAGCCTTGGGCGATCAGGGCTTCGATATCTGCCTGCAGGCCGGCGCCGCCACTGGGGTCGTGGCCGGAGAGACAGAGGACAACGGGGCGGGAGCTGTAGATATTCATGGTCGGCGAGCTTACCACCAAACCTATTTCGGCGAAGCGCCCCGCGTGTCGATAGTGCAGGGCGTTGCTCGGGATGGGACGGTTATTTCGCCTGTAAATGGCGTGCTAGAGCTGTTCAGTCAAAATAATGCGGACTTGATCGCCATCACTGATGGCTATGCTAGAGTGCACAAATAATTCGATAACGGGCTCTACCGGATTACGTCGCCTCAAAGGGAAAGGGGGCCAACGCGACGCAACCGAAAGGGCCATGCTGGGGCTGTAATGCGCTATTTGCTGATCATCTTGCTGGGCTGCTTGCCCGCGCTCGCCGCAGCTGTGGATTTTGACGACGCGACCCGGCATCTGCCGCTAGGCAAAATCATGCAGGTGTATGAGGACCGCACGGCCAGTGCGACCATTGCCGAGGTCAGCTCGGCGGAATTTGCCGAGCGTTTTGTCACCCATAAAGAAGACGTGCTCAACGCCGGTTATTCCAACTCGGTGTTCTGGCTGCGCCTTGATCTGCGCTACGTCGCGCCGGCCAGCCAGGCCGCCCGGCAATGGCTGCTGGAACTCGCCTACCCGCCGCTCGATCACCTCGAGCTATACCTGGCCGACGCCCGCGGCCATTTCAAGCTGGCGCAGCGCACCGGTGATGCCCTGCCGTATGCCAGCCGGCAGATCCAGCAGAACAACTACCTGTTCGAACTACCGCTGCAGCCCGGCCAGCCGACCACGGTGTATCTGCGCCTGCAGAGCGAAGGCTCGGTTCAGGCGCCGCTGACGCTATGGTCGGTGAATGCCTACATGGAGGATCAGCCTACCCGCCTGTATGTGCTGGGGATGATCTACGGCGTGTTGCTGGTGATGCTGGTGTACAACCTGTTCATCTACATCAGTGTGCGCGACGTCAGCTACCTCTATTACATCCTCTATATAGCCTCGTTCGGCTTGTACCAGGTGTCGGTCAACGGCGCCGGAGTGGCGTATTTCTGGCCGGACAGCCCGTGGTGGGCAAACGCGGCGACACCGCTGTTCATCGGTGCCGCCGGCTTGTTCGGCTGCCAGTTTGCCCGCCACTTCCTGCAGATGGGCCTGCTCAGCCGCGGCTTCGACCGGCTGCTGCAAGTGCTGATGCTCGGCGGCGCGCTGGTCATGGTGCTGGCGGTGACCCTGCGCTACGGCGTGGCTCTGCGCATGGCCACGGTGCTGGCGCTGCTGTTCACCGTGAGTATCTTCAGCGCCGGGCTGTATGCCTGGTGGCGCGGGCTGCGGGTGGCGCGCTGGTTCATCATCGCCTGGTCGGCGTTTTTGCTCGGCGGGCTGGTCAATACCTTGATGGTGCTGGGCTATCTGCCCAACGTGTTCATCACCATGTACGCCAGCCAGCTCGGCTCCGCGCTGGAAGTTGCCTTGCTGTCGCTGGCTCTGGCCGATCGCATCAACAGCTTGCGCGAGCAGCAGGCGCAGACCCTGCGCGACACCGGCCAGGCCTTGGAGCAGCTCAACCAGCAACTGGCCCGCAGCAACCGTTTGAAGGACGAGTTCCTGTCGACCGTGACCCACGAGCTGCGCACCCCGATGAATGGCGTGATCGGCTCGCTGCAGCTGATGCAGACCCTGCCGATGGACAGCGAACTCAGCCAGTACCAACACACTGCCACACGCTCCGCCCAAGACATGATGGTGATGGTCGACGACATCCTCATCCTGAGCGAACTGCAGGCGGGCCGGCTGCGTGCGCATCCCTTGCCGTTCAACCTGCGCCGCGAGTTGCAGGAACTGCGCGCCAGCTTTGCCGGGCTGGCCTTGAGCAAAGGCCTGTACCTGAGTTTGGATATCCCGGCCGACCTGCCCGACGAGCTGGTCGGCGATGCGCCAAAGCTGATGCGCTGCCTGCGTTGCCTGGTCGACAACGGCTTGAAGTTCACCGAGCAGGGTGGGGTGATGATCAAGGTCCGTGGCCGCCGGGTTGGCCCGCACAGCCTGGCGCTGTCGTTTATCGTCAGTGACAGCGGCATTGGTTTTGATGACCTTGATCAGGCCACGCTTTATCAGCGCTTCTTCCAGGTCGATGGCTCGATGACCCGGCGCTATGGCGGGCTGGGCATCGGCCTGTCGATCTGCCGGCAGTTGGGCGATTTGCTTGAAGCGAGCCTGTCGCATGAGTCGACCCGCGGACTGGGCAGCCGTTTCGAACTTACCCTGAACCTGAGCGCGGCCCAGGTACAGGCGCCGCCGGGCCGCGTTGCCAGGTTCTGAGTGCACGGCGTTGTCGTAAAGCGCCGCCGCGATAGGCCGATTCGTCACTTTGACTGACCGCGCAACGGTGCTTCACTGGCAGTCCAAGGCCAGCACGGCACGAGGAGCGCGCCCATGAACCTGCACCAGTACGCCGAGACTCACC
Source organism: Pseudomonas sp. NPDC088322 (assembly GCF_044740745.1). NCBI lineage: Bacteria > Pseudomonadati > Pseudomonadota > Gammaproteobacteria > Pseudomonadales > Pseudomonadaceae > Pseudomonas > Pseudomonas sp. NPDC088322. The sequence goes on along the minus strand of NZ_JBIURK010000008.1, from coordinate 173,312 downwards.
AGGTCAGCAACCAGCCGCCTTCATTGGATGGCGCCAACCTGTACCGGCTCGATCTGCCGTTGCAGCAATGGTCACAGCGCTTTGGCGCGGGCTGGGCGCAGGCGCAGCTGGACAGCTATGGCGCGCTGGCCGGTGGGCCGCTGATGGCGGCGGGGTTTCTGGCCAACGCGCACAAGCCCGAGTTCCACAGCCACGACCGCTATGGCCATCGCATCGACCTGGTCGAATTTCATCCGGCCTATCACCAGTTGATGCGCACTGCTGTCGAGCATGGCTTGCCATCCTTGCCCTGGGCCGCGCCGCAGCCTGGTGCGCATGTTGCCCGCGCCGGGCTGACCTATCTGCACTCGCAAGCTGAAGCTGGCACCGGCTGCCCACTGACCATGACCTTTGCCGCGGTGCCTGCGCTGCGTGTGCAGCCGGAGCTTGCCGAGTACTGGCTGCCCAAGCTGCTGGCCCGCGACTACGACCCGCGCAATGTCGGCGACCGGCACAAGGCCGGTGTCACCCTCGGCATGGCCATGACCGAAAAGCAGGGCGGCACCGACGTGCGCGCCAACACCACGCGGGCCTATCCGGTCGGCGCCGGTGGCCCCGGCCAGGCGTACGAGCTGGTCGGGCACAAGTGGTTCTGCTCGGCGCCGATGTGCGATGCGTTTCTGACCCTGGCGCAGACCGACAAAGGCTTGAGCTGCTTTTTGCTGCCGCGCCATCGCCCCGATGACAGCCGCAACCAGTTCTATATCCAGCGCCTGAAAAACAAACTGGGCAACTGCTCCAATGCTTCCAGCGAAATCGAATTGCGCGGCGCCCTGGCGTGGATGATCGGCGAAGAGGGCCGCGGCGTGCCGACCATCATCGAAATGGTGGCGATGACCCGCTTCGACTGCATGGTCGGCTCCAGCGCGCTGATGCGCCAGGCGCTGACCCAGGCCGCGCACCACTGCGCCCATCGCCAGGTCAGTGGGCGCCTACTGGGCGAGCAACCCTTGATGCAGAACGTCCTCGCCGACCTCGCCCTGGAAAGCGAGGCCGCGCTGGCGCTGAGCCTGCGCATGGGCCAGGCATTGGACCAGCTCGAAGATCCGCAGCAGGCGCATTTCGCCCGGTTGATGACTGCGGTAGGCAAATACTGGATCTGCAAGCGCGCCCCGGCGATGATCAACGAAGCGGCGGAATGCATGGGCGGCGCGGGCTACGTCGAAGACAGTATCCTGCCGCGGTTGTACCGCGAGGCGCCGGTCAACTCGACCTGGGAGGGCTCGGGCAATGTGCAGTGTCTGGATGTGCTGCGTGCACTGAGCAAGGAGCCCGGTATTCAGGACGCGTTGTTCGCCGAGCTGGGCGATGGCCACGGCGAACCGCGGCTGGCGGCGCATATTGCCAGGCTCAAGAGCGCCTTGGCCGACACCAGTGACATCCAGTACCGCGCCCGCCAGCTGAGCGAAGACATTGCCCTGGCGGTGCAGGCCAAACTACTCCTCGAAGCGGGCAATGCGCAGGTCAGCGATGGCTTCATCGCCAGCCGCCTGGACGGCTCGGGCAGGGTCTACGGCGCCTTGCCGCGCGGTGTCGACGTGCAGGCGCTGGTCGCGCGGGCGACGCCGCCGTGGCCGTGCTGAGGCTAATGCATCCGCAGGGGTGTATTTGCTACCGAAGCAAGGCAAGATGGCTGCACGCATGACAGAAAACAGGAAGCCCAGCGTGAGCCAAGCGTTTGTAGTCGTTGATACCCCCGAACAGGCCGTCGACCGTCTGGCGGCCCTGCATGAACAGGCCACCGGTGCCCTCAGTCAGGCCCTCAAGCGTTACCTCAAGGACCGCACCGAACCGGACGCCGAAGAGCGCGCCCTGTACCGCTACCCAGCCTTGCGCCTGACCTACTACAGCAACGGCGAAGTCGCGGCCACCACCCGTGCCTACGGCAAGGTCCAGGTCGCTGGCACCTACAGCGTCACCGTGACCCAGCCTGAAGCCTTCCGCAGTTACCTGCTCGACCAGTTGCGGCCCCTGATGCACGACTACACGGTGACCGTGGAAGTCGGCGTCAGCGAGCAGAACATCCCCTACCCGTACGTGGTCGAGCAGGGCGATGAACTGGCCGGAACCGGCATCACCGCCGCCGCCCTGGCGCGGGTGTTCCCCAGCACCGACCTGTCGGCTGCCACCGACGATATCGCCGACGGCCTGTGGGACTGGAGCAATGCCGACAATCTGCCGCTGGCGCTGTTCGACGCCGCCCGCGTGGACTTCTCGCTGCGCCGCCTGGTGCACTACACCGGTAGCGACTGGCGCCATGTGCAGCCATGGATCCTGCTGACCAACTACCACCGCTACGTTGACCAGTTCATTGCCCATGGCCTTGAGCAGCTGCGTGACGACCCGCGCTTTGTGCGCATGGTCTTGCCCGGCAACGTGGTCATCGAAAAAGGCCTGAACGAAGGCGAGACCCAGGCGCTGGTGGCCAGCGTGGTCTGGCACCGCTTCCAGATGCCGGCCTATCACCTGATCGCCGCCGATGGCGACGGTGTGACCCTGGTCAACATCGGCGTCGGCCCGTCAAACGCCAAGAACATCACCGACCACTTGGCCGTGCTGCGCCCGCATTGCTGGCTGATGATCGGCCACTGTGGCGGCCTGCGTCAGTCGCAGACCATCGGCGATTACGTGCTGGCCCACGCCTACATGCGCCGCGACGGCATTCTTGATCGAGTGGTGCCGCCGAACATTCCTATCCCGGCCCTGGCCGAGGTGCAGATGGCGTTGCAGGAAGCGGCGGCGCAAGTCACCGGCGAGCGCGGCGACGAGCTGAAAAAACGCCTGCGCACCGGCACCGTGCTGACCTACGACGACCGCAACTGGGAGCTGCGCTGGGCCCAGGAACGGCCGCTGATCAACCTTTCGCGAGCGGTGGCGGTCGACATGGAAAGCGGCACCATCGCCGCCCAGGGTTATCGCCTGCGGGTGCCTTACGGGACCTTGCTCTGCGTGTCGGACAAACCCCTGCACAGCGAGATCAAGCTGCCAGGTTCGGCCAATGCGTTCTACAACCGCGCGGTCAGCCAGCACTTGAAAATCGGCATCGCCGCGCTGGATCTGCTGCGTACCGAGCTCAATTCGTTGCACTCGCGTAAACTGCGCAGCTTCGATGAGCCGCCGTTCCGCTGAGGATCCATGCCCCTGCCACCCCGTTCCAAGCCGCGCCGCACCCCAGCGCCGCGGCCTGCCGGCCCCCGCCGGCCGGCCAAGGCGCCACCGGCCGAGCCGCGCCTGGTGCTGTTCAACAAGCCGTTCGACGTACTGACCCAGTTCAGTGACGGCGACGGCCGCGCCACCCTCAAGGATTTCATCGATATCCCCGGGATCTATCCCGCCGGGCGCCTGGACCGCGACAGCGAAGGCTTGCTGTTGCTGACCAACGACGGTCGCCTGCAAGCACGGATTGCCGACCCCAAGCACAAGCTGGCCAAGACCTATTGGGTCCAGGTTGAAGGTGAGCCCAGCGAGGAGCAGTTGCAGCGCTTGCGCCAGGGCGTCGAGCTCAATGACGGCATGACCTTGCCAGCCGAGGCGCGGCTGTTGGCCGAGCCGCAGTTGTGGCCACGCGAGCCGCCGGTGCGCTTTCGCAAGAGTGTGCCGACGGCCTGGCTGGAGCTGGTGATTCGTGAAGGGCGCAACCGTCAGGTGCGGCGCATGACCGCTGCGGTCGGCTTGCCGACATTGCGTCTGGTGCGGGTGAAGATCGGCGACTGGACGTTGGACGGGTTGGATCAGGGCTGCTGGCGCGACGCACCGCCCAAGCTGTAGATGAGCAGGGCGTGTGCGTCAGACGCCCTCGATCATTCCCACCACCACGCTCTTGATGATGAACGCGAGCACGCCCAGGCCGAGCACGAAGAACAGGATCAGCGTGCCGAAGCGGCCTGCCTTGGATTTTTTCGCCAGGTCCCAGACGATGAATCCCATGAAACCGATGAGAATGGTCACCAGGATGATCATCATCCATTCTTCGAATTTTTCAGGATCCATCTGTGCGCTCCAGGCAGGCTCAAGCGGCGGAGTATACGCCCGGGCCCCTCAGCTGTTAACGCAGGTGGGTCAATGGCAGCTCGGTGCTGGCCAGAACCTGGTTGAGCACGAAGCTGGAACGCACGCTGGTAACGCCTTCGATGCGGGTCAGACTGCCCAGTAGCAGTTTCTGGTAATGGTCCATGTCCGGCACCACCACTTTGAGTTGATAGTCGGCATCCATGCCGGTCACCAGGCTGCACTCGAGCACCTGCGGCAGGCTGCGCACGGCGGCTTCAAACGTCTCGAAACGCTCAGGGGTATGCCGGTCCATGCCGATCAAAACATAGGCGGTCAGGCTCAAGCCGAGCTTCTTGCGGTCCAGCAGTGCAACCTGGCGCGAGATGTAGCCGTCGTCTTCCAGTTGCTTGACCCGACGCGAGCACGGCGAGGGCGACAGGCCGATGCGTTCGGCCAGTTCCTGGTTGGAGATGCGCGCATCGCGCTGCAATTCGGCAAGGATGCTCAGGTCGTAGCGGTCGAGCTTGCTCATGAAAGGGGCCTTTTCTGTTCGGATTGCGGCGAATTATCAATCCAGGGTTAAAAATTGCGCAAGTGCTATTTATCTGAGCAATCTTCGCAATCCTGTGCCGGGCTCTGGCCGGTATCTTTATCAACAGAATCACTGCCCGGACATCAGTCCACGGCGACCGGCCCAGGAGGCCGCTCGCGGCCCGCGATCAACACGATCAGCCGGCCCCCGGGCTACGCTCTGTCTACCAGACGGGGTGAGGTGAGCCGGCGCCACAAGTGCCGAGCACGGACGACAATTGCAAAGGGAGGCCACTTGGCCTCCCTTTTTTATGGCTGGATTTTCATCTGCCCACGCATGCTGCGCGGTAAACTGGCGGCAGTTGCGGTTTTACTTGTCGAGAGGAATACCATGAGGTCGCGCGGCTGGCAGTTGGCAGGGGTAGGTGTGCTGGCAATGGCTATCAGCGCCGCAGTGCAGGCGCAAGGGCCTGGCGATGGCCGTGGGCCACAAGACCCGAATGGCGGCGGTAGTTCCGGCTCGTCATTGAATTCTCGGGATGAAGTACGCCAGACCGAGCAACCCCGTCAGGGTTATTACCAGGACATCCCGCGCCGTGGCCCCGACAATCGCCATTGGCAGGCGGGCGGCCCCGGTCAGCGCCCCGGTGACAACTGGTCAGGTCGCCCCGATGGTCACGGCAATGGTTGGGGGCCAGGCCCGCAGTACCACCCCGGGCAGGCGATCGACCGCTTCCCTGAGCAGCACTGGAAAGTGCCCTATCGCGGCCGCGATTATTTCTACTCCGGGGGCTACTGGTATCAGCCGCAGGGACCGCGCTACGTAGTGGTGCGCCCACCTTACGGCGTGCGCGTCGGCTACCTGCCGCCGTATGCGCGAGAAGTCTGGCGCGGCGGTGCGCTGTTCTTTCTGGTCGCTGACACCTACTACCAATACCTGGCCGACAGTCGCGAGTACGTGGTGGTGAATCCACCGGTCAGCCAGCCTGTGCCACCGTTGCAGGCCAACAGTGGTTATGACGTGGTTGCTTACCCAAGCTACGGGCAAAACCAACAGCAGCAGGATCAGGACCGCTATCAGTGCCATCGCTGGGCTGTCGAGCAGTCCGGCTTCGATCCGGCCCAGGCCAGCTATGCGCCGGCGGCAAATGTCGCCGACCTGTATCGGCGCTCGCTTGGGGCGTGCCTTAGTGGGCGTGGGTACAGCATCAACTGATAGCGCTCGTTTCTGATGTTTTGTCTTATTCGAGTATGTCGGGGGCTGCTTTGCAGCCCTTTCGCGACACAAGGCCGCTCCTACAGTTGACCGCGCAAGCCAGGCGTTACGCGGTCCCTGTAGGAGCGGCCTTGTGTCGCGAAAGGGCGCAGAGCGCCCCCCGGCGTCCTGACTGACATCACAGCGGGTCGGCATGCACCATCACATCCGCCTGCGGATAGTGCTCGCGGATCACTGCCGAGGCTTGCACGCACAGCTCGTGGGCATCATGCAGTGACAGCGTGCCGGGCAGCTCAAGGTGCAGTTGCACAAACCAGTAGCTGCCGGACACGCGCGTACGCAGATCATGCGCGCCGAGCACCCCGGGGATGGCCGTGACCAGCGCCAGCATCTGCTCGGCCACATCGCCGGGCAGCTCCTTGTCCATCAGGATCGCCGTACTTTCCCGAGCAATCTGCACTGCACTCCAGAGGATATACAAGGCAATGCCCAGGCCGAACAGCGCGTCCAGCTGCGGCCAGCCATAACCGGCCAGCAGCAACGCCAGCAGGATGCTGCCGTTGAGCAGCAGGTCGGAGCGGTAATGCAGGGAATCGGCACGCACTGCGGTCGAGCCGGTGGCCTTGATCACTTTGCGCTGCAGCGCCAGCAGGGCCACGGTCAGCACCAGTGACAGCAGCATCACGCCAATACCCGCCGCCGTGTCGCCCAGCGGCTGCGGTGATTGCAGGCGACTCACCGCCTGCACCCCGATCAGCACCGCACTGGCGCCGATGAACAGGGCCTGGGCCATGCCGGCCAGCGCTTCGGCCTTGCCATGGCCAAAGCGGTGATCGTCATCGGCCGGGCGCAGGGCGTAGTGCACTGCCAGCAAGTTGAGCAGCGAGGCCACCGCATCCAGCGCCGAGTCGGTCAGCCCGGCCAGCAGGCTGACCGAGTCGCTCAGCCACCAGGCAATCGCCTTGCTTACCACCAGAATGCAGGCCACCGCCAGCGAAGCGCGAGTGGCCAGGCGGAGCAAGCGTTGCTGTTCGGCAGTGGGCGTCATGCGTTGAGCATCCTGCGAAGTGTCAGGCGGCCGGGATCAGGCCGTAGCTGGCCAACTGCTCGACGCTGCCGCGGTGCTGGATCAGGCGCGGGTCGTTGAGCGGCAGGCGCTGGCCCAGTTCGCTTTCGAGAATAGCCTGCAGCTTGCTGTTGTCGATGCTGCCATCGGCATTCACCGCCGGCTTGAGCTTGGCCGGGTCGACCTGGGCGGTGGTGCCGCCGGGGTAGTAGATCGCGCCAGTGGCAAAGTCGACACCAAAGGCGATCAGGCCCGGGATCACGTAGAACAGAATGCCGATGGCATCGAGGGCGACGATCACCGGGTCGACCTTGCCTTCGATCTGGCCACGGCGATCTGGATAGAACAACGTGCCGCAGGCCGTCAGCTGAGTCAGCAGGGTGGCAACCAGGGCGCCACCGATGACGCGGGAATGAATGCGCATGTAAATCTCCGATGGAAAATCGCAACGAAACAGGCCAGCGGCCTGCTGCCGATAGTATGACCTATCGGGCCTCGCCCGGTTCGCCGTTATACTCGGCGCCTCGTTCGAGGACCACCATGATTTCATTACCAATCGATGCCGTACTGCCCGCCCTGCGCCAGGCGCTCAGCGCGCGCCACGAAGCCGTGCTGGAAGCGCCGCCTGGCGCCGGCAAGACCACCCGCGTGCCGCTGGCCCTGCTCGACGAGCCGTGGCTGGCCGGCCAGCGCATCATCATGCTCGAGCCACGCCGCCTGGCCGCCCGGGCCGCAGCCGAGCGGCTCGCCAGCGAGCTGGGCGAGCAGGTCGGGGAAACGGTCGGCTATCGGATTCGGCTGGACAGCAAGGTCGGGCCGAACACCCGCATCGAAGTGGTCACTGAAGGCATCCTGACCCGCCGGCTGCAGTCGGACCCGGCGCTGGAAGGTGTAGGCCTGCTGATTTTCGACGAATTTCACGAGCGCTCACTGGACGCCGATCTGGCGCTGGCGCTGACCCTCAACGGGCGGGCGCTGCTGCGCGACGAGCCAGCGCTGAAAATCCTGCTGATGTCGGCAACCCTCGAAGGCGAGCGCTTGGCGCGCCTGCTCGACGACGCTCCGGTGGTCAGCAGCCAGGGCCGCATGCACCCGGTAACGATCCAGTGGGGCCGGCCGATGCAGCCGGGTGAGTTCGTCGAGCCGCGGGTGGTCGACTGCGTGCTGCAGGCGCTGGCCGATCAAAGCGGCAGCCTGCTGGTGTTTCTGCCCGGCCAGGCCGAGATCCGCCGAGTCCAGCAAAGCCTGCAGGAAGCCGTCGGCGAGCGTTCCGACATCATCCTCTGCCCGCTGCACGGCGAGCTTGACCTGAACGCCCAGCGCGCCGCCATCGAACCGCCGGCCAAGGGCCAGCGCAAGGTGGTGCTGGCGACCAACATTGCCGAAACCAGCCTGACCATCGATGGCGTGCGGGTGGTGATCGACGCCGGCCTGGCGCGGGTGCCGCGGTTTGACCCGGGCAGCGGCATGACCCGCCTCGACACTCAACGCATCTCCCGCGCCAGCGCCACCCAGCGCGCCGGGCGGGCAGGGCGGCTGGAGCCGGGCGTGTGCTACCGGCTGTGGTCCGAAGCGCAGCATGAACAATTGGCCGCCCACGGCACCGCAGAAATTCTCCAGGCCGACCTGGCCGGGCTGGCGCTGCAACTGGCGCGCTGGGGCGTGGGCCCGGACCAGTTGAGCTGGCTCGACCAGCCGCCTGCCGCTGCCTACGCCCAGTCGCAAGACCTGCTGGCCCGGCTTGGCGCCTTTAAACCGGCCAGCCGCAGCAACCTGAGTAGTCATGGCCAGGCCATGGCCGAACTGCCCGCGCATCCACGGATCGCCCATCTGTTGCTGCGCGGGCAGCAACTGGGTCTGAGCGAAATGGCCTGTGACGTCGCCGCGCTGCTGGGCGAGCGTGACATCCAGCGCGGTGGCGGCGCTGATCTGCACAGCCGGCTGGCACTGCTCAGCGGCCAGAGCAAAGCAGTGCGCGGTGCGCAAGGCGGCGTGCAGCGTGCCCGCCAGTTGGCGCGCCAATACCGCGGTCTGCTGCGTGGCAGCGCGCAGACGCCGGTCGTCGACCCGCAGCATCCACGCTGGCTCGGTGCACTGCTGGCGCTGGCGTATCCAGACCGGGTTGCCCAACAGCGCCGTGAAGGCAGTGCCGAGTACCGTCTGGCCAATGGTCGCGCAGCGTTGTTTGCCGAGGTCGATGGGCTGATGAAGTGCCCGTGGCTGGTAATTGCCGACCTCGGCAGCCGCCAGGGCCAGCGTGAAGAACGGATCTATCTGGCTGCCGAGTTCGACCCTGAGTTGTTCGACGGCGTGCTCGCCGAACAGGTGCAAACCCTCGACCTGCTCGACTGGGATGAGCGCGAGCAGGTCCTGCGCGCCGAGCGCCAGCGCAAGGTCGGTGAGCTGGTGCTGAGCCGTGAAGCCCTGCCGGGGCTCAACGATGAAGCCCGCGCGCAGGCGCTGCTCGGGCTGGTCCGACGCAAGAGCCTGGCCTTGTTGCCGTGGACCCCGGAGCTGCGCCAGTGGCAAGCGCGGGTGGCTCTGCTGCGCCAGCTTGATATGGCGCAGAACGGCGCCAGCGACTGGCCCGATCTGTCTGACCAGGCCCTGCTCGACAGCCTCGAAGCTTGGTTACAGCCATATCTGGGCAAAGTCTCGCGGCTCAGCCATTTCGCCCAGCTGGATCTGTCGTCGATCCTGCGCAATCTGCTGCCCTGGCCGCTGCCGCAGCGGCTGGAAGAGTGGGCGCCGCAGCATCTGGATGTGCCCTCCGGCTCGAGCATCCGCCTGGACTACAGCGAGACGCCGCCGATTCTGGCGGTGCGCCTGCAAGAGCTGTTCGGTCTGGCCGACACCCCACGCATCGCCCAGGGCCGCCAGCAGGTCAAGCTGCACCTGCTGTCGCCGGCACGCCGGCCAGTGCAGGTGACCCAGGATCTGGCCAACTTTTGGCGCATGACTTATGCCGAGGTGAAGAAAGACCTTAAAGGCCGTTATCCCAAGCACTACTGGCCTGATGATCCGCTGATCGCGCAGGCCACCGCGCGGGTCAAACCGCGAGGGACCTGAGCAGTGAGGGCTAGCTGGTTTTTTGCAGGAGGAAGGTGGCGATCTCACTTTCGCTGATATTCAGGTAGTTGAACCGGCCAGATTGGTGATGGGGAGTGTCTTCCAAGGTACCGACTCTGTGTCCGAGGTGGTCGCGCAGATGACACAGCAGGCCTTCGTCGGTCTCTTGCAGGGGTTCAATTTTCCAGTAATCGGTCACCTCTGCGATCCAGTAGAAGCCCAGATAGCCGTTCGTGCTGACTCCCAGTCTGCGCGGTACCTGCGGGCCGGGGACTTGCTTGCTCCGGCCAGGGATGTGCAAGTGATAGTGCAAGCGGTTGTCTTCCATGGAGTGGTAGTCGAAGGAGATGATCAATGAAGGTTCATTGCCCCCCGTTTGCAGCCAGTCGTTTTCTGGGCTCACGCCCCAAGAGAACTTATCGTTCGGCTGGCTCAGCCGCAGTGGCGTATTTCGACCCTCTTCATGCAGATACAGCCTGGCGCGAAATGAATTGGCGTATGTATCGATGATGCTTGGGTTCATGGAGTGTGCCTCGCAGTGCCTAGGGTATGGGCCGCACGGTTCCGGGCGGCGTTACACCTTAGGTTGCGAGCTCAGCTCAACGGAGCCTGAAGCCTTTCCTGGCTGTGCTCATTCACCCCGAGGCGGGCGCTGCGGCCCAGGCATGGCGAGGTCGGCGCGTACGGGCAGGTGATCGGAAATCTGCTCGGTGCCGTTGCCCAGCACATAGGCCTGCAAGCGCAGCAGGCGCGGGCTATGGAAGATGAAGTCAACACTGCGATCGGGCCCGCTGAGGGCCGGGTCGTTGGGGAAGTGGGTCAGCCACAGTGCCCGCTCGGCGCCGCTGGCTTCAGCATTGCTGGGGATCATCGGGTACTTGTCCCAGAGCAGGTGCAGGTCGCTGTCCGGGGCGTAGCTGCCACGCTGGGCAGGCGGCAGGCGGCGATACTGGCCTAGCGGCAACTGCTTGAAGTCGCCGCCGAGCAGCCACGGCGTACCCTGGCTTTCGAGGCGGTCGACGACCTTGCTGACGTGGTTCATCTGCCGCCTTTGCAGGTCGCTGCCGGCGCGGTAGGCCGACAGCTGGGTGTTGAGCACCGCCAGCCGGCTGCCGTCGCTCAACGGCAGATAGCTGACCTGCAACGCCGGTTGCTGCTCGAGCAGCCGGCTCAGCGGGCCGCTCACGTCATTGGGCAGTTGCAGGCGCTCGGCCTTGGCGATCGAGTAGCGACTGAGGGTAGCCAGGGTGCGGCCCACGCTGCCGAAGATATGCCGGTCGGGGACAAAGCCAGCCTGCCACTGATAGCTCTGCACGCTGCACGGGTAGAGGTCGGCCAGACGCTCGTGGAGCAGGCCGAGCTGGTCCTGGTAATCGCTGGCCTTGGCGTCTTTGTCCAGCTCCTGCAGCAGTACCACATCAGGCTGTTCTGCACGGATCACCCGCGCAACCTCATCGAGGGTGAACGCCAGGTCTTCCGCGGTGGCGCGGGTATCGCTGCCCTGGCCCTGGTCGTTCCAGAACACATAGCGCTTGCCGGCCAGGTGCTGCACGTTCCAGCTCATCACTTTCAGCGGCTGGCCGGCTTGCAAGAGTGGCGCCGGGTTCTGACAGGCGACTGGCAGCGCTTCACGCGGGGCAGGTTGCCAGCCCAGATGGTTGGCCAGCAACCAAAGCAAGGCCAGCGCCAGGAAAATCAACAACAGGACGTTGCGCAGTAGTCGGATCATCGGCTCGGCTTGTCGGTGCGAATGGCGCCAGCATACCCAAGGTGGTGGCGCCGTGTCAGCGTGGCTCAGGCGCCAGCATTGGCCTCAAGCAGCATGAAGATGCGGAACAGCACCACGCTGCTGAACAACTGCAGCAGCCCACTGAGGCTGTCCATGGCCAATTGCACGCCACCGGCGGGGTCGGGGAAGGCCATCAGCAACAGGCCGTCGAGCAACCATGCCGGTGCCAGCGAAACGAACACGCAGACCAGAATGCGCATGAAATGGCCAGTGGTCATCCGCGCGCTTTCGCGCATGGCCTGCATCAACGGCATGCCGCGCAGCACCAGCAGGTACTCGGCAAACACCAGGTTGATCATGATCCAGATGCCGGGGAACACGAACAGTGCCAGGCCGGCCATGATCAACAAGGTGCTGATCATGATCAGCAAGGCCAGCGGCGGCCACAACTGCACGGCGCGGGCAAACAGATCGCGCTTGGCGATGTGCTGGTCGTGGCTGCGGGTGTCCAGGTAGAGGATCAGCGCCGCACTGTACAGCGGGTACAGCAGCAGACTGACAAGCATGCCGTAGACCGGGGAGGCGCTGTCGCCGAGCTGGCGATAGAGCAGTTGGGTGGCCAGTGCCTCGAGCACGATCAACGGCAGGCAGAGCTGGACGATGCTCGCCAGGTGGCGGCGGAAAAAGTACAGGGAGTCGCGCAGAACGCTCAGCGGATTCATCAGTCAACATCGCATGGCAGTAATAGCAGGGGCGTAACTTTAGCCCACTCCGGCCCTTGCTGAAAAAAGTTTCACCCGTGCGCCGATTGAATCCCGCGCCGCCACCCCCCATCTTTGACGCATCCGATGTCCCGCCCAGCGCGTGAGGTAAGCATGAATACCGAAGAACAATCGCTGATCGATGGCCTGTTTGGCCGTATCAAGCAAGCCGAAGACCCCAACCAGCCGCGCGATGCCCAGGCCCAGGCCTGCATCGAAGCGCACCTGCGCACGCAACCGGCGGCGCCGTACTACATGGCCCAGGCGATCCTGGTGCAGGAGGCTGCGCTCAAGCAGCTGGATGAAAAGAACAAGCAGCTGGAGGCCGAGCTGAAGCAGGCCCGCGCCCAGGTCGATGCGACCCGCAGCAGCAACACCAACAGCGGTGGCTTCCTGTCGAGCATCTTTGGTGCCGGTAGCCGCAGCCCTGATCCGCAGCCGCAGCGCCCGGCAGCTCCAGCAACGTCTGGCGGCGGCTGGCGTGACCCTGCGCCTGCTGCGTACAACGCGCCAGCACCAGCCCAGCAACCGCAGCAGCAATCGGCGTTCAATGCCGCGCCGGCCCGCTCGGGTGCATCGAGTTTTCTCGGTGGGGCCATGCAGACGGCAGCCGGAGTTGCCGGTGGCGTGCTGCTGGCGCAGGGCATCAGCAGCATGTTCCACCACAACTCGCAGCCAGACGAAGTGGTCGAGGTGATCAAGGAAGAACCGGCGCCGGCCAGTGACAGCGGCGGCTGGCAGGACCAGGGTGCGCAGCAGCAGGTGGCCGACAACGGTGGCTACGGCGCTGACCAGGGCGGCTACGCCGACACTGACTACGGCAGCGACGATGGCGGCTTCTTCAGCGACGACGACAGCTTCGTCTGACAGCTGGCATACTGCTCAGCTTTGCGGGCGCCTGCCCGCTCAGCCGAGGCCTGGATGAAAAAAATCGCGCTGTTCGCCGACGTGCAGAACCTCTACTACACCGTCCGCCAGGCCCACGGCTGCCACTTCAACTATGCAGCGCTGTGGGCCGAAGTGAGCCGCGAAGGCACCATTGTCGAAGCGGTGGCCTATGCGATTGATCGCGGCGACAGCAAGCAACAGCAGTTTCAGCAGATTCTGCGCAACCTCGGTTTCGAGGTGCGCCTCAAGCCGTATATCCAGCGCAGCGATGGCTCGGCCAAGGGCGATTGGGATGTCGGCATTACCCTGGATGTGATCGAAGCGGCCAGCCGGGTCGACCAGGTGGTGCTGGCGTCTGGCGATGGTGACTTTGATCTGCTGCTGGAGCGGGCGATTCAGCGTCATGGGGTAGAAGCAGTGGTGTATGGCACGCCTGGGTTGACGGCACTGTCGTTGATACGCGCGGCCAGCCGTTATGTGCCGATCGAGGGGCATCTGTTGTTGCGCCACTGATCGTACGCGGTCCCCTGTGGGAGCGGCCTTGTGTCGCGAAGGGGTCGCGTAGCGGCCCCAGGTTTTATGCCGCATCACAAATAGTCGGGGCCGCTGCGCAGCCCTTTCGCGACACAAGGCCGCTCCTACGGGGATCGTGTTCGATCTGTCAGGCAGCGGTGTTCGCAGGTTAAACTGCCGCCTTCGCTGAACCCCCCTGACGGTATTGAAATGAATTTCGCCCAACTCGGCCTGATCGAACCGCTGCTGCGCACCTTGCAGCAGCGCGACTACTCCACCCCGACGCCCGTGCAGGCCCAGGCCATCCCCGCCGTGCTGGCTGGCCGCGACCTGATGGCCGCCGCCCAGACCGGCACCGGCAAGACCGCAGGCTTTGCCCTGCCGGTGTTGCAGCGGCTGGCGCTGGAAGGTGAGAAGGTCGCCAGCAATTCGATCCGCGCGCTGATCCTGGTGCCGACCCGCGAGCTGGCCGAGCAGGTCCATGCCAACGTCCAGCAATACGCCGAAAACCTGCCGGTCTCGACCTACGCCGTGTACGGCGGGGTCAGCATCAACCCGCAGATGATGCGCCTGCGCCGTGGTGTCGATCTGCTGGTGGCGACCCCAGGCCGGCTGCTCGACCTGTTCCGGCAAAAAGCGGTCAAGTTCGGCCAGGTGCAGATGCTGGTGCTCGACGAAGCCGACCGCATGCTCGATCTGGGCTTTGCCGAAGAACTGCAATCGGTGTACGCCGCACTGCCGCGCAAGCGCCAGACCTTGCTGTTTTCGGCGACCTTCTCCGAGCAGATCCGCATGCTCGCAGGCCTCGCCCTGAACGACCCGCTGAGCATCGAAGTCAGCCCGCGCAACGCCGCTGCCAATACCGTCAAACAGTGGCTGGTGCCGGTCGACAAGAAGCGCAAGGCCGACCTGTTCTGCTACCTGCTGCGCAAGCAGCGCTGGAAGCAGGTGTTGGTGTTTGCCAAGACCCGTAACGGTGTCGATCAACTGGTCGAGCGCCTGCTCGCCGAAGGCGTAGTGGCCGACGGCATCCACGGCGATCGCCCGCAAGCGACTCGCCAGCGCGCGCTGGATACCTTCAAGGCCCGCGAGATTCAGGTGCTGGTTGCTACCGACGTGGCCGCCCGTGGCCTGGACATCGACGACCTGCCGCTGGTGGTCAACCTCGACATGCCAATCGTCGCCGAAGACTACGTGCACCGGATTGGCCGTACCGGCCGGGCCGGCAACAAAGGCGAGGCGATTTCGCTGGTATGCGCCGATGAAGTGCAGATGCTCTCGGCGATTGAAACGCTGATCCGCCAGACCCTGCCGCGCCACGAAGAACCGGACTTTATCCCCGAGCACCGGGTGCCGCTGACCGACGCCAGCGGGCAAGTGATCAAGAAACCGAAAAAGCCCAAGAAGCCCAAGGAAAACAGCGCTAAGCGTGGTCTGGGCAAATGGATGGATAGCACTGATTCGGCCGACGCCAAGCCAGCGGTGAAAGCCGTGCGCAAGGTGCCGAGCTTCAACGGTGGCCCGCGCAAGCGCAAGCCGTAGGCTGATCAGAGCCGAGCGCAGACCCTGCGTTCGGCTCGACTCGCCATCAGCGGGCGTTGAGCCACTCGGCCGCAGCCTTGCCCGCACGCAAGCCACTGGCAAAGCACGCCGTGAGCAGATAGCCGCCGGTCGGTGCCTCCCAGTCGAGCATCTCGCCAGCGCAGAACACCCCCGGTAGCTGACGCAGCATCAAGCCCTCATCCAGCCCAGTAAAACGCACCCCACCGGCACTGCTGATGGCCTCGTCCAGCGGCCGCGTGCGTACCAGCTCGATCGGCAGCGCCTTGATCGCCGCCGCCAGTGCCTGCGTGTCAGCAAACGTGGCCTGATCGGTCAGCTCACGCAACAACCCCGCCTTCACGCCATCGATGCCCAACTGACTGTGCAGATGCTTGGCCATCGAGCGCGAGCCACGTGGCTTGGCCAGGGCCTGGGCGATTTTGTCCACAGGCTTGTCTGGAAGCAGATCGAGCAGCAGGGTAGCGCGGCCCTGGCGGTTGATCGCCTCCCGTACCGGCGCCGACCAGGCATACACCAGGCTGCCTTCGACGCCTTGGGCGGTGAGGATGAATTCGCCCTTGCGCGGCGGGCTGCCGGGCATGGCCAGAGCGATGTTCTTCAGCGGTGCCCCGGCAAACTTGCTCACCAGCAGTTCGCTCCAGCCTGCTACTTCAAAACCACAGTTGCTCGGCTGCAATGGCGAGATATCCACAGCCCGCTCTGCCAGCAATGGCAGCCAGGCGCCGTCCGAACCAAGCCGTGCCCAACTGCCGCCACCCAGCGCCAGCACCACGGCATCAGCCTGTACGCTCAGTTCGCCCTGTGGATAAGCTATCCGCAGCGCGCCCTCGGCATTCCATCCCAGCCAACGATGCCGGGTGTGGATAACTACGCCGCTGTCGCGCAGGCGTTTGAGCCAGGCGCGCAGCAACGGCGCGGCTTTCATATCGGTGGGGAACACCCGCCCTGAGGTGCCGACAAAGGTCTCGATGCCGAGATCATGTATCCACTGGCGCAGCGCGTCGGCATCAAAGTCACGTAACAGCGCGTCGATCTCGCGGCTGCGCTCGGCGTAGCGGCCGACAAACGCGGGGTAGGGCTCGGAATGGGTGATGTTCATCCCGCCAACGCCCGCCAGGAGAAACTTGCGCCCCACCGACGGCATGGCGTCGAACACCTGCACCGCTACGCCCGACGCCGCCAGGGCTTCGGCGGCCATCAGCCCGGCAGGGCCGGCACCGATAACGGCAACCAGAGGAGGGCGAGCAGGGTGAAGATCAGACATGGTCGGCGGCAACGGGCTGTGGAAAAGAGCCGGCATTCTACCCCAAGCACGCTTTCGCAAGCACTGCTCAAAAAATGATCAGTGCTTTGCAGGCCATACAGCTAGAGGCCTGCAGCGGGTTGCCAGCAGGTTATCCACAGGCGGTTCCACAGTCATTGTGAACAACTGATGACACGCGCTGCGGTGTGATGAAGGATGCCATGGCGCTTGGCCAAGGCCAGGCGGTCCTTGCTGTAGCCGCCACCAATCACCCCGACCACCGGGATATCCCGCCCCAGGCAATGCCGCAGGACCTTTTCATCGCGCGCCGCCAGGCCTTCGTCGGTCAGTTGCAGGTAACCCAGCGCGTCGTCCTTGTGCACATCCACTCCGGCGTCGTACAGCACCAGGTCGGGCTGGTACAGCGGCAGCAAATAGTTGAGCGCGTCATCCACCACCTGTAAGTACTCGGCGTCGCCCATGCCCCGCGGCAGCGGGATGTCCCAATCGCTCTGCGCCTTGCGCGCGGGGAAGTTCTGCTCGCAGTGCAGCGACACGGTGATCGCCTCCGGCGTGTCTTGCAGCATGCGTGCGGTGCCGTCGCCTTGATGCACGTCGCAGTCGAAGATCAGCACCCGGTGCACGCGCCCGGCCTCCAGCAGATAACGGCTGATCACCGCCAGGTCATTGAAGATGCAAAAGCCTGCCGGGTGGTCGTAGTGGGCATGATGAGTACCGCCGGCGAGGTGGCAGGCGACGCCGTCGCGCAGGGCCATCTCGGCGCTCAACAGCGAGCCACCGACCGCCCGCACGGTGCGCCGGGCGAGCGCTTCGCTCCAGGGTAGGCCAAGCCGGCGCTGGTCCTCGCGGGACAACTCGCCGCTCATGTAGCGCTCGATATAGCTACGGTCGTGGGCCAGCGCGAGGATGTCGTTGGGGCAGATATCGGGGCGCAGCAAATCTTCGTCGCGGGTCAGGCCGCTGTCGATCAGGTGGTCGCGCAGCAGGCGAAACTTGTCCATCGGGAAGCGGTGCTCGGCGGGAAACTCCGGGCTGTAGTCGTCGTGGTAGATCAGCGGCAACGGCATGATGGGATCGCACTAGAGATGTGTGTGGATAGTGCCAGCTCCGGTGGCCGTTGGGCTATTGCCGGGCGCCGCCGCGTTGCTGGGCCTACCCTGTAAGATGCGATACGACCTTTTCGGAGCTGGCTGATGACGCTGATCCCCAAACTTGAGAGCGCCCGCCTGATCTTGCGCCAGTGGCACGACGAAGACCTCGCCGAGTTTGCCGCGATGTCTGCTGACCCCCAGGTAATGCGTTACTTCCCGGCGCCGTTGAGCCGGGTCGAGGCCGCTGCGCTGATCGGCCGGGTGCGCGGTCACTTCAATGAATACGGCTACGGCCTGTGGGCGCTGGAGCGCAAGGACACCGGCGCGTTCATCGGCATGACGGGCCTGCTCAACGTCAACTTCGACGCGCCGTTCGCCCCCGCGGTGGAAATCGGCTGGCGCCTGGCCCGCCGGCACTGGGGCCTGGGTTTTGCCAGCGAAGCGGCCTGGACTTGCCTGCGCTGCGGCTTCGCCCAGCTGCGTCTGGAGCAGGTGGTGTCGTTCACCAGCGAGAGCAACCTGGCGTCGCAGAAGGTCATGCAGGCCATCGGCATGCAGCAGGACCTCGACGGCAGCTTCGACCACCCCAAGCTTGCCGCCGATGACCCGCTGCGCCGGCACGTGCTGTACCGCATCGATCGCGCCCACTGGCAGGACACCCTGCACGGCTGAATGGCGCTGCATGCGTAGCGCTGATGACAAATTCTGTATCATCTTGTCTTTCAAAAATGCTGTAGCGCCGTGCTGCCTAGTTAGGAGAACACCCCCATGAGCCACGTGTTGGACGACCTGGTCGACCTGTTGAGCCTTGAAGCGATCGAGGAAAACCTGTTCCGTGGCCGCAGCCAGGACCTGGGCTTTCGCCAGTTGTACGGCGGCCAGGTGCTCGGCCAGGCGCTGTCGGCTGCCAGCCAGACAGTCGAAGACGCCCGGCATGTGCATTCGCTGCATGGCTATTTCTTGCGCCCGGGCGATGCCAGCCTGCCGGTGGTGTATTCGGTTGATCGCGTGCGTGACGGTGGCAGCTTCAGCACCCGTCGGGTGACTGCGATCCAGAAAGGCCACACCATCTTTACCTGCAGCGCCTCGTTCCAGTACGACGAAGAAAGCTTCGAGCACCAGGCGCAGATGCCCGATGTGGTCGGCCCGGAAAACCTCCCCAGCGAAGTCGAACTGGCCAGCGCCATGGCCGAGCAACTGCCCGAGCGCATCCGCGACAAGGTGCTGTGTGATCGGCCGATCGAAGTGCGCCCGGTAACCGAGCGCGACCCGTTCAACCCCAAGCCCGGCGACCCGGTCAAATACGCCTGGTTCCGCACCAGCGGCAGCCTGCCGGACGTGCCCGCACTGCACAAATACCTGCTTGCCTACGCCTCCGACTTTGGCCTGCTGACCACCGCGCTGCTGCCCCATGCCAAGTCGGTGTGGCAGAAGGACATGCAGATCGCCAGCCTCGACCACTCGCTGTGGTTCCACCGTGACCTGCGCGCCGATGACTGGCTGCTGTATGCCACCGACAGCCCGTGGGCCGGCAACGCCCGTGGCTTCTGCCGCGGCAGCATCTACAACCGCGCCGGGCAACTGGTTGCCTCATCGGCTCAGGAAGGCCTGATTCGCCATCGCAAGGACTGGTCATGAGCCTCTCGACAGTACGCAACTGGGTGTTCGACATGGACGGCACGCTGACCGTGGCGGTGCATGATTTTGCCGCCATCCGGGTAGCGCTGGGCATTCCGCCCGAGAACGATATTCTTACCCATCTGGCCGCCTTGCCTGCTGCCGAGGCCGAAGCCAAGCACGCCTGGTTGCTCGAACACGAGCGTGACCTGGCCGTGGCGTCGACTGCCGCAACGGGCGCGGTCGAGCTGGTGCGCGAGCTGGCCGGGCGTGGTTGCCAGTTGGCGATCCTCACCCGTAATGCCCGCGAGCTGGCCCACGTCACCCTCGAGGCCATCGGCCTGGCCGATTGCTTTGCCAAGGAGCTGGTGCTCGGCCGCGACGAAGCCGCGCCCAAGCCAAGCCCCGATGGTCTGCTGAAAATCGCCCAGGCCTGGGACGTCGATCCCAGCGAGCTGGTGATGGTCGGCGACTACCGCATCGACCTGGAATGTGGCCGCACCGCGGGCGCACGCACGGTACTGGTCAACCTGCCGGACAACCCCTGGCCAGAGCTGACCGACTGGCACGCCGCCGACTGCCGCCAGCTGCAGGCGATGCTCGGCTAAGCTGCACAGCCCCCCAACCACTCACAGAGGAACAGCTGTCATGACCAGCAAGGCCATCTACGTTCAGCCCGGCGGCGGTTACGCCAACGTCCAGATCGGCACCTGCGAGGCTGCCGCGCCGCAGGCCGGCGAGATCAGCGTGCGCCTGCACGCCAGCTCGCTCAACTACCATGACTTTGCCGTGGTCAGCGGCATGTGGGGGCCGAGCGAGCGGCGCATTCCGATGGCCGATGGCGCTGGGCAAGTGACGGCGGTGGGCGCGGGCGTCACCGAGTTCAAGGTCGGCGATGCGGTGGTCAGCACGTTCTTCCCCGACTGGCTCGACGGCCAGCCGCTGGTCGAGGGTTTTGCCAGCGTGCCTGGCGATGGTATCGATGGCTATGCGCGCCAGCAGGTTACTGCGCGCGCGACCTCGTTCACCCGTGCGCCCAGTGGCTATAGCCATGCCGAGGCCGCTACCCTGACCACGGCTGGGCTGACTGCCTGGCGTGCATTGATGGCCGATGATCAGCTCAAACCGGGTGACAGCGTGCTGGTGCAGGGCACCGGTGGCGTATCCATTTTTGCCCTGCAGTTCGCCAAGCTGGCCGGCGCTACGGTGATCGCTACATCGTCCAGCGATGCCAAGCTGGAGCGGCTCAAGGCGCTGGGCGCCGATCATGTGATCAACTACCGCAGCACCCCGGCCTGGGGCGAGCAGGTGCGCAAGCTGACTGACAATCGCGGCGTCGATCATGTGATTGAAGTCGGCGGCCCGGCCACCCTTGAGCAGTCGATGATCGCGGCGCGGATTGGCGGGCATATCTCGCTGATCGGGATTCTTACCGGCGTCGCTGGGGAGTTGCCATTGGTGCAGGCACTGGTGCGGCAGATTCGTCTGCAAGGCGTGCTGGTCGGCAGCCGCGCGCAGCAGCAGGCGATGGTTCGCGCTATCGACGCCAATGGCTTGCGGCCGGTGGTTGATAAGCACTTCGAGCTGGAACAGATCGTCGAGGCGTTTCAGCATCAGGAAAGCAATCGCCACTTCGGCAAGATCTGCCTGACGTTTTGAGGACGTTGGGGGCTGCTTTGCAGCCCTTTCGCGACACAAGGCCGCTCCTACAGACGACCGCGTACCAACGACTTACGCGGTCACCTGTAGGAGCGGCCTTGTGTCGCGAAAGGGGCGCGAAGCGCCCCCGGCGTCCCCGACTCTTCACTCGGGCAGCAAGCGGTCGCGGCTGTTGGACAGGTGCAGGCAGATCGCTGCCCGCGCCGCATCCGGGTCCTGCCGGCGGATGGCATTGAGGATCGCCTCATGTTCCAGGTTGGCCAGGTAGGCATGCCGGGCCAGCTTGGCGCCCGAGCGCTCATCGGCCGCCATGCGGTTGCGCGGGATCAAGCCGCTGCCCAGTTGCGCCATGGTCTCGCTGAAATACAGGTTGCCGGTGGCCTCGGCGATCAGCAGGTGAAAGCGCCGGTCGGGTTCGATGCAGCTGTCGCCGGCGGCGGCGAGGTCCTGATGGTCATCCAGTGCCTGGCGCATGCGCTGCAACTGGCTGTCAGTTCGGCGCAGCGCGGCCAACGCCGCAGCCTGGCCTTCCAGACCAATCCGTAATTCCAGCAGATCACGCACGCTGGCTGCGCTTTCGGCGCCGACGCGCAGGCCGCTTTGTGCCTGGCGTTCGATAACGAAAGTGCCAATGCCATGGCGCGGCTCGACCAGGCCGGAAGCCTGCAACTTGGATAACGCCTCGCGCACCACGGTGCGGCTGACGGCGTGCTCGCGTACCAGGGTGTTTTCCGAGGGCAGCTTGTCGCCGGGCTTGAAGGTGCCGAGCAGAATCTGCTGGGTCAGGCTCGAGACCAGATCATGGGCGCGGCTGTGGCCACGTTTACGCGGGGGATCGATGGCTTCGGGGGCGGTCATGGGCGGCTCCGCAACGGTTCAGACAAGTGCCAGGGGCTCGCGGCGAGATTAGCACCAGAGCTTGTCTGACAAGTTGAAATTTCAAATTATTTTCATCGGCACAAATCAGACAGGTGCTGTCGTTGTTTAAACCCTATTCATTATTTTTGCCGATTTTATTCACTTTATAAGCTTGTATTTCGCTTTTTGCTAACCGTTCAGCATCTTGTCGTACAACTGCGTGAGGCCTATTCTGGCCTCCACTGGCATGTCAGACAACCAAGCGCGCTACCCGCCGCCGTGACCGCCATCGACCCGCACAAAAACAATTAGTGGGAGATTCTGCAGTGAACGACACCCTCGCTCCGTCCGCACGGCGTGACGACGTGTTGACCAGCGCCGTGGCCAAAGTCAAACGCCACGTCCTGCCGCTGTTCGTCATCATGTTCATCGTCAATTACCTGGACCGCGTCAATATCGGCTTCGTCCGCCCGCACCTGGAGAGCGACCTCGGCATCAGCGCCGCCGCCTACGGCTTTGGCGCCGGGCTGTTCTTTATCGGCTACGCCTTGTTCGAGGTGCCGTCGAACATGCTCCTGCAGCGCGTCGGCGCCCGTGTGTGGCTGACCCGCATCATGTTCACCTGGGGCCTGGTGGCAACCGCCATGGCCTTCGTCCAGACCGAAACCCAGTTCTATGTGCTGCGCTTTTTGCTTGGCGTGGCCGAGGCGGGGTTCTTCCCGGGGGTGATCTATTACTTCACCCGCTGGTTGCCTGCGGCTGAGCGTGGCAAGGCGATTGCGATATTCCTCAGTGGTTCGGCAGTCGCCTCGCTGATCTCCGGGCCGTTGGCCGGCATGCTCATGCAGATTCAGGGCTTCGGCATGCATGGCTGGCAATGGATGCTGTTCATCGAAGGCATGGCCTCGGTGTGCCTGACCTTTGTGGTGTGGTTCTGGCTCGACTCCAAACCCCACGACGCCAAGTGGCTGAGCCGTGCCGAGCAGGACGCGCTGGTCGAGACCATCGACCGCGAGCAGCGTGAGCGCGAGGCGAGCGGGGTGGTCAAGACCTCGGCCTGGCGCCTGCTCAAGGACCGGCAGATTCTGCTGTTCTGCGGCATCTACTTCTGTATCCAGCTGACCATTTACGCCGCGACCTTCTGGCTGCCGAGCATCATCAAGCGCATGGGTGATCTGTCCGACATCCAGGTCGGCTTCTTCAACTCGATCCCGTGGCTGATCTCGATCATCGCCATGTATGCCTTCGCCGCCGGTTCTGCCCGCTGGAAGTTCCAGCAAGCGTGGGTCGCCGCTGCGCTGATCATCGCCGCCATCGGCATGTTCATGTCCACCACCGGTGGCCCGGTGTTCGCCTTTGTCGCGGTGTGCTTTGCCGCCATCGGCTTCAAGTCGGCTTCGGCGCTGTTCTGGCCGATCCCGCAGGGCTACCTGGATGCGCGCATCGCCGCGGCGGTGATCGCCTTGATCAACTCGGTCGGCAACCTCGGCGGCTTTGTCGCGCCAACCACCTTCGGCTTGCTCGAGCAGCACACCGGCTCGATCCAGGGCGGCCTGTATGGCCTGGCGGTGACCTCGGTACTGGCGGCGATCGTGGTGTTCTTCGTGCGCACCGGCCCCAAGGCCAACACGCCCAATGACCTCAAACCGCAGTCGGCCCTGAGCCAGACCCACTGACCCGGCAGGACAACAATAATGACTATGCATAACCCAGCAGACACCTTGAACGCCACTCAGGCTCACAATGGCACCCCCGTGGTCACCGATTTGCGCGTGGTGCCGGTAGCCGGCCACGACAGCATGCTGCTCAACCTCAGCGGCGCCCATGGCCCGTACTTCACGCGCAATATCGTCGTGCTGCGCGACAGCGCCGGCAACACTGGCGTGGGCGAAGTACCTGGTGGCGAGACCATCCGCCAGACCCTCGAAGACGCCCGCAGCCTGGTAGTCGGCCAGCCCATCGGCCATTACCAGCGCGTGCTCAACGCCATACGCCAGACCTTTGCCGGGCGCGACGTCGGCGGCCGCGGCCTGCAAACCTTCGACCTGCGCATTACCGTACACGCGGTGACCGCCATCGAGTCAGCGCTGCTCGACCTGCTCGGCCAGCACCTCGGCGTGCCCATCGCCGCCTTGCTCGGTGAAGGCCAGCAGCGCGATGCGGTGAAGATGCTCGGCTACCTGTTCTACATAGGCGACCGCCAGCAGACCGATCTGGCCTACCGTAACGAACACGATGCCGATGACGACTGGCTGCGCCTGCGTCACGAAAAAGCCATGACCCCAGAAGCGATCGTGCGCCTGGCCGAGGCCGCCAAGGCCCGCTACGGATTCAGCGACTTCAAGCTCAAGGGTGGGGTATTGCGCGGCGAGGATGAGATCGAAGCGGTTACCGCCCTGGCCGAACACTTCCCGCAAGCGCGCATCACCCTCGACCCCAACGGCGCCTGGTCACTCAAGCAAGCGATTGCCCTGTGCCGTGACCAGCACCATGTGCTGGCCTACGCCGAAGACCCTTGCGGAGCCGAAAACGGTTACTCCGGGCGGGAGGTGATGGCCGAGTTCCGCCGCGCCACCGGGCTGCCGACCGCGACCAACATGATCGCCACCGACTGGCGGCAGATGGGCCATGCGATCCAGCTGCAGTCGGTGGATATCCCGCTGGCCGATCCGCACTTCTGGACCATGCAAGGCTCGGTGCGCGTCGCGCAGATGTGCCATGACTGGGGCCTGACCTGGGGTTCGCATTCGAACAACCACTTTGATATTTCCCTGGCAATGTTCACTCAGGTCGCGGCCGCGGCGCCGGGGGAAATCACGGCAATTGATACTCACTGGATCTGGCAGGACGGCCAGCGTTTGACCCGTGAGCCGCTGCGGATTATCGATGGCCATGTGCGTGTGCCGGCAAGGCCGGGGTTGGGGGTGGAGCTGGATGAAGATCAGTTGGCCAAGGCGCATGAGTGCTATCGCAATATGGGTTTGGGTGCGCGGGATGATGGGGTGGCGATGCAGTACCTGATTCCGGGCTGGAAGTTTGATAACAAGCGGCCTTGCCTGGTGCGCTAGAAGACCGTGTAGCATCCGGGCGACGCGTCTTTGTAGGAGCGGCCTCGTGTCGCGAAAGGCCCGCAAAGCGGGCCCGGCGACATCGGCGGCGAAGCTCAGATCTGGGCCCGCTACGCAGGCCTTTCCGACCGGTCCGGCGCCCCGGCAAGGCCGCTCCTACACAGACCGCGCATCATCGGCAATCCACGGCTGTACCCGACAGAAAACCCTGTCCGTTGCTACCCCTCCAGCGCGCCATGGCGCAATCAGATATGCCATTCACGACATTTGCCGCGATTCGATATCCGCTGTCGTGATCGCGCACCTGCAAGGCGGTCTCGCATAATTTCCAGCCGCTCTGGCCCGGTTAAATGGATGTGCATTCGAGCTGGCGCGCTGCTCTGCAAAGCGTGTAAAACGTCCCGCCAAGAGCACAAGAAATGTGCCTACCCCCTTGTATTCGAAGGAGATTATTTTCGCCTACGCCTGCCCGTCCTTCCTTGTGTCAGCAAAAAGAGAACAAGATCAATGAACACCGTGGGATCTGCTGGAAGTAACCTCGCGCAAGGGTTCAAACCCCGTCACGTCACGATGCTGTCCATCGCCGGCATTATCGGAGCGGGGCTCTTCGTCGGCTCCGGGCATGCCATTGCGGCAGCCGGCCCAGCCACCATCATTTCTTATTTCGTTGCCGGTACCCTGGTGGTGCTGGTGATGCGCATGCTCGGCGAAATGGCCGTCGCGCACCCCGACACCGGTTCGTTTTCAACTTACGCCGACCAGGCCATCGGTCGCTGGGCCGGCTACACCATCGGCTGGCTGTACTGGTGGTTCTGGGTCCTGGTGATCCCCATCGAGGCCCTTGCCGCCGGGCATGTGCTCAACGCCTGGTTCCCACAGGTGGACAGTTGGATCTTTGCCCTGGCCTCGATCATTCTGCTGGCCGGCACCAACCTGTTCAGCGTGGCCAAGTACGGCGAGTTCGAGTTCTGGTTTGCCATCCTCAAGGTTGTGGCCATTCTTGGCTTTATCGGGCTGGGCTTTGCTGCGTTGCTGGGCTGGTTGCCCAACCGCGAAGTCAGCGGCCTCAGCACGTTGGTAGACGAGTACGGCGGCTTCGCACCAAAAGGCTGGTCGGCCGTGATCGGCGCGTTCATCACCGTGATGTTCAGCTTTATCGGCACCGAGGCCGTAACCATCGCCGCCTCCGAGTCCAGCGACCCGTCGCGCAACATCGCCAAGGCCACCCGCTCGGTGATCTGGCGGATCAGCACCTTCTATATTCTGTCGATCTTCGTGATCATCTCGATCGTGCCGTGGAATGACCCGCAACTGGCGGTGGTAGGCTCGTACCAGCGCGCCCTGGAAATCATGAACATCCCCAACGCTGCGTTCATGGTCGACTTCGTGGTGCTGGTCGCCGTGGCCAGCTGCATGAACTCGTCGATCTACATCGCCTCACGGATGATGTATTCGCTGGCCAAACGCGGTGACGCCCCGGCTCTGCTGAAAAACACCTC
This sequence comes from Pseudomonas sp. NPDC088322, assembly GCF_044740745.1. NCBI lineage: Bacteria > Pseudomonadati > Pseudomonadota > Gammaproteobacteria > Pseudomonadales > Pseudomonadaceae > Pseudomonas > Pseudomonas sp. NPDC088322. Next base: position 146,891 of record NZ_JBIURK010000008.1, on the reverse strand, counting down.
GAAGGTCGGCGTGCCGCGTGCCGCTGTGTTCGGCAGCACCTTGATCGGCGCGGCGATTGCGATCCTCAACTATTTCGCTCCGGCCGGTGTGTTCGAGTTTCTGCTGGCCAGCTCTGGGGCGATTGCGCTGTTGGTGTACATGGTGATCGCCATCTCGCAGCTGCGCATGCGCCGCCGCCTGGAGCGGGAGAACACCGAGCTCAAGTTCCGCATGTGGCTGTTCCCGTACCTGACCTGGCTGGTGATCATCTTCATCGCCGCGGCCTTGAGCGTGATGATGTACACCCCCGAGCACCGCGCTGAAGTGTCGGCAACCCTGGGCCTGGCAATTGCCATCTCGTTCCTTGGCATCATCACTACCCGCGGCCACGCCCGCACCGCCGCAGCCAAGGCGCTGCCCCTGTAGGAGCGGCCTTGCCGGAGCGCCGGACCGGTCGGAAAGGCCAGCGCAGCTGGCCCGGCGATGTTGGCGGCGAAGCGGAAAATTTGGGGCCGCTACGCGACCCTTTCGCGACACGAGGCCGCTCCTACAGGGATCCGTGCATGGCATTGCTGTGCGCGGTCTGGAGCGGCTTTGTCAGTGCCCTCAGCTTGCCCCCAGAACTCATGCGGCGATTGCCCCCGGACCTGACCTGGCTGGTGATCATCTTCATCGCAGTTGCCCTGATAACAGGCGTAAAGAGTCGATGGCCGTGATGTATCCGTGCCATCACTTTTTTCGTACACTCCGCGCACTGAGTTCGCAATGGAGTGCGCAACATGCGTCGTGCTGCTGGATTGGCCGTGGTTATGGGTATGTTGTATCTGGTGCCGGCGCTGGCCAGCGAACCTGCAAAAGATCCGCTGCTGGACGCGCCCCAGGCCACTGCGCAAGCGGCACCGGCCAGCGCCCGCGGCGTGCTCAGGGCGCGCGACCAGGCGGTGCTGTCGAGCGAACTGGCCGGGCGCATCGTCGAGATGCCTTACGGCGACGGTGAAGCGTTCCAGAAGGGCAGTGTGCTGGCGCGCTTCGATTGCAGCGCCTATCAAGCCCAGCTCAATGCCGCTCAGGCTGCCGTGCGCGCCGCCCGCGAAGAACTCAATCACAACAAGCAACTGGCCGCGCTGAAGTCGGTCGGCCAGTTTGCCGTGTCGTTGGCCGAAGCCAAGCAAGCGCAGGCGCAGGCCGAGGCGCAGGTCTACCAGGTGCAGGTCAAACGCTGCGTGATCACCGCGCCGTTCGATGGCCGCGTGGTGCAGCGCCGCGCCCAGCCGCACGAAAGCGTCGCCAGCGGCACGCCGCTACTGGAAGTGGTCGACAACCGCTCGCTGGAAATTCAGTTGCTGGTGCCGTCGCGCTGGCTCGGCCGGCTCAAGCCTGGGCAAGCCTTTGAGTTCGTCCCCGATGAAACCGGCCAGCCGCTGCAGGCCCAGGTCAAGCGGGTTGGCGCGCGCATCGATGAAGGCAGCCAGACCTTGCTGCTGATCGGCACATTGCCGCAACAGGCCCCCGGGTTGCTGGCGGGCATGAGCGGTTCGGCGCACTTCGCGGAGCTGCAATGACCGCGGCGGCGGGCGGCGCTGTCGAGCGCGCGTTCGCTGTATTTCTCGGCTTGCAGCGCCAGGCCCGGCAGGCGGCCACGGCCGAGCAGCTGGGCTTCACCATGGTCAACGATGGCCAGGCCTTGTTTGGTTTTCGCCATGCCGCGCTGTTGATCGCGGGCAAGGTGCAGGCGCTGACCGGCATCAGCGTGGTCGAGGCCAACGCGCCGTTCGTGGCGTTCGTCGAGCGCGCCGCCGCCAGCTTGCACAGCCGTGGCGCCGAGGCCGGGCCGGTTGATCCGGCTGAGCTGGACGAGCAGACGGTCGGTGGGTGGCAGGCGCTGTCAGCCGCCCACGCCTGCTGGTTACCGCTGAACGATCGCCAGGGGGAAACCTTCGGTGGCCTCTGGCTGGCCCGCGAGCAGCCGTTCAGCGAGGCCGAGCTGACCTTGCTCGGGCAACTGGCCGAGACATACGCGCATGCCTGGTTGGCGTTGCGCCCGGGCAAGCCGTGGCGGCTGCGCTGGCCACGGCGGCGCATTGCCATGGTGCTTGGCGCAGCTTTGCTGGTGCTACTGGTACCGGTGCGCCAGGCCGTGCTGGCCCCCGCTGAAGTGGTGCCGTTGGGCGGCCGTGTGGTGGCCGCGCCGCTGGATGGGGTGGTGGCCGAGATCCTGGTCAAACCCAACCAGCGGGTGGAGGCGGGCGAGCTGTTGGCGCGGCTCGACGCTACCACCCTCAAGGCCCAGGCCGATGTCGCCGAGCGCTCGCTGGACGTGGCCGAGGCTGAACTCAAGGCCAGCACCCAGCGTGCGTTCTCCGATGCGCAGTCCAATGCCCGCCTCGATCTGCTCGCCGCGCGGGTAGAGCAGAAACGCGCCGAGCTCGACTATGCCCGGCAACTGCTGGCGCGCAGCGAGATTCGCGCCGAACGCGCCGGCATCGCGGTATTTGCCGATGCCGAGCGCTGGACTGGCAAGCCGGTGCAGACCGGTGAACGGCTGATGCAGATTGCCGACCCCAATCAGGCGCAGCTTCGTATGGAGCTGCCGGTGGGCGATGCCATCGCGTTGCAGCCCGGCGCTGAAGTGGCGCTGTTTCTCGACAGTGACCCGTTGCAGCGTCACGTCGCCAGCCTGGAACGTGCGGCCTATGAAGCGCAGTTGACCGCCGCCGGGCAACTGGCCTATCGGCTGGATGCAAGTTTTGCCGACAGCCCGCCGCGCATTGGCCTGCGCGGCACAGCCAAGCTTTATGGCGCGCGGGCGCCGCTGGTGTATTACCTGCTGCGTAAACCGCTGGCCGCGCTGCGCCAAGGGCTGGGTGTTTGATGCTGCCGGCACTGCGTGCAGACCTGCAGCTGTCAGCGGCCGCCCCGGCGTTCGATGGCGCGCCGCAATGGACCCTGGCCGACCCGCTGCGCGGGCGTTATTTCAAGTTGGGCAGCCCGGCGGTGCGGTTGCTGCGGCACTGGGCGCTGGGTGATCCGCAGCGGGTGTTGGCAGCTGCCAATGCCGAGCCAGGGATCCCCCTGCAGGAAGGCTTGTTGGATGAGCTGCTGACATTTCTTGGCCAGCACGACCTGATCGCCGCACTCGACCCGCGCCAGCGCGCCAGCTATGGCCTCAAGGCCGCCGGTAGCCGGCAGAGCCTGGGTACCCGGGTGCTGCACCAGTACCTGTTTTTCCGCATCCCGCTGTGGCGTCCGGATGCTTTCCTCAATCGTGCCTGGCCAGTGCTTGAGCGTAATGGTGGCTGGATCCTGCGCTATTGCCTGCCGCTGCTGTTCATCCTCGGCCTGTTTCTGGTGATGCGTGACTGGTCGCGATTTATCGCGACCTTTCCGCACCTGTTCAGCTTCGGCGGGGTGTTGGCGTTTGGCGTGGCGTTGACGTTCGCCAAGCTGCTGCATGAATTTGGCCATGCGTTCATGGCCAAGCGCGCGGGCTGTCGAGTGCAGAGCATGGGGCTGGCGTTCATGGTGTTGCTGCCGATGTTCTACACCGATGTCAGCGATGCCTGGCGGGTCAGTGACCGTCGCTCGCGCTTGCTGATCGATGCCGGTGGCGTGTTTGCCGAACTGGTGCTGGCAGTGTTGGCCCTGCTGGCCTGGTCGTTGCTGCCGGACGGACCGGCGCGCACGGCGGCATTCATGCTGGCCACTGCAACCTGGGTGACGACTTTGCTGATCAACCTGAACCCATTCATGCGCTTTGATGGATATTTTCTGGTCAGCGACCTGTGGGGCGTGGAGAACCTGCAGAACCGCTCGTTTGCGTTGTGCCGCTGGCAGCTGCGCGAGACGCTGTTCGGCTACGGCGACCCTGCGCCGGAGCCGTGGCCGACGTTGATGCGCCGACGTTTGCTGGTGTGGGGCTACTGCTCGTGGATCTGGCGCGCAGTGCTGTTTTTTGGTATCGCCCTGGCGGTCTATCACCTGTTCTTCAAGGTGCTGGGGATATTTCTGATGGCGGTGGAGCTGGTCTGGTTCATCGGCCTGCCGGTGTACAAAGAGCTGCGCCACTGGTGGCAGCGGCGCGCTCAGGCGACCCCGCACAAGTTGTTCTGGTTAGGCGCCGGTTTGCTGGCCGTGCTGGCGGTGTTGGTGCTGCCGTGGCGCACCGCAGTCGAAGTGCCGGCAGTGCTGGAAGCCTCACGAACTTCGGCATTGCACGCGCCGGTCGCCGCCCGCCTGACCGCGCTGCATGTGCAGGATGGCCAGGTAGTCAGCCAAGGCCAGTTGCTGCTGGAACTGGAGTCGCCCGATCTGGATTCACGGCAGGTGATCGTACGCCGGGAAATCGAGATTCTGCAGTTGCTGTCACGGCGTCAGGCCAGCCGCAGCGAAACCGCAGGTGATGCGGGCATTCTGGAGCAGCAACTGGCCGAGGCGGTCGCCGAGTACCGCGGCCTGGCGGCTCAGCGCGAGCGCCTGCAGATCCGCGCGCCGCAAGCGGGGGTAATGCGCGACCTGCCGCCTGAGTTGACGCCCGGGCTGTGGCTCAGCCCGAGCCAGACCCTCGGCCGAATCGTCGAGCCTGGCGTGCGCTTGCGGGGTTATCTGGCCGAAGCCTCGCTGTGGCGGGTCGCGCCTGGCAGCACCGGGCGCTTCATTGCCGATGATCCGGCGCGGGCGGCTATCGAGGTGCGTCTGGACACAATCGACGCCACCGGCGTTAGGTATGTCGAGCTTGAAGCGCTCACCTCCGATCATCACGGCCCGATTGCCGTACGCCGCGACACTCAGCACCGCGCCGAGCCGGTCCAGGCCCAATATGGCGTGCGCCTGAGCCCGCTGAGTGACATAGCGGAAGTCGACCAGCCACGGCGCGGCGTGGTGGTGCTGGAGGGTGCTGGCGAGTCGTTGCTCGGTGGTCTGTGGCGACGCCTGGCAGCGCTGGGTGTGCGCGAAAGCGGTTTCTAGAGTTGTGCTCAACGGTAAGGAGTGACCATGCCTGAAGTCCCGCTGCCCCTGTGTTCGCGGTTGCCGCTGGCGATAGATCTGGCGGCGCTGTTGCAGGCCCTGGCGCAAGTCGACAGTGGCCTCTGGCGAGGCCACTTCAACACCGCTTATCACCAGGGTGACTGGAGTGGCATCGACCTGATCGCCGCCGCCGATGCGCACCTGCCGCTGGCGCCCGGTGCCGGTGCGCCGGTGCAGCAGCAGACCTGGCAGCACGAGCCCGCCTGGCATAGCCTGCGCGAAAGCCTGGGCAGTGATTTGCGCGCGGCGCGGTTGCTGCGCCTGGGGCCGGGCGCGCGGATTCATGAGCACCGCGACCCTGACCTTGGTCGCCCCGACGGCTGCCTGCGCCTGCATGTACCGTTACTCAGCCCGGCCGGGGTGGAGTTTTTGCTCGATGACCAGCAGGTGCCGATGCAGCCTGGTGAATGCTGGTTCCTCGACCTGTCGCGGCCGCATCGGGTCGACAACTGCAGCGAGGCCGAGCGGATCAATCTGGTCCTCGACTGCGAGCCAACGCCAGCCTTGCTCAGCCTGATCGAGCAAGGCCTTGAGCAAACTCCGCAGTTGCAGGCGAGTCGCGCCGGGCAAGCCTTTGCCCAGTTCAGGCTGCTGCTGACGGCGCGGCCTGAGCTGGCCGCGAGCCTGCAGGCGCTGACCGAGCCGCAGGCATTCATCGAACAAACCCGGCAGATGGGCGCCGCAGCGGGCCTGTATTTCGCCGAGGCAGACGTGCGCAGCGCGATGCGCCAAGGCAAACAAGCATGGAACGACCAATGGCGAGTGTGAACCCCGAACTGGATTTTACCGGCTGGCTGCCGATCCGCAGTTGGCAGCGCGCCGGCGAGTGGCGGGTTGACTGGTGCTGGTTTGGCCAGCAGCGCCTGACCAGACCGTTTTTGCGTGACGACGTCGATGCCGCGCTGCGCCTGCCGTTCAACCAGGCGTTTCGCCGCGAAACCGGCCTCCAGGCGTTGCTCGACTGGCAGCAGCGCAGCCCGGGCATCGGTCCCAGCGCGCTGGTGTTTCATGCCTCGCGGTGTGGCTCGACGCTGATCGCACAACTGCTGGCGGGGCTTGAGCGCAACATCGTGCTGTCAGAGCCACCACCGCTGGACAACCTGCTGCGCGCGCATCTTGTGGATGCCGACGCCAGCGCCTGGCAGCCGCGCGCGCTGTCGGCGTTGTTGTCTGCCTATGGCCAGCGCCGCCGCGGTGACGAGCAGCAGTTGCTGATCAAACTGGATGCCTGGAACGTGTTCGAGGGCGCGCAACTGTGCACGTTGTACCCAGACACACCACGGATTTTTCTCTACCGCGACCCCTTGGAAATCGTCGTTTCGCAGATGCGTCAGGCCGGCATGCAGCGGGTGCCAGGCCTGCTCGGCGTGACCGCGCTGGATCAACTGCTGCCGGACGCAGCAGGCTTGGACCCGCTGCAGTACACCTGCCGGATGATCGCCGAAGTGCTGTGCGCGGGCCTTGAGCTGTGCCAGCGCCACGGTGCGGTCGCGGTCAACTACAACGAGCTGCCGCACGCCTGTTGGGGGCGACTCGCGCCGCTGTTCGCGGTCACTGCCGAGGACCACGCGCAGTTGCAGCAGACTGCCGCATTCGATGCCAAGCAGCCGTACATGGCCTTCGCGGCGGACAGCCAGCGCAAGCGGGATGACGCCAGCCCCGAGGTACGTCAGGCGGTCACTCGCTGGGCGGCTGATGCGTATATTTCCTTGGAATCCATTCGCTTGCAGCGCAGCTGAAACAAGGTGTCAAAAAGGCCTCAAACAGGCGTTTGATAAAATAGTGGCATTTGGCTTCTTCTGCGCTAGCAGGCGGGCTGGCAGTTCGGCTACGCTGCCGCCCATATTGTCTGACAGTCCATCATGGAAGCGCGCCCCGGCTTGGGGAAACATTGCACGGAAGCAATCCCGCCATGTCATCGCCCGAGGTTTCTCTTCGTCCGTGTGTGGACGCCGACCTGGCGTTCCTGAGTGCTCTGTACGCGCACACCCGCTCGGCTGAAATGGCCCAGCTGGGCTGGCCAGCGGCTGCGGTCGAGGCCTTTGTTGCCCAGCAATTCGCGGCTCAGCAGCAGCACTACCTAAGCCACTATGGCGACGCCCAGCAGATGATCATCGAGGCGGCTGGTGAACCTGTCGGCCGCGCCTATCTGCACTGGAGCGCAGCCCAGCTGCACATCATCGACATCAGTTTGCTGCCGGCCTGGCAAGGGCAGGGCATCGGTACCCGGCTGCTCGGCCAATGGCTGGCCCGCGCCGATGCCAGCGGCTTGCTCGTCAGCCTGCAAGTGCTGGCCGGCAATCCGGCACAGCGGCTGTACCTGCGTCACGGTTTTCAAGCGAGCGCGGATGACGGCTTGTATCTGCACATGCAGCGCCAACCTTTGCTCAGCGCAGCGTAAGTAATCATTTTTGCGGGCCATCTGGCCCGGGTTTCCCATGCAGTCAAAGGAGCGCAGTAAATGGATCCGTTTCTTGGTGAAGTCAGAATGTTTGCCGGCAATTTCGCGCCACGTGGCTGGGCATTCTGCCAGGGGCAACTGCTGCCAATTCGGCAGTACACGGCGTTGTTCTCTCTATTGGGCACCGCTTACGGTGGCGACGGTGTAAACACCTTCGGCTTGCCCGACTTGCGCGGTCGTTCGCCGATCGGCACCGGCCAAGGCCCTGGCTTGGCTGGCGTCGACATCGGCGAAAAAGCGGGCAGCGAATCGGTGAGCCTCACCGCGAACAACTTCCCGCCGATGGCAGTCAACCTGGCTGCGGTGAGAGCCACAGTTGCTGTGCCGGTATCCAACGGTGACGCTGACAGCAACCTGCCTGCGACGAACCGTGTGCTGGCCAAATCGGTGGATGCCGACGGTAGTGGTGTGAATGTGAGTATCTACAGCGAAAGCGCCGCCACGACCACGCTCGCACCGTTCCAGGCGCCACTGTCCGGGGTGGCCACGATTGGCGGCGCATCGATCCCGGTCAGCTTGCGCGACCCTTATCTGGGCGTGAGCATGATCATTGCGACCGAAGGTATTTTCCCGTCGCGCAACTAAGCCCGGCTGGTACGGCGCCTGCCGCAGCAAGGGTGCTGCGGCAGGCGCCCTGAACTTCCCAAGGACATTGCCGGTTTTCGTCAGGAGGCCGGCTGGAAACACCAGCACAAGGCTGAGCGAGGACATCATGGCATTCTGGAAACGCGGCACGCGCACCACCCCACCTACCGTTTCCGTGAGTTCGCCGAGCCTGATTCAGGCCCTCGAACCGCGCATGATGTTCGACGCCTCGGTGCCGGTGGTTGCCGACCAAGCGGCGCTGGCCGTCGAAGCCGCAGCCGCTGCCGCGGGGCACGACCCGGCCAGCAGCCAGGATGCCGCCAGCGAGCATGACCCCGCACCTGCCACAGCAGCGCCGGCCACCGCATCGGCGGATGTCGCCGGCGGCCATGAAGTGGTGTTCATCGACTCGGCGGTCAGCGATTACCAGAAGCTGATCGCCGGCCTGCCCGAAGGCGTCGAAGTGGTGGTGCTGGACAACAGTAAGGACGGCCTCAAGCAGATCGCCGACTACCTCGACGGGCGCAAGGACATTGCCTCGATCGATATCATCAGCCATGGCGACGCGGGCTATATCTACCTGGCCGGCGATGCGATCTGGACCAATCAGCTAGACGCCCATGCGGCCGACCTGGCGCGCATCGGTGCCAGCCTGGCCGAAGGCGGCGATGTGCGCTTCTTCGCCTGCAATACCGGCGCAGGCGCCGAGGGCCAGCAGTTCGTCAACGAAGTGTCGCGCCTGACCGGCGCCGATGTCGGCGCCTCGAATGATTCCACCGGCAACCGTGCCGGTGAGGATTGGCAGCTGGAAACCGTCGCTGGCGCAGTCGCCAGCGGGGTTGGCGTACAGCGCGGCGACCTGTCGGCGTTTACTACCTCGCTGGCAACCATCACCGTCACCGACACCGATGCTTCGTCGACCGTGGTCAACGGCAAGGTCTCGCTCGCCGAGGCCATCCAGGCCGCCAACGGCGATGTCTCGGTGGATGGCTCAGCGGCCGGCAGCGGCAGTGACATCATCGTCTTCCACCAGGACCTCAAGGGCCAGACCATTCGCTGGTCATCTGCGACCGCCTTGGCCGTGACCAGCACGATCACCATCAACGGTGATGTCGACGGCGACGGCGTCGGCGACATCATCCTCAGTGGTGACGTCAACAACAACGGCTCGCGTGAAGCGCTGGAGTCCTCCGGCCTCGCCATTAATTCCGGCGCACTGACGGTGCGCAATCTGGATTTTCGCGGGTTTTCCGGAAACATCAACGGCGGCGTCCTGCGTGCCAACGGCGGCGCGCTGACGGTTGAAGACTCGAACTTCCAGAACAACTCGGGCACCGTGATCAACTCCACCACGGCGGTGGGCACCGCCATCACGCTGCGCAACAGCACCTTGCACGACAACAGCAGCACGATCGTTGGGGCAACCGCCATGAGCTCGTTGGTGCGGCTGGCCGGCACCGGTAGTTATGTGCTCGAGAACGTTGCGATCTACAACAACAGTGGTACCCATGCCGGCGGCGGCACAGTAGCTTCAGGGGGGATCCTGATCCTGAACTCGGCCACGGTGCAGATCGTCAACAGCACCATTGCCAACAACGTCTTTACCTATACCGGCGCGGGCGGCATCAGCAGCGCCGGCCTCGGCTGGACGGGAACTGCGACGGGCCTGATCGCCGTGCAGAACACCATCATCAGCGGCAATACGGTCAACAGCGTTGATGCCAATCTGCAAGCTGGCACCGCCTACACCAACACCACCAACCTGATTGGCACCACCGTCAACTTCGTCGACGCCGCCAATGGCGACCTGCGCCTGGCGGCCAGCGCCAGCAATGCGATCAACCAGGGCACCAGTACGGGCGCCCCCACCACCGACCTGCGTGGCTTCGAGCGCCCGCGCGGCGGCGCGGTGGATATCGGTGCCTACGAGGTGCTGTACGACAGCGCACCGCTGGTCGACCTCGACAGCACTACAGGCGGTAACGACAGCAGCGTCGATTTCAACGGCAGCGCGGTGACGCTGCTGCCGAACATCGTCATCACCCAGAGCGACGGCGACACCCAGGTCAGCGGGGCCAGCCTTAGCTTGAGCGGCAGCCTCGATGGCAACAACGAAGTGTTGCTGCTCAGCGCCGGCCAGCTCGCTACCGCTGCCAGCTACGGCATCAGCGTGACCGGCTCGGGCACCTCGACACTGGCCCTCAGCGGTGTCGCCACGCTGGCCCAGTACCGCGCCGTGCTGGCCGCAGTGCAGTACAGCAACAGCACGCCGGCCTATACCGCGGGCACTCGCAGCGTGACCGTGCAGGTCAACGATGACATGGGCAGCACCGCGCGCACCGCGCTGGTGGTGGTGCAGCCGCTGAATGCGGCGCCGGTGATCGGCAACCTCAACGGCGACAGTGCCGCCTTCACTCAAGGTGGCGGCGCGGTGCTGATTGATGCCGGCGGTAACGCTACGGTGAGCGACAGCGACTCGACCGATTTTGCCGGTGGTGCGTTGACCGTGTCGGTCTCGGGCAATGCCGCGCCGGGCGAAGATCGCCTGGCGATTCGCAACCAAGGCAACGGCGTCGGGCAAATCGGCGTCAGCGGCACCAACGTCAGCTACGGCGGCACCGTGATCGGCACGCTCAGCGGCGGCAGCGGCGGCAGCAACCTGGTCGTCAGCCTCAACGCCAATGCCAACGCCGCTGCGGTCGAAGCGCTGGTGCGCAACCTGACCTACGACAACAGCAATGCCAGCAACGCGATTGGCCAGGCGAGCCGCACGCTCAGCGTGACCGTCAGCGATGGTGACGGCGCGACCTCAAGCGTCGCCAACGTCGTGGTTGCCGTGCGCGAGACCGTGCCGCCAACCGCAACCATCGTTGTCAGCGACAGCACCTTGCTGGCCGGTGAAACCACCCTGGTCAGCATCACCTTCAGTGAGGCGGTCAGCGGCCTGACCGTTGGCGACTTCACGGTGGCCAACGGCGTATTGAGCAACCTCAGCAGCGGCGACGGTGGCATCACCTGGACCGCCACGCTCACGCCCAGCAGCGCCACCACCGACAGCAGCAACCTGATTTCCCTGAATAACGCAGGGGTCACCGACGCCGCCGGCAATGCCGGCGTCGGTACTACCGAGTCGAATAATTACGCCATCGATACCGAGCGTCCGACGGCAGTCGTGAGCCTCTCCAGTAGCAGTTTGCTCGCGGGCCAGACCGCCGTGGTGACCATCACCTTCAGCGAGGCCGTGAGCGGCTTCAACCTGGCCGACCTGAGCGCCACCAACGGCGACTTGAGTGGTCTGAGCAGCAGCGACGGCGGCATCACCTGGACCGCGCTGTTGACCCCGACCGCAGCCTCGACCAGCGTCGCCAATGTGGTCAGCGTCAACTTGGCGGGGGTTGCTGATCTGAGCGGCAACGCCGGCACCGGCTCGGCACCGTCGCCGGCCTACAGCGTCGACACGGCACGGCCCACCGCCAGCATTGTGGTTGCTGATACGGCGCTGCGGGCCGGTGAAACCAGCTTGGTCACCATTACCTTCAGCGAAGCCGTCACTGGTTTCAGCAACGTTGACCTGAGCGTCGCCAACGGTTCGCTCAGCAGCGTCAGCAGCAGCGACGGCGGCGTTACCTGGACGGCGACCTTCACCCCCGACGCAGATATCACCAGCACCGGTAACCTGATCAGCCTGGACAACAGCGGTGTCAGCGACCAGGCGGGCAACACCGGCATCGGCAGCACCGACTCGAACAATTTCGCCATCGACACCCAGCGCCCGACTGCGACTATCGTGGTCGCTGACAGCGCCCTGAGCGTCGGCGAAACGTCGACCGTCACCGTCACCTTCAGCGAGGCGGTGACCGGCTTTACCCGAGCCGATCTGAGTGTCAGCGTTGGCCAGCTGAGCAATTTCATCAGCAGCGATGGCGGGGTGACCTGGACTGGCACCCTGACCCCCGACAGCAACATCTCCAACACCAGCAATGTGATTGTTCTGGACAACACTGGCGTCGCCGACCTGGCCGGCAACAGCGGCAGCGGCACTACCGAGTCGAACGCCTTCGCCGTCGACACCCAGCGCCCGACTGCCGTGATCAGCATGGCCGACACCGCGCTCAGCGCTGGCGAAAGCACGCTGGTGACCTTCACCTTCAGCGAGGCTGTGAACGGCTTCGACAACTCTGACGTGAGCGTGGCCAACGGCACCCTCGGCAATGTAGTCAGCATCGACGGCGGCATCACCTGGACGGCGTTGTTCACGCCGACGCTGCAGGTACAGGACGGCACCAACCTGATCACCCTGAACAACAGCGGCATCACCGATCTGGCCGGCAACAGCGGTACTGGCACGACCAATTCGCCTAACTACACCGTCAACACCGTGCTGCCGACCGCAACCATCGTGGTTGCCGACACGGCCTTGGCAGTCGGCGAAACCAGCCTGGTCACAATCACCTTCAGCGAGGCGGTGGCGGGTTTTACCCTCACCGACCTGAGCGTTGCCAACGGCAGCCTGAGCGGGCTCGGCAGCAGTGATGGCGGCATCACCTGGACCGCGATACTGACCCCGACAAGCAATGTCGAGGACAGCAGCAACCTGATCACGCTGGACAACAGCGGTGTGACGGGGGCGTCCGGTAACACCGGCATTGGCAGTACCGACTCGAACAATTTCGTCATCGACACCCAGCGCCCGACTGCGACTATCGTGGTCGCTGACAGCGCCCTGAGCGTCGGCGAAACGTCGACCGTCACCGTCACCTTCAGCGAGGCGGTGACCGGCTTTACCCGGGCCGATCTGAGTGTCAGCGTTGGCCAGCTGAGCAATTTCATCAGCAGCGATGGCGGGGTGACCTGGACTGGCACCCTGACCCCCGACAGCAACATCTCCAACACCAGCAATGTGATTGTTCTGGACAACACTGGCGTCGCCGACCTGGCCGGCAACAACGGCAGCGGCACGACCGAGTCGAACGCCTTCGCTGTCGATACCCAGCGCCCGACTGCGGTGATCAGCATGGCCGACACGGCGCTGAGCGCTGGCGAGAGCACGTTGGTGACCTTCACCTTCAGCGAGGCCGTGAACGGCTTCAGCAACGATGACCTGAGCGTGGCCAACGGCACCCTCAGCGATGTAACCAGCATCGACGGCGGCATCACCTGGACGGCGTTGTTCACGCCGACGCTGCAGGTACAGGACGGCACCAACCTGATCACCCTGAACAACAGCGGCATCACCGATCTGGCCGGCAACAGCGGTACTGGCACGACCAACTCGCCTAACTACACCGTCAACACCGTGCTGCCGACGGCCACCATCGTGGTTGCCGACACGGTCTTGGCGGTCGGCGAAACCAGCCTGGTCACAATCACCTTCAGCGAGGCGGTGAGCGGCTTCACCAATGCCGACTTGAGCATTGCCAACGGTACGCTCAGCACTGTCAGCAGCAGTGATGGAGGTATTACCTGGACAGCCACGTTCACGCCATCGAGCAACGTCGATGACAGTACCAACCTGATTACCCTCGACAACACCGGTGTGATGGGGGCGTCCGGTAATACCGGCATCGGCAGCACCGACTCGAACAATTTCGCCATCGACACCCAGCGCCCGACCGCCACTATCGTAGTCGCGGACAACGCCTTGAGCATCGGCGAAACGTCGACAGTCACCATCACCTTCAGCGAAGCGGTGAGCGGCTTTACCACCGCCGACCTCAACGTCACCGTTGGCCTGCTGAGCAATTTGAGCAGCAGCGATGGCGGGGTTACCTGGACTGCCACCCTGACCCCGACCAGTAACATCGCCAACACCAGCAACGTCGTTGTTCTGAACAACGCTGGGGTCACCGACCAGGCCGGTAACAGCGGCATCGGCAGTACCGACTCGAATACCTTCGCCGTCGATACTCAGCGCCCGACCTCGACCATCGTCCTTTCCGACTCGGTACTGACGGCAGGGCAGACCTCGCAGGTGACCATCACCTTCAGCGAAGCGGTGACCGGTTTGACGCTGGATGATTTCAGCGTCAGCAATGGCCAACTGAGCAACCTTTCCAGCAGCGATGGCGGCGTGACCTGGACGGCGACGTTCACTCCCGCCAGTAATGTCGAGCAAGCCGGCAACCTGATCAGCCTGGACAACAGCCGCTACACCGACCTGGCAGGCAACAGCGGGACCGGCAGCAGCGCTTCGCCGGCGTTCAGCATCGACACCGTGCGCCCCAACGCAACCATCGTGGTCGCCGACAGCACGCTGACCGGTGGTGAGAGCAGCCTGGTCACAATCACCTTCAACGAGCCCGTAAGCGGGTTGACGCTGGCTGACTTCAGCGTCACCAATGGCGCACTTACCAACTTGTCCAGCAGCGACGGCGGGATTACCTGGACCGCAACCTTGACCCCCACCGCAGGCGTCGAGGCTGCCAGCAACCTGGTCAGCCTGAACAACGCCGGCGTGACCGATCAGGCTGGCAACAGCGGCGCTGGCAGCAGCGTCTCGAATGCCTTTGCGGTCGACAGTCGCGCGCCGACCGTAGCCGTCAGCAGCGTCGACAGTTCACCGAACACCCCCGACAGCGTGCGCTTCACCGTGACCTTCAGCGAGGCGGTCAACGGCGTCGACCTGGCCGACTTCGCCCTGCTCGCGACCGGCAACGCCAGCGGCACGTTGAGCAGTCTGCAACGCCTGGATGCGAACACCTATGTGGTCACCGTCAGTGGCATCAGCGGCAGCGGCAACCTGAGCTTGAACCTCAACGGCGCTGCCAGCGGCATTGCCGATCAGGCCGGCAACGCCCTCAGCGGCGGCATCACCGGCGGGGGTTACAACGTCGACCGTGTGGCGCCAGTCACCACTGGCGTGACGGTCCCGGTCGGGGTTACCTACAGCGCCGGCGACAACCTGTCGTTCGTGGTCAACACCAGCGAAACCGTGCTGGTCAACGGCACGCCGCAGCTGGCGCTGGATATCGGCGGGCGCACCGTATTCGCCAACTATGTCGCCGGCTCGGGTAGCTCGACGCTGGTGTTCCAGTACACCGTGCAAGCCGGCGACAACGACGCCAACGGCATTCAGGTGGTCGGCTTGTCGAGCAACGGCGGCAGCCTGCGCGATGCCGCCGGCAACGCCATGCAACTGGCCCTGAACAATGTCGCCGACAGCAGCGGCGTGACCGTCGATACCGATGCGCCGCAGGTCGAGTCGATCGTCGCCGCGCCTTCGGCGCCGGGCAGCATGAGCTTTACCGTGACCTTCAGCGAAGCCGTCAACGGCGTGCAACTGTCCGACTTCAGCCTGCTCACCACCGGCAACGCCAGCGGCAGCCTGCAGTCGCTGGTGCAGATCGATGCGCGTACCTGGCAGGTCAATGTTATCGGCACGGGCGGCTCCGGCAGCCTGGCGCTGGCGCTCAACGGCACGGCCGGCACGATTACCGATAACGCCGGCAACCCGATCAGCGGCGGCTTCAGCAGCCAGGGCCAGAGCATGGTCGCCAACGACGGCGACCCCGAGTTCCGCGCCAACGCCGGGGTCAGCCCGCTGGCACCTGCGCAGCCATTGCTGGTGCCGCAGGTGCCGCTGGCGACGTCGATGGACGCACGCTCGCCGCTGCTGCCAGCACCGCTGTTCGAGGTGCCGACCCTGGGCAACGGCGTAGCCACGCTGGGCAGTATCTTTATCCACAACGGCGCGCTGGCGCCCAGCTACCTGGCGCAGGTATTCGCCAGCAGCAGCGGCACGCCGGCCACTGGCGGTGTATTCGGCCTGGCCGGCAGCGACGGCAACGCGTTCGGCAGCAGCAGCCTGGCCAGCATCTTCAGCAAGACCATGCCCGACGACGGCGGCCAGTACGAACTCAGCGGCGGCAAGCCGTGGCGCCAGGGCGGCGAAGGCGGGGCGGGCAGGGGCATGACCTCGGCGCCAAGCCTGGGCCAACAGTTACAAGGCATCACCGACAATCAACAACGCCCGACCAGGGAACTGGCGCAGGCGCTGGGGCAGATCAACGCACGCGTACCTCAGGTGTGAGCGGGCAAGCAGTCATAGGATTCATATGTGCCGTACCAGGGGGCGGACAGGGATGAGCAAAGCATCGAGGTTTTTTGCGGTAAGTGTTCTAGCGTTGGCGGTGACCGGCTGCGCAGTCAAGACCCAGCCGATCGAGCCGGGCGTCAGCGAGCAGCGGGCCAAATCCGATCTGGCCAAGATGTTCAAGGATCAGGAGGCCCTGCAAGGCCCGTTGACCCTGCACGAAGCCATGGCGCGTGCGGTCAAGTACAACCTTGAAGCGCGCCTGAAAATCATGGAAGAAGCCCTGGCCCAGCGCCAGGTCGACCTCGCCACCTTCGACATGCTGCCACGCATGGCCATGTCGGCAGGCTACGCCGGGCGCAGCAATGTCAGCGCCTCCAGCAGCCAGAGTATTCTCACCAATACCCAGTCTCTGGAACCGTCCACCTCACAGGACCGCGACCGCGATGTGGCGGACCTGACCATGGTCTGGAACGTGCTCGACTTTGGCGTCAGCTACGTCAACGCCAAGCAGCAGGGCGACCAGCGTCTGATCGTGCAGGAGCGCCGGCGCAAGGTGGTCCAGACCATCATTCAGGATGTGCGCTCGGCGTACTGGCGTGCCGTTGCCGCCGAACGCCTGCTGGCCCAGATCGACGCGCTGATGGCGCGCGTCGACCAGGCCAAGGCCAACAGCCAGCAATTGGGCGAACAGCGCCTGGGCGATCAGATCGCCACGCTCAACTATCAGCGCGCCTTGATCGAAGCCACCCGCCAGCTCGAAGAACAGCGCCGCGCGCTGTCGCTGGCCAAGACCGAGCTCGGTGCTCTGATCAACCTGGCGCCCGGCACCAAGCTGACCCTGGCCGCCAGCAACGACTACAGCGTGCCCGAGCTCAAGGTCGACCTCGCCACCCTCGAACAGCAAGCCCTGGCCTCGCGCCCTGAATTGCGCGAGCAGGACTACCAGGCGCGCATCAGCGCCGCCGAAGTGCGCAAGTCGATGCTGCGCATGCTCCCCGGCCTCGAGTTCTCGGCCGGCGGCCATTACGACAGCAACAGCTTCCTGAGCAATCAGAGCTGGGCCGACTACGGCGTCAAGATCACCTGGAACCTGTTCAACGTGATCTCCGCGCCCGCCGCGATCAACGTCGCCAAGGCCGGCGAACAGGTGGTCGAAGCCCGCCGTCAGGCCATGTCGATGGCCGTGCTCGCCCAGCTATACGTGGCCAACGCCAACTACAACGAAGCTCGCCGCCAGTTCGCCACCAGCCAACAACTGGTGTCGCTGGATGGGCAGATCGTCGAGCAACTGCGCAACCGCCATCAGGCCCAAGGCATCGGTGAACTGGAGCTGATCCAGGGCGAGCTGAATGCCCTGCAAGCCGACCTGCGCCGCGACCTCGCCTACGCCGAGCTGCGCAACAGCTACGGCCAGGTCTTCGCCAGCGCCGGCCTCGACCCATTGCCAACCAAACTGCGCTCGGACTCGCTGACCGACATCGCCCAGGCCCTCAGCAGCAATGAAAGCCGCTGGCAGCAGGGCGACATCACCCCAGGTCTGTAAGGCCCGGCCTGCGACCCTGTTCGTGCAGGGTTGCAGCCAGCCTCAAACCAAAGCTTCAAGCACGTAAGCCAGCAAGCGCTCGGCCGAATGGCCAAGCGTTTGTGCGCCCGTCTGCAACTGCAACTGCGGCTGCTCGGGCGTTTCATACGGCGCATCGATCCCGGTAAACGCCGGCAGCTCGCCCGCCCGCGCCCGCCGATACAAACCCTTCGGGTCACGCCCCTCGCACGCTTGCAGATCCGCGCTCAGATACACCTCATGAAAGCCCGCCTTGCACGCCCGCCGCGCCGCCGCCCGATCTGCTCGGTAGGGTGAGATGAACGCTGCGATGCAGATCAGCCCGGCATCCGCGAACAACGCCGCCACCTCACCGGCACGGCGCACGTTTTCGCTGCGATCGGCGGGGGAGAAGCCCAGGTCGGCATTAAGGCCAGTGCGCAGGGCGTCGCCGTCGAGGACGTAACAACCGTAGCCGCGAGCGGTCAGTTGTTCGGCGAGGGCGGTGGCCAGGGATGACTTGCCGGCGCCGGAGAGGCCGGTTAGCCAGATCACCGCGCCGGGGTGGCGGCGGGGGGTAGCAGCAGGGGGTGTGGCGACAGTTTGCACTTGGCTGGATTCCATTCCCGGTGAGCATGCTGAGCTTACTGGACTATTGCTGAGTTGGCGGTGGCAGAGCAACTGCTGGCTGAGGCAATCTACACAAAAAGATCGTGAGCCAAGGGCGAATTGCCATAGGGAGAGCAGAAATGGATTTCACAGTCATCGATGTCGAAACAGCCAATCCAAACCTGGCGAGTATTTGCCAAGTTGGCATCGTGGTCTTTCGAGGTGGGATGCTGGTTGAGAGCTGGAGCTCACTGGTCAATCCCAACGACTATTTTCATCCGATGAATGTTTCCGTGCACGGCATTGATGAGTCGATGGTTGCCTCTGCTCCATCGTGGCAGGAAGTCTATCCACTGATTTTGCCATTCGTAACTGGACGTATTGTTGCCAGTCACATGCCTTTTGACCGGACTGCCACGCTGCGAGCTTGTCAAAGCGCCGGCCTGGAGCATTTCGATTGTTCATGGCTGGATACCGCGCGAGTAGCCCGCAGGGCGTGGGGTGAGTTCTCTCGTTCTGGATACGGTCTGAAAAACCTTTGTGCGACGTTCGGTATTACCTTCCAGCATCACGATGCGCTCGAGGACGCACGGGCCGCTGGTGAAGTTCTGCTTCGTGCAATCGCTGATACTGGCGTTTGCGCAGCTGAATGGTGTGCTCGCGCTATTACGCCTTTATCACCGGCGAGGCCGACTACTGAGCTCACCGTTGCGCAGGACGGTGTCCTTTGCGGCGATGTAGTGGTGTTCACTGGAGCGCTATCAATTCCTAGGCGGGATGCTTCTGCACTGGCGGCGGCGAATGGGTGTGAGGTCGGCGCCGGCGTGACCAGGCACACCACACTGCTAGTGGTGGGCGACCAGGACATCAGCCGCCTGGCTGGAAAGGACAAAAGCACGAAACATGTCAAAGCTGAGGAGCTGATCGCCAAAGGCCAGAGCATTCGAATCCTGGGTGAAAGCGACTTCCAGGCAATGTTGCAGCCGGTCTAGACCTGTGCGATGTACTTGGCTTGGTCAGGGGTAAATGTGACGGTCATCTCAGTCTTCGAGCACGTTAGCGAGATTTCTGCGGTGAGGTCGACCTCAAGGTCTTCGCCCCGAAGGCCTTGCCACTGTGCCAGGTACTTCAGCGAACCGTACTTTTCCGACTTGAGCAACTTGCGGCTGACCCCGCCCTTCCAGCCAAGTACTGGCAGCTCGCCGCTCTTGCATTGGAGTGCGAGGTCAGGCTTCTCTGTCGCGCGCTGACGGCCTATTTCCCAGCATCTGATCAAGCCTTGGTCCGAGCTGCTCCAGATTTCCTGGTGGCTCAGATCGGTTCTGGTAGGTTCACTTAACTTGCGTTGAATAAGCATTTTTTGTCCTTTCTCTGCGCTGCTGGATTGGGTGATGCCAGCAATCGGTCCTTCCTGAATTGGCGGTTATGGTATCGAAATCAGCTGGGCCGGGGCAGATATTCAACGCATTGGCTTTGACCAATCTAATTGTAGAAATAGGCGTGACAGACGCTATCTTGACTATTTCAGCGGCCTTAATGACTTGACGGGGTTTTGTCGATACCGCTGGCGTCGTCAGACCTGACGCTCAATGCCGTGCATCAAGTCGCGCAGCGCGCCGTTCTGTTATAGCGGGTTGATACCAGCACGGTCGTGGTTGACCCAGGCTGCACGGAGGGCCAGCGCGGTCGTGAGTGGCTGGGGGTGGGCAGGTGAGGGTGGGTGTGGGGTTTGTGAGTGCCAACCCGCCTAGAACAAGGTTTCAGCAACGTTTCTTAACCCTGTCGGCTAAACAGCACAACTGGTCCGCATTAGTTGGGGCATCAAATCTATAGCGTTGGGCGTCTTCTGGTTTGTACCTAGATGGGCGATCCACTTCAAACGGTCAGGTTTTGGTTTTTATGTAGTTATTAACGACATGTCTTTACCTGCGAGATATTTTTACAATGATCTTTCAGTGTCGACAGGCAGGCTTGGCCATGAGTGGTTTGACTGGCCCAGTAAGCGTAACGAGGAGCGGATGCAGGGTGGCCAAAAGCTATCTTGTTCTATTAGCATTTGATTGCGAATTGATAACAAAGGGCGTTTGGGATACCCGGGAAGATTTGCAGATCTAGCATGCCCAATCGATACGATTTTTCCAGGGTGAACAGCTGTGTTGGTTCGGCAGGCGGTCATGGGCTCTGACTCAGGCTTCAGATGACAATTAAGACGATGGATAGAGGAAGGACATGAAGTCAGAGACGTTGACCGTTCAGCAGATTTTTCAGGACCGCCGGCAGTACTGCGTGCCTTTTTATCAGCGGGCCTACGTATGGACCCTGCGTAATCAGTGGACAGCGTTGTGGGAAGATATCCACGAAAAGGCACTAGCTCGCGTTCAGGGCATGGCGATCACCCCGCATTTTCTCGGAGCGGTAGTACTCGAGCCGCAGGTGAAAGAGGGGCTGATGGGGGTAGACACACTGCACATCATTGATGGGCAGCAACGCCTGACAACCCTGCAGTACATCCTGGCTTCCTTGTATCTGGCACTTGAGGCGACCGGGCTCTGTGAGTTCCAGCCAGCCTTGCTGGGCTGTATGCAAAACAGCAACGAAGGAACGATGCGCAACCCCGCAGTGGAGCGGTTCAAGCTGTGGCCTACATTCAGGGATGAACAACACTACGTCAGAAGCCTAGCTGCCCAGAGTCTTGATGAACTGTGCAAAGCTTTTCCGGACAGTTTTACGCAGCACGGCTCCTTGCGAGTGCACCATGCTCATCCGCCGTCGCTGGAAGCCTTGTGGTTCTTCACCCGAACCTTCGTAAAGTGGATCCGTTCCGATAACGCTTCACCTCAGCGCAATGCTGAAGCATTGATCATGGCCGTACTCAAAGACCTCAAACTGGTCAGTATCTGTCTTGAGGCAGAGGATGATGCTCAAGTGATCTTCGAAACCCTAAATGGCCGAGGTGCTGAACTCCACGCTACCGATTTGATTCGCAATTACATCTTTATGCGAGCTGAACACGACGGGGTACACGCCACGGCCTTGTATGAGGAACAGTGGAAGGGATTCGAGGACAGCTACTGGTCTGAGAGGCAGCGACGGGGGCGGTTGAGCAAACCGCGGATGGAGTGGCTGATTCACGCGACTCTTCAGGCCGAGATGGGCTGCGAGATCGATTTATCAAGGCTGTACAATGAATATCGGCGTTATGTAGCCACTACATCCCCGTCGCCGAAGGCCGATCAGCAAGTAATGGCGCTCAATCGCTATGCGATCCACTACAAGGCTCTGATCAAGGCGTCTGCGACGTCGCCAATCGGGCGGCTGGCGCAGCGGATAGCTGCCTACGATGTCACCACGTTGCATCCACTCGCCCTGCTCATTTCCGTTTCCGACAACGCTGACGCTGAAAAAACGGCGATGTATGACGACTTGGTCTCGTACGTCGTACGTCGTGCGATCTGTGGCCTGACCTCCAAGAATTACAACAATGTCTTCATGAATGCCCTGCGTCACTTATCTAGAACCTGCGTATCGGCGCAGGAGCTGCGCAACAACCTCAACGCGCTGGGTGGGGAAGCATCGCGTTGGCCGAGCGACGCGGAGTTTTTCAATGCCTGTACCTGCGGTTCGTTGTTCCCTGGTCGCCTGGACGCACCCCGCATGCGTTCATTGCTGACTGAGCTGGAAGGTGCGCTGCGCCTGACGGTAAAGTGCGAAGAGCCGGTGTCCCCTGATCTTTCCAGTCTGGACATCGACCATCTTATGCCTCAGTCCTGGTTCACCCACTGGCCGCTTCCGGGCGGCACCATGGTTACCGATGCAGAGGTCACATCCGTAGATGAGTTGCTGCTCATGGGAGGGGCGCTGTCTCCGGTTCAAGTTCAAATCGGCCAGCGTAAGAAGGCGATAGCGACCTTGGGCAATCTCACGTTGCTGAACCTGAGCGTCAACCGTTCCGTGCAAAACTACGCTTTTGCTAGAAAACAAGATGAATTTATCGCTCATACCAGTCTGCGCCTGAATGTGCCGCTGATCAGCAAGACTGGTTGGGATGAAGTACAGATTGCGGAACGGGGTGAGCAGCTTGGGCACCTTGCGCTGCAAGTTTGGGCGAAGAAGGGCTGATCTGTATCGTTCCGCAGTCGTGATCCTTGTCGGCGCCGCTGAAGCTGGTGCGTAGGTGGAGAGAATATATGGCGTTTGATTTGAGCAATACCTTGGTCGTCGGTATCTCCGCGACTGCGCTTTTTGATATGAGTGAATCCGATCAGATGTTCAAGGCTGCCCTTGAAGCGGACCCGGAAAGTGTTATCGAAAATTACCGCCAGTACATGCAGCAGCGTGAGGATGATCCGTTGACGCCCGGCACCGGCTACCATCTGGTCAAGGCGCTGCTGGATCTGAACCAGCATATGAAATCTGAGGATTCTTCGCCATTGGTGGAAGTGGTAGTGATGTCGCGGAATAGCCCCGATACGGGGATACGTGTGCTCAAAACCATTCGCCGGGACAAATTGGCCATCACCCGATCCGCGTTTACTGGCGGAGAATCGGTGGCCGACTACATGGATGCATTCGACGTTGACTTGTTTCTAACGACCAATGTGGATGATGCGCAAAAGGTCATCGATTCCAGGCAATGTGCTGCCGCGATCCTGAAAGCGCCGCCTGCGAACGCTCCGCAAATTCCGCAGGGCCAGGTCCGGATTGCATTCGATGGCGACGCAGTGCTGTTTTCCGATGCCAGCGAACTGGTGTACAAGAAGGAGGGACTGGACGCTTTTCAGGCACGGGAAGATGCCTTGCAACATACGCCCATGGATGAAGGCCCCTATGCCAGTCTGTTGTTGAAGTTGGCACGGTTGCAGGAGCGTCTGCCAACTGGTGGTAAGGACTCACCCATCAGAATTGCAATTGTCACCGCGAGAAACTCTCCATCAGAAATGCGTGTGATCAATACCCTACGCGCCTGGGGTGTGTATGTTGACGAAGCATTTTTCCTAGGCGGGGTCGGCAAGTCCAAAGTACTCAGAGCATTTAATCCTCATATTTTCTTTGATGATCAGGATGTGCATCTGGAAGGAGCCGCCAGCCTAGTGCCTTCTGGCAAAGTGCCTTATTTGACAAGGTCAACGCCGCTCGAAGATTTGCCTGCTCAAGCTCAGGCTTTGCAGGGGTCGGTTGCATAGATGAGGATTGCCGGGACAGTTCGCGGCCGAAATCGCTGTAGTTGATGCCGTCGTTATGGACGAGTTCGCAGTACCAGTGGCGGAAATGTGCATAAGCGCTGTATTGGGTAGGCGAAAGGTTCAGCCTTCTGGATCATCAGGCCATTCAAGCCCCAGCCTGATCTGCCAGCTTCCCCCAGAACTCCTGCGCCGACTGACTGATCGGCCCGGTTGGCCGGGTCAGGTGAATCTCCAGCGGAATATCCCAGCTCTCATCCAGCGCCCGCACCAGGCGGCCATCGGTCACTTCCTGTTCGGTCAAACTGCGCGGCAGCCAGGCCACGCCTTTGCTCTCCAGCGCCATCGACATCAGCACCGCCGCCAGGTGGCTGCTGAACAGCGGCTTCAGGTGCAGGTATTCCTCCTTGCCGCGCAAGCGATGGGCAACGATGCGCCCCAGGCCCGACTCATGGGTGTAAGCCAGATAAGGCAGCGCCTCAGGTGAGGTGCCAAAGTTGGCCGATGCACTCGCCAGCGGCACCAGCACATCCTCGCCGACCTTCTTGCTGACGAACTGGTCCGGTGCCAGCAGCGGCGGTACATCGGGATGGCGGTGGCAGAGCATGAACTGCACCTGGCCATGGATCAGCATCTGCTCGCACACCGCCATGCTGTCAGAATGCAGCTGCACCGCTTCGATCGGCGCGCCGTTTTCAGCACTGCGCAGCCACCTCGGAAAGAACGTGAACGACAGCGAATGGGTGGCGGCAAAGTGCAGCGACTTGGCGGCCATGCCGGCCACTTCCTGGGCCTCGGTGCGCATGCGGTACAGGCGCCGGGC
Organism: Pseudomonas sp. NPDC088322; assembly: GCF_044740745.1. Lineage (NCBI taxonomy): Bacteria > Pseudomonadati > Pseudomonadota > Gammaproteobacteria > Pseudomonadales > Pseudomonadaceae > Pseudomonas > Pseudomonas sp. NPDC088322. The sequence goes on along the minus strand of NZ_JBIURK010000008.1, from coordinate 122,653 downwards.
GGCGTCCTGGGCGCTGGGCAGGATCTGCCGGCCGGCCTCGGTCAAGGTCGCGCCCTGAGGGGTGCGGATGAACAGTTGCACGCCCATCCAGTTCTCCAGCGCCCGTACCCGACGGCTGAACGCCGGCTGGGTAACGTGGCGTGCTTCGGCGGCGCGGACGAAGCTGCCGTACTCCGCCAACGCGGAAAGATCCTCCAGCCAAACCAGTTCCAAGGGCCATGCCTCCTGTGCATAGGGTCCGGCATTAATAGCATTGGGCGGGTACCCTCGCAACGCCTAACGTGGGGCCACAAACAACAACAGGAACCCCGCCATGCGCATCGTCGACATTCGTGAAAAAACCGTTTCGATTGCCTCGCCCATCGCCAACGCCTACATCGACTTCTCGAAAATGACCTGCTCGGTGGTCGCCGTGGTCACCGATGTGATCCGCGATGGCAAACCAGTGATCGGCTACGGCTTCAACTCCAACGGCCGCTACGGCCAGGGCGCGCTGATGCGCGATCGCTTCCTCGCGCGCATCAGCGAAGCCGACCCGGAGACCTTGATCGACCACGAGAACAACAACCTCGACCCGTTCGCCATCTGGAAAACCCTGATGACCAACGAAAAGCCCGGCGGCCACGGCGAGCGCTCGGTTGCTGTTGGCACCATCGACATGGCCGTGTGGGATGCCGTCGCCAAGATCGAAGGCAAACCGCTGTACCGCCTGCTGGCTGACCGCTACCGCAATGGCGTTGCCGACGACAAGGTGTGGGTCTACGCCGCCGGCGGTTACTACTACCCCGGTAAAGACCAGACCAAGCTCAAAGCCGAAATGCAAAGCTACCTCGACCGCGGCTACGACGTGGTCAAGATGAAGATCGGCGCCGTGCCGCTGGACGAAGACATCCGCCGTATCGAAGCCGTGCTCGAAGTGGTCGGCGATGGCCAGCGCCTGGCGGTCGACGCCAACGGCCGCTTCGACCTGCAGACCGGTATCGCCTATGCCGAGGCGATCAAGAAGTACAACCTGTTCTGGTACGAGGAAGTCGGTGACCCGCTCGACTACGCCCTGCAAGCCGAACTCGCCAACCACTACGAACTGCCGATGGCCACTGGCGAAAACCTGTTCTCGCACCAGGACGCACGCAACCTGCTGCGCCACGGCGGCATGCGCCCCGACCGCGACTACCTGCAGTTCGACTGCGCGCTGTCGTATGGCCTGGTCGAGTACATGCGCACCCTCAAAGTGATGGAAGACCTGGGCTGGTCATCGCGCCGCGTGGTCCCCCACGGCGGCCACCAGATGTCGCTGAACATCGCCGCCGGCCTGCACCTGGGCGGCAACGAATCCTACCCCGACGTGTTCCAGCCATTCGGCGGCTTTGCCGATGGCATCCAGGTTGAAAACGGCTATGTCGGCCTGCCGGATATCCCCGGCGTGGGCTTTGAAGCCAAGTCCGCGCTGTACGCCGTCATGCGCGAACTGGGCGAGGGCTGAGCCACCCCCGCGCTGCGGTCTCGCGACAGAGACCGCAGCCGCCGGCGTCGCCCGCCGACGCCACGCCACACGCCCATCACAACAATAAAATGAGGTGCATTCGTGGAAACGTCCAAGTCCCGCTGGTACAGCCAACTCTACGTGCAAGTGCTGATCGGCATCGTCATCGGCGCCGCCATCGGTTACTTCGTGCCCGACATCGGCGCCAAGCTGCAGCCGTTTGCCGACGGCTTCATCAAACTGATCAAGATGCTGCTGGCGCCGATCATCTTCGGCACGGTGGTAGTCGGCATCGCCAAGATGGGCAGCATCAAGGAAGTCGGCCGCATCGGCGTCAAGGCGCTGATCTACTTTGAGATCCTCTCGACCATCGCCCTGGTCGTTGGCCTGATCGTGGTCAACCTGGTCAAACCCGGCGAAGGCATGAACATCAATGCCGCCGGCCTCGATGGCAGCGCCATCAGCAAATACAGCCAGGCTGCCAGCGAGCAGGGCGGCACCGTCGACTTCTTCCTCAATATCATCCCGAGCACTTTCGTCGGCGCGTTCTCCAATGGGGTGATGCTGCAGGTCATTCTGCTCTCGGTATTGATGGGTGTGGCGCTGGTGCAGATGGGCGAAACCAGCAAGCCGCTGATCAACACCATCGACCTGTTCCTGCAGGGCCTGTTCAAGATCGTTGCCATGGTCATGCGCCTGGCCCCGCTCGGCGCCGGTGCCGGCATGGCGTTCACCATCGGCAAGTACGGCATTGGCACCTTGCTCTCGCTTGGGCAGTTGCTGGTCGCGCTGTACATCACCACGCTGATCTTTATCGTGGTGGTGCTCGGGGCCGTTGCCAGATGGTCGGGCATGCCGCTGATGATGTTCTTGCGTTACTTCAAGGACGAGATCCTTATCACCCTCGGCACCTGCTCAACCGAAGCCGTGCTGCCGCGGATGATGGTCAAGCTGGAGAAGCTTGGCTGCAAGAAATCGGTGGTGGGGATGGTGTTGCCGACCGGGTATACCTTCAATGCTGACGGCACTTGCATCTATCTGACCATGGCGGCGATCTTCATCGCCCAGGCGACCAATACGCCGCTGACGTTCATGGATCAGATGATCTTGCTTGGGGTGTTTCTGCTGACCTCGAAAGGCTCGGCCGGGGTGGCGGGGGCAGGCTTTGTGACGCTGGCGGCGACGTTGACCACGATTCATTCGATACCGTTGGTGGGGCTGGTGTTGCTGCTTGGGATTGACCGCTTCCTGAACGAGGCGCGGGCAGTGACCAACTTGATTGGTAATGGGATTGGTACGATTGCGATTGCCAAGTGGGACAACTCGTTTGATGTGGCAGCGTGTGAGCGCGAGATTGCTGCGATGAAGGAAGAGAAGGCGGCGAGGAAAGCCCTGCTGGCGCAGAAGTAAGCCGCACGCGTGTGTGTGTAGGAGCGGCCTTGTGTCGCGAAAGGGTCGCGTAGCGGCCCCAAACCCTCAGCTTCGCCGCCAACATCGCCGGGCCAGCTGCGCTGGCCTTTCGCGACACAAGGCCGCTCCTACGCCGACCGCTTCATACCTGGAGTTCAGCTCTCGACGGTTTGCTGCTTGGCGATTTCCTGATTACGCAAGATGAACCGCTGCAACTTGCCGCTCGGGGTCTTCGGCAGTTGCTCGACAAAGTCGATCTCACGCGGGTAGGCATGTGCGGCCAGGCGGTTGCGTACGTGCAGGCGCAGCACTTCGGCCAGCTCAGGGCTAGGAACATGACCGCTGTGCAACACCACAAACGCCTTGATCAACTCGGTGCGCTGCGGGTCGGGTTTGCCGATCACGGCGGCTTCAACCACCGCCGGGTGTTCGATCAGCGCGCTCTCGACATCGAACGGGCCGACGCGATAACCGGAGGTGGTGATCACGTCGTCGTTGCGGCCGACAAAGCTGATGCTGCCGTCGTCATTCAACTCGACGATATCGCCGCTCAGGTAATAGTGGTCGACAAAGGCCTTGGTCGGCATGCCGTAATAGCCGTCGAACCAGCACAGCGGCGAGCGCTTGCGGTCGACTGCGAGCACGCCCGGCTGACCGGGTGGCAGCTCGCGGCGCTGTTCATCCAGCACCACGATGCGACAACCCGGCACGGCGTAACCGGCTGAGCCCTCGCGGACCGGGTGGCTGAGGCCGTGGTGGTTGCACAGCACCATGCCGACTTCGGTCTGGCCGTAGTGGTCGTGAATCACCACGCCAAGCTCTTCGGCAAACCAGCGGATCACCTGCGGATTGAGCGGCTCGCCGGCACTGCTGACGGCGCGCAGTTTGCCGCGAATGGCATCGGAGAATTCAGCACCCGCGGCGATCAGCAAGCGGTACGCGGTGGGTGAGCCGGCGAGGTTGCTGATCGCGTATTTGTTGATCAGGCGGCTGGTGCTTTCGACCGAGAACGGGCCGTCGTAGAACAGCGTGGCCTGGCCGCAGGCGAGCGGGCCGGTGACGGCGTAGTACAGGCCATAGGCCCAGCCGGGGTCGGCGAGGTTCCAGAAGCGGTCGTCGTCGCGCAGCTCTATCGCGTCGCGCATATAGCTCTTGAACGCGAGGATGGCGCGCAGGGGCACTTCCAGCGGTTTGGCCGGGCCGGTGGTGCCGGAGGTGCACATCAGCAGAAACGGCGCGTTGCCGTCGAGCAGCGCCGGCGGGCAGTCAGCCGAATGTTGGGACAGCACGTCCCAGAAATCGAAGTCGTCCAGGTCCAGCCGGTCTGCGCCAACCACGATGATGTTCGGGCAGTCGGCGATCTCGTCGAGCTTGGAGCGGTTGTGCGGGTCGGTGAGCAGCCAGCGCGCCTTCGAGCAGCTCAGGCGTTGTTCGATGGCCTTGGGGCCGAACGCGGTGAACAACGGCTGATAGACCGCGCCGATGCGCCAGGTGCCGAGGATGGCAATCAACAGCTCAGCGGTGCGCGGCATCAGCCCGGCGACGCGGTCGCCGGGCTTGACGCCCTGGCTGCGCAGGAAGTTACCGAATTGCGAGGCCTGAATCTGCAGCTCGCTGAAGGTGTGCTGGGTAGCACGGCCATCGCGGGTTTCGCAGTACAACGCCACCGCGTCACTGTAGGCGTGGCGGTCGCAGCATTCGATGCAGGCGTTCATCGCGGCCAGCTCGCCGTGCAGGTCTTGCGCGGCCAACTGGTGGTAATTGAAGGAGGTCACTGCTGAGTCGTAATCGCGCATAAAGTACCTGATTGTTATTGTTTGGAATCTTTAACGCCGCGCTGGCGCTGGGTTAGCTGTCGATCATCTGCGCTGCTTGTTGCGTTGCCTGACTGGTGCGCGTGGCCAGCTTGCGCACCTCGTCGGCCACCACCGCAAAGCCACGCCCGGCTTCGCCTGCGCGGGCCGCTTCGATGGCGGCGTTCAAGGCCAGCAGGTTGGTCTGGCTGGCGATGCCCTGGATGGTGGCGACGATGTGGGTCAGTTTGCCCAGGGTCTCCTGCATCACCTGGTGTTGTTGCGCCTGCGCCTCGCGGATGGTGCTTTCTTCATGGCGGGCATGGATATCAGTTATAGCCCCAACTACCCGCAACGGCGCGCCATCAGCAGCACGCCGGGTTTGCCCGCGGCCGCGGAACCAGCGGTAGGCGCCGCTTTGGTGGCGCAGGCGATACTCGACATCGAACGGGGTGTTGCCGCTGCGATCGTCGACATGGGCGACAAACGCCGCGATGGCGCGGGCGCTGTCGTCGGGGTGCAGGCGGGAGGTCCAGCTTTCCAGGGTGTTGGGGAATTCTTCGACGGTGCTGCAGCCGAGCAGCCTGCGCATCTGCGACGACCACCAGATGGTGTTGCTCGGGTTGGCCGGGTCGCCGGCGACGACTTCGATATCCCACAGGCCGTCGTGGAGCATTTCGCGGGAAATGTCGAAACGCTCGGCGGCCAGCTCAAGCTCTTGGATGTGCAACTTTTGCTGGTGGATGTCCCGCAGGGTGCCCGCCGTGGCGATGGCAACGCCGTTGGCGTCACGCAGCGAACTGCCGCTGACCCGGCACCAGCGATAGTCGCCGCCGGCGGTGAATTTCATGCGCAGGTCCAGCGCAAACGGTGTGCGCCCGCTGCGGTCGGCGAGGTGCCGGGCGAGGGCTTGCTGATGGGCGTGGCGATCAGCCGGATGCAGCTGTTCGTGCCACTGGCCTAGCTCAGGCAGATGTGGTGCATGGATCGCGGCCGAGCCCGTCCACTCCATCGCGCAGTCTGGCGCAGGCGTGCCTGAGGCAGGCAAATGCAGTTGCCAGAACAACTCATCGGCGCCTTCGGTGACCAGCGTCCAGCGCGCTTGCAACTGCTGCGCCTGTTCGTCGCGCTCAGCCAGGCGCTGTTGCAGTTGGCGCACCTGCGCGGCGAGTTCGCGAGCCTGCTCCTTGAGCGTGCACCGCTCCTGCAGCAACTGCTCGACGCCGGTAAGGATGCGTCGCAGCAGCGGGTTGCGCGACGACAGCGGCGTACTCGGCTGATCGGGCTGGTCGAGGCGGTCGGCGAGTGGGGCCAGTACCCAGCGGCTGGTGCGATTGAAAAACAGCATGCTACATCTCCAACTAGATAGCGGCAGCAGCCGGTAATGGCGGCGTCTGGCTGGTCGACAAGGCAAGGCTGTCGAAGGCGTTCGCCCAGGGCAGTGCTGGCCAGGCCGACGGGCCGGTAGCGATTTCGTCTGCGCTCAACAGGCAGTGGTCGAGCTCGCGTTGCAACGTTGCGGTGTCCAGGTCCTGGCCAATGAACACCAGCTCCTGCCGGCAATCGCCGACGATGCTGTCCCACTTGGCCATGATCCCTTGCAGGCGGTACTTGTCCTGCGGCCACTGCGAGGGGTCGATGAAGTTCCACCAGTGGCCGACGTAATCCCACTGGAACTGCTTGCCGCTGTGCACCAGCAGGCCGATTTCGCGGTGGCGGCTGGCCAGCCAGAAATAGCCTTTGCTGCGCAGCAGGCGGCCATTGCTCCAGGGGCGGGAGAGAAATTCGAGCAAGCGTTGCGGGTGAAACGGGGCACGCTCGCGATAGACCCACGAGGTCACGCCGTAGGTGTCCGACTCGGCGGCGGGAGTGTCGTCGGCGTCCATCTGCTTCATCCAACCGGGCGCCGCGGCCAGGCTGGGCAGGTCGAACAGCTGGGTGCCGAGGATGGTGGACAGTTCAACATTGCCAGCGACCATCGGCAGGATCTGCGCGCCGGGGTTGAGCCCGGCCAGCACCGCCCGCAGCGTCTGGTATTGCGTGTCGTCGATCAGGTCGCACTTGTTCACCAGAATCACGTTGGCGTATTCGACCTGCTCGATCAGCAGGTCAGCCAACGGGCGCCGCGGCGCAGTGGCGTCGGCCCGCTCGACGGTTGCCGGCGAGTCGAGCAGGGCCTGAAACTGGCTGGCATCGACCACGGTGACCAAGGTATCCAGCCGCGCCAGTTCACTGAGGCTGAAGCCCTCGGTGTCGAGAAAGGCAAAGGTCTCGGCCACCGGCATCGGCTCGGAAATGCCGGTCGACTCGATCAGCAGATAATCAAACCGCTGCTGGCGCGCCAGCGCGCTGATCTGCTCGAGCAGGTCGGCGCGCAGGGTGCAGCAGATGCAGCCGTTGCTCATCTCGATCAACTCGTCCTGGCCACGGTGCAGCGTTACATCACGCTGGACCTCGGCGGCGTCGATGTTGACCTCGCTCATGTCGTTGACGATCACCGCCACTTTCAAACCCTGGCGATTGCGCAGGATATGGTTGAGCAGGGTGGTCTTGCCTGCGCCGAGGAAGCCGGAAAGGACCGTCACCGGCAGTCGGCCTGCCTGGGCGCCGGCAGTCATGCGTGCACCGCTCGCGGGCTGTCGACCTTGTCCAGGTAGCTTTCGAACAGGTCGACCACCACCAGGCCATCGTCGGCGGCGTCGCCCCACAGGTCCTTTACCCGGAACTCGACGTGGTAGGTCGGTTGATGCGCCGCGCTGCGGTCGCCGTGGCCAATCGCATCCGGGAACGGCCACTGCGCAGTGGTGCGGTGCAGCACCACGCCTTGCTTGCCACGCACATAGGCCGGCATCCGCACATGCCCGGCGACGTATTCATCACGCACGATGACTCGATCGCCGACTTCGAACGGCGGGCGCCCGGTGATCGCTTCGCGGCCTCGGGCATGGGCCGGGTTGGCCAGCTTGAAGTGCGAGCCGAGGGCCTCATCCAGTTCGGCCTGAGTGATGACGCCGGTCTCGACCAGCAGGGTGGCGGTGGCGATGACATAGCGCTCGTAGTACTCGGTGCCGACATGCTGGCGCACATCGATACGCTCCACGGCATGACGGATTTCGTCGACGCTGAACTTGCCCATGTGGTCGGCGCCAATGAACATCAGGCTGTAGGCCAGGTGCTCCCAGTCCTGCTTGAACACCTGCTTGTAGCTGAGGCTGTTGATGCGGTGGGGCACTTTGCCAAAGCCCTGGAAACCGCCGAGATCGTGAAAGCCATCCATTTTGAACACTCCGCAAGGGTAGGGGGTTAGGCGCGTTGCTCAGCCGACACGCGGCAGGGCGACGCCAATCAGCACGTCCTTGGTGACCAGTTGGCGCAGCTGCTCCTCGCTCATGTGCTCGGAGCCCGCTGGTCGCTGTGGCAGCACCAGGTAACGGCTTTCGGCGCTGGTGTCCCAGACCTTGATCACCACGTCTTCCGGCAACTCGGTGCCCAGCTCGCGCAATACCGTGCGCCCCTCGCGTACCAGCCGCGCACGGAACTCGAAGCCCTTGTACCACTCGGGCGGCAGGCCCAGCACCGGCCAGTTGGTGCAGGAGCACAGGCTGCAGACGATCACGTTTTTAAGCTGCGGGGTGTCTTCCAGGGCGACGATGTATTCGCCCTGCGGCCCGGTGAAACCGAACTGCGCGCAGGCGGCAGTGCCATCCTTGAGCAGCAGCTCGCGGAAGGCCGGATCGACCCAGGCCTTGGCGACGATGCGCGCGCCGTTGTCCGGGCTCCAGCCGTGTTCCATCAGCTGGGTGAGCTGCTCGATGTAGCCTTCGGGGATCAGGTCTTTGTTCTTCAGCACTGCGTACAGTGCCCGTGCCCGCTCACCCGGGGTTGAGGTTGCCGTCATGGGATTACTCCTCTCGTTCAACACGGTTGTTGATCTAATTGTTGTTCGGGGCTGTGGCGCTGGTCGCTTGCGCTACAGCGTGCGCCAGTCCACCGCGCCTTCGAATGCCGCCGCCGCCTGGTAAATAGTGCCCTCGGCGTAATGCTTGCCAACCAGCATCAGCCCAACGGGCAGACCGTCGACCAGGCCGCAGGGAATGGACATGGCTGGGTGGCCGGTGATGTCCTGGGCGGCGGTATTACCTAGCATTTCCAATGCCCGCGAGACGTTCTCGGTGATCGAACAATCCGCCGCTGGCAGCGGCTGGGCGATGATCGGCACGGTCGGCATCACCAGCAGGTCGTATTGCTCCAGCGCCTTGTCGTAACCGGCGCGGGCGAAGCGGGCGATGTTCTGCGCCTTGGCGTAGTAACGACCGTGGTAGTGGTCAAGGCCAAACTGGCCGACCAGCATGCACAGCTTGAGCGACGGCGAGAGGGCGTTGGCCTGGGTGCGCCAGCCGACCTGTTTGTCGAGCAGGCCGACGTCGTACAGCCCCTTCCAGTTAAAGCCAGCACCGTTGCCGTGCATCATCTGCATGGTCAGGCCTTCGCAGCCGATCGGGCCCCACAATGTGCCGGCCAGGGTGTGCTCGGGCACCGAGACTTCCTCGACAACCGCGCCCAATGCTTCGAACTGGGTGATGGCGCTGCGCACCGATTTGGCAACCCGCGGGTCGAGGTTGGCCAGCTCGAAGCCTTGCTTGAGGATGCCGATGCGCAAGCCGCGCACGCCACGATCAAGGTAGTGGCTGTAAGCGTCGACTTCAGGCGTGCCCTGGCGGGGATCGAGCCCATCGGCGCCGGCCATCACTTCCAGCATCAGCGCGTTGTCGCGCACGTTGTTGGTCATCGGGCCGACATGGTCGAAGGTCGCCTCGACCGCCATCACCCCGGTATACGGCACCAGGCCGAAGGTCGGCTTCAGGCCATAGATACCGCACCACGCCGCAGGAATACGCGCCGAACCACCTTGATCGCCGCCCACCGCCAGGTCGACTTCGCCGGCCGCCACCAGCGCCGCACTGCCCGACGACGAGCCACCGCTACTGAAGCCCGGGCGCAGAGGGTTGTGCACCGGCGCCGGGTCCGAAGTGTGGCTGGCGCCGGACAGGCAGTAGTGCTCGCAGGTGGCCTTGCCGAGGATGGTCACCCCGGCGTCGAGCAAACGGGTGACCACGGTGGCATCGAACGACGGTACATGGCCGGCCAGCGGCGCGGCGCCGTTCATCATCGGCACGCCGGCCAGGGAGATGTTGTCTTTCAGGGCAACGGTTTTACCGAGCAGCTTGCCCGAGCTGGCGCCCATCACCTCGGTGCGGTAGTACCAGGCGTTCAGCGGGTTTTCGCGGCTGGACGGGCGATAGCCGGCGGTGCGCTCGTAACGCACCAGCGGGGTGAAGTCGGGCAGCTCGTCGACCAGGTCGTAGGCGTCCAGGCTGGGCTGCATGAGCGCCAGGTATTCGCTGGCTTGCTCGGGTGTCAGCTGCAGATGCAGGCGCGCGGCGAGGGCCTGCAGTTGTTCGAGCGTCGGGCGGTTGATGGCCATGGTGTGTCCTGTTTCCGATGCCAGGCCTCAGGGCCTGGCAAATGGCTGTGCGAGAGGCCCGCCGCGGCTGGGCCTGCTACTAAGCTAGCGCCAGCGCGTGGCCGGCACTTGGTTGAACAGGACAGTCGCTTGGTTGAGAAGGACTGCCTTGCGCCAGGTGCTGAGCCTCATCTAGGTGGCCGAGCGGTGTTACGACTCGAGCTTGGGTACTGCGGCCTGTGCCGCCGCTTCGCCACGTGCGGGCCAGACCACGCCGACGCTCTTCATGCCCTTGGCTGGGTCCATCTCAGGGTTGGCCAGCACCACGTCGCGGTAGGACGGGCTGCCGATCACCGCAGGTTTGAACTTGACCAGAAAATCGTTGACCTCCTTGCGCAGCTCCGGCGCCAGGTTGTAGTCGTTGTAGCACTCCTCCAGGCAATCCAGCGTGGCTTGCCAGTGCACCTCGGTCAGGCCCATGCCGCGGTGTGCGGTGACCATGTCGCGGCCGCGGTACTTGGCGCTGCCACCCCAGTGCTGGGAGAGGAAGTCGACAAAGTTGATGTGCTCTTTCTGAAAGGTCGACTCGGACATATGCGCCCAGATATGCCCAATGGCCGGGTGGCCCATGGTCTTGCGCAATACCGCGCCGGCGAACTGGTAGATCACGTCATAGCCGCCCAGTCGGGTGTACAGCGAAGGTTGTTGTTCGGTAGAGGCGTTTTGGTCAGTCATGTGAATGCTCCATTTCAGCTGAGGATCGGCAGACGGTTAAAAGACCCGGGCGTACCTGAGGTTCAGGCGAAAGTTTTCTTTCGGGCCGTTTTCTACCGCGAGGTCACGCCCCAGTTGCATCTGCAGCTGGTCCTGAGCGGTAAAGAACTTGGTCGCGGTGACGCGGAAGTTGGTGGTCTCGCCGCGGTCGTCCTGGTTGCTGCCGTCGACTTTGTTTTCGCCGCCCCAAGTGTGGCCAAAACCAAGGGCGAGTGACGTGCCCGGGTCGATGATGTAGCGCCCCATCAACTGCGCGGCGTAGGACGTATCCTGTTCACGCCGAACCGAATTGGCGCCGAAGTCGTCGTTGTCGCCGTACCAGATCGCATCACCGACCAAGTCAACTGCCCACTTCTCACCGAAGTGCTTGATGTACGCCGCCTGCAAGTCGACCTTCCAGCGGTTCTCGCCCAGGTTGAGCCCGTCTTTGCGGTCGTAGTTGCCCGTCGGCGCGACCAGATAAACCGTGGCGCCGACCGTGTCGTTGGCTTCGTTGAGGCGGTACTTGAGCGGCGCGGTCAGGGTCAGGTCACCGATACCGCTGGCGCTGCCCAGGGCCGAAGCGTCACCGCCGCTGGAGACATGGCCGAACGGCAACAGAAACTGCGGCTCGATGGTCAGCCGGTCGGTCAATTTATACACATGCAGCAAACGCAAGATGCCGACATTGGAGGTCAAGTTGAAGTCCGAGCTGGCCTTGTGACCCTGGGCGTAAAGACTGTCGGTGGTGGAGTGCTGGTAATAAACCACACCGATGGTTGCACCCACCGGCAGCACTTCATAATCCCCCGGCGCAACTTCAACCGCTTGGGCAGACAGGCACGGCGCGGCCGCCGCGAGCATCAGGTAACGGAGCTGTTTCATGGACCAAGTCCTTATTGTGAGCCCAAATTCGGGCAAAAAGAGCCCCGCTGCCGTAATAACGGCAGGTGCAGGGCTAAACGTGGAGTTCGTTGTTAGTTGGTGTTTACTTGCGCGTCACGCAACATGCCCGTGTGCGGGTGGCAGTTGATGTATTCGAACACCTGGCTGCTCGCGTCCGACACCGACACCTCGTGGTACAGGCGCAACTTCTGCAGCCCCGCCGCCACTCGGAAGAAGGTCACGAAGATGCGCAAATGAGTCGGGTGTGATTCCGCCCAGCGTTCGAGTTTTTCCACCGAACGCCAGTGGCCGATGTTGTAACTCATGTCGAGGAAGTTGCCGTTCGCATCGATATTGCGCACGAAGCGATTGCTGTAACAGCCCAACGGCTGGCCGTTATCGCGCAAGAAGTCCATGCCGTCCTGCAAGGTCGGCAAGATCTCATCCAGGTACAACGAACGCTCCGCCGCCTCCGCCGCGGCCCAGTCCTGGCCCGAGCGAATCAACGCGATATTGTCGTGGCCGACCACCACCACCCGACCGCCCTTGGCCGGGTCGCCAGACACCACCCGCAGCTCGCCGTTAGGGTTCATCCAATCGGTTTGCGACACCGGGAAACGGTCGCGCATCGAGCCCCAGTAACCGTGCTCTTCGATCTCGCCACTGGTGTTGTCCATCACCGCGCCAACGCCCGGCAAGTCGCTCTGAAACGCATACAACGTCTCGAACTGCTCCGCCCGCGGCGCGGAGATTTCGCGGTAATAACCCAGGCCATCATTCAAGCGCTGCGGCGAACTCCACCAGCCCTCCACCTCGGCCGAACGCACCCAGCGGCAATAAGCGCCGGCGTCCTTCCAGTAGCCGACGATCATCAGATTGTCGTAGCCGCTGTTGTCGGTGTGGTGGGTCAAGTCGTGGGTCAGCGGGCCGTCGGCCAGGCTGAAGCTGGCAACGATGTCACGCATCGCCTGCAAGGCCTGTTCACGCTGGCCGTCACCTTTGTATTGCACGCCCAGGTAAGCCATCACCACCTGAGTCAACTGCTCATCAGCACGGCCCACCCACATCGGGAAGGGCGGCTGGTAATCATCAGGCACCCGGCGCGACAACGTGCGCGGGCACTTGAGGTGTTTGTCGATTGCAGACTCCATCACAGGCTCCTCATTATTTTAATTTCAGGCACACGCTCAGTACTCCTCCGAACAGCAGCCCTGTTGGACGCGGTCCGTGTAGGAGCGGCCTTGTGTCGCGAAAGGGCTGCAAAGCAGCCCCCAACGCACTCAAACCAAACCCGATTTTTCGCTTTCAGAGCGATGGCATTAAGCAAGCCCCTCCCCAACCGAGCCCGCACTGCACATCCCCCCCACTCAAGCACCCAAGACAAAAACTCCTCAGGCGCCAGGTCACGCATATGCAGCCACCTCAACTCATCTGCCACCTGCTGTTGTTGTTCGAATCGCATGGGCTCACCTCATCGGCACGGTTTGCTGATTTGCCGTAAGGTCAAAGTTAGGCAGGACTCACCAGCCCCGCTTTGTTCGCAAGGACAACCGTTTGGTTGGAAAAGACAGCACCAAAACACCCGCTTGAGCACGAACCAAGAGGGTGCGGCGCACTACGTAAAACAGGACTTTTGCCCTGAAATGGGGAGAGAAGTTGACGCTGTTAACAGCCACACGTTTGCGCAATCACGCAGTAGACACTCTCGCGCCAACACAAGCCGCTGGCGTGTTTATTGCCTGTACCACCGGCGGTAACAGTGCCCCGTTTTCTCCCGTTGTTGCATCAAGGTGAGCGCCATCATGGCTGAGACCAACCAGTATTCCACCCTTGCCGTTCCACCCGCTCGCCGCTTTGATTACTGGCGAGAAGTGGTCTGCCATCATTGCCTGTCGGCAGACAGCAAACCCTCGTCGCAGAGCGATTTCGAAGGTGCGCTGCAGGTCAACGGAATTGGCCCCCTGGACATCACCACCCTGTCGTCGCCGCTGCACCACTGGGTGCGCTCCGAGCAGCATTTGCGCAGCGACCCCGCCGAAGACATCTGGCTCGGATTCACCCACGGTGGCTACGGCGAAATCGAGCAACACACCCGCAAAGCCAGCCTCAGCGCCGGCAATTTGTTTCTTTACGACGCAACCCAACCGTTCCGCTTCAGCCTCGGTGGTACCGAAAACCACCTGATCCGCATCCCCCGGCCACTGCTCGCCCAACGCCTGCCGCGCATTGGCGACTTCACCGCACTGGTGCTGGACGAAACCCGCCCCGGCGTGATCCCCCTGCGGCAGATGATTGGCCAGGCGGCCAGCTCAGTCGCGCTGCTGCAGGATGAAGGCATCTCCCGGCGCTACTCCAACACCATCATTGATTTGCTGGTGCTCAGCCTGGAGCTGCAAGACCTGAAGACCACCCATCAAGAGCTGGATCTGTATGGGCGGATCATGAATTACATACAACGGCATTTGACTGAGCCGGAGTTGTCGATTGAGACGATTGCGGTGGCGCATCATGTGTCCACGCGGACGGTGACACGGGCGTTTGCTCGGCATCAGAAGTCGCCGGTGGCGGAGATTTGGAAGGAAAGGCTGAATGCTAGCCGGGCGGCGATTGAGTGTGGGCAGGTTAGGAGTGTTTCGCAGGCGGCGTTGGAGTTTGGGTTTTCGGATTTTTCGCATTTTAGTCATGCGTTTCGGAAGGCGTTTGGGGTGGCGCCGCATACGTTGTTGCGGCGCAATGGCGCCTGAGCCGGAAGATTGCGGTCGGCGCTAAGTAGCAGCGCCAGCCAGGTTCGAAGCTATCTCCTCAGACGCACATACTCTTAATTACTCAAAGCCTAAACACACTCACCTGCCTGTGCAGACCCTGCGCCAACTGCTGCAACGTGCCAGCAGTTTCGGTGGTCTGCTCCACCGCCTGGCTATTCTGCTGTGACATCTGCGCAATCCGTTCAACATTGCGAGCCACGTCCTGGCTGGCTGCAGTCTGTTCACGCAGGGCCAGAGAAATCTGATCAACCATGCGAACCACGTCACCCGAAGACTGACGAATGCCGACGATCGCATCACCCGCTCGTTGCGCCATATCGACGCCGCCTTTCACCTGGGTAACACCGACCTCCATCTGTTGCACAGCATCACGAGTACCCAGTTGAATCCTTTTCACCATCTCGGTGATCTCTTGGGTCGAGTTGCCGGTGCGCTGTGCCAACAAGCGGACTTCGTCGGCGACGACAGCAAACCCGCGACCCTGCTCGCCCGCTCGAGCGGCTTCAATCGCGGCATTTAGTGCAAGCAGGTTGGTCTGGTCCGCAATGCTTTTGATCACACTGACGATGCTGCTGATTTGCTCAGCATGATTGTCGAGGTCGCTGATTTGCGATGCTGAGGCCTCTACGGTTTGTGCGATCAGGTTCATGCGCTCCAGGGTCTCTTGAATGACGCTGCCGCCTTCACTGGACTGGCGGCCTGACTCGCTGGACTGGGCATGCGCTTCGACAGCGTTGTCGGAAACGTGATTTATGCTCACCGTCAGTTCCTCAACGGTGGCAGCCATTGAGGACGCCGAGTGTGATTGCTCTTGAACTGAGGTCGACAGCTGCAGGGATGCGGTCGAGATATTGTCGGCTGCACCCACCAGTTGTTCCGCGCTGATGCCAATCTCGCGAATCATGGCGCGTAGGCGATCTTGCATGGCCTGGAAGGCTTGTTGAAGCGTACTCACTTCGTCGTTGCCTGCAACTTCTATCTTGTTGTCCAAGCGCCCATCAGCAATGTTGCGAGCGAGGGTGACCGCTTGGCTCAAGCGTCCGGTAATGGTCTTGGTGAGCAGCGTTGCGATCAGTATTGCCAGGATCGCTGCGGCCACCCCTCCCACTACCAGAATGGTAAAAGCCGTGGATTTGGAGTCGTCCATGAGGGTGCTGCGTTCTTCTTGCAGCGCTTTTTCTGCATCTTGAAACTCGGTGATGACTGCGCGCATTGCATCCATCTTGGCTTTGGCTTGCCCTGAGCCGATTTGGCTGATGAGGGTGGTCAGCGATGCGCGATCAGCGTTGATTTCTCGGCGTAAGGTGATGGCGCTCTGCATGTCCTGCTGCAGCCACTGCTGGTAAACCACCTGCAGGCGATCCAGCCGTGCTTGTTGCTCTGGGTTGTCCTGAGTCGCTTTTTTGACCTGCGCAACCGAGTTGGCGAAGTTCTCTTCACCTTTCAGCATGGGCTCAAGAAAGCTGTCTTGCCCAGTCAGAGCAAAGCCGCGCATGGCGGTTTCGATGTCGACGAGACTGTTCAGGATTGTGTGTGAACTGTTGAGCACGTCGTAGCTGTGGATGTTGCGTTTGACGCTGCTGCTGACCTGGTCGAAGCCGCGTAAGGCAGAAAGCACGAGGACTGCAATTATGATCAGGACCAGACCGAAACCGGTGTACAGCTTTTTTGAAATGCTGAAATTGTCGAACATTGCGGGTGTTACCTTTCAAGGCCTGGCGGGGGTGCTACGCGGGCTGCCACGCATGGGAATGCGGGAAGCGTTTGCATAGTGACGTTTTGATATCAATCCGTATGAGTGTGTTGTACAGAGAAAGTTCTTTGTACAGGTTTTTCTTTGTGTGTGGGATCCGGCTTGCCTCCTGACGCATGCTTGGTTTGGCTAGGGGAGTAGCGGTAGCGGCGGCAGAGATAGAAGGGAATGGGGGACGAGCGAGGTGGTAGCGTGACTTGCCGGTTTCAGGGCCCTGATCGGGACCAATCAGGCACAAAAAACACCCGCGATCAACGCTAAGTGCCTTTGTGTAAACGATAACTTGATGGGCCGGGGTGAGCTGAATTGTGTGATTAACTTGTTAATTTATAAGATTAAAATCGAGTTGCATTTTTTAGTGGAATACCAATTGGAATACCGGGGCAATTACTGCTCGCCTGCCGATTCACCAGTGGTCTCACCTGTCGGGTGACCTCTGCCCCAATCCGCAGTCATCTAGTTAAACAACAACCGGATAACAAGCATCACCCCACAACGTCTCTGGGTTATCTAGCATCAGCAGAATGATGACCGGCACTAGCTTGCCGAGTAGGTTGGCGCAATCACGTAACTGATCCCGGTTCACGCTGCTGTTCCACGTGGCGCCGCCATGCATGATCTGATTGCGCAGGGTATAGATTCGATTGAAAAGCACGCCGAGTACGGCGGCGGTGTTGCGGTTTGCCAGCGCTTGCTGTGCGATTCTCCGGCCGTTGGCAAAGCGTTCGGTCCATTGTTGCTCGCTAATCTTGCCGTTCTGATTGTCCCAGAAGCTCTGAAACACATAAGGATTGTCCAACAATACGCGAATACTGCCAGAAAACTCGGACCACACCAGGTTCTCGATCAGGCTGTTTTTGTCCAATGCACAGAGTTTCTCGAGGAATGCCTTGAATGTGGCTTGCTCGGACAGGCGGAACTCTTCATCAATGTCCGTCGCGTATGCCGAATTGAAGGCGATCCACAAAAAGATGAAGCGTCCATCAAGATCATCCGTCTGCTCGGCGCGATTTAGCCAGCTCAGCGCGCGATGAACGCGCAAGGTGAGGTTGGGGTGATGGTTCTCACGCTCTTGGCGGTGACGGGTCTTGAGTGCTTGATGGTCCATGAAGTGCTAATCCTTGAGGTCGTGAGCGGTCCGTAAAGTGGTTGCGTGTGTCTGAAAAATTTACAGGCTCATGCGCTGCTGGCCGCCGGTGTTGAAGCCTGGCTGATCCGAACGCTTTAACCTGCTCCATTTGTTTACCTGTATGAACAGCCAACGTGGACGTCGCCAGCCATTTTGCTTAGGGTATGGCCATTAGACATTACCCGCAAGGCGGCCTGCATGAAGCGTGAAGAGTTCCTGGTACAACCCGAAGTGGAGTCGTTCATTGCGTGGCTTGCAGCCAACTTGCCGGCGCTCACGTTCAAACTGCGCTTCAAGGCCAGCAAGTTCGTACCGGGCGGTTTGACGGTTGATGTGCAGGGGATCGAGCAGATAGTTGAGCACTACCGCTGGAAGGCAAGCTGGTATGACGCCAATCGGAGCGTGGTCGAGTCCATGACTTGGGTCCAGACCCAGCGCTCGCTGGGGCAGTTGCGTGAGTGGTTGTCCGCTGCGGTCAACGCCGGTGACGAGCAGCAAGCGCTGCAGGCGTGCTTGCAGATTCTTCGGTGGGGTGGTGTGACGGGCGCCATTCCGTTCTTGCATCGGCTGGCGGCACAGGGTGAGTTGTCGAGTTACCTGCAGAAGATGGCGGGGCTTATGTCGCTCGACGGTGACAATGACCTGGATGAACTCAACGAGAGCAGTGTCGAGCGCTTTGATTCTGGCCTGACCAAGATCCACGCCTTGCTCGATTTGTCTGGTTCGCCCATCTATGACAGCCGTGTAGGCGCTGCGATTGCCATGTTGTACTCGCTGTTTCGCCAGCAATGGGCAGGACGTGGAAAACCCTTGCTGCGGTTCCCGTCCGGCGGCGCGCGGGGCGACCAGGCCCGCAATCCTGGGGCGTTCTTGAACAATCTGGCCGCGCCGCAATTTTCGTCCATTGAGTATGCCGAGTGGGCACGTTGGCAAGTACGGTTGGGCTGGATTATCCGCGCATTGCTCGAGCGCACTGGCTGGTTTGCTGATCAAGGGGCAATGCCTGCGCGTTGTCACGCGTTCGAGGCAAGCCTGTTCATGCTTGGTTATGACCTTCGCTGTTTTGGCCTGCCGCTTGCACCTGAGCCCAAGGTTGATGCAGAAGAGGGCGAGGTATCGCCTCGGAAGCTTGGCAAGACCGGCTGGGTACCCACGGGGCATCCCTTTGGCCAAGTGCTCAATCATTATCTGGCCTTCCGTCGCAACGGTGAGCCCGACAACAAGGCATCCTTCGTTGATTGGCTGGTGGCTGAGCCGCGAAACGATGACGCAATCTCACGGGCTACCGCGCAGGGCTACTGCTTCCCGTTCTCCATCGAGGAGTTCGATTTGTTCGGCCGCCCACTTGCCGAACTAGAGCACATTGTTGCGGGTGGCGAGGACGGGCTGCGGGCAGCGTTGGGGACCGAAACGCTGGAGCCGTTCACTGTGGGGGATGAGCGCGTCCGTGTCTGCCTGACAGATGTACTGATCACGGGCAACGCCTACGCAAGCGCACAGACCGAGAAGGATCGAATCGACTACATTTTGAGTGCCGGGTACGCCGGAACCGAAAATTCTGCAAGGACACTCATGGCCGTAGGGCGCAGCGTGGGCAAGCACTTTGGCCTGCTCGATCTGCATTACTTGCCGACGGCCCTGTTCAAGCAGTTCTACCAAGGTTGCTCGCTCGATGCTTGAACGACGCAGTCAATAGCGCGGTGCCATGTGCCTTCGGGCGTTCACGAGATGGAATACAATCATGCAGACTCGAAACGGGATTCAGCTGTATTCCGCCTCGGATATCTGCGGCTTTCTGGAATGTCAGCATCTGACAGCGCTGGACCTGCAGCACCTTGTCGTTCCTATGGAGAAAGCGCCGGCAAGCGAGCAGAACCGTTTGATCCAGGACAAGGGGCTCGCCCATGAGTCGGCGTTTCTCGAACGGCTGAAAAGCGGTTATGCCCATGTCGTCGACATTGCCGAAGGCAACCCGAGTTTCGCACGGCGGGTGGAGCTGACCATCGAGGCCATGAAGGCTGGCGTCGACATCATCTTCCAGGCTTCGTTGCAGGAAGGTGCCTTTATCGGGCACGCCGATTTCCTGCGTAAAGTGCCGCGCGTGTCGGCGTTGGGTAATCACAGCTATGAAGTCATCGACACCAAACTGGCCAAGACTGCAAAAGCCAAGTTTCTGGTGCAGGTTGCACTTTATTCGCGAATGCTGATTGCGATTCAGGGCGTACAGCCGCAGTTCATGTACATCGTGCTGGGTGATGCCGCGCGGACGGAACAGGCATTTCGGGTAGCTGATTACGCCGACTATCTGGAGCACGTGCTGCAGCGTTTCAACGCGTTCGTGAACAGTGACGGGCAGCAAGCGACGTACCCCGAGCCATGCGGGCATTGTGGCTTTTGCGGGTGGCGCGAGCGCTGCAGTGAACAACGCCTGCAAGATGATCATCTTTCGGCAGTCGCTGGTATCAGCCGTTCGCAAATCAAGAAACTGCAGGCGGGTGGGGTGAGCACATTGCAGCAGTTGGCGGGTAGTGGCGATGACTTGCGCATCCCCAGGTTGCCCGTAGAGTCACTGAACAAGTTGCGCCATCAGGCACGTTTGCAGTTTCAGGGGCGCTCCAGCGATACCCCGCTGTTCGAGCTGCTGCCGGCCACGGGACAACGGCGTGGCTTCGGCCGAATGCCCGCTGCGGTCGAGGGCGATCTGTTCTTCGACATGGAGGGCAATCCGCTGGAGGAGGGCGGCTTGGAGTACCTCTTCGGCTTGTATATCGACGAAGGCGGTCAACAATTCTTCAAACCTTTCTGGGCGCACAGCCGGGACGAGGAAAAGCTCGCGTTCGAGCAGTTCATCGATTGGGTCATCGCGCACCTCAAGCGCTACCCCAACGCACATGTTTACCACTATGCCAGCTATGAAGAGACGGCCATCAAGCGCCTGATGAGCCAGCATGGCACGCGCGAGGCGCAAGTGGACTGGCTGCTGCGCAACGGCAAGCTGGTTGACCTTTACAAGGTGGTGCGCGAAGCGATCCGAGTGTCCGAGCCCAGCTACTCGATCAAGAACATCGAGCACTTCTACATGGCCAAGCGCGACGGCGATGTTACAAATGCCGGTGCGAGCATCGTGTTTTATGAACGTTGGAAAGAGACTGGCGAGCGGGCCTTGCTCGAGCAGATCGAGCGCTACAACGAAGACGACGTGCTATCCACCTATCTGCTGCGCAATTGGCTTTTGAGCATCAAGCCGCAGGATGCAGGCTCCGTTCTTGTGCCGGAAGCTGAAGGCGAGAAAGCGGTAGCGGAGCAGCAGGAGATCGAGGTTCGACTGGAAGTTTATCGCGATAGATTGCTCGCTGGCTTGTATGCCGACGACAGCGCCTTGAGCGCAACAGACCAGGTCAGGTTGCTCACCTTCCAACTGCTCGACTTTCACCGCAGGGCAGAGAAGCCTGTGTGGTGGCAGCTGTTCAGCCGTCAGGACATGACTACTGAGGAGCTACTGGAAGATATTGAAAGCCTTGCCGGTTTGCGGCGCACGACAACACCGCCCGAACCGATCAAGCAGTCGTTTCTGTTTGAATACAGTTTCGATCCCCAGGAAAGCAAGATGCGCTCGGGCTCTCAAGGCGTCATCACAGAGTCCCTGGCCACTGCGCAACTGGTCAGCCTGGACAATGACGCGTGTCTGGCGATTTTCAAAGCGACCGTGAAGAATGCGCCGCCGGTTGCCTTCGACATGATTCCTGGAAGGCCAATCCCGTCGACTTTGCTGCGCGAGGCACTATTTCGCTATGCAGACAGCGTCTTGGCGGCTGAGCCGCGCTTCCAGGCAGTGGCGGACTTCCTCCATCGTCGCGCGCCAAGGGTGAAAGGTGTTGAGCCGGGCGCACCGCTGCTAGATCTACGCCTGGCAACGACCGATGCCATCACGCAAGTGGTACGCAACCTCGAGAACAGTGTGCTGTTCATCCAGGGACCGCCGGGTGCCGGGAAGACCTATACCGGCTCGCACGTGATTGTCGACTTGCTCAAGGCGGGCAAGCGCATCGGTGTGACCTCCAATTCGCACCATGCCATCAACAACCTGCTGGCTGCTGTCGAGGTGCGTGCACAAGTAGAGGGTGTTGCTTTCACGGGACTGAAAAAATCATCGGAAGGAGAGGGCACGGAATTCAATGGCCGCTGCATCCGTTCCATCGAGAACAAGAAGGAGTTCCTCGACGCTTGGGGGCCGGGTATCAACCTGACCGCCGGCACGGCTTGGCTGTTTGCCGATGCGACCTTCACTGAACAGTTGGATTACCTGTTCATTGATGAGGCCGGCCAAGTGAGTGTGGCGAACCTGGTCACCATGGGCATGGTGGCACGCAACATCGTCCTTATGGGCGACCAGATGCAACTGTCGCAACCTGTACAAGGCGTGCATCCGGGCCGCTCCGGTGACTCCATCCTTGACTACCTGCTGGACGGTACGCCCACCATTCCTGCTGACCGAGGGGTGTTCCTGGCACAAACCTGGCGGATGCACCCGAACGTTTGTTCTTTCATTTCCCATGCGGTGTACGAAGGTCAACTTTCATCGGCGCCAGGTACCGAGCGGCAGGTGTTGCGACTCGACGGGGAGCGCCCGGAAGTACCAGACAGCGGGCTGATGTTCTGCCCTGTCGAACATGACGGCAACGGCCAGAGTTCAGAGGAGGAGGCCGCGTACATCAAAGCGCTCTACGCGTATTTTTTGCGCCAGCGCTATGTGGATAACCGCGGCGAGGAACACGCCGTTACCCTTGAAAAAATCTTGGTCGTGGCGCCATACAACTTGCAGGTGCAACTGCTGAAGCAGGTTCTGCCTGCCGGTGCGCGGGTCGGTACCGTGGACAAGTTTCAGGGGCAGGAGGCCGAAATTGTCATCGTCTCGATGGCCACGTCGAATGAAGACTACCTGCCCAGGGACATTGGCTTCCTGTACTCGAAAAACCGTTTGAATGTGGCGGTAAGCCGGGCCAAGTCGCTGGCTTGCATCGTTGCCAGCCCGGGGCTGACAGCCATTCGCTGCCAGACGCCGCAAGACATGAGCCTAGTCAACGGCTTGTGCATGGCAACCCGTCATGGACGAGAGCAAAAGCAGTCGCCCCGGTGTGAATAGCGGCGTTGGTGTTTCTATGTATACGGGAAAACGTGTCATGACATATCCGCCCGCTTTACTTGCCGAGATGGAAAAGATGCTCAGGGGGACGCGCTTCGGCATCGACGACCTGTTGGCGCTAGAAATAGGAGTCTGGCATGCCACCGTGCTTTTCGACGACACCGAGCACTTGCGGCTATTTGCTCCTGCAGCGATGAACGAGCGCGACCGCGCCGAAAACACGCCACTGGACATCGCCTACCGGCTCAACCGCTCGATATGGATCGACAGGTTGGAGGCGTTCGGGGCCGAGGGAGACAAAGCGCTTCTGGACTGGAAAGGCCTCGGCAGCTTTCTGACCCCTGTCAACCATAATCGTTTGCCCAGCAAACGCGGCATCATCAAGGCGCTCGCCAATCGATACCGGCAGGGCCGCAGTCTGAATGACCGTGATGCGGCAGGTAATACTCCACTCCATTGGCTGGCCGCGCACGGTCACAGCAAGGCTGCGAACTACTTCGCCAACCACTACCGGACCTTCTGCCTGGACCTGAGCGCGAGGAACAACGAGGGCCACACCGCCCGAGACGTTGCCAGGCTGGCGGGCCATCACGACATAGCGGCGCAGCTGTTAATCCGGGAAATCGACAACTACCTGGGCGCGGCATATATCTGGCAGCAGATGTGTGCAGACCGCAGCAGTTACAGCCGTAGCTGAACCTCTGTGAGCGGAACATCGACCAAGGGCATTGAGCCCCTCGTCTGAGAGACTCGCGATTTCAATCATGCAACAACCACGGCTTCAGCTCTTTGAGGTTGCTCACGACAATCTGCTGGGCCTCGGGGCTCATGGCCAGGCTGCGCCGGTCAATCTGATAGCGCTGCAGCACATACTTCACCAGCGCCCTGCGGCTGGGCACAATTAACTGCCCCTGGGTCATACCGAAGTCCGTTTCGATGATTGCCTTCTGCGCCTCGTTCAAGCGTCCATCGGGCTCGATGATCACCGGAATCTCGGTGTTCCAGTCTTCATCCAGCTCGCGCGTGTTCGGTGAGGCGTCGAGCAAATCCGGCTGCCCGCGCAAGCGGCTCAGCACGAAGTCGCGGTATTGGCCATTCTTTTCGCAGTAAGCCCGCACATGCCAGCGCATGCCGGTGTAGACCAGCGTGTGAGGGGCGATCAGGCGAACCTCGACGTTGGGGGTGTTGAACGACACGTACTCGGTTTCCAGGCGCAGGCCCTCACGGCAGGCCTTGAGCAAAGGGCGCAGGACCTCCGGGCGGATGGGTCGATCCGGCACCTCCAGCACCTTGGTGTGCGCATAGGCCAGTGCGAGGCCGTCGATGTGCGGGGCCCGCTCATTGTTCTGGTAGAGCAGATGAAGATAGGCGCTGGCGCTGTCGTCGATGAACAGCGGCTTGAACTGCTTGCTCGGTACATACCCCTTGAGCTGCTTGTCATATGTCAAGTTTTTGGGCGCATGCTCGGTGATGTAGGTGTTGATGTCCTTGGACGCCTGCTGACGGCTGATGCCAAAGCTCTGCATCAGGTGCCCCGTGGTCAGCCGGCCTTCCCACCAGGCAACGGTCTCGATCAAACGATAGCGAAGTGCCAGGTCCCAACGTACCTGCTCAATGGATTGCTTGCGTTTCATACCCTCTCCATGTGCGCGATTACTTTACCTGTATAAGTCTACATTCTAGACGTGTAGCTTTTCATTACATATCTTCGATTTGTCTTCGGAATACATCGGGGGCATCAAAGGATATGAGCATGACTATGCCGGAAGTGGTTGCGACAGGGGCCTTGGTGGCGATGGGGATCATCCTGCTGGTGCTGATTCAGCAGGCTTTGAAGCTCGGTGAGCTTGGGAAAAAGGTTGAGCACTGCCAGAGGGATTTGCGCTGGCTGCAGATTTGGGAAATGGAAAACCGCGAGCTGCGCTCGGCGTTGCGCGCAGAGCGAGAACATGTTGCGCAGCTCCAGCGCAAGCTGGTGATTTTGCAGGACCTGGCTTCTGGTGAAGGGTGTTAAGGGGCGATATGAACAGAATTGAACGGATCAGCGGCTGCCTACTGGGGGGTGCCGTCGGAGATGCGCTGGGCTCTCCCGTGGAGTTGCTTGAGTGGCCTGTGATCGAGGCCAGGTTCGGGCCGCAGGGCACCAGTGATTTTGCCCCGGCATTTGGCATCACCGGTGCGATCAGCGACGCTACCCAGATGATGCTATTTACCGCAGAAGGCTTGCTGCGGGCTTATGTGCTAGGGAGTTCGCGGCAGGCATGTCATGTGCCCTGCATTATTCATCATGCGCTGCAGCGTTGGCTGACGACCCAGGATTACCCTTCGCTGATACCGGTCGCCACCGATGGCTGGCTTATTAGGCAAATGGAGCTCTGGTCGCGTCGTGCGCCAGACATAACCTGTATGAGTGCGCTCAAGGTCAGCGGACGATTGGGTATGGTTGCCGAAAACAACAGCAAGGGCTGCGGTGCCTTGGTTCGTGTTGCACCCTGTGCATTCTTTGCCAATGCATTTGACTATGCATCGCAGTCCGGGCGGCTGACGCACGGGCACCCGACAGGTTACTTGGCGGCTGGGTTGTTCGCTGACATTCTTCAGCGTGTTGTCGATAGGCAAGGCAGCCTGGAACACGCCGTGACTCAAAGTTTGGCCAGCTATGGGCAAGTGCCTGGTATGGAGGAAACGCGCAGCCTCATCGAGCGCGTGCTGTTCTTCTTTTACGAGGGGTACACACCTACGCCGCAGCGCATTGACGATTTTGCTGGTGGTTGGGGTGCTGAGCAGGTGCTGGCGATTGGGCTGTGGTGTGCGCTGACAGCCCGGTCCCTTGAAGAAGGGGTGATTGCGGCGGTGAATCACAGTGGTGACAGCAGCAGTACAGGGCTGGTCGTCGGAAACTTGCTGGGGGCGCAGTATGGTGCTGGTGCTATTCCTGGCCGTTGGCTTGAGCGCCTGGAACTGCGGCAGGTGATTGCGCAGGTGGCCGAAGATATCGAGCGCGTTCCACGGGAGTATTGCGGGGTTGGTGGGGCGTTTGATCAGCAGATTGAACTGGCTTATCCCGCGAGTTGAACCCATTGAACACAGTAAGTTTGCGTAGCGACCAAGGAGATTGAAAATGCCGGTAAAACCCAGACCCTTCACTTTTGAATGTGAAGGTTGTGGTTGGACGAAAACAGTGGCGCCGCGCAGTGATGCGTTATCGCCGGGGGAATGGATTGATCAGTGTCCTAAGTGTAGGGGCAAGGCGTTGAACGTGCGTACTGCCGGTTGGCTTGCGGGGGCGCTGGCGGAGTTGTTGGCACAGCGGCGATTTTGAGCGGATGGCTATATCGTCCGTATGATCGAGTAGAGGAGGCCAGGGTTTTACACCTTGGTCTGTAATGGCCTGCCAATAGGCAGGCTTGGATTGATGACAGCTTTCCTTACACAGCAGGCACTGCTCAAGTTGTTTCGCTGCTAGCTAGCACCTGCAACTGCTCGCATCCTACTTCATTCATTCTGACGAACACTTCCCACGCCATTGTTTGCTGATAGTGGTTTGCGTACTGCAGATCTATACGGCAAATGTCCGGGCGCTCGTCATAGATGCTGCACCCTTTATTCAATTCATCCAGGTGCCGGCATACGCCATCGCCGCGATCCATCGCGCCGGTTTCCGGGAGCAAGTGAACGCGCCGGCAGCACTCCATGCACCGGCTGCAGGCGAAAGCCTGATGGGTGTCAGGCATACTCACCCATGGCTGCGAGGCATTGGATCAAACGCTCGCGATCTTCGCTGAGGCGGCGCTCATTCTGGTTGAGGCTGCCTCGCAGGCTTTGCAGTTTTTCCTTGATCTCTGCGAAGCAGGCTTTCAGGTGCGTCTCGACCATGCCGTTCAACGATTGCGAGAACTCCCAGGCCGTCTCTTCACCGAAAGCCTGGATGGCCTGGTCGCGACGCTCGCGCTCCTGAACTTCTCGCTGGGCTTGCTCATTCAATCGCTGCTGCTCAGGGTCGCCTGCAAAAGCCGAATACAACGTGCTGCCAACCTGGAAGGCAATGCCGATGACCGGGACGACCTTACCGACAATCTGTTCAGCAACTTTACCCATCGTGGCAGGGCCAATACCTTTGAACAGGGTAGGCAACCATTCTTTGCCAACTTTCATAACGCTGATCACGTGTTCGGCTTTCAGCATGCTGCCTGCTTGGCGCACACCCGACTCGAGCAGGGACATATCGATACCAAGCGATGCAGGAAGCTGGTCTGCGTGAGCTGCTTGGGCTTCAAGGTTCGGCGTCGCTTGGCCAGCGTAGGACTGAGGTTGCACACGGACCTCCCGAATGACTTCGTCGAGCATTTCGGATGCGTCCAGGCCCAGGCGGGAGAGCTCGGCTTCAAGCTCTGTGCAGACCTCGTGATTGGCTTGACCAATGAGCTGCTCGATCTTGCCTTGAGCGCCCTCGCTGTTCAGGTGCAGTGCATTGACTGTGCTCTTGCTGATAAAGGCGGCCTTGGCTTCTATCAGCGATTTCAAACCACGGTGGATATCGATTTCGCGACGAGCGATTTCTGCGTAGAAGGTGTCCAGACGCTTGATCGAGGCCTGATCCTGCTGTTCATCCAATGCGTCCACAGTTTCCTGGATGAAACTGCTCAGTTCAGTGGCGACCCGTGCAACGATAGCCTTTTGTTCGACCGATCCGAAGAATTCGGCCAGCGCGCTCTCGAATTTCGGGAAGCCGGAGCTGTTCAGCAGGTTCTGCTTGTTCTCCAGTTTTGCCTTGAGCGCAGTGCGGGCATTGACCTCGACGATCGGAATATGATCCAGCACTCGCTGAGTGCCAGCTTTTAGCTGGATACGCTGGCGCAGTTCATCTTTGACACGCTCCAGGTCGATCGGGTCGAAACGGTTTTTGCAGTTGAGCACCAGGAAGATCATCTTCCCTGCGAGCACCAACTCCAGCAGCACATCGAGAGTCTTCTCTTCCTCGACGACGCCCAGCGGGTTGACCACGAAAATTACGACATCCGACTGGATCAGCTGTTCACGAGTGATTTCCTCGTGCTCGAGTGGAGCGTCGATACCGGGAGTATCGAGCACTTCGAAATCGCCCCAGCGATAGCCTTGTACGCGAGCGGTTTCGGGTACGTCAGCCACCGCGGCCAGTTCCTGGCCGAGCAGGGCATTGATCAATGTGCTTTTACCCGCGTTATAAACGCCATAAACCATTATGGTTGCGCCGGCCTGGGCTTTTTTTGCCCTGCTCAATTCACGAATACTGGCGACCGCGTTCGGGTTGTAGGTTTCACATAGGGCATCTACTTCGTCATAGAGACCCAGCAGCTGCGTCATTGGACCTAGTTTTGTCATTGCAAGGTGCTCGTTTCAAGGGTATTGAATGCCTGGCGCAGGCGCTGCATTTCGATAGTCAAAACCTGACAGTATTCAAGCATCGAGTTTCGCAGCGGCTGATAAATGCCCTGCACCTGTTCGTTGAGGTAGGCGGGTAGCGCATTCGCGTATTGTTCGATAGCGATCTGGCGTTGTTCTTCCAGATTGTCGCCGACGACCACATTGTGTTTTGCGAAAATGGCCTCTGCGCTTCGCCCGATCATGCTGGCAGCACTGCCCAGCGACGCCCCAGCTGCCGCGCCTGCCGGGCCGCCGACGAAGAAGCCGGCGATGCCACCGACCACGGCCCCAGCCGTACCCCAGGCCGTTTTGGTGCTGCTTCGTGTGCCACTCATGTATTCCTTTTCGACCGTAACTTCTCGGTACTCCGGAATGGCACCAAGACGGCTCGTGTCGAAGGCACGCTTCAGAGCATTCTGCTGAGTTTCACCAATGGTCTGCATGGCCTCGCTGGTCAGCTGGCCGACAACCTTGCCCAGATGTTCTTGAAGCTGGGTCTGGACGTTGGCCGGGCGAGGACCGTTGAACAGTTGATTGACGAAGCTGCGCATCTCAGTGGTGCCTTTCTGGCCCAGCGTACGCAGTACTCGGTCAACCGCCTGGTCCTGAACCTGAATTTGTTGCTCAAATGACTCGGTCAGCTCTTTGATAAGACCCAGGTCCTCGTTGGTTTCCCCCACGGCCTTGCGCAGATTATTAAGCGGCGTGTTCAGTTTCAGCTGCAGGCCTTGGCCTTGAGACAGAGTCTTGAGTGTCTGGAACAGTGTCCCCAAGCCGCTTTCCTGCAAGTGCGAAGGGTGCTTTTCAGCAAAACGGGTAGAGAGGGGCAGTATGCTGATTTTCTCCACAGCATCATGTTGCATCGCCACCAGGTTGCCAGAGACCTCCTTGATCTGGCGCTGCTGAGTCTCCTTGGACTTCATCAGCACTTCGGTGATGAGTTGCCCATCGTCATCTTCATCTTCTTCGGTGATATCGCTGCCGGTCAGCAGAACCATCAGCGAGCGTTGGCCGCTCAATAGGGTGCTGACTTCGCTCATGTCGGAGCTTCGGGCCGGGGCCTGCGAACTCATGGTATAGAGAATCAAGTCCGCTTGATCGACATACTTGCGAGCCAGGTCACCATTCTCGGAGTTTGTCGAGTGCAGCCCTGGAGAATCCACCCAGGTGAACCCCGGCAACTTGAACCCCTGGATCGAGCTGGTGGCCTCGGTGGCACCGACTCTGAACTGCTCCGTGCGGCAAGCTTCGCCTTCCTCATCGCCGCTGGCGACATTGGTACGGTCATGGGAAAAGTAAACGGGTTTCAGGGCGGCCTGATTTTTCAGTTCAGCAGAGGGGGCGCTGTGCCCCCAGGCCACATAGTTACCCAGCGAGCTTTTGCCGGATTTGACTTTTCCGTAGACGAACACTAGCAGCGAGTCGTTGAAAGTTTCGCGAAACTCAGCGCCCTTCGCGCGTACCTGTGCGCGTTTTTCCCAGACGGTGAATTGGTCCGTCAAGCGCTGTGCCAGCTGGCCTGCGCCCTTTCCAAGCGGGTTTCGCTCGCTGACTGCGGCAGCCATGCGTTCTGTGTTATGGCGCATTTGCGCCACAAAGCCCGTGCGCAGCGTATCGAAGCGCTGCTGGATCTGCGCAAAGTCCTGTTTCTTGCTGGAAAATTGCCCCTGCAATTGCTGAAAGACCTGCATCAACTCATCGCGATTAACAGTGCTCATGGAAGACTACGCCTGGGGAAGAAGTTGACGTTTGAGTTGCTGTAGCCGCTCGATGCGTTCTTGCGCGACCTGCGCCTGGGCGAGTGCGGCATGATCGCAGGCAGTCGCCTCGGCAGGTGCAGTCAAGGTTTCAAGCAGGTTCAGGCCCTGCATGAAGTGGATGATGTGCCCACCTTCAATCGCTGGGGACGCCTGAAGAATGGCTTTGACGGTCTTGCCATAATTCGACGTTGAAGACGCAGTGCTGCGTATGTGTTGTTCGAGCTGATCCCCCGTCACGCCATCGAGTGTCAATCTGGCCATTTTGCTCAAGCCTTCGGATACAGGATTGTGTTTGTCGGACGAGGAGGTCAGTGCCGAGGCGGCCCCCCTGAGCTCGGCTTTGAGCTGTTCACGCCGCTCTCCCGCAAGCGACTGCACTCGAGCCTTGAGGTTCTCGCGCTCGCGTTGGCGCCTGGCTTCCTGCTCCTGTTGGCGCCGCTCGCTGTCGTCGGAGGTCGTCGTGCTGCTCGAAGACGAAGGGCTGTCGTCAGAAACAGCTTTGGCAATGGCGGTTACGGCAGCGACTGCCGCAACGCCGATCAACCAAGGTAGAGGCATTGCAAGTCTCCTTACTTAAATGCTGTCGATTTTTTTGCGCGCTTTCTGCATGTCGGACGTATGGGTTTTGAACGTCCGCCGAGCGCCGTCGATGAGCTCAACGAACGTTTTAGCTTTCACCACATAGGGCTGAGTTATCTGCTCGATCAGCTTCACTTCCTTTGCTATTGCAAGGTCGATGCGTTCGCAAAGGTCGAGTGCTCGACGCGCAAGCCGCTTTTGCCGGGCTAACTCAAGCGAGTGAGCGAGCTTTTTCGAAACTGCCTGCAGGTGCTGCTCCAATTGCGGAATTCCGCTTTTGGTGCACAACCCTTCCTTGTTCTTCTCGACACCACTTTTGAAGCGAGTGCTGGAGATGACAAAGCATTCGGGCATGGTACCAAGATGGCTCAGGGCCTGACGTTCGATCGTTTCTTTTACCTGGGCCAGGTCCGCGTCCTGAAGCTTGTCCAGTTGGCTGATTACCAGCACTACGCGCTCTCCGACATCTTCACCGTATGCATTGCGCAGTTGGTCGAGCAGGGCCACTTCTTCCGCATCCAGCTCGCCTGGCGGGGCGTGAACAAAAAGTACGACATCAGCTTTATCAAGACCTTCGTTTGCCTGCTGCGTGTCGTCTGCATCGATACCCAGGCCCGGGGTATCGATAAGCACATAGTTATTGAGCTCCAGTGCTTGATTGGTCCGGGTCGTGCGGATGTCACCTGTTTGGAAATGCTCATCGCAGGCATGCCCGCTCAGCATGTTGAGCAGAGAGCTTTTCCCCGCTTTCACAAGGCCCCAGGCGGCAATGCGAGGCTTGGTTGGGGCGGCGTCGCTGCGCTGGCTGGCGAATAGTTGGTACTCCGCCTCCAGCGTCTTGATGTGTTGTGTTCGATCCATCAGTCTGCGTCTCCTGTCGCATCACTGTCCAAGCAGTGCATCTTTGCGCTACAAAAATCAGGGCAAAGCGAATGATGTCATATGGCCACAAATTATGGCGCATCGGTTGACCCCTTTGAAGCGTTATCGGGCGCTTTGCTCAATCCCTTAGCGTCCAACCTGAAGCCTGGGTCTAGGGGATTGTAGAGTCCTATCATCGAGTGGTGGCATTATGATGCACCCATTATGCGGCTTCCGCGTGGAGTGGCTCGCGCTGCTTTGCGCGCTCAAAACGACGTCTGGAATCCTTGCAGGTCAGATGGGCGTGCGTTGCGTAAACGTTGGGAGGAATACTGAGCCGGGCATTTCTGCCTGCCAAGCAGGGTTGGCCTGGTTATGCAGCCAATGGACAGGAGCTGAGGATAATGGTGTTTGTTATTGGTATTGTCATCGCATTAATCGGCTTTGCGATGATGTCCCGTCCTTTCAAGATTGGGTTCGCCCTCTATTTGGCCTCCTTGGGTTATTACATCTGTCTGTATGGTGGTGATGGGGAGTTGGAGGAGGTGTCCACTGCACTTTCACTCGTTTCTGGGGCCGTCGCTCTTTTGGTCATCGGGGCAGTGCTGGGTGGGATACGGTCAAGCGCCGGCAGTGAGGCGGAGTACATCGCTAAACGCAAGCGTGTCTGGATTTTCTTGCTGAAATTTGGTGGTGCTTATGTTGTGTTTACCCAGTTGCTGACAGTTGTATTGTTTCTGGGCGGCGGGGGCCGCTCCTGGGAGCACTGGACCACAGCAGGGCTCATGGTGAAGTTGATGCCGTACAAGTGGGTTGGTTTTTTGCTGATGTTGGGTGGGTATTACTGGCTAAAAGGAAAATCCAAAACGCAACGGTCCCTACGCACTTGAACAGGTGATGGAAGGTTAAACAGGCAAGCACCACGCTGGCGAGTGACTGAAAGTTGCCTGTCCAGGGCAGGCAAAAAGTACAGGCCTGGGATCTTGGCAAATCCCAGGCCTGTACTGCGCAGCCTGCAGCTGTTCAGTGGCCGCGTCTCACACTGCTTGTGAGGCTTCTGCGTAGTGTGGGTCATAGTCCTTGGCGGGTTTTACGGTCACCTCAATCACATCGGCGCCATACTTGTGCGCCAGAAAGCGCTCCCGGTAGAGATAGAAGGCCGCGTCGCAGACTTTCATGGTGAAGTAGGCGTTGAAACCGCCGCCTACAGCTGCCGGTCATCAGCAGGATAAGTGCTGCAGTTCCTGGAGATTGCTCACCACCAGTTGTTGGGCTTCGGGAAGTATCGCCATGTTGCGGTGATCAATCTGGTACCGCTGCAACACATATTTCACCAATGCCCTGCGGCTTGGCACCATTAATTGGCCCTGCGCCATGCCGAAGTCGGTCTCGACGATCGCTCTCTGTGCCGAGCTCAATCGCCCATCTGGCTCGAAGATGACCGGCACCTCGACATTCCAGTCGTCATCCTGCTCGCGCGTGTTCGGCGATTGGTCGAGCAAGTCCGGCTGGCCACGCAGGCGGCTGAGCACGAAATCCCGATACTGGCCATTCTTCTCGCAATACGCCCGCACGTGCCAGCGCATGCCGGTGTACACCAGCGTGTGCGGAGCAATCAGACGCACCTCTACGTTCGGGGTGCAGAAGGATACGTACTCGGTTTCCAACCGCAGGCCTTCGCGACAGGCCTTGAGAAAAGGGCGCAGGACTTCCGGCCGGATCGGGCGATCAGGTACTTCCAGTACTCGGGTGTGCGCATAGGCCAATGCCAGCCCGTCGATGTGTGGCGCCCGTTCATTGTTTTGATAAAGCAGATGCAGATATGCGCTGGCGCTGTCGTCGATTAACAGCGGCTTGAAGTGATTGCTGGTTACGTAGCTCTTGAGCTGCTTGTCATATGTCAAGTTTTCGGGCGCGTGCTCGGTGATGTAGGTATTGATGTCCTTGGATGCCTGCTGGCGACTGATACCAAAGCTCTGCATCAGGTGGACCGTAGTCAGCCGGCCCTCCCACCAGGCAACGGTCTCGATCAATCGATAGCGAAGTGCCGGGTCCCAGCGTACCTGCTCGATGGACTCCTTGCGTTTCACACCCTCTCCATGTGCGCGATTACTTTACCTGTATAAGTCTACATTCTAGACCTGTCCTTAATTGCTACATATCCTGTTCCTGGCTTCGAAGTGAATCGAAGTCTTAAAAGGAAGTGGACATGACTATGTCTGAAGTGGTTTCGACTGGGGCGTTGGTGTTGATCGGTCTGGTGCTGGTGCTCCTTCTGATGCAGTACATGAGGTTGCGGGACATTTGGCAGATGGCACTCGCTTGCCGCAAAGACGCGCGGTGGGCGCGAATCTGCGAGCTGGAGAATTGGGAGCTACGATCGGAGCTGCGTGCTGAGAAGGCCTACATCGAGCAGATTCAAAGGAAGCTCGTGATCTTGCAGAACCTGGTCATCGCAAAAGACGTAAATGCATGAGCACCGCACTTGGATTGCGGTGAAAAGAGGGCTTCCCTTGAGATCGGTTATGCATCGGTCGGAGAGTGGCTAAAAGCCATTAGTCAAACGCAATTTTGGTAATTAGTATGTCAGCCTTGGCAGCTACGCTCCGCCTCTGGCAGGCAGCACACCCACAACCTTTCGAACGGAATCCAGAATGACCACTGACAAAGAAGAAAGCAGCTCGTCACTTATGAAGATGGTTGAAGCCATCGCCATCAGCCCCCAAGACGCGCGAGAACTGGTCGCTCAGTACAAAGCCCAGGCAGTCAGTGCCTCGCCTTCGGCCAGTGAACAGAAAATTGAAGATGCTGTGGTTGATAAGATCATCAGCCGGTATTCAAAGCTGGCCGCCACCTCGGGAGCGGCTACTGCGCTTCCCGGCATTGTGCCGGGCATTGGAACCGCAGTGAGCGCTGTGGGTGGCGGGCTGGCGGATATATCTGTGTGCATGAAGCTACAGATCGATATGACCATGTGCTTGGCGGTGGCCATTAACGGCAAGATGTCCAATGAAGACGCCAAGCATATGTCTTACATCATTGCGCTCTATGGATCTTTGGAGCAGATGGGATCGACCAGTGCTACCAAGCTGGCCAGCCAGGCAGGCGTGCGCATGGTCAAGCAATACCTGAAAGGCCCGACGCTTCAGGTCATCAAGGAGTTGTTCAAGAAGATCGGCATTACGTTCACCCAGAAGGCTGCAGCGAAGGTGATTCCGTTTGGGATCGGTGTTGTGGTGGGGGGGACGGCTAACTATGCGCTGACTAAGTATGTGGGTAAGACTGCTCGGGATACGTTTAGGTTGAATATTAAGGATGAGGCGGCGGTTGCGGAGTAGGTTTGGGGATTGCGGGGCTGCTTGCGTGGCCCCTGGAACTGAGGTCGTATTTGTAGCGGTGAATTGCTTACTACTCCATCACCTTTAGCATCTCTCTAATCATGGCTGACCGCGACACGGTCGATGCCGATCAGCTTTACAAAGGCAAGCGTTTTAAGGTCGCGGGAGTGGTGGAAGCCATCAATTCGAGCATCGATGATGCCCATGGCAGCTACACAGCAGGGTTCCAAGACGGTATGCGCATCAGCCTGATTTTCACAGGTCACGGCGATCTGACCAGGACGCCAATGCCCAAGGACTGCGCACCGGCCAACTAAGGTGGAAAATCAGCACCTTAGCCGTTTGCCGATACTGGCTCAAAGCTATCCAGCCGGTTAAGGTGTGGCATCGATCACATATACCTTGTAGGGATGCGGCGAGCACGGCCTCCCATGCAAGCTTTAGGGCGCCAAAGTTTTTGGTCTGCCACAGATAAAAGGAAGTCTTCATGTCGATCAACCAGGCCCAGCTCTATGACGCCCTTGAGTCTCTGACCCAGCGGGCTGATGCCCAACCCGAGTTTATTTATGGCTTCCTGGATGCCTATGGCTTTGCCAAGAGCACCATCACGCAGATCAGGAACGGGGGCGCTCGCAACGTAGCGAAGGTTTCGGGTGATGTGGCTCTGAAAGGCCAGCTGTATTTCCGCGCAGTCCCGGCGGATGGAAATATTCACGATGCAGCTGAAAATTTGAAGGGCAGCGATGTCATCAAGACCCAGAAGATCCGCTTCGTCATCGTTACCAACTTCAATGAGCTAGTGGCCTATGACTTGAAGGCTGATGAGCGCATGGAAGCACTATTCACTGAGCTACATCAGAAGTACGCTTTTTTCCTACCGCTGGCGGGCCTTGAGAAAAGCTACACCCATACGGAAAGCGCGGCGGACGTAAAGGCTGCTGAGAAGATGGGGCGGCTGTTCGACCTGATTCGTGAGCGCAATCGAATCAGCACTGCTGAAGAGGTTCACGCGCTCAATGTGTTCCTGACCCGCCTGCTGTTCTGCTTCTTCGCTGAAGATACGGGGATCTTCGCCAAGAACCAGTTCACCGATGCCATCAAGTCGACGACCCGCGAGGATGGCGAGGACCTAGCTGAGTTCTTGGGCAAGCTGTTTGCGGTGCTTAATGAGCCTGAGAAGAGCAGCCTACGACAGTCGATGCCGAAGCACCTGAGTGACTTTCCGTATGTGAATGGAGGTCTCTACGAGAAAGCAATTGCGATCCCGGTGTTTGGGGCCAAATCGCGCCGCTTGTTGCTGGAGTGCAGCACCCTAGAGTGGTCGCAGATCAACCCGGACATTTTCGGCTCGATGTTCCAGGCGGTAATCGACGAAGAGCAGCGCGGCACGTTGGGGCAGCACTACACCTCCGTGAGCAACATCATGAAGGTCATCAAGCCGCTGCTCCTCGACAAGCTGTATGCCGAACTGGATCGTTCCCGCGGTAGTGAGAAAAGGCTCCAGGCCCTGCTTGAGCGGGTAGCCTCAATCAGGGTGTTTGACCCGGCCTGTGGCTCAGGCAACTTCTTGATCATTGCCTACAAGGAGCTGCGTCGCTTCGAGATGGAGGTGTTCCGGGCTCTTAACGAGCTTAGCAAGCAGAACGTCATCTTCATGACGGGCATCAAACTGTCGCAGTTTTACGGCATCGAGATCGATGACTTCGCGCACGAGATTGCACTTCTGTCGTTGTGGCTTGCTGAGCACCAGATGCACAAGGAATTCGAGGCGGTGTTCGGTCACGTGGAGCCTATGCTGCCCTTGAAGTCCAGTGGCAATATCGCGCTTGGGAACAGCTTACATCTTGACTGGGATATGATCTGTCCGAAGAAGGTTGATGACGAGGTGTATGTCATTGGCAACCCCCCATTCTTGGGGACGACTGACCGGACTACAGATCAGAGCAGTGATATGAAACATGTCTTCAAGGGATTCGGTCCCTTGGGCTATCTGGACATTGTTGCCTGCTGGTTCTGGAAGGGCGCGCAGTACATTCGTGACTCTATGGCTGAGCTGGCTCTAGTCTCTACCAATTCGATTTGCCAAGGTGAGCAGGTTGCAACCTTGTGGCCGTCGATTTTTAAGCAGGGAGTCTGCATCCACTTTGCCTATCAGGCATTTATTTGGAGCAACAGCGCCAAGTCAAAAGCGGCTGTCCATGTGGTTGTGATTGGTCTGTCTAGCCATCCAGAGAAAAAGCTGATTTTCAGGGAAATTAATAAAGAGTGGCACGCCCAAGCGGTAACTAATATCAGTCCATATTTGATCGAGGGAAGTAACCTTGCTGTATTGGCCAGGCGAAAACCTTTAGCACCCGTTGCCCCCATGGTATATGGGAATAAACCTACGGATGGCGGTTACCTCCTGCTGGATCGCAATGACAGAGATGAACTAATTGCCAAGGAACCTGTCGCCGCTCGTTGGATCAGGCCAATCCTTGGGGCAGAGGAGTTTATCAAAGGGAAGGATCGCTGGTGTCTGTGGCTAGTTGACGCGACGCCAAACGACCTTGAGGCAATGCCAGAAGTTGCCAAGCGAACTCGCGAGATCGCAAAGCTGCGTTTGGCGGCGGGGCATCCAGCTGCATTGCTGATGGCTAAAAGACCGCACATTTTCATGCAGGTGAGCCAGCCCGAATCGGGAAGCTACATTCTTGTCCCGGCCCACACATCTGAAAATAGGGATTACATCCCCATTGGGTTTTTGGATTCCACGGTTATTTGCTCAAACGCTAACCTGATGATTCCGGGAGGGGGCCTCTACGAGTTTGGTGTGATGAATTCAGCTGCACACAACGACTGGCTGCGTACTGTGGGTGGGCGATTGAAGAGTGACTATCGCTATTCTGGAACACTGGTCTACAACACTTTTCCTTGGCCGGACGTGACCGCTGCCCAGTGTAAGCAGATTGAGAGTCTGGCCGAAGAGGTGCTGATGGCCCGCGAGAACTATCCGGACAAGTCGCTGGCTCACCTATACGACCCGGATACCATGCCGGATGACCTCAGGGTTGCACATAAAGC
Organism: Pseudomonas sp. NPDC088322; assembly: GCF_044740745.1. Taxonomy (NCBI): domain Bacteria; kingdom Pseudomonadati; phylum Pseudomonadota; class Gammaproteobacteria; order Pseudomonadales; family Pseudomonadaceae; genus Pseudomonas; species Pseudomonas sp. NPDC088322. The sequence goes on along the minus strand of NZ_JBIURK010000008.1, from coordinate 85,071 downwards.
GTTGGATGAGGCTGTTGAGCGGTTGTACCGACGCACGCCGTTCCGTGATGCCTCCGAGCGCCTTGAGCACCTATTTTCTCGTTACGAGAGGCTGATCGAGGAGGAAGACCAGCAGAAAGCAGCTGAAACTGCCGCCAAGAAGCCCCGCAAGCCGCGGGCAGCCAAGACATTCACCGCCGAACAACTTTGAAAGGATGCACTCACGATGGTTGATTTGCTGACAGTTGAGTACGCGCAGACGGGCAAGAGCGCGACCCTAAATGAGATGGGAATGCGGGAGATGCAGGCTAGGGCCTTCGCTTCGCGTAACAGTAAGTACCTGTTGCTCAAGGCACCACCGGCAAGTGGCAAGTCTCGAGCGTTGATGTTCCTGGCCCTCGACAAGCTGATCAACCAACGGCTCCGCAAAGTGATTGTGGCGGTGCCGGAGATGTCCATTGGTGCCTCGTTCCGGGATACCGCGCTGACCAAGGATGGCTTCTTTGCGGACTGGTCAGTGTTGCCACACAATAACCTGTGCGTTCCAGGCGGTGAGCCTGGCAAGGTACAGGCATTCAAGCGATTTATGGATAACCCTGCTGAGCAAACGCTGGTTTGCACCCACGCGACGCTGCGCTTTGCCTTCGAGCAACTGACCCCGCCCGACTTCAATGACACGCTGATCGCTATCGATGAGTTCCATCATGTTTCGGTCGATGGCGAGAATCGCTTGGGGGCGCTGCTGGATACCGTCATGAAGGTGTCCAGTGCTCACATCGTAGCGATGACCGGCTCCTACTTCCGCGGTGACACGGTGCCGATCCTGTTGCCGGAAGACGAGGCCAAGTTCGATAAGGTGACCTACACCTACTACGAACAGCTCAATGGCTATCGCTACCTGAAGTCGTTAGGCCTCGGCTACCACTTCTACCAGGGGCGCTACATCAATGCTCTGAAGGATGTTCTGGATACCCGTAAGAAGACCATCATTCACATCCCGAACGTCAACAGTGGTGAGTCCACCAAGGACAAGCACGGGGAAGTTGACCACCTACTCGATGTGATGGGGGCCGTGCTCAAACAAGATCCAAACACCGGAATCATCACTGTTCGCCGCCCTGATGGCTCGCTGATGAGAGTGGCCAATCTGGTCGACGATGGTCCTATCCGGCCCCTGGTTGTGGAGTACCTGCGAGGTGTCACATCCGCCGATGATCTCGATGCAGTGATTGCGCTGGGTATGGCAAAGGAAGGCTTCGACTGGCCCTGGTGTGAGCATGTCCTGACCATCGGCTATCGGGCCTCGATGACCGAGGTGGTGCAAATCATCGGTCGTGCCACCCGCGATTCTCCGGGCAAAACCCACGCACAGTTCACCAACTTGATCGCCCAGCCGGACGCCGAAGATGAAGACGTGAAGGTGTCGGTGAATAACATGCTCAAGGCGATTACTCTGTCGTTGCTCATGGAGCAGGTTCTGGCACCAACCGTGAACTTCAAGGCGCGCTCACAGCTCAAGGATGGTGAGGTTGTTCAGCCTGGCACGATCATCATCAATGACGTTACTGCCCCGGTGTCCGAAAAGGTCATCAAGATTCTTAACGGGGACAGTGATGACATTGTCGCCGCTTTGCTTCAGAAGCCCAAGGTTGGCGAGTCACTGATCGGTGGTGTCGAGCCTGAGGTAATCAACGAGATTGAGCTGCCGAAGATCATCGAAACGAAGTACCCCGACCTGACCCCGGATGAGATTGAGCAGGTCCGGGTTGGCGTGCTGACCAAGGCCGTGATTGGTAGCTCAGGTGGACTGTTCGATGAAAAAGATTTGCCGCCTGGGGCGGTGATCATTGGAGAGGAGGATGCCTCTGGCAGCACTGCGAGTGGTGTATGTATCCCGCTGGAAGATTCTGATGGGGGCGCAGGCCAGAAGATGCCTGTTCCGCCGCCCAAGTCCCCAGAAGGCAGTCGTCAATTCGTGAAAATGGGCGACAAGTTCATCAATATCGATAATGTCACCATCGACCTGATTGACCAAGTTAACCCGTTCCATGGAGCTTACGAGATCCTGTCGAAGTCCGTGACGCCGGCGATGCTGAAGACCATTCAGGATGTGGTAGCGGGCGCTCGAATCACCATGACTGACGAGGAGGCGGTGATTCTCTGGCCACGTATTGTGACGTTCCGCCAGGAGAAAGGTCGGGAGCCTTCCTTGACCTCGAATGATCCTATTGAGGTGCGCTATGCCGAAGGGCTGGAGTATCTCAAGAGGCGTAAGCGCGAGAAGCTTCAGCAGCAGGCGCAGGTAGTGTGAGGGGCAATGGAATGAACCTGCATGGCAAGAAGCAGCGAGTGCATAGTTCGCTGGAAGATGTTTTTAGCGCATCGGACGAGTTTGGCTTGCTCAACGTTAAGCCCCGAGCAGCCTCGCCTGGTAAGGGAAATTTGCTGGCATCGCGCTTCGAGGAGATCAATCAGTTCATCGATCAGCACGGGCGGCGGCCCCTGGTGCATGGCGACCATCTATCCGAACGGCAAATGGCCAGGCGTCTGGCGGCGACGCTAGAGAGAACTGAGGATCATGAGGCGTTGATTCCCTTCGACCGGCACGGACTGCTGTCCGGTTTTTCGCTGATACAAGATGTGCTTAAGGACGAGCCCCCGCCTCAGTCAGCGGCGGCTCCAGAGGATGTCATCTGCATCGATGACATCCTGGGGGGGGATGATCTAGGGCTACTGGAACTGGGTGACACCAGCATCCTGGATCTCAAGCATGTCCCGCTGACGAAAGAAGCCCCGGATGAGGTCGCCCAGCGCACACCATGCGAGGACTTCTGGCGCTTCAAGTCGATCTTCAATGATCTACATGCTGATCTCAAAAGCGGCAAAGCCGAGACTGTCCGCTTTGCTGAGAACTGGCAAATCGTACCTGGTGAGGCGTTCATCCTAAACGGCGTCATGTGTTTCGTGGATGAGGTTGGTGAGGAGCATGGGCGTGGCGAGCATACGGATGCCCGGCTACGGCTGATTTTCGAGAACGGTACCGAGTCGAACATGCTGCGCCGTTCGTTGGGCCGGGCACTTTACATGGACGAGACCGGACGGCGCATCTTGCAGGATCGTGACGAGGCGTTGGCCCAGGCCTTTCAGGACATTCGAGTCACGCATCGCGACCGTCGTACGGGATGCATCTACATCGTCAAGACGCTAAGCCAGAATCCCGCGCTGAAGCCGTTCCCGTATCTCTACAAGATCGGCTACACCGAGCAGACTGTGGATGAGCGGATTCGCAATGCAGAGCGGGATATTGCCTTCCTGGAGAGCCCGGTTCAGAAGGTCACGGACTTTGAGTGTTTCAATATGAACCCCCAGCGCTTCGAGGCTTTGGTGCATGCTTTTCTTGCAGCACAGCGCTTGAATGTGGAGCTGGTCGGAAAGGATGGCAAACATTACCGACCCCGCGAATGGTTCGCGGTTTCGCTCGAAGTGGCCCGAGAGGTTATCAATCGGATCATTGACGGCAGCATCACACGGTACCGAATGGACAATACGACCGGCAAGATCGTGAAAAAGCGCCTCCCATCAACCGACGCTAATGGGGAGGCAGTATGACACTAAGATGCGTAGTTGGTAGTAAGACTGCGGAAGCTTATTTGAACAAAAAATAAAAGATGGCCACGTTAGAAAGAGTGGCATCCAATCCGCTCTTTCTGGCCCCGTCGTATTCTCAGTAATAGTTTTATATGGGGCTTTTGGGTCGGTTAAGGGAGTAGGAAATCAGCACCGCCGTGATCGGCAGCGAAGGGAAGTGCAGCATCAGGGCTATCAGAAGCAATACTGTCAGACCGCCGGAAAAGATGATTGCTCCCGCGAGACTTGTAGCAGCAGCTTCATACCGTCTCCTTACAGTTAGCTTTGCACAAACAATGTTTCACAAGCTGGAGAAATCACATGAGGAACGGCAAGAAGGCAACGTAGGTTGTCCGAAAATTATAAAGTCGAAACCGTTGTCTCCATGGCCACTTTGAGCGTTTGCTCTTGCAAGTGACTAGGTAATCAGCAACCCATACATGACGGACCGCCTCTAGCCAATTGCTGGTGGCGGTGACCAATAGCATCAGGTCCGAGTTAAGGATAGAAAAGCCATGACGTGCCTAGACGTTGAGCGAGCAGCCGGACCGTTAGCAGGTAGTAATACCTTGTCGCCTCACTGCGGTGGCTCAGACGATGCTCAAGAAACCAAGCCAAATGTTTTCTCTGCCAACTCCAAGGCGTTTCTTGTCGCCAGCGTTCTGCAATTTTAGTTTGAATGATTTTCGCCTGGCGCAGATGGCGTCGCCGGGTTGCGTTTGAGCCGGTCAGCACTCCAGCCAGGAACAGCTCCATGTCGAATGGCTTGCTCATGACCGACCTCCAATGTACGCGGCAACTACGTCAATCCGACCGTGTCCCAACTCATAGCTGATTTGTCGTCGGGCCTCTCGATCAACGTTCCTATCTACCTGGCGACATTGGCCGCCGTTGATAGGTGCCCGATGCTGGGTGATTTGCTCATAGCGCTCACAGGCGTACGCCGCACGAAGCTCATGGAAGCCTTTGAGGTTGTACGCATGCAGGATGTCCCGCGCGGGGCGGATGGTTTCTTGCAGAAGATTTAGGTAGCTCTTGTGTGGCGCAATCAGGTTGCGGCTATCCGCAGGCAACGCCCGCTCCGCTAATGCAAGTGCATCACGAATATGATCATCCACCGTAATCCAACGGGGTGCCGAGGCCCCGGCGCGGCCGCCTTTGGTACCATCCTGAATGTTAATCCTGCCTAGCTCTTTAGCCTCACGGCTCAGCCGTGGCAGGTCAGCCAAGATGGCCTCACGCAAGCGCATGCCGGTGGCTCGTGCCAACAGAACGATCGCGGCGGCCCGTTGCTGATGATCGCGGCAAAGCGCATCAACGATCTGCTTCACCTGTTCGCGGTTTTGGCCCTGTGGTACAGACTGGCGAACCCCGATGCGCTGCATGCCCAACGCCTTGCTCGGGCTTGGCAACTTCACGCATTGATCACCGCGAAGCGCAGCCATGGTCCTGTTAACGCTGGATAGCCGGTTTTGTGCGGTGCTGACGGCGAGGTCACCGCGCCTTACCACTTCAAGCAGATACGCCGCGTAGTCGGCCAACACTTTGCGACCAATCTGCCGCGCATCATTGATGCCGGGCCCCTGTTCGCAGCGGCACCACTTCACGAATGCCTGCCACCGATCACAGTGTGCCCTCACCGTGCCGTAGTGACCGCCGCCAAACATGTCCTTCAGCGCCTGCGGCCCTGCATAGCTCAATTGCCTGCCGTAGCCGAAATTGCGACCATCGCGTCTACCCACCAATGCCATATCCGTCACCTCATCTTCCGTTCTCCGATCCTCGCCCACGTCATCCCGCCAAGAATGCTGAGTGTTATCAGGGATCAAGGCCCCTGCGACCTGTGGGGAATGTCCTCTACGCGGGACTGGCGGCTCCTTACATCCGGGAGCAAGGGCATCTCATGATCTGGCCTCCTTAACACCGTTGCCGGTGGGCGGGTGGAGGCAGTGCTGGCTGACTAAACCAGCACCTGAAGATCCTGAACCGGGTGAACGCAGCAATGCGATGACCGGGGCATGCCTGACTGTCAGTCAGGTGCAGTCCATTCCGTGGTCTGCGGCACCATCATCTACATGGCTGTTGCTGGTGACATCGGCGTTTGTCACGCCGATTGTCACGAGGGGAATTGCCGCAAAGCCATGTGCGATCAGGGCTGCAGCAGTGGTAGAAGTGCCCGTCTCTTTCCAGGAGAAAGAGACGGGCACAGGTTGGCGCAAGATTCGGCCAAGCGAATAGGTTGCTGCAGGGCAGCGAAGTAGGAGGTGTTGTCTGGCGCACGAGGGCCATGAAATGTAGTTGGCATCCATCACCGGGGAGGTGACCGGGCGAGCTGCCGGATGCGAATCGCCCTTGGGGAGAACCACCGCGGGAGCGGCGTGACCTTTAAGGTTCGGGTCACCTGGGGTGCTGTCATCGACAGCCTTTGCACGGCCAGTTCTACGCCTGTGGATAAACCCGGTCAAGGGCCGAAATTCAGCGCTCTTGGGGACGTTAAAAGCGGTTATCCACTGGTGGAATTCCGTGGTAAATCCCGGACAAAGTCGTGGCTTTTAGCTCTTCAAAGTGAGGTCCATCCAAACAGGGCGGCTTTGCAGCCCTGTTTGGATGGACCCGTGTTAAAAGCGGATAAGCGAGGCTGCCTGCCGCGAATCTTGATCGCTCAAATGTTGCTGCTGCCGTTCTTGCACTGTACAGAGCTAGCGGATCGGCACCACGTTCTTGTCTCTGACTTGGCCGTATGCAGAGGCGAGCAGGCTGCCGGTGGCGGCTTTCTGGATGTACTCACTCCACCAGGCCATCATCGGTCGTCGGCGTTCGAGGTAGTCGGCTCGGTTGTAGGCGCTGCGCACCTCATCTTTGTCGACATGCGCCAGTGCGACCTCAATTAGCTCCGGGTCCCACCCATGCTCATTCAAGATGGTGCTGGCCATCGAACGCATGCCATGGCTCACCAAACGGTCCTGGAAGCCCATGCGTTTCAACGCCATGTTGGCCGTTTGGCTATTGGCGTGGGTGCGTGGATTTCTGTCTGCCGGGAAGACGTATTCGCGATGGCCGCTGTGAGACTTGAGCGACTCCAGCAATGCGAAAGCATGATCACTCAACGGGATGCTGTGAGGGCGGCGCTTTTTCATCCGCTCCGGTGGGATAGTCCAGACACGCCGTTCAAAGTCGATGTCTGCCCAGCGAGTGGTCGCCGCTTCTGCCGGGCGAGTCATGGTGTGCAACTGCCATTCGATCAGGCAGCGGGTGGTGCGTTTGATGCTGGCATTCGCGATCTCCAGCATGAGCTCGGGGAGCTCCTCAGGTGGGAGCGCGGCCATGTTCTCTTTCTTGGGTTTCTTGAATACTGCCCTGATGCCGCTAAGAGGGTTGGCGAGGATTAGGCCTGAGTTCACGCCGTAGGTCATGATCTCGTTTAGCCGCTGGCTGAGACGCTTGACCGTCTCTAGGCTGCCTTTCGCTTCGATTGGACGAAGCAATGCGATCACCATCGGCGCGGTGATTTTCACCAGTGGTGTCGTCCTCAAGTCGGGGAACACATGCAGCGTGAGCGACCGCCAAATGTCCTCGGCGTAGGCCGGGGTGACCGAGTCTTTCTTGAGCTCGAACCACGCGGTGGCCACGTTCTCAAAGGTGTGTTCCGTTTCTGCGCGTTTGGCTTCATTCAGCGTATTGCGCTGCACCTTAGGATCGATGCCCTGGGCGAGCAACTCGCGGGCTTCGACTGCCTTCTTTCGTGCGTTCGCCAGTGACAGTTCGGGGTAGGTCCCGAAGCCGATGTTGATGCGCTTTTTGGTCACCGGTTCGCGGTAGTTGAAATTCCACAGCAATGAGCCGTTGCTGCGTACGCGGAGCTGCAAACCATCACCGTCAGTGAGGACGTAATCCTTGGACGCGGGTTTGACTCCCTTGAGCTGTCGATCGGAGAGGCGGAGGTTTTGAGCAGGCATGAGATTGTCCTCAAGCACTGATTCGGTATTCCAAAGATTAGCACCGGGTGAGGCGGAATACCGTCTGGAATACCCGAACGGCTGGAACTCAAAAACTCTCAAAAGACCGCAAAAGCGCTGGAGGCCGCGTATTTACTAGGTCGTAGGCACAAAAAAAGACGTCCGTGGACGTCTTTGATTGATCATTTGGTGGAGCCGGGGGGATTTGAACCCCCGTCCGCCAGTACTCCGCTGTCGGTACTACATGCGTAGCCATCTCAACTAAGTTAATCCGCAGCCGCCCGAGTGGCAGGGTGCTTTGGACGAGTTGGGTAAGTTTTAGTCGCTTTGCCCCCAACGTGCTACACGACGATCCTGTTCTGTATGACAATCACTTCGGGTTTACAGGCATCCCCTAGTGATTGCTGGAGCCGAAGCTACCAGGAGAGCGGGCTCAGCTGCTTACGCAGCGAGAGCGTAACCCTCGTAGTTTTCGTCATTGGCAACTATAGAAAGTTGCAACAGTGGATTTACGAGTTCTGTTACCAACTCGGCATGCACCTAGAGTTTCGCGACCGGCGTCGAATCCTAATCGGCCCCAACTCAGCTCTAGAGCTGAGCGTGCTTTTCAGCACGCAAGGCGGAGTATACGCCTTTATGCGGACGACGTCGACTGCGGGTGCCGTCGTCCGTTTGCCGCGTGTTGCTTAGGTCCCGCTGCCGCCAGCGGTGCCGCTGCCTTTGTCGGTTTTTTCGAGGCGCTGGAGCACTTTGCTGGTGATGGTGATGCATTCTTTGGTGTCGCCGCTTGCCTGGGCGGCCTTGGCTTTGTCGACGTGCTCGGTCAGGGTTTTGTCGAGGCCTTCGGAGGTGGCGCCGGCGGTGGCCATGCTGTCGTCGATTTTCTGCAGGTTGATCGCGCAGAGGTCGTCGGCAGCAAACGCTGGCGAGGCCAGCAGTGTGGCAGCCGCGAAGAGAGCGGAAAGCGCAGTACCTTTCATGGGTGTCTCCTTCTGGAAGGCCTCTGGAAGGCGGGCCTGTAAAGATGGACTGCGCGGTTTCCGCGAGGGTTCAATGCAAATGCTGGCCTGCTGACATGGCTGTCGTTATTGGATCGCGTCGCGTAGGGCTTTGCCGCTTTCTATGTCGGTGCCGAGGGCTCGGGCTAGAGCGCTCAGGTAACGGGCGGCTTCGAGGGCGACGGGGTCGTCGTTTTTGTCGGCTTGCTGTGTCAGGTGGCGGACCATGCTCAGTAGTGCGGACAGTTCCTGGAAGGCGCGCTCGACGTGCACGCCGGGCTTGATGCGGTAGAGGTCGTGGCAGGTTTCGGTGCCAACGGTGGTCCAGCTGTCGAGGTCGTGGGTCATTGCGGCGCTCCTTCTTCAACGGTGGCGCGGCGCATGACGTGTTCGACCAGGGCGCGGGCGGTTTCGGCGGCGTGGGCGGCGTTGCTGAGCATGTTCAGGCCGGGCTCGCCGGCGTGATGGCGGCAGTGCTCGTCGATGGTTTCGATCACACCGCGTAACAATTCGCTGGAGTGGGCGAGGGCGTCAGGCGTTGGAAGGTCGGTATGAAGCGAGAAGAATGGATTGTTGAGCATTCTGAAGCGGGGTGGATCGGGGACTAACTTTTTCATGATGTAACTCCCGGGCATTTACAGGAGCTACCTCCAGCATCCCTCTCACAGGATAAGGGTGGCAGCCGTACGCGGGGTGAGAGACCGGGCCCAGGATCATACCGGCCAGGCAGAAGCCTGCCCACGCACAGCTGCCATAGCAGCGCTGCGGGATTCCGGACACAGGGCTCTCACACCCAAATCGCCTAAAAGACGACCGGAGGAAATTAGCCCTGATGGCCAAGATCAACAACAGCGAAACGGCGTTAGCGCTCGTAGGATAATTCCCAAGAGCCCCGGTTTAGAAGCATTTGGTTTCAGGTTCGGAAATGTCCTACGGAAAACCCGCAATCGGACACCGCCGAACCCAAATTCAGATCACCCGCGCCCGAGTCACCCGATCCACCAGATAAACCAACCCGTGATAGTCGATCCCGCTGTTGCTCGACAGCCCGATTTCACACGTGCGGCTGGTCGAAATCCCCTCGCTGCAGTACTGCACCGCATCCTTCAAACTGCGCAGCGCGTGGTTGTTCAGCTCCGGCGTGGTAAAGCCCTTGTCGCCGGCAAACCCACAGCAATGAATCCCCTCGGGGATCACCACCTGCTTGCTGCAACGCCGCGCCAGGTCAATCAGCGCCTGGCTTTCACCGAGGTGCTGGGTGCTGCAGGTCACGTGCACGGCCACTGGCTCCTCCTGCGGGGTGAACTCCAGCCGGTCGACCAGGAAGGTGCGAATGAAGCGCACCGGGTCGTACAGGTCGAGCCGGGTTTCGCCGAGGTCCTGCACCAGGCGCAAGGTGCACGGGCTGGTGTCGCAGTACACCGGATCGATGCCGCCGCGGGTGGCCAGCAGCAGGGCGTTGATCAGCTCCTGGCGTTTGTGCTCGGCCTGCTCGGCGTAACCTTTTGACGCAAATGGCTGGCCGCAGCAGAGGCTGTCGGCGTTTTCGGGGAATACCACCTGGTAACCGGCTTTTTCCAGCAGGCGTTGGGTTTTGTCCAGCAGCGAGCTTTGTTCGCGGTCGGCGTAGGCCGGGCCCATCACCCGCGACACGCAGGCGGCGAGGTACACCACGCGGGGGCGGGCGTCGTTGCTGGCCGGGCCGAAGTCGATGGCGCGCAGCGGTTGCGGCATGGCGCTGGTCCACTGTGGCAGGCGGCCGTTGCTGGCCTTACTTAATGAGGCGCTGAGACGTTCGAGGCGCGGTGCACCGAGCAGTTTGCGCGCGCCGTTGGCGGCGGCGAGGGTGAAGCGGGCGCCGCGCAGGGTGGCCTGGAAGTGCTCGGCCAGCCAGTCGGCGGTTTTGCCGTGGTCGGCGGCCTGGGCACGCAGCTTTTTCACCAGCTCGCCGGTGTTGATGCCAACCGGGCAGCGCTGGGCGCACAGGCCGGTGGCGGCGCAGGTGTCGATGCCCTGGTACTGGAAGTCGCGCAGCAGTTGGCGCACGTCTTCGCCGGCGCGCTTTTTCGCCTGTATGTCGCGCCACATGACGATGCGCTGGCGGGGGCTGAGGGTCAGGCCTTTGGACGGGCACACCGGTTCGCAGAAACCGCACTCGATGCACTTGTCGACGATTTCGTCGGCGGCGGGCAGCGGTTTCAGGTTTTTCAGGTGGATATCCGGGTCTTCGCTGAGCACCACATCGGGGTTGAGGATGCCATTGGGGTCGAGCAGGCGCTTGAGCTGCCACATCAGTTGGTAGGCGTCTTTGCCCCATTCCAGCTCGACGAAGGGCGCCATGTTGCGGCCGGTGCCGTGCTCGGCCTTGAGCGAGCCGCCGAATTCGACGGCGACCAGTTGCGCGACGTCGTCCATAAAAGCTTGGTAGCGGGCGACTTCGGCGGCGTTGTTGAAGCCTTGGGTAAAGACGAAGTGCAGGTTGCCTTCCAGGGCGTGGCCGAAAATGATCGCCTCGGCGTAGCCGTGTTTGTCGAACAGCTGGATCAGGCGGTTGACGCCTTCGGCCAGGACTTCAACCGGGAAGGTGACGTCTTCGATGATGACTGTAGTCCCGGTCTGACGCACGGCGCCGACCGCGGGGAAGGTGTCTTTGCGGATTTTCCACAGCAGGTTGTACACGGTCGGGTCTTCGCTGAAGTCGACCTTCTGCTCCAGCGGGAACTCGGCGATCGACGCCATGATCAGCTCGAGTTGCTCGTGCAGCAGCGTCTGGCTGGCGGCGCGGGACTCGATCAGCAGGGCGCAGGCGTTGTCCGACAGGGCGCGGACCCACCCTGGCATGCCGGGTTTGCTCTGCACAGAGCGCAGGCTGCGGCGGTCGAGCAGTTCGACGGCGGACACCGGCTGGCTCTTGAGCACGGTCACGGCCTTGCAGCAGCTTTCCACGGTGGGGAAGACGATCAGCGCCGAGGCTTTGTGCGGGTGGTCGAGCACGGTGTCGTAGGTCACGGCGCTGATAAAGCCGAGGGTGCCTTCGGAGCCGACCAGCAGGTGTTGGAGAATGTCGAGCGGCTGGTCGTAGTCGATCAGGGCATTGAGCGACAGGCCGGTGGTGTTTTTCAGGCGGTACTTGTGGCGGATTCGCGCAGCCAGTTCAGAGTTGGCGCGGGTCTCCTGGCCGAGTCGGGCCAGCTCGGCGAGCAGGGCTCCGTGGCTGTGCTCGAAGGCGGCGACGCTGGCCGGGTCTTCACTGTCGAGGCGGGTGCCGTCGGCCAGCACCAGGCGCAGGCCGGCGAGGGTGTGGTAGGTGTTTTGCGCGGTGCCGCAGCACATGCCGCTGGCATTGTTGGCGACGATGCCGCCGATCTTGCAGGCGTTTATCGAGGCCGGGTCGGGGCCGATCTTGCGCCCGAACGGGGCCAGCCAGGCGTTGGCCTGGGCGCCGATGACGCCGGGTTGCAGGCGGATCTGCTCGCCGTGGCGGCGGATTTCCTTGCCGTTCCAGCTGTCGCCGAGCACGATCAACACCGAGTCGCTGAGGGCCTGGCCAGACAAGCTGGTGCCGGCGGCGCGGAAGGTTACCGGCACGCGTTCGCGCTGGGCCAGTTGCAGCAGGCCCACCACTTCGTCTTCCGATTCGACGCGCACTACCAGCTGGGGGATCAGCCGGTAAAAGCTGGCGTCGGTGCCAAAGGCCAGGGTCGAGGTCGGGTCGCTGAAGCGGCGGTTGGCGGGGATCAGGCGCTCGGCATCTCTGAGGAACGCGGCAGGCAGGCTCATGCAATCTCCTCGCGGGGCCGTCGCATCTGTGGCGCAACGTGCCCCGGGCAATCAGGCGGTGTGGGGTAGGGCGCGTCAGGCGCCCAGTTCGCGGACCAGCGAGTCGCGGCTGATTTCGCTGATCGACTTGGCGCCGGTCAGCACCATGGCCACGCGCATTTCTTTTTCGAACAGGGCCAGCAGGTTTTTCACCCCGGCTTCGCCGTGGGTGGCCAGCGCCCAGAGGAAGGCGCGGCCGATCAGCACGCTGTCGGCGCCGAGGGCGATCATGCGCACCACGTCGAGGCCGCTGCGGATGCCGGAGTCGGCGAGGATCTTGATGTCGCCTTTGACCGCATCGGCAATCGCCGGCAGCGCGCGGGCGCTGGAGAGCACGCCGTCGAGCTGGCGGCCGCCGTGGTTGGAGACGACGATGCCGTCGGCGCCGAACTTGACCGCATCACGGGCATCATCCGGGTCGAGGATGCCTTTGATGATCATCGGGCCGTCCCAGAATTCGCGGATCCACTCGAGGTCCTTCCACGAGATCGACGGGTCGAAGTTGTTGCCCAGCCAGCCTATATAGTCGGCCAGGCCGGTGGGGTTGCCGCGGTAGGTGGAGATGTTGCCCAGGTCGTGCGGGCGGCCCATCACGCCGACGTCCCAGGCCCACTGTGGGTGAGTCATGGCTTGCAGCACGCGGCGCATCGGGCCGTTGGCGCCGCTCATGCCGGAGTGGGCATCGCGGTAGCGCGCGCCGGGCACGGGCATGTCGACGGTGAAGATCAGGGTTTTAACCCCGGCGGCCTTGGCGCGCTCGAGGGCGTTGCGCATGAAGCCGCGGTCTTTCAGCACATACAGCTGGAACCACATCGGCCGGTCGATCGCCGGGGCGACTTCTTCGATCGGGCACACCGATACGGTCGACATGGTGAAGGGGATGCCGTGCGCGGCGGCGGCGCGGGCGGCCTGCACTTCGCCGCGGCGGGCGTACATGCCGGTCAGGCCGACCGGGGCGAGGGCGACCGGCATGCTCAGGGTTTCGCCGAACAGCTGCGTCTGCAGGTTGAGTTCGGACATGTTGTTGAGCACGCGTTGGCGCAGGGCAATGCTGGCCAGGTCGTCGACGTTGCGGCGCAGGGTGTATTCGGCGTAGGCGCCACCGTCGGCGTAGTGGAACAGGAACGGTGGCAGCTTGCGCTGGGCCGCGACGCGGTAATCGGTGGAGGCAGAAATGATCATGGATGCTCGCTGCAAAGGTGGTGAGGGGTGGCTGCCGGGCGCAGTCGAGTGCGCCCGGCCCCTGTCACTTTAGTGGTGAACCAGCATGCCGGTGAGCCAGTAGGCTTGCACCAGGGTGATCACGCCGACGATGGTGGCGAAGAACAGGCTGTGCTTGACGGTGAAGCGGAACAGGTCCGATTCCTTGCCAACCAGGCCGGTCGCGGCGCAGGCCACGGCGATCGATTGTGGCGAGATCATCTTGCCGGTCACGCCGCCGCTGGTATTGGCCGCGACCAGCAGGGTGTCGCTGACGCCGATCTGATGCGCGGTGGTGGCTTGCAGCGAGCTGAACAGGGCGTTGGACGAGGTGTCCGAGCCGGTCAGGAACACGCCCAGCCAACCGAGGAACGGCGAGAAGAACGGGAACGCCGCGCCAGTGCCGGCCAATACCAGGGCCATGGTCGAGGACATGCCGGAGTAGTTGGTGACGAAGGCGAACGCCAGCACCATGCCGATCGACAGGATGGGCCAGCGCAGCTCCCATAGCACTTCTTTGAAAGTGGTAATACCAGTTTTGAAGTTGATCTTCAGGACCCACATTGAGATGAGTGCCGAGAGGAAGATCGCGGTGCCGGTGGCGGAGATCGGGTCGAGCTTGAACACCGCAGGCATGGCGGTTGGGGCTGCAACGATCGGCGCTGTCTTGATCACCAGCTGGTCGAGGTGCGGGATGGCGAAGTTGAAGACGAAGTTGTACATCGCGCCGCCGGGGGCGAACGCGGCCTTGAATGGCTTGAGGGTCCAGATCGTTACCAGCACAGTGAGGATCAGGAACGGCGACCAGGCCTTGAAGATTTCACCGAAGCTGTACGGGGTTGGCTGGCTGCCGCTGGACTGCACCACGGCGGCGCCGACGCTGCCCTGGACCACGGCCATCGAGCGCTTTGGCTGCCAGACTTTGAGGAACAGGGTCAGCGAGATCAGGCTGGCCAGCGCCGAGGTGATGTCGGGCAGTTCTGGGCCAATGTAGTTGGAGGTGAAGTACTGGGTTACGGCGAAGCTCAGGCCGGCGACCAGGGCAGCAGGCCAGGTTTCTTTGACGCCGCGCAGGCCGTCCATCATGAACACCAGCCAGAACGGTACGAACAGCGACAGCAGCGGCAGCTGGCGGCCGGTCATGGCGCCGATGTGGAAGGCGTCGATGCCGGTCACCTGGCCGGCGACGATGATCGGGATGCCGAGCGCGCCGAAGGCGACTGGCGCGGTGTTGGCGATCAGGCACAGGCCGGCGGCGTAGAGGGGATTGAAGCCCAGGCCGACCAAAAGGGCAGCGGTGATCGCTACGGGTGCGCCGAAGCCGGCGGCACCTTCAAGGAAGGCGCCGAAGCAGAAGCCTATCAGCAGTACTTGCAGGCGTTGGTCGTCGGTGATCGACAGCACCGAGCTGCGGATCACTTCGAACTGGCCGCTCTTGACCGTCAGTTTGTACAGGAACACCGCGGCAACGATGATCCAGGCGATTGGCCACAGGCCGTAGAGGAAGCCATAACCGGCAGCTGCCAGGGCCATGTCGACCGGCATGTTGAAGGCAAAGATGGCGACCAGGATCGACAGGCCGAGGGTGATGCTGCCGGCCACATGGCCTTTGAGGCGGAATACGGCCAGGGCGAGGAAGAAGAATACGATCGGGATCACTGCCGCCAGCGCGGACAGGCCAAGACTGCCCAATGGGCTATAGATTTGTTGCCAGGTTTGCATGATGGGTTGGCCCCTAATTGTTGTTGGTCAGCACTGGCACTGGGTAATTGGTAAGACCAATTTACAATGTGCGGATGCTAGGTTAAAAGCGCAGCTGGGCCTGTGTCAATTTGTCTCGGCTTGTACTTTGGTGGAATGTCGATGAATGGCTTGGGGTTGGGGTGTTTTTGGGCGTTGCGTTTGTCTTGAGGGTGCTGGGGCTGCTTTGCAGCCCTTTCGCGACACAAGGCCGCTCCTACGCCGACCGCGCAACGCCAAGACAGCGCGGTCAAATGTAGGAGCGGCCTTGTGTCGCGAAAGGGGTGCGTAGCGCCCCCAGCGATGCTCGCTTGCACCAAAGCCAGCGCGGCACACGAATACCCAGCTTTTATTACGCAACTGATACGTGTGAGCGCAGCCTGGATAGGCCAAAATAGTAGGCCTCGCTGTGTGTGCGAGGGTTTGTGGAGAGTAAGTGATGGTTTTTGATCAGGTTCGCCAACGGCGCCTGTCCGACGACATTGTCGAGCGCCTGGAAGGGATGATCCTTGAAGGTACCTTGACCTCGGGTCAGCGCCTGCCGGCCGAGCGCGCCCTGGCCGAGCAGTTCGGCGTGTCGCGGCCATCGCTGCGCGAGGCGATCCAGAAGCTGGTGGCCAAGGGGCTGCTGGTGAGTCGCCAGGGTGGTGGCAATTATGTGGCGGCGTCGCTGGGGGCAACCTTCAGTGACCCGCTGCTGCAGCTGCTTGAACACAGCCCGGAGGCGCAGCGGGACTTGCTCGAGTTTCGCCATACGCTGGAGGCGTCGTGTGCGTTTTATGCGGCGCAGCGGGCGACCGAACCTGACCGTGAGCGGCTCAAGGCGGCGTTTGATGAGCTGCAGGATTGTTATTCACGCAAGGCCGAGGTGAGCCGGGCGGAGGAGGGCGCGGCGGATGCGCGGTTCCATCTGGCGATTGCCGAGGCGAGCCATAACGCGGTGTTGCTGCACACCATTCGTGGGTTGTTTGATTTGCTCAAGCGCAACGTGGTGACCAACATTGGCGGGATGTATCAGCAGCGTAGCGAGACGCGGGATATGTTGATTGGGCAGCACCGCGAGCTGTATCAGGCGATTGTTGAGGGTAGGGCGGAGGAGGCGCGGGAGGTGTCGAGCCGGCATATCCTGTATGTGCAGGAGGTGCTCGAAGAGGCACAGGAGGAGGCGCATCGGGTGGCGCGGGCGGAGCGGCGCAGTGGGCGGTGATGGGGTTTGGCTTGGAATTGCTGGGGCCGCTTTGCGGCCCTTCGCGGGCAAGCCCGCTCCCACAGGGCACTAAGCTGCACTCAGATACCTGTGGGAGCGGGCTTGCCCGCGAAGGGCTGCAAAGCAGCCCCAAAGCAGGCACCACAAATCAACGAGGAATCAGTCTTCCTTGCCTTTGTTGCGCACAGCCCGCTGCATCTCGCGGTTGGAATCGCGTTCGCGCTCGGTGTCGCGCTTGTCGAATTCCTTCTTGCCCTTGCCCAAGGCGATTTCGCACTTGATCAGGTGCTTGCTCCAGTACAGCGACAAGGCCACACAGGTGTAGCCCTTCTGCGCCACGGCAGCGTGCACGCGCTCAAGCTCGCGCTTGTTCAGCAGCAGTTTACGGGTGCGGATCGGGTCAGCGATGACGTGGGTGCTGGCGGCAGTCAGCGGCGCAATGTGGCAACCGAACAGCCAGGCTTCACCGTCCTTGAGCAGCACGTAGCTGTCAGTCAGGTGTGCCTTACCGGCCCGCAGGCTTTTTACTTCCCAACCGGACAGGACCAGCCCGGCCTCGAACTTGTGTTCGATGAAGTAATCGTGACGCGCTTTCTTGTTCTGCGCGATGGTCCCGGTCGGATGTTTCTTTTGCTTAGCCATAGGGGCCGCATTATAGGCAGTCATGGCGTTGTCGGCTACGGGGTTTTCGGTGCGCTTGAGCCTGCCGGATGAATCCCGGACAATGGACACACTGTGTAACCCACAGAACCTGTTTTCGGTGAGCTGCGAAGTGCTGCCGCCCAGCCTTGGAATCGATGCCTGGATGACTACCCATATTCAACGCTCTGCCCTGCTGCCGTACCCTGCCCAGGCGCTGTATGACCTTGTCAACGACGTCGCCAGCTACCCAGAATTTCTGCCGTGGTGCTCGGCCTCGACGGTGCTCGAGAGCAGCGAGACGAGCATGCGCGCCAAGCTGGAAGTGGCCAAAGGCGGGCTTAGCCAGCACTTTGTTACGCGCAATGTGCTGGTGCCGGGGCAGTCGATCGAGATGAACCTTGAAGAAGGCCCGTTCAGCCAGTTGCACGGCGTGTGGGTGTTCAAGCCGCTGGGTGACAAGGCATGCAAGATCAGCCTCGACCTGTCGTTTGATTATGCCGGGCCGATCGTGCGCGCCACCCTCGGGCCGCTGTTCAACCAGGCCGCGAATACTCTGGTCGATGCTTTCTGCCAGCGTGCCAAGCAGCTCAACGGCTGACGATTTGGCAAAGCGCAGGCACAAAAAAAGCCCGAACCTAGGTTCGGGCTTTTTCTTGGAGCCAATCTGCTTACTGCGGATTGGTATCCAGCGGAGCTGGGGTCGGCACCGGTGTTGCTTCGATGGTGTCGATTTCGCGTTGGATCGATTCTTCGGTCGAGCCGCGACGAGCTGGTTTTTCTTCTGGCTGGGTGGGTTGGCCAGGCTGAGCGTCCGGGCTGACGGTGGTATCACCGCTGCCACCGAGGATCTCTTGATCTCGGCTGACGCCAGGCATGAAGTCACCGGACAGACTGACCAGCTGATCACCTTCATTGAAGAAGATGCTCATGCGCTCTTGCTGACGTTTACCGCCACCAGGCTGCAAGCTGTAGAGATAATCCCAACGGTTGGTGTTGAAAGTATCCTGAATCAGCGGGTTGCCCATGATAAACCTTACTTGCCGGCGGGTCATTCCCGGGCGTAATTGGTCTATCATGTCCTGCGTGACGACATTGCCCTGCTGGATGTCGATTTTGTAAACCCCGGGAAACGAGCAACCGGCGAGTGCGAGCAGTCCCACTAGGGTGAGGCTGGTTAGCAAGAGCTTGGACTTTTGCATCGGTGGGCGACTTCCACTATCTTGGCTGGACAACGTAAACCCCGATCATACCCGTATTAAGAGAAGCTGCGAAGCAGCATCGGCGAGAAAGCTGACCATGGTTGAAAATAGCGAACTACGTAAAGCTGGTCTCAAGGTGACACTGCCTCGAGTTAAGATCCTTCAGATGCTCGATTCTACCGAGCAGCGACACATGAGTGCCGAGGATGTCTACAAGGCGCTGATGGAGGCTGGCGAGGACGTCGGTCTGGCCACTGTTTACCGGGTTTTGACCCAGTTCGAAGCAGCGGGCCTGGTGGTTCGTCATAACTTCGACGGCGGCCACGCGGTGTTTGAGCTGGCGGATGGCGGTCACCACGACCATATGGTCAACGTGGAGACCAGCGAAGTCATCGAGTTCTTCGATTCGGAAATCGAAAAGCGCCAGAAAGAGATCGTGGCCGAGCATGGCTTTGAGCTCGTGGACCATAATCTGGTTCTTTATGTGCGTAAGAAGCGGTAACGATTTAGATCGTTGACGGCTGGCGGGGCGATCTTTCGAGGTCGTGCCCGCCAGTTGTGTTTTTGGGGCCGCTTTGCGACCCTTTCGCGACACAAGGCCGCTCCTACAGAAAGCACGCGGTCATCTGTAGGAGCGGCCTTGTGTCGCGAAAGGGTCGCGCAGCGGCCCCAATCACTTATTTGCTGGTAACGACCATCTTGCGCGCATGCGCCAGCGATTCTTTGGTCAGGTCAATCCCGCCCAACATCCGCGCCACTTCCTCAACCCGCTCACGCTTGCCGAGACTGGCCACCGCCGTGTGCGTGGTCTCGCTGTCGCGCACCTTGTGCACAAACAAATGATGATGCCCTTGCGCCGCCACCTGTGGCAGGTGGGTCACGGTCAGCACTTGCCCGCGTTCGCCAAGTCGGCGCAGCAACTGGCCGACAATTTCCGCAGTGGGCCCGCCGATACCGACGTCCACTTCGTCGAACACCAAAGTCGGAATCCGCGAGGTCTGCGCAGTGATCACCTGAATCGCCAGGCTGATCCGCGACAGCTCACCGCCGGAGGCTACCTTGGCCAAACCTTTAAGCGGCTGCCCAGGGTTGGCACTGACCAGCAGTTCGATCTGCTCCAGGCCATGCGGCGAAGGCTCGGCACTTTCAAACGGGTTCAGCTCGATACAGAAACGCCCACCCGGCATACCGAGGCGCTGCACTTCCTGCTCGACCGCTGTGGCCAGTTGCGCAGCCGCCTGTTTGCGCAGGGCGCTGAGTTCCTGGGCCTTGGTTTGATAGTGCTGGGCATAGGCGGCCAGCTCTTCACCCAGGCGCTCAAGTGACTCGTCACTGGCGTTGAGGCCTTCAAGCTCTTCCATCAAGCGCTGTTGCAGGTGCGGCAGTTCGGTCGGGTGCACGCGGTGTTTGCGCGCCAACGTATAAATAGTATCGAGGCGCTCCTCCAGCGCTTGCAGGCGCATCGGGTCGGCGTCGAAGTTGTCGAGGAAGCGATTGAGCTCGCCGACCGCTTCTTCGACCTGGATCTGCGCACTGGCAATCATGGTCGCCGCTTCGTCCAGCGCCTTCGGCCCGCCGGTCACCGCGCTGAGGCGGTTGAGGCTGGCGGTCAGGGCATTGAGCACATTGCCCGAGTCGCTCTCGCTGCATTGATCGATGACCTGGCGGCAGATGCCGAACAGGGCTTCGGCGTTGGTCAGGCTCTTGTGCTCCTGCTTCAGTTGCTCCAGCTCGTTTTCGCCGAGGGCGAGGTTGTCCAGCTCTTCCAGCTGATAGCTCAGCAGCTGTTGCCGGGCGCGTTGTTCGTCGCCGGAGTTGGACAGCCGCTCCAGCTCCTGGCGGGTCTGCCGCCAGCGCTGCGCTGCCAGTTGCACCTGACGGGAGAGGTCGCTGGCACCGGCGTATTCGTCGACCAGGCGGCGGTGAGTGTCGGTTTTCAGTAGCGACTGGTGCTCATGCTGGCTGTGGATGTCGATCAACAGTTCGCCGAGGGCCTTGAGGTCGCCGAGCGGGCAGGGCGTGCCATTTATATAGCCACGGCTGCGGCCTTCGGCGGTGATCACCCGGCGCAGGATGCACAGGCCTTCGCCGTCGAGGTCGCGTTCTTTGAGCCAGACGCTGGCCTCGGGAATGTCGACCAGGTCGAAGGTGGCGAGGATGTCGGCCTTGTCGGCGCCGGGGCGGACCACGCCGCTGTCGGCGCGATCGCCCAGGGCCAGGCCGAGGGCGTCGAGCATGATCGATTTGCCCGCGCCGGTTTCACCGGTAATCACACTCATGCCGCGAGACAGCTCGAGGTCCAGGTGTTCGACGATGGCGTAGTTGTGGATGGACAGGTGCACCAGCATGAGGGCGGCTCCCGAAAGGTCAGGTCTGGATATTTATACAGTGCTTTTTGCCTGCCTGACAATATCCATTGGTAGATTGCTTTCGCGCCCATGGAAAACCGCCTCAGCCCTTGAAGCTGATTTTTCCGACCCCATATAGCCGTCAACGGAGCGAGCAAGGCTCGCACAACAGAAATTGCGGAGGAGATACCCAATGGCTGACGAACAGCTGGACGAAAACACCCCAAACACCGAAGAAGCAGGTTCTGAGGATCTCGGTACCCGTGTTCAGGTGCTCGAGGAGCAGCTGGCCGCGGCCAAGGATCAATCCCTGCGCGCCGTTGCCGACCTGCAGAACGTGCGTCGTCGGGCCGAACAGGATGTCGAGAAAGCGCACAAGTTCGCCCTGGAGAAGTTTGCCAGCGACCTGCTGCCGGTAATCGACAGCCTCGAGCGCGGCCTGGAACTGTCCAGCGCCGACGACGAAACCATCAAGCCAATGCGCGATGGTATCGAGCTCACCCTGAAGATGTTCAGCGACACCCTCAAGCGCTACAACCTCGAAGCCATTGACCCGCACGGTGAACCGTTCAACGCCGAACATCACCAGGCGATGGCCATGCAAGAGAGCGCCGATGTCGAGCCGAACAGCGTGCTCAAGGTGTTCCAGAAGGGCTACATGCTCAACGGCCGTCTGCTGCGCCCCGCCATGGTGGTGGTCAGCAAGGCGCCTGCGGCAGCGCAACCTTCGATCAACGAACAGGCTTGAAATCTGTTTGGGTGACCCCATCTTAGTGTCAAGCATTCAAGTATTACCGCAGTTGGCCAATGTAGCCGCTGCCAGCTAATTCAGTTTCGGGAGAGTTAACATGGGCAAAATCATCGGTATCGACCTGGGGACCACCAACTCGTGCGTCTCCATCCTGGAAAACGGTAACGTCAAGGTTATCGAGAACGCCGAAGGCGCGCGTACTACCCCTTCGATCATCGCTTACGCCAACGACGGCGAAATCCTCGTCGGTCAGTCGGCCAAGCGCCAGGCAGTCACCAACCCGCACAACACCCTGTACGCGGTAAAGCGTCTGATCGGTCGCCGCTTCGACGAAGAAGTCGTGCAGAAAGACATTCAGATGGTCCCGTACAAGATCGTCAAGGCTGACAACAACGACGCCTGGGTTGAAGTAAACGGCCAGAAAATGGCACCGCCACAAATCTCGGCTGAAATCTTGAAAAAGATGAAGAAAACCGCCGAAGACTACCTGGGCGAGCCAGTTACCGAAGCGGTCATCACCGTTCCGGCCTACTTCAACGACAGCCAGCGTCAGGCCACCAAAGACGCCGGCCGCATCGCAGGTCTGGACGTAAAACGTATCATCAACGAACCAACCGCAGCTGCGCTGGCTTACGGTATGGACAAGGCCAAGGGCGATCACACCGTGATCGTTTATGACCTGGGCGGCGGTACCTTCGACGTTTCGGTTATCGAAATTGCCGAAGTCGACGGCGAGCACCAGTTCGAAGTACTGGCCACCAACGGTGACACCTTCCTCGGTGGTGAAGACTTCGACATTCGCCTGATCGACTACCTTGTCGACGAGTTCAAGAAAGAAAGCGGCATGAACCTCAAAGGTGACCCGCTGGCGATGCAGCGCCTGAAAGAAGCCGCTGAAAAAGCCAAGATCGAGCTGTCCTCGAGCCAGCAGACCGACGTCAACCTGCCGTACATCACTGCAGACGCGACCGGTCCTAAGCACTTGAACGTGAAGATCTCCCGCGCCAAGCTGGAATCGCTGGTAGAAGA
Organism: Pseudomonas sp. NPDC088322; assembly: GCF_044740745.1. Classification (NCBI taxonomy): domain Bacteria; kingdom Pseudomonadati; phylum Pseudomonadota; class Gammaproteobacteria; order Pseudomonadales; family Pseudomonadaceae; genus Pseudomonas; species Pseudomonas sp. NPDC088322. Next base: position 62,576 of record NZ_JBIURK010000008.1, on the reverse strand, counting down.
CCTGGTGCAGCGCACCATCGAGCCTTGCCGCATCGCTCTGAAAGACGCCGGTATCGACGTTGGCGCGATCAACGACGTGATCCTGGTTGGCGGCCAGACCCGTATGCCGCTGGTACAGAAGCTGGTTACCGATTTCTTCGGTAAAGAAGCACGTAAAGACGTCAACCCGGACGAAGCCGTTGCCATGGGCGCTGCTATCCAGGGCGCGGTACTGGCCGGCGACGTCAAAGACGTACTGCTGCTGGACGTCAGCCCGCTGACCCTGGGTATCGAAACCATGGGCGGCGTGATGACTGCGCTGATCGAGAAGAACACCACCATCCCGACCAAAAAGTCGCAGGTGTTCTCGACTGCCGACGACAACCAGAACGCCGTGACCATTCACGTGCTTCAAGGTGAGCGTAAGCAGGCTGGTCAGAACAAGTCGCTGGGTAAATTCGACCTGGCCGACATTCCACCAGCACCACGTGGCGTGCCACAGATCGAAGTGACCTTCGACATCGACGCCAACGGCATCCTGCACGTCGGCGCGAAAGACAAGGCCACCGGCAAGACTCAGTCGATCGTGATCAAGGCCAACTCCGGTCTGTCCGACGAAGAGATCGAGCGCATGGTGCGTGACGCCGAGGCCAACGCCGAAGAAGACCGCAAGTTCGAAGAGCTGGCCGCTGCCCGTAACCAGGGTGACGCGCTGGTCCACTCGACTCGCAAAATGGTCGCCGATGCCGGTGACAAAGTGACCGCGGAAGAAAAAACCGCGATCGAAGCTGCTGTGGTTGCTCTGGAAGCCGCTGTCAAAGGCGACGACAAGGCTGCCATCGACGCCAAGGTCGAAGAGCTGTCCAAGGTCTCCGCACCAGTTGCCCAGAAGATGTACGCCGAGCAGTCGGCTGAACAGCCTCAGGGCGGCGCCCAGCAGCAAGCCGAGCCGGAAGCCAAGCACGATGACGTGGTTGACGCCGAGTTCGAAGAAGTGAAAGACAACAACAAGCAGTAATCCCTGCTAGTTGTCGGCCAGCTCAGCGCCGCTTGGTGTTGAGCTGGTAGGATGTCGCCGCGCGGGGGCTTGCTCCCGCGTTGGTGTGTCTGGAATACGAGAATTTTTACAGCATCTGTCAGGGCGCATGAGTCATGTGTAGCGGCAGGTGCTGGCGGCACGGCGCGGAACGCGCAGAGCTTTGCCGAACGCCCACAAGAGTGCAAATGACCTATGTCCAAGCGTGATTATTATGAGGTCCTGGGGGTCGAGCGCGGCGCCAGTGAAGGTGACCTCAAAAAGGCCTACCGCCGACTGGCGATGAAGTACCACCCGGACCGTAACCCGGGCGACAAAGAATCCGAAGACATGTTCAAGGAGGCCAACGAGGCCTACGAAGTGCTGTCTGATGCGAGCAAGCGCGCAGCGTTCGACCAATACGGTCACGCTGGTGTCGACCCAAGCATGGGTGGCGGCGGTGCAGGCTTCGGTGGCGCCAATTTCTCCGACATCTTTGGTGATGTGTTCAGCGACTTCTTCGGCGGCAGCCGGGGTGGTGGCCGTGGTGGCGCCGCACGCGGCAGCGACCTGCGCTACACCCTCGAGCTGAACCTGGAAGAAGCCGTGCGCGGCACCACGGTCAACATCCGTGTACCGACGCTGGTCAACTGCGAGCCGTGCGACGGCAGTGGTGCGAAGAAGGGCTCGACCCCGTCGACCTGCCCGACCTGCGGCGGTATCGGCCAGGTGCGCATGCAGCAGGGCTTCTTCTCGGTGCAGCAAACCTGCCCGCGCTGCCATGGCCAGGGCAAGATCATCACCGACCCGTGCGGTTCGTGCCACGGCGAAGGCCGTGTCGAAGAGTACAAGACGCTGTCGGTCAAGGTCCCGGCTGGGGTCGATACCGGCGACCGCATTCGCCTGTCCGGCGAAGGCGAGGCGGGTGCCCATGGCGGCCCGACTGGCGACCTGTATGTGGTGATCAACGTGCGTGAGCACGCGATCTTCCAGCGTGACGGCAAGCATCTGTACTGCGAAGTACCGATCAGCTACACCGATGCCGCCCTGGGTGGCGAGCTGGAAGTGCCGACTCTGGATGGTCGGGTCAAACTGAGGATCCCCGAAGGCACCCAGACCGGCAAGCAGTTCCGCTTGCGTGGCAAGGGCGTCGCTCCGGTGCGTGGCGGTGGTGCTGGTGACCTGCTGTGCCGGGTCGCGGTGGAAACCCCGGTCAACCTCAGCCGTCGTCAGCGTGAGCTGCTCGAAGAGCTGCGTGACTCGCTCGAAGGTGACAGCTCCCATTCGCCCAAGGCCAACGGTTGGTTCGAGGGTGTGAAGCGCTTCTTCGGCGATCTCTGACAAGGAACAGGCTATGCGACGTATTGCGGTAATGGGTGCAGCAGGGCGGATGGGCAAGATCCTCGTCGAGGCTGTGCAGCAACAGGCGCCAAGCGCCGGCCTCACGGCCGCCATCGACAAGCCCGACAGCTCGCTGGTCGGCGCTGACGCTGGCGAGTTGGCGGCCCTGGGCCGGATCGGCGTGACCATCTCGGGTGACCTGGCCAAGGTTGCCGATGAGTTCGACGTGCTGATCGACTTCACGCACCCGTCGGTGACCCTGAAGAACCTGGCGTTCTGCCGCAAGGCGGGCAAGGCCATGGTCATTGGTACGACTGGGTTCTCGGCAGAAGAGAAACTGCTGCTGGCCGAAGCCGGTAAAGACATCCCGATCGTGTTTGCCGCCAACTTCAGTGTTGGCGTCAACCTGTGCCTGAAGCTGCTCGACATCGCTGCCCGGGTGATGGGTGACGAGGTCGACATCGAGATCAGCGAAGCGCATCACCGGCACAAGGTCGATGCACCGTCGGGTACCGCGCTGCGCATGGGTGAAGTGGTTGCTCAGGCGCTCGGTCGTGATCTGCAGGAAGTGGCGGTGTATGGCCGTGAAGGCCAGACCGGCGCGCGTGATCGCAAGACCATTGGTTTTGCTACCGTGCGGGCGGGTGACATCGTGGGTGATCACACGGTGCTGTTTGCCGCTGATGGCGAGCGCGTCGAGATCACCCACAAGGCCTCGAGCCGCATGACCTTCGCCAAGGGCGCGGTGCGTGCAGCGTTGTGGCTGGACGGGCGTGAGCCAGGTTTGTACGACATGCAGGATGTGCTCGAACTGCACTGATCAGTAAGGTCGGCGGCGTCTGCTTCGCGGGTAAACCCGCTCCCACTGCGATCCCTGTGGGAGCGGGTTTACCCGCGAAGGGTCCAACTCGGAATTGAAGTGCCTGTCGCATTGGTGTGCATTTTCGACACATGCGCGGTAGACCAAAATCATCAATTTCTGTAAGCTACAGCTTTAGTGTGTTCACTAAAAGCGCGCAGAGATATTCAGCACATGAAGCGGGGTGACGTGTCCATACGTCACTCCGCTTTTTTGCAACCTGCGATCGCCCTTTCAGGCTTTATTTACGGGAGGTCTTCTTGACTAAGCCAGCCATACTCGCCCTTGCTGATGGCAGCATTTTTCGCGGTGAAGCCATCGGTGCCGACGGCCAGACTGTTGGAGAGGTGGTGTTCAACACCGCTATGACCGGCTACCAGGAAATCCTTACAGACCCTTCCTACGCCCAGCAAATCGTTACCCTGACTTACCCGCACATCGGTAACACCGGCACCAACCCGGGCGACGCAGAATCCGACCGCGTCTGGTCGGCTGGCCTGGTCATCCGTGACCTGCCGCTGGTTGCCAGCAACTGGCGCAAGACCCAGTCGCTGTCCGAGTACCTGAAAGAGCACAACGTGGTTGCCATCGCTGGCATCGACACCCGTCGCCTGACCCGCATCCTGCGTGAGAAGGGCGCTCAGAACGGCTGCATCCTGGCCGGTGACAACATCAGCGAAGAAGCCGCCATCGCAGCTGCCCGCGGCTTCCCGGGCCTGAAGGGCATGGACCTGGCCAAGGAAGTTTCCACCAAAGCGCGTTACGAGTGGCGCTCCAGCGTGTGGGACCTGAAAACCAACGACCATGCCGAAATCGCCGCTGCCGACCTGCCTTACCACGTGGTCGCCTTCGACTACGGCGTCAAGCTGAACATCCTGCGCATGCTGGTTGCGCGTGGCTGCCGGGTGACCGTGGTGCCTGCGCAAACGCCGGCCAGCGAAGTCCTCGCGCTCAATCCGGACGGCGTGTTCCTGTCCAACGGCCCAGGCGATCCTGAGCCATGCGACTACGCCATCCAGGCGATCAAGGAAGTGCTCGAGACCGAGATTCCGGTGTTCGGCATCTGCCTCGGCCACCAGCTGCTGGCCCTGGCCTCCGGCGCCAAGACGGTGAAAATGGGTCACGGCCACCACGGTGCCAACCACCCAGTGCAAGACCTCGACACCGGCGTTGTCATGATCACCAGCCAGAACCACGGTTTTGCTGTTGACGAAGCGACCCTGCCAGGCAACGTGCGGGCGATCCACAAGTCGCTGTTCGACGGTACCCTGCAGGGCATCGAGCGCACCGACAAGAGCGCCTTCAGCTTCCAGGGTCACCCTGAGGCAAGCCCAGGCCCGACTGACGTCGCGCCGCTGTTCGATCGTTTCATCGATGCCATGGCCAAGCGCCGCTGAGCATTCGCCATCCAGGCCCCGGACCAGCCCTGGCTGCGTCCGGCAGCGCCTGACCTGAGCATGTTCAAGCCGGCTTGCCGACTGACCCGCGGATTTGAGTGAGCACCCAATGCCAAAACGTACAGACATTAAAAGCATCCTGATTCTCGGCGCTGGCCCGATCGTTATCGGCCAGGCCTGCGAATTCGACTACTCCGGCGCCCAGGCGTGTAAAGCGCTGCGCGAGGAAGGCTATCGCGTCATTCTGGTGAACTCCAACCCAGCCACCATCATGACCGACCCGGCCATGGCCGACGCCACCTACATCGAGCCGATCAAGTGGCAGACCGTTGCCAAGATCATCGAGACCGAGCGTCCGGACGCGCTGCTGCCAACCATGGGCGGCCAGACCGCTCTGAACTGCGCCCTGGATCTGGAGCGCGAAGGCGTTCTGGAAAAGTTCGGTGTAGAGATGATCGGTGCCAACGCCGACACCATCGACAAGGCTGAAGACCGCTCGCGTTTCGACAAGGCCATGAAGGCCATCGGCCTTGAGTGCCCGCGTTCGGGTATCGCCCACAGCATGGACGAAGCCAACGCAGTGCTCGAGAAGCTCGGCTTCCCGTGCATCATTCGCCCGTCGTTCACCATGGGCGGCACTGGCGGCGGCATCGCCTACAACCGTGAAGAGTTCGAAGAAATCTGCGCTCGCGGCCTCGACCTGTCGCCGACCAAAGAGCTGCTGATCGACGAATCGCTGATCGGCTGGAAAGAGTACGAGATGGAAGTTGTCCGCGACAAAAAGGACAACTGCATCATCGTTTGCTCGATCGAAAACTTCGATCCGATGGGCGTGCACACCGGTGACTCGATCACCGTGGCGCCAGCACAGACCCTGACCGACAAGGAATACCAGATCATGCGCAACGCCTCGCTGGCGGTGCTGCGTGAAATTGGTGTCGAAACCGGCGGTTCCAACGTTCAGTTCGGTATCTGCCCGGACACCGGCCGTATGGTCGTGATCGAGATGAATCCACGGGTTTCCCGCTCCTCGGCGCTGGCCTCGAAAGCCACCGGCTTCCCGATCGCCAAGATCGCCGCCAAGCTGGCTGTCGGTTACACCCTCGACGAGCTGACCAACGACATCACTGGCGGCCGTACCCCAGCGTCGTTCGAACCGTCGATCGACTACGTCGTGACCAAGCTGCCGCGCTTTGCCTTCGAGAAATTCCCGAAAGCCGACGCCCGCCTGACCACGCAGATGAAGTCGGTCGGTGAAGTCATGGCCATCGGCCGGACCTTCCAGGAATCCCTGCAGAAAGCCCTGCGCGGCCTGGAAGTCGGCGCGTGCGGCCTCGACCCGAAAGTCGACCTGAGCAGCCCTGAAGCCGCCAGCATCCTCAAGCGCGAGCTGACCGTGCCAGGCGCCGAGCGTATCTGGTACGTCGCCGACGCCATGCGCTCGGGCATGACCTGCGACGAAATCTTCGCCCTGACCGGTATCGACCACTGGTTCCTGGTGCAGATGGAAGACCTGATCAAGGACGAAGAGAGGGTCAAGACCCTGGCCCTGTCGGCCATCGACAAAGACCTGATGCTGCGCCTCAAGCGCAAGGGCTTCTCCGACCAGCGCCTGGCTGTACTGCTGGGTGTTACCGACAAGACCCTGCGTCGCCACCGCCACAAGCTGGAAGTGTTCCCGGTGTACAAGCGCGTTGACACCTGCGCCGCCGAGTTCGCCACCGACACCGCCTACCTGTACTCGACCTACGAGGAAGAGTGCGAGGCCAACCCGTCGACCCGCGACAAGATCATGATCCTCGGTGGCGGCCCGAACCGTATCGGCCAAGGCATCGAGTTCGACTACTGCTGCGTACACGCAGCCCTGGCGCTGCGTGAAGACGGGTACGAGACCATCATGGTCAACTGCAACCCGGAAACCGTCTCCACCGACTACGACACCTCCGACCGCCTGTACTTCGAGCCGCTGACCCTGGAAGACGTGCTGGAAGTGTGCCGCGTCGAGAAGCCAAAAGGCGTGATCGTCCACTACGGTGGCCAGACTCCGCTGAAACTGGCTCGCGCTCTGGAAGAAGCCGGCGTGCCGATCATCGGTACCAGCCCTGACGCCATCGACCGCGCCGAAGACCGTGAGCGCTTCCAGCAGATGGTGCAGCGCCTGAACCTGCTGCAGCCGCCTAACGCTACCGTGCGCAGCGAAGAAGAAGCGATCCGCGCTGCCGGCGTGATCGGTTACCCGCTGGTGGTGCGTCCTTCGTACGTGCTCGGCGGCCGCGCCATGGAAATCGTCTACGAACTGGACGAGCTCAAGCGCTACCTGCGTGAAGCTGTGCAAGTTTCCAACGACAGCCCGGTGCTGCTCGACCACTTCCTCAACTGCGCCATCGAGATGGACGTGGATGCGGTCTGCGACGGCACCGACGTGGTCATCGGCGCGATCATGCAGCACATCGAACAGGCCGGCGTTCACTCCGGTGACTCGGCGTGCTCGCTGCCACCGTACTCGCTGCCGGCTCATGTGCAGGACGAAGTGCGCGAGCAGGTCAAGAAGATGGCACTGGAACTGGGCGTGGTTGGCCTGATGAACGTGCAGCTGGCCCTGCAGGGCGACAAGATCTACGTGATCGAAGTCAACCCGCGCGCCTCGCGTACCGTACCGTTCGTGTCCAAGTGCATCGGCACCTCGCTGGCGATGATTGCCGCCCGCGTCATGGCCGGCAAGACCCTCAAGGAAATCGGCTTCACCAAGGAAATCATTCCTAACTTCCATAGCGTCAAGGAAGCCGTGTTCCCGTTCGCCAAGTTCCCAGGGGTTGACCCGATCCTCGGCCCTGAGATGAAATCCACCGGTGAAGTCATGGGTGTCGGCGACAGCTTCGGTGAAGCCTTCGCCAAGGCCCAGATGGGGGCCAGCGAAGTACTGCCAACCGGCGGCACTGCGTTCATCAGCGTACGTGACGACGACAAGCCACAAGTGGCTGGCGTTGCCCGCGACCTGATCAACCTCGGCTTTGAGCTGGTTGCCACCGTTGGCACCGCCAAGCTCATCGAAGCCGCTGGCCTGAAAGTACGTCGCGTGAACAAAGTGACCGAAGGTCGCCCGCACGTGGTCGACATGATCAAGAACGACGAAGTGTCGCTGATCATCAACACCACCGAAGGCCGCCAGTCGATCGCCGATTCCTACTCGATTCGTCGCAATGCGCTGCAGCACAAGATTTACTGCACCACTACCATTGCGGCCGGTGAAGCCATCTGTGAAGCGCTGAAGTTCGGCCCTGAAAAGACCGTGCGGCGCTTGCAGGATCTGCATGCAGGACTCAAAGCATGAGCATTACCAAATACCCGATGACCGTCCAGGGCGCGCGCGCCCTGGAAGAAGAGCATCTGTTTCTGAGCAAGACCGAGCGTCCGCGCCTGAGCCAAGCGATTGGTGAAGCGCGCGAGCTGGGCGACCTCAAGGAAAACGCCGAGTACCATGCCGCCCGTGAGGAGCAGGGCATGGTCGAGGCGCGTATCCGCGACATCGAAGGCCGTCTGCAAAACGCCGTGGTGATCGACGTGACGACCATCCCGCATACGGGCAAGGTCATTTTCGGCACCACCGTCGAGCTGGCCAACACCGAAACCGACGAACGCGTGACGTATCAGATCGTTGGTGAAGATGAAGCCAACGTGAAACTCGGCAAGCTCTCGGTCGGTGCACCTATCGCTCGCGCCATCATCGCCAAGGAAGAAGGCGATACTGTCGTGATCAAGACGCCTAGCGGCACGGTCGAGTACGAGATTGTCGAAGTCAAACACATCTGATCGGCGCCTGCGGGCGCCTTCCCTCGAGGGGATTCTCTGGCAGCTGTCCCAGGTTTTCTGGGTCGGCGGCCTGTGGGTATTCCATGTAGGGCTGGTGCCCGCACTCAAGGTCACCGGGCTTGCGCCGTTGCTGGTGCAGGACGTCGCAACGCAGATCGACCGTTGGTTGGTCGGCGTGGCCTGGTTGGGTTTGATGGTGCAGCTGGCGGTGCTGGCGAGGGTCGATGGCCTGCCGGCCTGGTGGCGGCAGTTTCGCGGGCAGATGTTGTTGCTCGGCTTTGCTGCCTGCGTCAGCTATTACACGCTACGCTACGGTATATCCGTAGGTGAGCGCTGGCAGATGTTCTGCTTTTTGGTATTGGGCTTTTCCGGCATCGTGCTGGTAGCCCAGCCCGTCCCGGTCAGGGCGCGCCAGGCGCGCCGCTGAGCGGAGCCACCGTCACTTGTTGCGGTGGATGTTCGAGAGTTGCTTGTTTGGCTGTGGGTTCTTGCGGTAGATCAGCGCTTTTTTGCCGATGGTCTGCACCAGTTCAGCACGGCCAGCCTTGCACAGCCCGGCGATCGCGGCTTTGCGTTCTTCGCGATCTTCCGAGCGAATTTCGACTTTGATCAGCTCATGGTCAGCCAGAGCACGATCCAGTTCAGCGATCACGCCTTCATTAAGACCGTTGCCGGCGACAATCAGGACCGGCTTGAGGTCGTGACCAATAGACTTGTACTGCTTCTTCTGCTCGTTGTTGAGCGGCATAATCTGACCCTTTTCGTCTGATTCTGTAAAATTGGAAGCCATTTTACCCGAGCGCCCGTGGCTGCGCCCAGTCAATCACGAAGCTATTCATCGAGGTGCCCCTTGGTACAGCGTTCCAAAAGCAGCCAGAACTGGCTGACAGAGCATTTCAACGATCCTTTCGTCAAACAGGCGCAGAAGGACGGCTACCGCTCGCGTGCGAGCTACAAACTGCTGGAGATCCAGGAAAAGGACCGTTTGATCCGTCCTGGCATGAGCGTGATCGACCTCGGCGCGGCGCCAGGTGGCTGGTCGCAGGTGACCAGTCGTCTGATTGGTGGCAAGGGCCGCCTGATCGCGTCCGACATTCTCGAGATGGACTCGATCCCGGATGTCACCTTCATTCACGGCGATTTTACCGAGGATTCGGTACTGCAGAGCATTCTTGCCGCGGTAGGTGATTCGCATGTGGACCTTGTGATTTCCGATATGGCCCCCAACATGAGTGGTACGCCTGAGGTAGACATGCCCAAAGCCATGTTCCTCTGCGAATTGGCGCTTGATCTGAGCACCCGGGTGTTGCGCCCAGGCGGAGATTTCGTGATCAAGATCTTCCAGGGTGAAGGTTTTGATGTGTTCCTCAAAGACGTGCGTCGCAAATTCGACAAGGTACAGATGCGCAAGCCGAGCTCGTCCCGAGATCGCTCCCGTGAGCAATACATGGTGGCTAAAGGCTTCAAAGGGGCGTGAGATAGCGGCTTGAGCAGCTGCCGATAGGTAAATCCAATCAGCCGCTGCGTCAGGATCGTCCGAACTTCGTGTAGTCTGGTTTCACAAAGGGTTACAGACGGTGCCTGCGGTTGCGCAGGTAATGTAGTAAGTTAGGGCGATGAATATCATGCGAGGCACGGCTGCGTCGTTGCGCCGGCCTCAGAGGGTAGCTAATTGAACGACATGGCAAAGAATCTGATCCTGTGGTTGATCATCGCTGCCGTCCTTGTGACGGTGATGAACAACTTCTCCAGCCCGAACGAGCCGCAAACCCTCAACTATTCTGACTTCATTCAGCAGGTCAAGGACGGTAAGGTCGAGCGCGTCACCGTCGACGGCGCCATCATTACCGGCAAACGCTCTGACGGCGACACCTTCAAGACCGTGCGTCCGGCCATCGCCGACAACGGCCTGATCGGTGACCTGGTCAACAACAACGTGGTTGTTGAAGGCAAGCAGCCTGAGCAGCAAAGCATCTGGACTCAACTGCTGGTTGCCAGCTTCCCGATCCTGGTGATCATCGCGGTGTTCATGTTCTTCATGCGCCAGATGCAGGGCGGTGCCGGCGGCAAGGGCGGGCCGATGAGCTTTGGCAAGAGCAAGGCGCGGCTGTTGTCAGAAGATCAGGTCAAAACCACCTTGGCTGACGTCGCCGGTTGCGACGAGGCCAAGGAAGAAGTCGGCGAGCTGGTCGAGTTCCTGCGCGATCCGGGCAAGTTCCAGCGCCTGGGCGGCCGTATCCCGCGTGGCGTGCTGATGGTAGGCCCACCAGGTACCGGTAAAACCCTGCTGGCCAAGGCCATTGCCGGCGAAGCCAAGGTGCCGTTCTTCACCATTTCCGGTTCCGACTTTGTCGAAATGTTCGTGGGTGTCGGTGCAAGCCGCGTTCGCGACATGTTCGAACAAGCTAAAAAGCACGCGCCGTGCATCATCTTCATCGACGAAATCGATGCCGTCGGTCGCCACCGTGGCGCCGGCATGGGTGGTGGTCACGACGAGCGTGAGCAGACCCTCAACCAGTTGCTGGTCGAGATGGACGGCTTTGAAGGCAACGATGGCATCATCGTCATTGCTGCAACCAACCGCCCTGACGTGCTTGACCCGGCGCTGCTGCGTCCTGGTCGTTTTGACCGTCAGGTTGTGGTGGGTCTGCCGGACATCCGTGGCCGTGAGCAGATCCTCAAGGTGCACATGCGCAAAGCGCCGATTGGCGACAACGTCAATGCCGGTGTGATCGCCCGTGGGACTCCAGGCTTCTCCGGTGCCGACCTGGCCAACCTGGTCAACGAAGCCGCGCTGTTTGCCGCACGTTCGAGCAAGCGCGTCATCGAGATGAAAGAATTCGAGCTGGCCAAAGACAAGATCATGATGGGCGCCGAGCGCAAAACCATGGTCATGTCCGAGAAAGAGAAGCGCAACACGGCCTTCCACGAAGCCGGTCACGCCATCGTTGGTCGCGTCGTGCCTGAGCATGACCCGGTCTACAAGGTCTCGATCATTCCGCGTGGCCGTGCCCTGGGTGTGACCATGTTCCTCCCTGAGGAAGACCGTTACAGCCTGTCCAAGCGTGCCCTGATCAGCCAGATCTGCTCGCTGTACGGCGGCCGTATCGCCGAGGAGATGACCCTGGGCTTCGATGGCGTCACCACCGGTGCCTCCAACGACATCATGCGTGCCAGCCAGATCGCTCGTAACATGGTTACCAAGTGGGGCCTGTCGGAAAAACTCGGCCCGCTGATGTACGCCGAAGAAGACGGCGAAGTGTTCCTCGGTCGCAGTGCCGGTGCACAGCAGACCAGCGTTTCCGGCGAAACCGCCAAGCTGATCGACTCTGAAGTGCGCAGCATCATCGACCACTGCTACGCCACGGCCAAGCAGATCCTCACCGATAATCGCGACAAGCTCGACGCCATGGCCGAGGCCTTGATGAAGTACGAAACCATCGATGCCGATCAGATCGACGACATCATGAATGGCCGTACTCCGCGTGAACCTCGTGATTGGGATAACAACGATACCGGTCCATCGGGTACGTCGGCCTCCCAGGATGATCGTCCGGAGTCGCCGATCGGCGGTCCAGCGGCTCAAATCTAAGGTTTATCATGACCTCACAGCTGTACCCGACCCGGTTGCCTTGCGGCAACCGGGTTCTTGATTTGTCGCATACCCATGTCATGGGTATCCTCAATGTCACCCCTGATTCGTTCTCCGATGGCGGTCGCTTCAGCCAGCGCGACGAGGCCCTGCGTCATGCAGAAGCCATGGTCGCCGCCGGCGCAAGCCTGATCGACATCGGTGGCGAGTCGACTCGTCCGGGTGCCCGTGCGGTATCGGTTACCGAAGAGCTCGAGCGCGTTGCGCCCATGGTCGAGGCAATCAGCAGCCGCCTCGATGTGGTGATCTCGGTCGATACCTCAACGCCCGCAGTGATGCGTGAGTCAGCCAGGCTTGGGGCCGGGCTGATCAACGATGTGCGCGCGTTGGAGCGTGACGGGGCCCTCGATGCCGCCGCCGCGACCGGCCTGCCGGTGTGTCTGATGCACATGCGCGGCGACCCGGACAACATGCAGAACAACCCGCATTACGACGACGTGACCGTCGACGTGACGCGTTACCTTGAGCAGCGTATGGCCGCCTGTGCCGCGGCTGGAATCAGTGCCGAGCGCATCGTGCTCGACCCCGGTTTCGGTTTCGCCAAGACGCTGGATCACAACCTCAGCCTGTTCAAGCACATGGAAGCGCTCTATCGCCTGGGGCGGCCGTTACTGGTCGGTGTCTCGCGCAAGAGCATGATCGGCCTGGCCTTGAATCGCCCGGTCGGTGAGCGCTTGTATGGCAGCCTGGCCCTGGCCGCGCTGGCCATGACCAAGGGTGCAAGCATCCTGCGTGTGCATGATGTGGCTGAGACCGTCGACGTGGTGCGCATGATCGCTGCCGTGCAAAACGCCGAATAAGAACATTGGAGTTCCTATGAGCAAAAAATACTTTGGTACCGATGGTATCCGCGGTCGCGTTGGCGTCGCTCCGATTACTCCTGACTTCATGCTCAAGCTTGGCTGGGCGGCCGGCATGGCCTTCCGCAAGCAGGGCGCCTGCCGCGTGCTGGTGGGCAAGGACACGCGGATTTCCGGTTACATGTTCGAGTCTGCGCTGGAGGCCGGGTTGTCTGCGGCCGGCGCCGATGTGATGCTGCTCGGACCGATGCCGACTCCGGCCATCGCCTACCTGACCCGCACCTTCCACGCCGAGGCGGGGATCGTCATCAGTGCTTCGCACAATCCGCACGACGACAACGGCATCAAGTTCTTCTCCGGCCAGGGCACCAAGCTGCCTGACGAAGTTGAGCTGATGATCGAAGAGCTGCTCGATCAGCCGATGCAGGTAGTCGAGTCGAGCAAGCTGGGCAAGGTTTCGCGCATCAACGACGCTGCCGGTCGCTACATCGAATTCTGCAAGAGCAGCGTGCCCAGCAGCACCAGTTTCGAAGGCCTCAAGCTGGTCATCGACTGCGCCCACGGTGCCACCTACAAAGTCGCGCCAAGCGTGTTCCGTGAGCTGGGGGCGGATGTCACCGTGCTGCATGCCGAGCCGAACGGGCTCAACATCAACCTCAACTGCGGCTCGACGCACATCGAGTCGCTGCAGGCGGCGGTGCTGGTCGGTCATGCCGATCTTGGCATTGCCTTCGATGGTGACGGCGACCGCGTGCTGATGGTCGACCACACCGGGGCCATCGTCGATGGCGACGAGCTGCTGTTCATCATTGCCAGAGACCTGCAGGAGCGTAACAAGCTGCAGGGCGGGGTGGTCGGTACCCTGATGAGCAACCTCGGTCTGGAGCTGGCCCTCAAGGACCTGGACATCCCGTTCGTGCGGGCCAAGGTCGGTGACCGTTACGTGATGGCCGAGCTGACCGAGCGCGACTGGCTGATCGGCGGGGAAAACTCCGGTCACGTGGTGTGCTGCAACCACACCAGCACTGGCGACGCGATCATCGCAGCGCTGCAGGTACTGATGGCGCTCAAGCGCCGGGGCGAGAACCTGGCGCAAACCCGTCAGGCCCTGCGCAAGTGCCCACAGGTGTTGATCAACGTGCGCTTTGCTGCTGGCCAGGCCGACCCGCTGGAGCACCCGACAGTGATCGAAGCCAGTGCCAAGGCGACCGAGGCGATGGCCGGTCGTGGCCGTGTGTTACTGCGCAAGTCCGGCACCGAGCCGCTGGTGCGGGTAATGGTCGAAGGTGATGACGAAAGTCAGGTCCGCGGCCATGCCGAAGCCTTGGCCAAGGTGGTTGCTGAAGTTTGTGCTTGAAAGGCTCTTGCCAGCGCAGATCTGGTTGGGTAAGATCTGCGCCCACTTTGACCGACGAGGTAAAGCATGCGTCGCCCCATGGTAGCTGGTAACTGGAAGATGCATGGTACCCGCGCTAGCGTCGCTGAGCTGACCGAAGGCCTGGGCAATTTGTCCCTGCCAGCCGGTGTCGAAGTTGCGGTATTTCCACCCGCGCTGTTTGTCACTGAGGTGATTAACGGCCTGCAGGGTAAAGGGATTACCGTAGGTGCACAGAATTCTGCTATACAGCCTGAGCAAGGCGCGCTGACCGGCGAAGTTGCACCGAGTCAGTGGGCTGAAGTCGGTTGCAAGTTGGTGTTGATTGGTCACTCGGAGCGTCGTCAGATCATTGGCGAAGCAGATGAAGTGCTCAATCGCAAGTTTGCAGCGGCACAGGCTGGTGGTTTAACGCCAGTGCTCTGTGTAGGGGAAACCCTCGAGGAGCGTGAAGCGGGCAAGACGCTTGAAGTTGTTGGGCGTCAACTAAGCAGTATCATCGACGCGTGCGGTGTTAAGGCTTTGGCCAATGCGGTAATTGCTTATGAGCCTGTTTGGGCGATTGGCACAGGTTTGACGGCCACGCCGCAACAAGCTCAGGATGTGCACGCTGCCATCCGCGCTCAATTGCAGGTGCTGGACGCGGAAGTTGCTGATAATATGCGACTTCTCTACGGCGGTAGCGTGAAAGCGGCCAATGCGGCCGAACTGTTCGGCATGCCGGACATCGATGGGGGGCTCATTGGTGGAGCTTCCCTGAACGCAGACGAATTCGGTGCAATTTGTCGCGCCGCAGGACACTGATCAAATGATTGAAACCGTCGTAGTTGTTTTTCATCTGTTGGCTGCGCTGTCGTTGGTAGCGTTGGTCTTGTTGCAACAAGGTAAGGGTGCAGAAGCAGGAGCATCTTTCGGCGCAGGGGCCTCAAACACTGTGTTCGGAAGCCAGGGCTCGGCAACCTTCCTAAGTAAATTCACTGCTGTACTCGCTGCCACTTTCTTTTTAACTGCACTTGGGTTAGGATACTTCGCAAAGGAGAAGGCTCACGAGCTGACTCAAGCAGGTTTGCCAAATCCAGCAGTATTGGAAGTTCAGCAGCCTAAGCCGGCAGTTAATGATGATGTACCGGTGCTCCAGGAACAGAAGAGCAACACTGCCCCAGCGGGTGATGTAGTTCCTCCAACCGAAGAGCAGAAGTAACGGGTTTCAAATTGTAGTATTGCCGAGGTGGTGGAATTGGTAGACACGCAACCTTGAGGTGGTTGTGCCCATAGGGTGTAGGGGTTCGAGTCCCCTTCTCGGTACCAATTGAAGCAAGAGAGCCCGCTTTAGCGGGCTTTCTTGTCGGTGGAAGTCTGATTGACCCCGCCAGGGGTTCAGTCTTATACTTTCGCCCCAGCTTTGTCGCGGGGTGGAGCAGCTTGGTAGCTCGTCGGGCTCATAACCCGAAGGTCGTTGGTTCAAATCCAGCCCCCGCAACCAGTTTTGAGCGGAGCCCCTTTTCAGGGGCTTTTTGCTAGCCGAACAGTTTTGGCGTCGTTGTCCAACGGCGCTTTCAGGGATGGGCGCTTCGCCCATTTTTTATTTGCACAGCATGCACGAGGGGGTTCAGGTGTCGAGCAAGCTAGAACAGTTGCAGGCCTTGTTGGCCCCGGTTGTCGAGGGTCTGGGCTATCAATGCTGGGGGGTGGAATTCATCGCCCAGGGCAAGCATTCGGTCTTGCGTGTCTATATCGACAAGGAAGGCGGCGTGCTGGTGGATGACTGCGCAATTGTCAGTCGTCAGGTCAGCGGCGTTCTCGATGTCGAAGACCCAATCACTTCCGAATATACCCTCGAGGTGTCCTCTCCTGGCATGGAACGCCCACTGTTCACGCTTGAACAGTATGCCTCGCATGCCGGCGAACAAGTGAAGATCAAGCTGCGTTCACCCTTCGAGGGGCGTCGCAACTTCCAGGGCCTTCTCCGCGGCGTGGAGGAACAGGATGTGATCGTCCAGGTCGATGATCAAGAGTTCCTGCTACCGATCGACTCGATCGAAAAGGCCAATATTATTCCCAGTTTTGACTGAGACGTGCCGGGCCCGGTGACTAGACCGGACCCAATGGCTTGCGCAAGGCGAGGCGTACGATGAGCAAAGAAGTACTGCTGGTTGTTGAATCGGTATCCAACGAGAAGGGCGTCCCACCGGGCGTGATCTTCGAAGCGCTGGAAGTGGCTCTGGCCACTGCAACCAAAAAACGTTTTGAAGACGAAGTCGACCTGCGTGTGGAAATCAACCGCCACACCGGTAACTACGAGACCTTCCGTCGCTGGACCGTGGTCGATGAGCAGGATCTTGATGATCCGGCGATCGAAACCTGGCTGGACAAGATCCACGAGACCCACCCTGAAGCCAAGGTTGGTGACGTGATCGAGGAGAAGATCGACTCGATCGAGTTCGGTCGTATCGCCGCTCAGACCGCCAAGCAGGTCATCGTGCAGAAAGTCCGCGAGGCCGAGCGCGCCCAGGTGGTCGACGCTTACCGCGAACGCGTGGGCGAGATCATCTCTGGCACCGTCAAGAAGGTCACCCGCGACAACGTTATCGTCGACCTGGGCAACAATGCTGAAGCATTGCTGGCTCGTGAAGACATCATTCCACGCGAGACCTTCCGTGTCGGTGTGCGCTTGCGCGCACTGTTGAAGGAAATCCGCACCGAGAACCGCGGTCCGCAGCTGATCCTGTCGCGCACTGCGCCACAGATGCTGATCGAACTGTTCACTATCGAAGTGCCGGAAATTGCCGAAGGCCTCATCGAGGTCATGGCCGCTTCCCGTGACCCGGGTTCGCGCGCCAAGATCGCCGTTCGCTCCAAGGACAAGCGCATCGACCCGCAAGGTGCCTGTATCGGCATGCGCGGTTCGCGTGTGCAGGCGGTGTCCGGCGAGTTGGGCGGTGAGCGTGTGGATATCGTCCTCTGGGACGAGAACCCAGCGCAGTTCGTCATCAACGCTATGTCGCCGGCTGAAGTCGCGGCGATCATCGTCGATGAAGATGCCCACGCCATGGACATCGCTGTTGGCGAGGACAACCTGGCCCAGGCCATCGGTCGTGGTGGTCAGAACGTTCGTCTGGCAAGCCAGCTTACCGGCTGGACCCTGAACGTGATGACCGAGAAGGACATCCAGGCCAAGCAGCAAGCCGAGACTGGCGATATCCTGCGCAACTTTGTCGACGAGCTGGAAGTCGATGAAGAACTGGCCCAGGTGCTGGTCGACGAAGGCTTCACCAGCCTGGAAGAAATTGCCTACGTACCGTTGGAAGAAATGCTCAACATCGATGGCTTTGACGAGGATATCGTCAACGAGCTTCGCGCTCGTGCCAAGGACCGCCTGTTGACCAAAGCCATCGCTACCGAGGAAAAACTGGCAGACGCCCATCCGGCCGAAGACCTGCTCTCTCTTGAGGGTATGGACAATGACCTGGCGGTTGAACTGGCGGTGCGCGGCGTGGTTACCCGCGAAGACCTGGCCGAGCAGTCGATTGACGACCTGCTCGACATCGACGGCATCGACCAAGAGCGTGCCGGCAAGTTGATCATGGCCGCCCGAGCCCACTGGTTCGAGTAATTAGGCGCGGCCTGAGGAGAGAAGTGCATGACGCAAGTCACGGTGAAAGAATTGGCCCAAGAGGTCGCTGCACCGGTTGAGCGCCTGCTGCAGCAGATGCGTGAGGCGGGTTTGCCGCACACCGACGCCGGTCAGGTAGTGACCGACAATGAGAAGCAGGCTTTGCTGACTCATCTGAAGAGCAGCCACAAGGCTAAAGCGGAAGAGCCGCGCAAGATTACCTTGCAGCGCAAAACCACTAGCACCCTGCGTGTAGCCGGTAGCAAGAGCATCAGCGTAGAAGTACGCAAGAAGAAAGTTTTCGTTCAGCGCAGCCCGGAAGAAATCCAGGCTGAGCAGGCGCGTGAGCTGGAAGAGCGTCGCGTGGCTGAAAACGCCGCACGCGAAAAAGCCAACATCGATTCGCGTCAGCGTATCGCCGAGCGTGACGCCCCGCAGGGTGCTGTTGCGAGCAAGCCTGAGCCTGTTGCCGCCGCTGCTCCTGCAGCCGCTGCACCGGCACCGGCAGCTGCGCCGCAAGAGCCTCTGACCGAGGAAGCAGCGGTTCGCGCCGCCGAGCGCAAGAAAGAAGAAGTGCGCCGCACCGAAGACCGTGCCCGCAACGAAGACCGTCGCGGGCGTGGCGAAGCGCCGCGCGTGTCGGTCAAGGTCAAGGTCAAAGAGAAAGAAAAGACCCCGACTCCGCGTGCTGCTCCGCGTACCACCGAAGAAGAAAGCGATGGCTTCCGTCGCGGTGGCCGTGGCAAGGGCAAACTGAAGAAGCGCAATCAGCATGGCTTCCAGAGCCCTACCGGCCCGGTTATCCGTGCCGTGAGCATCGGCGAGACCATCACCGTCTCCGAGCTGGCCAACCAGATGTCCGTCAAAGGCGCTGAAGTGGTCAAGTTCATGTTCAAGATGGGTACTCCGGTCACCATCAACCAGGTCCTCGACCAGGAAACTGCACAGCTGGTAGCTGAAGAGCTGGGCCACAAGGTCACGCTGGTCAGCGACACCGCGCTGGAAGATTCCCTGGCCGAATCGCTGAAGTTCGAAGGTGAAGTTACCTCGCGTGCTCCGGTCGTGACCGTAATGGGCCACGTCGACCACGGTAAAACCTCGCTGCTCGACTACATCCGTCGTGCCAAGGTTGCTGCTGGCGAAGCCGGTGGTATCACCCAGCACATCGGTGCCTACCACGTCGAAACCGACCGTGGCATGGTCACCTTCCTCGACACCCCTGGTCACGCCGCGTTTACTCAGATGCGTGCCCGTGGTGCCAAGGCGACCGACATCGTCATCCTGGTGGTGGCGGCGGACGACGGCGTGATGCCGCAGACCCGTGAAGCTGTTCAGCATGCGAAAGCCGCTGGCGTGCCACTGGTTGTTGCAGTGAACAAGATCGACAAGCCAGGCGCTGACCTCGACCGCATTCGTAACGAACTGTCGGTAGAAGGCGTGACCTCCGAGGACTGGGGTGGCGACACTCCATTCGTCAAGGTTTCGGCGAAGATGGGTACCGGCGTCGACGAACTGCTTGAAGCCGTTCTGTTGCAGGCCGAGATCCTCGAGCTGTCGGCTACCCCAACCGCGCCTGGTCGTGGTGTGGTTGTCGAATCGCGTCTGGACAAGGGCCGCGGCCCGGTCGCTACCATCCTGGTTCAGGACGGTACGCTGCGTCAGGGCGACATGGTCCTGGTCGGCTCCAACTATGGCCGCGTGCGTGCCATGCTTGACGAGAACGGCAAGCCAGTCAAAGAAGCCGGCCCATCGATCCCGGTCGAGATCCTCGGCCTCGATGGCACTCCGGAAGCCGGTGACGAGCTGTCGGTAGTTGGCGACGAGAAGAAAGCCCGCGAAGTTGCCCTGTTCCGTCAAGGCAAATACCGCGAGGTCAAGCTGGCCCGTGCTCACGCCGGCAAGCTGGAAAACATCTTCGAGACCATGGGTCAGGAAGAGAAGAAGACCCTCAACATCGTCCTCAAGACCGATGTTCGTGGCTCCCTGGAAGCACTGCAGGGTTCGCTCGGCGGTCTGGGCAACGACGAGGTGCAGGTCCGTGTGATTGGTGGCGGTGTCGGTGGTATCACCGAGAGCGATGCCAACCTGGCCCTGGCGTCCAACGCGGTGCTGTTCGGCTTCAACGTGCGGGCCGATGCCGGCGCGCGCAAGATCGTCGAGCAGGAAGGTCTGGATATGCGTTACTACAACGTGATCTACGACATCATCGAAGACGTCAAGAAAGCCCTGACCGGCATGCTCGGCAGTGATGTTCGCGAGAACATCCTGGGCGTTGCAGAAGTACGTGATGTGTTCCGTTCGCCGAAGTTCGGCGCCGTCGCTGGCTGTATGGTCATCGAAGGTACCGTGTACCGCAACCGTCCGATCCGCGTTCTGCGCGAAGACGTTGTGATCTTCGAAGGCGAGCTGGAATCGCTGCGTCGCTTCAAGGACGACGCTGCCGAAGTTCGTGCCGGCATGGAGTGCGGTATTGGCGTCAAGAGCTACAACGACGTCAAGGTCGGCGACAAGATCGAAGTCTTCGAGAAAGTCCAGGTGGCTCGTACCCTGTAAGGGTCGAGCTGGCAGATGCCCCGCCCCAGGGCGGTTGGCAACGCCTCTGCAGGTAGCGCCCGGTCAGGCTTCACGCCTGGCCGGGCGTTTGCCGCTTTAAGTTACAGGTAGCAACGAATGGCAAAAGAATACAGCCGTACCCAACGCATTGGCGATCAGATGCAGCGCGAGCTTGCCGAGCTGATCCGCCGTGAAGTGAAAGATCCACGCGTCGGCCTGGTGACCATCACCGCCGTCGACGTCAGCCGCGACGTTGGCCATGCCAAGGTGTTCATCACCGTCATGGGCCAGGAAGAGGAACCTGATGCGGTCAAGCAGTCGGTCAAGGCGTTGAACAACGCTGCGAGCTTCCTGCGTCTGCACCTGGGCCGCTCGATGCAGCTGCGCAGCGTGCCGCAACTGCACTTCCATTACGATGAGAGCGTCAGCCGCGGGGTTCACCTGTCGGCACTGATCGAGCGTGCCGTGGCAGAAGACCGCCAGCACCAGGATCCCGTCGAGCCGGACACCAAGGAGTAATCGGTGGCCCAGGTCAAACGAATCCGCCGCGACGTCAGCGGCATCATCCTGCTCGACAAACCATTGGGGTTTACCTCCAACGCAGCGTTGCAAAAGGTCCGCTGGTTGCTCAATGCCGAGAAGGCCGGTCACACCGGCAGCCTCGACCCACTGGCCAGTGGCGTGCTGCCGCTGTGCTTTGGCGAAGCGACCAAGTTTTCGCAGTACCTGCTCGATTCCGACAAGGGCTACGAAACCGTCATGCAGATGGGGCAGACCACCACTACGGCAGACGCCGAAGGTGAGGTCCTGCAGACCCGTGAGGTGACCGTTGGTCGCGCCGACATCGAGGCAGCCCTGCCTCAATTTCGCGGCCCGATCAGCCAGATACCGCCGATGTACTCGGCCCTCAAGCGTGATGGCCAGCCCTTGTACAAACTGGCCCGTGCGGGAGAGGTAGTGGAGCGCGAGGCGCGTTCTGTTACTATTAACCGCTTGGAGCTGCTCGAGTGCGAAGGCACCCGTGCGCGTCTGACGGTAAATTGCACCAAAGGCACCTATATTCGCACCCTGGTGGAGGATATCGGTGAAGTGTTGGGCTGTGGCGCTTATGTTGCCGAGCTGCGTCGGACCCAGGCTGGGCCCTTCGAGCTGGCACAGACAGTGACGCTCGAAGAGCTCGAGCAAGCCCACGCCGACGGTGGCAACGAAGCGCTCGATCGCTTCCTGATGCCGTCCGACAGCGGTCTGCTCGACTGGCCTGTGGTGCAGTTGTCAGAGCACAGCTCGTTCTACTGGCTGCATGGCCAGGCAGTACGTGCACCGGATGCGCCGCAATTCGGCATGGTCCGGGTGCAGGATCACAATGGTCGCTTCATCGGTATCGGTGAAGTGAGCGAAGACGGGCGCGTTGCGCCACGTCGCTTGATTCGGTCGGAATGACCGATACTTGCGTTGCCGGCATGAGCCGACAGCGCAAGACACGAGGGTGGCTGTCAGTAGGCACGGTCACAGCTCTTTTATTAATACAGGGTTCGTCCCTGGCCTATTGGACCCCGCTTGCGGGATCCGTTTAACTGGAGATGCCAAATGGCCCTCAGCGTTGAAGAAAAAGCACAAATCGTTACCGACTACCAGCAAGCCGTCGGCGACACCGGTAGCCCAGAAGTGCAGGTTGCACTGCTGACTGCCAACATCAACAAACTGCAAGGTCACTTCAAGATCAACGGTAAAGACCACCACTCGCGTCGTGGCCTGATCCGTATGGTTAACCAGCGTCGTAAGCTGCTGGACTACCTGAAGGGCAAAGACACCACCCGTTACAGCACCCTGATCGGTCGTCTGGGCCTGCGTCGCTAATAGCGGCCTGGCTAGTGGTGGGCGTGGCGGGTCGCAAGCTTTGGCAGCGCTGCTTCAGCGTTGCCGACGGGCACGTCATGCGTATCTTCGAGGTTGGCAGCCTGGTCTTGCCGAGCGGTTTATCCGCCCGGTAACCAGGCTCCCAGCCTCGAGTTGTATCTGGACGGTCAATGGGGCCGATTCCCCGTTCTGCCCAAGAATTCGCAAGAAACCAGTTCCCCCAGAGCCATTGAAAAGGTAGGAAACCGTGAACCCGGTAATCAAGAAATTCCAGTTCGGTCAATCGACCGTTACCCTCGAAACGGGCCGCATTGCCCGTCAGGCCACCGGCGCAGTCCTGGTCACCGTCGATAACGATGTCACCGTGCTGGTGACCGTGGTCGGTGCCAAGCACGCAGACCCAAGCAAAGGCTTCTTCCCGCTGTCCGTGCACTACCAGGAAAAAACCTACGCCGCTGGCAAGATCCCTGGTGGTTTCTTCAAGCGTGAAGGCCGTCCTTCCGAGAAAGAGACGCTGACCTCGCGCCTGATCGACCGTCCGATCCGTCCGCTGTTCCCAGAAGGCTTCATGAACGAAGTGCAGGTTGTCTGCACCGTCGTGTCGACCAGCAAGAAAACCGATCCGGACATCGCTGCGATGATCGGTACTTCGGCTGCCCTGGCAATCTCCGGCATCCCGTTCGAAGGCCCGATCGGCGCCGCCCGTGTTGCCTTCCATGAAAGCACCGGCTACCTGCTGAACCCAACCTACGAGCAACTGGCTGCCTCGAGCCTGGACATGGTCGTAGCCGGTACCGACAGCGCTGTGCTGATGGTTGAATCGGAAGCCAAAGAGCTGACCGAAGACCAGATGCTGGGCGCCGTACTGTTCGCCCACGACGAATTCCAGTCGGTCATCCAGGCTGTCAAAGAGCTGGCTGCCGAAGCTGCCAAGCCGACCTGGGACTGGAAACCAGCCGTTGCCAACACCGAGCTGTTCAACGCCATCCGCGCTGAATTCGGCGAAGGCATCTCGCAGGGCTACACCATCACCGTCAAGGCCGACCGCTATGCGCGTCTGGGCGAGCTGCGTGATCAGGCGATCGCCAAGTTCTCCGGTGAAGAAGGCCAGCCTTCGGCTTCCGTGGTCAAAGAAATCTTTGGCGAAATCGAATACCGCACCGTGCGCGAAAACATCGTCAACGGCAAGCCACGTATCGACGGTCGCGACACCAAGACTGTACGCCCGCTGAACATCGAAGTCGGCGTTCTGCCGAAGACCCACGGTTCGGCACTGTTCACCCGTGGCGAAACCCAGGCCCTGGTCGTTGCGACCCTGGGTACTGCGCGTGATGCTCAGCTGCTCGACACCCTCGAAGGCGAGAAGAAAGACCCGTTCATGCTGCACTACAACTTCCCACCGTTCTCGGTAGGTGAGTGTGGTCGTATGGGTGGTGCTGGCCGTCGCGAAATCGGTCACGGCCGTCTGGCCCGTCGTTCGGTTCAGGCCATGCTGCCTGCTGCTGACGTGTTCCCGTACACCATCCGTGTGGTATCGGAAATCACCGAGTCGAACGGTTCGAGCTCGATGGCGTCGGTCTGCGGTGCTTCCCTGGCCCTGATGGACGCTGGTGTGCCGATGAAGGCGCCAGTTGCCGGTATCGCCATGGGCCTGGTCAAGGAAGGCGACAAGTTCGCCATCCTCACCGACATCCTCGGTGACGAAGACCATCTCGGCGACATGGACTTCAAGGTAGCCGGTACCGCCAAAGGTGTTACCGCGCTGCAGATGGACATCAAGATCAACGGCATCACCGAAGAGATCATGGAAATCGCCCTGGGCCAGGCCCTGGAAGCGCGCCTGAACATCCTCGGCCAGATGAACCAGATCATTGGTACTTCGCGTACCGAGCTGTCGGCCAACGCGCCGACCATGATCGCCATGAAGATCGACACCGACAAGATCCGTGACGTTATCGGTAAAGGCGGCGCGACCATCCGTGGTATCTGTGAAGAGACCAAGGCTTCGATCGATATCGAAGACGACGGCTCGATCAAGATCTTCGGCGAAACCAAAGAAGCCGCTGAAGCAGCTCGCCAGCGCGTCCTGGGTATCACTGCCGAGGCCGAGATCGGCAAGATCTACGTCGGCAAGGTTGAACGCATCGTCGACTTCGGCGCATTCGTCAACATCCTGCCTGGCAAAGACGGCCTGGTGCACATCTCGATGCTCAGCAATGAGCGCGTAGAGAAGGTCACCGACGTGCTGAAAGAAGGCGAAGAGGTTGAAGTACTGGTACTGGACGTGGACAACCGCGGCCGTATCAAGCTGTCGATCAAAGACGTTGCGGCAGCCAAGGCTTCCGGCGTTTAAGCCAGCTGTAGTGGTATGAAATAAACCCTTCGGGGTTGCGCTGATGTTCAGCGCATAGGGGCCGCTGTGCGGCCCATTGCGATCTTGGGTCGCGATGGGTCACACAGCGGCCTTTTTTATTTGTCAAACACTGCCCCGTGTAGGAGCGGCCTTGTGTCGCGAAAGGGCTGCGTAGCGGCCCTACAATTTAGGCAACGCCGCAGAATTGCCGGGGGCGCTGCGCACCCCTTTCGCGACACAAGGCCGCTCCTACATTTTCCGCGCCCATTTCGAGATGGCGAAAACTCTGGGGTACATGCATCTTGCATGCAGGATTTTGCTCCGGCTTGCAAAATGCACGAGAGAGTGGATTTCAGAAAATTGATAAGTTACTGATTTATATTGGTTTTATGGCCTTTGAAAAGTTGGCACAGCCCCTGCAATAGTCTATTCATCTGACGCCAACTGACTCGGCGCAGACCTTTCGACAACAGGAGTGACCCGTATGAAGAAGTTCGCTATTGCTGCCGCTACTGCTACCGCTCTGACTCTGACCATGGCTAACGCTGCTTTCGCTCAGCAAGCCGTTCAGGCTCCAGTTATGCTGGCTGCCAACACTGTCGACAGCGCCAAGCAAGATGGCTCCGATACCTGGATCACCACCAAGGTCAAAGCTGATCTGCTGACCGAGAAAGGCATCCCAGGCGGCGATATCAAAGTCGAAACCAATCAAGGCGTAGTTTCGCTGTCGTCCGATGTGAAAGTCACCGATTCGCAAAAAGAGCGTGCAGTAGCAATCACCAAGGCTATCAAAGGCGTTAAAGACGTCTCGGCTGCTGGCCTGAAAGCCGAATAAGGATTGCTGCGCAGGCCAGATGGATCTGGCCAACGCATAACGAAAAGCCCCGGCACATGCCGGGGCTTTTTCGTTGTTGCGCTCAGTGCAGACGCTTATTCAGCATCCAGGTGCATCGGCGTGATCACGCGCCCATCCGATTCGGCCTGGCCCAGCGTGGTATCGATGAAGTACACCCGGTCATCCGCCAACTTGCCTTTGTCGACCAGGTAATCCTTGATGTTACCGGCCCGCGCCTGGCCCAACTGGCGCAGCAGCGCAGCGCTCTCGGCCCAGGACTTGATCACCGCCTCACGCAACTTGGCGCTACGCTCTTCACGCCCCAGCTGCTGCCATTCAGCAGGCGGCTGTTGTTTCAGGCGGGTGCGGTAGATACCTTCGAGCATCGCCGGCTTGTCGTCAGCATCCACCACCAGCATCGACGCATTGGCCGGCACCTTGTCGCCGCGACGCTGCAGTATCTTGTACCAGATCGACTGATACTCACGCTCCAGGCGCTGCTCGGCGATCAACGGGCCATCGCTGGTCTGGGCGCTGGTGCCTTCGATCTCCAGGCGCAATTCAGGGCGTTCGTTGAGCGCGGTCGCCAGTTTGTCCAAGGCCGCTTGGGCATCGCCGCTGAGGTCGCTGGAGCCGGCGCTGAACGCGACCGTACCCAGGTCCTGCGAGCTGCCGCCGGAGACCAGCCCGCCAATGAACTTGAACGGCGCCTGGGCGGCACGCAGGACCAGATTGCGCAGGGTTTGCCAAACGATCGGCATGACGCTGAACTGCGGGTTGTTGAGGTCGCCGGTCACCGGCAGCTCGATCGAGATGGTGCCGTCGGTGTCCTTGAGCAGCGCCACCGCCAGGCGGATCGGCAGGTCGACGGCGTCGGGGCTGTCGACCTTCTCACCCAGTTGCAGTTGCTCGATCACCAGCTTGTTTTCTGCCTTGAGCTGGCCATTGGTGATCAGGTAGTGCACGTCCAGGTTGAGCCGGCCCTTGCGAATGCGAAAGCCGGCAAACTTGCCGGAGTAGGGCGTCAGTGTGGTCAGCTCGACGCGTTTGAAGCTGGTGGCGATGTCCAGGCTGGCCATCGGGTTGAACGGGTTGAGCGCGCCCTTGATGGTGACCGGTGCATAGCGGTCGACCTTGCCCTTGATATCGACCTTGGCCGGCGCAGGCTGGCGGTTGTCGATGGTGCCGACCTGGCCATTGAGCTGCTGCACGGCTGTGGCGAAGTTTGGCGTCAGGGTCAGGTCGGCAAAGTTGGCCGAGCCGTCGTTGATGTCGATCTTGCCGATACGAATGCCCAGTGGCTTGCTGTTGCTGGGAGTCACCGGTTTTTCTGCGGTGCTTTTGGTAGCGCCGGCTGGCTGCGGAATCAGCAGGTCATCAACGTTGGTGGTGCGGTCTTCGTTGATGATGAAACGCGCATATGGCTGCAGCAGCTTGACTTGGTCGATGGTCAGCGCATCGCCGTGCACGTATGACAACCCATTGAGGTCGAGCTGCTGCCATTTGACGAAGTCGCGGTCCTTGATCGTGTCGAGGGTATGCAACTGGTTGACGGTTGCGGTACCGGTGACGGTAAAGGCCAGCGGCGCCGTATTTTGCAGATCGACCTTGAGCTCGCTGGCGAGCATGCCGCTGCGCAGTTCAAGCTGAATGAACGGGCTGATGTAGGCCTGGGCGATGCGCAGGTCGATGTCGCGGGTGCTGACATCGAGCTTGGCGGTGACCGGGGCCAGGTTGACCTGGCCGGAGGCTTGCAGTTTGCCTTGCTTGCCGACGGCGGTATCCAGTTTGAGGGTAAACGGCGACTTGTTGAGGCTGTCATAGCCCTGCATGTCGAGGTTGAGCGGGCCGACATCCAGGGTGACCGGTTCTTTCTGGCTGCGGTCTGCCAGGTGAATCATGTAATCGCGCGCTTGAACGTCCTTGAGCAGTACTTGCCACGGCTTGCTCGGCGCGGCGGCTGCTTTTTCCTGCGCTGTCGGCTCGGCCGCGGCAGGTTCGGCTTTCTCCTGGGGGGTAGCTTTGGCTGGCTGGCTGGCGAACAGCGTCTGCCAGTCGAGCTGGCCGTCCTGTTCCAAGGCGGCCCAGGTCTCCAGCTTGCTGCTGCGGACCTTGCCTACGGTGACCAGTTGCTTGGCCAGATCGATCGAGGTTTCGCTGACTTCGAGACTGGCCAGCCGCGCCAGTTGCCTGCCGTCCGGTGCCTTGATGGCGAACGGCGCGATGCGTACCTGAGTGTTGTCGAGCAGCAGCTCGGTCTGTTTCGACAGGTTGAGCGTGTAGTGGGTATCGAGGCTGATCACGCCTTCTTCCAGCACCAGCGGCACCGCGTCACGCACGTAAGGCCAGAACGCCTTCATGTTGCCGTCGGTGATTTTCAGGGTGCCTTGCGAGCTGATCGGCGCCAGGCCGAGTGTGCCTTTCCAGTCGATCCGCCCACCGGCGGGGCCGATGGCGACCAAGGTCATGTCGGCGCTGTCGTCGGGCAGGGTGCTGAGGTTCTTTAGCTCGAAATTCATCGAGTCGTAAAGAAACTCGATCGGCTCGCTCGGGCGCAGGTCCTGGAAGTGCAGGTAGCCTTCAGTGAGCTTGATGCTGCCGATACGCAGCGGGAACGGGTCGCTGGCTGGCTCGTCTGGCTTGGCTTCGCTGGGCGGCAGTTTGAACAGCTGAGTCAGGTTGAGGCTGCCGTTTTTGCCGAAGAGGATTTCGTTGCGCGGTTTGTCCAGCTCCACTGCATCCAGGTGCAGGGCGCCGCTCCACAGGCTGTCCAGCGACAGGTTGGCGTACAAGCGCTCAAAACCCAGCTGCTCTTTGCCCGGCTCGCCGACCTGCAAACCCCACAGGGTCAGCTCTAGGCTGAACGGGTTGAATTCGATGCGTTGCAGCTGCGCCGGCACCGTCGCGTATTGGGCCAGCTGTTGATTGGCAATGCGTAGGCCAATGCCTGGAAGGATGAAGAAGCCGAGCAGGCTGTACAAGGCCACGAGGGCCAGCATGGCGCCGAGGGCGCGAGTCAATCCTTTGGGCATGTGCAGCATCGTCTGTCCGAGCGGGAGTGCTTGGAGTATGGCACGTTAAATCGGTTCCGCAGAATCAGCCGAATGACCTTATTCGATGCCCATTCGCCGCCGCGCGCGGTGCGCCGAGCTGTCGCGCATGGCCCAGCGCAGGACTGGCGCGGTGCGCTCGATACCTACCCGGATCAAGCGCCGACTCAGCGGCCCTTGCTGCAGCTCAAGCATATCCCGGCCCCAGCCTGGTAACAGTTCGATGCCCGCCCGCAGCATGAGCTTGCCCACGGGGGCTGCCAAGCGGCTTGGCGCCGGTGCCTTGAGCAGGATATCGATCACCTCCAGACTGCGCGCATCGCAGTGCAACTGCGGACGCATGCGTTGCAGGTAGGCCTCGATTTGCGCACAGGAGCGTGGCACGTCGCGCGCGCCGAGGCGCTCGGCGATCAGGGCGATTTCGTTGTAGTACGCGTCCTGATCAGCCTGCGCCAGATGCGGGTTGCGGTAACGCAGGTGAGCGGCCATGAAGCTGCTAACTTCGGCAACGTGCACCCAGGTCAGCAGGTCTGGGTCACTGGCGGCATAAGGCCGGCCATCGGCGGCGGTGCCGACGACTTTGAGGTGGATGGTGCGTACCTTGTCGATCAACCAGTTGGCGTCGCGGGTCGAGCCAAAGGTGGTGCCGGAGATGAATTGGCTGGTGCGGCGCAGGCGCCCGAGCAGGTCTTCGCGAAAGTTGGAGTGATCCCACACCCCGGCCAGGGCCAGCGGGTGCAGCAGTTGCAGCATCAAGGCACTGATACCGCCGACCAGCATGCTCGGGAAATCGCCGTGGACCTGCCAACTGACGCTGTCGGGGCCAAACAGGCCGGGGTCACCCTTGGGTGACTCCAGGTCAAGCTGGCCGAGGGCCAGGCCAGTCAGGCTCATGACCTGGGTTTCGATACGACGGCGTAAGGCTTCCATGGCGACCTGCAATGCGCGGCAGCCCGCCATGGGCTACCTCTAGCTATTGGTTGAGGCGAGTATCGATCAAGCCCTGCACGACGCTGGCATCGGCCAGGGTCGAGGTGTCACCCAGCGAGTCCAGCTCGTTGCAGGCGATCTTGCGCAGTATACGCCGCATGATCTTGCCCGAGCGGGTCTTGGGCAGGGCCGGTGCCCACTGGATCATCTCCGGTTTGGCGAAGCTGCCGATCTCCTTGCTGACCAACGCCAGCAGTTCAGCCTTGAGGGCGTCGTCTGCGCTCACGCCATTCATCGGCGTGACGAAGGCATAGATACCCTGGCCCTTGAGGTCGTGCGGATAGCCGACCACGGCCGCCTCGGCGATGCCGTCGTGCAGCACCAGCGCGCTTTCCACTTCTGCCGTACCGATCCGGTGGCCGGAGACGTTGATCACATCATCGACTCGCCCGGTGATCCAGTAGTCGCCATCGGCGTCGCGGCGGGCGCCGTCGCCGGTGAAATAGTAGCCGGCGAAGGGCTTGAAGTAGGTGTCGACCATGCGTTGCTGGTCGCCGTAGACGCTGCGGATCTGCGCCGGCCAGCTGGCTTTGA
Organism: Pseudomonas sp. NPDC088322; assembly: GCF_044740745.1. NCBI lineage: Bacteria > Pseudomonadati > Pseudomonadota > Gammaproteobacteria > Pseudomonadales > Pseudomonadaceae > Pseudomonas > Pseudomonas sp. NPDC088322. Next base: position 32,563 of record NZ_JBIURK010000008.1, on the reverse strand, counting down.
TTGCCAGCAGGCCCGAACCTGGCCCGTCGATCACTGCGCCTTTGTCATCGAGTAGTACCGGTTGCACGCCAAACATCGGCTGGGTGGCGCAACCCGGTTTGATCTGCCCATTGCCCGGCAGCGGGCTGAGCATGATGCCGCCGGTTTCGGTCTGCCACCAGGTGTCGACGATCGGGCAGCGTTCTTTGCCAACCTGATGAAAGTACCACTCCCAGGCTTCCGGGTTGATCGGCTCGCCGACACTGCCGAGCAGGCGCAGGCTTTCCCGCGAGGTGTCCTGTAGGGGGCCTGGGCCTTCGCGCATCAGGGCGCGCAGGGCGGTAGGGGCGGTGTAGAAGATATTCACCTGATGCTTGTCGATGACCTGCCAGAAACGCGAGCTATCGGGGTAGTTGGGCACGCCTTCGAACATCAGCGAGATCGCCCCGTTGGCCAGCGGGCCATAGACGATATAGCTGTGGCCGGTGACCCAGCCGACATCGGCGGTGCACCAGAACACTTCGCCGTCGCGGTAATCGAATACCACCTTGAAGGTCATCGCGGCCTGCAGCAGATAGCCGCCGGTGGTGTGCAGCACGCCTTTGGGTTTGCCGGTGCTGCCGGAGGTATACAGGATGAACAGCGGGTCTTCGGCATCCATCGGCTCGGGTGGGCAGTCGTCACCGGCAAGCTCGGTGGCGGTGTGGTACCAGAGGTCGCGCTGGTTGTCCCAGGCCACTTCACCACCGGTGCGGCGCACCACGAATACGCTGCTGACGGCCGGGCAGCTGGCCAGGGCCTTGTCGACGTTCTGCTTGAGCGGTACACGTTTGCCGCCCCGCACGCCTTCATCAGCGGTAATCACCGTGCGGCAGTCGGCATCCAGGATGCGGTCGCGCAGGGCGTCGGGCGAGAAGCCACCAAATACCACCGAGTGGATCGCGCCGATGCGGCTGCAGGCAAGCATGGCGTAAGCCGCCTCAGGGATCATCGGCATGTAGATGCACACCCGATCGCCCTTGCTCACCCCGCGCGCCTTCAGTGCGTTGGCCAGGCGGCAGACCTGGCGGTGCAGCTCGCGGTAGCTGATGGCCTGCGAATCCTTGGGGTCGTCGCCTTCCCAGAGCAGCGCGGTCTGCTCACCCCGTTTGGCCAGGTGGCGGTCGATGCAGTTGTAGCTGACGTTGAGCTTGCCGCCGGCGAACCATTTGGCATCGCCGCTGGCAAGGTCGGCCTGTTGCACGCTGCTCCAGGGCTTGATCCAGTCCAGCCGCTTGGCTTGCTCGGCCCAGAAGCTGTCCGGGTCATCGATCGACTGTCGATAGAGGCGTTGATAGTCGTCGGCGCTGAGCTCGGCGGCCTGGCTGACGGCGAGGGCGGTGGGGTACTTGCTGAGATCGAACATGGCGGGTGGTCCTGCTCTTGTCGTGGCAAGGGACTGCACCTCACCGCGGCGCGCAAGGCAGGATGAAGTGCAACGGCTATTCGATGGACAGTGTAGTCGGCGCGGGTGTTCCTCCGGGGTTGCCGGCGCAATGCAAAGCGCGGGGCCAGCTTGCCCCCTGCAGTACCGCTCAATCGAACGCTACTGCAGGAGACAAGCTGGCCCCGCGCCGGGGCTTGCAGCAGGGCTTGATCAGCCGCGGTGACGACCGCGGAAGTAATTGATCAGGCCTTGGGTGGAGCCGTCTTCAGCGGCTTCTTCCTGAGCGCCGACCAGGCGTTGGTACACGCCTTTGCCGAGCTCTTTGCCCAGCTCGACGCCCCATTGGTCAAAGGCATTGATGCCCCAGATCACGCTCTGCACGAACACCTTGTGCTCATACATCGCCACCAGCGCGCCGAGGCGACGCGGGCTGATCCGCTCGACCACCAGGGTGTTGCTCGGGCGGTTGCCAGGGATGACCTTGTGCGGCGCCAGCTTGGCCACATCGGCTTCGTTCAGGCCCTTGCCACGCAGCTCGGCCTCGGCTTCTTCGCGGGTCTTGCCGAGCATCAGTGCCTGGCTCTGCGACAGGCAGTTGGCGTATAGCCACTGGTGATGGTCGGCCACCGGGTTGAAGCTCACCACCGGCACGATAAAGTCGGCCGGGATCAGTTGGGTGCCCTGGTGCAGCAACTGGTGATAGGCATGCTGGCCGTTACAGCCAACGCCGCCCCAGATCACCGGGCCGGTCGCGGTTGGCGCCGGGCTGCCATCCTGCAGCACGCTCTTGCCGTTGGACTCCATGTCCAACTGCTGCAGGTGCTTGGTGATGTTGCGCAGGTAATGGTCGTACGGCAGGATCGCGTGGCTGCGCGCATCCCAGAAGTTGCCGTACCAGACGCCAAGCAGGGCCAGCAGCACCGGCATGTTCTGCTCGAACGGCGCGGTCTGGAAGTGCTGGTCCATGGTGTAGGCGCCCGACAGCAGCTCCTTGAAGTTGGCCGTGCCGATGGCCAGCGCAATTGGCAAACCAATCGCCGACCACAGTGAGTAACGCCCGCCAACCCAGTCCCACATCGGGAAGATGTTTTCTTCGCGGATACCGAACGCGACGGCTGCGGCCTTGTTGCTCGAGACCGCGATGAAGTGACGGTACAGCTCGGCTTCGGAGCCACCCTGGGCCAGGTACCAGGTGCGGGCGGCCATGGCGTTCTTCAGGGTTTCGAGGGTGTTGAACGACTTCGACGAAACGATGAACAGGGTCGTCTCGGCCGCAAGCTTGGCCGACAGCTCGTGGAATTCGCTGCCGTCGATATTGGCCAGGTAGTGGCAGCGCACGCCGCGCTGGGCGTACGGCAGCAAGGCTTCGGAAACCAACTCAGGGCCGAGGAACGAGCCGCCGATGCCGATGTTGACCACGTCGGTGATCGGTTTTTCGCTGTAGCCGCGCCACAGCCCGTCATGAATGCGGCCGACCAGCTCGGTGATCTGGTTGAGTACCTTGTGCACTTCGGGCATCACGTTGACGCCGTTGACGCTGAGTTTGTCGCCAACCGGGCGGCGCAGGGCGGTGTGCAGTACCGGGCGGCCTTCGGAGGCGTTGATGATCTCGCCGCTGAACATCGACTTGATGGCTGCTGCCAGGTCGACGTCGGTGGCCAAGTTGACCAGCAGCTTGCGGGTCTCATCGTTGATCAGGTTTTTCGAGTAATCGAGAAACAGCCCGCAGCTGCTCAGGGAGAACTGATCGAAGCGTTGCGGGTTGGCCGCGAAGGCGTCGCGCATGCTGAAATCCTGCATGGCGTCGCGGTGTTGTTGCAGCGCCTGCCAGGCTGGCAGCGTCGTCACATCATGGGGGGTACGGTAATACGCCATTGCGAAGGGTTTCCTTGATGCATGATCTGGCCTTGGACAACTGGCAGCCGCTGGCAGTTGCAGGCAGTTGATCATTATAGGCATGGCTGGCGCGGGGGGAATGGGGTCAGGCGGGGATAATTTGGGGCCGCGTGGCGGCCCCGGGTTGCAATCAGGCGGTGGGCTCGTCCAGATGCAGGTACAAGTTGTCGATCAGGCGTGTGGTGCCCAGGTACGCTGCGGCAATTACCACCACGTCGCGGTCATCGGCCATGGCCGGGCGCAGGGTCAGTGCGTGGCGCACTTCCAGATAGTCCGGGCGAAAGCCTGCCGCCAGCAGTTGGGCCTGACCGGCCACGATCAGCTCGGCAAAGTCGCGCTGGCCATGGCGGATGGCGTCGGCCATCACGCTCAGCTCGCGGTACAGCGCCGGCGCTGCAGCGCGTTGCTCGGGCGTCAGGTAGCCGTTGCGCGAGGACAGCGCCAGGCCATCGTCGGCGCGTACGGTCGGCTCGCCGATGATCTGGATCGGCATGTTCAGGTCGCGCACCATGGCGCGGATCACCGCCAGTTGCTGGTAGTCCTTTTCGCCGAACACGGCCAAGTCGGGCTGGACCATATTGAACAGCTTGCTGACGACCGTGGCCACGCCTTCGAAATGCCCCGGGCGGCTGGCGCCACACAGGCCTTCGGACAGTTGCGGCACGCTGACCCGGGTCTGCACTGTGGTGCCGTCGGGGTACATTTCATCCACGGTCGGCGCGAACAGCAAATGACAGCCTGCCTCGAGCAGGCGCTCCTGGTCAGCGGCAAGGGTGCGCGGGTAGCTGTCGAGGTCCTCGCCGGCGCCAAACTGCAGCGGGTTGACGAAGATGCTCGCCACGACGAAGTCGGCGCGCTGGGTGGCTTTGGTCACCAGGGCGACGTGGCCGCTGTGCAGGTTGCCCATGGTCGGGACAAAGGCGATGCGCTTGCCTTCGCTGCGGGCGCGGGCCACGGCTGCGCGCAGTTCACGGACGCTCTTGACGGTATTCATGCGCTGAACCCGTGTTCTGCAGCCGGGAAGCTGACGTCTTTGACCGCCGCCACGTAAGCACTCAGGGCGCCTTGGATATCGGCCTGGCCGAGCATGAAGTTCTTGACGAACTTGGGCATGCGCCCGGTCAGCGACAGGCCGAGCATGTCGTGCAGCACCAGCACCTGGCCGTCGGTGGCGTTACCGGCACCGATGCCGATCACCGGAATGGCCACGGCCTGGGTGATCTCCGCAGCCAGCTCGCTGGGCACGCATTCGAGCAGGAGCATGGCCGCACCGGCTTGCTCCAGAGCAATCGCGTCGGCGCGCATCTGCCGCGCCTGGGCTTCCTGCCGGCCCTGCACCTTGTAACCGCCGAGCACGTTGACCGTCTGCGGGGTCAGGCCCATGTGCGCGCACACCGGCACGCCACGTTCGGCCAGCAGGCGAATGGTCTCGCTCAGCCAGGCCGCGCCTTCGAGCTTGATCATGTGCGCGCCGGCCTGCATCAGGCTGGCGCAGTTGGCGAAGGCCTGCTCAGGCGTGGCGTGGGCCATGAACGGCAGATCGGCGAGGATCAGTGCGCCGTCGTTGCCGCGTTTGACGCAGGCCGTGTGGTAGGCCATTTCTGCAGTGGTCACCGGCAGCGTGCTGTCATGCCCTTGCAGGACCATTCCCAGCGAGTCACCCACCAGCAACACGTCGACCCCGGCCTGGCTGGCAGCCTTGGCGAAGGTGGCGTCATAGCAGGTCAGCATGGCGATTTTCTCACCCTTGGCCTTGAGGCCATGCAGGGTGGTCAGGGTTACTTCAGGCATGTAGAAAGTCCTCGTTCAGGCGCTGTGCAATCGACCTGGGTACAACCTTGCGCAGGTGCGATGCGGAGCGGCACATCATCGTTCGTGATGTTCAGACCCGCCCGGGCCCAAATAGGTTAAGTGTGGCGCGTCGAGGCCACGGGATGCCTATAGTCGTGAGCGAGGGGAGGGAAGTCAATCACCCTGTTACCGCATTGTTACGGCAAGGGTGTTACTGGCGTTACCGCCGTCAAGATCGCCCGAATTACAGGCGTTCGAGGCCGCTGAACGGGCAGGCGGCGAGCATTTGCGCAAGGCTGCGACCATCGGCGAGGACGAAGTCGGCAGGCACCAGCTCAGCCAGCGGGTAGAGCACGAACGGGCGCGCGTGCATATGGTAGTGCGGCACGGTCAGGCGCGGGCTGTCGAGCACCTGTTGGCCAAACAGCAGCACATCCAGGTCGAGGGTGCGTGGGCCCCAGCGTTCCTGACGCACGCGCCCTTGATCGTTCTCGATCGCCTGCAGCGCATCAAGCAGCTGCAGCGGCTCGAGCGTGGTGTCGAGCGCGGCTACGGCATTGGTGTAGCGCGGCTGGCCGGGCAGCAGCGAGTCGCTGGCGTAGAAGCCGGAAACCGCTGCCAGGCGCGTGCCCTCGGCCTTGTCCAAGGCATCGAGGGCGCTGCGCAGTTGCTGGGCAGGTTCGGCCAGGTTGCTGCCCAGGCCGATGTACACGCGCACGCTCATGCTCAGTCGAACGCTTCGTCAGCGCTGCGCTTGCGCTTGGTACCGCTGCGCTTGCGTTTGCGTGGCGCGGCGCCGCTGCCGTCATCACGGCTACCCAGCTCGGCGATCATGGCCCGGCGTTCGCTGTCGTTGGCGTCCTGGTAGTCGGTCCACCACTGGCCCAGCTCTTCGGTTTCCTCGCCGGCGCTCTCGCGCAGCAGCAGGAAGTCGTAGCCAGCGCGGAAGCGCGGGTTGTCCAGGAGCATGTCGGCGCGTTTGCCGCTGCGCCGTGGCAGGCGCTCCTGCATGTCCCAGATCTCGCGGATCGGCAGGGTGAAACGCTTAGGGATTGCAATGCGCTGGCACTGTTCGGCGATCAGGTCGTGGGCGGCCTGGTTCATTGCCGGGATCGGCGGTACGCCTTGGCTCTGCAGGTACAGTGCACGGCCCGGTAGGGCCGGCCAGAGCATGGCCGCGAAGAGGAACGCCGGCGTTACCGGTTTGCCCTGCTTGACGCGCAGGTCGGTGTTCATCAAGGCGTTGCTGATCAGCGTGTGGGTGTAGCTTGGGCGCTCTTCCAGGGCGTGGCTGCTGCCTGGGAACAACGGTTCAAACAGATGCAGGTCAACCAGCATTTCGAAGGCGATGGCGCCGTGGCCGGAGAGGAAAAGCTTGAGGCATTCCTCGAACAGCCGTGCTGGCGGGATATCGCGCAGCATCGGTGCCAGCTCGCGGATCGGCTGCACCGTGTGCTTTTCGATGCCGAAGTTGAGCTTGGCCGCAAAGCGCACCGCGCGCAGCATGCGCACCGGGTCTTCCTGGTAACGATGGACCGGGTCGCCAATCAGGCGCAGCAGGCGGTTACGCACATCGGGCATGCCGTTGGCGTAGTCGAGGATGCGCTCGCTGACCGGGTCGTAGTACAGCGCATTGACCGTGAAGTCGCGACGCTGGGCGTCGTCTTCGAGGGTGCCGTAGACGTTGTCGCGCAGAATACGACCGCTGGCATTATGCGACGAACGGTGGCTGTCGCCCTCGTCTTCATCGCTGTGGTGGGCACGGAAAGTGGCCACTTCGATGATGTCACGGCCGAAATGCACGTGAACCAGCTTGAAGCGGCGGCCAATGATTCGCGCATTGCGAAACTCGGCACGGACCTGTTCAGGCGTGGCGCTGGTGGCGACATCGAAGTCTTTGGGCGTGATGCCCAGGAGCATGTCACGCACACAGCCGCCAACCAGGTAAGCCTGGTATCCGGCAGCCTGCAGGCGATCGACAATGCCCACCGCATGGCGGCTGAACTGGCTGCGCTGCAGCGAGTGCTGGCTCTTGTTGATCACTTCAGGCGTGGTGCGCCTGTGGTGTTGACCACTAACGGGAGGACGGAACGACTGGAACAACTTCTTCAGCATGGGATGCACTGTTTGAAGGAATGTTCGGCCAAGGGATAGAGAATGGCCGCATGATGGGCGGGGATTCTAGCATTTACTTCGGGGATGGTGTAGGCGGTATGCCACGGGTGCTTGCGCGGGAGGCGGAAACGACAAGGGGAGCCTAAGCTCCCCAAGAAGTCGTTGCGTGCTCTTATTGTTTTTCTGCTGGGCTTCTTGTTTTTGTTGAGTGCCCTGCCCACAAAGCGCGAAACTTGTGGACGACCCCCAAACCGGGGGTAAAGAGCAAACGGATTGCTTTGGCCGCTGAGGTGATGCTGATCTGTCGATCCAACCAGTGTAGGCGCTGCTTTAGTGCAGTTTTTGTTGTTCTCTGCCTGGTCGTGGGGCAAGCCCCAAACACAACTCCTCTCCAAAAGAATCAGTTAGCTGCGCCTCCGCCGTCTTGTTTTTATTGTGCGTGAGCCGTTTCGTCTTGTTCTTATTCTGAGTTGCAATGCTTGTTATTGTTCTTGTACCAAAGATATAGCAGGTGCCGTGCCAACTTTTGAAAACCCAGCAAATACGGGGGTTTTCCGGGTTTTGCTCAGGTCGAGAGCGGAGCAAATGTAGAAATTTCGTTACCGTACGCCTCGGTAGCTGTTACGGCAGGCGGGGATGGGTAACAGATTTTTGCAGGCGCGCTGGGTGTTACCTGCACAAACGCAAACGGGGCAAGCCCTCTGCCACGGTAACCCCGTGGTAGACGGCTTGCCCCGTTATTGGGCGCCGATCAGTTGTCGCTGGTGGCGTTGCTCTTGCGCCGTGGGATGCCCAGGCGCTGGCGCCGCTCCCACAGGCATTTACGGCTGACGCCAAGCTTGCGCGCCAGTTCGGTCTCGGTCATGTGGTCCTGATGCTCGAGCACGAAGTGCTGGAAGTAGTCTTCCAGCGACAGATCCTCGGTCGGCTCGTGGCTGGCGTTACCGGCACTGACGCTGCCCAGGGCGGACATGCCGTCAAGCAGGTCATCGTCGTCCAGGTCACTCAGCTCGATGTCGATGCCCAGCAGCTCGGCGGAAATTTCCGGGCTCTCGCTGAGGATCACCGAGCGCTCGACCGCGTTTTCCAACTCGCGCACGTTACCCGGCCAGCTGTAATGACGAATCGCCTGCTCGGCCTCGCTGGAGAAATGCAGGTCATCGCGACCGATGCGTGCGCTCTGGCGGGCGAGGAAGGCGCTGGCGATTTCGTTGACGTCACTGCCGCGCTCGCGCAAGGCCGGCAGCTTGAGGGCGATCACGTGCAGGCGGTAATAAAGGTCTTCGCGGAATTGGCCGACCTTGGCCAGGTTTTTCAGGTCACGGTGGGTCGCAGCGATCAGGCGCACGTCGACCTTTTGCGATTGCACCGCGCCAACCCGGCGGATCTCGCCTTCCTGCAGCACGCGCAACAGGCGCGCCTGGGCTTCGAGTGGCAGCTCGCCGATTTCATCGAGGAACAGCGTGCCGCCGTCAGCTGCTTCGACCAAACCGGCACGCCCGGCGCTGGCGCCGGTGAACGCGCCTTTTTCGTGGCCGAACAGTTCCGACTCGATCAAGGTTTCAGGGATGGCTGCGCAGTTGACCGAAATCATCGGCGCCTTGGCCCGTCGCGACAGATTGTGCAGTGCGCGTGCGACCAGTTCTTTGCCGGTACCCGACTCACCCTGGATCAACACATTGGAGTCGGTCGGTGCCACTTTGCGGATCTTGCTGTAGAGGTCCTGCATCGGCGCGCAGGTGCCAATGATGCCGATCTCGCCATTGGCGGCATTATGGCTGCCTTTGTCGGCAACAGCCGGTTTGCCGTTGCTGCGCGGCTCGAGGCTGCTGGTGGCGGCCGCCGGGGCGTTCTGGCGATCACGCAGGATGCGCGCAACTGCCTGCAGCATCTCGTCGTGGTCGAACGGCTTGGCGATGTAATCGACCGCGCCCATTTTCATCGAGTCGACCGCCGAGCGCAGGCTGGCGTAGCTGGTCATGATCAGCACCGGGATGCCCTGGCCTAGCTTGATCAGCTCGGTACCGGGGGCGCCAGGCAGGCGCAGGTCGCTGACGATCAGGTCAAATGTGGCAATGCTGAAGCGTTCCTGGGCTTCCTGCACCGAGCCCGCTTCGCTGACCTGGTACTGGTTGCGTTCAAGCAGACGACGCAAGGCCGAGCGGATGATGGTTTCGTCTTCGACGATCAGAATATGCGGCATTGATTCAATTCTCTCGACGGTCGCGAATTTCAGGGGACGTCGCTACGACATGCCGGGGCAGGGTCACGCGGATCCGGGTGCCACGCTGCCGTTCGATATCGGCGGGGCTGTCGATGGTGATTTGCCCATAATGCTCTTCCACGATGGAATAGACCAGTGCAAGCCCCAGTCCGGTTCCCTCGCCAGGGTCCTTGGTGGTGAAGAACGGTTCGAACAGGCGGTCCATGATGTTTTTCGGAATGCCGCTGCCTTCGTCCTCGACCACCAGGTCGACGGTGTGCTCGCTGACTTCACTGCGCACGCGCACGGCACTGCCGGCGGGCGAGGCATCACGGGCGTTGGACAGCAGGTTGATGAGCACCTGGGCGAGGCGCTGTGGGTCACCCTCGGCCCAGTGATCCGGGTCGCACAGGTTGAAGAACTGCACCTCGAAATTGCGCCGGTTGAGGGCCAGCAGGCCGATCGCATCCTGGGCGACCTCGGCCAGGCACACCGGCTCTTCGTTGTTCTGGTGGCTGCCGCCGGCATGGGCGAAGCTCATCAATGACTGGACGATGCGCGAGACGCGTTTGGTCTGCTCGATGATCTGGCTGGACAGCTCGGTGATCTCGCCATCGTCCTCACGCTCTTCGCGCAGGTTCTGAGCCAGGCAGGCGATGCCGGTGATCGGGTTGCCGATCTCGTGGGCGACCCCGGCGGCAAGGCGGCCAATACTGGCCAGGCGCTCGGAATGCACCAGCTTGTCTTCCAGCGCCTGGGTATCGGTGAGGTCTTCGACCAGCAGTACCAGGCCGCTGTTGCCCGGTGCCAAAGGCTCGTCGATGGCGGCTTTGTGCAGGTTGAGCCAGCGGGTCTGGCCGTCGAGGCCCAGGCGCTGCTTGTGCAGGTGCTCGTCGGGCAGGTCGATAAAGCCCTGTAGCAGCCCGCGCCAGGGCTCGGCGATGGTGACCAGGCGCGAGCCGACCACGTGCTTGGCGGCAATCCCGGTCAGCTCTTCCATGGCCTTGTTCCACATCAGGATCTCTTGGTCCTTGGCCAGCGAGCAGACCCCCATGGGCAGTTCCTGCAAGGTCTGGCGGTGGTAACGGCGCAGCGCATCGAGCTCGGCGGCCAGGCCGGTCAGGCGCGAGTGGTAATCCTCAAGACGGCTTTCGATGAAGTGGATATCTTCGGTTACGTAATTTTCGTTGCCGGATTTGTACGGCAAGAAGGTTTCGACCATGTCCTGCGCAACGCTTGGGCCCATCAGACCGGACAGGTTGGCCTCGATGCGATCGCGCAGACGGCGCAGGGCGTAAGGGCGACGTTCGTCGAACGGCAGATACAAGTCGCGCAGGGCTTGCTCGACTTCTTTTTGCGCGGCCTTGGCGCCCAGCGGTTTGGCCAGCTGGGTGGCGAACTCCTGCGGCGAAGCGGCGTGCAGTTCACGCCGCTGTGGCCGGCGCACGTTGTCGACCGCACAGGCTTCAGCGGCGCTGACTTCTTCACTGCTGGCGTTGGTGAACAGCGAGATCAGCGTGAACAGCAAGACGTTGGCGGCCAGCGACGCAATCGCCGCCATGTGCCAGCTGGTATCGTCAAGCACATAGATCATGTCCAGCAGCGGGATATAGAAGCCCTGCAGGTTGCCCAGCAGCGGCAACAGCATTGTCACCATCCACACCAGCATGCCCGCCAGCAGGCCGGCGATGAAGCCACGGCGGTTGGCGGTCGGCCAGTACAGCACCGAAAGCACGCCGGGGAGGAACTGCAAGGTGGCGACAAAGGCAACGATGCCGAGGTTGGCCAGACTCTGGTGGTTGTTCTGGGTCAGGTAGAAGACGAAGCCGGCGGTGATGATGGCGACGATCAGCGCGCGCCGGGTCCACTTCAGCCAGCGATAGATATTGCCTTCGGCTGGTGGCTGATACAGCGGTAGCACCAGGTGGTTGAGGGCCATGCCCGACAGCGCCAGGGTGGTGACGATGATCAGCCCGCTGGAAGCCGACAAACCGCCGACGTAAGCCAGCAGTGCCAGTGCTTCATTATTGGCGGCAATGCCCAGGCCGAGGGTGAAATACTCGGGGTTGGTGCTCGCGCCCAGCCGCAGCCCTGCCCACAGGATCAGCGGCACGGCCAGGCTCATCAGCAGCAGGAACAACGGCAGGCCCCAGCTGGCGCTGACCAGTGCGCGCGGGCTGAGGTTTTCGGTAAAGGCCATGTGGTACATGTGCGGCATGACGATCGCCGAGGCGAAGAACACCAGCAGCAACGTGCGCCATGGGCCCTCCTGCAGTGGCGTGTGCAGCGCGGCGAGGGCGGTCTGGTTTTGCAGCAGCCACACTTCCAGGCCGTGTGGGCCGCCGAACACACCATACAGCGCATACAGGCCGACCCCGCCGAGGGCGATCAGCTTGATCACCGACTCGAAGGCGATGGCGAACACCAGCCCTTCGTGTTTCTCGCGGGTGGCGATATGGCGCGAGCCGAAGAAGATGGTGAACAGGGTGATCAGCGCACAAAAGGCGAACGCGACCCGGGCCTTGACCGGCTCGCCGGTGAGGATATTGATCGAGTCGGCCACCGCCTGGATCTGCAGGGCCAGCAGCGGCAGCACGCCAATCAACATGAAGATGGTGGTCAGCGCGCCGGCCCAGGTGCTGCGAAAGCGAAACGCGAGCAGGTCGGCCAGGGATGACAACTGGTAGGTGCGGGTGATCTTCAGGATCGGATAGAGCAGCACCGGCGCCAGCAGAAACGCCCCCGACACGCCCAGGTAACAGGCAAGAAAGCCATAGCCATACTGATAGGCCAGGCCGACCGAGCCGTAGAAGGCCCAGGCGCTGGCGTAGACGCCGAGCGACAAGGTATAGGTCAGCGGGTGACGGATGACCGAACGCGGGATCAGCCCGCGCTCGCTGATCCAGGCGACGCCGAACAGTACCAGCAGGTACCCGGCGCTGATGAGGATCATCTGGGTCAGGCTAAAGCTCATCGGCATCTCGTTGGCTCTGCAGGATGAAGGTGACGACGATCAGGATCAGCCACAGCAGGTACGGGCGGTACCAGGCGCCGGTGGGCTCGATCCACCAGTCCATGATGGCCGGCGAGAACAGGTAGATCCCGACCACCAGCAGCAGGACCAAGCGATAGATGTACATGCGGGCCTCGATGAGTGGGCGCTGCGGATTTGCACTTATTATTGGCGCAAATCGGCGCCAACGGCCGGGCCGATGCTAGCGGGATTCTACGGCTGTGGGCAAGAAATTGAATTTGCTCGATTTTTACCGCGCGCCAAGGGCTGCAGCGAGCCCACGGCGCGGGACCGGCAACTAGCGCAGATCAGCCTCGGCCAGGGTCAGCTGGCGGGCGATGGCCTCAGGGCGCCAACGCTGGCGCGCGATCTCCAGCACCTCAGCCGGGCTGGCCTGCTCAAGCGCAGGCTCGGTCGCTTGGCCCAGTGCACGCAGCGCGCGCAGCAGGAGAGGGGTGGCCTGCTCAGGTGCCAGCGGTGGCGAGCGGTACGATTTACCCAACTTGTGCCCGTCGGGCTGGATCAGCAACGGGATGTGCAGGTAGCGCGGCTGGGAAAACCCCAGCAGTTCTTGCAGGTACAGCTGACGCGGGGTGTTGTCGAGCAAATCGGCGCCTCGCACGATGTCGGTAACGCCTTGCCAGGCATCGTCCAACACCACCGCCAGCTGGTAGGCGTACAAACCATCGCGGCGTTGGATGATGAAGTCGCCGACTTCGCGGCCCAGGTGCTGGGCGAACGGCCCTTGCACACGGTCATCGAAGCGATAGCTCAGCTCCGGCACGCGCAAGCGGATCGCCGCGCCCTCGCGGGCGTGACCGGCGTTGCGACAAGTGCCAGGGTAGATGCCGTTGCTGCCCTCCAGTTGCTTGCGCGAGCAGGTGCAGGCGTAAGCCAGCCCCTGACGGAACAGGTGCTCGACCACGTCGGCATAGGCAGCATGGCGCTGGCTCTGGTACACCACCTGGCCGTCCCAGTGCAGGCCGTAGCCTTCGAGGGTGCGCAGGATCGCATCGCGGGCGCCGGGCATCTCGCGCGGCGGGTCGGTGTCTTCCATGCGCAGCAGCCAGCGGCCATTGACGGCGCGGGCGTCCAGCCACGAGGCCAGGGCGGCCACCAGCGAGCCGAAGTGCAGGAAACCACTGGGGGTAGGGGCGAAGCGCCCGACGTAGGGGGAGGCAGTCATGGTTTACGTCATCTTCACAATGAAAAACGGGGCGCCTGAGCGCCCCGTTCGATGAAAAGCACGATCAGGCTTTGCCGACCTGCTTTTCTTTCTTCTCTGCCACTTCCTTGCAATCGAAGCACAGGTCAGCGGTAGGGCGAGCTTCCAGACGGCGCAGGCCGATCTCGATGCCACAGGCTTCGCACCAGCCGTATTCCTCGTCGACAATCAATTGCAGGGTCTTGTCGATCTTCTTGATCAGCTTGCGCTCGCGATCGCGGGCGCGCAGTTCAAGGGCGAACTCTTCCTCTTGCGAGGCACGGTCCGCTGGGTCGGCAAAGTTGGCCGCCTCTTCTTTCATATGGTCAACGGTCTTGTCGACGCCGATCATCAACTCTTGCTTCCAAGCACTCAGGATCTTGGTGAAGTGCTTGCGCATGGGTTCACCCATGTACTCTTCACCCTTGCTCTCCTGATAGGGCTCAACCCCATAAAGGTTCTGACTGGCTTTTTGCTTTTCTAGGGTGGACATGAATAGACCGCCTCTCACTCATCTGATCCAATGCGCAGGATGCTCCATCTCCGGCGACCGCCGGCCCTGCGACTGCGAGCCGCCGAACTTACCAGATAGATCGGGGGTGCGCTACCCCGGCCGATCTCACTGTTGACAGCGGCCCGCGCTACGCGTTCAGTGGCATGTTGACGCTTGATTCACCAGTCTAGATGCATTTCATAGAAGGCCCACAATGGCTCAGTCCTACAGCGCGCGCAGCCGCGCCATCGAACCTTTCCATGTCATGGCCCTGTTGGCCCGCGCCAACGAGCTGCAGGCCGCCGGCCATGACGTGATCCATCTGGAAATCGGCGAGCCGGATTTCACCACCGCCGCGCCGATCGTGGCTGCCGGCCAGGCTGCGCTGGCGGCGGGGCATACCCGTTACACCGCCGCGCGCGGGCTACCCGCACTGCGCGAAGCGATCTCTGCCTTTTATGGCAAGCGCTACGGGCTGGACATCGACCCGCAGCGCATCCTGATCACGCCAGGCGGCTCGGGCGCGTTGCTGTTGGCCAGCAGCTTGCTGGTCGACCCCGGCAAACACTGGCTGCTGGCAGACCCGGGCTACCCGTGCAATCGGCATTTCCTGCGGCTGGTCGAGGGCGCGGCGCAGTTGGTGCCGGTCGGGCCAGAGGTCAATTACCAGCTGACCGCCGAGTTGGTCGCGCAGCACTGGAACCAGGACAGCGTCGGTGCGCTGGTGGCCTCGCCGGCCAACCCCACCGGTACCGTGCTCGACCGCGATGAACTGGCCGGCCTGGCGCAAGCGATACGCGCCCGTGATGGCCATCTGGTGGTGGACGAGATCTATCACGGCCTGACCTACGGTATGGATGCGCCGAGTGTGCTCGAAGTGGCCGATGACGCCTTTGTGCTGAACAGTTTTTCCAAATATTTCGGCATGACCGGCTGGCGCCTGGGCTGGCTGGTCGCGCCGCCGCAGGCGGTGGCCGATCTGGAGAAGCTTGCGCAAAACCTCTACATCAGCGCCCCAAGCATGGCCCAGCACGCCGCGCTGGCCTGTTTCGAGGATGACACCCTGGCCATTCTCGAACAGCGCCGTGGCGAATTTGCCAAGCGCCGCGACTATTTGCTGCCGGCGTTGCGCAACCTTGGCTTCTGCATTGCCGTCGAGCCGCAAGGCGCCTTCTATCTATATGCCGACATCAGCAAGTTCGGTGGCGACGCCTTCGCCTTCTGCCGGCACTTCCTCGAAACCGAACATCTGGCGTTTACTCCGGGCCTGGACTTCGGCCGCCATCAGGCTGGGCACCATGTGCGCTTCGCCTATACCCAGAGCTTGCCGCGGCTGGAACAGGCGGTTGAGCGGTTGGCCCGCGGCCTGCGTAGTTGGCAAGGCTGATGGCGCAGTTTCCTCAACTGGAACAGGGCCGCCTGCTGCGCCGCTACAAGCGCTTTCTGGCCGATATCGAACTGGCCAACGGCGAGCAGCTGACCATTCACTGCCCCAATACCGGTTCGATGCTCAACTGCATGCGCGAAGGCGGGCAGGTCTGGTTCAGTCGCTCCAACGACCCCAAGCGCAAGCTGCCCGGCACCTGGGAAATCAGCGAGACGCCACAGGGCCGGCTGGCCTGTATCAATACCGGGCGGGCTAACGCACTGGTTGAAGAGGCTTTGCACGCCGGGGTGATCAGCGAGCTGGCCGGGTTTACCGCACTCAAGCGCGAGGTGGCCTATGGCAGCGAGCGCAGCCGGATTGATTTTCGTCTGGAGTTTGCCAGTGGGCCTGCCTATGTCGAGGTCAAGAGTGTCACCCTCGGCTACCCGGACAGCGCAGTGGCGGCGTTTCCCGATGCCGTCACTCAGCGCGGTGCCAAGCATCTGCGCGAGCTGGCGGCACTGGCCCGCCAGGGGATTCGTGCGGTGCAGCTGTATTGCGTCAATCTCAGCGGGATCGAAGCGGTGCGGCCTGCCGAAGAAATCGATGCCGCCTACGCCACGGCGCTGCGCGCAGCTGTTGCCGAAGGCGTCGAGGTGATCGCCTACGGCACCTGCCTGGATGCCCAGCAGATTCGCATCGACCGCCCGCTGCCGGTGTTGCTCACGCGCTGAGCCAGATGCCCTGGCTGTCTTCATGGCAGGCCAGGGCGTGCAACTGCTCGCCCTCGCACGGGCCGGCCACGCACTCGCCACTCTCGATCAGAAACAGCGCCCCATGCTGGGCGCAGTGGATCAGGCTGGCACTGGCATCCAGAAACGTGTCGTCTGCCCAGTTCAACGGGATGCCCTTGTGCGGGCAGCGGTTGCGATAGACAAACACCTGGCCGTGGCGACGCACGGCAAACAGCGCCTGGCCTGCTACGTTGAATGCACGGCTGTGGCCTTCAGCAAGTTGCTCGGAAGCACATAGAAGCTGCATCGCGGGAAATCGTCCTGCGGTAAAAGGTTGGCACAAGGCAGCGCTTGACGCTCAATGAGAATAATTATCAAACTGTGCGCTGTTGCGTTGGCCGACTATGGTGCGCAGTTCTGTCGTGTGCCACAAGGCGCGCGGCCTGTCTTCTGTAAAGGAATCCGCTTATGCGCCGTCCTGCTGCTCTGCTTGCCCTGTGCGCTGCACTTGTTATGTCCACTCAGACGGCGGCTGCCGAACTACCGCAGCGCTGGGTCAGTGCCGGCGGTGCCTTGAGTGAGTGGATCAGCGCGCTGGGTGGTGAGCAGCGGCTGGTCGGCGTCGATACCACCAGTCAGCACCCCGAGGCACTGACTGCGCTGCCGAGCATCGGCTATCAGCGCCAATTGTCGGCCGAGGGCATCCTCAGCCTGCGTCCTGATCTGCTGGTCGGCACCGACGAAATGGGCCCGCCGCCGGTGCTGGCGCAGATTCGCCAGGCCGGGGTGCGGGTCGAGGTGTTCTCGAGCAAGCCTGAGCTGGCGGCGCTGGATGCCAACCTTGAGAAACTGGGCCGTCTGCTTGGCGAGGACGGCCGCGCCGGGCTGCTCGCTGGACAGTTCCATCATGAGCTGGACGCCGTACAGACCAAGGTCAAAAAGGCGCAGGCTGCGCAGAAAGCGCCCGGTGTGTTGCTGCTGGTCGGCCATGCCGGTGCCAAGCCATTGATCGCCGGCGCGGCTACGGCAGGGGACTGGCTGCTGGGCCAGGCCGGCGGGCGTAACCTGGCCGAGCATCAGGGCTACAAGAACTTCTCGGTCGAAGCACTGGCAGCGCTCGACCCCGACGTGGTGGTGATTGCCGACCGCAGCTTGAGTGGGGAGCAGGCGGTGCAAGCGCTGCTCAAGGAAAATCCAGGCCTGGCCAGCTCGCGCGCGGTGCGCGAGAAGCGCCTGGTGTCGCTGGACCCAACCCTGTTGGTGGGCGGCCTCGGCCCGCGTCTGCCGGCGACTCTGCAGCAGCTGGCGGGTGAGTTCTATCCACAGGCCAAGGCCAGCTTCGCCCCATGAAACAGAGGGTTCAGCCGCGCACCTTGTTCATCGGCCTGAGCCTGCTCTGCCTGCTCGCAGTATGGCTGTCGCTGGCGCTGGGGCCGGTCAGCCTGCCATTGCTGGATACCCTGCGCGCCGGCTTGCGCCTGCTCGGCGTGCCGATTGCCGCTGATGGGCTGGAGCAGGCCGAGCTGATCCTGGGGCAGATCCGCCTGCCGCGGACCTTGCTCGGGCTGGCGGTGGGCGCCGTGCTGGCGTTGTCCGGAGTGGCCATGCAAGGCCTGTTTCGCAACCCGCTGGCGGACCCAGGGCTGGTCGGCGTGGCTAGCGGTGCTGCGCTCGGCGCCGCTATTGCGATTGTCGGCGGCAGTTGGCTGGGCGGTATCCCGGAGTGGTTTGCGCCGTATCTGCTGTCGGTATGTGCCTTTGCCGGTGGCCTTGGAGTCACCGCGCTGGTCTACCGGCTGGGCCGGCGTGACGGTCAAACCAATGTCGCCACGATGCTGCTGGCCGGTATCGCGCTGACTGCCCTGGCCGGCTCGGCAGTGGGCTTGTTCACCTATCTGGCCGATGACGCCACCCTGCGCACCTTGACCTTCTGGAACCTGGGCAGCATTAACGGCGCTAGCTATGCCCGGCTGTGGCCGTTGCTGGTGGTGACCCTCGCCGTGGCGCTGTGGCTGCCCAGGCGGGCGCAGGCACTCAATGCCTTGCTGTTGGGCGAGTCGGAGGCGCGGCATCTGGGCGTCGAGGTCGAGTCACTGAAGCGCGAGCTGGTGTTCTGCACCGCCTTGGGCGTAGGCGCAGCAGTGGCCGCCGCCGGCCTGATCGGTTTTATCGGGCTGGTGGTGCCGCACTTGGTGCGGCTGCTGGCCGGGCCTGATCACCGGGTGCTGCTGCCAGCCTCATTGCTTGCCGGCGGCTCGCTGCTACTGTTCGCTGACCTGGTCGCACGGCTGGCGCTGGCGCCCGCCGAATTGCCGATCGGCATCGTTACTGCGTTCATTGGGGCGCCGTTCTTTTTGCTGTTGCTGCTCAAGGGGCGCCACTGATGCTCGAAGCCAAAGGCCTGCACTTGCAGCGTGGTAGCACCGAAGTGCTGCACGATATAAGCCTGAGCGTGAAGCCTGGGCAGATCCTTGGTGTGCTGGGCCCCAATGGCGCTGGCAAGAGCAGCCTGCTCGGCGCGCTGTGTGGTGAACTGATCCCCAGCCAGGGCCAGGTGCGCCTTGGCGGGCGGGGCCTGGCCGAATGGGCCGGGCAGGCGCGGGCACGGCAATTGGCGGTGCTGCCGCAGGTGTCCAGCCTTGGCTTTGCCTTTCGCGTTGAAGAAGTGGTCGGTCTTGGCCGCTTGCCCCATGCCAGCGGCCAGCAGCGTGACCGCGAGATCATCGAAGCTGCGCTGCACGCCGCAGATGCCCAGCACCTGCTTGCGCGCAGTTACCTGGCGTTGTCGGGCGGTGAGCGCCAGCGTGTGCATCTGGCGCGGGTGCTGGCGCAATTATGGCCAGGCGAGGCGGGCGCTACGCTGCTGCTCGATGAACCCACCTCGATGCTCGACCCGCTGCACCAGCACACCACCTTACAGGCCGTGCGCAGCTTTGCCGACCGCGGCGCGGCGGTACTGGTAATCCTGCATGACCTGAACCTGGCCGCGCGCTACTGTGACCAGCTGATGCTGCTCGAGCAAGGCCGTTGCCACGCCCTGGCCAGCCCGCGCGAGGTCCTGACGCCAGAGGCGCTGAAGGCTGTGTTCGGCATCGATGTGCTGGTGCAGGATCATCCTGAACGCGGCCACCCGCTGATCATCATGCGCTAAGGAGCTTGCCCATGATCTGTCGCCTGTTGTTGCTTGGTTTGCTGGTTGTATTTGGCGGCTGTCAGGCGCGACAGGCCAGCCTGCCGCCGCTGCCCGTCTGGCAAGCCAGCGAGGGCCGCACCAGTGCGCAATTGGGGCAGATTCGCGAACTCGCCAGTGGCCGCCTGCTCAGCCCTGAGCAACTGCTGGATGAGTTGGCGCAGGCGCCGCGGGTGCTGGTTGGAGAGAAGCACGACAACCCTGATCACCACGCGCTGCAGCTGTGGCTGCTAAAGGCGCTGCAGGCGCGCCGAGCGCAAGGCAGCCTGCTGTTGGAAATGCTCCAGCCCGAGCAGCAGGCGCGGGTCGACGCGGTGGCTGGCGCCGCGCAACTGCCGGCCGACCTGGGCAAAGCCCTGGCCTGGGAGGACGGCTGGGACTGGGCGCTGTACGGCCCGATCGTGCGCCAGGCGTTGCAGCAGTCGACCCCGCTGCTGGCGGCCAATCTGTCCACCAGCGAAATGCGCCAGGCCTACCGGCAGCCTGCTGCGCTGAGTGGCCAGCGCTCGAGTGCGCCTGCTGTCAAAGCCGAACTGCTCAAGCAAGTGCGTGAGGGGCATTGCGGGCTGCTGCCTGAAAGCCAGTTGCCGGCAATGCTCGCGGTGCAGCAGCAACGCGACCGGCGTATCGCCGAGCGGTTGCTGGCGGCAGCGCAACCGGCGTTACTGTTCGCCGGCAGTGCCCACGTGCGCAACGACCTCGGCGTGCCGCTGCATTTGGCTGATCTCGGCGCCAAGGGCGCGAGCAAAGTCTTGTTGCTGGCCGAAGTTGGCAGCGAAGTGCAGCCGGGCATGGCCGACTATGTCTGGTTTACGGCGGCGCTGCCAGAGCAGGACTACTGCGCCCAGTTGCGCAGCCAGCATTGATCATCCGCGGCTAGCGGCGGCGCTTGAGCCCAAATCGCAGGCAAAAAAAGACCCGGCAAAAAGCCGGGTCAATAACCGTGATTAGCCTGATGAGGAGATAATCTGAGAGTCCGAACCAAGGTCTTTCAAATTACCCAACCAGTCTCGCGACCAGTTGTGATAATCATAACGATTCTCATTTCTGCGTCAATCCCTTCGCTGCAATTTATTTAAGATTTTTCTGCAGCGTGCATTTTGCGTCCAGCTGTTGATTCAGTGCTTCCTTGCGTTCGGCCGGCAAATCATTCCAATGCATGTCGAGCAACGCCCCCTCGATTGCATACAGCAGGACCTTGGACGCGCGAAAGCCTCTACTCTTCACTGCCTGATAAGCGCCGACCGCGCCGAGCCTGCGCAAGTCGGATGCACTGTGGATGCCGACCGCATGCAACCACTGCGCAGAGGTCTTGCCGAGATTTTTCAGGTGCTGCAACTCATCGTTCATCGAGCCTCCTTGCGATGGCTGAACGGGGGCATATCGAAAATCGTGAGCAGGTCAGACAGGAGTGTAGCGGGGGTTGGCGAATTCGCCCGCAAAGCCCGCCGTGCGCGGCGGGCAGGGCAGCGCAGGGCAATTGCTGCCCCGCGCTTTGGAGATGTTACAGGCCGGGCAGGCGCTGACGAATCTGCTCGATCACGGCGTCCATGGCGGCGCCCTGCTGGGTGTCGACGCGGGTGCTGTCGCGCAGCTCCTGCTCGTCCAGCGGGTCGCGGCTGGCCTGCTGAGCCTTGACCACTTCAAGGGTGGCGTCGGAAGGGTCAAGCTGCTCAGCCTGACGCTGTGCCAGCCAGCTTTCGATGACCGCATCCGGCGCGTGGCAATCGAGGATCAGCAATGGCACCCCGGTCTGGTTGGCGACGCTGGCGGCGGCCTGGCGCTGCTCGCGCTTGAGGTAGGTGGCGTCGAGCACCACCGGGAAGCCCGCGCGCAGAATCACGTCGGCCAGTTGATGCAGACGCTTATAGGTAGCGGCGCTGGCATCTTCGGCGTAAATGCCGCCTTGCAGTTGGCCGGCAGCCTGAGCCAGTTGTTCACCGAACAGGCGCTTGCGCTCGACATCGGAGCGCAAGCGGATCGCCCCCAGTGCTTCGACCAGGCGCATCGACACGTGGCTTTTGCCTACTGCCGAAACGCCATGGGTGATCGCCAGCAGGCGTGAAGGGATGGCGCTGTAGCTTTCCGCCAGGTTGGCGTAGTTGCGGTAGGTGCGCAGGGTGGTGGCGCGCTGCACGCCATCGGCGTCGGCCGGCATGCTGAACAGGGCGACCTTGGCCCGCACCAGGGCGCGATAGGCCTTGTAGAAGTTGAGCAGCTCCAGGCCCTGGTAGTCGCCGGTCAGTTCCAGGTACTGGCTGACGAAGCGCCGCGCCAGACACTTCAAGCCACGGTCTTCGAGGTCCATGGCGAGGAAGCCGGTGTCAGCCCAGACATCGGTCATGCGGAATGGCTCGTTGAACTCGATGCAGTCGAAGATCACCACCTTGCCGTCGATCACCGTGGCATTGCCCAGGTGGATGTCACCGTGGCATTCGCGGATGAAGCCGTCACGCTTGCGCGCCTCGAACAGGCCATGCAGGCGGTCGAAGCTGCTGCGGGCCCAGGCTTGCAGGTTGTCTAGCTGCTGCAGGTCGGCCTTGTCGCTGAGGAACGGGCGAATCTGCTCGAAGTTCTGTTCGACCGGTGCCATCACGCTGTCCGGGGTGCCGAATGGCTGCTCGGCGGCGACCTTTGGCGTCTGCTGGTGGAACTCGGCAATCTGCCGCGCCATCTGGTCGATGTGGCTGGCGGTCAGTTCACCGTTGGCCTGCAGCGTGCTGAGCATGTTGCTCTGGGGGAACTGGCGCATGCGCAGGGCGAACTCGATCGGTGCACCTGCGCCGCCCAGTTGCGGCGCCTCGGCGCTGCCGGTGATCGGCAGCACGTCCAGGTACAGGTCGTCGGTCAGGCGCTGGTTCAGGCGCAGTTCTTCGTTACAAAAGTGTTCACGCTGGTCGAGGCCGGTGAAGTCGAGAAAACCGAAGTTCATCGGTTTCTTGATCTTGTAGGCGTACTCACCGGTGAGCAGGACCCAGGAGATGTGCGTCTCGATAAGCTGGAAGCCGCTGACCGGGTGCGGGTAAAGGGCGGGGTTCTGCAGGGCACTGATGAGGGCTTGGCTCACGGGCAATCCTTCCGGGATAAGGGAATTCGAATGCGCCATTATGGTCAATGGTGCCGTCCCTGCATACCGCCGGGCCTGCCTTGACTAAAGTGCGTATAATCCGCCGCCATGACTCGATCCCGAAATTCCCGTACTGCGCAAAAACGCTCGCCTGGTCGCTCGCGCGTCTGGCTGGGCTGGGCTCTCAAACTGAGCCTGGTCGGCCTGGTGCTGCTCGCCGGCTTTGCTATCTACCTCGATGCCATCGTCCAGGAGAAATTCTCCGGCAAGCGCTGGACCATCCCGGCCAAAGTGTATGCCCGGCCGCTGGAGCTGTTCGTCGGCCAGAAGCTGAGCAAGGACGACTTCCTCACCGAACTCGACGCCCTTGGCTACCGCCGTGAAACCGCGGCCAATGGCCCAGGCGCGGCGTCGGTCAACGGCAACAATGTCGACCTCAACACCCGCGGCTTCCAATTCTATGAAGGCCTGGAACCTGCGCAGTTCGTGCGTGTGCGCTTCTCGGGCGATTATGTGGCCGGCATGACTGGCGCCAATGGCAGCAAGCTAGATGTGGTCCGGCTCGAGCCGCTGATGATCGGCGGCATCTACCCGAAAAACCTCGAAGATCGCATCCTGATCAAGATCGATCAGGTGCCTCCGTACCTGCTGGAAACCCTGGTTGCCACCGAAGACCGCGACTTCTACAGCCACTTTGGTGTGTCACCCAAGGGCATCGCCCGGGCGATCTGGGTCAACACTTCGTCCGGCGCCATGCGCCAGGGCGGTAGTACCCTGACTCAACAGCTGGTGAAAAACTTCTACCTGACCAGCGAGCGCAGCCTGACGCGCAAGCTGACCGAAGCGATGATGGCCGTATTGCTCGAAATGCACTACGACAAGCGCGAGATTCTCGAGGCCTACCTCAACGAGGTCTTTGTCGGTCAGGATGGCCAACGTGCCGTGCATGGCTTCGGTCTGGCCAGCCAGTTCTTCTTCAGCCAGCCGCTGCAAGAGCTCAAGCTGCACCAGATCGCCTTGCTGGTGGGCATGGTCAAGGGCCCGTCCTACTACAACCCGCGGCGCTCGCCTGAGCGTGCGCTGGTGCGCCGTAACCTGGTCCTCGACCTGTTGGCCGAGCAGGGCGTGGCCAGCCAGGAAGTAGTCGACGCGGCGAAGAAAATGCCACTGGGCGTGACCAAGCGCGGCAGCCTCGCCGATAGCTCGTTCCCGGCCTTCCTTGATCTGGTCAAGCGTCAGCTGCGCCAGGACTATCGTGACGAAGACTTGACCGAAGAAGGCCTGCGCATCTTCACCAGCTTCGACCCGATCCTGCAGATGAAGGCCGAGACTGCCATGAGCGAGACGTTCAAGCGTCTGGCCGGGCGCAAGGGCTCGGATGCGGTCGAATCGGCGATGGTCGTGACCAATCCGGAAACCGGCGAAGTCCAGGCCTTGATCGGCAGCCGCCAGTCCGGCTTTGCCGGCTTCAACCGCGCCATCGATGCAGTGCGCCCGATCGGCTCGCTGGTGAAGCCGGCGGTGTACCTCAGTGCACTGGAAAAACCGAGCAAGTACACCCTGACCAGTTGGCTGCAAGACGAGCCGTTCTCGGTCAAGGGTGCGGATGGCCAGGTCTGGCGTCCACAGAACTACGACCGCCGTGCGCATGGCACTATCTACCTGTATCAAGGCCTGGCCAACTCGTACAACCTGTCGACCGCCAAGCTAGGCCTGGAAGTCGGCGTGCCGAACGTGCTCAAGACCATCGGTCGGCTCGGCGTCAATGTCGACTGGCCGGCGTTCCCGTCGATGTTGCTCGGCGCTGGCGGGATGTCGCCGATGCAGGTCGCGACCATGTACCAAACCATCGCCAACGGTGGCTTCAACACGCCGATGCGCGGCATTCGCAGTGTGCTCACCGCCGAAGGCGAGCCGCTCAAGCGCTACCCGTTCCAGATCCAGCAGAGCTTCGACCCAGGTGCCATTTATCTGGTCCAGAACGCCATGCAGCGGGTCATGCGTGAAGGTACCGGGCGTTCGGTCTACAGTGTCCTGCCAAGCTCGCTGACGCTGGCCGGCAAGACCGGCACCAGTAACGATTCGCGCGACAGCTGGTTCTCCGGTTTCAGCCAGGATCTGCTGGCGGTGGTCTGGCTCGGCCGCGACGACAACGGCAAGACACCATTCACCGGCGCCACCGGTGCGTTGCAGGTCTGGACCAGCTTCATGCGCAAGGCCGATCCGTTGCCACTGGACATGCCGCAGCCGGACAACATCGTCCAGGCCTGGATCGACCCATACAGCGGGCAGGGCTCGGACAGCAGCTGTCCGGGAGCAGTGCAGATGCCGTATATTCGCGGCAGCGAACCGGCCGCTGGCGCTGCCTGCGGTGGTGAACAGCAACCGGCCGACTCGGTCATGGATTGGGTCAAGGGTTGGATGAATTGAGCACTGCGGGCCGGCGGGGATGACCCACTGGCCCGTAGCCGCATTTAGAGAGGGTAACAAGTGAACAAGTGGTGGCTTCCTGCCTTGACCGCGCTGGCCATGCTCCATGGCTGCGCCAGCGTTCCACGCGGCAACATTCCGGTGGTCGACTCGAGCACCCGGGTATCCAACAGCGAGCGGGTCACCGCCAACCAGCGCACGCCGGTTACCGCCAATGGCACCAGCCAGGCGCAGTCGCTGCCTGAGGACTCCGGCGTGACCGTGATGATCCCGCAAGGCGCCGGTGCTTCGTCGATCCAGACCTTCCCGGCTGGCAACGCGGCGCCGATCAGCAGCGCGCCGATCGATACCACGCCGATTACCACCAACCCCAACCCGATTGCCGACGAGCCTTTCGACATCGCCTCGATGAACAGCACCCCGGCGGCGACCAGTGCGCCTACCGGTATCCCGCGCAGCGCGCCAGCTGGCGGCCTGTCGGCTGACGAGCAGCTCGATGGCCCGGTGCTGGCGCTGTTGACCACGGCCCAGCAGCAACAAGGCGGTGGCGACCTCAATGGCGCTTCGTCGAGCCTTGAGCGCGCCCAGCGCATTGCCCCGCGCGAGCCGCAGGTGCTGTTCCGCCTGGCCCAGGTGCGCCTGGCCCAGGGTGATTCGGCCCAGGCCGAGCAACTCGCACGCCGCGCGCTGACCTACGCCAATGGTCGCCCAAGCTTACAAGCGGAGCTGTGGAACACCATTGCCCAGGCCCGTGAGAAGCAGGGTGACAGCGCCGGTGCCGCTCTGGCTCGGCAGAAAGCCCGGGTCAATCTGTAATGGTCGAGCAACGCATTCTCGACATCGCCGACCATTTGCTGCTGATTGAGCACGAGTTGCGCAGTCAGGGCTGGTGGAGCGAGCAGGCACCCAGTGCCGAAGCACTGGCCAGTGTCACGCCGTTTGCGGTCGATGTGATGAGCTTTGAGCAGTGGCTGCAGTGGATTTTCCTGCCACGCATGGCGTTCATCCTCGAACACGCCCAGCCGCTGCCGAACGCCTCGGGCATTCTGGTCATGGCTGAAACGGTTTTCAGTGATCGCCCGGAGCAAGGTCGCGAGCTGCGCCGACTATTGGCTGAATTTGACCAATTGATCGGCACATCCGCCTGATTTCTGCTCTTTTTCAGACTAGAGCCGCAGATTGCGGCTCTTTTTTTGGTTTTTGTTTGGTTTTCTGCTGCTGTGAACTGTATTCGTGGTGGAACAAATTCATCTCGAGGAAAAATTGGCAATAATTTTTCTTGACATAACCTCGGCGAATCACAAGAATCAGGTTCCGCTTTAGAGGGACTGCCAGAAGCAGACCCGCTAAGCAGATCATGAGGCGCATACCCGCGCCGACTTGTAACACCCCGCAACGCGTTACCTCGCGCTGGGTGGGAAAA
The DNA here is from genome assembly GCF_044740745.1 of Pseudomonas sp. NPDC088322. NCBI lineage: Bacteria > Pseudomonadati > Pseudomonadota > Gammaproteobacteria > Pseudomonadales > Pseudomonadaceae > Pseudomonas > Pseudomonas sp. NPDC088322. The sequence continues at coordinate 6,233 of NZ_JBIURK010000008.1, read as the reverse complement.
CCCCGCAACACTCTGGGGCGCTCCCAATACTTGCTCAGTCAGTGCTGACGTTCGCTCGTGCTCTGCTTGGCAGTAAACCTATTAAGACCCGTCCATCAGGGACGGTATTCTGGCGTTTTAGAGGTGAACAACGTGGAGCTTTTATCTGGCGCTGAGATGGTCGTCCGCTTCTTGCGTGACGAAGGCGTTAAGCACATCTACGGGTACCCTGGCGGTGCTCTCCTTCATGTATACGACGCGCTGTTCAAAGAGCCGGAAGTCGAGCACATCCTGGTTCGTCACGAGCAGGCTGCAACCCACATGGCTGACGGCTATGCCCGTGCCACCGGCAAGGCTGGCGTAGTGCTGGTGACTTCCGGCCCGGGTGCAACCAATGCCATCACCGGTATTGCCACCGCGTACATGGACTCGATTCCGATGGTGATCCTGTCGGGCCAGGTGCCTAGCACCATGGTCGGCACCGACGCCTTCCAGGAAACCGACATGATCGGTATTTCCCGGCCGATCGTGAAGCACAGCTTCATGATTAAGCATGCCTCGGAAATCCCCGAAGTCATGAAAAAGGCCTTCTACCTGGCGCAATCCGGTCGTCCTGGCCCGGTCGTGGTCGACATTCCAAAAGATATGACCAACCCGGCCGAGAAGTTCGAGTACGTCTATCCGAAGAAGGTCAAGCTGCGTTCCTACAGCCCGGCCGTACGTGGTCACTCGGGGCAGATCCGCAAGGCAGCCGAGATGATCCTCGCCGCCAAGCGTCCGATCGTCTACTCCGGGGGTGGTGTGATCCTCGGTGGTGGCTCCGAGACCCTGACCGAGATCGCCAAGTCGCTGAACCTGCCGGTCACCAACACCCTGATGGGCTTGGGTGGCTTCCCCGGTACCGACCGCCAGTTCCTCGGCATGCTCGGTATGCATGGCAGCTTCACCGCCAACCAGGCGATGCACCATGCCGACGTGATCCTGGCTGTCGGCGCGCGTTTCGATGACCGTGTGATCAACGGCCCGGCCAAGTTCTGCCCGAATGCCAAGATCATCCACATCGACATCGACCCGGCGTCCATCTCGAAAACGATCAAGGCCGACGTGCCGATCGTAGGTCCAGTCGACAGCGTGCTCAGCGAGATGCTGGCGATCTTCAAGGAAATCGGTCAGCAGCCTGAAAAGGCCGCGCTGGATGCCTGGTGGAAGCAGATCGACGAATGGCGTGGCGACCGCGGCCTGTTCCCTTACGACAAGGGCGACGGCAGCGTGATCAAACCGCAGACCGTGATCGAAACCCTGTGTGAAGTGACCAATGGCGATGCTTACATCACCTCCGATGTCGGCCAGCACCAGATGTTCGCTTCGCAGTACTACCGCTTCAACAAGCCGAACCGCTGGATCAACTCCGGTGGCCTGGGCACCATGGGCTTCGGCTTCCCGGCGGCGATGGGCGTCAAGCTCAACTTCCCCGACCAGGACGTGGCCTGTGTGACCGGCGAAGGCAGCATCCAGATGAACATCCAGGAGCTGTCTACCTGCATGCAGTACGGCCTGCCGGTGAAGATCGTCAACATGAACAACGGTGTGCTGGGCATGGTTCGCCAGTGGCAGGACATGGCCTACAACGGCCGTCACTCGCATTCGTATGTCGAGTCGCTGCCGGACTTCGTCAAACTGGTCGAGGCCTATGGCCACGTCGGTATCCGCATCACCAGCCTCAAGGACCTCAAGCCCAAGCTGGAAGAAGCGTTCGCCATGAAAGACCGGCTGGTGTTCATCGATATCGCGATTGACCGCACCGAGCACGTCTACCCGATGCAGATCAAAGACGGCTCGATGCGCGACATGTGGCTGAGCAAGACGGAGCGTACCTGATATGCGGCACATCATTTCCCTGCTGCTGGAAAACGAACCCGGTGCCTTGTCTCGCGTGGTCGGCCTGTTTTCCCAACGCAACTACAACATTGAAAGCCTGACCGTGGCGCCGACCGAGGACCCAACCCTCTCGCGCCTGACCCTGACTACCGTTGGTCATGACGAGGTGATCGAGCAGATCACCAAGAACCTGAACAAGCTGGTAGAAGTGGTGAAGCTGGTCGACCTGTCGGAGAGCGCGCACATCGAGCGCGAATTGATGCTGGTCAAGGTCAAGGCAACCGGCGCCCAGCGCGCCGAGATCAAACGCACCACGGATATTTTCCGTGGGCAGATCGTCGACGTCACCGCCAGTGTGTATACCGTGCAACTGAGCGGCACCAGCGACAAGCTGGACAGCTTCATCCAGGCGATCGGCACTGCATCGATTCTCGAAACCGTGCGCAGCGGCGTTACCGGCATTGCCCGTGGCGACAAAGTGCTCAGCGTCTAACTTAAACAAATAGCGATGGCTCCGCAGGGGCCGAGATCTAACAGGGGTATTTCATGAAAGTTTTCTACGACAAAGACTGCGACCTTTCCATCATCCAGGGTAAGAAAGTCGCCATCATCGGCTACGGTTCGCAAGGCCACGCTCAGGCATGCAACCTGAAAGACTCCGGTGTAGACGTAACTGTCGGTCTGCGTAAAGGTTCGGCTACCGTTGCCAAGGCAGAAGCTCACGGCCTGAAAGTGGCTGACGTGGCTTCGGCTGTCGCTGCTGCCGACCTGGTCATGATCCTGACCCCGGACGAATTCCAGGGCACTCTGTACAAGACCGAAATCGAGCCGAACATCAAGAAAGGCGCCACCCTGGCCTTCTCCCACGGCTTCGCGATCCACTACAACCAGGTCGTGCCACGTGCTGACCTCGACGTGATCATGATCGCGCCGAAGGCCCCAGGCCACACCGTGCGTTCCGAGTTCGTCAAAGGCGGCGGCATCCCTGACCTGATCGCTATCTACCAGGACGCCTCGGGCAACGCCAAGAACGTTGCTCTGTCGTACGCTGCAGGCGTCGGCGGCGGCCGTACCGGCATCATCGAAACCACCTTCAAGGACGAGACTGAAACCGACCTGTTCGGCGAGCAGGCTGTTCTGTGTGGCGGTACCGTCGAGCTGGTCAAAGCCGGTTTCGAAACCCTGGTTGAAGCTGGCTACGCGCCAGAAATGGCCTACTTCGAGTGCCTGCACGAACTGAAACTGATCGTTGACCTCATGTACGAAGGCGGTATCGCCAACATGAACTACTCGATCTCCAACAACGCCGAATACGGTGAGTACGTGACTGGCCCTGAGGTCATCAACGCCGAATCGCGTCAGGCCATGCGCAACGCTCTGAAGCGCATCCAGGACGGCGAATACGCCAAGATGTTCATCTCCGAAGGTGCTACCAACTACCCATCGATGACCGCCAAGCGTCGTAACAACGCCGCCCACGGTATCGAAGTGATCGGTGAGCAGCTGCGTTCCATGATGCCTTGGATCTCGGCCAACAAAATCGTCGACAAGACCAAGAACTGAGTCTTTGCGATGAGATGAAAAACGCGGCTTAGGCCGCGTTTTTTCGTTTAAGCGGCGCGCTTCTGGTATAAAGCGACCAGTGGCTTGCCGTCAGTTTGTGCTTCGCAAGCCTGTATCGAACATTTTCCAATCAAGGTAATTTTCATGAGCGAACGTCCCGAAGAGCCGAACACGCCCTCCGACGCCGAAAGCCTGCTACCTGTAGATGAGCACGTTGAAGAAGGGCATGACGCCGAAGGGCGCAAGGTCCGTCACCGCGGTATCTACCTGCTGCCCAACCTGTTCACCACGGCCAACCTGTTCGCCGGCTTCTACTCGATCATCAGCTCGATCAGCGCGCAGAGCGCCATGAGCGCAGGTGACCCGCGCGAGGCGAGCAAGTACTTCGCCTTTGCCGCTATCGCCATTTTCGTGGCCATGGTGCTCGACGGCCTGGATGGCCGGGTAGCACGTATGACCAACACCCAGAGCGCATTCGGCGCTGAGTACGACTCGCTGTCGGACATGGTCGCTTTCGGCGTGGCGCCGGCGCTGCTGGCATTCGGCTGGGCACTGGGTGACATGGGCAAGGTCGGCTGGATGGTTGCTTTCATCTATGTCGCTGGTGCTGCCCTGCGTCTGGCACGCTTCAACACCCAGGTCGGCACTGCTGACAAACGTTACTTCATCGGCCTGGCCAGCCCGGCTGCGGCAGGCGTGGTGGCGGGTACCGTATGGGCCTTCAGCGATTTCGGCATTCAGGGCTCGAAGCTGTCGTTCCTGGTGGCGCTGCTGGTGGCGGCTGCGGGCATGCTGATGGTCAGCAACGTCAAGTACAACAGTTTCAAGGAACTCGACCTGCGTGGGCGGGTGCCGTTCGTGGCGATCCTTGCAGTTGTGCTGGTGTTTGCCGTGGTATTCAGCGACCCGCCGCGCATTCTGCTGTTGATCTTCCTCGGTTATGCCGTGTCGGGCCCGGTGCAGTATCTGCTGCGGGTGCGTCGGCAAAAAAACTGAAGTTGATTTAATGACGGAATAACCTTCCGGCTCCATAGTCTTACGGGTACATCAGTTGCCCGTACTGTGGAGCCGTTATGCTCATCAAGATCGCTCGTCCATCCGACTGCAAAGCGTCGGAGATCACCCCTGAAGGTATCTACCTTTCTCGCCGTACCATGCTGGGTGCTTCCCTGGCGGGTGCCGCCGTGGCCGCATTGCCTGGCGTTGCGCTTGGCGCCGAGCCTTCGCGCTATGCCGATGTCGAACCTGGCGCCGCGCCGGGCTGGTTCAAGGACAAGCTCGGCGCTACCCGGTGGGGCGCAGTGATGGTGGAGAACGAGGCGATCACGCCGTTCAAGGACGCCACCCACTACAACAACTTCTATGAATTCGGCACCGACAAGGGTGATCCAGCCGCGAATGCCGGCAGCCTGAAAACCGAGCCGTGGAGCCTGGTGGTGGATGGCGAGGTGGCCAAGCCAGGGCGCTATGCGCTGGAAGACTTCGTCAAACCCTATCAGCTGGAAGAGCGCATCTATCGGCTGCGCTGCGTCGAGGCCTGGTCGATGGTGATCCCGTGGTTGGGCTTTAGCCTGGCGCAGGTGCTCAAGCAGGTCGAGCCGACTTCGAAGGCGCGCTACCTGCGTTTCGAAACCCTGCAGGACCCAAAGGTAATGCCCGGCCAGCGCTCATCGTTTGCCTTGATCGACTGGCCCTACGTGGAAGGCCTGCGCCTGGACGAGGCGATGAACCCATTGGCGATTCTTGCGGTGGGCATGTATGGACGTGAACTGCCTAACCAGAATGGTGCGCCACTGCGGCTGATCGTGCCGTGGAAGTACGGCTTCAAAAGCATCAAGTCGATCGTGCGCATCAGCCTGGTGGCGGAGCAGCCGCAAACCACCTGGGAGCGCCTGGCGCCGACCGAGTATGGCTTCTATGCCAACGTCAACCCGACGGTCGATCATCCACGCTGGACTCAGGCCCGTGAGCGGCGGCTGCCGAGTGGCCTGTTCAGCCCGAACGTGCGCGACACCTTGATGTTCAACGGCTATGGCGATGAAGTCGCGTCGTTGTACAGCGACCTTGATCTGCGGAAGAACTACTGATGCGCTATCCCTGGTTGCGCCTGGGCATCTTTGTGCTGGGCTGCCTGTTCCCCAGCTGGTGGCTGTATGAGGCGGCGACCAACCAGCTCGGCCCCGACCTGGGCAAGATCATCATGGACCGGTTGGGCCTGGGGGCGCTGATCTTCCTGTTGATCACCTTGAGCATGACGCCACTGCAGCGGCTTACGGGCTGGTCGGGGTGGATCGTGATCCGCCGGCAACTGGGGCTTTGGAGCTTTGCTTATATAGTGCTGCACATGATTACCTACATGGTGTTCATCCTCGGCCTGGACTGGGGGCAGTTCGGCGTTGAGTTGCGCAAGCGGCCGTACATCATTGTCGGTGCGCTGGCCTTCCTCGGCTTGCTGGCCTTGGCGCTGACTTCCAATCGTTACAGTCAGCGGCGCCTGGGTGCGCGTTGGAAGAAGCTGCACAAGCTGGTGTACGTGATTCTTGGGCTGGGTTTGCTGCATTTCCTGTGGATCGTGCGTTCGGACCTTAAAGAGTGGGCGATCTATGCCTCGATCGGCGCATTGCTGTTGCTGCTGCGGGTTCCGCTGGTGGCGCGGCGCGTTCCGCGGTTGATCGGCAGGCGGGGCAGGGCGGTGTGAGAGGCTTGCTCCAGTGATATTGCACAAAGCTGAAATTAACGGTTGACGGGTTTCTGTAAGCGCTTATAATGCGCCCCACTTCCAGCGTAGTTGGAGCGGAAAACTCCTTGAGTTT
>NZ_JBIURK010000007.1:0-366987 GCF_044740745.1 Pseudomonas sp. NPDC088322 | reverse complement strand
GATCGAAGCCCTTGCAGCACTTCTGAAACTTCTAACTCTTTGAAACTCAAGGAGTTTTCCGCTCCAACTACGCTGGAAGTGGGGCGCATTATAAGCGCTTACAGAAACCCGTCAACCGTTAATTTCAGCTTTGTGCATTTGGCCCTCACAAACAAAAGCGGGGAGGCCTTTCGGCCTCCCCGCTCTCTCTATACAGCCAAGCACTCTATATAGAAGCAAACATCACTCTGCTTTCAGCGAAACCCGCGCAAAGGCTTTCTTGCCTGCCTGACACACATGGGTCGCACCCAAGGCAAACACAAAGCTGCGATCAACTACTTCGCCATCAACCTTCACGCTACCCGCAGCCAGCAAGTCACGCGCTGCAGCCGAGTTCTTCACCAGGCCAGCCTTGTTCAGGATTGCAGCAATCGGCATCGACTCGACAGCGGCGACCGCCACCTCAGGGATGTCCTCTGGCAGCTCACCGTCCTTCATCCGGTTACCGGCAGCGCGGTGCGCATTGGCCGCAGCCTCTTCACCATGGAAGCGAGCGACGATTTCTTCCGCCAGCTTGATCTTGATGTCGCGCGGGTTGGCGCCCTGCTCGACATCGGCGCGGAACTGCTCGATCTCTTCCATGGAGCGGAAGCTCAGCAGCTCGAAGTAACGCCACATCAGCGAATCCGGGATCGACACCAGCTTGCTGTACATCACCCCCGGCGCTTCCTGGATACCGACATAGTTACCCAGCGACTTGGACATCTTCTTGACGCCGTCCAGGCCCTCGAGCAGCGGCATGGTAACGATGCTCTGTGCTTCCTGGCCGTAGGCACGCTGCAGCTCACGCCCCATCAGCAGGTTGAACTTCTGATCGGTACCGCCCAGCTCGACGTCGGACTTCAGCGCTACCGAGTCGTAGCCCTGCACCAGCGGGTAGAGAAATTCGTGGATCGCGATCGGCTGGTTGCTGGTGTAACGCTTGTCGAAGTCGTCACGCTCGAGCATCCGCGCCACGGTGTACTGCGACGACAGGCGAATGAAATCGGCGGGGCTCAGCTGGTCCATCCAGGTGGAGTTGAACGCGACTTCGGTCTTGGCCGGGTCGAGAATCTTGAACACCTGCTGTTTATAGGTCTCGGCATTGTCGAGGACCTGCTCGCGGGTCAGCGGCGGGCGAGTGGTGCTCTTGCCGCTTGGATCACCGATCATGCCGGTGAAATCGCCGATCAGGAAGATCACCTGATGCCCCAGCTCCTGGAACTGGCGCAGCTTGTTGATCAGGACCGTGTGCCCCAGGTGCAGATCCGGTGCGGTCGGGTCAAAGCCCGCCTTGATACGCAGCGGCTGACCGCGCTTGAGCTTTTCGACCAGCTCCGACTCGACCAATACCTCTTCCGCACCGCGCTTGATAAGCGCCAGCTGCTCTTCAACCGACTTCATAGAAAACCCGCAAGGCTCAGATTCAAAGGCAGCCAACCATACAAGATCGGCCATCAAATACAAGTTTGGCAACGAGATGTGACCCGAACGGGCGCTGTTGACGTCTATGCGCCCTTGCGCGAAACTGCTTTTGGTTATATTTTATACAGTTATTTCATCTTCATCATGTCATTCATCTTTTCTATTTCACTTTTTTCATTCACCTTTTCAAAGTCACCTTCCTATGCCTAAAGAAACGCCTAAAGCGCCGCCGCTTTATCCGAAAAGCCATCTGGTGGCCGCGAGCGGCATTGCCGCCCTCCTCAGCCTGGCCTTGCTGGTATTCCCTTCAAGCGAAGTCGAAGCCAAGAAAACCACCCTCAATCTCGAGCTGGAAACTCCCGCCGAGCAGCTCAAAGACGAAGCCAACGCAGCACCCATGCTGCAGGCACCTGCCGAGCAAGCCTCGCCATTTGCCCAGATCGACAACGCCGCTACCCCCGCCGAGAACACCGCCAAGACCGAAGCACCGGTTGAAGCACCGAAGGCGCCAGGCCATCGTGAAGTGATCGTCGCCCGCGGCGACACCCTGTCGACCCTGTTCGCCAAGGTCGGCCTGCCGTCCAACGTGGTCCACGACGTGCTCGCCAGCGGCAAGCAAGCCAAGCAGTTCAGCCAGCTCAAGCATGGCCAGGTACTGCAGTTCGAGCTGGACAAAGACGGCCAGTTGACCACCCTGCACAGTAAGGTCAGCAACCTCGAAACCATTCGCCTGAGCAAGACCGACAAGGGTTACAGCTTCGAGCGCGAAGTCAGCAAACCGGTCGTGCGCACTGCCTACGCCCACGGCGTGATCAAGAGCTCGCTGTCGGCCTCGGCCCAGCGTGCCGGGCTGTCGCACAGCATGACCATGGACATGGCCCGTGTACTGGGCTACGACATCGACTTCGCACAGGACATCCGCCCTGGTGACGAATTCGACGTGGTCTACGAGCAGAAGGTCATGGACGGCAAGGTGGTCGGCACCGGCAATATCCTCTCGGCCCGCTTCACCAACCGCGGCAAGACCTACACCGCAGTGCGCTACACCAACAAACAAGGCAACACCAACTACTACACCGCTGACGGCAACAGCCTGCGCAAGGCATTCATCCGTACTCCGGTGGATTTCGCCCGCATCAGCTCGCGCTTCTCCAACGGCCGCAAGCATCCAATCCTGAACAAGATTCGCGCACACAAGGGTGTCGACTACGCGGCCCCTCGCGGTACGCCGATCAAGGCTGCAGGCGATGGTCGTGTCGAACTGGCAGGCCGTCGTGGTGGTTACGGCAACACTGTAATCATTGCCCACGGCAACCGTTACAAGACCCTCTACGGCCACATGCAAGGCTTCGCCAAAGGCGTCAAGACCGGCAGCACGGTCAAGCAAGGGCAGATCATCGGCTATATCGGTACTACCGGCCTGTCGACCGGCCCACACTTGCACTACGAGTTCCAGGTAGGTGGTGTCCACGTCGATCCGCTGAGCCAGAAGGTGCCGATGGCTGATCCGATCGCCAAGTCCGAGCGCCAGCGCTTCCTCCAGCAAAGTCAGCCATTGGTTGCCCGCATGGACCAGGAAAAGGCCACCCTGCTCGCCGCGAATAAGCGCTGAGTCATGGCGCTCTATCTGGGAGTGATGTCCGGGACCAGCCTCGACGGCCTGGACATCGCCTTGATCGAACAGGGTGAGCAGCTGCGGCTGCTTGCCACCCACTACACCCCGATGCCCACCGATCTGCGCCAGCAGTTGCTGAGCCTGTGCGCCAGCGGCCCTGATGAAATAGCCCGCGCCTGCCTGGCCGAGAACAGCTGGGCCACCCTCGCCGCCGAGGGCATCGCGCAACTGCTGGACACACAAGGCCTGCAAGCTGATGACATTTGCGCTATCGGCAGCCACGGCCAGACCATCCGTCACGAGCCTGCACGCGGCTTCACCGTGCAGATTGGCAACCCGGCGTTACTGGCCGAGCTGACCGAAATTTGCGTAGTAGCAGACTTTCGTCGGCGCGATGTTGCCGCCGGCGGTCAGGGCGCGCCACTGGTGCCGGCCTTCCATGAATCGTTGTTCGGCCACCTTGGTCAGCGCCTGGCAGTACTCAATGTCGGCGGCTTTAGCAACCTCAGCCTGATCGAGCAGACCACGCCAGTGCACGGCTTCGACTGCGGCCCCGGCAACGTGCTGATGGATGCCTGGATCGAGCGCAAGCGCGGCCAGGCATATGACGCTGATGGCAATTGGGCGGCAAGCGGCGTGATCATTGAGCCGCTGCTGAAACGCCTGCTGAGTGACCCGTTCTTCGCCGGCAGCGGCCCGAAAAGCACCGGGCGCGAGGTATTCAACCTGCCCTGGCTGCAAGCCCATCTGGCAGCATTGCCCGCCTGCCGCGACGAAGACGTGCAGGCCACGCTGCTCGAGCTGACTGCCCGCAGCATCATCGACTCGCTGAGCAATGCCCAAACCGCCACCGAGGCCCTGCTGGTGTGTGGCGGCGGTGCGCGCAATGGCGCCTTGATGCAGCGCCTGGCGCAGCTGTTGCCAGACGCTGAGGTCGCCAGTACCGCAGCCTATGGCGTCGATCCGGACTGGGTCGAGGCGATGGCCTTCGCCTGGCTGGCGCATTGCTGCCTGCAGGGCATCCCCGCAAATCGCCCCAGCGTTACCGCCGCCAAGGGCTTGCGCGTGCTCGGCGCTGTCTACCCCGCTTAACGCCCCCGCAGAATGCAAAACGCCGCGCAATTGCGCGGCGTTTTGCCAATCACAGCCCTGCTTCAGATCGAGAACGAAGAACCGCAGCCACAAGTGGTGGTGGCGTTAGGGTTCTTGATCACGAAACGCGAGCCTTCCAGACCTTCCTGGTAATCGACTTCGGCGCCAGCCAGGTATTGGTAGCTCATTGGATCAACCACCAGCGCAACGCCTTCGCGCTCGACGATGGTGTCGTCGTCAGCCACTTCTTCATCGAAGGTGAAGCCGTACTGGAAGCCCGAACAGCCGCCGCCCGTCACGAACACGCGCAACTTCAGGCGAGCATTGCCCTCTTCGCTGACCAGGTTCTTCACCTTGCTTGCAGCACCTTGGGTGAACTGCAAAGCCGTGGGGGTGAAGGATTCGACGCTCATGTTGACTCTCCCGGCGCAGTGCCGCCATAAAACTCGATGGCGGCTATTATCCGCTTCTCCGAGAAAAATGGTCAACAATACGTAAGCAGCAGGCGACCCGCCTTACGCCGCAGCACAAGGCGGGTCACCGCGATCAAGGTAGCAAGCCGGCGTGGGACAAGCCCATGCGCTCGTCCAGGCCGAACAGGATGTTGAGGTTCTGGACCGCCTGCCCTGATGCGCCCTTGACCAGGTTGTCGATTACCGACAGCACCACCACCAAGTCACCACCCTGCGGCCGGTGTACGGCGATACGGCAGACGTTGGCGCCGCGCACACTGCGGGTTTCCGGGTGGCTGCCAGCCGGCATTACATCGACGAACGGTTCATCGGCGTAGCGTTTTTCGAACAAGGCCTGCAGGTCGACCGACTTGTCGACGACATTTGCGTACAGCGTGGCGTGAATACCGCGGATCATCGGTGTCAGGTGCGGGACGAAGGTCAGGCCGATGTCCTGGCCAGCAGCCAGACGCAGGCCCTGGCTGATTTCCGGCAGGTGACGGTGCCCTTTGACCGCATAGGCCTTCATGCTTTCGCCCGACTCGCAGAACAGCGATCCGACCGCAGCGCCACGCCCCGCACCACTGACCCCGGACTTACAGTCGGCGATCAAGCGCGATGGATCGGCCAGGCCAGCTTCGAGCAGCGGCAACAGGCCAAGTTGGGTAGCGGTTGGATAGCAGCCCGGCACAGCGATCAGACGTGCCTGACGGATTTTCTCGCGGTTCACCTCAGGCAAACCATAGACCGCATCCTTGAGCAGCTCCGGCGCACCGTGCGGCTGGCCGTACCACTTGCCCCACTCGACCGCGTCCTGCAGGCGGAAGTCAGCCGACAGGTCGATAACTCGGGTACCGGCCGCCAGCAGCTCGCCAGCCAGGGCGTGGGCAACGCCGTGCGGAGTGGCAAAAAACACCACGTCACAGGCCGCAAGGGCCTTGCTGTCCGGCACGCTGAAGGCCAGGCCGTCGTAATGACCACGCAGGTTCGGGTACATATCGGCCACTGCCACACCGGCTTCCGAGCGCGAGGTGATGACCGCGACTTCGGCCTGAGGATGCTGCGCCAGCAGACGCAACAGTTCGACCCCGGTGTAACCCGTGCCGCCGACGATACCGACCTTGATCATAACGCTTGCCCCTTATCAACAATGCGACTGGAAAGCGCACGATGATAGGGCTGCCAGCCGTCTGTAACAACTCTTGGGATGCGCCGGCAGGTGCTTCACCACTACTATCCGACCACCGTGAAAACCTGAAGGAACACCCTCCATGCTTTACCTATGGATCAAAGCGCTGCACATCGTCAGCGTGGTCTGCTGGTTCGCCGGCCTGTTTTACCTGCCACGGCTGTTCGTCTATCACGCGCAAAGCGAGGACAGCACCAGCCAGGAGCGCTTCACCGTGATGGAGAGCAAGCTGTATCGCGGCATCATGAACCCGGCGATGATCGCCACCTTCGTGTTCGGCATCTGGATGCTCTACCTGACCCCAGGCTGGCTCAGCCAGGGCTGGATGCATGCCAAGCTGACGCTGGTAATCCTGCTGACCGGCTACCATCACATGTGCGGCGCTCAGCGCAAACGCTTCGCGGCCGGCACCAACAAGCGCAGCCATGTGTTCTACCGCTGGTTCAACGAGGTACCGGTACTGCTGCTGTTGGCGATTGTCATTCTGGTGGTGGTCAAACCGTTCTGACCTGCCGGGGCGCTGTAGCAAAAGGCAACACCTCTGTTGGCCACGCTGTACACTAGCGCCCCTTTCCGTCGCCCCAGGAGCCGCGCATGACCCGTTACGCCATGATCACCGGTGCTTCCAGCGGCCTGGGCCTGGCCCTGGCGGAAGCCCTGGCGCGGCGTGGCCGTAGCCTGATCCTGGTGGCGCGCCATCGCGAAACCCTCGAACCGCTGGCAATCGAGCTGGCTCAGCGCTTTGGCGTCGAGGTGCTGCTGCGTGCCTGCGACCTCAGCCAGCCGCTGCGCCTGTCGGGCTTTGTGCTTGAGCTGGAAGAAGGCGAGCGGCGCATTGACCTGCTGGTCAACTGCGCCGGGCAACGCACGTATGGCCCGTTTCTGGCCCACGAGTGGGCTGACGAACAAGACCTGCTCGAGGTCAACATCCTCGCCCTGACCCGCCTGTGCCACGCCATTGGCAACCTGATGGCGATCCAGGGCGGCGGGCAGATTCTCAACGTTGCTTCGCTGGCAGCTGTGGCCCCCGGCCCGTGGATGGCCTGCTATGCCGCGAGCAAGGCGTATGTGCTGAGCTTTTCCGAAGCCCTGCGCGAAGAGCTTGGCCGTACCGGCATCAAGGTCTCGGTGCTGTGTCCAGGCCCAGTACGCTCGGCACTGCGCAAGATCCCCAGGCTGGACAACGGTCAGCGCTGCCTGAGCGCCGAAGAAGTGGCGTTGTATACCGTCCGCGCACTGGACAAGAACCGCCCGCTGATCATGCCCGGTCGGCGTAATCGCTGGCTGGCAAGGCTGCCACGCCTCCTGCCGCGTTGGTTGACGCGCAAGCTGGCCGGCTTGATCAATCGCCGTTACTGCCCGCTGGAAGCGCAATAGCACTGTGCGCGCAGCGCCGTGCTGGGTACACTCAGCTCGGACCCTGACCATGGAGCAAGTGCTGTGGAGACTCTCTTCACCAAGATCATCAACCGGGAAATCCCGGCCAAGATCATCTACGAGGATGACCAGGTTCTGGCCTTCCACGATATCGCCCCGCAGGCGCCGGTACATTTTCTGGTTATCCCGAAAAAGCCGATCCGCACCCTCAACGACCTGACCGAAGATGACAAGGCCGTCGCCGGCCATATCCTCTTCACCGCGCAGCGTCTGGCCAAGGAGCTGGGTTGCGAGGACGGTTTCCGCGTAGTCATGAACTGCAACGAACTGGGCGGCCAGACGGTCTACCATATTCACATGCACGTGCTCGGCCAGCGCCAGATGCACTGGCCACCGGGCTGATCCAAGGCAAGCCCCGGCCAGGGGTTTGCGGTAAACTGTCGGGCATCACTCTTGCGGAGGTGCCCGATGGCTACCGAACGTCACTATTCGCCGCTCGACCGCTTGTTGCTGCAGGCCGATACCGCCATGCGCACCTTGCTCCCTTTCAGCGGCCAACCTGCCCGCCCTTCTCCTGCAATCATCCAGCCCGACGCTGACCTGGACGACGCGCAAACGCGCCATGTCGCCGGTTTGATGCGCATCAACCACACGGGTGAAGTCTGCGCCCAGGCGTTGTATCAGGGGCAATCGCTGACCGCCCGCCTGCCTCAGGTGCGCAAAGCGATGGAACATGCAGCCGAAGAAGAGATCGACCATCTGGCCTGGTGCGAGCAGCGTATTCGCCAACTCGGCAGCCATCCCAGTGTGCTCAACCCATTGTTCTACAGCATGTCGTTCGGCATCGGCGCAATCGCCGGGCTGGTCAGCGACAAGGTCAGCCTTGGCTTCGTTGCGGCAACCGAGCATCAGGTCTGCAAGCATCTGGATGAACACCTCGAGCAGTTGCCCAGCGAAGATGAAAAATCCCGAGCCATTCTCGAGCAGATGCGGGTCGATGAAGAGCACCATGCCGACGCGGCACTGGAAGCCGGCGGCTATCGCTTCCCGGCGCCCGTGCGCTTTGGCATGAGCCTGATGGCCAAGGTCATGACCAAAAGCACCTACCGTATCTAGGAATACACAGATGACCGAACGTTTCGATGCCAAGGATCTGGCGCGTGCGGTCGACGCCGGTATTCTGCAACCCGGCCAGGATCAGGCGCTGCTGAGTTTTCTGCGGCGCCAACCAGTTGTCCAGGCAAGCTTCCAACTGGCACATGTAGCGTTCTACCTCGGCGGCCTGCTGATCATGGCCGCCATGGGCTGGCTGCTGACCGAGGCCTGGATGAGCATCGGTGATTCTGCACTGCTGGCTATCGCCCTGCTGTATATCGCCGTATTGACCATATCAGCCCTGGCCCTGCAACGGCGCCAGCAGCTTGTGCCTGCCGGCGTGCTCGGCGCAGTGGCGGTGAGCATTGTGCCGCTGAGTGTGTTTGCTCTCCAGCGCTTGCTCGGCTGGTGGCCGCTGGACGACACTCAGGTCGACTTCCATCAGTACTACACCAACGTGCAAGCCGGCTGGCTGCTGATGGAGGCGGCGACGGTGCTCGCTGGCCTGCTGATGCTGCGCCTGATTACCTTCCCGTTCATCGTCATGCCGATCGCCGTGGCGCTGTGGTTCATGTCGATGGACCTGACCGAGTGGATATACGGCGCGCCGTTCAGCTGGGAGCAGCGGCGCCTGGTCTCGGTCTGGTTCGGCCTGGGCGTGCTGCTGCTGAGCATCGTGGTCGATGGACGCACGCGCAAGGACTACGCCTTCTGGGGTTACCTGGCTGGCCTGGCAGCGTTCTGGGGTGGGTTGACCCTGCTCGACAGCGGCAGCGAATGGGGCAAAGCCATGTATGGCTTGATCAACCTGGGCCTGATGGGCCTGGCGGTGCTGCTGCGACGGCCGATCTTCATGGTGTTCGGCGCCATGGGCGTGGCGGCCTACCTGGGCTACCTGTCCTATCAGGTGTTTGCCGACTCGCTGTTGTTCCCGCTGCTGCTGACCTTGATCGGCCTCGGCGTGATCGGTCTGGGCCTTGTCTACCAAAAGCATCGTGAAAAGCTCAGTGCCAGCTTGCGCGGCAACTTGCCCGAACGCCTGCTCACGCTGTTACCCGGGCTGCGTCGATAATGTCGAGAGTTGCCCGGCGCCTGCTGCAAAGTCTGGGCTTGCCGTTGATGGCCTACCTGTTCATATGCCTGATGACCGCGCAAATCCGGCAAGCGAGCTTCAGTCTCACGCTACCCAGCCTGGGCGAACCCGACAGCAACAGTGCACTTGAACTGCTGCTGTTGAGCCTGCCGGGGCAGTTACTGTTTGTGCTGGCGGGCTGCTTTACCCACAGACGCCGACTGCTGATTGGCGTCTTCTTGCTGGCGGCCAGCATCACGGCACTGTTGCAGTGCCTGGTGTTTGCTCAATGCTTCGGCACCACGTGGAGCACCGCCGAGACTTTCATCCTGCTGGCCAGCAATGCACCAGCACTGTTGCTGGCGCTGGTGCCCGGGCTGGCCTTGCTCTACAACACGGAACAACTCAGCCGAGTTCGACGATCTCATAGCTGTGGGTGATTTCCACACCTGCGCGGCCGAGCATGATCGACGCCGAGCAGTACTTCTCTGCTGACAGCTCGACAGCGCGCTTGACCTGCGCTTCCTTGAGGCCGCGACCCTTGACCACGAAGTTGAGGTGGATCTTGGTGAACACCTTCGGATCTTCGTCAGCGCGCTCGGCTTCGAGGAATGCTTCGCAGCTCTCCACTGCCTGGCGCGATTTCTTCAGAATGCTGACCACGTCGAAGTTGCTGCAGCCACCGAGGCCGAGCAGGAGCATCTCCATCGGCCGCACGCCAAGGTTGCGCCCACCGGCTTCGGGCGGACCGTCCATGACCACGACATGGCCGCTACCCGATTCACCGAGGAACATGGCTTCACCGGCCCATTGGATGCGTGCCTTCATGCTTGTCGACTCCAGATACGTAGAAAGGGTGCCAGCTTAAGCCTTGTGAGCCCGTCGGAAAAGCTCAACTCAACACGCATCGCTGCCGATACACTGGGCAGCGCCTGATAAGCTGGCGCCAAATGACTGGCGCGGCCTGCCAGCCGATCCGAAAAGCCTCTGTATCGCATCGAACAGGATGTCCTGATGGTTGTGTCCGCCCTCTCCGCCAAGATCAAGAACATCGACAAGTTGCTGGTGCACTGCCAGCGCCGCCGGTTTGCCGCCAAGAGCGATATCCTTTGTGCCGGCGACCGGGCTGAGACCTTGTCGTTCATCATCAAAGGTTCGGTCACCGTGATCATCGAAGATGACGAGGACCGCGAGATGATCATTGCCTACCTCAACGATGGCGACTTCTTTGGTGAGCTGGGCTTGTTCGAGCCAGTCGGCAAGGAGCAGTATCGCAGCGCCTGGGTGCGGGCCAAGACCGAATGCGAAGTGGCCGAGATCAGCTACGAGAAATTCCGCGAGGTCGCCCGCCTCGACCCTGAGATTCTCTACGCCTTGGGCAGCCAGATGGCCCAGCGCCTGCGCAACACCACGCGCAAGGTCGGCGACCTGGCGTTCTTCGATGTCACCGGGCGCGTCGCCCGCTGCCTGCTCGACTTGTGCAAGCAGCCCGATGCCATGACTCATCCGGACGGCATGCAGATCAAGATAACCCGCCAGGAGATCGGGCGGATTGTGGGTTGTTCACGGGAGATGGTCGGCCGCGTCCTCAAGGATCTGGAGGAGCGCAGCCTGGTTCAGGTCAAGGGCAAAACCATGGTGGTCTACGGTACCCGTTAATCCTTGGGCAAACCTGCGATCACTTCAGCATAGGCGGCGGACAGGCGCTCGAACCAGGGCACTGCCGGTGCCACTTCATGCAGGGCGATATGACTGTCGGCGCGGCAGTGCTGATCAATGCCGCAGCACTGGTTGAAGCGGTTGACCGCCGCCACCATCGACTCGCGCTGGTCATCCAGCAGCAGGGCGCCATGCACCAGCACTACCGGGCGCTTGCCACCCAGGCCCTGGCGCCAGCGCTGAGCAGTGCCGACCAGCTTGCGCCCGTTGAGGTTGACGTTGTAACGGCCATCGCAAAACGCGCCATCGATCTCGCCCAGCGAAGCCACCCCGCCCCATTCGCGCAGAACCTCACACAGCGGCTGACACAAGCGCTCGTAGGCGTTCTCGATACGGCCATGGTCGCCTTCGCTACGCGGGGCAACATAGACCAGCGCGACGTTGACAGTTGCATGCGATTGCGGCACCGGTTCGCCGCCAGTCTCGCGTAACAGCACCGGCCACCCGGCAATGGCCAGTTCGGCGCAGGCAACTTCAAAGTTCTCTTGTCGGCTCAGCCGCCGCGGCATCACCAGCGCCTGATCGGTCGGGCGCCAGAACAGCACGCCGGCCTCGGCATCGCCGCGGCACACGGCGGCGAGCAGGTCCTGCTCGGCTTGCAGGCCCTGCGCGACGGTCAGGGCCAGAGGTTGTTCGCTCATCAGGATGCCACCTTTTAGCCACCACGTAGAAACAACGAAGCCGGCAATGGCCGGCTTCAAGGTCAATCAGTCCAGTTCCTGAACCACGTTCTGTACCGGCCGCTGCGGGAAGAACAGCCGCTGCAATTCCTGCCCCGGTTGCTCTGCGCGCATGAACGCTTCGCCAACCAGGAACGAGTACACCCCGTTGATGTCCATCAGCTCGACATCGGCCCGGTTGAAGATCCCGCTCTCGGTTATCGCCAGGCGCTCGCGCGGAATCCGCGGCAGCAGGTCGAGGGTGGTTTCCAGGCTGACGTCAAAGGTATGCAGGTTACGGTTGTTGACCCCGACCAGTGGTGTGTCGAGGGTGTTCAAGGCCCGCTCCAGCTCGTCGCCGTCATGCACTTCGACTAGCACATCCAGGCCGACCGACTTGGCCACAGCGGCCAGTTCGGCCATGCGCACATCATCCAGCGCAGAGACAATCAGCAGCACGCAATCGGCACCCAATGCACGGGCTTCGACGATCTGGTACGGATCGATCATGAAGTCTTTGCGGATCACCGGCAGCGTGCAGGCCGCGCGGGCCTGCTGCAGGTAGGCATCGGCGCCCTGGAAATAGTCGATATCGGTCAGCACCGACAGGCAGGTCGCGCCGCCCTTCTCGTAACTGACGGCGATGTCGGCCGGGACGAAGATTTCGCGGATCACGCCCTTGCTCGGTGAGGCCTTCTTGATTTCGGCAATCACCGCAGGCTGCTTGCGTCTGGCCTGCTCGATCAACGCATTGGCAAAACCACGCGGCGCATCAGCAGCCTTGGCCAGTTGCTCGAGCTCGGCCAGGCTGACCCGGGCACGGCGCTCGGCGACTTCCTCGACCTTGCGGGCGAGGATGTTTTCCAGCACGGTCGGCACGCTCATGCTTCGTTCTCCTGCTTGAATACGGCGGTAAAGGCGCCCAGTTCCTGGAGTTTTTCCCAGGCCAGGCCGGTGTGCAATACATCGCTGGCAAGCTCTACGCCCTGCGCCAGGGTCATTGCATGGTCTGCTGCGTACAGTGCGGCGCCCGCATTGAGCACGATCATCTCGGCAGCCTTCTGGCCGTTTTCGGTCTTGCGCCGGCCCAAGGCATCGCGGATCAGTTCATACGAGGCCTGCGGGTTTTCCACCGCCAGGCCATGCAGGCTCTGGCTCTTCATGCCGAGGTCTTCGGGCTCGACCCAATACTCGCTGATCTCACCTTTTTTCAGCTCGGCAACAAAGGTCGGCGCTGCCAGGCTGAACTCATCCAGGCCATCCTTGGAGTGCACCACCAACACGTGCTTGCTGCCCAGGCGCTGCAGCACCTCGGCCAGCGGCCGGCACAACGCCTGAGAAAACACGCCGACCACCTGGTGTTTCACCCCGGCCGGATTCGTAAGCGGGCCAAGCATGTTGAACAGGGTACGCAGGCCCAGCTCGCGACGCGGGCCAGCGGCGTACTTCATGGCTTTGTGATGGCTCTGCGCGAACATGAAGCCGATGCCTAGGCTGTCGATGCAGCGGGCAACCTGCACTGGCGTCAGGTTCAGGTAGATCCCGGCCGCCTCGAGCAGGTCGGCACTGCCGCTTTTGCCCGAGACTGCGCGATTGCCATGTTTGGCCACCTTGCAGCCCGCTGCGGCGAGTACAAACGACGCTGCCGTGGACACGTTGAAGATGTTCGCACCGTCACCGCCAGTACCGACCACGTCGACCACGCCGTCGAGGCTTTCCAGCTCGACCTTGTCTGCCAGCTCACGCATGACCGAGACCGCGCCGACGATTTCGTCGATGCTCTCGCTCTTCATGCGCATGCCCATCAGGAAGGCACCGATCTGCGCCTCGCTGCACTGGCCGGTCATGATCTGGCGCATGACGTCGCTCATTTCTGCAGTCGACAGGTCCAGGTGGCCAACGATACGGCTCAATGCGCTTTTGATATCCATGCTCGAATCCTTAACGGCGGCCGCCGGTCTGCTTGAGGAAGTTGGCGAACAGCTCGTGGCCCTGCTCGGTAAGAATCGACTCGGGGTGGAACTGCACCCCTTCGATGTTCAAGGTCTTGTGACGCAGGCCCATGATTTCATCCACAGAGCCATCGTCGTGGGCAGTCCAGGCGGTCACCTCGAGGCACTCGGGCAGGGTCTCGCGCTTGACCACCAAAGAATGGTAGCGGGTCACCGTGAGTGGATTGTTCAGTTCGGCAAACACGCCCAGGTCGCGATGATGGACCGGGCTGGTCTTGCCGTGCATCACCTGGCGAGCGCGGACTACGTCGCCGCCAAAGGCCTGGCCGATCGACTGGTGGCCAAGGCAAACGCCAAGAATCGGCAGCTTGCCGGCAAAATGCAGAATGGCCTCGATCGACACGCCGGCTTCGCTCGGGGTGCACGGGCCAGGTGAAACCACGATGCGCTCGGGGTTGAGTGCTTCGATCTGGGCGATGGTCATCTCGTCATTGCGGATGACCTTGACCTCGGCCCCCAACTCGCCAAAGTACTGGACGACGTTGTAGGTGAAGGAGTCATAGTTGTCGATCATCAGTAACATGTGCGGCAAACCTCTAGAAGACTGACTTCTGATTCGGACCTTGCGCTTGCGCCTCCAGGCGCGGGTCATCCCGCACGGGGCGCTGGGTCAAGCACAAGGCAGGCAGATGGAGCGAGGCCGCGTGGCGGCCAGCCAACTCAACACATCAACGCGACGGGGTCTGTTCCGCCAGGGCTACGGCGCGGAACATCGCGCGACGCTTGTTGATGGTTTCTTCCCACTCCAGTGCAGGCACCGAATCAGCAACGATACCGCCACCGGCCTGAACATGCAGTTCGCCATCCTTGATCACCGCGGTACGAATGGCGATCGCGGTGTCCATGTTGCCGTTCCAGGCAAAGTAACCGACTGCGCCGCCATACACGCCACGCTTGACCGGCTCGAGCTCGTCGATGATTTCCATGGCACGGATCTTCGGCGCGCCGGACAAGGTCCCGGCCGGCAGGATCGCCCGCAGTGCATCCATTGCAGTCAAGCCCTCGGCCAATTGGCCGGTGACGTTGGAGACGATGTGCATGACGTTGGAATAGCGCTCGATCACCATTTTCTCGGTCAGGCGCACGCTGCCGGTTGCCGAAACACGGCCGACATCGTTGCGGCCCAGATCGATCAGCATCAGGTGCTCGGCAATTTCCTTGGCGTCGGACAGCAGGTCGTCTTCCAGCGCGCGGTCGGCTTCTTCGTTGGCACCGCGTGGGCGGGTGCCGGCGATTGGGCGCACGGTGACCAGGTTGTCTTCGACCCGCACCAGCACTTCCGGCGAACTGCCGACGACATGGAAGTCACCGAAGTTGAAGAAGTACATATAAGGCGTCGGGTTGAAGCAGCGCAGCGCGCGATAAAGGTCGATGGGCGCGGCCTTGAAGTCGATCGACATGCGCTGCGACGGCACCACCTGCATGCAGTCGCCGGCGAGGATGTACTCCTTGACCGTATCGACTGCGCGCTCGTAATCGTCCTGGGTGAAGCTTGAACGGAATGCCGGTTCGGCAGCCATCGGCCCGCTCAGGTCAAGGCCGCGACGTGGCGTGATCGGCTCGCGCAGCTTGGCCAGCAGCGCCTGCAGGCGCGCCTGGCCCTGTTCGAGGGCGTCTTCGGCAGACGGGTCGACCAGCACGATCGCGTGCATCTTGCCGGCCAGGTTGTCGAACACCACTACTGCGTCCGAGACCATCAGCAGAATGTCCGGCACACCCAGTGGGTCCGGGTTCGGGCAGGCGCCCAGGCGTTTTTCCACATAACGCACGCAGTCGTAACCGAAGTAGCCGACCAGGCCGCCATTGAAGCGCGGCAGGCCGGCGATATCGGCAACCTTGTAACGCTCTTTGAACGCTTCGACGAAAGCCAGCGGGTCTTCCACCTCGTGGCTTTCTACCTCGACACCGTCTTCAAGGATGCTCACCTGATAGCCGTGTACGCGCAGCACCGTGCGCGATGGCAGGCCGATCATCGAGTAACGGCCCCACTTCTCGCCGCCCTGAACGGATTCGAGCAGATACGAGTTGGCCTGATCAGCCAGTTTCAGGTAGATCGACAGCGGCGTGTCGAAGTCGGCCAGGGTTTCGCAGGCCAAAGGAATGCGGTTGTAGCCAGCAGCGGCCAGACGCAGGAATTCTTCGCGGGTCATGAGTAGCCTCGGAGCAAGAGCAATGGGGTCAGGCAAACGGACGGGCCGGCAGCTGCCGGCGAGCAGAAGTCAGGCGCGCCAACGCCAACGGGCCAGGGCCTTGATGACTTTCATCCAGTATTTGCCGATAACCGCCACGATGGACTCTCTGTCTTTGGAGGCTGGAAGGTCGGCCAACGTTATCCCAGTGTCGGTGACTACGCAACCAGGCAACAGGATGCGTAGATCACTGATCACCAGGCTGGGCGATTCTTCCTCGATTGGCCGGCCGTGGTTGTAGCCATAGCTGAGGCCCACCGACTGCACCCCGGCGGCTTTGGCAGCGAGCACATCGCTGCGCGAATCGCCGACGAACACCGCCTGCGCCGGGCTGACCCCGGCCATTTTCATCACGAACAGCAGCGCCGCCGGGTCAGGTTTTTTCTGTGGCAGGGTGTCGCCGCCAATGATCCAGCGGAAATAGCGACCGATCTTCATCTGATCCAGCAGCGGCGCGACAAAGCGCTCCGGCTTGTTGGTGATCAGCGCCATCTCCACGCCTTGCTTGTGCAGCCAGCGCAAGGTGTCGCGCACGCCAGGGTAGACCACGGTGAGCTCATGGCTCTCGGCATAGGCTTCCATGAACAGGGACAGGCCCTGCTCGGCCAGCGCGTCGTCGACCGTGCCGTGGTCAAGGCCTCCCGCCAGTGCCCGGCGCACCAGTACCGGTGCGCCATTGCCGACCCAGTGGCGAACCGCCTCAAGGCCGGCCGGCGGGCGACCGAGTTCGAGCAGCATGCGGTCTACCGCTGCAGCCAGGTCGGGGACAGAATCGATCAGCGTGCCATCCAGATCGAACATCACCAACTTGGGCAGCGTCCCCGGGAACAGCTGCTCGAAGCCGCTCATGGGCGGGCCAGGGCCATTTCGGCGCGCATCTTGGCGATCACTTCCTGGTAGTCCGGCGCATTGAAGATTGCCGAGCCGGCGACAAAGGTGTCGGCGCCAGCAGCGGTGATCTCGCGGATATTGTTGACGTTGACGCCGCCGTCGATCTCAAGGCGAATGTCACGCCCGCTGGCATCGATCAGCGCGCGTGCTTCACGCAGCTTGTCGAGGGTGCCGGGGATGAACTTCTGTCCGCCGAAGCCTGGGTTGACGCTCATCAGCAAGATCATATCGACCTTGTCCATCACGTACTTCAGGGTCTCCAGACCGGCAGCCGGGTTGAACACCAGGCCCGCCTTGCAGCCGCCGTCACGGATCAACTGCAGCGAGCGGTCGACGTGCGTGGTCGCGTCCGGGTGGAAGGTGATGTAGGTAGCGCCGGCTTCGATGAAGTCGCCGATGATGCGGTCGACCGGGCTGACCATCAGATGCACATCGATCGGCGCGGTGACGCCGTATTTGCGCAGTGCGCTGCACACCATCGGGCCGATGGTCAGGTTGGGGACATAGTGGTTGTCCATGACATCGAAGTGGACGATGTCGGCGCCGGCGGCCAGTACTTTGTCGACGTCTTCACCCAAGCGGGCGAAATCGGCAGAGAGAATGGACGGGGCAATAGCGTAGGGCTGCATGGCGCACCTGTAGGCAGAAATCACGGTGGCGCGCATTGTACCTCAGCCCTGCCGGATGGGGGCTGATTGGTGTCAATCCTGCTGCAGCGCGCCAGCCCGAGGGTGGGGGCTGGCGCCAGCAGGCTACTCTGGCTGTTGCGTACGCAGTTTTTCGCTGCGCCCACGTAGCCATTCCAGGGTCAACAACAGCACCACCGAGAAAGCGATGAGCAAGGTCGCTGCCGCAGCGATGGTCGGGCTCAGGTTCTCGCGAATACCGCTGAACATCTGCCGCGGCAGGGTTGCCTGTTCAGGCCCGGCGAGAAATAGCGTGACTACCACTTCATCGAACGAGGTAGCGAAGGCAAACAATGCCCCCGAGATCACCCCAGGGGCAATCAGCGGCAAGGTCACCCGACGGAACGCGGTCAGCGGCGAGGCACCGAGGCTGGCCGCGGCCCGCACCAGGTTGTAGTTGAAGCCCTGCAGGGTGGCCGACACGGTGATGATCACAAATGGTACGCCCAGCACGGCGTGCACCAGGATCAACGAGATGAAGCTGTTGCCCAAGCCCAGCGGGGCAAAGAACAAATAGCTCGCGACACCGATGATCACCACTGGCACCACCATCGGCGAGATCACCAGGGCCATCACCAACGACTTGCCGGGGAAGTCGCCGCGGGTCAGGCCAATCGCGGCCAGGGTGCCGAACACCATTGCCAGCACAGTCGCCGCAGGGGCGACGATGATGCTGTTGCGCAGGGCGCGCATCCACTCCGCCGAAGCGAAGAAGTCCTGATACCAGTGCAGCGAAAAGCCCTGCAGCGGGTACACCAGAAAGCTGCCGCTGTTGAACGACAGCGGGATGATCACCAGTATCGGCAGCACCAGGAACAACAGGATCAGGCCGCAGAGGATCCGCAGGCCGTAGTACCACACCCGCTCGATGGGTGACATGTAGGGGCTCAGCATGACAAGGCTCCTCAGCTCAGACGCAGGCGGCTGGCGCCGACCAGCCAGCTATAGATCAGGTACAGCAGCACGGTTGCCAGCAGCAACAGCCCGCCCAGTGCGGTGGCCATGCCCCAGTTGATGCTGGTGTTGGTGTAGAAGGCCACGAAGTAGCTGACCATTTGATCGTTCGGGCTGCCGAGCAGCGCCGGGGTGATGTAGTAGCCGATCGCCAGAATGAACACCAGCAGGCAACCTGCGCCAATACCTGCGTAGGTCTGCGGGAAGTACACCCGCCAGAAACTGGCGAACGGATGGCAGCCCAGCGAAATCGCTGCGCGCATATAGCTCGGCGAGATGCCCTTCATGACGCTGTACAACGGCAGGATCATGAATGGCAGGAGGATATGCACCATCGAGATGTACACCCCGGTGCGGTTGAATACCAATTCCAACGGTTCGTCGATGATACCCATCGCCATCAGCGCACTGTTGATCAACCCGCCCGACTGCAACAGCACGATCCAGGCAGCCACCCGCACCAGAATCGAGGTCCAGAACGGCAACAGCACGAGAATCATCAACAGGTTGCTCTGCCGGGTTGGCAGGTTGGCCAGCAGATAGGCCAACGGGTAAGCCAGCAGCAGGCAGATCACGGTGATGACAACACCCATCCACAGGGTGCGGGTGAAGATATCCAGGTAGATCGCCTGGTCCGGCGTGGCCTTGGCTATCTCACCGAGATCATCGATGCGGTGATCGACCGAGGCCAGAAGGTAATACGGGGTGACGGTACTGGTATTGCGGCGGATCGCCTGCCAGTAGGCAGGATCGCCCCAACGCTCATCCAGGTTTTGCAGTGCTTCTTTATAGGAAGCCGGTTCGCTCGCGAACGGCAGCGCCCGGGCAGTCTTCGACAACAGGCTGCGGTAACCGGCCAGCTCCATGTTCAAGCGTTTGGACAGGTCACCGAGGGTCTGATTCTTGCGCGCCTCGGCCAGGTCCTGGCTCAGCGCCTGATATACCGGTTCGCCAGGCAGGCTTTTGCCATCCCACTGCTGTACCGCCTCAACGGTGCGCGGCAGGCCGGCGACCACCTCGGGGTTGGCCACGCTCTTGAACAACAGCGCCGCAATCGGCACCAGGAACACCAGCAGAAGAAACAGCGCCAGCGGCGCGATCAACGCCTGGGCCTTCCAGCGGTTGACCCGCTCGGCATGCTTGAGGCGCTGTTTGAGGCTTTTACCTGCGCCTTCGTTCAGGGGCACTGCAATGGCCATGGCGAACTCCGAAAATCTGGAAAACGGGGAGCGCCGGAGATACCCGGCGCTCCGAGGGCGCAGTTACTTCTTCGCCGCCCAGGCGTTGAAGCGTTGCTCCAGCTGCTCGCTGTTGTCAGCCCAGAAGGCCACGTCGATCTGTACCTGGTTGGCGATGTTTTCAGGCGTGGTCGGCATGTCTTTCTTCACGTCATCCGCCAGCAGCGCGACCGCCTTGGAATTGGCTGGACCGTAAGCGATGTTTTGCGAGTAGGTCTTCTGCTGCTCGGGCGCAACGCTGAAGGCGATGAAGTCCTTCGCTTCTTTGCTGTTCTTCGCGCCTTTAGGAATGGCCCAAGCGTCAAAGTCGTAGATGCCGCCGTTCCATACCACCTTGAGGTTGCTTTCTTTCTGCACGGCAGCAATGCGACCGTTGTAGGCCGAGCTCATCACTACGTCGCCAGAGGCAAGGTACTGCGGCGGCTGGGCGCCGGCTTCCCACCACTGAATGCTCGGTTTGAGCTGATCGAGCTTTTTGAAGGCGCGATCCTGACCGGCTTTGGTCGCCAGTTCCTTGTAGACGTCCTTGGGCGCAACACCGTCGGCCATCAACGCGAACTCGAGGGTGTACTTGGCACCTTTGCGCAGGCCGCGCTTGCCCGGGAACTGCTTGGTGTCCCAGAAATCAGCCCAGCTGGTTGGTGCGGTCTTGAGCTTGTCGGCGTTGTAAGCAAGCACCGTGGACCAGACGAAGAAGCCGACACCGCAAGGCTGAATAGCGCCCTTGACGTAGTCCGCCTCGTCACCGAACTGAGCGGGATCGATTTCCTCGAACAGGCCCTCGTCGCAACCACGGGCTAGCTCCGGCGATTCGACTTCGACCAGGTTCCACGACACGCTCTTGGTATCGACCATGGCTTTGACCTTGGCCATTTCACCGTTGTACTCACCGGCGACGATCTTGCCCTTGCCGGCCTTTTCCCACGGCTCGTAGAAGGCTTTGACCTGGGCGGCCTTGTTGGCTCCACCGAACGACACCACGGTCAGGTCTGCGGCGGCCATGGCCTGGCTGGCGGCGAACAGGCCGAGGGCCACGGCGGTCAGTTTCAACTGCTTGCGCATTATTATTCTCTCCACAGTACAGGGTTGGTTAAGCGAACCTTCAATGGGCTTCGGCAATCGGATCGAGCGCGCGGGCGTGTTCGACTTCCCAGCCCAGCGGTACCACATCGCCCACGGCCAGGGCCGGGTCGAGTTCGGCAATCGGCTGCTTCACGAAGAAGTCGCCCTTGCCGCAGACTTCCAGACGCACCCGTACGTGGTCGCCCAGATAGATGAACTCGGCCACGCGGCCGGAGAATCGGTTGGCGCAGTGCTCGCTGTGGCCATTGAGGCGGACCCGCTCGGGGCGGATCGACAAGGTCACCGGATCGCCCGCCTGGCCGACATTCACCGCCAATGCCTCGACCTTCTCGCCCCGCGCCAGCTGCACCTGGCAGCGCTCGCCATTGCGCGCCAGCAAGGTGCCGCTGAGGCGGTTGTTTTCACCGATGAAGTTGGCGACGAAGGTATTGCGCGGCTCTTCATAGAGGGTGCGCGGGTCGGCGATCTGCTGAATTTCGCCCTGATGGAACACTGCCACCCGATCAGACATGGTCAGTGCTTCGCTCTGGTCGTGGGTGACGTAGACCACGGTCACGCCCAGGCGCTGGTGGATGTGCTTGATCTCCATCTGCATGTGCTCACGCAGTTGTTTGTCCAGCGCCCCGAGCGGTTCGTCCATCAGCACCAGCTGCGGCTCGAAAACCAGAGCACGAGCCAATGCCACCCGCTGCTGCTGGCCGCCGGAGAGCTGACCGGGGTAGCGCTGGGCGAAGGCGTCCAGCTGGACCATGCCGAGCACGCGCTTGACCCGCTCGCTGATGTCGGTCTTGCTCAGGTTGCGCACGCTCAGGGGGAAGGCAAGGTTCTCGGCGACGGTCATGTGCGGGAACAATGCGTAGTTCTGGAACACCATGCCGATATCGCGCTTATGCGGTGGCACGTTGTTGATCGAGTGCCCACCGAGGAGGATTTCGCCGGCGGTGGGGGTTTCAAAACCGGCCAGCATCATCAGGCTGGTGGTCTTGCCCGAGCCGGACGGGCCGAGCAAGGTCAGGAACTCGCCCTTGCGGATGTCCAGATTGAGGTCTTTGACGATCAACGACTCGCCGTCGTAGCTCTTCTGCACACCACGGAAACTGACCAGCGTGTCGCCGCTGGCAGTGTTCGAATTCGCCTCGCTCATGCCTGCACCTTTTTGTTGGATGACTGCGTGAGAGAAGCTTAGACAAGGCGCAAGTGCCGGCAAATCGGGGCCGCTGAGAGAATGCCATCATCCCCTTGGAAGATTGCCTGTAGGGATCGCCCTACACGGATGGCGTTATCAGACAGGCGCTTCGCCGACTGAGCTGTGCCCTCGATGGCGTAGGTGGCGGGCAAGCCGCGTGCTTGAGCAGGGTACGTACTGCAATCGCTGCGCACCGCGGCAACTGCGCGGATGACCGCCGACGTCGCCGGCAGAACAGTCACACCAGCTTGTGCTCCATGGCGTACTTCACCAGCTCGGCCAGGGAGTTGACCTTGAGCTTCTGCATCAGCCGCGCTTTATGGGTGCTGATGGTCTTGCTCGACAAGGCCAACTGCAGCGCGATGTCATTGACGTTGGCGCCCTGGGCCAGGCGCTCGAATACCGAAAACTCGCGTTCCGACAGCAGCGTATGCAGCGGCCGGGTGTCGGTCAGGCCGACCTCGAACACCATGCGGTCAGCCAGCGCCGGGTCGATGTAGCGCCCTCCTCCCGCCACTCGGCGGATGGCCGTCAACAACAGCGCCGGGTCGCTGTCCTTGGTCGCGTAGCCGGCAGCGCCGGCCTTCAAAGCCCGCGCAGCCATTTGCGCCTCGTCATGCATCGACAGCATGAGAATTGCCGGCGGGTTGTTCAGTGCGCGGATGCGCGGGATCGCCTCTAGGCCATTGACCCCTGGCATGGAGATATCCAGCAAAACCACTTCGCACGGGGTGTGGCGCAACGCATCCAGCAACTGCTCGCCATTGCCCGCCTCGGCCACCACCTGCATGTCCTTGGCCAGGCCGATCAGTTGCTTGATGCCCTCGCGGACAATGGTGTGGTCTTCTGCCACCAGCACTCGAATCATGCTTGTCTCCTAATCCAGAGGGATACTGACACTCAGGCTGCTGCCCTCGCCGGGTTCACTGTCCAGGGTCATGCTGCCGCCCAGCATCAATACCCGCTCACGCATACCGACCAGGCCAAACGAAGTCGGCCTAGGTTGATCGGGGCAAAAACCGACACCGTCATCGATCACGCTCAGGCGCAGGGTACCGCCGGTGCGCAGCAGCTCGATCTGCACGGTGTGCGCCTGGGCATGGCGCATCACGTTGGTCAGCGCCTCCTGCAGAATCCGAAACAGCCCGGTGGCCTTGGCATCACTCAATGCTGGCAG
This sequence comes from Pseudomonas sp. NPDC088322, assembly GCF_044740745.1. Classification (NCBI taxonomy): domain Bacteria; kingdom Pseudomonadati; phylum Pseudomonadota; class Gammaproteobacteria; order Pseudomonadales; family Pseudomonadaceae; genus Pseudomonas; species Pseudomonas sp. NPDC088322. The sequence goes on along the minus strand of NZ_JBIURK010000007.1, from coordinate 343,858 downwards.
ATTATCCGGCACCTGCACCAGACACGGTATCTGCGTGCGCGCTTCGAAGCGGCGCGCCTGCCATTCAATGGCCGAGGCGATGCCGGCATCAAGGATCGGCGGGCGCAGGGCGGTGGCGACATCACGCACCAGCTGGAACAACTGCGCGATCAAGCGCTTCATGCTCGCCAGGCGCTCGTGCAGGCCGGGGTCGAGCTCGGCATAGGCCAGCTCGCACATCGACACCTCGAGCTTGAGCACGGTCAGCATCTGCCCGAGTTCATCATGCACTTCGCGGGCGATGCGGGCCTTTTCTTCTTCGCGCACGCTCTCAAGGTGGGCAGACAACTCGCGCAACTGCCCCTCGGAACGGGCCAGGGCCAGCTCGGCGCGTTTGCTCTGGCTGATGTCCCAGACCACCCCATCCCAGACCACGCGCCCGTCGGCCAGGCGCCGGGTACTGGCCTTGATATCAGCCCAGCGCTGCTCGCCCTGGCGGGTGACGATGCGCCCCTGCCACGACCAGTCCTGATTGTTGGCCAGGGCCAGGTCCTGGACCCGGTGATAATCACTGCGGTCATCCGGATGCACCAGGTTGCGCAAGCCCATCTGCGGATGCTGGATGGCTGCCGGAGTGTAGCCAACCAGGGCTTCGCTACCCTCGCTGATATAGGGGAATTCAAGCTCGCCGGCAGCAGGGTTGCGTTCGAGCCGAAACACCAGCCCCGGTACGTTGCCGGCAATGCCCTTGAGCTGCGCTTCGCTTTCGCGCAGGGCCGCCACGGTGCGCCGGCGCTCGGTGACATCGGTGAGGAACATCACCAGGTATTCGGCATCGCGAAAGCGCAGAAAACTCAGCGACAGATCGACCGGCAACACGCTGCCATCGGCACACCGGCACTGACTCTCGAATTGCTCGGCGCCACCGTTGCCAGCCCGCACCCGGCGCCACAGCTCCAGCCAACGGTCCATGTCCAGGTTGGGCTCGAAGTCACGCAGCGGCCGGTCCAGCAGTTGCCCTTCGGCGTAGCCAAGCATGCCCTCGGCCGCGTGGTTGGCGTAGCGCACATGGCTGTCCCAGTTGATCCAGAGGATACCGACGGTGCTGTGGTCGATGGAAAACTGGCTCAGGCGCAGTGCCTGTTCGCGGCCGTGGCGCTCGGCCAACGCTTCGCGCGCCTGCAACAAGCTGCGTTCCAGCTGGCGCTGCTCACGGCGCTGCCACAGCAAGGTGGCGATGGCACACAGCAACAGCAGCCCGAACAACAGCGCGAGGTTCTGCCAGAAACCCGCGCTCTCGCTCAGGCGCGGGTACTTGGGCTGCAGCCAGCGCTGGTGCAATTGCTCCAGCTGCTTGGCCGGCATCGCCTGCAGCCCGCGCTCGAGCACATCGGCCAACAGCGGCCAGTCACGCCGCGAACCGATCCGCAGCAGTTGCGGCAAGCCGATGTCACCGACCACGACGAGATCGCTGAACTCGCCTTCGCGCGACAGGCGGCTGAGCTGCGCTTCGTCGACCACCGCAAAGCTCGCCTGCGCACCGAGCAGGGCTTGCAGCGCCTGCCGCTCGTTGGGCACGCCTTGCAGGTTGAGGTGGGTGTAGTTGCTGCGCAGGTAATCGGCCAGCGGGCTGGGCATGCGCACCACTACACGCTCACTCGACTCAAGCTTCTCCAGTTCGACCGCCACCGCGCCGCTGCGCGGCCCGACCACCAGCTGCGGCACGCGCATGTACGGGTCGCTGAACAGCCACAGGCGCAGGCTGGCCGGGGTCTGGGTCAGGCCTGGGGCGAAGTCGATCTCACCAGCCTTGAGGGCGTGCTCAAGCGCTGCCTGGTCAGCGAAATTGCGCCAGGTCAGGTCCAGTCCGAGCGCCTGCGCCAGCCAGCTGACCAGTTCGACGTTGGCCCCATACAGCTGCTGCAGGCGCCGGTCGAACTGCGCATAAGGCGCCTGCAGCACCAGGCCCACACGCAGGCTGCGGTGCTCCTCCAGCCATTGTTGCTGAACCGGCTCCAGCGCCACCGTCGGCACCGCAGCGGGCCGTGCCAGGGCGATCAAGGGCAGGCACAGGCAGCCGATAACCAACAGGCGACGCATTCGCTTCATCTATACGCTCGACTTGGCAAGCGCGACCACCAGCCGTGGCCGTCGCGGACAAATACTATTAGGCTGCCGGTATCATTCTGGCTTTGGGTTGATTCATGTTGACACTTTATCGCACGCAGCTGGCAATGATCTGCCTCAGCTCACTCCTGCCGCTGGCAGCCCAGGCGACCGCTGCCGAACCTGCAGCTCCGGCCGATACAGCCGCCGCCGCGCCGATTGTGCGCCCGGTGTTGCTCGAACGCAGTCAGGAAGACGCGCAAGCACTCGAACGGCGCGTGCCCAAGGCCGAGCAGCAGATGCTGCAGGCCGGCAGCGACAGCTTTCTGGCCCTGTGGAAGCCGGCCAACGACAGTAACCCACAAGGCGCGCTGATCATCCTCCCCGGCGCCGGCGAGAACGCCGACTGGCCCAATACGGTCGGCCCGCTACGCAGCAAATTCCCCGATGCCGGCTGGCACAGCCTTAGCATCAGCCTGCCTGACCTGCTTGCCGACAGCCCGCAGGCGCGGGTCGAGGCAACACCAGCGGCGCCCGCCGAGAAAAGCAACGGCGAGGTTGCTGCCGTGCAGGACACCCCGGTCGATGCCAACGCCAACGTCGCCCAGGCCACCGCAGCCGACCCCGATACCGCGCAGAGCACCGATGCGGTCGACGCCAGCGAACAGAACGATCAGGCCGACGCCGAGCGTATCTTCGCCCGCCTGGACGCTGCCGTGGCCTACGCCCAAAGCCAGAAAGCGCGCAGCATCGTCCTGCTCGGCAACGGCAGTGGCGCCTACTGGGCAGCGCGTTACCTCAGCGAAAAGCAGCCGCCGCAGGTGCAGAAACTGGTGATGGTGGCGGCGCAGACGCCGGCGCGGGTCGAGCATGATCTGCTCAGCCTGACGCCCACGCTGAAGGTGCCGGTTGCCGACCTGTATTTCGCCACCCGCAGCGCAGACCAGCGCGCGGCGCAGTTGCGCCTGCAGGCCAGCAAGCGTCAGCCAGGCAGCCAGTATCGGCAGCTGTCGCTGATCGCCATGCCCGGCAACAAGGCAGCAGAGCAGGAGCAACTGTTCCGCCGCGTGCGCGGCTGGCTCAGCCCGCAGGAATAAATCCTGGCCGTGGCTACAAACCGCGGCGCTTGCGCACCAGTGCGTAGGCCTGGTGCAGCTCGCGGGTGGTCTCGGTTGCCTGGCGCACCTGCGCCTCGCTGGCGCCGTTGCCAACCAGTTTGTCCGGGTGATGGCGGCTGAGCAGCCGCCGGTAGGCCTGCTTGACCTGATCGGCCTCGGTATCGGCGGCTACGCCGAGCAAACGCAGCGCGCCTGCGTAGGTCAGGGTGCTGCCCTCGACCCCGGTTTTACGCGGCTCGTACTCAAGCGAAAGCGCCTGCGCCTCGCGCCGGCTCAGGCCCAGCTGTTGCCCCCAGGCCAGCACCAGATCACGCTCATTGGCGCCGGCCCGGCCATCGGCCCAGACCATCCGCCAACAGGCGCGCAAGGTGCCTTCGGCAGCGTGCGGCTGTTGCTTGATGCGTTGCAGGTGATGGCTGAAGCGGTCCTTGCCAGCCTTGCCACGATTGAACGCGGCAATCGCCCGCAACCGCGCCGGCTCGGCCAGCGCCAAGCGGGCCATCTCCTGACGCGCCTGCTGAATATGCCCAGGCGCCACCCGGCCGTCGCTTTTGGCCAAACGCCCAAGCAACACAAACAACAGCTCATCATCACGCAACGGCGGGCGCCCGCTCAGGCGCTCGCGACAGTCCGCCCAACCCTGCAGACGCAAACGCCGGTCCATGGCCTGACCCAGCAAGGCTCCCAGCAGTGCACCAGGAATACTGGCCACTGCAAAGCCTGCCCCGGCACCAATCACTGTGCTCGGCCACCACATGTCAGGCGCGCTCGCCGATCAGGCGCTCGACTTCGGCGAGCCGCTCGAGCGTACCGACATCGACCCAATGGCCCTGATGGTGCTCGCCGCTGACCTGGCCCTGCGCCATCGCCGCACGCAGCAGCGGCGCAAGCTTGAACGCGCCCGCCTGACAACCGGTGAACAACGCTGGGTCCAGTACCGACACCCCACTGAAAGTCAGCGTGCCTGGAGTATCGTCGCCATCGATCACCCGCTCACCTTGCAGGCGGAAATCGCCACGGCCGTGGTGCCCGGGGTTATCCACCAGCACCAGATGCGCCAACGCCTTGCTCGGCGCGCGCAAACGGCTGAAGTCGAAATCGGTCCAGACATCGCCGTTGACCAGAATGAACGGCGCATCACCGAGCAGCGGCAGCGCCTTGAAGATACCGCCGCCGGTTTCCAATGGCTCGCCCTCGGCCGAGTAGCGAATGCTCAGGCCGAACTGGCTGCCATCGCCGAGGTGGTCTTCGATCTGCTGGCCGAGCCAGGCATGATTGATCACCACCTCCGTCACACCGGCAGCCGCCAGCGCGCGCAGGTGATACTCGATCAACGGCTGGCCGGCGACCGGCACCAGCGGTTTCGGGGTGTGCAGGGTCAGCGGGCGCATGCGCTCGCCCTTGCCTGCGGCCAGAATCATCGCCTTCATCGGCCCGCCTGCAGTTGTGCGATCAAGCTGCCCAGTTCTGCCAGCTCCGGTCGGCGCACGATCACTTCGTCTATATAAGCAAAGAAGCGTGGTACGTCGCTGAGGTAGCGCGGCTTGCCGTCGCGGTGGCAGATGCGCGCGAAAATACCGATGACCTTGAGGTGCCGCTGCATGCCCATCAGGTCACTGGCGCGGTGGAACGCCTCGAACTCAGCCTGCACCGGGATGCCGGCAACCCGCGCCTTCTCCCAGTAATCACCCAACCAGCCTTCAACCCGCGCTTGCGGCCAACTAAGGAAAGCGTCCTTGAACAGGCAGGTGATGTCATAGGTAACCGGGCCATAGACCGCATCCTGAAAATCCAGCACGCCAGGGTTGGGCGCACTGTGCATCAGGTTGCGCGGCATGTAGTCGCGGTGCACCAGCACTTTTGGCTGGGCCAGCGCGCTGTCGATCAACAGCTGGCTGACACGCTGCCAGCTGGCCTGCTGCTCGGCACTCAGGCTGACGCCCAGCTCGCGGCCCACATACCACTCAGGGAACAGCTCAAGCTCGCGGCGCAGCAAGGCGTCGTCGTAGCTCGGCAGCGCTGCGTCCAACGGCAGCCGCTGCAAGGCCAGCAGGGCGTCGATGGCGTCGGCGAACAGGCCGTCGGCGTTGTCCGGGTTAATGATGTCGAGGTATGTCTGGTGGCCCAGATCGCCCAGCAGCAGGAAGCCCCGCGCCAGGTCTTGCGCATGAATGGTCGGCACGTGCACGCCGGCACTGGCCAACAAATGATCGATGGCAACGAACGGCGCGCAATTTTCCTGCGGCGGCGGCGCATCCATGACCACGAAACTGCGCTCGCCGGCCTGCCAGCGGAAGTAGCGGCGGAAGCTCGCGTCACTGCTAGCGGCGGTCAGCTTGCCTGCTGGCACGTCGCCCCAGGCGTTGCGTTGAAACAGGTTGAGCAGTTGTTCCTGGAGCCAGGCCTGGAGCAGTTCTAGACGAAGATCGTGTTCGGGCATTACAAGGGTCTCCGACGGCCCTAGCCGTCAAGCGGGTCATGCTTTATTATCCAGCATCTTTTTCAGACCATCGAGAGGCGTGCGGCCCCACACGCGGGCAGATGGCACGCAGGAAGCCCGGACTAATAAGATGGCATTGAAATCCCCCACGTTTCGTAGAAAGTTTCCGTTGCTGGTAACAGGCAGTTTGCTGGTACTGCAACCACTGGCCACCTCGTACGTGGTGGCAGCCGAGCAGTTTGACTGCCAAGTGTCCGCCTCCGGTGGTTGGGACTGCAAGCCCAAGACGCCAGCCAACAGCCTGCCACCACGCCCTGTGCATGATGGCGCAGCGCTCAGTTCGACCGGCGAAGGTAAGGCTGAACAAGCCACCGTCGACGGCGAACCCGCGCCAATGCTGGTTACCGAGAGCAAGGGCCGCGGCCTGAAAACGCGCAGCGAAGACTACAGTCACCTCGACTGGGTCCCGCGCGACAAGCTCACGGCTGCCCAGCTGGCCGAGACCGGTCCGTACTGCGCCGGTGCCTACATCGAGCCGACCCGCCCTGGCATGGATGACACCACGCCCAAGGACGAGTCGCCGACCTACATCAACGCCAAGGTCTCCAAGTACCAGCAGGAGCAGCAGATCGCTACCCTCGCCGGTGACGTGGTCATGCGCCAGGGCAGCATGCAGGTCGAGGCTGATGAAGCCAACCTTTACCAGGCCGAAAACCGTGGCGAGCTCAAGGGCAACGTCAAGATCCGTGACAACGGGGCGCTGGTAGTCGGTGATGCCGGGCAGATCCAGCTCGACACCGGTGAAGCCCAGGTCAACAACGCCGAATACGTGATGCACAAATCGCGCATTCGCGGTAACGCCCTGTACGCCAAACGCGCCGAAAACGCCATCATTCGCCTCAAGGACGGTACCTATACCACCTGTGAGCCGAACAGCAACGCCTGGCAGCTGAAGGGCAACAACATTACCTTGAACCCGGCCACCGGCTTCGGTACTGCGACCAACGTCACCCTGCGGGTCAAGGATTTCCCGGTGTTCTACACACCGTACATCTACTTCCCGATCGATGACCGTCGCCAGTCCGGCTTCCTGCCACCGTCGTTCAGCTCCAGCAGCGACTCCGGCTTCATGCTGGTCACGCCGTACTACTTCAACCTGGCGCCGAACTACGACGCCACGTTGTACCCGCGCTACATGGCCAAACGCGGCATGATGGTCGAAGGCGAATTCCGCTACCTGACCAAGTCCAGCGAAGGTCAGTTCGGCGGCGCCTACCTGAACGACGAAAGCAACGATCGCGAGAAGCAGACCGACTACCAGAAAGATCGCTACATGATCAACTGGCAGCACCGCGGTGGCCTCGATGATCGCCTGATGGCGGAAGTCGACTACACCAAGATCAGCGATCCGTTCTACTACCAAGACTTGGAGTCGGAGCAGATCGGCGTTGAGACCTCGGAAGTGGTCAACCAGCAAGGCGCACTGACCTACCGTGGAGACAGCTACGTTGCGCGCCTGAACGCGCAGGCGTACGAGATGGCGACAATTTCGCGCATCACTCCGTACGACAAGCTGCCGCAGCTGACCCTTAACGGCATGCTGCCTTACCACCCGGGCGGTCTCGACTTCACTTATCAGAGCGAAGCTGTACGCTTCGATCGTGATTTGAAGAACGACACTGTGCGCGACAAGGACGGTAATCTTGACACTTCAGCCGGTGGCACCCCAGGTCGACGCCTTGATGAAAACGTCTTCGGTCTGGCCCGCGCCAACGGTACCCGCCTCAACTTCGCGCCGGCGATCAGCCTGCCGTTGGAGGCCAGCTATGGCTACGTGAAGCCGAAGCTCAAATACGTCTACACCCGTTATGACCTGGACTTGGATGGCAAGGGCAAGACTGACCTGGCTAACGCCTCTGATGCAACGCGCAACCTGCGTGGCGAGTTCTCCAGCAGCCAGGACCGCAACGTGCCGGTCTTCAGTGTCGACAGCGGCCTGTACTTCGACCGCAACACCCAGTGGTTCGGCAAAGACTATCGCCAGACCCTCGAGCCGCGTCTGTTCTATCTCTACGTTCCGTATGAAGATCAGAAAGACATCCCGATCTTCGACACCGGTGAGAGCTACTTCAACTATTCCTCGCTGTTCCGCGACAACCGCTTCGGCGGCTCGGATCGGATTGGCGACGAGAACAAGCTGTCGCTCGGTTTGACCAACCGCTGGATCGAAGAAAACGGCTTCGAGCGTCAACGCGTCAGCGTTGGCCAGGCCCTGTACTTCGCCGATCGCAAGGTGCAGATGCCAGGCATCGACTGGCGCACCCGTCAGGACTCGCAGTCGAACGTCTCGCCGTACGCATTCGAATACATGTTCGCCTTCAACCGCGACTGGCGCCTGAATGCCGACTACAACTGGGATCCGGACACCCGCAGCCCACGTTCGGGTAGCGCGATGTTCCACTACCAGCCGGAAGATAATCCGAACAAGATCATCAACGCTGGCTACCGCTACCGCAACGACCTGGTCCGCTACGACTCGCTGACCGGCTTGTGGCAAGTGGGCGGCGGCGACTACGGCACCCCAGGCCAGCCGAACTACGTCAAGGACTACTACAAGATCAAGCAGCACGACTTCTCGGTGATCTGGCCGATCGTGCCGCAATGGAACGCGATTGCGCGCTGGCAGCATGACTACAACCAGAACCGCACCCTGGAAGCCATGGGCGGGTTCGAGTACGACAACTGCTGCTGGAAGCTGCGTCTGATCAACCGTTACTGGATCGACTACGACGACTTCAGCCAGGCAATTCCGCAGAACGAAAAAGGCGACCACGGCATCTTCCTGCAAATCGTCCTGAAAGGGCTCGGTGGCGTCGTGGGCAACAAGGTCGAATCTTTCCTCGACCAAGGCATTCAAGGTTATCGTACTCGTGAAGACCAAGCTTATTGATCGTCTGCGCCCGCTGATGCTGGGCGCCGCACTGCTGACCGGCGTGGCGCATGCTGCGCCACAACCGCTGGACAGCGTGGTGGCCATCGTCGACAACGACGTGGTCATGAAGAGCCAACTGGACCAACGTGTACGCGAGGTCGAGCAGACCATCGCCAAGCGTGGCGGCGGCATGCCGCCAAAAGGCGCGCTGGACCAGCAAGTACTGGAGCGCCTGATCGTCGAAAACCTGCAATTGCAGATTGGCGAACGCTCGGGCATCCGCATTACCGACGAAGAGCTGAACCAGGCCATCGGCACCATTGCCCAGCGCAATGGCATGTCGCTGGAGCAGTTCCAGGCAGCGCTGCGTCGTGACGGCCTGTCGTTCGACGATGCTCGCGAGCAGGTCAAGCGCGAGATGATCATCAGCCGCGTGCGCCAGCGCCGGGTTGCCGAGCGGATTCAGGTGTCCGAGCAGGAAGTGAAAAACTTCCTCGCCTCCGACCAGGGCAAGATGCAGCTGTCGGAAGAGTTCCACCTCTCCAACATCCTCATCCCGACCCCGGAAGGCGCCAACTCGGCAGCGATCCAGGCGGCCGCTCAGCAAGCCGGCCAGGTCTACCAGCAGCTCAAGCAAGGCGCCGATTTCGCGCAGATGGCCATCGCCCGTTCGGCCAGCGAAAACGCCCTCGAAGGCGGCGACATGGGCTGGCGTAAAGCCGGTCAACTGCCACCTGAGTTCGCCAAGATGCTCAGCGGCCTCAGCAACGGCGAGATCGCCCAGCCGATTCGCATCCCCAACGGCTTCCTCATCCTGAAAATGGAAGAGAAGCGCGGTGGCAGCGAAAACGTCCTGCGTGATGAAGTGCACGTGCGCCATATCCTGATCAAGCCAAGCGAGATCCGCAGCGACGCGGCCACCGAGCAACTGGCCGAGAAGCTCTACGAGCGGATCAAGAACGGTGAAGACTTCGCCACCCTGGCCAAGAGCTTCTCGGAAGACCCGGGCTCGGCGCTCAACGGCGGCGACCTCAATTGGGTCGACCCGAACAGCCTGGTGCCTGAGTTCCGCGAAGAAATGGCCCGCGCCCAACAGGGTGAAGTGACCCGTCCGTTCCGTACCCAGTACGGCTGGCATGTGCTTGAAGTCATGGGCCGCCGCGCCACTGACAGCACCGACCAGGCCCGTGAACAGCAAGCCCTGAGCGTGCTGCGCAACCGTAAATACGACGAAGAGCTGCAAACCTGGCTGCGCCAGATCCGCGACGAAGCCTACGTTGAGATCAAGCTGCCTGGCGCCGACCAGGCCGCCCAGTGAAGCCCCTGCGCTTCGCCGTTACTCCCGGCGAGCCGGCCGGCATAGGTCCCGACCTGTGCCTGCTGCTCGCCAGCGAAGCCCAGCCCCACCCCCTGATTGCCATCACCAGCCGTGACCTGCTCGCCGAGCGGGCCACCCAGCTGGGGTTGGCTGTCGACCTGTTGACAGTCGCGCCGCGCAACTGGCCCGAGCAACCAGCACCGGCCGGCAGCCTGTATGTCTGGGATACACCGCTGGCGACAGCGGCTGTGGCCGGCCAGCTCGATCAGGCCAACGCCGCATTCGTGCTGCAGACCCTGACCCGCGCGGGCAACGGCTGCCTTGATGGCAGCTTTGCCGGGATGATCACCGCGCCGGTGCACAAGGGCGTGATCAACGAGAGCGGTATCCCATTTTCCGGACATACCGAGTTTCTCGCCGAACTGACTCACACCGCACAAGTGGTGATGATGCTCGCCACCGGCGACCTGCGCGTTGCCCTGGTAACCACCCATCTGCCGCTGCGCGAGATTGCCGACGCAATCACCGCTGAACGCCTCGAGCGGGTCACGCGCATCCTGCATGCCGACCTGCGCGACAAGTTTGGCATCGCCAACCCGCGCATCCTGGTCTGCGGGCTCAACCCGCATGCCGGCGAAGGCGGCCACCTGGGCCGCGAAGAAATCGACATCATCGAGCCTGCACTGCAGCGCCTGCGCAACGAAGGCATGGACCTGCGCGGCCCGCTGCCGGCCGATACCCTGTTTACCCCAAAATATCTGCAGCACTGCGACGCGGTGCTGGCGATGTACCACGACCAAGGCCTGCCTGTACTCAAGTACAAGGGCTTTGGCGCAGCGGTCAACGTCACCCTGGGCTTGCCGATCATCCGCACCTCGGTCGATCACGGCACCGCCCTGGACCTCGCCGGCAGCGGCCAGGTCGACACCGGCAGCCTGCGCGTCGCGCTACACACCGCCTATCAGATGGCCGAGAACCGCACATGAACGAGCAATACCAACACCGCGCGCGCAAGCGCTTCGGCCAGAACTTCCTGCATGACGCCGGCGTAATCCACCGCATCCTGCGTGCCATCCATGCCAAGCCCGGCGAGCACCTGCTGGAAATCGGCCCAGGCCAGGGCGCCCTCACCGAAGGCCTGCTGAGCAGCGGCGCGCAACTGGACGTCGTCGAGCTGGACAAGGACCTGGTGCCGATCCTGCAACACAAGTTCGCCGGCAACGACAATTTCCGCCTGCATCAAGGCGATGCGCTGAAGTTCGACTTCAACCAGCTAGGTGTTCCTGCCGGCAGCCTGAAAGTAGTCGGCAACCTGCCGTACAACATCTCTACGCCGCTGATCTTCCACCTGCTCAGCCACGCCGGGCTGATCCGCGACATGCACTTCATGCTGCAAAAGGAAGTAGTCGAGCGCATGGCCGCAGGGCCTGGCGGCGGCGATTGGGGCCGGCTGTCGATCATGGTGCAGTACCACTGCCGGGTCGAACACCTGTTCAACGTCGGCCCTGGCGCGTTCAACCCGCCGCCGAAGGTCGACTCGGCGATCGTGCGCCTGGTCCCGCATGAAGTCCTGCCGCACCCGGCCAAGGATCACCTGCTGCTCGAGCGCGTCGTGCGCGAAGCCTTCAACCAGCGCCGCAAGACCCTGCGCAACACGCTCAAGGCCTTGCTCAGCAATGAACAGATCGAAGCCGCCGGTGTCGATGGCAGCCTGCGCCCCGAGCAGCTCGACCTGGCTGCGTTCGTGCGTCTGGCTGACAAGCTGGCCGAACAGAGCGCTGCGTAACAACGATACCGGCCTGGCCTGGGTGCAGCCATTTGCGCCCAGGCCGCTACCCCCCCTGAAGCACCTCCGCTGCGACACGACTGGCCTCCCGCCCCGCCGATAGCCTAGACTGCATGCACTGCCGTAATCGCGTGTTTGCTCAAGGCCATTGCATGTCCGACCCTCGATACCTGATCGACGTTAGCGTCGTCACCCGCTACCTCAAAGAACAGTCCGACCCCGACAACGAGCGCTTTGCGTTCGCCTACACCATTACCGTGCAGAACAGTGGCACGGTCGCAGCCAAGCTGATGTCACGGCACTGGCTGATCACCAATGGCAATGGCGAAGTCGAAGAAGTGCGCGGGGCCGGTGTGGTGGGCCAGCAACCGCTGATCGCGCCTGGGCAGAGCCACACCTACAGCAGCGGTGCGGTGATCAGCACCCACGTCGGTGCCATGCAGGGCAGCTATCAGATGTTCGCCGAAGACGGTAAGCGCTTCGATGCCACCATTGCCCCCTTCCGCCTGGCTGTACCTGGGTCGCTGCACTGATGGCTGTGTACGCCGTCGGTGATCTGCAAGGCTGCCTGCAGCCGCTCAAGTGCCTGCTCGAGCGCGTGCGCTTCAATCCAGCTGTCGACCGCTTGTGGCTGGTCGGTGACCTGGTCAACCGCGGCCCCGAATCGCTGGAAACACTGCGTTACCTGTACGCCATGCGCGACTCGCTGGTGTGCGTGCTGGGCAACCACGACCTGCACCTGCTGGCGGCCTGGCACAATGTCGAGCGCCTGAAAAAAAGCGACACCCTGCGCGAGATTCTCGAGGCGCCAGATGCCGATCAGTTGCTCGACTGGCTACGCCGGCAAAAACTGCTGCATTACGACGAGCAGCGCGGCGTTGCCCTGGTGCATGCCGGTATCCCACCTCAATGGACCCTAGGCAAAGCCCTTGAACTGGCTGCCGAGGTAGAGCAGGTACTGCGCGACGACACCCGACTCAAACTCTATCTGGACGGCATGTACGGCAACGAGCCGAACAAGTGGAGCAAGGACCTCAGCGGGGTCGATCGCCTGCGTGTGATCACCAACTACTTCACCCGCATGCGCTTCTGCACCGCCGCAGGCAAACTAGACCTGAAAAGCAAAGAAGGCCTGGACACTGCACCCAAGGGCTACAAGCCCTGGTTCGCGCACAAAGACCGCCGCTCCCGGCATGTGCAGGTCATCTTCGGCCACTGGGCCGCCCTCGAAGGGCAAGCCGACGCCCCTGGCGTAGTGGCGCTGGACACCGGCTGCGTGTGGGGCGGCGCGATGACCCTGTACAACGTCGACAGTGGCGAAATGCACCGCTGTGACTGCGCCGACGACGGGACCCCGCGCCCGCCGGTCAGTCAGCTAAACTCAACGATCAGCCCAGAAGGAACCTCGCCATGAGCGAATTCAAGCGCATCCCTCCCGAGCAGGCTCAGGCCCTGCGCGAGCAAGGTGCAGTCGTGGTCGACATCCGTGACCCGCAGGCCTACGCCGCTGGCCACATCGATGGCGCTCAGCACCTGGATAACCACTCGATCAGCGACTTCATCCGCGCCGCCGATCTGGACAAACCCACCGTCGTTGTCTGCTACCACGGCAACTCCAGCCAGAGCGCTGCCGCGTACCTGATTGGCCAGGGTTTCTCCGACGTCTACAGCCTCGATGGCGGCTTTGAACTGTGGCGCAATACCTACCCCGCCGAGACCGCTACCAGCTCCGCCGAATAAATTTTCACTTAGCCTGCAGCCCGCGCCCCGTGCGGGCTGCGCCAGACCTGACGAACGGTCGCGGCAAACTTCTCGGCCTAGCGCCCTTGCCCTTGCGCAGAACCAACTACTCTTAAGCTCAGGCCATCCAAAAAGGGGAGAGCCGGTACACCGGCGTGCGGGTCATCGGTAGCGCTTCAAGGGTGTTCTGGGGGGTACACAGCGGCCGGCGAAATCCGGCAGCTGCCAGCATCAACTGATTGATCCGGCGTCGGCTCCACGTATCGAGCGAGGTGACGTCATGAGTATTTTTAGCCACTTCCAACAACGTTTCGAGTCAACCCGTCAGGAAGAGTTGACGCTGCAGGAATACCTGGAGCTGTGCAAGCAGGACCGCAGCGCGTACGCCTCGGCGGCCGAACGGCTGTTGCTGGCCATCGGTGAACCGGAGGTGATCGATACCTCCACCAACTCACGGCTGTCGCGCATCTTCTCCAACAAGGTGATCCGGCGCTATCCGGCCTTTGCCGACTTCCATGGCATGGAAGAGTGCATCGATCAGATAGTCTCCTACTTCCGCCATGCTGCGCAGGGTCTGGAAGAGAAGAAACAGATCCTTTATTTGCTCGGTCCGGTAGGTGGCGGTAAGTCGTCGCTGGCCGAGAAGCTCAAGCAACTGATCGAAAAAGTACCGTTCTATGCGATCAAGGGCTCGCCGGTCTTCGAGTCGCCGCTGGGTCTGTTCAATGCGACAGAAGACGGCGCCATTCTCGAAGAAGACTTCGGCATCCCACGGCGTTATCTGAACACCATCATGTCGCCCTGGGCGACCAAGCGGCTGGCTGAGTTCGGGGGCGACATCAGCCAGTTCAAGGTGGTCAAGCTGTACCCGTCGATCCTCAATCAGATCGCCGTGGCCAAGACCGAACCCGGTGACGAAAACAACCAGGACATCTCGGCACTGGTCGGCAAGGTGGATATCCGCAAGCTCGAAGAATTCCCGCAGAACGACGCCGACGCCTACAGCTACTCGGGCGCATTGTGCCGGGCCAACCAGGGCCTGATGGAATTCGTCGAGATGTTCAAGGCGCCGATCAAGGTCCTGCACCCACTGCTGACAGCTACCCAGGAAGGTAACTACAACAGTACCGAAGGCCTGGGGGCGATCCCCTACTCCGGGATTCTGCTGGCTCACTCCAACGAATCGGAGTGGCACACCTTCCGTAACAACAAGAACAACGAAGCGTTCATCGACCGGATCTACATCGTCAAGGTGCCGTACTGCCTGCGCGTCAGTGACGAGATCAAGATCTACGACAAGCTGCTGTTCAACAGCTCGCTGGCCAAGGCGCATTGCGCGCCCGATACCTTGAAGATGCTGGCCCAGTTCACTGTGCTGTCGCGCCTCAAGGAGCCGGAAAACTCCAACATCTACTCGAAGATGCGCGTCTACGACGGCGAGAACCTAAAGGACACCGATCCAAAAGCCAAGTCGATCCAGGAGTACCGCGATTCGGCCGGTGTCGACGAGGGCATGAACGGTCTGTCGACCCGCTTCGCGTTCAAGATCCTGTCCAAGGTGTTCAACTTCGACGCCCACGAGGTAGCGGCCAACCCGGTGCACCTGCTGTATGTACTGGAGCAGCAGATCGAGCAGGAGCAATTCCCGGCCGAGGTGCGTGAACGCTATCTGCGCTTCCTCAAAGAGTACCTGGCACCGCGCTACATCGAGTTCATCGGCAAGGAAATCCAGACCGCCTACCTCGAGTCCTACAGCGAGTACGGCCAGAACATCTTCGACCGTTATGTGCTGTACGCAGACTTCTGGATTCAGGACCAGGAGTACCGCGACCCGGAAACCGGCGAAATCCTCAACCGGATTGCCCTCAACGAGGAGCTGGAGAAGATCGAGAAACCGGCCGGCATCAGCAATCCGAAGGACTTCCGCAACGAGATCGTCAACTTCGTGTTGCGTGCCCGCGCCAACAACAACGGCAAGAACCCAACCTGGCTCAGCTACGAAAAACTGCGGGTGGTGATCGAGAAGAAAATGTTCTCCAACACCGAAGACCTGCTGCCGGTCATCAGCTTCAACGCCAAGGCCAGCAAAGAGGACCAGCAGAAGCACAACGACTTCGTCACCCGGATGGTGGAGCGTGGCTACACCGACAAGCAGGTGCGCCTGCTTTCGGAATGGTACCTGCGGGTCAGGAAATCGCAGTAAGCGGCTAGCTAGACGGCCCAGACCGCACGCTGTGCAGCGCACCGTTTCGACGCTGCGCCACAGCCTGCGGTACTGGTGGTGGCTGTTTCGTGCAGCGTCAAGCCTGCAGCTGTTGTCAGCGGAGAGACCATGAGCTACGTAATCGACCGACGCCTGAACGGCAAGAACAAGAGCACGGTCAACCGCCAGCGTTTTCTGCGCCGGTACCGTGACCACATCAAGAAGGCCGTCGAAGAGGCGGTGAGTCGTCGTTCCATCATGGACATGGAGCACGGCGAGCAGATCAGCATCCCCGGGCGTGATATCGACGAACCGGTGCTTCATCATGGCCGCGGCGGCAAGCAGACCGTGGTCCATCCAGGCAACAAGGAATTCACCGCCGGTGAACACATCGCGCGGCCGCAAGGCGGCGCCGGCGGTGGCGGCGGACGTGGCAAAGCGGGTAATTCCGGCGATGGCATGGACGACTTCGTATTCCAGATCACTCAGGAAGAGTTTCTCGAGTTCATGTTCGAGGACCTCGAGCTACCCAACCTGGTCAAACGCCAGCTGACCGGCACCGAGACTTACAAGACCGTCCGCGCCGGGATCAGCAATGAAGGCAACCCCGCACGCATCAACATCATCCGCACCCTGCGCTCGGCCCATGCCCGGCGCATCGCCCTGACCGGCAGCAGCCGCGCCCTGTTGCGTGAGGCCAAGGCGGAGCTGGCACGACTGAAAGTCGAAGAACCAGACAATTTCACCGATATTCAGGCAGTCGAAGCCGAAATCCAGCGGTTGAGCGCGCGGATCAACCGCCTGCCCTTCCTCGACACCTTCGACCTCAAGTACAACCTGCTGGTGAAGCAACCCAGTCCCAGCTCCAAGGCGGTGATGTTCTGCTTGATGGACGTGTCCGGCTCGATGACCCAGGCCACCAAGGACATCGCCAAGCGCTTCTTCATCCTGTTGTATCTGTTTCTCAAGCGTAACTACGACCGCATCGACGTAGTGTTCATACGTCACCACACCAGTGCCCGCGAAGTCGACGAAGAAGAGTTCTTCTATTCGCGCGAAACCGGCGGCACCATCGTCTCCAGTGCGCTCAAACTGATGCAGGAGATCATGGCCGAACGTTATCCGACCAACGACTGGAACATCTACGCCGCGCAAGCTTCGGACGGGGACAACTGGAACGACGATTCGCCGATCTGCCGCGAGATCCTCTCCAAGCAGATCATGCCGCATGTGCAGTACTACACTTACGTTGAAATTACCCCACGTGAGCACCAGGCGCTGTGGTACGAGTACGAGCGCATCGGCGATTCGTTCCCGGATACCTTTGCCCAGCAGCAGTTGGTCTCGGCCGGTGATATCTATCCGGTCTTCCGTGAACTCTTCCAGCGCAGGTTAGCCACATGACCGCCAGAGCACAGAGACGCCAACCGATTTCCACCGGGTCCGAGTGGACGTTCGACCTGATCCAGACCTACGACCGCGAAATCGGTCGGCTGGCCGAGCGTTACGCGCTGGACACTTACCCCAACCAGATCGAGGTCATCACTGCCGAGCAGATGATGGATGCCTATGCCTCGATCGGCATGCCGCTCGGTTACCACCACTGGTCCTACGGCAAGCAGTTCCTCAGCACCGAGAAGTCCTACAGCCGGGGGCAGATGGGCCTCGCTTACGAGATCGTGATCAACTCCGACCCGTGCATCGCCTACCTGATGGAAGAAAACACCATGTGCATGCAGGCACTGGTGATTGCTCACGCCTGCTACGGCCACAACAGCTTCTTCAAGGGCAACTACCTGTTCCGCACCTGGACCGATGCCAGCTCGATCATCGATTACCTGGTGTTCGCCAAGCAGTACATCGCCCAGTGTGAAGAGCGCCATGGCATCGACGCAGTGGAGGACCTGATCGACTCCTGCCACGCCTTGATGAATTACGGCGTGGACCGCTACAAACGCCCCTACCCGATTTCCGCCGAGGAAGAGCGCCGCCGGCAAAAGGACCGTGAAGAACACCTGCAACGCCAGATCAACGACTTGTGGCGGACCATCCCCAAAGGCGCCGACAAGGGCAACGACCGCGACGACGCGCGCTTCCCGGCCGAACCGCAGGAGAACATCCTCTATTTCATCGAGAAGCACGCCCCATTGCTTGAGCCTTGGCAGCGTGAAGTGGTGCGCATCGTGCGCAAGATTGCCCAGTACTTCTATCCACAGCGCCAGACCCAGGTGATGAACGAAGGCTGGGCAACCTTTTGGCATTACACCTTGATGAATGACCTCTACGACGAAGGCCTGGTTACTGAAGGCTTCATGATGGAGTTTTTGCAGTCGCACACCAGCGTGGTGTTCCAGCCCGGCTTCGACAGCCCGTACTACAGTGGCATCAACCCCTACGCCCTGGGCTTTGCCATGTACGTCGATATTCGGCGTATGTGTGAACACCCAACTGATGAAGATCGCCGCTGGTTCCCTGAAATTGCCGGCAGCGATTGGTTGTCTACCATCAAGTTCGCCATGAGCAGTTTCAAGGATGAGAGCTTCATTCTGCAGTACCTGTCACCCAAGGTAATCCGCGACCTGAAGCTGTTCAGCATCCTTGACGACGACCAGCGTGATGACCTGCTGGTGCCTGCAATCCACGACGAAGACGGCTACCGCACCATCCGCGAACAACTGGCATCGCAGTACAACCTTGGCAACCGCGAACCGAACGTGCAGATCTGGAGCATCGACCGCCGCGGCGACCGCTCGCTGACCCTGCGCCACCAGCAGCACAACCGCAAACCATTGGGCGACTCCACCGAAGAAGTCCTCAAGCACCTGCACCGTTTGTGGGGCTTCGATATCCATCTGGAAACCGTGCAAGGTGACCAGATCATGAAGACCCATCACATGCCGCCACGGGGCGAACACGGCGACCCCGGCGACTACGGCCGGATGGACCTGGCGGTGATCCACCACCTCTAGCACAGCCACCGCCATTGCTGTCGACAGGGTATCCTGTCGCCAGCAATGGAGGTTCTACATGCAGATTTACAAAGTCGGCGGCGCCGTGCGCGACCGCCTGCTCGGCTTGCCGGTAAGCGATGTCGACTGGCTGGTGGTGGGTGCAACGGTCGAGCAGATGCAAGCGCTGGGATATCGCCCGGTCGGTGCTGATTTCCCGGTCTTCATCCACCCGAAAACCGGCGAGGAGTACGCACTTGCGCGCACCGAACGCAAGAGCGGACGCGGCTATGGCGGCTTTACCTTTCACGCCAGCCCCGAAGTTACGCTCGAAGAAGACCTGATCCGCCGCGATCTGACCATCAATGCTATGGCCCAAGACCTGCAGGGCAACCTATACGATCCCTACAACGGCCAGAGTGACCTGGAACAGCGCATCCTGCGCCATGTATCTCCGGCGTTCGCCGAAGATCCCCTGCGCGTGCTGCGGGTTGCGCGGTTCGCTGCGCGCTATGCCGCTTTGGGCTTCACGGTGGCCGCCCAGACGCTTGAGCTGATGCGCCAGATCACCGAGTCCGGTGAACTGCAGGCGCTGACTGCCGAACGCAGCTGGAAGGAGATCGAACGGGCCCTGATGGAAGATCAGCCACAGGTATTCATTGAAGTGCTGCGGGCCTGCGGCGCGCTCAAAGAGCTGCTACCCGAGCTGGATTCGCTGTTTGACACGCCAGGTGAACGCGGCCAGGCCACCTTGGCCGTGTTGGCCCACGCCGCAGCCCATGAACAGCCACTGCACGTACGCTGGGCCTGCCTGACCCATGATCTGGGTGCAGCCATCAAAGCCGTAGGCCAGCGTTTCAAGGCACCTCGTGAATGCCAGGAACTCGCCTGCCTGGTAGGCGAATGGCAGGATCACTACCAGCAGGCAGCAGCGCTGGATGCCAGCACGTTGCTGAATATTTTGCAGAAGTTCGACGTCTATCGCCGTCCGCAGCGCCTGGAAGACTTCATCGCAGTCTGCGAGATGATTGCCCATGGACACTCGCTGCATGACTGCTCGCAGAGTGCCTACCTGCGCGGAGCAGCTGCAGCCGCGAAAGCCGTAGAAGTGAAAGATCTGGTCCAGCAAGGCCTGACCGGGCAAGCGCTGGGCGAGGCGGTCAAAGCCCAGCGATTGTCGGCACTGGAAGCCTATACCCAGCGCTGAATGCCGCTGTGACTGCGGCTTAGGTCCGGGTCAACTGCAAGCCGCGCCATTCAAACGGCACGGGTGCCAATATCTGATCGATGTTGGCATCCTGCCACAGCTGGGCCATGCGCTTGCCCTCACCGGGATGGACCAGCTGCGGCGCGATCTGCGACAACGGCAGCAGCACAAAGGCGTTTTTCAGAATCTCCGCCCGCGGCAATTCCAGGCCATCGAAGCTACCGTGCAGATCGTCATACATCAGCACATCGATATCCAGCGGCAAGCCCTTGCGCTCAGGCGCGTAGCGGCCGTTTTCCGCCTCGATCAACTTCAGCCGACGGTCCAGCTCGAGCAGCGGCAGGTCGGTTTGCCCGGTCACCACCAGGTTGTAGAACGGACCACTCTTGATCCCCACCGCCTGGCTTTCGAATACTGCCGAGCAACGCATGTCGCCGAGAAAGCTGGCCAGCGCGTCGAGCCCCGCACACAAGTGCCGCTCGCGCTCAACATTGCTGCCCAGCCCCAGATATACCGTGCTCAGAGACATCCGCGCTCGATCTCCACGCCAACACCACCACGAGCCGCCGGCACCGCGCCCGGCTTGGTCAGTTTCAGGCGTATCCAGGGGATATTGAATTCGGCCATCAACAGCGCGACCAGGCGCTCGGCGAAGGTTTCTACCAGTTCGAACCGCGCCTGTTCGGCAAAGGCCTGAATGCGCGCCGTGATGGTGGCGTAGCACAGGGCCAGGTTGAGGTCGTCAGTGGCGGCCGCAGGGCGGTTGTCCCACGCCAGACTCAGGTCCAGGCGCAGGCACTGGCGAATCTCCCGCTCCCAGTCGTAGGCGCCGATTACCGTATCGACTTCCAGGCCTTCGATGAACACTCTGTCCAAGCACTTCTCTCCACAGCACGACAAGGGCGACTGGCGCCGTTAGAATCAAGGCGTCCTCGCCCGGAATAGTTAGCATGTTTTGGTTATTGGCGATGCTCGCCTACCTGCTTGGCTCGCTGTCCTTTGCCATTGTTCTGAGCCGCCTCAGCGGTAACCCCGACCCTCGCTCAAGCGGTTCGGGCAATGCCGGGGCGACCAACATGCTGCGCCTGGCTGGGCGCAAGATGGCGATCCTGACCCTGCTGGGCGACCTGTGCAAGGGCATCGTGCCCGTGCTGCTGGCCGAGCAAGCCGGGCTGGGCCTGCAACAGCAAGCCTGGATCGGCCTGTGCGCGGTCATCGGCCACCTGTTCCCGGTGTACTTTCGCTTCCGTGGCGGCAAGGGCGTAGCCACTGCCGCCGGCGTGCTCCTGGCCCTGTACATTCCAGCTGCCTTGCTGGCTATCACGGCCTGGCTGGTGACCTTCTACCTGACCCGCACCAGCTCGCTCGCCGCATTGATCGCCACTCCGCTGACCCTGCCATTACTGGCCTGGCGCGAGCCGGCGGCGCTGCTGCCGATGAGTGTGCTGACGCTACTCATCGTCTGGCGCCATCGGCGCAACCTGCGCGACCTGTTCGCTGGCCGCGAACGGCATTTCTGACGCCGCCCCAACCCTTAAAAAAACCGATCAGATCGGCGGCAACTGCTCCATCGGCCAGCGCGCCTGCACGCTGATCGCCAGATCCTGCTGCTGCCCGGCCAGCAAACGCTGACAACCGGCATAGGCGATCATCGCGCCGTTGTCAGTGCAAAAGCGCGGACGCGCGTAGTAAACATTGCCCTTGATCGTTGCCAGCATGCCTTCCAGCGATGCGCGCAACGCGGTATTGGCACTGACCCCGCCGGCAATCACCAGGCGCTTGAGGCCGGTCTGCTGCAGGGCGCGCTTGCACTTGATGGTCAGAGTGTCGACTACCGCCTGCTGGAACGCCAGCGACACGTCGCAACGGGTTTGCTCGGTGTCGTCACCGGCATCACGGCACTTGTTCCAGGTGTTCAGCGCTGAGGTCTTGAGGCCACTGAAGCTGAATTCCAGCCCAGGGCGGTCGGTCATCGGCCGCGGGAACGTGAAGCGCCCCGGCACACCCTGCTCGGCCAGGCGGGCAATTTCCGGGCCGCCGGGGTAATTCAGGCCGATCAGCTTGGCAGTCTTGTCGAAGGCCTCGCCGGCGGCATCGTCCAGGCTCTCGCCGAGCAACTGGTACTGGCCGATGCCATCGACCCGAACCAGCTGCGTATGGCCGCCGGACACCAACAAAGCGACGAACGGGAATTGCGGCGGCTGCTCTTCGAGCATCGGCGCGAGCAGGTGACCCTCCATGTGATGCACGCCGATTGCCGGGATATCCCAGGCAAATGCCATCGACTGCGCGCAGGAGGCGCCCACCAGCAGCGCGCCGACCAGGCCCGGGCCTGCGGTGTAGGCGATTGCGTCGATATCGCTGGCCACTGCGCCGGCATCCGCCAGTACTTCGCGGATCAACGGCAGCATGCGCTTGACGTGATCGCGCGAGGCAAGCTCGGGCACAACGCCGCCGTAGGCGCGGTGCAGGTCGATTTGACTGAACAGTGCATCAGCGAGCAAACCGCGTTCACTGTCGTATAATGCGACGCCGGTTTCATCGCAGGATGTTTCCAATCCCAGTACTAGCATGGGTCTGTGCCTTGTTTAGGCTGAATTCGAAGGCGCGCATGATAGTCCCCGTGCCCAGTGCCGACCAGCGGTTTTCGATCAGAGGCTTTGCATTCCGGTCAGCTTAGCGTTAACATCCGCAACCCTTGAAAACCGACGTTCTCCAGCGCATCTTTATTTTTGTCAGGAGCACGTCTACCCCGGTAACGAACGAAGGTAGCCCTGGATGCCAGCCGTCAAAGTAAAAGAGAACGAACCCTTCGACGTAGCTCTGCGTCGTTTTAAGCGCTCCTGCGAAAAAGCCGGTGTACTGGCTGAAGTGCGTAGCCGCGAGTTTTACGAAAAGCCAACTTCCGAGCGTAAGCGCAAGGCTGCTGCTGCAGTCAAGCGTCACGCGAAGAAAGTGCAGCGCGAACAGCGCCGCGCCGTTCGTCTGTACTAATACAGACGTTCGTCGCAAAGCTTCTGCCCTGCCCGGCTAACCCCGGGCAGTTGGCAGCAGCAGCTTCAAACCTCAGGCGCGAGCCCGAGGCGCCAGCTACCTAGAGCAGCCGGCAACCGTAACACACGTCAGAACTGGTCCTCGCGACCAGGCGTGCCGTCCCTGTCTGACGAGCCCTTGTGGCTGGCGACGCGCACACTCCCCTCGCTTGACCCTCACTGCATCGCACCGCACCCATCATTCCCGCACCCTTGCGTTAGCGATTAGACTTGCCGACTGCACGATGACGAGACTGCCATGGCCGGGCTGATTCCCCAGAGCTTCATTGACGACCTGCTTAACCGCACCGACATAGTCGACGTGGTGAGTTCGCGCGTCCAGCTGAAAAAAACCGGCAAGAACTACTCCGCCTGCTGCCCGTTCCACAAAGAAAAATCGCCGTCGTTCACGGTCAGCCCCGACAAGCAGTTCTATTACTGCTTCGGCTGCGGCGCCGGCGGTAATGCGCTCGGCTTCGTCATGGACCACGACAACCTGGACTTTCCCCAGGCCGTCGAAGACCTCGCCCGCAGTGCCGGCATGGAAGTCCCGCGCGAAGAAGGCCGGCGTGGCAACAAGCCACGTCAACCGACCGACTCGCCGCTGTACCCTTTGCTGGAAGCTGCCGCCGAATACTACCGCCAGGCGCTGCGCAGCCATCAGACGCGCAAGGCGGCCGTTGATTACCTAAAGGGTCGTGGCCTGTCCGGCGAAATCGCCCGTGATTTCAGCCTGGGCTTCGCCCCGCCCGGCTGGGACAACCTGATGAAGCACCTGGGTGCCGACAGCCTGCAGCAAAAGGTCATGATCGATGCCGGCCTGCTGATCGAGAATGCCGAAAGTGGCAAGCGCTACGACCGCTTCCGCGACCGGGTGATGTTCCCGATCCGCGACAGCCGTGGCCGGATCATCGCCTTTGGCGGCCGCGTGCTGGGTGACGACAAGCCCAAGTACCTGAACTCGCCGGAGACCCCGGTATTTCACAAAGGCCAGGAGCTGTACGGCCTGTATGAAGCGCGCAAGCACAACCGCAGCCTCGACGAAATCATCGTCGTCGAAGGCTACATGGATGTCATCGCCCTGGCTCAGCAAGGCCTGCGCAATGCCGTAGCGACCCTCGGCACTGCCACCAGCGAAGAGCACCTCAAGCGCCTGTTCCGGGTAGTGCCCAGCGTGCTGTTCTGCTTTGACGGCGATCAGGCCGGTCGCAAGGCAGCCTGGCGTGCACTGGAGTCGACGCTGTCGAGCCTGCAGGACGGTCGCCGCGCACGCTTTCTGTTCCTGCCCGAAGGCGAAGACCCGGACAGCCTGGTCCGTGCCGAAGGCACCGACGCGTTCCGCGCGCGCATCATTCAGCACGCACAACCGCTGGCGGATTACTTTTTCGAGCAATTGAGCAACGAAGCCGATCCTCGCTCACTGGAAGGCAAGGCGCACATGGCGACCCTGGCTGCACCGCTGATCGAAAAAGTCCCCGGCGCCAACCTGCGCCAATTGATGCGCAACCGCCTCAAGGAAATCACCGGGCTGGATACTCAGCAGGTCGAGCAACTGACGCAGAACGCGCCAGCGGCCAGCGTACCCGATTACGACCCAGGCTTCGATTACGACGCCATGGCCAGCTACACCCCCGACTATGCCGACGCGCACCAGCCCGACTACGGCGCGCAGCAAGAGCAGCGGCCATGGACGCCGAACAAAGGTGCCGGCAAAAAGCAGTGGGAGAAAAAACCCTGGGACAAGAAAGGCGGCAAACCCTGGCAACGGGATGGCCAGCGCGAGGCGCCGCCACGGGTGCCGGCGCCGGTCGAACCGCCAACGCTGTCGGCCTTGCGCACCCTGCTGCATTACCCGCTGCTGGCTGGCAAGGTCGAAGACGCCAGCCATTTCGCCGATGAAGAGCATGTGTACAACCAGCTGCTGATTTCGCTGATCGAAGCTGCACAGAAGAATCCTAAGCTAAGCTCAATGCAACTGATTGCACGCTGGCACGGCACTGACCAAGGGCGTTTATTGCGCGCCTTGGCAGAAAAGGAATGGCTGATCGATGCCGATAACCTTGAACAACAGTTTTTCGACACCATTACTAGCTTATCCGCCCGCCAACGCGAGCGCAGCCTGGAACATCTGATGCGCAAAGCGCGTCAAAGTGACTTGAGTCCAGAGGAAAAATCTCAGCTTTTGGCCCTGCTGAGCCGCAAAGTTCCTGCACAAAACCCGACCTCATCTGGCGCGTGAGGCCCTTATTCGGGTATAATCCTCGGCTTGTTTTTTTGCCCGCCAAGACCTTCAGTGGATAGGGTGTTATGTCCGGAAAAGCGCAACAGCAATCTCGTATCAAAGAGTTGATCACCCGCGGTCGTGAGCAGGGCTACCTGACTTACGCGGAGGTCAACGACCATCTGCCTGAGGATATTTCAGATCCAGAGCAGGTGGAAGACATCATCCGCATGATCAACGACATGGGGATCAACGTATTCGAGACTGCTCCGGATGCGGATGCCCTGTTGTTGGCGGAAGCCGACACTGATGAGGCCGCAGCCGAAGAAGCCGCCGCAGCACTGGCTGCTGTCGAGACCGATATCGGCCGCACGACCGACCCGGTGCGCATGTACATGCGCGAAATGGGTACTGTCGAGCTGCTGACCCGCGAAGGCGAAATCGAAATCGCCAAGCGGATCGAGGAAGGCATTCGTGAGGTCATGGGGGCTATCTCCCATTTCCCGGGTACTGTCGACTACATCCTCGGCGAATACACCCGCGTCACCACCGAAGGTGGTCGCCTGTCCGACGTATTCAGCGGTTACATCGACCCTGACGACAATATCGCCACGCCGTCCGAAGAAGCCCCGCAGCTAGGCGCCAAAAACGCCGCTGCAGCCAAGGACGACGAGGAGGAGGACGAAGAGAAAGACGACAGCGAGGAAGAGGAAGAGACCGAAAGCGGTCCCGACCCAGTTCTCGCCCAGCAGCGCTTCGGCGCCGTGTCCGATCAGCTCGCGATTACCCTCAAAGTGCTCAAGAAGCACGGCCGCAGCCATGCCGAAAGCATTGGCGCGATGCAGGTTCTGGCCGAGCTGTTCATGCCGATCAAGCTGGTGCCCAAGCAGTTCGAGGTGCTCGTCGAGCGCGTTCGTGGTGCCTTGGACCGTCTGCGTCAGCAAGAACGCGCAATCATGCAGCTGTGCGTACGTGATGCGCGCATGCCGCGTGCCGACTTCCTGCGCCTGTTCCCGGGCAACGAAGTCGACCAGACCTGGAGCGGTGACCTCTCCAAGCGCAGCACCAAGTGGGCTGCAGCGCTGGGCGAAAAGAACGATGCCATCGTCGCCTGCCAGCAGAAGCTGGTAGACCTTGAAAACGAAACCGGTCTGACCGTTGCCGAAATCAAGGACATCAACCGTCGCATGTCGATCGGCGAGGCCAAGGCCCGTCGCGCCAAGAAAGAGATGGTCGAGGCCAACCTGCGTCTGGTGATTTCGATCGCCAAGAAGTACACCAACCGTGGCCTGCAATTCCTCGATCTGATCCAGGAAGGCAACATCGGCTTGATGAAGGCGGTCGACAAGTTCGAATACCGTCGTGGTTACAAGTTCTCGACGTACGCCACTTGGTGGATTCGTCAGGCCATTACCCGCTCGATCGCCGACCAGGCACGCACCATCCGTATTCCGGTGCATATGATCGAGACGATCAACAAGCTCAACCGTATTTCCCGGCAGATGCTGCAGGAAATGGGTCGCGAACCGACCCCGGAAGAGCTTGGCGAGCGTATGGAGATGCCTGAGGACAAGATCCGCAAGGTGCTGAAAATCGCCAAAGAGCCAATCTCCATGGAGACGCCGATTGGTGATGACGAAGATTCGCACCTGGGTGACTTCATCGAAGACTCGACCATGCAGTCGCCAATCGATGTAGCTACCGTCGAGAGCCTCAAGGAAGCGACTCGTGATGTTCTGGGCGGCCTGACCGCACGCGAAGCCAAAGTGCTGCGCATGCGTTTCGGTATCGACATGAACACCGACCACACCCTTGAAGAGGTCGGCAAACAATTCGACGTAACCCGTGAGCGGATTCGTCAGATTGAAGCCAAGGCGCTGCGCAAGTTGCGCCACCCGACCAGAAGCGAGCATCTACGCTCCTTCCTCGACGAGTGATGACAAACCCCGGCCCAGGCCGGGGTTTTTCTTGGCCATCGAAAAAGTGCCAGCACTGACCGCGCAGTTGTCGGGGCAATCCCGCCAGCTGTTGAATTCCTGCCGAAGTTAATCGTCTTACCCTCACACCCCGCAGCAATGCACGGCTACACTCGAATTCAGACTATCTGCCTAGAGGCTGCTATGCCGAAAATGCCGGCCCTACTGTTGCTGATCCTGTTTTACTGGAGCGCAACGGCCGGCGCCCTGACCCTGACCGAAGACGAGCAAGCCTGGCTCAGCGCCCATCCACAGCTGCGCCTGGGCGTGGACGCATCCTGGCCCCCGTTCGAGTTTCGCGATCAGGAGGGCCTCTACCAGGGACTGGCCGCCGATTACATCAATGTGATCCAGGAACGTCTTGGCGTCACCCTCAAGCCGACCGAGCCAAGAACCTGGAGCGAGGTGCTTGAGCTTGCCCGCAACAATCAACTCGATCTGCTGCCGGGCGTGATGTCGACCCCGGAACGGCAGAACTACCTGTCCTTCACCCGCCCATACCTGGACTTCCCGATCGTTATTCTGGCCCATGAGGGCGGTCGCCAACCGCGCACCCTCAAGGATCTGTACGGGCTGAAGATCGCGGTGGTGGAAAACTACGCGCCCCATGAACTGCTGCGCACCCACCACCCCGACCTGAATCTGGTCGCCCTGCCCAATGTCAGCTCGGCCCTGCAAGCCTTGGCGACCGACGAAGTGGACGCCGTGGTCGGTGACCTTGCTTCGAGCATCTGGAGCCTGCGCGAGCTCAAGCTCGATGGCCTCTACGTCAGCGGCGAAACACCCTACCGCTACCAGTTGGCAATGGGCGTACCCCGGGACAACAAGCAACTGGTGGCCATCCTCGACAAAGTCATCGCCGATATGAGCAGCGATGAAGTCAATGACATCCAGCAGCGCTGGGTCGGTAACGTCGTCGATCAGCGCAGCTTCTGGCACGACATGCTGCTCTATGGCCTGCCGACAGTTATGCTGCTGATGCTGGTTCTCGCTGCCGTCATCCGCATCAATCGCCGGCTCAGCTCGGAAATATCCCGGCGCATAGCGCTTGAACAGGAACTGCGCAGCAGCGAATACCATTACCGCAGCCTGGTCGAAAGCCTGTCGGCGGTCGCATGGGAAGCCGACGCCAACGATTTCACCTACAGCTACGTCTCGCCCCACGCCGAAGACCTGCTCGGTTACAGCCTGGGAGACTGGCTCAGACCCGGTTTCTGGAGCAGCATCGTGCATCCCGAGGACGCGCTCTGGGCCAAGGCTTACTGCGACAGCGAAACTGCCGCCGGCCGCGATCACAGCCTCGACTACCGCGTGATCCGCGCCGATGGCCATACGCTGTGGGTGCGCGATATCGTCAGCATGATCGAGCAGGGCCAGCGCTCGGTGATGCGCGGCCTGATGATCGATATCAGCGAGACCAAGCGTACCGAGCACGCCTTGCGTCTGTCCGAGCAGAAGTTTGCTTCGGTGTTCCAGCAATGCCCGGATATCCTCCTGATTGCTCGGCACAGCGATGGCTGCCTGCTTGAGGTCAACGAAGCATTCGAGGAGCAGATCGGCCTCGGCCCCAATCAGGTAATCGGCCGCACCGCTACCGAGCTTGGTCTGTGGGGCGTCAGCGGCAGCGGCCCGAGCGTACTGGAACGCTTGCACCTGGGCGGTATTCGCAATCTCGAGATGAGCTTCCGGCGCAGCAACGGCGAGTTGTTCACCGGCCTCACCTCGGCGGAGACCTTCGACCTCGACGGCACCCCGGCGCTGGTCGTGGCCGTACGCGACATCAGCCAGCTGAAGGAAACCCAGCAGCGCCTGCAGATCTCCGAAGAGAAATTCGCCAAGGCCTTCCACGCCTCGCCCGACGGCTTGCTGCTGTCCAGGCAGAGCGACGGCCTCCTGCTCGAGGTCAACGAAGGCTTCTGCCGCCTGACCGGCTACAACCTTGACCCGCGCCTTGACCAAACCTCGCTGGACCTGGGCATCTGGGTCGACCTCAACGAACGCAAGCTGCTGCTGAGCAAACTCAAGAAAGACGGCTTCGTGCGTGATTTCAGCTGCCACATTCGCCGCAGCGATGGTCAGATTCGCCTCTGTGAGCTGTCCGCCAGACCGCTGCCGATTGCCGGCGCCGACTGCATGCTGACTATCGCCCGCGACATCACCGAACGCCATCTCATGCAGGAAAAACTGCAACTGGCCGCCACTGTGTTTGAAAACACTGCCGAAGGTGTGTTGATCACCGACACCGATCAGCGCATCACTGCGGTCAACCGGGCATTCAGCGAGATCACCGGTTACAGCGAGATCGAAGCCCTCGGTCAGACCCCGCGCCTGCTCGCCTCTGGCCAGCATGACAGCGCCTTCTACGTTGCCATGTGGCACCAGCTGACTGCCGAAGGCCACTGGCAAGGCGAGATCTTCAACAAGCGCAAGAACAGCGACCTGTACCCGAGTTGGCTGACCATCAGCGCGGTGCGTAACAGCGAGCGCGAGATCACTCACTTCGTGGCGGTGTTTGCCGACATCTCCAGCCTCAAGCACGCCCAGGCCAAACTGGATTACCAGGCGCATCACGACCCACTGACCGGCCTGCCCAACCGCGCCCTGTTCGAAAACCGCCTGCATGCCGCGCTGCAGTGCTCGCAGGTGTCCAACCGCCAGGGCGCGGTGCTGTTCCTCGACCTCGATCGCTTCAAGCACATCAACGACAGCCTCGGCCACCCGGTTGGTGACCTGCTGCTCAAGGGCATTGCCCAGCGCCTCAAGGAACAGGTGCGCGACGTCGACACCGTGGCCCGCCTGGGCGGTGACGAATTCATCATTCTGCTGCCTGGTCTGCATAAGCCAAGTGACGCCAGTGCCATCGCCAACAAACTGCTGGCCTGCTTCAGCGCGCCGTTCCAGGCCGGCGAACACGAGTTCTTCACCAGCGCCAGTATCGGCATCAGCCTCTACCCACAAGACGGCAGCGACGTCGCCAGCCTGATCCGCAACGCCGACGCTGCGATGTACCGCTCCAAGGCCAAAGGCCGCAACCGGGTCGAAGCCTACACCCGTGACCTCACGGCCCAGGCCAGCGTGCGCGTGGCCCTGGAAAACGAACTGCGCCGCGCCATCGATCGCAACGAGCTGAGCCTGTGCTACCAGCCCAAGCTCAGCCTCAAGACACAAAACCTGGTCGGTGCCGAAGCCCTGATCCGCTGGAACCACCCAACCTTCGGCGACGTTTCCCCAGAGCATTTCATCCATCTCGCTGAAGAGAACGGCACCATCCTCCAGCTTGGCGACTGGGTACTGGAACAAGCCTGCCGGCAGATGCACCAGTGGCAAAAGCGCTATCAGCCGTTCGGCCCGCTGTCGATCAACCTCGCCGGCGCGCAGATGCGCCAGCCCCACCTGGCCAAGCGCATCGAGCAACTGCTCAAGACCTACCAGCTCAAGGCCGGCGACCTGCAGCTGGAGATCACCGAAAACTTCATCATGAGCCAGGCCGAAGAAGCGCTCAGCGTGCTCCATCAGCTCAAGCAGCTCGGCGTGCAACTGGCGATCGACGACTTCGGCACCGGCTATTCATCCCTGAGCTACCTCAAGCGCCTGCCGCTGGACATCCTCAAGATCGACCAATCGTTCATCCGCGGCCTGCCCGACGACCCGCACGACGCTGCGATCACTCGCGCGATCATCGCCCTCGGCCGGAGCATGCAGCTGACCATCATTGCCGAAGGGGTAGAGAACCAGGCGCAGCAGCATTTCCTCACCGCTGAGGGCTGTGAGCAGATCCAGGGCTACATCGTCAGCTTGCCGCTGCCGCCGGAAGAATTCGCTGCAGGCTTCCTGCGTTTAGCACTATCGGATCTTTCGGATGGCACCCATTCAAAACCCTAGCTATAATCCCCGCCACCTCTGGGGCCTATAGCTCAGTTGGTTAGAGCAGAGGACTCATAATCCTTTGGTCCACGGTTCAAGTCCGTGTGGGCCCACCAAATTGAAAGCCGCGCATTGCGCGGCTTTTTTCGTTTCTGAAATATCACTTACGGCCACGCAGCCGCTTCAGCCAGCACCAGGAAAGAGCAGTCCTCATTGCTAACCGTCGGACCAGCCCGCGCCAATGGCTACTTTGAGCCGAATAGCGTTTTTAATCGGCTCATTCTTGAAAACAGCACGCGTCAGGTGAAATCTACAAATCCCGCAACAACAGCGTCTTGCCCACATTACGCAGCACCTGGCTGTATTGCCGGCGCCAGTTATCGCGCCAGAACGCCGCATCGGCGGCGGTGCCGTCGGTGGAGCGGGCGCGGACGATATCGCTGGCGGCGACTTCTTCGGGTTGTTGCTGGCTCAACATGGGGAAGGCCATGTAACCGCGATAGTGCTGCGCCAAGACCTTGTCCAGAGCAGTGCCCGCGTAACCGCCTTGCTCCAGCAGGCGCTGACAGCCGCGGTTCGACAGCAGATAAGCATGGCTGCCGCGGGCACGCACCCGGGCGATGCCACGGCGCCAAGTCAACCAGACCTTGCCCAGGTTTGCGCCCAGGTAGAACAGCTCTGGATCGGCGCTCTGCAGAAAGCGGTTGACCTGTTCGACCTGAAACGGCTCGAACGCTACCAGAGTGGCGTCGTCCTCGAGAATCAACACGCGCCGACAGCCGCGCTCCAAGGCAATGCGCGCGCATTGAACATGGGAATCGAAACAGCCCCGTTCAGGGCTGTGCTGATCGCGCTCGACCAGCACATATTCGATCTTTAACCCGCTGTCTGCGAACTCGTGTTGCAGCAGCAGGCGGCGATCGGCGCGTTCGCGCAAGCTGATGCAAAAAACGCTATCGACCTGCAGCTGTGTAAGGTCCTTGGATCTGGTCATCCTTCCCATCTCTGGAACTGCGTAAAGACTTCAAGGGTTATCGCCAGGCATAACGTCCCGGTTGGCCTGACACCCACTGGCGTGTGAACTGCGATTGATTTCAAAAGTATAGATCAACTGCGCCAGTCTGCCCGCGACTGTGCCGCAGTGGGTTTATCTGCGTTATAAGTGTCGTCACTCAAGTTCCAGCTGCAGAGAGCCGACATGTCGCAACCGCGTCAAATCATCCTCGACGAAATCGATCGCCAGCTGATCGCCCTGCTTCAGATCAACGCC
Organism: Pseudomonas sp. NPDC088322; assembly: GCF_044740745.1. Classification (NCBI taxonomy): domain Bacteria; kingdom Pseudomonadati; phylum Pseudomonadota; class Gammaproteobacteria; order Pseudomonadales; family Pseudomonadaceae; genus Pseudomonas; species Pseudomonas sp. NPDC088322. The sequence continues at coordinate 311,718 of NZ_JBIURK010000007.1, read as the reverse complement.
CGCGAAAGCGTCGCCAACCTCGCCCGGCAGCTGGGCATTGCCCGCACCACGGTCAATTCACGCCTGGAGCGCCTGGAAAACAGCAAAGTCATCGCCGGCTACGGCGTACGCCTGGGCCAGCGCCTGATCGGCGGTGGGCTGCAAGCTTATGTCGGGATCAAGGTCCAACCGCGCGCGGGCAAGGAGGTGGTGCGGCGGATGACGGCCATGGGCCAGGTGCAACAGCTGTGTGCCGTGAGTGGCGAGTTCGACTACGTGGCGTGGCTGCACAGCGAATCGCCGGAACAGCTGGACCAGTTGCTCGACCAGATCGGCAGCCTGGACGGTGTGGAAAAAACCACCACGTCGATCATCCTCAGCAGCAAGATAGACCGCGGCCAGCCGATCTGAAAGCCACTTAATGCCTTCGTCATAACGACGTCATTAGCCTCAAAGTGACGAAAAAAAGATTAAAACGACGCCAGCATGAGTCTTAATAACGAACTGCGCACACCCTAGAATGATCCCAGGCATTTTCTATACTCGCGCTTCGCCCTCCGCGCAGCTCCTGGCAAGGTCATAACATGAACAACAATCGCCACCCCGCCGACGGCAAGAAACCAATCACGATTTTTGGCCCGGACTTCCCCTTCGCTTTCGACGACTGGCTGGAGCATCCGGCCGGTCTGGGCAGTATCCCGCTCGACCGCCAGGGCGAAGAGGTGGCGATTATCGGCGCCGGCATTGCGGGGTTGGTAGCGGCCTACGAGCTGATGAAGCTTGGCCTTAAACCAGTGGTGTATGAAGCGTCGAAAATGGGCGGCCGTCTGCGCTCGCAAGCCTTCAACGGCACCGACGGGATCATCGCCGAGCTGGGCGGCATGCGCTTTCCGGTGTCGTCGACGGCGTTCTACCATTACGTCGACAAGCTGGGCCTAGAAACCAAACCGTTTCCAAACCCGTTGACGCCAGCTTCGCCAAGTACCGTCATCGACCTCGAAGGCCAGACCTACTACGCCGAAAGCGCGGCGGATTTGCCAGCGCTGTTCCAGGAAGTCGCCGACGCCTGGGCCGACGCGCTGGAAAGCGGCGCGCGCTTTGGTGATATCCAGCAGGCCATTCGCGACCGCGATGTGCCGCGCCTCAAGGAGCTGTGGAACACCCTGGTACCGCTGTGGGACGACCGCACGTTCTATGACTTTGTCGCCACTTCCAAGGCCTTCGCCAAGCTCAGCTTCCAGCACCGCGAGGTGTTTGGTCAGGTTGGCTTCGGTACCGGCGGCTGGGACTCGGACTTCCCCAACTCGATGCTGGAAATCTTCCGCGTGGTAATGACCAACTGCGACGATCACCAGCACTTGATCGTCGGCGGTGTCGAGCAGGTGCCTCAAGGCATCTGGCGCCATGTGCCGGAGCGTTGCGCGCACTGGCCGGCAGGCACCAGCCTGAGCTCGCTGCATGGCGGCGCGCCGCGCACCGGGGTCAAACGGATTGCCCGTGCCAGCGATGGCCAACTGGCGGTCACCGATACCTGGGGCGGCTGCCGCCACTACGCCGCTGTGCTGACCACCTGCCAGAGCTGGCTGTTGACCACCCAGATCGACTGCGAAGAGTCGCTGTTCTCGCAGAAGATGTGGATGGCTCTGGACCGCACCCGCTACATGCAATCGTCGAAGACCTTCGTCATGGTTGATCGGCCGTTCTGGAAGGACAAGGACCCGGAAACCGGCCGCGATCTGATGAGCATGACCCTCACCGACCGCCTGACCCGTGGCACCTACCTGTTCGACAACGGCGACGACAAGCCGGGGGTGATCTGCCTGTCCTACGCGTGGATGAGCGACGCCCTGAAGATGCTCCCGCACCCGGTGGAAAAACGCGTGCAGCTGGCACTGGACGCCCTGCACCGGATCTACCCGAACACCGACATTGCCGGGCATATCATCGGCGACCCGATCACCATCTCATGGGAGGCCGACCCGTACTTCCTCGGCGCCTTCAAAGGTGCGCTGCCGGGCCACTACCGCTACAACCAGCGGATGTACGCGCACTTCATGCAGGACCACCTGCCGAGCGCGCAACGCGGCATCTTCATCGCCGGTGACGATGTGTCGTGGACCCCGGCCTGGGTCGAAGGCGCGGTGCAGACTTCGCTGAACGCGGTGTGGGGTATCATCAACCACTTCGGCGGCAAGACCCACCCGGAAAACCCCGGCCCAGGTGACGTATTCGACGAGCTTGGGCCGATCGCCCTGCCCGACTGACCAGGAGGCGGCATGCACATCGCTCTGTTCCAAGGCCAGCCCGGCCCCCTCGACCTGGCTGGCAACCTCGAACGCCTGCAGCAGCAGGCGCACCAGGCAGCCGCCAGCGGCGCGCAGTTGCTGGTGTGCCCGGAGATGTTCCTGACCGGCTACAACATCGGCAGTGAACAGGTCGAGCAGCTGGCTGAGGAATCGGACGGGCCCTCGGCCATGGCCGTGGTCGAGATCGCCCAGGGGCTCGGGATTGCCATTGTCTATGGCTATCCCGAGCGCGGCGAAGACGGCGCCATCTACAACAGCGTGCAGTTGATCGACAGCCATGGCCGCAGCCTGGCCAACTACCGCAAGACGCACTTGTTCGGTGAGCTGGACCGGGCCATGTTCGATGCCGGCAGCAATCACTTCCCGGTGGTCGAGCTGAATGGGTGGAAGGTCGGCATGCTGATCTGCTACGACATCGAGTTTGCCGAGAACGCCCGGCGTCTGGCGCTGGATGGCGCCGAGCTGATCCTGGTGCCGACGGCGAACATGAAGCCATACGACTTCGTCTGCCAGGTGACGGTGCGTGCACGCGCCCAGGAAAACCAGTGCTACCTGGTCTACGCCAATTACTGTGGCGCGGAAAGCGATATCCATTATTGCGGGCAGAGCAGCATCATCGGCCCGGACGGCGCCGTGCTGGCGCTGGCTGGAGAAAATGAATGCCAGCTGCACGCGGAGCTGGACAGGCACCAGGTCGTGGCCGGGCGCCAGGCATTCCCGTACTTGCAGGACCTGCGGCGCGACCTGCACCAGCGCTGAGCGTGAATGCGCTAGCATGCGCACTCGCCCCTGGAGAACTCATGCCTGACGCCACTCGCCATCTGACCCTGGCCAACGGCCTGCACCTTACCTTGCGTCACGCGCCGCGCCTCAAGCGTGCGGCGGCGGCTTTGCGCGTGCATGCGGGCAGCCATGATGCAGCGACGCGCTGGCCTGGCTTGGCGCACTTTCTCGAGCACCTGTTTTTCCTCGGCACCGAGCGTTTCCCGCTGGAGGATGGCCTGATGCGCTACGTTCAGGGCGTTGGCGGCCAGGTCAACGCGAGCACCCGCGAACGCACCACTGACTTTTTCTTCGAAGTGCCGCCCGCTGCACTGGCCGGTGGTCTCGAGCGCCTGTGCCAGATGCTCGCCGAGCCGGACCTGAGCCTAGTGCGGCAAGTCAGTGAGCGCGAGGTGATCCACGCCGAGTTCATCGCCTGGTCGCGCAATCGTGAAGCGCAGGACCAGTTCACGCTGCTCCAGCGGCTAGTGGAGGGTCATCCGCTGCGCGCCTTTCATGCGGGCAACCGATACAGCCTGAACCTGCACAATCCGCAGTTTCAGCGCGAGCTCAGGGGCTTTCACCAACGCTTCTATCAGGGCGGGCAAATGGTCCTGAGCCTGTGCGGGCCGCAGTCGCTGGACCAGCTGCAAGCCATGGGCGAGCGCTACGCCAGCGTTTTCGCCAGCGGCCAGCGGGTGATTCAGGCACTGCCACCGGCTTTGAAAGAGCAACTGCTGGTGCCGCCAGCGCCCAAGCACGGCCAACTCGAGCTGCTGTTCGCCCACGATGGATTGCCGGCGGGTGCACAGCAGGCCATGGAATTGCTGCTGGGGTGCATCAGCGACAGCCGCGAAGGCACTTGGCTGGACGCACTGCGCCAACGCGGCTGGGTGCGTGAATGCCAGCCAAAACTGTTGTATGCCTTCGCCGGCCAGTTGCTCTGGACGATACGTCTGCGCTTGACCGACACCGCGCAGGTCGATGAGGTACGAGCGCTGCTGGAGGGCTGGTTGCAGTTCATCAGGCAAGCAGACTTCGACGCGTTGAACGCAGCCTATGCTCAGCTGCAACAGCGCCGGGCGATGTCCGCCAGCGCATTGGAGCTGGCGCAGCGAGACAGCCGTGAAAACCCGCTGCAAGCACTCGATGCGCAATCGCTCCAGGCCCTGCCTGCAGTATTGGATAGCCTGCCGCTGCAGGCATACGGAAGCTGGCAAATGCCGCCCGCCAATCCTCTGCTGCTCGCGAGCCTGCCCAACACGACGGCAGCGCTACCAGCCGCCCTGAGCATCAGCGCCTGCCTGCCCAGCTCGCGTCAATACGCCGCGCTGTATCTGCGCTGGAGGATCGCAACACCTCTGCGCCAGCGCCTGCACGCAGTGCTGGTCAACGCACTGCGGCCGCTCACCGAGCGCGCCGAGCAGGCCTCGCTACAGATGGACTTCAGTAGCAGCGGCGAGTACTGGCAGTTACGCTGCGCCGGGCTCCCCGCGGCCGTGGTGCGGCTGGTTGAAGAGGCGCTGGCAGTGTTGAACCAACCTGCTGCTGACTGCTGGCAAGCACCTGTAGCGGATGAACCTGCGTTGATTCCGATCAGGGCGCTGCTCAAGCGTTGGCCCGACGAGGTAGCGATTGCGCCCACCGCTCAGCCAGATACTGCCCGAGTGCTGGATCAGGCGATCCTCGACCAAGTCTGGCGGAGCACTCGCTGCCGAGGCCTGGCGGTCGGCTTCGGCGACCCGGAACTGGCAGCATTGGGCTCGGCACTCAGCCGCACGATGTGGGACGAGGCTGCCGACCAAGAGCAGTCGCTCGATGCCAGCACTGTGCCGGGCAAACGCTGGCTATATGCCGACGTAACAGGCAGCGAACACGCGCTGTTACTTTTCTGTCCGCTGCCGGCGCAGCTACAAGGCGCCGGACGGCTGCTTGCACAACTGCTGCAGGGCCCGGTGTACCAGCGCCTGCGGGTCGAACTGCAATTGGGCTACGCAGTGTTCAGCGCCTTCCGCCAGACCGACGGCATCGGCGGCCTGCTGTTTGGCGTGCAATCGCCCCACGTCCGGCCGGAGCAGATCCTCGCACATCTGCTTGAGGTGTTCAGCGCAGGCGTGACTCTCGAAAACGCCGCTCGGCAAGCTTTGGCTGATAGCTTTGACGAGGCAGCGATGCCCGACGCCGAGGTCGCGCAGTGGGCTTGGCAAAGCCACCTGGCCGGTGCAGCGGCCGATCTCGGGGGGCTGCAAGCAGCTATTCTGGACACCGATCAAGCCAGTCTGGACGCCTTGCTGACAGCCCTGATCACGGCCCAGCACGGCTGGCTATGCCTGGCCAACAGCCCAGCGCCTGACTCGCACTGACCGAGATTGTTACTCGCCACGCAACAACCCTTCTCGCAAAATGAACCTTCTGGTACATAATTATCTTGTAAGATAGCGCAACCTCAGCAAATGGAACCTCCTGCCTCAGGGGGTACCAAATAAGTAGCTGACAACCCTCAAGCCCCATCCCGAAGGAGTAATCCCATGTGGACCAAACCTGCTTACACTGATCTGCGTATCGGCTTTGAAGTGACCATGTACTTCGCCAACCGCTAAGCCTGGCTTGCGGTTAGACGCCTCGGTCCCGCCGGGGCGTTGTTGTTTTTGCCTACAGCATTTTGCATAGAGGGTGGCCATGTACGTCCAGATTCTTGGTTCAGCTGCCGGTGGCGGATTTCCGCAGTGGAACTGCAGCTGCGTCAACTGCAAGGGTTTCAGGGATGGCTCGCTGCGCGCGCAGGCGCGTACCCAGTCATCGATCGCGCTGTCCGACGACGGCGAGCACTGGGTCCTGTGCAACGCTTCGCCAGATATCCGCGCGCAACTGCAGGCGTTTGCACCGATGCAGCCGGCCCGTGCACTGCGCGACAGCGGCATCGACGCGATCGTCCTGCTCGACAGTCAGATCGACCACACCACCGGCCTGCTCAGCCTGCGTGAAGGCTGCCCGCATCAAGTCTGGTGCACTGACATGGTCCATCAGGACCTGACCAGCGGTTTTCCGTTGTTCAACATGCTCAGCCACTGGAACGGCGGCCTAGCCTGGAACCGTATCGAACTCGAAGGCAGCTTCGTCATCCCGGCCTGCCCCAACCTCAAGTTCACCCCGTTCCCGCTGCGCAGCGCCGCGCCGCCGTATTCGCCGCACCGCTTCGACCCGCATCCAGGCGACAACCTCGGCCTGCTGGTCGAAGACCTGCGCACAGGCGGCAAGCTGTTCTACGCCCCAGGTCTCGGTCAGGTCGACAACTCCCTGCTGGAAATGATGCAGGGTGCCGACTGCCTGCTGGTCGATGGCACGCTGTGGCGTGATGATGAAATGCAGCAGCGTGGCGTCGGTACCCGCACCGGTCGCGAGATGGGCCATCTGGCGCAGAGCGGCCCAGGCGGCATGCTTGAAGTGCTGGACGGTTTCGCCAGCCAGCGCAAGGTCCTTATCCACATCAACAACACCAACCCGATCCTCGATGAAGACTCACCCGAGCGCGCCGAAGTCGAACGCCGCGGCGTCGAAGTCGCCTACGACGGCATGAGCATCGAGCTGTAGGAGCCGCACATGAGCGACGCAACGCCGATGTCGCCTGCCGAATTCGAGCAGGCTCTGCGCGCCAAGGGCGCCTACTACCACATCCATCACCCCTATCACGTGGCGATGTATGACGGCCGCGCCAGCCGCGAGCAGATCCAGGGCTGGGTCGCCAATCGTTTTTACTATCAGGTGAATATCCCACTGAAGGACGCCGCGATCCTCGCCAACTGCCCGGATCGAGAGATTCGCCGCGAGTGGATCCAGCGCCTGCTCGACCACGACGGTGCGCCCGGTGAAGACGGTGGTATCGAAGCCTGGCTGCGCTTGGGTCAGGCGGTTGGCCTGGACCCGGAGCAACTGCGCTCGCAAGAGCTGGTGCTGCCCGGCGTGCGCTTCGCGGTCGACGCCTACGTCAACTTCGCCCGCCGCGCCAGCTGGCAGGAAGCCGCCAGCAGCTCGTTGACCGAGCTGTTCGCGCCGCAGATTCACCAGTCGCGGCTGGACAGCTGGCCACAGCATTACCCGTGGATCGATCCGGCTGGCTACGAGTACTTCCGCACCCGTCTTGGCCAAGCCCGGCGCGACGTTGAGCACGGCCTGGCGATTACCTTGCAGCACTACACCACCCGCGCCAGCCAGGAGCGCATGCTGGAAATCCTTCAGTTCAAGCTGGATATTCTCTGGAGCATGCTCGACGCCATGAGCATGGCCTATGAGCTGGACCGCCCTCCCTACCACTCCGTCACCCGCGAGCGGGTCTGGCACAAGGGGATCACACTATGAGTCTTGACCGTCAACAGGTGCCCAGCTGGCGCCCAGGCTACCGCTACCAGTATGAGCCGGCGCAGCAAGGCCACGTCTTGCTGTACCCGGAGGGCATGATCAAACTCAACGAGAGTGCCGCGCTGATTGGCGGCCTGATCGATGGCCAGCGCTCGGTCGCGGTGATCATCGCCGAGCTTTCCCAGCAGTTCCCCGATGTGCCCGAGGTCGCTGACGACATCGAGCAATTCATGGAGGTGGCCCGTGCCGAACACTGGATCGTCCTCGCCTGAAACAGCCGGCAAAGCCGGCGTCGGCCTACCGCTGTGGCTGCTCGCCGAGCTGACCTACCGCTGCCCGCTGCAATGCCCGTACTGCTCCAATCCGCTCGATTTTGCCGAGCAAGGCCAGGAGCTGACCACGGCACAGTGGTTCAAGGTCATGGCCGAAGCGCGCGAGATGGGCGCGGCACAGTTGGGCTTTTCTGGCGGCGAGCCGCTGGTGCGCCAGGACCTTGCCGAGCTGATCGGCGAGGCCCGCCGGCTGGGCTTCTACACCAACCTGATCACCTCCGGCATCGGCCTTACCGAAAAGCGCATCGCCGAGTTCAAGACCGCCGGGCTGGATCACATCCAGATCAGCTTCCAGGCCAGTGACGAGCAGGTCAACAACCTGCTCGCCGGCTCGAAAAAAGCCTTCGCGCAAAAGCTCGAAATGGCCCGCGCCGTCAAAGCCCACGGTTACCCGATGGTGCTCAACTTCGTCACCCACCGGCACAATATCGACAAGATCGACCGTATCATCGAGCTGTGCGTGGCGCTTGAGGCCGACTTCGTCGAGCTTGCCACCTGCCAGTTCTATGGCTGGGCGCAGCACAACCGCGCCGGGCTGTTGCCAACCCGTGCGCAGCTCGAGCGGGCCGAACGCATCACCAACGAGTACCGCGAGCGGCTCAAGGCAGCTGGCAACCCATGCAAGCTGATTTTCGTCACCCCTGACTACTATGAAGAGCGACCCAAGGGCTGCATGAATGGCTGGGGCAGTATCTTTCTTACCGTCACCCCCGACGGCACCGCACTGCCCTGCCATGGCGCGCGGCAGTTGCCGGTGCAGTTCCCCAATGTGCGCGAGCACGACCTTCGGCACATCTGGTATGACTCGTTCGGCTTCAACCGCTACCGCGGCTTCGACTGGATGCCCGAACCCTGCCGCTCGTGCGACGAGAAGGAAAAGGACTTCGGCGGCTGCCGCTGCCAGGCGTTCATGCTTACCGGCGATGCCAGCAACGCCGATCCAGTGTGCGCCAAGTCGGCCGAGCATGGCATCATCCTCCAGGCACGTGAGGAAGCCGAGCACGCCCATCAGGCCATCGAAGAGCTGACATTCCGCAATGAACGAAACTCCCGAGTCATCGCCCGCGGCTGAGTTCAGCGCCGCCCAGGCCGTCGCCGCCGGCACCGACTTCGCCGACCTCAAGGTCGGCGCGGCCGGGCTGTTCTGGAACGAATTCCGCCCTGCCGACGGCGCTTGCCGCCTGTGGCACTGGCGCGAGCAGCAAGCCCATTGCCTGACGCCGGACGGTTTCAGCGCACGCAGCCGTGTCTACGAATACGGCGGCGGCAGCTTCTGCCTGGGCGAGGAGGTGCTGGTATTCGTCAACGAGTCCGATCAGCAGATCTACCTGCAAGGCCTCGATGGCTCTGCGCCACGCGCCCTGACCGCTGCCGCCGACTGCCGCTATGGCGATGTGCTGTGGCATGCCGGCGCAGTGCTCGCTGTCGAAGAGCAGCACGCTGACAGCGTTGTGCACCGCTTGGTCTGCTTCGCCGATGAGGGCCGTCAAGTGCTGGCCGAAGGCGCCGACTTCTATTCGGCACCGACCCTGAGCGAAGACGGCCAGCGCCTGGCCTGGATCGAATGGGACCGCCCGGCACAGCCCTGGACCCGCACTCGATTGATGTGTCGCCAGCGCGACAGACACGGCGAGTGGACTGCCGCGCTATGCCTGGCCGGCGATATCGACCCAGAGCAGTCCTTGCAGCAACCCCGCTTCGACGGGCAAGGCAGGCTGTATTGCCTGTCTGATCGCAACGGTTTCTGGCAGCCATGGGGGGAGATCGAGGGCAATTGGAAAGCACTACCAGCAGTCGCCGCCGACCACGCCGCCGCGCCCTGGCAACTGGGTGCCAGCAGTTGGCTGGCAATCGCACCTGATAGCTATCTGGCCAGCTGGTTCGAAGACGGTTTTGCCCAGCTTGGCCTGCACAGCGGCGATCAGGTTCAGCGCTTCGCCAGCGAGTACACCCGCTTTCGCAGTCTGGCCCTGGACGACCGCCATATCTACGCTATCGCCGCCTCGCCGATCAGCCCAGCCGCAGTCATCGCCATCGAGCGTGTCAGCGGCCAGACCAGCGTGCTTAGCGGCGGCGGCCTGCCGCTGCCCGCCGAGCGGATCAGTCGCCCGCAGCCGATCCGCTATCCCAGCGGCGACGCCCATGCCTATGGCTTCTTCTACCCGGCGGCCAACCAGCCGCAGGGCGGCGCCGCGCCGCTGGTGCTGTTCATCCACGGCGGGCCGACCTCGGCCTGCTACCCGGTACTCGACCCGCGCATCCAGTACTGGACCCAACGCGGCTTTGCCGTGGCCGACCTCAACTACCGCGGCAGCAGCGGTTATGGCCGCGCCTATCGGCAAGCGCTGCACTTACGCTGGGGCGAAGTCGACGTCGAAGACGCCTGCGCTGCAGTCAGTTACCTGGCGGGGCTGGGCCTGATCGACCCGCAGCAGGCGTTCATTCGCGGCGGCAGTGCTGGCGGCTACACCACCCTGTGCGCGCTGGCATTCGCCGATGTATTTCGCGCCGGCGCCAGCCTCTATGGCGTCAGCGACCCGCTGGCGCTGGCACGGGCGACGCATAAGTTCGAAGGGGATTATCTGGACTGGCTGATTGGCGATCCTGAACGAGACGCCGAGCGCTACCGCCAACGCACACCGCTGCTGCATGCCGAGCAAATCAAGGTGCCGATGATCTTCTTCCAGGGCGAGCTGGATGCCGTGGTGGTGCCCGAGCAGACTCGCGCCATGCTGGCGGCGCTGAAAGCTAACGGGATCGAGGCTGAAGGGCATTTTTATGCCGGTGAGCGGCACGGTTTCCGCAAGGCCGAGAACCTTGCGCATGCACTCGAGGAAGAATGGAAGTTCTATTGCCGGGTACTCGACCGTTGAGCCGAGTTCCCCGCAATTGCAACAGAGGGCCGCAGCGCGGCCCTCGTCACGTCAGCGCTTGGCGATGATATACACCGCGTGGATGATGCCGGGGATATAACCCAGCAACGTCAACAGGATGTTCAGCCAGAACGCACCGGCAAAGCCGACCTGCAGGAACACGCCAAGCGGCGGCAGAAGGATCGCGATAATGATGCGAATGAAGTCCATGCATGTCTCTCCGTCAGTGGTTACTACACAGACTCGCGCGCTTGCGCAGAGGTTCCGCAGGCACAACATCTTGCGCTAAAGGCAAAAAAACGCCCCGGGCCGAATAGGACAGGCCAGGGGCGATGCGCAGAAACGCCAGACGGTTCGTTGAAATAAGTGAGCGCTATAGTCGATCAGGCGCGCATCTCGCGACGGTTGTGCTGTTGCCCGTGCAGCCGGGCAAAGGCTCTGGCCAGCTTAAGCAGCATCTCGTCGACAAGCCCGCGGCTAATCGTCAGCGCCGGGGCAAAGCGGACTACATCGGGCTGGGGCGCCTGCAGCAACAAGCCCTCCTGCAATGCCGCCTGCACCAACGCTGGCGCCACCTCATCGTGTAACTGCAGCGCCCACAGCAGACCCTGCCCGCGCACCTCGCCATGACCATAACGGCCGGACAACCTGCTCAGACCTTCGCGCAGGTGGCGGCCGCGGTCCTTGATCTGCTCGAAGAAGCCAGGCGCGAGCACGCTCTGCAATACCGCCAGGCCGGCCGCGCACATCAGTGCATTGCCGTGCTGGCTGCCTTGCAGCTCGCCAGGCTCGGCGCAGCAGGCGCTGCCGCGGGCCAGCAGCGCGGCGACCGGCACGCCACCCCCCAGGCCTGTGCCAAGGGCGATGATGTCGGCACGCACGTCATATCGCTGTTCGGCCAACAACGCACCGCAGCGGCCGATGCCGGTCAGTGCTTCGTCGAAGATCAGCAGAATGCCCAGCTCGCGGCACAGCCGTTCGACACCCTGGAGATACTCGCGGCTGGCCGGGATAACGCCGGCCTCGCCCTGGATCGGTTCGAGCATGATCGCGACCGTGCGCGAGTCGACGGCGGCGTGTAATGCGCTCAGGTCGTTGAACGCCACCTGGCTGAAGCCCGACGTATCCAGACCGCGCCCGTGGCAGGCCTGGCTGGCCGTAATGACATGATCGGCGCCGCTGCGATGCAGTTGGCCCCATTTACGCGCCAGGCGGATCGCCGCTGCGCACGCTTCGGCACCGCTGTTGAGCAGGTACGCCTGGTCACTGCCGGTGCTCTGGCAAAGTTTCTGCGCCAGCAGCAACTGGTTGTGGTTGGTTAGCTGCCCGCCGCAGTTAAGCAATGTCTGGGCCTGAGCACTCAGCGCTTCGCTCACCACTTGCGGGCAATGGCCGAGACTGTTGCCTGCACTGCCTTGGGTGAAGTCCAGATAAACCCGACCGTCGTTGTCCCATAACCACGAGCCCTGCCCACGCACAAAAATCGGCGCAGGCAGCGCGGCGGACGCCATCAGCCATTCGCTCGATAGCGACGCGGCAGGTGCCGGTGCTGCTGGTACAGGTTCGACCACCGCGACAGCTGGCCGACGCAGCTTGAACAGATTCATCAGAACTCCAGACCGATATTTCAGCGTGGCCTATCAAAAGTGTTTTTCAGCGACTGCAACAATCGGTCGCTGCAACAGCAGGTAAATGCTTGAAAACGCCGCTAGACTAGGCACAACCGGGTACTCTGGCCATTTCGATTTCCCAGCTTTTTCGATAAGTGTTGCTTATGGATTTTCGCCAACTGCGTTATTTCGTCGCGGTCTATGAAGAAGGCCACGTGGGCCGTGCTGCCGAACGCCTGTCACTGTCGCAGCCGGCCTTGTCCCAGCAGATTCGGCAACTGGAACACGGCCTCGACCTGAGCCTGTTCGAGCGCAGCAACAAGCGCCTGCTGCCGACACTGGCCGCGCACACCTTGTACAACCATGCCCAGCCCTTGCTCGACGGCTTGCAGCGCGCCCATGAGGCTATGCGCAGCTTCAAAGGCCAGGCACTGCGTACCCTCGCCATCGGTGTCCTGCAGACCGTCCGCCCCGGGCTGGTACCGCAGTTGCTGGAGCGCGTGCGCCGGGCGCAGCCGCACCTGGTGGTGCAGATCTACGAACTGTCGGGGCTGGAGATCGAGCGGCGTCTGCTCAATGGCAATCTGGATATCGGCATCAGCTATCTGCCGCCGCGCCAGGCAGGCCTGCACGGGCTGATGCTGTATGAAGATGAGCTGCAACTGGTCATCCCCAACACCCACCCGTTGAAGGACTTCAAGAAGGTCTCGATCAGGCAGGCGGCTGAATTGCCGCTGCTCATGCTGGGTGAAGAGTTTCAGATCCGCCAGATCTGGAAGGAGCAGCTGGCCAGCCAGGGCCGCAGGCCGCAGGTACAGGCCGAGATGAACAACATGGCGGGAATCCTCGACAGCCTGGCGCACACCTCGCTGGCAACCATCCTGCCAGGGCGCGCCAAGGCAGCGGCCGAGGATGATCAAGGGCTGCTGTGGAAGCCCCTCAGCGAGCCGCGCGTACCACTCAAGGTTGGCCTGGTGTTTCGCGATGCGCAGCGCCAACAGGCGTCGCTGGAGCTGTTGCGCACATTGCTCGAAGAAGAAACCGACGGGCGCCCGCTGGGCGTGTCGCCGCTGGACGTACTGGGCTGACGGTAAAAACCACGCAACAAAGAAAACCCCGCCTAAGCGGGGTTTTCCAGACTGTTTCCCTGACATCCCTATCGCCTCACCATCCTGGCGAGATTCCTTCGTGTCCCTGTTCTGTCCTTTACGCTTCCTGCGTTCCGTCCATGTGAGAAATATTAGCTGTGGATCCAATCTGAAGATAGAGGCGAAAAGTCACCACGTCGTGTAGGAAAAGGCTTACAAATCACCCCAGCTTTGTTACGGCATGTGATCGAGGCGTCAGAACTGCGCAGCGTCCAACAGATACAGCGACTCGCTACCCGCCTTGACCGACGCCACCAACGAATCCACCCGCGGCAGCAACCGCGCAAAGTAGAAGCGCGCCGTGCCCAGCTTGCCCTGATAGAAGGCCGCATCGCCCTCGCCTGCCTTGGCTGCCTGGGCCATGCGCGCCCACATATAGGCATAAGCGACATAGCCGAACGCGTGCAGGTACTCAACCGAAGCTGCACCGATCTCGTTCGGGTTGAGCTTGGCCTGCTCGATAACCCACTCGGTCAGCCCATCCAATTGATCCAGGGCAGTGGCCAATGGCTGGGTAAACTCGCCCAGCTCGCTATCGGCACCAGCCACGAACTGGCGAATTTCGTCGGCAAACACCTGGTAGAACGCGCCACCGCTGGCGACCACCTTACGGCCCATCAGGTCCAGCGCCTGAATGCCGTTGGTGCCTTCGTAGATCTGGGTGATGCGCGCGTCGCGCACCAGTTGCTCCTGGCCCCACTCACGGATGTAACCGTGGCCGCCAAACACCTGCTGGCCATGCACGGTGCACTCAAGCCCGGTGTCGGTCATGAACGCCTTGGCCACCGGTGTCAGCAACGCCACCAGGTCCTCGCTGCGCTTGCGCGTGGTCGGGTCTTCGCTGTACTTGGCGTTGTCCAGTTGCAGGGCGACGTAAGTGGAGAACGCCCGGCCGCCTTCGATCAAGGCTTTCATGGTCAGCAGCATGCGCCGCACATCCGGGTGGACGATGATCGGGTCGGCGACTTTGTCTTTTGCCTGTGCGCCGACTGGCGAGCGGCTTTGCAGGCGATCGCGGGCGTACTCGACGGCGTTCTGATAAGAGCGCTCGGCCGAGGCCAGGCCTTGAATACCGACGCCCAGGCGCTCGTAGTTCATCATGGTGAACATGGCCGCCAGGCCCTTGTTCGGCTCGCCGACCAGGTAGCCGACCGCGCCGTCGAAGTTCATCACGCAGGTCGCCGAGCCCTGAATGCCCATCTTGTGCTCGATCGAGCCGCAGTGGGCCGAGTTGCGCTCACCCAGGCTGCCGTCGTCGTTGACCAGGAACTTGGGCACCAGCAGCAGGGAAATGCCCTTGGGCCCCGCGGGTGCGTCCGGCAGCTTGGCCAGCACCAGGTGAATGATGTTTTCGGTCAGGTCGTGCTCGCCACCGGTGATGAATATCTTGGTCCCACTGACCTTGTAGCTGCCATCTGCCTGCGGCTCGGCCTTGGTACGGATGATGCCCAGGTCGGTGCCGGCATGGGCCTCGGTCAGGCACATCGAGCCCGCCCAGACGCCGCTGTACATGTTCGGCAGGTATTTGTGCTTGAGCGCTTCGCTGGCATGAGCGTTGATCGACAGGCAGGCGCCTGCGGTGAGCATCGGATACAGCCCGAACGACAGGCTCGAGGCGTTGATCATTTCCTCGACCTGAGCCGAGATCGCCTTGGGCATACCCATGCCGCCAAACTGCGGATCACCGCCAACACCGACCCAGCCGCCTTCGGCGTAGGTCTGGTAGGCCTCGATGAAACCGGCCGGGGTGCGTACGCTGCCGTTGTCCCAGTGGCAGCCCTCTTCATCGCTGGCGCGGTTGAGCGGCGCGATGCTGCGGGCGGTGACCTTGCCGGCTTCTTCCAGCACCGCCAGAGCGGTGTCCTGGTCGACCGCCTCGGCCAGCTCGGGCAGCTGTGCCCACAGCGTGGCCACGTCGAAGACTTCATTGAGAACGAAGCGCATATCACGCAGGGGCGCTTTATAGTCAGCCATGGACAACCTCTCACTAGTCGGGTCGGGGCGGTCCTGGCGAGGACCGCGGCACTGGAGTGAAATCAGTGTAACCGAACAACTTTTGCGAGACATAGGGTCATCACGTGACCCTACAGTCAACCCCGGTCAACCTAAGTCATGCCATTCGCACAGCGCCGCGGCGTGATTGGTGGCCGAACATCACTACACAGTTACGCCCGGCAGCCTTGGCGCTGTACAGCGCCTCGTCGGCAGATTTGAGCACCGCCTCGGGGTTGCGGTGGTCGATCAAGCGTTCGGCCACGCCGATGCTGATGGTGACCGATACGGTAGCGCTGGCCGAGCCGCTGCGCCGTTGCCGGCCGGCGCTATCGTCCTGCGGGCGGCTGTTCTGGTCGCGCAGCTGGATGGCGTAGTTGGCGATCATCTCGCGTACCGCTTCCAGATGCGGCAGACACTCTTCGGCAGTCTTGCCGGCAAACACCAGGGCGAACTCTTCGCCGCCATAGCGGTAAGCCCGACCGCCCCCCGTCACTTTCGACAGCCGGCTGGCAACCAGCCGCAGCACCTGATCACCGACGTCGTGGCCGTGGGTATCGTTGAATTTCTTGAAGTGGTCAACGTCGGTCATGGCAATCACGTAGTTGCGCCCCAGGCGCTGCATACGCTCGTTCAGCGCACGCCTGCCAGGCAAGCCGGTGAGCTCGTCGCGGAAGGCCATCTGATAGGCCTCATGGGCGACCGCTGCGGCAATCATCAGCATGACCTGGCTGCACATGATGTTCAGGGTGAACGGCAGGATGAAGGTTTTCGGCAACATCCACAGCAGGCCCAGCAAGCCGATGATCTGCGCCGCATGCAGCGGTCGCGGCTGGCGCAGGTACTGCACCGCCAGCAGGATGAAAACGATGACGAAGACCGGGTACGCCAGCTGGATCAGGCTCATCCACTGACCGTGCAGCGACGGCCAGCGGATCTCCGCCAGCCAGCCCAGCAGCGCCTCCGGAAAGCTCTGCTGCAAGGCCACCGCCACGCTGCCGACGGCAAACAGTACGGCAAAGCGGGCGAGCATGTCCTGGGCCAGATGAGTGCGTTCCTGCCAGGCGGCGAACAGGCCGAACAACGCAGGTAGCAGCAGGCAGACCAGATGAAAGATCACTGCAGCGTCTTCACGCACGCGGCCGTTGTCGCGATAGAAGTCGGTCTGGGTGTCGAGCAGGTAGTAAGCGATATACACCGTGACCATCACAAACAGCTCACGCTGCCGGCGGTACACCGCGCAATAGGCGCCGCCGAGCAGCAGCACCATGGTTGGCAGCACATTGAACAAAGACGTGAAGAAGACGCTGAGGTCTCTCACATAGGCCGCCGCCAGCCCCGACACCAGTAAGACCAGTGACGGCAGGAAATGGCTTACGCGTACAGCGGATAACTGAAACAAGGGTATCTCCAACCCGGCAGATCAATAATGGCATTGTGCCTTTACTACATCGGCAGCGCACATGAATAGATGAATACACCAGATGTTTAACGGCAGGCGTGGAGCCAGGCTTAGCTTTTTCTGTGCATGGCGCTACGCGGCCCGGACGAGCGCTCACAAAAAAACCGCCTGCCGGTGAGGGCAGGCGGTTTTTGATGTTGCCAGCGCGGCTTAGATGGCTAGGCCGAAGTCTTCTTCTTTCATCGCCATCAGGTTACCGGCACCGGACAGCATGGTCGCTGCATGGGTGCGGGTACGCGGCAGGATACGCTGGAAGTAGAAGCGTGCGGTCTGCAGCTTGGCGGTGTAGAACGCTTCTTCGCTGGTGCCGGCGGCGAGTTTTTCAGCTGCCAGACGGGCGATATCAGCCCAGAAGTAGGCCAGGCAGGCGTAGCCCGAGTACATCAGGTAATCGACCGACGCGGCACCGACCTCTTCACGGTCTTTCATGGCGGCCATGCCGACTTTCATCGTCAGTTCGCCCCACTCCTTGTTGATCGCCGCCAACGGCTCGACGAATTCCTTGACCGCTTCGTTGCCTTCCTGGGCCTGGCAGAACTTGTGCACGATTTTGGTGAAGCCCTTGAGCGCTTCGCCCTGGGTCATCAGCACTTTACGCCCGAGCAGGTCGAGGGCCTGGATGCCGGTGGTACCCTCGTAGAGCATCGAGATGCGGCTGTCGCGCACGTTCTGCTCCATGCCCCACTCGGCGATGAAGCCATGGCCGCCGTAGATCTGCACGCCATGGTTGGCGGCTTCGAAACCGACCTCGGTCATGAACGCCTTGGCGATCGGGGTCATGAAGGCCAGCAATGCATCGGCCTTCTTGCGAGCTTCTTCGTCCTTGCTGTACTTGACGATATCGACCTGCTGCGCGGTGAAGTAGACCATCGCCCGGTTGCCTTCGGCAAAGGCCTTCATGGTCAGCAGCATGCGCCGTACATCAGGGTGGACGATGATCGGGTCAGCGGCCTTTTCAGGTGCCTTGGGGCCGGTCAGCGAGCGCATCTGCAGACGGTCGCGGGCGTATTTGAGGCCACCCTGGAATGCCACTTCAGCGTGGGCCAGGCCTTGCAGCGCGGTACCCAGGCGAGCGGTGTTCATGAAGGTGAACATGCAGTTCAGGCCTTTGTTGGCTGGGCCAATCAGGTAACCGGTAGCGCCGTCGAAGTTCATCACGCAGGTGGCGTTACCGTGGATGCCCATCTTGTGCTCGAGCGAGCCGCAGCTGACGCCGTTGCGCTCGCCGATGGCGCCATCGGCGCTGGGCAGGAACTTGGGCACGATGAACAGCGAAATACCCTTGGTACCAGCAGGGGCATCCGGCAGCCGCGCCAACACGATGTGGACGATGTTGTCGGCCATGTCGTGCTCACCGGCCGAGATGAAGATCTTGGTCCCGGAAACCTTGTAAGAGCCATCCGCCTGCGGCTCGGCCTTGGTCCGCAGCATGCCCAGGTCAGTGCCGCAGTGCGGCTCGGTCAGGCACATGGTGCCGGTCCATTCACCGGTGACCAGTTTGCTCAGGTAGGTGTCCTGCTGCTCGGCGGTGCCGTGCTCGGAAATGGTGTTCATCGCGCCATGGGACAGGCCTGGGTACATGCCCCAGGACCAGTTGGCTTCACCGACCATCTCGCTGACCGCCAGGCCCAGCGACTCAGGCAGGCCCTGGCCGCCGTGAGCAACATCATGGGCCAGGCTCGGCCAGCCGCCTTCGACGAACTGTTTGTAGGCTTCCTTGAAACCAGTCGGGGTCTGCACACCCGACTCGCTCCACTTGCAGCCTTCGAGATCGCCAACGCGGTTCAGCGGCGCCAGCACGTTCTCGCAGAACTTGGCACCTTCCTCAAGGATCGCATCGACCATGTCGGGCGTGGCTTCCTCGCAACCCGGCAAGCTCTGGTAGTGCGCTTCATAGCCGAGCAGTTCGTCGCGAACGAAGCGAATATCACGCAGAGGGGCTTTGTATTCAGGCATTGCGATGAACCTCTTGAGGAGTCCGGTGGAGTGAGCGCCGACAGCAACCGGCACTCGGTCAAACAGTTGTTTGAAACTTACGTTTAGGTGCAAACAAAGTCAAGAAGGGACTATGGTGCCATTTACGTCGTGAAACATGGCGTATCTGCCATGTACCCGTAAATGCAACTGCGGGCCTGACTGCATAGGACAACCGAGCAGACAACGGTGTTGTCTGGTCAGCGCCATCGCAGTCAGGCCCGCAGAGGTTTCAGCGAGATTAGCAATCAGGCGTAGGTGTCGATGAAGCGGCCGAGCATTTCGTCGGAAGCCTTGGCGACTTTCACACCAAGCTCGACTTCAGTCTTGCCCAGCGCCAACTGCACCGTACTGGTGGCCATGTCCATTTGCTGGCTACGGTCGACGGCGCGCAAGCGCTCGGCCTGATAGTCGCTGGACTGGCTGGTGGCGGCACGTTCGACGGTGCCGTTGGCGATCTGGCTGGCGGCCTGATCAACGCGGTTCTGGCCCGCCTGAATGGCGCCAAGACCTGCGTAGTAGGCAGAGCTACCGGTGATTTCCATGTCAAAACTCCGATGACGCTGGATAACGGACAAACTTCATTAAAGCAGGCCAACGCCGAAAAGGCCCGTTTAAATCGCTAATAGCATAGTGCCATTCGATAGACCGAGGGTATGCGCGCGGAGCTTAATCAAGCAGGTCAAGCTGCAGATGTTCGGCCACGGCATCGGCGCTGGCTTGCTTGAGTTTGGGCACCCGCCCCAGGCACGGCGCGGGCAGGCGTTCAGCGAGGCTGGCCAGGTTTTCTTCCAGCCGCGAGGTGCGCGGCTCAATCACATTGGCCACCCAGCCGGCCAACTGCAGGCCATCGCGGGCAATCGCTTCGGCACTTAACAGCGCGTGATTGATGCAGCCCAGGCGCACGCCGACCACCAGGATCACCGGTAGCTTCAGCGCGATCGCCAGATCGGACAGGTTGGCATGGTCCGACAACGGCACCCGCCAACCGCCGGCACCTTCGATCAAGGTGAAGTCGGCGCCCTCTGCCAGAATCCCCTGCATCGCCTTGAGCAAAGCAGGCAGCGCCAGCGCCACGCCCGCTTCGCGCGCAGCCAGGTGCGGGGCGATTGCCGGCTCGAAAGCGAACGGATTGACCCGTTCATAAGGCAACTGGACGGTACTTTGATCAATCAGCGCTAACGCATCGGCATTGCGCAGGCCCTTGCTGGTCACCGCGCATCCCGACGCCACCGGCTTGGCCGCGAGGGTGCTCAGACCTTGCAGCCGGGCCGCATGGAGCAAGCCGGCAGCGATGGTGGTCTTGCCCACGTCTGTGTCGGTACCGGCAATGAAATACGCTTGGCTCATGTCATTCCCCAGCCTGCTGAGGCTTGCGCAGCACGGCATACACCACCTGATAGGTGGCCGGCAGGCCGGACGGCTGGCGCCAGTGTTCGTAGGCCTGCAGCAAACCCTGCATGCGCGCCCGCCCCGTTAGGCCAGCCGGCCGGCCAGGGTTGAGGTTATGCGCACCCAGCGCCTTCAGTTCATGGGTCAGGCTGCGTACATCGGGGTAGTGCAGCACCTGCGCACGCTGTTGCAGATCAAGCAGCTGCAGGCCGCTGCCGGCACACAGCCGCTGGTAATCGTCGAACCGGCGGAAGCGGTTGACGTGGACCATGCCGTCTACTGCCTGCCAACTGGCGCGCAACTCTTCCAGAGTGCCTACGCACAGGCTGCTGAACGCCAGCACTCCACCAGGGCGCAACACCCGCTGTGCTTCGCAGAGCACGCTGGCGAACTGGCTGCACCACTGCACGGCCAGGCTACTGAAAATCAAATCGACACTGGCGTCCTGCAGCGGCAGGCGTTCGGCATCGCCGACCACGTGGAACTGCGCGCCACCTTGCTGCCGAGCGTGACCTAGCATGCCTTCGGCAATGTCGACGGCCACGCCGACAGCGCCGGCAAAGCGCTCGGCCAGCACGCGGCTGAAGTGACCGGTACCGCTGCCCAGGTCGAGCCAGCGGCTTGGGGTCAGATCAGCCGGCAACTGCTCGAGCAAAGCCACACCGACGGCGCGCTGCAACGCGGCAACGCTGTCATAACTGGCAGCAGCCCGAGAAAACGACGCCGCCACCTGGCGTTTGTCAGGCAAGCCGCCCGGCAGGGTCGGATGGGACAGATCAGTCATCGCCGCTCTCGTGCAAAAAAATCTTGATGCCCGCCGCCAGGTCCTGCGGATATTCCAGCAGGAAGGCATGCGAGGTGTTTTCAACCAGACCGACCTCGACGTCCGGGACCAGCTCGCACAGCGCCTTGGCTGCCTCTGCCGGGACCAGCACATCGCTGCCGGCAAACAGGTGCAACTGCGGCCCGGTGTACTCCACCAAGGCGTCGCGGGTATCCAGCTTGCCCAACACCTCCAGGCCGCTCATCAGGTACAGCGGATCAGTGCTCGGCAGGCCGACATTGAGTTGCTTGAGCACGGCCAACTGATCCGGCGCACCCTGGGTGCACAGCGAGCGAAAGCGCTTCAGGGTGACCTGCAGATGGCTGCGACAGCCGTCGGCAAAGGTGCTGAAGGTGTCTGCCGGCATGCCGTGCGGCCAGTCGGCGCGGCTGACGAAACTAGGATTACTGGCCAGGGTCAGCAGGCCGCAGCAGCGATCACCGCGTTTGCGGGCCAGCTCGCTGGCGAGCATCCCGCCCAGTGACCAGCCACCCAGCCAGGTGTCCTGGGGCAGGGTGCGATCAAGATGGTCGACCCAGGCCTGGACATCGCCGTCGGGCAATTCCGGCAGCGCCAGCAGGTCGACCTGCAAGCGCGGATCCTGCGCGCGCAGGCTTGCCGCCAATGGATGCAGTGCAGCAGTACCCAGCCCCCAGCCGGGCAAGAGAATCAGGCGATTACGCATCGGCGCGCTCCAGTTGTGGATAACAGTCTGCCAATGCATTCAACAATAGCTGCACCTGCGCCTCGGTGTGCGCCGCGCTCAAAGTCACCCGCAGCCGCGCACTACCGGCCGGCACTGTCGGCGGGCGAATGGCGGTCACCAGCAAGCCGCGTTCGCGCAGCATCTGCGACAGGCGCACAGCACGGCCGCTGTCGCCGATCAGGATTGGCTGAATCGGCGTCTGGCTGTCCATCAGTTGCAGGCCGATCTGCTCTGCCCCCTCGCGGAACTGGCGGATCAACGCCGCCAACTGCTCGCGCCGCCAGCTTTCGTCACGCAGCAGCTGCAGGCTCTTGAGCGTGGCGCAGGCCAGCGCCGGCGGTTGGCTGGTGGTGTAGATGTAGGGCCGAGCGAACTGCACCAGTGCCTCGATCAAGTCATCACTGCCGGCAACAAACGCACCTGCGGTGCCGCAGGCTTTGCCGAGGGTGCCAATCAACACTGGCACCTGATCCAGACCAAGGCCGAAGTGCTCGACGATTCCGCCGCCGTTGGCGCCCAGGGTGCCGAGGCCGTGGGCATCATCGACCATCAGCCAGGCATTCGCTGCGCGGGCGGTCGCGGCTATTGCGGGCAGGTCGGCGAGATCGCCATCCATGCTGAACACGCCATCGGTAACCACCAGGGTATTGCCGGTCGCCCGCTGCAGGCGGCTGGCCAGGCTCTGCGCATCGTTGTGCAGATAACGATTGAAGCGCGCACCGCTGAGCAGGCCGCCATCGAGCAGCGAAGCGTGGTTGAGGCGGTCTTGCAGCACCGTATCGCCCTGCCCGACCAACGCGGTGATGGCACCGAGGTTGGCCATGTAGCCGGTGGAAAACAGCAGCGCACGCGGCCGCCCGGTCAGCTCGGCCAGGGCTTCTTCAAGCTGGTGATGCGGGGTGCTGTGGCCGATGACCAGATGCGAAGCACCGCCACCGACCCCCCAGCGCTCGGCGCCGGCGCGCCAGGCAGCGATCACCTCAGGGTGATTGGCCAGGCCGAGGTAATCATTGTTGCAGAAGGCCAGCAGCGGCTGGCCATCGACCACCACCTGCGGCCCCTGCGCGGTCTGCAGCAGCGGCCGTTGCCGATACAGATCGGCCGCACGCCGTTCGGCCAGGCGCGCGGTGAGGTCAAAGGCCATTTCAGGCCGACGCTGCGTCGTAGAACATCTCGCTGCTGCGCTGCTCGACCAGGGCCTGCTCGATGGCTGCCTGATGCACTTCGTCAGCGTGCTCTTCGCGCGCTTCCGGCTTGATCCCGAGGCGGGCGAACAGCTGCATGTCCTTGTCGGCTTGTGGGTTGGCCGTGGTCAGCAGTTTTTCGCCGTAGAAGATCGAGTTGGCCCCGGCCATGAAAGCCAGCGCCTGCATCTGCTCATTCATCTGCTCACGCCCGGCCGACAGCCGTACGTGCGACTTGGGCATGAGAATCCGCGCGACCGCAAGCATACGGATGAAATCGAATGGGTCGACGTCGGCTTCTTCAGCCAGCGGCGTGCCGGCAACCTTGACCAGCATGTTGATCGGTACCGACTCAGGATGCTCGGGCAGGTTGGCCAGCTGAATCAGCAGCCCGGCGCGGTCGTCCAGCGACTCACCCATGCCGAGGATGCCGCCGGAGCAGATCTTCATGCCGGCGTCGCGCACATAGGCCAGGGTCTGCAGGCGCTCGCTGTAGGTGCGGGTGGTGATGATGCTGGTATAGAACTCAGGCGAGGTGTCGAGGTTGTGGTTGTAGTAGTCCAGGCCAGCCTGAGCCAGCGCGACAGTCTGGTCCTGGTCCAGCTTGCCGAGGGTCATGCAGGTTTCCAGGCCCAATGCCTTGACCCCTTTGACCATCTCCAGCACGTAAGGCATGTCTTTGGCCGACGGATGCTTCCAGGCCGCGCCCATGCAGAAGCGCGTCGAGCCAATGGCTTTGGCGCGGGCGGCCTCTTCCAGCACCTTTTGCACTTCCATCAGCTTTTGCTTTTCCAGCCCGGTGTTGTAGTGGCCGGACTGCGGACAGTATTTGCAGTCTTCCGGGCAGGCGCCGGTCTTGATCGACAGCAGGGTCGAGACCTGCACACGGTTGGGATCGAAATGCGCGCGGTGCACGCTTTGCGCCTGGAACAACAAATCATTAAAGGGCTGCTGGAACAGCGCCTTGACCTCGGCCAGGCCCCAGTCGTGACGTGTTGTAGCAATTGTGCTGGCGCTCATCGGCGTTTCCTTATCTAGGCTCTGACTGGCGCGCAGGCCAAGAAAGCCGCCAGCGCATCACGGATAGGCGCAATATTTACGGAAGGGCCATGGACTGTCAACCAATACGCAGATGGCTGGTTTACAAGTGTACAAATATTAATCAAATGTGTTTGCTGTGTGATGAACACGCTCATCAGCCCTACCCGCTGTGCAGCGCCTGCGAGCAGGAATTGCCCTGGCTGGAGGAACAATGCCTGCGCTGCGCGTTACCGCTGGCCATCGCCGGCCTGCATTGCGGCCCCTGCCACCGCAGGCCACCGGCCTTCAGCCAGGTGATTGTGCCGTGGCATTTCGGCTTCCCGCTGGACAGCCTGATCAGTCGCTTCAAGCATCGCGGGCAGTGGCCCCTCGGTCGTTTGCTGGCGGGCTTGCTCGGGGATGCGTTGGCGCATCGCTACACCGAGGGCTTGCCCAGGCCGGACTACTTGTTGCCAGTGCCTTTGGCAGCGCGTCGGCTGCGCCAGCGCGGCTTCAATCAGGCCGATATGCTTGCGCGCTGGCTGTCAGGCCAACTGGGCATCGCCTGCAACGAGCGCTGGCTGCTGCGCACTCGCGACACCCCGGCCCAGCAAAAACTCGGCGCCAAGGCGCGCCGGCGCAATCTGCGTGAGGCGTTTACCCTGGCGCCAGGCGTTGATGTCGAAGGGCGGCACCTGGCAGTGGTCGACGACGTGCTGACCACCGGCGCCACTGCCCAGGCCATTGCCAAGCTGCTGCGCAAGGCCGGCGCCCAGCGGGTCGATGTCTATTGCCTGGCGCGCACGGCCAAACCTGGCCAGGCCTGAGCGGGCGCCGGGGTTGACTGATGACGCTACGGGAGGCAACTTCGCCAGTCTCACACCGCCTGGCTCAAGCGCATGTCTCTGCCCACCCAGCTCACCCAACACATCGCCCGCCGCCCGCAGCGCATCGCCCTGCTGCAGCACATCGCCGAACGGGGCTCGATCACCCGCGCAGCGAAGGCTGCCGGGATCAGTTACAAGTCCGCCTGGGACGCCATCGACGAGCTCAACAACCTTGCCGCGCAGCCTTTGGTCGAACGCAGCACCGGCGGCCGTGGTGGTGGCGGCGCGCAGTTATCGTCAGAGGGCCAGCGCGTGCTGCGCCTTTACTTGCGCCTGCAAGCGCTGCAGGCGCAAGTGCTCGAGGCCGCCGAACACAGTAGCGACCTCGACCTGCTCGGCCGGCTGATGCTGCGCACCAGCGCGCGTAATCAGTTGCAGGGTGAGGTCAGCGCAGTGAGCAGCGAAGGTCGGCATGACCGGGTGACCCTGGCGCTGAGTGGCGGACTGCAGATTCAAGCGCTGATCACCCGCGACAGCACCGAGCGGCTGGAACTGGCGCCAGGCAGCCAGGTAGTGGCCTTGCTCAAGGCCGGCTGGGTGCACCTGCTCGGCCCGGAGGACACAGCAGAACCTGGCAGCAACACGCTCGGCGCCACGGTCGCCGAAGTGCTCGCTGAAGAAGAGGCCAGCTGCGAAGTGCGCCTGCAACTGAGTAATGGCCAGACCCTCTGCGCTTTTGCCGAGAGCCAGTGGCTGACAGCTCATGGGGTGACCACCGGCAGCGAACTACGTGCGCAGTTCCATCCGGCTTATGTACTGCTGGGCGTGCCGGCCTAGCGACCTCCGGTGCGCGGGGTAATGGAGTACCATGGTGCTCACGATGTCGCCCTGCGGAGCTCCAATGTCCCACCCTTTCGATACCCTCACCCCCGACCTGGTCCTTGATGCGGTAGAAAGCCTGGGCTTTCTCAGCGATGCCCGCGTGCTGGCGCTCAACAGTTACGAGAACCGGGTCTATCAGGTGGGCATCGAAGACCAGCAGCCGCTGATCGCCAAGTTCTACCGGCCGGGGCGTTGGACCGACGCACAGATCCACGAAGAACACGCCTTTACCGCCGAGCTTGCCGACTGCGAAGTGCCGGTCGTGGCGCCAATCAGCCATGAAGGCCAGAGCCTGTTCGAACATCAGGGCTTTCGCTTTGCCTTGTTCCCACGCCGCGGCGGCCGGGCGCCAGAGCCGGGCAATCTCGACCAGCTGTATACCCTAGGCCAGTTGCTCGGGCGCCTGCACAAAGTCAGCGCCACGCGGCCGTTCGTGCACCGTGAGTCGCTCGCTGTGGATAACTTCGGGCATGCCTCGCTGCAGACCTTGCTCGACGGCAACTACGTGCCCAAGGAACTGCTGCCAGCTTATGAATCGGTCGCTCGCGATCTGCTCAAACGGGTTGAAGCGATCTACGCGCGCACCCCGCACCAGACCATCCGCCTGCACGGCGACTGCCACCCAGGCAACATCATGCACCGCGAAGACGCCTACCACCTGGTCGATCTGGACGACTGCCGGACGGGCCCGGCAGTGCAGGACCTGTGGATGATGCTCGCCGGCAGCCGCGAAGAACGCCTGGGCCAGTTGGCCGAGCTGATCGACGGCTACAACGAGTTCCACGACTTCGACCCGCGCGAACTGCCGCTGATCGAGCCGCTGCGGGCCTTGCGCCAGTTGCACTACAGCGCCTGGCTGGCGCGGCGCTGGGACGACCCGGCATTCCCGCGCAGCTTCCCCTGGTTTGGTCAGCCGCGTTACTGGGGCGATCAGATCCTTGCCCTGCGCGAGCAGATCTCGGCGCTGGACGAAGCGCCGCTGAAATTGTTCTAGGAGCAGGTGCAGGTCTGTCTACAATAGGTGCTGTTATTTAGCTACCTAAGCAAGGATTCGGCATGCACGCTGCAAACCCGCGTCGCGGGTATATTCTCGGCCTGACGGCCTACATCATCTGGGGCCTGTTCCCGCTGTACTTCAAAGCCATTCAGAGCGTGCCGGCGGTCGAGATCATCGTCCACCGGGTGCTCTGGTCGGCGTTGTTCGGTTCGCTGTTACTGTTGGTGTGGAAGCACCCCGGCTGGTGGCGCGAGTTGCGCGACAACCCCAAGCGCCTGGCAATCCTCGCCTTGAGCGGCACATTGATCGCCGGCAACTGGCTGACCTATGTCTGGGCGGTAAACAACGGGCGCATGCTCGAAGCCAGCCTTGGCTATTACATCAACCCATTGATCAACGTGCTGCTGGGCATGCTCCTGCTCGGCGAGCGTTTGCGGCGGCTGCAGTGGCTGGCGGTCGGCCTGGCAGCGGTCGGGGTCGCACAGCAGGTGTGGCAGGTCGGCAGCCTGCCGTGGGTGTCGCTGGTGCTGGCGCTGACCTTTGGCTTCTATGGGCTGATCCGCAAGCAGGCACCCGTCGCGGCACTGCCCGGGCTGGTAGTGGAGACCTGGATGCTGGTGCCGCTGGCTGCGGGCTGGCTGTTGCTGCACCCGGCTGCCAGCAGCACGCAGGGGGATTTCTTCAGCAGCACTGAAGCGCTCTGGCTGATTGCCGCCGGGCCGGTCACGCTGGTCCCGTTGGTGTGCTTCAACGCAGCCGCGCGACACCTGCCCTACACCACCTTGGGTTTCCTGCAGTACCTGGCACCGAGCCTGGTGCTGTTGCAGGCGGTGCTGCTGTTCGACGAGCACTTGTCGTCGAGCACGCTGGTCGCATTCATGTTCATCTGGGCCGGTTTGGCGCTGTACAGCGTGGATGCCTGGCTTAAAGTGCGCAAGCGCACCTGATCAATAAATGACCAAAATCCTGCAGGCCACAGCTGGCGTGGGCTGCAGCAACCTCTCCAGAGGTTATCCACATGCTGATCCCCGCGCTTTGTGCACAAGCGCCTGATTACTGAGCGTTTTTTGCTCAATCCTCGGCAAGCGGCATGGGCATTGGGCTGAAGCGGTACGCCCCCAGGTTATCCACAGGGACGTCCCCGTAAATCAGGGATAACCGCACCGCCCTGGCTGTGGACTATTCTTCGGCGCGCAGCTCAAGTTCGACCATCAAATCATCGGCCAGCGCTTCCAGGCTCTGCTGCAGATCCTCCAACGAAAGCGCCATCGGCAACGCCAGCAGCGCGTTGGCGTGGAACAGTGGCTCGCTGCTCATCGGCGCCGGCCGTACTTCAGTGGTGAAGCGCTCCAGATTTACCCCCTTGTCTGCCAGCAATCGGGTAATGTCGCGAACGATACCTGGGCGGTCATTGCCCACCAGTTCCATACTGATTGGCTTCCAGTTAGCGGCAGGCTCGGTGCCGCTCTCGGCGATCAGTACGCGGATGTTGTGGCTGATCAGTTGCTCCAGCGCTTTGACCAATTCAGCGTGGGACTCAGCCGGCACCGCCACCCGCAGGATCCCGGCAAACTGCCCGGCCATGCGCGACATGCGGCTTTCCAGCCAGTTGCCGTTGTGGCTGGCGATGCACTGGGCAATGCGTTCTACCTGCCCAGCCTGGTCGGGGGCGATCACGGTCAATACTAGGTGGTCCACTGCGTACTCCTCTGCCCTGCCAAGGTTTCAGCCAGGCCGAACATGGCGCAAAGGCTGGCAATCGAGTGAGTATAGGCAAGCTGTGGCAACCTGCCGCAGGGCAGTCCGAATGACTAATCGTGTACTGTTTCAAGATTTATCTGGAACAATCTACCTGTTTTTTGCGAACATGCGGCTTCCCAGCGTGACCCTATGCGACCAAATGGTCGCACAGCGACGCTTTTAGTCTGATGTTCACCCGCCTGCTGCTTCATGTAGTATGCCCCGACGCGGACTACAAAACGTCGCTGGATGTCTGCCGATGGCGCCTGTGAAAATACGCAAACCGCCCGCCAGCGCGTCTGGCAGGCCGCACCCAGCCGCCTGCGGGCATGTACTGGTGCGTGTTTGAAGAAGCGCTACAGGCTTAATACGATGAGCGAAATAGCTGAGCAGAGTGAGGCAAGCAATGACTGAACACGTTCAAGTCGGTGGCCTTCAGGTCGCCAAGGTGCTGTACGACTTCGTCAACAACGAAGCCATTCCAGGCACCGGCATCGTCGCCAAGGATTTCTGGCTCGGTGCGGAAAAGATCATCAACGACCTCGCTCCGAAGAATAAAAACCTGCTCGCCAAACGCGACCAGCTGCAAGCCCAGATCGACGCCTGGCACCAGGCGCGTCAAGGCCAGGCTCACGACGCCGCAGCCTACAAGGCATTCCTCCAGGAAATCGGTTACCTGCTGCCAGCAGCAGAAGACTTCCAGGCAACCACGCAAAACGTCGACGAAGAAATCGCCCGCATGGCCGGCCCACAGCTGGTAGTACCGGTGATGAACGCGCGTTTCGCCCTCAACGCCGCCAACGCGCGCTGGGGTTCGCTGTATGACGCGCTGTATGGCACCGACGCCATCAGCGAAGAAGGTGGCGCCGAAAAAGGCCAGGGCTACAACAAGGTCCGTGGTGACAAGGTCATCGCCTTTGGCCGCGCCTTCCTCGACCAGGCTGCGCCACTGGCTGCTGGCTCGCACGTCGACTCCACCGGCTACCGCATCGATGCCGGCAAGCTCGTGGTTGCGCTCAAGGGCGGCAGCAACAGCGGCCTGCGCGACGATGCACAGTTGATCGGCTACCGTGGCGAGGCCGCGGCGCCAACCGCAGTCCTGCTCAAGCACAACGGCCTGCACTTCGAAATTCAGGTCGACGCCAGCACCCCGGTCGGCAGCACTGACGCCGCCGCCGTCAAAGACATCCTGATGGAATCGGCCCTGACCACCATCATGGACTGCGAAGACTCGGTTGCTGCAGTCGATGCCGACGACAAGGTGGTGGTTTACCGCAACTGGCTGGGCCTGATGAAAGGCGATCTGTCCGAAAGCGTCAGCAAGGGCGGCAAGACCTTCACCCGGACCATGAACCCGGACCGCGAGTACACCGCACCGAACGGCGGCAGCGTAAGCCTGCACGGTCGCTCGCTGCTGTTCGTGCGCAACGTTGGTCACCTGATGACCAACCCCGCAATCCTCGACGCGCAGGGCAACGAGATCCCGGAAGGCATCCAGGATGGCCTGTTCACCGGCCTGATCGCCTTGCACAACCTCAAGGGCACCACCACCCGCAAGAACAGCCGCACCGGCAGCGTCTATATCGTCAAACCGAAAATGCACGGCCCGGAAGAAGTGGCGTTTGCCGCAGAAATCTTCAGCCGCGTCGAAGACGTGCTGCAGATGCCGCGCAACACCATGAAGGTTGGCATCATGGACGAGGAGCGCCGTACCACGGTCAACCTCAAGTCGTGCATCAAGGCTGCGGCCGAGCGCGTGGTGTTCATCAACACCGGCTTCCTTGACCGTACCGGTGACGAAATCCATACCTCGATGGAAGCCGGCGCCGTTGTGCGCAAGGGCGCCATGAAGAACGAGAAGTGGATCGGCGCCTACGAGAACAACAACGTCGATGTCGGCCTCGCCACTGGCCTGCAAGGCCGTGCCCAGATCGGCAAGGGCATGTGGGCCATGCCTGACCTGATGGCGGCCATGCTCGAACAGAAGATCGCTCACCCATTGGCCGGTGCCAACACCGCCTGGGTGCCGTCACCGACCGCCGCGGTACTGCACGCCCTGCACTACCACCAGGTTGATGTGCAGGCGCGTCAGGCGGAACTGGCCAAGCGCGCGCCGGCCTCGGTCGATGACATTCTGACCATCCCGCTGGCAGCCGACACCAACTGGTCCGACGAAGAAATTCGCAACGAGCTGGACAACAACGCCCAGGGCATCCTCGGCTATGTCGTGCGCTGGATTGACCACGGTGTGGGCTGTTCGAAGGTGCCGGACATCAACAACGTCGGCCTGATGGAAGACCGCGCGACCCTGCGTATCTCCGCACAATTGCTCGCCAACTGGCTGCGCCACGGCATCGTGCGCGAAGAGCAGGTGCTGGAAAGCCTCAAGCGCATGGCGGCAGTGGTCGATCAGCAGAACGCTGCCGACAGTTCGTACCGGCCAATGGCGCCGAACTTCGACGACAACGTTGCCTTCCAGGCAGCGCTGGAGTTGGTGCTCGAAGGTGCCAAGCAGCCGAACGGCTACACCGAGCCGGTGCTGCACCGTCGCCGCCGCGAGTTCAAGGCGCGCAACGGGCTGTAAGTGGAGAATGCTAGGGCCGCTTTGCGGCCCTAGCTTCACTCAATCCGCAATTCCTTCCTCACCAGCCGCAACAGCTTGTCCAGATCCGGCGGCTTGACCATGAAGTCCAGCACCCCAAGGTGCATCGCCTTGACGGCCTCTGGCACCTGCGACTCCCCCGACACCACCACAATGGGCAGATCTGCCCGCACCGAACTGCGAATCTGCTTGATCAGTTCAAGCCCATCCACTGGCCCCATGCGCAGATCGGTGATCATCATGCCAATACGCGGTTCACGCCTGAGTGCCCGCAACGCAGCCAATGCGCTCGACGCACTGATGCAGCGGATACCTTTGCGATTCAGATACCAGGCCAGGGCTCTACGGCTGAGGATGTCGTCGTCGACCACCAGCACCAGCGGCAGTTGCGGCGGTGGCGCGCTGACCAAGGCCAACGCCTCGCGCTCGGCGTCACTCAGAATGTCGTCATGCTCACCCATGGTCTTCCCGTTGAAATATCGTCTGCACAGCGTATGACCACAAATTCGCCGAATGTGCTATCCGCCCGTGCAGCCAACGTCGCCGAACGGGCGTTATGCCCTCATAGACTTACGTCCAATGGGCACGAACCGGCCGCCAGCCGACCATGGGGACCGAGAACAACAAGGCCGACTTCACTATATATAGTTAGATATATATAGATCGGCACAGCGATACGGTCAGCTCATGAGTAAAAAGGACGCCTACAGCCAAGCCGGCAGAACCGCGGTGTTGCAGAACATCCAGGGCACATTGCAGTTCCTGCAGCGCTTTCCGCCGTTCAAGCAGATGGAACACAGCCATCTGGCCTTTATGGTGGAGCAGTGCCAACTGCGCTTCCACGCCAGCGGCGAAAGCATCATCAAGCCCGCCGATGGCCCGGTCGAGCACTTCTATATCGTCAAGCAAGGGCGGGTCGTCGGTGAGCGCCAGCACGTCAGCCAGGCCGGGGTAGAAACTACCTTCGAGATCACCAGCGGCGAATGCTTCCCGCTGGCGGCCTTGCTTGGCGAGCGTGCGACCCGCACCGAGCACGTTGCCGGCGAGGACACCTTCTGCCTGCAGCTGAACAAAGCTGCGTTCATTCGCCTGTTCTCGATGTCGGATGTGTTTCGTGATTTTGCTCTGCGCGGCGTCAGCAGCCTGCTCGATCAGGTTAATCAGCAGGTGCGCCACCGTGCGGTAGAAAACCTCGGCAGCCAATATTCCCTGAATACACCGCTGGGCGAGCTGGCCATGCGTCACCCGGTGGTGTGCACTCCGGACATGCCCTTGCGCGAAGCGGTGCGCCTGATGCACGAACAGCAGGTCGGCAGCATCGTGATCATCGATCCGCAGCGCTTTCCGATCGGCATCTTCACCCTGCGCGACCTGCGTCAGGTAGTAGCCGATGCCAGCGCCGAACTGAGCGCGCCGATTGCCCTGCACATGACCGCCGCGCCGTTTTACCTGGCGCCGGATGCAACTGCGTTCGATGCGGCCATGGCGATGACCGAACGACATATTGCCCACGTCTGCCTGGTACATGAGCGGCGCCTGTGCGGGGTGGTGTCCGAGCGCGATCTGTTCTCCTTGCAGCGGGTCGACCTGGTCCATCTGGCGCGCACCATCCGCCATGCGCCACGGCTGGACACATTGGTGTCGCTGCGCGGCGAGATCAGCCAGCTGGTCGAGCGCATGCTCGCCCACGGTGCTTCGTCGACGCAGATCACCCAGATCATCACCCTGCTCAACGACCACACCGTGTGCCGGGTGATCGAGCTGGCCCTGGCCGAGCGTGGCGATCCCGGCGTAGCATTCAGCTGGTTGTGTTTTGGCAGTGAAGGCCGCGGTGAACAAACCCTGTTCACCGATCAGGACAACGGCATCCTGTTCGAGGCCGACGATACTGCCCAGGCCGACGCCCATCGGCGCGCTCTGCTGCCGCTGGCGCAGTACATCAACCAGTGCCTGGCGCAGTGTGGTTTCAGCTTGTGCCAAGGCAATATCATGGCCGGCAACGCCGACCTGTGCCTGTCGCGCAGCGAGTGGGCGCGGCGCTTTGCCGGGTTCGTCCGCGAGGCCAGCCCGGAAAACCTGCTCGGGTCTTCCATCTACTTTGACCTGCGCGCGGTCTGGGGCGATGAGCAGGCGGTCGAACAATTGCGCCAGGGCATGCTTGCCCAGGTCCGCGACAATCGCATTTTCCAGCGCATGATGGCCGACAATGCCTTGCGCCAGCGGCCACCGGTGGGGCGCCTGCGCGACTTCGTACTGACCCGTCAAGGCAACGACAAGGCCGCCACCCTCGACCTCAAGGTGCAGGGCCTGACGCCGTTTGTCGACGGCGCCCGTCTGCTCGCCCTGGCCAACGGCATTGGCGCCTGCAACACCCTCGAACGCCTGCGTCAGCTGGTCGCCAGAGAAGTCATCGATGCCCTGGACGGCGCCGCCTTCGAAGAGGCATACCACTTCATCCAGCAGACCCGCATGCAGCAGCATCAACGCCAGAGCCGCGCCAACCAGGCCTACTCCAACCGGCTTGACCCGGACAGCCTCAACCAGCTCGATCGACGCATCCTGCGTGAGTCGCTGCGCCAGGCTCAACGCCTGCAAAGCAGCCTGGCCCTGCGGTATCAGCTATGAGTCTGTTTACCTGGCTGCGCCCTTCCCTGCCTGCCGCCGTCGACCCGGCCATGCGCCAGCGCCTGGCGCAATTGCCCAAGCCAGCGCCGCCAGGCGTGCATTCGCTGCGCGAGCAGCGCTGGGTGGTCATCGACCTGGAAACCAGCGGGCTCAACCTAAACCGTGATCAGGTGCTGTCGATCGGTGCAGTGGCTATCGAAGACGGCGCCATCGATTTCAGCCAGCAGTTCGAACGCACCTTGCACCGCCCGGCGCAGAAGACCACCCCCAGCGTGTTGATCCACGGCCTCGGCCCGGATGCCCTGGCCGCCGGCTCAGCACCCGCAACGGCGCTGCTGGAGTTGCTCGAGTTCATCGGCGACAGCCCACTGCTGGCGTTCCACGCGCCGTTCGATCAGCACATGCTCGGCCGCGCCTTGAAAGACAGCCTCGGTCATCGCTTGCAGCACAGCTTTTACGACGTGGCCGAAATCGCGCCGATGCTCAACCCCGACACGGTAATGCGCGAGGCCGGCCTGGACGACTGGATCGGCCACTTCGGCCTGCAGGTGGATGAGCGCCATCATGCCAGTGCCGACGCCCAGGTCACCGCCGAGTTGGCCCTGATCCTGTTCAGCCAGGCCCGCCGGCAGCAGCTCGACAGCCCCCGGCAACTGAGCACGCGCCTGCAGCAATGGCGGCGGCGCAAGGCTCAGAGTCACAGTTGGTAATAGCTATCCGATAGACGTGGATTGCGTGCGGCCACCCGCCTCTGTAACAATCGCGAATAATTATCGTTAGTTAACGCATTCTTTCCGGGGAACGCTCTTGCCGTCTGCGCACAGTCCACATGCTGATCTGATCGGTGCGCTTTATCGCGACCACCGCAGCTGGCTGCTGGCCTGGCTGCAACGCAGCACGCGCTGCCAGCAACGCGCCGAAGACCTGAGTCAGGACACCTTCGTGCGCTTGCTCGGGCGTGACCAGTTGCCGGTGCCGCGTGAGCCAAGGGCGTTTCTTGCTGCAGTGGCCAAGGGTTTGCTGTTCGATCATTTCCGCCGGGCTGCGCTGGAGCAGGCTTACCTGGCTGAACTGGCGCAGATGCCCGAAGCCGAACAGCCCTCGCCGGAACTGCAACTACTGATTCTCGAAGACCTCAAGGCCATCGACCGCTTGCTTGGCAAACTGTCGAGCAAAGCCCGCGCTGCGTTCCTGCACAACCGCCTGGATGGCATGGGCCATGCCGAAATCGCCGAGCGTCTGGGCGTTTCCGTCTCCCGTGTGCGTCAGTATCTGGCCCAGGGGATGCGCCAGTGCTACATCGCTCTGTATGGCGAGCCGACGTGAGCACCAGCCCGGTCTCGAACAAGGTGCTGGACGCTGCAATCGCCTGGAAGCTATGCCTGGACGACAGCCCCGGCGTGCCAGAGCAGCGTAGTGAGTTTCTACGTTGGCACGCTGCCAGCGAAGAGCACGCTCGCGCCTGGCGCCAACTGGGCATGCTCGACCAGCGTTTCAGCGCCGCAGTCGGCCCAGCGCGCAAGGCACTGCTGCAGTCGCGGGTCAGCCTGCGCCGGCGGGTTGGTACCCTTGGCGGCGGGCTCGCCAGCGTGCTGCTGGTCGCCGCGCTGGTGCTGCAACTCGATGCACCGTCGCTGTCGCCGGGTTACTGGCTGGCCGATCAGCGCACCGCCACCGGCGAATTGCGCACCCTGCGCCTGGAAGACGGCACGTTGCTCAGCCTCAATACCCATACCGCCGTGGATATCGATTTCGAAGGCAGCCAGCGCGTGATCGTTCTGCATCAGGGCGAAATCTCGGTTGAAACCGGCCATGACGACCTGCGGCCACTGCTGGTGCGTACCGATGATGGTCGCCTGCGCCCACTAGGCACACGCTTCCTGGTCAAGCGCGAAGCGCAAGGTACGCGTCTTGAAGTGCTCCAGTCGCAGGTCGCGGCAATGCCGTCCAACCGTGCAGATGAGCAGGTTCTGGCAGCAGGCCAGCAGGTCATGATGACGGCCAATGGCCTCAGCCAGATCAGCCCGGTTGCGGCCGGCGCCGATGCCTGGACCCGCGGCATGCTGGTGGTGGACAACGTGCGCCTGGCCGATCTTATCGCTGAGCTGGGCCGCTACCGCAGCGGCCATCTGGGCGTCGCGCCCGAGGTAGCCGACCTGCGCGTGACCGGCAGCTTCCCGCTGACCGATATCGACCTGGCACTGGCCTCACTGACCCCTGCATTGCCGGTCAAGGTCGAGCAGCGCACGCCATGGTGGGTCAAGGTCGTCGCGCAATGAGCCGCTAGCGGCAGCGCCGATAAATTTATTTCGACAGGCCCCTGTCACTTTTCAATTCTCGCTCGGCAAGGAAGCACAAAGCACTTATCCGTCGAGGAGCCGCTGCATGTCCCGTGCCGTTGATCGTATCCTGCGCCCCAGCCTGATGGCTCTGGCGATTGCCCTGTCTATCCCGATGGCCAGCCCTGCTCTGCATGCTGCCGAGCAATCGCAACTCGCCTATGACTTGCCCAGCGCGCCACTGGCGACGACCCTGAATCAGATCGCTAGCCAGGCGGGTATCGCCCTGGCGATCGACCCAGCCCTGGTCAGCGGGCGCACCGCGGCGCCGGTCAAAGGCCAGTACGATGCCCTCGGCGCACTGCAGGCGGCCCTGCGCGGCAGCGGCCTGCAACTGCAGCAGAGCAGTGTCGGCAGTTACAGCCTGGTGGCCACGCCGGAAGGCAGCCTGGCGTTGCCGGAGACAAGTATCAATGCGGCCGGCGAGTATGAGAGCGCATGGGGTGCCAGCACCGGCTACGTCGCTACGCGCACCGCTGCGGGCACCAAGACCGACACGCCGATTGTCGAGACTGCACGCTCTCTGTCGGTGATTACCCGCCAGCAGTTGGACGACCGCCAGGTTCTCAACCTGAACGACGCCCTGCGCTACACCGCTGGTGTGCAGAGTAGCGGCTATGGCTCCGACTCGCGCGCCGATTGGCTGCGTGTGCGCGGCTTCGACCCGACCCAGTTCCTTGATGGCCTGGCGCTGCCCAAAGGCTCGTTCGCCAACCCCAAGGTCGAGCCATGGAACCTTGAGCGCATTACCGTACTGCGTGGCCCTGCCTCATCGGTTTATGGCCAGACCCCGCCGGGCGGTATGCTCGACATGGTCAGCCGCCGCCCGCAGGCAGAGAGCGCTCATCAGATCGAAGTCCAGGCCGGCAGCAACGAACACAAGCAGATCAACTTCGACAGCACCGGCAAGATCGACGACGAAGGCCGCCTTCTGTACCGCATCAGCGGCGTGGTGCGTGACAGCAATTCACCCATCGATCACATCCCGGACAAACGCTACAACATCGCTCCGAGCCTGACCTGGAACGTTGACGAAGACACCAAGCTGACCTTCATAAGCCAGTACACCCGCGACGATACCGGCATTACCGGGCAGTTCCTGCCGCTGCAAGGCACCAAGTTGCCATCTGCGGCAGGCAAGATTTCTCACCACAAGAATCTTGGCGAGCCCGACTGGGACTTCTACGACCGCACCTACTACGCCCTTGGCTACGCCTTCGAACATCGACTGAACGATACCTGGCAGTTCCACCAGAATCTGCGCTACACCAAAAACGATCTGTCGTTCCAGGCCGTCAACGTTGGTACCGTTAACACCGTCGACGCCGACGGCAACGTCAACCGCGAGTCAGGCATCATCAACGAAGACATCAGCCAGTTTGCAGTGGACAACAACTTCCAGGCTGACTTCGACACCGGCGCCGTCAGCCACACGCTTCTGCTGGGCCTCGACCACCAACGCGCCAATACCAACTACCAATGGTTGTATGGCCTGGGTGTGCCGCCGATCAACGTCAATCGGCCGGTGTATGGCGCTGACATGTCCGGGGTTAGCTACATTACCCTGCAAGATTTCAACCAGAAGACTCAGCAGACGGGTGTGTACGTGCAAGATCAAATGTCACTGGATAACTGGCGCCTGACCCTCGGCGGGCGCGAGGACTGGGTGCACACCGGGACTCGATTCAACGTCAACAATGCCACCAGCACCCAGCGTGACAAGGCCTTCAGCGGCAACGTAGGCTTGAGCTATGTGTTCGATAATGGCGTCACGCCGTATATCTCCTATACCGAGTCGTTCCAGCCCACCATGGGTGCCGATGCCCGAGCAGCGCAGTCGTTCGCACCGACCGAGGGCCGTCAGTACGAGGTCGGCGTGAAATACCAGCCGGTTGGCAGCCAGACCTTGCTGACCGCCGCCGTGTATGACCTGACCCAGCAAAACGTGCGTGTAACCGAAGGCAGCATCACCCGCCAGGTCGGTGAATTGCAGGTTCGTGGCCTGGAGCTGGAAGCGTCCACGCAGTTGACCGACAACTTCAAGGCGATTGCCTCCTACACCTACACCGATACCGAGATCACCAAGGGTCTTGCCACCGACGTCGGCAACCGCATGGCATTGATTCCGCGCAACCAGGCAACACTTTGGGCTGACTACACCTGGCACAACGGCCTGCTTGACGGTTTCGGTGTCGGTGGTGGCGTGCGCTATGTAGGCGATACCTACGGCAACACCGCCAACACCAGCGTGGCGCATGTCAGTTCCTATACGGTCTATGACGCCTCGGCGCACTATGACCTCGGCCGGCTGGACAACAGCATGAAAGGCCTGAGCGTAGCGGTCGAAGCGAAGAATCTGTTCAACAAGGACTACTTGGCGAACTGCGACGGTTTCTGGTGCTATTACGGCGACGAACGCAACGTCGTAGCCAGCGTCAATTACAAGTTCTGAGTCGCGCCCGGGGCCGCTTTGCGGCCCGTTCGCGGGCAAGCCCGCTCCTACAGGTATTGCGCACACCCCACCTTTGGCGCCGCTCCCGACGCCCCCCTGGCAACCCGGAAACGCGATGAAAAGCCTAACCCTGCGCCGCTGGTCCACGGTCCATACCTGGAGCAGCCTGATCTGCACACTGTTCCTGCTCCTGCTGGCAATCACCGGCCTGCCGCTGATCTTCCATCACGAACTGGAACACCTGCTCGGCGACGCCCCCGTACTGCGCCAGATGCCTGCCGATACCCCGCACCTGGACCTGCAGCAACTGGTGCTCAAGGCAGAACAGTATCGTCCTGGTGAAGTCATGCAGTACTTCGGCTATGACGAGGACGAGCCCAACGGCGTAGTCGCCATCACTGCCGCCACGGCAGGCAGCGATCCCAACGACTCGCACACCTTCATGCTCGATGCGCGCACCGGCGAAGCCGTGCCCATGCCGGCTGCCAACGGCGGCTTGATGATGACCATCCTGCGCCTGCACGTGGACATGTTCGCAGGGCTTGCCGGCAAATTATGGCTGGCGTTCATGGGCCTGTTGTTCGTCGTCGCGATCATCTCCGGCACAGTGCTGTATGCGCCGTTCATGCGCCGCTTGCCGTTCGCCAGCGTGCGCCAGGACAGATCGCCGCGCCTGCGCTGGCTCGACCTGCACAACCTGATCGGCATCGTGACCCTGACCTGGGCGCTGGTGGTTGGCGTCACCGGGGTGATCAGTGCCTGTGCTGACCTGGTCATCGCCGCCTGGCGCAACGACAGCCTGGCAGCAATGGTTGCACCCTACCGCGACGCGCCGCCGCTGACCGAGCGTGCGTCGGCCAGCCAGCTGCTGCAGATCGCAACTGCCGCTGCACCGGGGATGCGTGCCGACTTCATCGCATTCCCCGGCACACGCTTCTCCAGTGAGCACCACTATGCCGTGTTCATGAACGGCGCCACGCATCTGACCTCGCACCTGTTCACCCCAGTCCTGATCGATGCCACCACCCTCGCCGTCACAGCAGTCGGCGAGCGGCCCTGGTACATGGACGCGATGGGCCTGTCGCAACCGCTGCACTTTGGCGACTACGGCGGACGGCCGATGCAGATCCTCTGGGCACTGCTCGACGTGCTGACCATCGTCGTGCTCGCCAGTGGCGTTTATCTCTGGTGGGGCAAGCGCCGTACCGGCGCGAAGGCAAAGCCATGAGCCATCGCTCGCAATCCACCTGGCGGATCTTTACCTGGCCTGTGCTGATCGCGCTGCTGGGTGCAGGGGGACTGTTCGCCGCGCTGCTGGGTGACGATGGCTGGGATGTTCTGGCCTGGGTCGGCCTGGGCATTCCTGGCGTGCTCGGCGTGCGGGCACTGATCAGGCGCAGTTGAGTTATCTGGCTACAACCACAGCAGGTTTGCCGTACCTAGGATGCAGGGTCCCCCATGACAAGGAGCGGGCCATGCAACCTCTCGAACTTATCCAAACACTCACCGGCCAGATCAAGGCGCTGCTCGAACCCCTGCCGGTCATCGAGCAGCCGCTGCACAATGATCTGCAGACGCGACGCAAGCTCCACAGCGACCTGGCCAGCTACTGGTCAGAACTCAATACTCAAGGCTTGAACCGCAAGCAGTCGCTGATCGCCCTGCGCCAGATTTACCTGCTGGCCGAAATCGACCTGCGCATCACTGACGACACGCTGAGCGCCGATCAGGCCGCACCGCTGCGCACTTGCATCGAGCAACCGCGCGCCTGGCAACGCCAGCAGATAACGGCAGCACACCGACCTCAGGTCTACCGGCCCCTGCTGGTGAACCTGCAGCCCAACTGGCGCAGCTACCTGCCGGGGGTGATGGTGATCGTCGCGGGCACCCCTGAGGGCACGCTGCTCGACGCCGACAGCGAAACCGGCGAGGCACTGCTGTGCTGCCTGTCACAAGGCATCGAGGTATTTCCCTCGCTCAAGGCCTTGCATGACGAACTGTGCGAACGGCTGGACGACCCTCTACTCAGCAGCACGTTGCTGCACCTGTACGCCGACCCGCAATCCGCCGAGCAGGCGCGTCTGGCTGAGCGTCTGCGTTATGAGTGGTATGCCGATGATCCGATCGAAGCGCAGGTACAGCAACTGATCGACACCCAGCGCCAGCGCCTGAACCTGCCGTCGCTATGGGGCGACGACCAGCCGTCATCGACCACCACGCGACACGCGCAGGTCATGGCGGCACTCAGGCTCGAGGATGATCTTGGTAGCAAGGCGACGCTGAACACGCGCTATTCACGGTTACTGGAAAAACACATGCCGGCATGGCTGCGCGATGCTGACACGCAAAGCCTCAGCCACATCATGCAGACCATGCAGGAACTGGTGGTGGCCAGTGAAAGAGCAGCGGCTCCAGGCATCCCCACCCAAGCGCAGTTTATTCAGCAGAACGATCTCAGGACATGGACGCGAGCCCGCCTGCAAGAGCGCCTGCTCGATGATTTCGGCCTGCAATTGCTACCACAGGACATAACGGTGAGCATCACGCGCGCCCGCCAGGTCGGGCCGCAGCCCTACCCGTTCAACCCATCCCTGTTCATTACCTGGCAAGGCCTCAAACAGGTCGGCAATGAAACCATTGAGATGGTCACCGAGCGCTTGCCACTGGACGATCTGGCCTTGGTCAACCTCGCCTGGTTCAATTACGACTACTGGTTGACCGCCCGTGTCAGCCATACCGAGGCACGCACGCTGCCCCCGGAGCTGACGCCGGCCTACGTGAAGACACTGGTGCGCAGCCTCAATGCCGGCGGGCGCTATGCAGATTTTCTCTACACCCAACTGGTCGACTCGCGCACGGGCCGCTGGCGCCTGCTGGCCCATACTCGAATCAACCGCGCCCGAATGCGTGCCGAAGCGGTCAAGGCCCGGTATGCCGGGCACTTCGCCGAACATCGCGCCGAGCGTGGTTACCGCTGGGCAACGGCGGTACTGGACCAACCCCACAACGCGCTCCGCCCGCCGGTAGATGGCCATACGGTCGTGGTGCGGCAGCTACTGATCCAGGGCCATACGGTGCAGGGGGTGCTACTGATAAACACTGCACAAGGCAGTGTGCCGTCGTTTCTCATGTACACCCCAGGCGCGCCAGACCGACGCAACTGGCGCGAGTTTTCCAGCACCCGGCAATTGCTGCGCACCCTGCGCGACAAACCGGCGCTGCGCCAGTACCTGGCCGCTCGGCTACCACAGGTCGAGGAGAGCCAGCTGCAACGGCTGTTGCTCAAAGGGGGCCTGGGCAGTTCTCTACGCCTGCCAGCCATTCACGACGATCTGTTCTTCGCATTGTATATGGCAGAGGTCCGCGCCCAACTTGCAGCAGTCGACACCAGCAGCCGGACGACCCGCGAGGTCAATGTTCAGTCAGTCATCGACCTGTCCTGGCGGTTGCTGGACCTGATAAGCCTGATACTGCCTGCCAAGCCCCTGATGGCGTTATCGATCGGGCGAATGATCCTGGACATCTGCGATGGCATCCAGGCACACCAGCGAGGCGATATGGAAGGCGTGTTGCGCCATCTCTACAACACCATCAGCCATGCCACGGATGCGGGCGGCAGCTTCTTC
Source organism: Pseudomonas sp. NPDC088322 (assembly GCF_044740745.1). Lineage (NCBI taxonomy): Bacteria > Pseudomonadati > Pseudomonadota > Gammaproteobacteria > Pseudomonadales > Pseudomonadaceae > Pseudomonas > Pseudomonas sp. NPDC088322. Next base: position 269,709 of record NZ_JBIURK010000007.1, on the reverse strand, counting down.
GCTACCAGCGTCCTGCGCCGAGCGCTGCGCGGCTTGCCCAAGCAACCGCCACTGCCATTGCCGGCCCGCTACCAAGTCAATGTCGACACCAGCTCGTTGCGCTATCGCATCGATGGTGTGCATGACATCGGTGTCTACGAGCAGGTTTCGGCGTTTGGGGGCTTGTCGTTGTACTTCGTCAGGGACAACCACGGCAGTCATTACAAAGTCAGCTTCGATGGCGAACGCTGGCGGGTTATCGACCCTGAGCAACCGGATGCCTATCTACAGCAGCCGATCAAACGCCTGCGCAGCGGCGAGTGGGTGATCGATTCACCTGTGCTCTGGTATGACGGCCTGCCAGATCTGGCAGCGTTGTGTCATGACTGCCTGCTCACGCCAGCCCGCGCCGGCACCCCTTTGAGCAGCGCAGCGGGCTTGCACGCTGATGGCCAGCAGCTGTACCTGCAGACCCGCAGCGGGCAACTGGGCTTGCGCAGGCATTTGCTGGCAGACCAGTACCACCTGCTGATTCCCCCGGCTGAGCAGACAGGCGTCAAGCCTTGGGCGGTGCTACGCTGGCAGGCGGACGAATGGCGCATCCGGGTGCGCCAGTCGGGCCGCAGCAGCGACTGGCTGGCGCTGCCCGAAGCCTATTCGGCGAGCCGCGGCAACAGCTGATCAATCCGCTTGTGCAAGGCGCTGTCACTCGGCCAGTTTCGCAGCATGCGCGCCCGGTCACGGGCATATGCAGCCGCGAAGCTGAGTTGAGTGGCGTGCTGGCACATGGCGTCGAGGTCGATCAACGACCATTGGCCGTGCTGCCAGAACAAATTATGGCCTTTCATATCGCCATGGCTGATGCGCTCGCGGATCAACTGCTGCATCAACTTCAGCAAGGCCTGCAACTGCTCGTCGGGCGCATCGCCACTGGCGACGAAGGGCGCAAAACACTCGAGCAGATCCGGTCCATCGGCGTATTCGGTGACCAGATAGGCACGGCTGCGCAGGCCCATGACCCGTTGTTCAAGCACCGCCAGCGGCTTTGGCGTGGCGATGTCGAGAAAGCGCAGACGCTGCCCTTCGATCCACGAATGCCAGGCCCGGCTCGGGCGCCAGAAACGCTTCAACCAGTGCACGGTGTTCTTGATGTTGTAGCGCTTGAGCACCAGCGGCCGGCCGCCAACGTCGACCCGGGCAACGCTTGCGGCGCCACCGGTCTTGTACAGGTGGCCTTGGTCGATCAGCGCATCGGCCTGCTCCAGCACCGGCTGCATGGCTGCCACTTCGCTACGATCGATAGCACGCAGGCCAGACAGGCTGCGTTCGACGCTGAACAGGGTGCACTCGCGACCGGCCTTGTCCAGGAAGTCCTTGAGGCGCCAGGCGCGAACCTTGTCGACCTGCTTTTGCAGGGCTTCCAGCGGCAGCGCGTGCTCACCGTTGGCCAGCAGGTAATGCACCAGCAGCTCTTCGGTGAACGGCTCGAGGCGCTTGGGCAACTGGGCGAAGAATACGCCGAGGTTTTCCAGCACGCGCGGGCGCGACAGGTTTTGCCCCGGCGTCTCGGCCTTGATCCCGGCACCATCGATCAGGTACAGCTGGCCACCGTGGCGGAGCAGGTTATCCAGATGCAGATCAGCCTGCCACAAGCCCTTGGCGTGCATCTGCGCAACCGCCCCAAGCGCCTCTCCCAGTACCTGTTGCTGCTCATCGGCCAGCGGCGCCAGCGCCTCGACCTCAGCCCAGGCAGCGCCCAGGCTCTGGGCGTTTTCCAGGTACTCGAACAACAGCCAGCCGCCCTCGCCCTCTTGCAGACCGTCAGCCAGCAGTTGCGGAGTGGTCAAGCCTTGCGCGGCAATCAGCTTGACGCCATCCAGCTCGCGCTGAAAATGCCGTGCAGCATTGCTGCCGACCAGCAGCTTGGCCAGCACCGGCTTGCCGCGCCAAATACCAGCACCGACGTAGCGTTGCCCAGGCAGCACCCGCAGCAGGCTGAGCAGCTGCAGCTCAGCGCTGCCAGCAGCATCGGCCAAGGTAATGTTCAGCGGCAGGCTCGGCGTGCGCCCAGCCGCCTTGAGTTCAGACAAACGCATCAACGGGCCTCTTTTTCATGCTGGCGGCGCACCAGCCGCTGCAGCCAGGTAGTCACCAGCGGGCTGTCGGCCGGTTGCTGCAGATAGGCCGCCAGCAGACTGCGCACATCGCCTTCGCTCCAGGCGCGGGCACGGCGCAGCAAAGGTTCCAGATCTTTCAGCCGGTCGCGCATGCCAAGCAGCAGCGGCCGGGTCTTTTCCAGGTCGATCAGTTGCGCCTGCCAGCCTTCGCGGCGCTCGCGGAGGAAGATGTGCTTGGGATAGAAGCAACCGTGCACCTGGCCGGCGGCGTGCAAGGTACGCCCCAGTTGGCCGCAGGCCTGGAGGATGCCCAGGCGTTTTTCGGCGGCCAGTTGCGGCCACTGCGCCAGCAGGCTGTCGAGGTCGTTCCACTCATCCAGGGCGCGAGTCATGAGCATCGCGCGGTGCTCGCCGTTACCCTTGCGCTCACCGTAGAACACCGCCTGCAAGGCCGGGATCTTCAGCTTCTGGTAGCGCGTGATATTGCGAAACTCGCGGGCAAATGTCGGCTCACCGAAGGGCCGATGCAGGGTGCGAGTGAAGTAGTTGAGCTGGCGTTTGAGGTAGTAGCCCTTGCCCTCCAGCTCCAGGCGAAACACGCTGCTCCAGCCGCCACGGCCGGTATTGGGTTCGTCCACCGCATCGAGTTGCAGCGCCCACAGCGCTTCGAAATCGTTCAAGCCGTGGCGTTGCAGCAGGGCAAGCTCGCTGCTGGCCAGATAGTCGGTCATTCCCTTCCCTCGAAAAAGCGCACCACTTCGCGTACCCGTTTTTTGTCGCTCGCGTTCAACCGCTGGTGCCCGCGGTACTGCAGGTAGAAGCGCAGGCGCTGAGTCGCCGACAGGTGATACTTGGCGACCTTGTCCAGGCAGGCCAGGTCCTTGATCACTCGATGGCGGAGCATGAAGCCGCGCCAGAAATCGCCGGTCGGGCAATCGATGAAGAATAGCGTGCCCTGATCGTCCACCAGCAGGTTGCGCCACTTCAGATCGTTATGGGTGAAGTGGTTGTCGTGCATGACCCGCGTATGCCGGGCCAACTGACGGCTGACGTGGTCGACCCAGGCGCGGTCGGCCAGGCGCGGATCATTGCGCTTGGCCAGTTCGGACAGGTCTTCGGTACGCGGCAGCTCGCGGGTGATCATCGCCCCACGGCCAAAGGCCAGGCCATTGCGCTCCAGGCCCCAGCCGATCACTTCGGCGGTGGGAATGCCCCACTTGGCGAACTGCTTGAGGTTCTGCCACTCGGCCTTGATCCGCGGCCGGCCCAGGTAGCGGCGCAAGTGCTTGCCGGCGCCGGTATAGCGTTTGACGTAGTAGTACACGCCATCGCGCTGGATCCGCACCACTTCGCTGAGCGGGTCACGGGTCAGGCGCTCGCCGTCGATGGCGAACACTGCCTCGAGGCTGCCGAAATCTGCTGCCAGGTGTTGATACTCCGGCAGCAGCGTCCAGCCCGCCATCAGAGTGCATCCCCGTAGCGTTGTTTGCGCGCGTACAGTTTCTGCGCCTTGCCTTCGAGCCAGGCCAGCAGGCGCGCCTCCTCGGTGAGGATCTGACGCAGCGGCTGCTGGAAGTAACCGCGCAGGAAGCGCAGCTTGTCGCGCCGGGTCAGGCCGATATCCAGCGCCGAGAAGTACAGCGCGGCCAGGTCCTTGTCGCGCCAGCGGCGGCTGATGCTGCTGCGGGTCTGGGCGCGGTGCAGGTCGATTACCGACAGTTTGAAGTCGTCGGCACTCACCGGGCGATCAGTATGCAGAAGGAAATGGCAGATGTAGCAGTCGCGGTGGTTGACCCCGGCGCGGTGCATGCCGCCGGTCATCTTCGCCACTTCGGCGATCAGCGCGTGTTTGAGGCGCGGCAGCGGCGGCTGCTTGACCCAGTCGATGCTGAAGTCTTCCAGGCTGATGGTCGGCGCCAGCTCTTCGGTGATGATGAACGAGTGCTGCTGCGCCGGATTGCTGCCGCGCTCGCCGTAGGCGACTGCGGTCATGGTCGGCACGCCGACTTCATGCAGGCGCTGGATGGCGCGCCATTCCTGGCCGGCACCGAGTACCGGCAGCTTGGCGCTGAACAGGTTCTTGAAGATCTCGCCCCAGCCGATGCCACGGTGAATCTTGACAAAGTAACCTGCGCCCTCGACCTCGGTGCGCAGCGTGCGCCGGCCTTCCAGTTCGCGGAACACTTCGCCCTGCAGTTGCTCGGCGGCCTCGAAGGCATCGCGCCCGGCCCACAGCCGTTGGAACGGCTGCGCCAATATCAGCTTCATGCGCGCTCCTGGTTGAGGATCACATCGGCGGCATGCTGCGGCATGCTGTAGAGGTCGGCGCTGTCGGCAAACGCCAGGCCATTGCGCGACCAGGCCGCACGGGCCTCGCCGTCTTCGAGCATGCGTTGCAGGTAGCGGTCGAGCTGCTCCTGCGCGAACGGCTCATCAAGCACCAGGCCGCTGTCGGCCTCGGCGATGTAATGGGCATAACCGCATACTTTCGAGACCAGCACCGGCAAGCCGGCGACCAGCGCTTCGAGCAGCACGGTGCCGGTGTTTTCGTTGTAGGCCGGGTGGATCAGCAGGTCAGCACCCAACAGGAAGCGCGGGATATCGCTGCGCCCCTTCAGAAATTGCACCTGCTCGCCCAGGCCCAGCCCGGCACTTTGCAGCTGGAACACTTTGGGGTCGTCCTGGCCGATGACCATCAGCCGGGTGCGCTTGCGCAACGCCGCCGGCAGCGCAGCCAGCGCCTTGAGGCTGCGGTCGACGCCCTTGGTCTTGAAGCCGGAGCCGATCTGCACCAGCAGCAGGTCGTCGTCAGTGAGTTTGAACTCCTGACGGAACTGCGCACGGATTTCAGCGGCGTTGGCCGGTGCCCGACGGTCCTGGGAAATCCCTGGTGGCAGCAGATGAAAACGCTCCACCGGTGTACCGTAGTGTTTGATGAACAGCGGCTGCTGCACTTCGGAGATCATCAGGATCTCGGTGCGGGCATCCTTGGCGAACACCGCACGCTCGTATTCGGCGAAGTGGCGGTAACGGCCCCAGCGCCGGTACAGGCTGCCGCGCAGGGTCTGCGCCTTGTCTTCGAAGCAGCCGTCGGCAGCGTAGTAGACGTCCAGTCCGGGCATCTTGTTGAAGCCGATCAGGCGGTCGACCGGGCGCTTGGCCAGGTCAGCGGCCATCCAGGCGCTGAGCTTCTCGTTGCGGCGATGGTTGAAGATCGCCTTGACCGGCGCCACCAGCACTTCGAAGCCAGGCGGAACCTCGCCCTCCCAGATCAGCGTATAGACGCGGATCTGATGACCACGCTGCTGGCACTCCAGGGCAATGCGCATGAAGTCACGCTGCAGCCCGCCAAACGGGAAGTATTTGTACAGTACGAAAGCCAGTTGCATTAACGAACATCCTCAGCCAGCAGCAACGCGCTCAAGCGGCTCGCCACATGCTCGGGATTCAGGCGAGTGAAGCACAGCGGCCACTCGCGTTTGATATCGAACCGGCGCAGATCCTCGGCGCTCGGTTTATAGGTGCACTTCTTTTGCAGGCAGGGCGCGCAAGGGAAGTCGCTGGCCTGGTGGACCTGGACACGTCCGTAGGCGCCGGTCAAACCAGGGTTGGTGGGTCCAAACAGGGAAATGGTCGGTACATCCAGTGCTGCAGCCAGATGACCCAGGCCGGTATCCACCGCCACGCAGGCCTTGGCGGCGGCCAACACGCGAGCCACCCCTACCAGATTCAATTTGGGCAGTACCTGGCAATTACTCAAGCCCTGGGCGATGCGCTCGGCACGGTCTTTTTCGGCCTGATTGCCCCACGGCAGGCAGACCTGCAGGTTGCGCCGGCCCATGCGTTCGGCCAACTCGCGCCAGTAGGCCTCTGGCCAATGCTTGGTTGCCCAGGTCGTGCCATGCAGGAACACCACGAACGGCGCCGTGGGTGGCAATTGCAGACGGTCGAGGTCCAGGCCGTAGTTGCCGATGCCTTCGGGCAGGTCGTAAGCCAGCGCCAGGGCAAACAGCTGGCGCAGGCGCTCCACCGCATGCTGGCCGACCGCAACCGACAACGGCCGGTCATAGAAGCGGCTGGACAGGCCTTCACGCGCCGAGAAGCGATCTAGCCCAGCCACCGGCGCCTTGACATAACGGGTCAGCCAGGCCGATTTGACCAGGCCCTGGGCGTCGATCACCAGGTCATACTGGCGCTCGCGCAGGCGCTGCTTGAAGGCTTTCCATTCACCGCTTTTGAGGGTCTGCCAGATGTTCTTGCGCCAGCGCCGGATCGCTACCGGAATCACCCGGTCTACCGCTGGGTGCCAGCTCGGGATCTCGGCAAAACCCTCTTCCACCACCCAGTCGAAACGGATGCCGGGGATGGCGTGGGCGGCATCGGTCAGCGCCGGCAAGGTATGAATCACGTCTCCCAACGAAGACGTCTTGATGATCAGAACCCGCACTCAGTCGACCTCAGCCAGAACATCGATACGGTTCGGCCCAGCCAGATTATGCAGCGCGGCAATGACCTTGCCCGGCTCAAGCAGACGCAGGCAGTTGTAATGACCAAAGCGGCAGGTGCGGTCGAAGCACGGGCTGCATTCCAGGCCCAGGCGGACCACTTCGACTTGTTCGGCCAAGGGCGGGGTGAAGCCCGGCGAGGTCGAGCCGTAGACGGCCACCAGCGGGCGGTTAAGCGCCGCAGCGACGTGCATCAGCCCTGAGTCGTTGGAAACCACCGCATCGGCGCAGGACATCAGGTCGATGGCCTCGGCCAACGAGGTTTCGCCGGAAAGGTTGTAAGACTCTTCGCGCAGGCCGGGGATCAACCGCTCGCGGATGGCTTCGCCAACCGGGTGGTCTTTCTTCGAGCCAAACAGCCAGACCTGCCAGCCCTGGCGGATCATGGCGTCGGCGACTTCGGCGTAGTGCTCGGCCGGCCAGCGCTTGGACTCGCCAAACTCGGCGCCCGGGCACAAGGCCAGGACCGGCCGGTCCAGCGCCAGGCCGAACTTGGCCAGCGCGGCGTCGCGGCTCGGCGCCTCGATCTGCAGGCTTGGCCGCGGATACGGCTGCGGCAGCTCGGCGCCGGGCGCATAGGCCAGGGCCATGAAGCGCTCGATCATCAGCGGGTAACGCGCCTTGTCCAGCTTGCGCACGTCGTTGAGCAACAGGTAGCGCATCTCGCCGCGCCAACCGGTGCGTTTGGGGATGCCGGCAAAGTACGGCACCAGCGCCGACTTCAACGAATTGGGCAACAGGATCGCCTGGTCGTACTGGCCCGCCAGCGACTTGCCGATCCGCCGGCGCGTGGCCAGCTCCAGCGCGCCGTGGCCGAGCGGGAAGCTCAAGGCCTGGCGCACTTCGGGCATGCGTTCGAGCAGCGGCCGGCTCCATTCGGGCGCCAGCACGTCGATCTCACACTCAGGGTGCTGCTGCTTCAGGCACTGGAACAAGGTCTGCGCCATTACCATGTCGCCGACCCAACTGGGGCCAATGATCAGTATTCTCATGCTTTGTCCAGGAACGCTGGGGGAAAGTGCAGCACGGTCTCCCCTCTTTATATTCAGGCTAGGTGGCGTGCAGTGTACCACTGGTGGTGGAGCAAGGCTTTTAGCGCCTGTAACGCAAAAGAACACGAGCTCAGCACGCCGCTCATTACCCTGTGGGAGCGGGTTTGCCCGCGAAGAGGCCGGTCGCAGCCCCCTATTTGTACGGCGAAGGCTTTGCCTTCGTTCGCGGGTAAACCCGCTCCCACAAGTTTTTGCGGCGCAGCCTAACCCTGTGGGTTTACCGGGACGCCGGACTGCCGCGAAGGGCCGCCCTGCGGCCCCAGCGATTTCAGCTCAAACCCAACTCACCCCAGATCCGGCGCACTTCGGCGCGTTCAGTGGCGAACTGCGCGGCGTCGATCACCCCGGCCTGCTTTTGCAGGGCCTGGCGGTGCGAGGCCGAGCGAAACGCCTTGTACACTTCTCGCAGCAATATTGCATCGCTGGCCGGCACCAGCCCGGCCTGTTCGAGTTCTTCGAGGATGCGGATGTTGTCGGTCCAGCGCAGCAGCGCCGGGTGCGCGTGCGACCAGGCCAGCGCCGCGTACTGGACCATGAACTCGATATCGACGATGCCGCCGGCATCCTGTTTGATATCGAACGGCACGCCAGCCTCGAAGGCATTGCTCGCAGTGCCTGCCGCAGTCTGCTTGGTGCCCAGGCTGCCGCGCATCTTGGCGCGCATCTCGCTGACCTCGGCGCGCAGTTTGTCCAGATCACGTGGCTGGCCGAGCACCCTCGCCCGCACCGCTTCAAACGCGCTCGCCACGTCCTTGCAGCCAACCAGCACCCGCGCCCGTACCAGCGCCTGATGCTCCCAGGTCCAGGCTTGCCCTTGCTGGTAACGCTCGAACGCACCGAGCGAGCTGACCAGCAAGCCGGCAGCGCCCGAGGGACGCAGGCGCATGTCGACGTCATACAGCTGGCCGGAGTTGGTCTGGGTGGTCAGCAGGTGAATGATGCGCTGGCCCAGACGGGTGTAGAACTGCGCGCTGTCGATCGGCTTGGCGCCGTCGGTTTCAGCCTGCGGATCGCCGTCATGGATAAACACCAGGTCGAGATCAGAGCCGTGGCCCAGCTCGATGCCACCGACCTTGCCGTAACCGACGATGATGAAACCTGGATCACACAGGCTGCCATCGCTGCGTTTGGGCTGACCGTGACGGGCCACGGTCTGGCGCCAGGCCAGCGCCAGCACCTGGTCAAGAATCGCCTCGGCCAGCCAGGTCAGGTAGTCACTGACCTTCATCAATGGCAGGTTGCCGCTGATTTCCGAGGCAGCCACGCGCAGGCTGTGCGCCAGCTTGAAGTGGCGCAGGGCTTCCATCTGCTGCTCGAGGTCGTCTTCGGGGATGCGGGTCAGCCGCTCGCGTAGCTCGCTGGCCAATTCCGGCGCCAGCGGCGGGCTGAACAGACGGCCCTCGTTGAGCAGCTCATCGAGCAGCAGCGGATAGCGGGCAATCTGTTCGGCGATCCACGGGCTGGCTGCGCACAGCGTCAGCAGACGGCGCAGGGCACTTGGGTTCTCGGTCAGCAACACCAGGTACGCCGAGCGCCGCGCCACCGCCTCGACCAGCGGCAGTACCCGCTCCAATACCAAGTCGGGATTGTCGTGTTCAACGGCCTGAGCCAGCAGGCGCGGGATAAATGCATCCAGGCGTTCGCGGCCCAGGCGCTGCATCGAACGCAGCTGCGGGCTGGCGCGCAGCCCGGTCAAGCGGCGCAAGGCATCGGCTGGCTGGCCGAAGCCGGCTTCTTCAAGCTGGCGGCAGGCGGCCTCTTCATCCTGGGCCTGCTCCCACAGCGGCGACCATTCGCCACCCACCACCAGTTCGCCCTCGGCCTCGTCTTCATCCGGGTCAGCGATGACCTGGCGGAAGTGCCAGTCGATGCGTCCGCGCCAGTACATCAACTGGGCATGGAAGCTGTCCCAGTCGGCAAAGCCGAGGATGAACGCAACCCGCGCCCGATCGATGTCGCTGTCGGGCAACATTTGCGTCTGCCGGTCGGCAATGGCCTGGATGGCGTGTTCGGTATAACGCAGGAATTCATAGCCTTCGCGCAGCTCGGTAATCACTGCAGGCGGCAAATAGCCCTGCCCTTCAAGGGTGGCCAGCACCTTCAGCAGTGGCCGCTGCTGCAGGCTCAGGTCGCGCCCACCATGGATCAGCTGGAAAGCCTGGGCGATGAACTCGACCTCGCGAATGCCACCCGCGCCCAGCTTGATGTTGTCGGCCATGCCCTTGCGCCGCACTTCCTGCTGAATCAGCTGCTTCATGGTGCGCAGCGCTTCGATTGCCGAGAAGTCCAGGTAGCGCCGGTACACGAACGGCCGCAGCATCTCCTGCAACTGGGCGCCGGCAGCCTGATCACCGGCCACAACACGCGCCTTGATCATGGCGTAGCGTTCCCAGTCGCGGCCCTGGTCCTGGTAGTACTGCTCCAGTGCATTGAACGACAGCACCAGCGCGCCGGCCGAGCCGTAGGGACGCAGGCGCATGTCGACGCGAAACACAAAGCCATCGACGGTGACCGGATCGAGTGCCTTGATCAGGCGCTGGCCGAGGCGGGTGAAAAACTCCTGGTTGTCCAGCGAGCGCTTGACCCCCTCGGTCTCGCCGCCCTCGGCAAAGGCGAAGATCAGGTCGATGTCCGAAGACAGGTTCAGCTCGACCGCACCCAGCTTGCCCATGCCCAGTACGACCATGTGCTGCGCCTCGCCACTGCGGTTGCCGATAGGCGTGCCGAACTGCTGGCAATGCCGCGGGTACAGCCATTGGTAAGCCTGATCGATGCAGGCGTCGGCCATATCTGACAGGTCGCGGCAGGTTTCCCCCAGCGCCGCCTGGCGGGTAATGTCGCGCCAGATGATGCGCATCTGCTGACGGTTGCGGGCCCGGCGCAGGTTGCGCGCCAGCTCTTCTTCGCTCTGCGCCGCCTGGGCCACTGCGGCAATCCGCGCGGTCATCTCGCCCGGCGCATAGGCCTGCTCCAGATCACCGCTGGCCAGCAGCTCGAGCAACATACCCGGCTCGCGCTGAGCCTGATCGAAGATGAACTCGCTGGCGGCAGCCACCTGCTCGAACTGCTGCCGATGCTCGGCGCTCAACGTAGACAGGCCAGGGTCGTCCTGACTGCTCAGCGCCTCGTTCAGCAGCTGTTGGTTACGGACGACCAGTGGTTGCAAGCCAGCGGGCAGATCGAGAGGCAAAGGCAGACGCATGGGCTATCCTTGATCGGCAACAAAGAGAGGGGTGTAATTGGCTACGGGGAAGCGGGACCGCGGTTGAAGTGTCATACAAAAGTTGTAAATAGCTGAAATCAACGAATCATTGGCATTAAATATCAAGATCCACCCGCCTCAGCTACATCGCCAACCAACATGAACGTTTTTCCCCACAAGCCAAGGTGCGACCAAACGTCGCATTTCTGTAGTATTACTACTACCCCAACCGTGTAAAAGCATGAAATGCGAAAGCTTTTGTAGTAAAACTACACGGCGCCGGGTCACACTCCGGTAATCCAAGAATTCACGACGTCTGCCCATAAGGCCAGTCGCAAACTCAGGCAGCCGATTCTGGTTGCCTTTCCGCCCTGGAGCAAGCCATGCAAGACCTCGATCCAATCGAAACCCAGGAATGGCTGGATGCCCTGGAGTCGGTCCTCGACAAAGAAGGCGAAGACCGCGCTCATTACCTGATGACCCGTATGGGCGAGCTGGCCACCCGCAGTGGATCCCAGCTGCCGTATGCCATCACCACGCCATACCGCAACACCATCCCTGTCACCCACGAAGCACGCATGCCTGGCGACCTGTTCATGGAACGCCGCATTCGCTCGTTGGTGCGTTGGAACGCACTGGCCATGGTCATGCGCACCAACCTGAAGGATTCGGACCTGGGCGGACACATCTCGAGCTTTGCCTCCAGTGCCACCCTGTATGACATCGGCTTCAACTACTTCTTCCAGGCCCCGACCGACGAACACGGCGGCGACCTGATCTTCTTCCAGGGCCACGCCTCGCCTGGCGTCTACGCCCGTGCCTTCATGGAAGGCCGGATCAGCGAAGAGCAGATGAACAACTTCCGTCAGGAAGTCGATGGCAAAGGCCTGTCGTCCTACCCGCACCCATGGCTGATGCCTGATTTCTGGCAGTTCCCGACCGTTTCGATGGGTCTGGGCCCGATCCAGGCGATCTACCAGGCGCGCTTCATGAAGTACCTCGAAGCCCGCGGCTACATCCCGGCCGGCAAGCAAAAGGTCTGGTGCTTCATGGGCGACGGCGAGTGCGACGAGCCGGAATCCCTGGGCGCGATCTCCCTGGCTGGCCGCGAGAAGCTGGACAACCTGATCTTCGTCATCAACTGCAACCTGCAGCGCCTCGACGGCCCAGTGCGCGGTAACGGCAAGATCATCCAGGAACTCGAAGGCGTGTTCCGTGGCGGTGGCTGGAACGTCAACAAAGTGGTCTGGGGCCGTTTCTGGGATCCACTGCTGGCCAAGGACGTCGACGGTATCCTGCAACGTCGCATGGACGAAGTCATCGACGGCGAGTACCAGAACTACAAGGCCAAGGACGGCGCGTACGTCCGTCAGCACTTCTTCAACACCCCAGAGCTCAAGGCCATGGTCGAAGACCTGTCCGATGACGAGATCTGGAAGCTCAACCGTGGCGGCCACGACCCGTACAAGGTCTACGCGGCGTACCACCAGGCTGTGAACCACAAGGAACAGCCGACCGTCATCCTGGCCAAGACCATCAAGGGTTACGGTACCGGTGCTGGCGAAGCCAAGAACACCGCGCACAACACCAAGAAGGTCGACGTCGACAGCCTGCGTCACTTCCGTGATCGTTTCGACATCCCGGTCAAGGACGACGAGCTGGAGAACCTGCCGTTCTTCAAACCAGAAGAAGGCAGCGCCGAGGCCCGTTACCTGGCCGAGCGTCGCTCCGCCCTGGGTGGCTTCGTACCACAGCGCCGCGCCAAGAGCATGAGCATCCCGACCCCGCCCCTGGAAACCCTCAAGGCTATCCTGGACGGCTCGGGCGACCGTGAAATCTCCACCACCATGGCCTTCGTGCGGATCCTCGCGCAGCTGGTCAAGGACAAAGAGATTGGCCAGCGCATCGTTCCGATCATCCCGGACGAAGCCCGTACCTTCGGTATGGAAGGCATGTTCCGCCAGCTGGGCATCTACTCGTCGGTCGGCCAGCTCTACGAGCCAGTCGACAAAGACCAGGTGATGTTCTACCGCGAAGACAAGAAAGGTCAGATTCTCGAAGAAGGCATCAACGAAGCCGGCGCCATGTCGTCGTTCATCGCTGCCGGTACTTCGTACTCGAACCACAACCAGCCGATGCTGCCGTTCTACATCTTCTACTCGATGTTCGGCTTCCAGCGTATCGGTGACCTGGCCTGGGCCGCTGGCGACAGCCGCACCCGTGGCTTCCTGATCGGCGGTACCGCCGGCCGTACCACCCTCAACGGTGAAGGCTTGCAGCACGAAGACGGTCATAGCCACCTGCTGGCCGGGACCATCCCGAACTGCCGCACCTACGATCCAACCTACGGCTATGAGCTGGCGGTGATCATTCAGGACGGCATGAAGAAGATGACCGAAGAGCAACAGGACATCTTCTACTACATCACCGTGATGAACGAATCCTACCAGCAGCCGGCAATCCCGGCCGGTGTCGAGGAAGGTATCGTCAAGGGCATGTACCTGCTCGAAGAAGACACCCGCGACGCGGCACACCACGTTCAGCTGATGGGTTCCGGCACCATCCTGCGTGAAGTCCGTGAAGCTGCGAAGATCCTGCGCGAAGAGTTCAACGTCGGTGCCGACGTGTGGAGCGTTACCAGCTTCAACGAACTGCGTCGCGACGGCCTCGCCGTAGAACGCGCCAACCGCCTCAAGCCTGGCCAGAAGCCACAGCAGACTTACGTCGAGCAGTGCCTGACCGGTCGCAAAGGCCCGGTTATCGCATCGACCGACTACATGAAGATTTTTGCCGAGCAGATCCGTCAGTGGGTGCCGAGCAAAGAGTTCAAAGTCCTGGGTACCGATGGTTTCGGTCGCAGCGACAGCCGCAAGAAGCTGCGTCACTTCTTCGAAGTTGACCGTCACTTCGTGGTGCTGGCTGCCCTGGAAGCCTTGGCTGACCGTGGCGAGATCGAACCGAAGGTGGTAGCTGATGCCATCGTCAAGTTCGGCATCGACCCGGACAAGCGCAACCCACTGGACTGCTGAGGAGTATTTTTAAGTGAGCGAACTCATTCGCGTACCTGACATCGGCAGCGGTGAAGGTGAAATCATCGAGCTGTTCGTCAAGGTTGGCGACCGCATCGAGGCTGACCAGAGCCTGCTGACCCTGGAGTCCGACAAGGCCTCCATGGAGATTCCGGCGCCTAAAGCCGGCATCGTCAAAGAGCTCAAGGTCAAGCTGGGCGATCGCCTGAAAGAAGGCGACGAACTGCTGGTTCTGGAAGCCGAGGGCGCTGCGGCGTCCGAGGCTCCAGCCGCTGCTGCGCCTGCCGCCGAACAACCGGCTGCCGCGCCTGCGCCAGCCGCCGAGGCTGCTCCTGCGCCGGCCGCAGCTCCTGCTGCTGCCACCGTGCAGGACATCCACGTGCCGGACATCGGCTCGTCGGGCAAGGCCAAGATCATCGAAGTACTGGTCAAGGCCGGCGACACCGTCGAAGCTGACCAGTCGCTGATCACCCTGGAGTCCGACAAGGCCTCCATGGAGATCCCTTCGCCTGCCGCTGGCGTGGTTGAAGAAGTGATCGCCAAGCTGGACGACGAAGTCGGCACCGGTGACCTGATCCTCAAGTTGAAGATCGCTGGCGCCGCACCTGCTGCGGCCCCTGCCCAGGCGGCTGCCGCACCGGCCAAGGCTGAGGCTGCTCCGGCTGCCGCACCTGCCGCCGCACCGGCTCCAGCTGCTGCACCGGCCCAGGCTGCTGCCCCGGCTGCTGCCAGCAACGCCAAGGTCCATGCCGGCCCTGCGGTACGTCAGCTGGCCCGTGAATTTGGTGTCGAGCTGGGCGCTGTTTCGGCTACTGGCCCGCACGGTCGCATCCTCAAGGAAGACGTGCAGGTCTACGTCAAGGCGATGATGCAGAAGGCCAAGGAAGCGCCGGCCGCCGCCGGTGCAACCGGTGGTGCTGGTATCCCGCCGATCCCGGTAGTCGACTTCAGCAAGTTCGGTGAAGTCGAAGAAGTGGCCATGACCCGCCTGATGCAGGTCGGCGCTGCCAACCTGCACCGCAGCTGGCTCAACGTGCCGCACGTGACTCAGTTCGATTCGGCTGACATCACCGAGCTGGAAGCCTTCCGTGTCGCGCAAAAAGCCGTAGCGGAAAAGGCCGGCGTCAAGCTGACCGTACTGCCGCTGCTGCTCAAGGCCTGCGCCCACCTGCTCAAGGAGCTGCCGGACTTCAACAGTTCGCTGGCACCAAGCGGCAAGGCAATCATCCGCAAGAAGTACGTCAACGTCGGTTTCGCCGTCGACACCCCGGATGGTCTGCTGGTCCCGGTCATCAAGAACGTCGACCAGAAGAGCCTGCTGCAACTGGCTGGCGAAGCTGCGGCACTGGCTGAAAAAGCCCGTACCAAAAAGCTTTCGGCCGACGAGATGCAGGGCGCCTGCTTCACCATCTCCAGCCTCGGTCACATTGGCGGCACTGGCTTCACGCCGATCGTCAACGCGCCGGAAGTGGCGATCTTGGGTGTATCCAAGGCAACCATCCAGCCAGTCTGGGATGGCAAGGCCTTCCAGCCCAAGCTGATGCTGCCGCTGTCGCTGTCGTACGATCACCGTGTGATCAACGGCGCCGCTGCTGCGCGCTTCACCAAGCGCCTGAGCGACTTGCTGGGTGATATCCGCACCATCCTGCTGTAATGCTGCAACTGCTGCCCCGGTACATGCCGGGGCAGCAGGCACTACTTTCGAGCTGCCACGCTCGTACCTCAACCCCGCCTCTGGCGGGGCTTTTTTTTGCCCGCAAAACTGCAACCGGCTGCAGAAACTCACGCCCCTGCCGATAAACTGCCAATAGCCCGACATGGCCGCTTGCCAGCCTTCGGGACATGATGCAACCTTGCCAGATGCGCTGCCTGCCAGGCCCTGTCACCCTCTTCAAGCGAGTCTTCGATGAAAAGCCAACCCGATGCCGCGACCCGAGTGGCGGCCGAGGTCGTGACCCAGCTACCCGTGCCCTCGCGGCTGGGCATGCTGCGTTTCGAAAGGCTCAACGAAGCCAACTGGGCGATGCTCTACCTGGACCCCAACTGCGACCGCCAATTCGGCCTGCCTGCCGCTGAGCTGTGCGCGTTGGTCAGCTCGCCGTATGCCAGCCTGATGGAGCCCGAAGCACGCTATCGCCTGCATGACGAGATCCAGCTGCAGCTGTCGCGCCGTGGTCATTACCGGGTGCGCTACACCCTGCACGTTGGCCCGGCGCCATTGCGTTTGCTGGAGTGCGGCGAAGTCTACAAGCAGCATGGCCGGCAGCTGCTGCGCGGGTACCTGACAGTGCTCGATGATCACGCCGAAGACAGCATCAACATGACCGCCAGCGACCTGGAAACCCGCAACAACCGCCTGCAGATCGCTCTGCAGCTGAACCAGCGCGCGCAGCAGGAACAGCTAGAGCATCTGGAGCGGGTACGAGCCCAGCAAGACTTGATTCTGCGCCTGGCGCGGCAGCGCTACAGCGCCGACAACTCGCTGCTCGAAGCCGCCGAGCTGATCACCCGCAGCGCCTGTGAAATCTACAACGTCGACTGCTCGAGCATCTGGTACCTGCATGACCAGCAGCTGGAGCCGATTACCGCTTGGTACCGGCTTGACCAGGAGCACCGCCTACCGGCCCCGATCGACGCCAGCCAGTTCCCCGACTACATCGAAGCGCTGCATGCCAGCCGCGCCATCGACGCGCACAACGCCAGCCACGACCCGCGCACCCGCGACATGGCGCAGAGCCTGTTCCCGGCCTCCGACAACGCCATGCTCGACGCCAGTATCCGCGTCGACGGCCAGGTAGTCGGCGTGCTGTGCCTGGAGCAAACCGGCATGCCGCGGGCCTGGCAGTCGGATGAAATCGCTTTTGCAGGCGAGCTCGCCGACCAGTTCGCCCAGGTCATCACCAACCACAACCGGCGTACCGCTGCCAGCGCGTTGCACCTGTTCCAGCGCGCGGTCGAGCAGAGCGCCAGCGCCTTTTTGCTGGTCAACCGCGACGGCGTGGTCGAGTACGTCAACCCAAGTTTCACCGCGATCACCCAGTACAGCACCGATGAGGTCCAGGGCCATCGCCTGTCCGAACTGCCGGCCCTGGAAAACCTCAGCGAGCTGCTGTTCGATTCGCCGTCGAGCCTGGACATGGGCAACAGCTGGCAGGGCGAATTCAAGAGCCGGCGCAAGAACCTCGAACCCTACTGGGGTCAGCTGTCGATTTCCAAGGTGTACGGCGACAACCGCGAGTTGACCCACTACATCGGCATCTACGAAGACGTCACCCAGAGCAAGCTGGCTCAGCAGCGCATCGAGCGCCTGGCCTACACCGACAACCTGACCAACCTGGGCAACCGCCCGGCGTTCATTCGCAACCTCGATGAGCGCTTCAGCCGCGACAGCGCCAGTTCGCTGTGCCTGCTGCTGGTCGACATCGACAACTTCAAGCGGATCAACGACAGCCTTGGCCACCAGACCGGCGACAAGCTGCTGGTGAGCCTGGCCCGACGCCTGCGCAACAGTCTGACCGTCGGCGGCATCCTTGCGCGCTTTGCCAGTAACGAATTTGCCGTGCTGCTCGACCACACCAGCCTGGAGGGCGGCCAGAGCATTGCCCTGCAACTGCTGCGCACCCTCGACAAGCCGATGTTCGTCGACAACCAGCTGATCAACGTCACCGCCTCGGTAGGCCTGGCCTGCGCGCCGCTGCACGGCAGCGACCCGCAGACCCTGATGAAAAACGCCGGCCTCGCCCTGCACAAGGCCAAGGCCAACGGCAAGCATCAGGTGCAGGTGTTCACCGAAGTGCTCAACGCCGAAGCCAGCTACAAGCTGTTCGTCGAGAACAACCTGCGCCGCGCCCTGACCCAGAACGAGCTGGAGGTGTTCTACCAGCCCAAGCTGTGCCTGCGCAGCGGGCGCCTCCTCGGGCTGGAAGCGTTGCTGCGCTGGAACCACCCGGAGCGCGGCATGATCCGCCCGGATCAGTTCATCAGCGTGGCCGAAGAAACCGGCCTGATCATCCCCATCGGCAAGTGGGTGGTGCGCCAGTCGTGCCGCATGAGCCTTGAACTGAGCGCCGCTGGCCTGGGTGACCTGCACGTCGCTATCAACCTTTCACCCAAGCAGTTTTCCGACCCTGAGCTGGTCAGCTCGATCGGCTCGATCATCAAGGAAGAAGGCCTGCCTTCGCACTTGCTGGAACTGGAGCTGACCGAAGGCTTGCTGCTTGAGGCGACCGAAGACACCCACCGCCAGCTGATCGAACTGAAGGCGTTGGGGCTGACCCTGGCGATGGACGACTTTGGTACCGGCTACTCGTCGCTGAGCTACCTGAAGAAATTCCCGATCGACATCATCAAGATCGACCGCAGCTTCATCAACGAAATCCCGGACAACCAGGACGACATGGAAATCACCTCGGCGGTGGTGGCCATGGCCCACAACCTCAAGCTCAAAGTAGTCGCCGAGGGCATCGAGACCCCTGCGCAGCTGGCCTTCCTGCGCCGCCATCGCTGTGACGTCGGCCAGGGCTACCTGTTCGATCGGCCAATCCCCGGCCGCGAACTGGTTGAGCGCCTCAAGCGCTACCCGCGCGGACCAGTGGCCTGACAGCGCGCTCAGTCTAGGGCACTATACAAGTCATTCGGGCCGCAGCAGCGCGCTGACGGCCCCTGCCTACATCTACTGAATATACAGAGGAGCGGCTATGGTCCTGCGTTCGGAAATCCTGGTGAACAAAAACGTCCTGCCTACTGCGGAGCAGGCCCTGCCTGGCCGCGAGACGCCGATGAGCCTGCCCGAGATGCATTACGTCTTCAACGAGACGCCGCTGCTTGGGCCGTTCTTCCAGAACGTCGATTTCGCCATCTTTGGCCTGGGTTGCTTCTGGGGCGCCGAGCGCCGCTTCTGGCAGCGCGAAGGCGTGGTCAGCACGGTGGTCGGCTATGCCGGCGGCTTCACTCCGAACCCAACCTACGAAGAAGTCTGCTCGGGCCTGACCGGCCACACCGAAGTGGTGCTGGTCGTGTTCGACAAGGACAAGGTCAGCTATCAGGAGCTGCTGGCGATGTTCTGGGAGCTGCACAACCCGACCCAGGGCATGCGCCAGGGCAACGACGTCGGCACCCAGTACCGTTCGGCGATCTTCTGCACCAGCCCCGAGCAGCTTGAGCAAGCCAACGCGAGCAAAGCGGCCTACCAGGCTGAGCTGGACAAGGCCGGCTTTGGCCCGATCACCACCGAGATCGAGCAGGCGCCAACGGTGTACTTCGCCGAGGCCTACCACCAGCAATATCTGGCCAAGAACCCCAACGGCTACTGCGGCATCGCTGGCACCGGCGTGTGCCTGCCGCCCAGCCTGCAAGGCAACTGAGGCCCGGCCATGAGCACGATGACCCTGTTCCACTCGCCGCTGTCGCCGTTTGTGCGCAAGGTCATGGTGGTGCTGCACGAAACCGGGCAACTGCCGCGGGTACAGTTGCAGGCAGTGAATATCAGCCCGGTGGCTGGCGACGAGCAACTCAATCAGGACAACCCGATCGGCAAGATCCCGGCCTTGCGCCTGGAAGACGGCACTGTGCTGCATGACAGCCGGGTGATCTGCGAGTACCTCGACAGCCAGCACGTCGGCACCCCGCTGATCCCGCGTGAGGGCTCGGCCCGCTGGCGCCGGCTGACCCTGGCGGCGCAGGCCGATGCGATCATGGATGCGGCGGTATCGAGCCGCTACGAGAGCTTCCTGCGCCCGCAGGACAAGCGCTGGGATGGCTGGCTCGAAGCGCAGAGCGAGAAGATCCGCCGCAGCCTGGCCAACCTGGAGCAGGAGCACCTGGCCGAGCTGATCTCCGGGTTCGACATGGTCGCCATCGGCGTCGCCTGCGCGCTGGGTTATCTGGACCTGCGCCAGCCTGAGTTCGGCTGGCGTGAGCGCCAGCCCGGCCTGGCGGCCTGGTACGCCGAAGTGTCGCAGCGGCCTTCGCTGCGCGCCACTGCGCCAGCTGCCTGACTGACGGCAAAAGGGGCCGCAATGCGGCCCCTCTTTCAGCGCTGGCCTGGCGCAAACAGCAGGCCGATCTGCAGCGCCAGCCGGCGCCCCAGCTCACGTTCCTCCCTCATGCCGACCTCCCCACCCGCGACCAGTCCAGGCGCCGGGTCAGGACCATGAATACGCCGAGCAAGCCAAAGCACAGCAGCGAGCCCATCAACAGCGCGTAGTCCTCGGCGCTGAGCAACCCGAACAACATCGCGTAGAGCACCGCCAACCCGCCAGCGAAGCCCAACCCGCGCCAGACACTGCGCAGCACGTGGCTGAGGTAGAAGCCGATCAGCAGCACACAAGCCGACGCCGACAAACCATAGGCAGCGCCAAAGCCCAGGTGCTCGGACAGTGACAGCAACAGCAGGTAGAAGAACGCCAACGCCACGCCAACCAGCACGTACTGCACCGGGTGCACGCTGAGGTTTTTCAGCACCTCGAAGAGGAAGAATCCGGCAAAGGTCAGAGCAATGAACAGCAGCGCATATTTTATCGCCCGCTCGCTCTTGAGGTACTGGTCGACCGGGTCGACAAAGCTCACGCCAAAGGTGCGCTGCTTGTACTCACTACAGTCGGCGACCGTCGCACACTGGCGCAGGGCATCTTCCAGGTTGGTGGCAAAGAACGAGGTCTGCCAGTGGGCCTTGAAGCCATCACCGCTGATCTCGCGCCGGCTTGGCAAGTAACTGCCGACAAAGCTTGGGTGCGGCCAGTTGGCCTGCATGTCGACACTGCTGCTGCGCCCGATCGGCAGCACGTACAGCTGCCCGGTGCCTTGCAAGGCAAGCTCGAAGCCATAGGTGAACTCGCGCGCCTGCTGGCCATCGAACTGCGGCAACGGCACGTGCACACCGCCACGCATCCAGTCCAGACCGGTACCTGCAGCGAAAGGCAGGCGTTGATCATCCAGCTGCAGTTCCAGGTTGCTCTCGATGCCGCGGATGTCGCTGATGCCAACCACCAGGAACGGCTTGTCGAAACGGTAATCCTCATAGTCCTTGTCGATGCCCCAACGCTCGGGCAGCTTGAACCGCCCGGCTATCTGACTCTTGGCGTGGAACAGCCGCGCCTGATAGATGCCGCGGGCGCGCAGTTCGGTATCGATGTTGATGTCAGCGTCGAACGTCTCCGGCAGGAAGTACAACTGGCCGTTAACGGTGACCGTCTCCTGTACGCTCTGGCCGTCCTTGTCGATCCAGCGCCGCTCGTACTTGCGGTACGGCACCACCAGCAGTGGACCGGAGATCAGCTGATCGAAGCTTGAGCTCTGGGCGATGTCGGCCAGCACATTGTCGCGCAGGTTCTGCCGGTCCTCGATCAGGCCACCGATCATCAGCAGCGGTATCAACAGCAGCAACATCAGCAAGGCGATCATGCCGAGCTTGAAACTCAGGGTCTTGTTCATGGGTGGAGGCTCCGTTGGCGATGGGCACAGTCTGTGCCGCGCCTGTGGAGCCAGCAGGGAGCCAATGTGGAGATTGCGTGGAGATACTGTGGTGAGTTGCAGTTACCAGCTTCGCCGCCGACACCGCCGGGCCAGCTACGCTGGCCTTTCGCGACACAAGGCCGCTCCTACAGGGGCCGCGTCATGTCAGGTTCACGCGGATCCTGAAGGAGCGGCCTTGTGTCGCGAGAATGTCGCGAAGCGGCCCCAGCAATTCAACAGACGCGCCGCAGCGGCAGCCACAACCTCACCCGCACGCCGCCTTCGACGTTATCCACCGCCAACTCGCCACCATGCAGCTGCATCACCTCGGCGACAAAATTCAGCCCCAGACCGCTGCTCTTGCGCCCACTGCCTGGTCGCGGC
Source organism: Pseudomonas sp. NPDC088322 (assembly GCF_044740745.1). Taxonomy (NCBI): domain Bacteria; kingdom Pseudomonadati; phylum Pseudomonadota; class Gammaproteobacteria; order Pseudomonadales; family Pseudomonadaceae; genus Pseudomonas; species Pseudomonas sp. NPDC088322. The sequence goes on along the minus strand of NZ_JBIURK010000007.1, from coordinate 247,989 downwards.
AGCGAATAGAAGCGCTCGCTGACGCGCCCTATCGCGTATTGCGGAATTGCCTCACCCTGGTTGAACAGGCTCAACGCGACCCGCTCGCCGCCCTGCTCCAGCTCGAACAGCAAAGTCCCACCCGCCGGGGTGAAGTCCAGTGCATTCTCGAGCAGGTTGGCCAACGCCTGGCGCATCAGGTACGGATCACAACGCAACCGCACCGCCGCTGGCACGCGCTGGCGCACCTGCAAGCCAGCGCTGTCGATACGCGCTGCGTGGGCCAGCAGCAACTCGTCGACCAGCGCCGCCAGCGCCACCTCCTGCTCATCCTCCAGAGCCTGCATCTGCTCGACCTGGGCGAGATTCAGCAAGCGTTCGATCATCTGCTGCAAGCGCCCGCTCTCACGTTCGATATTGCTGGCAAAACGCAGCCTCTGCTCGGCGGGCATGTCGCCCTGCAGCAGCTCGGAGGCGCCACGAATCGCCGCCAGCGGGCTTTTCAGCTCGTGGGTCAGGGTATGCACATAGCGCTCGACATAGGCCTTGCCGGCAAGCTCGGTGCGCATCCGCTCGACTGCGGTGGCGAGTTGCTCGAGCTCGCCGCCCTTGTAATGCGGCAACGCCGCGCGCTGACCCTCGCTGACCGCCTGGGCGTAGTGGGTGAGCCTGCGCAGCGAGCGCGCCAGCCACCACGACAACAGCGCACCGACCAGCAGGCCGAGGATGATCAAGCCCAGGCCAAGATTGAGCAGGCGCCGCTCGGCGCGGTCGATGTACGGCTGCAGCGAGCTGTTGGGCTTGGCCACGGTGACCACGCCGATGATCTTGCCGGCATCCATGATCGGCGCCGCGACGTGCATCACCGAGGTGCTTTCGTCATCCGGATCGCTGCGTGAAGAGCGCGCACCGTATTGCCCGTGCAGGGTCAGGTAGACGTCGTTCCAGCGTGAGTAATCCTTGCCCAGATCGACCCCGGCCGAGTCGAGCAGGACGATGCCATTGGCGTCGGTCACGTAGATGCGGTGGCTGACCTGATTCTTCGCCAGCCCCCAGATCTGCGCGCCGGGGCGGCGCTGGCCGTACGATTCAAGCAACTGCGGCAAGCGGCTCTGGCCAAGGGTCCCGGCCTTGACGTCGTCGTGGAGGATCTCCGCCAGCAGGTTGGCGGTGTCGACCAGGGTTTCTTCGGAAGCCTGGCGCACCACCGGGCGGATCTGCTCACGCACGGTATTGAGCAAAAAATAGCCAGCCAGCCCGACAAACAGGAAGTACACCAGAAAGATCCGAATACCCAGGCGCATCAGGCGTGTTCCGGGCTGTAGCTGTAGCCCAGGCCGCGATGGGTCTGGATCGGCTCGGCGTCAGCGGCGACCTGGCGCAGCTTGGCGCGCAGGCTCTTGATATGGCTGTCGATGGTGCGCTCGTAGCCAGCGTCCCCCGCTACCCCCAGCGCGTCGAGCAACTGCTCGCGGCTGAACACCCGCTGCGGCTGCTCAAGCAAGCACTGCAGCAGGCGAAACTCGTGACGGGTCAGGGCCAGGCTGACACTGCGGTAAACGATCTGCATGCGCAGCGTGTCGACCTGAAACAGCGTCGCCACAGCGGGCGTTTCGCTGCGCGGCGCCATGCGCTTGAGGATCGCCCGCACCCGCGCGGCCACTTCGCGGGGGCTGAACGGTTTGACCACGTAATCGTCGGCACCGATCTCCAGGCCCAGCACCCGATCGATCTCGGCGTCGCGGGCGCTGAGAAACATCACCGGCACTTCGCTGAAGCGGCGCAGCTGGCGGCAGGTTTCAAAGCCACTGATGTCGGGCAGGCCGATGTCGAGAATGACCAGGTCGGCCGGCTGCAGGCGCTGGCGCTCGACGGCAGCGCTACCCAGGGTCACCCACTCGGTGCTGTGGCCGTCGGCTTGCAGGGCGTAGATCAGGGTGTCGGCGATGGCGGATTCATCTTCGACGATGAGGATATGGGGCATTCTTGGCGACAAGCCTCAAGCTGCAAGCTTCAACTAGAAGCGGATCGCGTGAACTTACACCGATCCGCTGTTTCTTGCAGCTTGTGGCTCGCAGCTTGAAGCTGCTCCGTCAGCACTCAGGCTTGCCAGCGGTAAACCTACGCGCGGGGTTTACCGCCGCCTTGAACTCGCGCAGCGCCTTGGCGCCAATCAACAACGGATAATTGAAGCTGCTGCGGTCCGTCAGGTTGACTTCGACGGTACGCTTCTCGCCGCCCAGGCACAGCTCCAGGTCGACCACCGGCCGGCGCGCTGCCTCAGCGCTGTCGCCTTCGTCATCGTCCTCGTCGGCGCGGCTCTTGATCTTGCTGATGCGCGCAACCTTGTGCTCGTAGACCTTGCCGTCGGCATCCTTGGTTGCCAGCTTGAAGCGCACCCAGTCCTCGCCATCACGGGTAAAGCGCTCGATATCCTTGGCCGACAACGAGGCTGTCAGCGCACCGGTGTCCATCTTGGCCTTGAGCGTTTCACCGCCGATCTCCGGCAGGCTGATGTACTCGTAGCGACCATACAGGGTCGGCTCGGCGGCCATGACCGGCAGGGCGAGCAGCGATAACAGGGCAAGCAGTGGTTTCACGGGCTAACTTCCTTGAGACGGGACAGTGCTTAGACTGCACAAGCGCGATAGGTTCGTCGCAAGAGCTTATCCAACATAATGTGAAACATTTGTCCCGGTCGTAGGCCATTGGAAGTTTGGCGTAGGCGATAACCGCACTTATCATTGTCGACCGCTTATTTCACACAACAAGAGTCTCCTTATGCGTCGCCTGCTGACCGGCATCCTCACAACCATTCTGCTATTGCTCAACACCGTGGTGATGATCTGCCCGTTGATGGTCTTCGCCCTGCTCAAGCTGGTGCTGCCGGGCCGAGGCCGTGACTATGCGTCTGCAGGCGTGATGTGGATGGCCGAGACCTGGTCGGAGATCGACAAGGTCATTTTCGCCCTGTGCATCCCTACCCAGTGGGATATCCGCGGCGTCGACAAGCTGCGCCAGGACACCTCCTACCTGTGCGTGAGCAACCACCAGAGCTGGGTCGATATCCCGGCGCTGATCGAAAGCCTCAACCGCCGGGTGCCGTTCTTCAAGTTCTTCCTCAAGAAGGAACTGATCTGGGTGCCGCTGCTGGGCCTGGCCTGGTGGGGCCTGGACTACCCGTTCATGAAGCGCTACAGCAAGGCGTTTCTGGCCAAGCACCCGGAGCTCAAGGGCAAGGACCTGGAAATCACCAAGGCCGCCTGCGAGCTGTTCAAGCGCCAGCCGGTGACCGTGGTCAACTACCTTGAGGGCACGCGCTTCAGCGAGGCCAAGCGCCTTGAACAGCAGTCGCCGTACAAGCACTTGCTCAAGCCCAAGGCCGGTGGCGTGGCGTTCGTGCTGGCGGCGCTGGGCGAACAGCTCGACGCTCTGCTGGATGTGACCATCGTCTACCCGGGCGACCAGGCGCCGGGCTTCTGGGCCCTGCTCAATGGCAGCATCAGCCGGGTGATTATCGACATTCGCGTGCATGAGCTGGACCCGGCGTTGTGGGCGGGCGATTACGAGAACGACCCGGTGTTTCGCGAGACCGTGCAGGCCTGGGTGAACCAGCTGTGGGTCGAGAAGGACCAGCGCATCGAGCAGTTGCGCGCCGAGATGCGCTGAGGCTTGCAGCGGCTGAGCCGGCCTCTTCGCGGGGCAAGCCCGCTCCCACAGGATGTGCGCTTGTGGGAGGGGATCAATGTCCATCAGCCGCAGACGGACAGGAACGTAGGAAGCGCCCTAACACTTCTGCCAGTTATGCAACATCTCGCAGGCCGGGAAACTGAGCTGATCAAAGACTCAGCGCCTGCGAGGCCAGCCCCGTGAACAAACGCCTTAACTTCTACCAAAGCGGACAGATCAATCTCGAGATCACCGGCAACCAGAACTGGAAGCTACTGCAGGGGGCCGGTCAGCCGTTGGCTGAGCGGCGCGACAGCCACTCTGGCATGGACATTCAGCTGTTGATAACGGACAGCCAGAAGTCCGTGTTGAAGACGCACGGCGGCCTTGGCGCAGCCACTTGCATCTATACCGCCTATGGGCATGACGCTCGGTCACAGCCTGCGGCGCCGCGACTTGGGTTCGCGGGTGAACCTCCCGAGCCATTGACCGGCAACTACCTGCTGGGCCAGGGGTATCGCGCTTATAGCCCGGTACTGATGCGTTTCCTCGCACCTGACAGTCTGAGTCCGTTCGAGGAAGGTGGGTTCAATGCTTATGGCTACTGTGCGGGCGACCCCGTCAACTATTCAGACCCGACAGGGCACCATCCAGCGGTGTCAGCGGAGCTTCTGAAAGCCCAGATAGCAAAAATGCGCTCGGCTTCCGCAAAACGTTCCACCCCGCAACCGGTCAAGAAACTGCCCGGCAAAGACGCATCAGTAGAACCCCTGCGCTCCATATTGATAAAAGAGAAGCGCGCTGACCGACCGAAAAAGTCAGTACGCATCGCTGACACGCCGGGTCGCAGTGATGTGAAAACGGATACCCCGACCGCCTTGGTGGCAGCACCAACGGCCCAGTCCATCTTCAAACAAAGGATGGCGCTCTCGAGAGCGTCAGGGAATATCTACGCTGAGCTTGAAAAGCTGGAGCACCACTATGTAGGGGCTTTGCATTACTCCGGAAGTTCGCCCCAAGCCAGACGCCCGCCAGGCAAACTGATATCAGCAAAACTGAAAAGCATCGGCGAGCTAATCGGCAACAGGCGCCAACGGCTATTCGAGCTTCGCGACGCCGCCGAACGCCTTAGAACCTGATCAAACCGAAGGTGTTGTTGCAGGCGCCGGAGTGGTCCACAGGCTACCCAGGTTCTGCAGTAGCGAACCGGCGATGCCTTGTTGACCGAGGTACTGGAGAATCAGCGGGGCGAACTGGCCGATCATGCCGGTATCCATGCCCAGGGCCTTGAAGGCGCTGTCCAGATCGCTGCGGTCTTCGACGTTGTTGCCCAGCGCGTTGCTCAGGGCCGATTGTTTGTCACTGTTCTTGCCGAGCAATTCGCCCAGGCCACTGAGGCCACCGAGGGCGTTGGCGCCGGAGAGCAGGTCCAGGCCGGGCACGGCCTTGGTCAACTGGCCGTAGTCGTCGCTGCTGAGGTTGTTGCGCGCCAGGCCGAGCATTGCCCCGGCGCCGCCCACGGCCTGTTCGGGGGTGATGTTCAATTCGCTGCCCAGAGTGTTGAGCAGATTGGCCGATTCGGCGGGTGCCTGCACTTTGCCTTGTGACTGCTGGCTTTGCGCGGCGGACACGGCATTGGCGGCGTCGCTGAAGTTGAAGGCGAACGCTGGCGTTGCGGCCAGGGTCATCAGGGTTGCCAGGGTGAACGCTTTCATCGGGGGGACCTCGTCGGCCGGAATGGCCTGGGAAACGAGGCATTCGACTGGGGGTTTGGAGGTTTGTTCCGGGCCGGGTATCGGGCCGTTTTCATCCAGCGGGGGGTGGTTTTCGGGCTTCCAGCTTGACGGCAGATTGCCGGGGCTGCTGCACGCTGGGCGGAAAACCAAGTCACAAGGCAACCCTGGCAGGCCGCACTGACTCCTGCGTACAACTGCCATAAACAGCCATCTAATTAACCGAGTTCGCACAGGGCATTTCCTAAGGCCATGTATGGCTACCAACCGTGCGCAGGAAGTTTTGCATTCTAAAGCGGGAATTCAGAAAGCACGCCAAACAGAACTAGTACTTTTGCCAGTTGTGCCCGCTCATTCACTCGCCCGACACTGGAGCAAACTCACCCTGCACCAAGATCGCAGGCAACTCACATGAGCATGCACTAATGACCAAAACCAATGCGGGCGACCGCCTGTACTTTCATCAGAGCGACAAACTCGCCACCGTAAAACAAGGCACGCAAAATCACAGCGTATTCCGTAGCCTCGATACCGCCTTGGCAGAGCAATTAAACTGTGACAGCGAACCCGTGAGGTTCCTGACTACCGATGGCAATGGATCAGTGCTCCAGGTAAAAACTGACCAGCAACTGGAGAGCCTCCCTTACACCGCCTATGGGCACTCCGCATCACAGCCCTCAACCCTGTCACTCCTGGGATTCAATGGTGAGTGCATTGATCCGGCAGAGCTTTATATTCTAGGCAATGGTTATCGCTCACATAACCCTCGCCTTATGCGCTTCTTATCGCCAGACAGCCTCAGTCCGTTTGGCAAGGGGGGCCTCAACAGCTACGCTTACTGCGGTGCAGACCCTGTAAACTTCACCGACCCGTCTGGACACTTCCGACTGTTCGGTCGCTTGTTCGCCCCCAAACTACCCAAACATGTAAAAAACGCGCCTACGCGAGAATTACCCAGCTACTCAGAGGCGCAAAGATATGCCGTGCCCGGCGAGAGGCTACCCAGTTACGATGAGACTCTCAGAAATTACCCCAAAGAGAGAGATATAAGAATCACAAAGACCGCACCCCTTTTAAATAAATTAGAAGCTCGCGTCAAGAAGTACGACAGCTACATTGAACGCCAGCACGTAAAAGCTGATAAAGCCAACAGTGAATACACAATTTACCAAGCCAGCGCCAACCAATACGTCAACGGCTCTGACATGTGGCGCTTCTATACAAGCAAGGCAAATTTGGCCTACGACAAGGAAGCCTATTACAACGTGAAATCAAGAGACTTTACTGCCGATAGGGATAAGATAATTGCGGCCATTGCAGAGCTAAGACAGACTTAATCCTATTATCATTACGGCTGCACAGCATCTATCAGCGGATGAATACTGGGGTTTGCGAGGACAAACGAAGATCAAAAACAGCAACTTATACTTTTATCAAGGCGGCACCCTCGCCTCCGTCAAACAAGGCACCCAAACCCGCACAATCCTGCGCGGCGCTGATATGCCGCTTGCCGAGCGGCATTCAGAGGCCACACAAGGTACGGAGCTTTTAGCAGCCAACGCGCTAGCCGACAGGTCACCTGCGGTCTAGGGATCGAGCATCAGAACAAATCCTGACATTCACCCTGCCAATCATCCCGGCCTCCCCTAAAAAAAGCCCCTGAAAAGGGGCTTTTTTCTCGATGTCACATCACGCCGCACTAAACGTCTTATGCGGATCAATCACAAACTTCTTCGGCACCCCAGCATCAAACTCGCCATAGCCTTCCGGCGCCTGATCCAGGCTGATCACCTGCACGCCCACCACTTCAGCAATATTGATTCGATCCCACATGATCGCCTGCATCAGCTGGCGGTTGTACTTCATGGTTGGGGTCTGGCCGGTGTGGAAGCTGTGCGATTTCGCCCAGCCCAAGCCAAATCGAATGCTCAGCGCGCCGATCTTGGCGGCGGCATCTACCGCGCCCGGGTCTTCGGTCACGTAAAGCCCCGGGATACCAATGTTGCCGGCAACGCGGGTCACCTGCATCAGCGAGTTCAGCACGGTGGCCGGCGCTTCATGCTTGGCGCCCTCGTGGCCATGGCCGCGCGCCTCGAAGCCGACCGCGTCAACGGCGCAGTCCACTTCCGGCTCGCCGAGGATGTCGATGATCTGCTCGTGCAGCGGGGTGTCCTTGGACAGGTCGACCACCTCGAAGCCCTGCGACTTGGCATGCGCCAGACGGGCCGGGTTGAGGTCGCCGACGATCACGCAGGCGGCGCCCAGCAGCCGTGCCGACGCAGCAGCCGCCAGCCCCACCGGGCCGGCACCGGCGACATACACGGTGCTGCCAGGGCCAACCCCGGCCGTCACGGCGCCGTGGTAGCCGGTAGGCAGAATGTCGGACAGGCACGTCAGGTCACGGATCTTCTCCATGGCCTTGTCGCGATCCGGCAGTTTCAGCAGGTTGAAGTCGGCGTAGGGCACCAGCACGTATTCGGCCTGGCCGCCGGTCCAGTCACCCATGTCGACGTAGCCGTAGGCGCCACCGGCGCGGGCCGGGTTGACGGTGAGGCAGACGCCGGTGTGCATCTCTTTGCACGAGCGGCAGCGGCCGCAGGCAACGTTGAACGGTACCGAGACCAGGTCGCCGATTTTCATCCGCTCGACGTCACGACCCATCTCGATGATTTCACCGGTGATCTCGTGGCCCAGCACCAGCCCGACCTGGGCGGTGGTACGGCCACGAACCATGTGCTGGTCGGAGCCGCAGATATTGGTGGAGACCACCTTGAGGATCACACCGTGCTCGATCTTCTTGCCGCGTGGGTCCTGCATTTTGGGGTAGTCGATGTTCCGCACCTCGACCTTGCCAGCGCCGAGATACACCACTCCACGGTTACCAGACATGCTCTTACCTCGCTTGATTTGTACTTATGCAGCGTTGGTTGAAGCGCCGCCATCCATGGGCGGCATGTGTTACTGGAATGGGGGAATTGTGGGCTTGTGGCGGGGAAATGCCGTGACTGGAAACGACAGTGGCTTGCCCGCAGGCGTCAGGTGGGTCTGGAGATAGCCGGGGGCGCTTTGCGCCCCTTTCGCGACACAAGGCCGCTCCTACAAGGACCGCGTCGGCCCAAACTACGCGGTCTTTGTAGGAGCGGCCTTGTGTCGCGAAAGGGCCGCAAGGCGGCCCCGACGATCTCAGAGCACCACCGTCCGATTGGCGTTGAGAAACACCCGCCGCTCAATGTGATATCCCACCGCCCGCGCCAGGGTCAGGCCTTCGATATCACGCCCCTTGGCAATCAGGTCTTCGGGATAGTGACTGTGATCCACCACTTCGACCCCCTGGGCAATGATCGGCCCTTCATCAAGGTCGTTGTTGATGTAGTGCGCCGTGGCACCGACCATCTTCACACCCTTGTTGTAAGCCTGGTGATACGGCTTGGCACCCTTGAACCCAGGCAGCAACGAGTGATGAATGTTGATCGCCCAGCCATCCAGGCGACGGCACAGTTCAGGCGACAGCACCTGCATGTAGCGCGCAAGAATCACCAGCTCGGCACCACTCTCCTCGATCACCTGCAGCACCTTGCGCTCTTGCGCAGGCTTGTCCTTGGGGTCGAGGGCGAAGTGGTAATACGGGATCTTGTGCCAATGCGCCAATGGCTCGAGATCGGGGTGATTAGAGATCACCGCGACCACGTCCATCGCTAGCTGACCAATGCGCTGACGGTACAACAGGTCGTTCAGGCAGTGGTCGGCCTTGGACACCATGATCACCACCTTGGGGCGGTGATTGGGCGCGGTCAGCTCGAAGGTCATGCCAAACGCATCGCTGCGCTCGGCCAGGCCATCACGAAAACCCGCCTCATCGAAATCATCTGGCTGGCGGAACTCGACGCGAATGAAGAAGCGCCCCGACAGCCGATCATCGAAGGAGTGGTGCTCGGTGACATAGCAACGCTGCTCGTAGAGAAACCGCGTCACGACATCGACCGTGCCGAGCATGCTCGGGCAGTCGGCGGTGAGAATCCAGGTATCCGGTGCCCGACTCATGCGTCTCTCCTTAGGCTTCGATGCTCAGGCCGTATTCAGCCGAGGCGTCCTGCAGCCACATCCACCAGTAATCGGCGAAGCTGCGGCGAATCACCAGTTCCCAGGTATCTTCACCGGTGCGGCGGATCACCAGCTGCGACTTGGCGAACACCGTGCCGACCGCCTTGCCCACCGGGAAGTTGTTTGGATGTACATCATAGCTGGTGGATTTCATCAGCACGTCGCGCACGTTGGCGCCCTGCAACTCGAGCAGGGTCTGCCCGCCGCTGACATTGACCACCTGAATGTGCAAGCCCGCGAGGGCGTCGCGCAGTTGCTGCTCGACCGCAAACTCCTGCCCGCCCGGGACGATCAGCAGCCACTCATCCGGGCCAACCCACTGCAGCGAGGTCTCGCCCTTGGCGACCACGGTCAGGGCTACCGGCAGCTCCAGGCCGAGGGCCTTGTGTACACCGCTGGCAAAGGCCGGATCATGGCCGTCGCCACGCAAGGTCAGATGACCAAGCAGTTTTTTCTCGCGCAGGGTCACGCCTGCGTTGTTGCGGCCCTTGCCCACCAGGCTGGCGAGGTCTGCATGATGCAGCGGCGTCTGGGCCTTGGCCTCGGCGCCGGGGTTTTGCTGGAAGACGTTGATAGCGCTCATTGTTACCTGCCTTGAATTCTTGTGTTCAGGCGTGGCAGCGGCGCTCGGCCGCGGCCACGAGAGTTGAGCATCGGTCTGGCGTCAGACGTTCTGCCGCTCACCCTTCGGATCGAAGAACACCGAAGACACAATCTCTGCTTCGATCACGCTGCCATCGGCCTGCGGCGAATACACCCGCTCACCCATGCGCTTGAGACCACCCTTGACCACACCCATGGCGAACGAATAGCCGAGGGAGTTGGAGGCATAGCTGGAGGTGACGTGACCGACCATGTCCATCGGGATCGGCTGCTTCGGATCGAACACCAGCTGAGCGCCTTCCGGCAGCCACTGTTTAGGGTTGATCGGCTTGAGCCCGACCAGTTGCTTGCGGTCTTCGCGCAGGCAGTCTTCGCGGTTCATGCCACGCAGGCCGATCCACGAGTACGGCTTGTTGCGTCCGACACACCAACTCATGTTGAGGTCGTCGGCGTTCATCGAGCCATCGGTATCCTGGCCAACGATGATGAAGCCCTTCTCGGCACGCAGCACGTGCATGGTCTCGGTGCCATACGGGGTCAGGTTGTACTGTTTGCCAGCCGCAACGATCTTCTCCAGCACACCCATGGCGTAGTTGGCCTGGACGTTGACTTCGTACGACAGCTCACCGGTGAACGAGATGCGGAACACCCGCGCCGGCACGCCGCCAACGGTGCCTTCCTTCCAGGTCATGAACGGGAAGGCGTCCTTGTCCAGGTCGATGTCGCTGATCTCGGCCAGCAGCTTGCGGCTGTTGGGGCCAGACAAGGTCATGGTTGCCCAGTGGTCGGTGACCGAGGTGAAGTACACCTTCAGTTCCGGCCATTCGGTCTGCAGGTACAGCTCCATCCAGCCCAGCACGCGCGCTGCGCCGCCGGTCGTGGTGGTCATGATGAAGTGGTTGTCGCCGACGCAGGCGGTCACGCCGTCGTCGAAGACCATGCCGTCTTCCTTGCACATCAGGCCATAACGGGCCTTGCCCACATCGAGCTTGGTCCAGGCGTTGGTGTAGATACGGTTGAGGAACTCACGCGCATCCGGGCCTTGAATGTCGATCTTGCCCAGGGTCGAGGCGTCCAGCAGGCCGACGCTGTCGCGCACGGCCTTGCACTCACGCTCAACGGCGGCATGGATATCTTCACCGGGCTTTGGGAAATACCACGGACGTTTCCACTGGCCGACATCCTCGAACTCGGCGCCGTTTTTAACGTGCCAGGAATGCAGTGCGGTGAAGCGTACCGGCTCGAACAGGTGACCACAGTGACGACCCGCTACCGCACCGAAGGTAACCGGCGTGTAGTTGGGGCGGAACATTGTGGTGCCCATCTGCGCAATGCTGATACCAAGCGAACGGGCGGCGATGGCCAGGCCGTTGATGTTGCCCAGCTTGCCCTGATCGGTACCGAAGCCCAGCGCGGTGTAGCGCTTGACGTGTTCGACCGACTCAAAGCCTTCACGGGTCGCCAGCTCGATGCCGGCAGCGGTGACGTCGTTCTGCTGGTCAACGAACTGCTTCGGCCCGCGAGTGCCTTTGTCATGCGGCACCTGGAACAGGGCCAGGGTAGGCTCCTCGGTGCGCTGGACGGCTTTAGGCAGGGTACCGACCACGGCCTTGAAGCCGGCTTCGGTAGCGGCGCGCACGCCACCTTCAAAACCATCGGCCAGGACATCACCAAGCGGGTAGACGCCATTCATGCCGCCAACACAGACGCGCTTTTGCGGCGCATCACCCGGGACGAAACCGAGGATGTCTTCACGCCATACCGGACGCCCGCCAAGGTGCGAGGCCAGATGGACGATCGGGCTGTAGCCGCCGGAGGTCGCGATCAGATCGCAGGCCAGGGTTTCGCCAGGGCTGGTCACGGTAAACGCCTGGGCGTCGATGGCGGCAACCCGCGCACCGGTCACATGCTTGCTGCCAGTCGCTTCAACCACAGCGCTGGAGGTGAGGATGCGAATGCCCTTGGCACGTGCTTCTTCCACCAGCGAACCGCGTGGGTTGTGGCGTGCATCGGCGATCGCAACCACTTGCAGGCCGGCATCGTGCCAGTCCAGGGCAACGCGATAGGCGTGGTCGTTGTTGGTCGACAGCACCAGCTTGCGCCCAGGCGCCACGCCGTAGCGACGCACGTAGGTGGAGACAGCGCCGGCGAGCATGTTGCCCGGCACATCGTTGTTGCCGTACACCAGCGGACGCTCGTGGGCGCCAGCCGCCAGCACAACTTGCTTGGCACGCACGCGGTGGACGCGATGACGCACCTGGCCAATCGGCGCGCGGTCACCTAGGTGGTCGGTCAGGCGCTCGTGGATGGTCAGGAAGTTATGGTCGTGGTAGCCGTTGACGGTAGCGCGTGGCAGTACCAGCACTTCGGCCATGCCTTGCAGCTCGGCCACGGTAGCCGCGACCCAGTCGGTGGCAGGCTTGCCATCGAGAGTCTCACGGCTGTCGAGCAGGCTGCCGCCGAACTCTTCCTGCTCATCGGCGATGATCACCCGCGCACCGCTGCGGCCAGCGGCCAGCGCTGCGGCCAGGCCGGCAGGGCCAGCACCGACGATCAACACGTCGCAGTGGTGGTTCATGTAGTCGTAGCTGTCCGGGTCGTTCTGCAGCGGCGCGCGACCGAGGCCGGCGGCTTTGCGGATGTACTTCTCGTAAGTCATCCAGAACGATTTCGGGTACATGAAGGTTTTGTAGTAGAAGCCCGGCGGCATCATGCTGCCACCGACCTTGCCGAGGATGCCCATCACGTCGTTGTTGACGTTCGGCCAGCCGTTGGTGCTGGTCGCGACCAGGCCGGCATACAGCGGCTGCTGAGTGGCGCGCACGTTGGGGATCTGGGTGGCTTCGCTGGAACCGATCTGCAGGATCGCATTCGGCTCTTCGGTGCCGGCTGCAATGATCCCGCGAGGCCGCGAATACTTGAAGCTACGGCCGACGACGTCGACGCCGTTGGCGAGCAACGCGGCAGCCAGGCTGTCACCTTCGTAACCCTGATAGGTCTTGCCGTTGAAGCTGAAATTGAGGACTTTGCCGCGGTTGACACGGCCGCCGCTGGCAAGGCGATAACTCTGGCTCATACTTTTTCCCCCAGGCCTTTGACGGTCGACGGCGCGGCGCTAGCCTTGCTGGCGGCAGTGATCTGCGGCTTCTCGCCGATCTTGTAGGTTTCCAGAATTTCGTAGGTCACGGTGTCGCGGGTGACGTTGAAATACTGACGGCAACCGGCGACGTGATCCCACAGTTCGTGGTGAATGCCACGCGGGTTATCGCGGAAGAACATGTAGGTACCCCACTCCTCGTCGGAGCAAGCCGCCGGATCGAGCGGGCGGGCAATATGAGCCTGGCCTGAGGCGTGAAACTCTTCTTCGGAGCGCAGCTCGCCGCAGTGGGGACAGAAAATATGCAACATGACGATTGTCTCCGATTAGTGGGCGACGGCCGCAGCGCCGTGTTCATCGATCAGCGCACCGTTGTAGAAGCGGTCGATGGAGAATGGCGCAGCCAGTGGGTGCATTTCGCCTTTGGCCAGGCTTGCGGCAAACACGTTGCCTGAGCCTGGGGTGGCCTTGAAGCCGCCGGTGCCCCAGCCGCAGTTGAAGAACAGGTTCTTCACCGGGGTCTTGGAGATGATCGGGCAGGCGTCCGGGCAGGTGTCGACGATGCCGCCCCATTGGCGGTTCATGCGTACCCGCGAGAGGATCGGGAACATCTCGACGATCGCCTGCAGGGTGTGCTCGATCACCGGGTAAGAACCGCGCTGGCCGTAGCCGACCCAGCTGTCGATACCGGCGCCGATGACCAGGTCGCCTTTGTCCGACTGGCTGATGTAGCCGTGTACCGCGTTGGACATGATCACGCTGTCGATGATTGGCTTGATCGGCTCCGAGACCAGCGCCTGCAGCGGGTGCGACTCGAGCGGCAGGCGAAAGCCCGCCAGGCGCGCCATGTGCCCGGAGTTACCGGCAGTGACCACGCCGACGCGCTTGGCGCCGATGAAGCCCTTGTTGGTCTCGACACCGATCACCGCGCCGTTTTCCTTGCGGAAACCGGTCACTTCGGTCTGTTGAATCAGGTCGACGCCGAGGGCGTCGGCAGCGCGGGCAAAGCCCCACGCCACGGCATCGTGACGGGCCACACCACCACGGCGCTGAACGGTTGCACCGAGGATCGGGTAGCGGGTGTTCTTCGAGCAGTCCAGGTACGGGATCTCGGCCGCGACCTGGTCGGTATTGAGCAGCTCGCCGTCGACGCCATTGAGGCGGTTGGCGCTGACTCGACGCTCCGAATCACGGATGTCCTGCAGGGTGTGGCAGAGGTTGTAGACGCCGCGCTGGGAGAACATCACGTTGTAGTTGATGTCCTGCGACAGGCCTTCCCACAGTTTCATGGCGTGCTCGTAGAGCTTGGCCGACTCGTCCCACAGGTAGTTGGAGCGCACGATGGTGGTGTTGCGCGCGGTGTTGCCGCCGCCCAGCCAGCCTTTTTCGACCACGGCAACGTTGGTGATGCCGTGCACCTTGGCCAGGTAGTAAGCCGTCGCCAGGCCATGCCCGCCGCCGCCTACAATCACCACGTCATAGACCTTTTTCGGGGTCGGAGTGCGCCACATGCGCTGCCAGTTTTCGTGGTGGCTGAGGGAGTGTTTGAAAAGGCCGAAGCCCGAATAGCGTTCCATTGTCTGTTACTCCACTCAGCGGTAAACCGGGAAGTCGGCGCACAGTGCGGCGACCTGCTTGGCAACGTCGGCTTCGACGTCGGCGTCGCCCAGGTTGTCGAGGACATCGCAGATCCAGCCGGCCAGTGCCACGCACTGAGCCACCTTGAAACCGCGGGTTGTGACCGCCGGGGTGCCGATGCGCAGGCCCGAGGTAACGAACGGCGACTGCGGGTCGTTGGGTACGGCGTTCTTGTTGACAGTGATGTGCGCGCGGCCCAGGGCTGCGTCAGCGTCCTTGCCGGTCAGGCCCTGACGGATCAGGCTGACCAGGAACAGGTGGTTGTCGGTACCGCCGGACACCACGTCATAACCGCGCTTGATGAACACTTCGGCCATGGCCTGGGCGTTGTCGATGACCTGCTGCTGGTACTGCTTGAAGCCAGGCTCCTGCGCTTCCTTGAAGCACACTGCCTTGCCGGCGATGACGTGCATCAGCGGGCCGCCCTGGGCGCCGGGGAATACCGCCGCGTTGAGCTTTTTCTCGATGTCCGGGTTGGCCTTGGCCAGGATCAGGCCGCCACGTGGACCGCGCAGGGTCTTGTGAGTAGTGGTGGTGACCACGTCGGCATACGGCAGCGGGTTCGGGTACAGGCCAGCGGCAACCAGGCCAGCAACGTGGGCCATGTCGACGAACAGCAGCGCACCCACCTTGTCGGCAATAGCGCGGAAGCGCGGGAAGTCGAGGGTCTTGGAGTACGCGGAGAAACCAGCAACGATCATCTTCGGCTGATGCTCGACCGCCAGGCGCTCGACTTCGTCGTAGTCGATCAGGCCGGTGTCGGTGTCGATGCCGTATTGCACCGCGTTGTACAGCTTGCCCGAGGACGAGACCTTGGCGCCGTGGGTCAGGTGGCCACCATGGGCCAGGCTCATGCCCAGAATGGTGTCACCGGCTTGCAGCAAGGCCAGGTATACAGCGCTGTTGGCCGACGAACCGGAGTGCGGCTGGACGTTGGCGTAATCGGCACCGAACAGCTGCTTGGCGCGCTCGATAGCCAGCGCCTCGACCTTGTCGACGTGTTCGCAGCCACCGTAGTAGCGCTTGCCCGGATAGCCTTCGGCGTATTTGTTGGTGAGGCCGCTGCCCTGGGCCTGCATCACGCGCTTGCTGGTGTAGTTTTCCGAAGCGATCAGCTCGATATGATCTTCCTGACGTTGTTCTTCGGCATTCATCGCCGCCAGCAGCGCGTCGTCGTAACCCTGGATCTGGTCTTGCTTGCTGAACATCATGTGTCTCCCGGCAGCGATCATTTTTTGTCAGTAGGGTTCAGTGCCCCTTTGTGCCGATGGTATGACTGCGGCGGGTGGGTCAGATGCCTGCGCACGCCTTGCAATGGCGCGTTTACGACATTCGCCGCTGGGCTGTCGCGCGCGGGCATGCTTGCCAAAATCAGCCATCGGCCTGCGCCCGCGTGCCTGAGCCGCCGGCGGGCCGGGCAATTGCGCCGTGCACGGTTGTATAGGCAACCGGGTAAATGATCGTTTAGAGTGCATCTCTGCGTCGTTCACAGGACCGTGTCATGACAGATAACAGCCAGCAATTCGCCAGCGACAACTATTCCGGCATCTGCCCCGAAGCCTGGGCGGCGATGGCCAAGGCCAATCAGGGCCACGAGCGCGCCTACGGCGACGATCAGTGGACCGAGCGTGCGGCGGCGTACTTTCGCAAGATCTTCGAAACCGACTGCGAAGTGTTCTTCGCCTTCAACGGCACCGCAGCCAACTCGTTGGCCCTGGCCTCCTTGTGCCAGAGCTACCACAGCGTGATCTGCTCGGAGACCGCCCACGTCGAGACCGACGAATGCGGCGCTCCGGAGTTTTTCTCGAACGGCTCCAAGCTGCTCACCGCGCCCAGCGTCAACGGCAAGCTGACGCCTGAGTCGATCCGCGAAGTGGCGCTCAAACGCCAGGACATCCACTATCCGAAACCACGCGTGGTGACCCTCACCCAGGCCACCGAAGTCGGCACCGTGTACCGCCCCGACGAGCTCAAGGCGATCAGCGCCACCTGCAAGGAGCTGGGCCTCAACCTGCATATGGATGGCGCGCGCTTCACCAATGCCTGCTCGTTCCTCGGCTGCTCGCCGGCCGAGCTGACCTGGAAGGCCGGCGTCGATGTGCTGTGCTTTGGCGGCACCAAGAACGGCATGGCCGTGGGCGAGGCGATCCTGTTCTTCAACCGCGAGCTGGCCGAAGACTTCGACTACCGCTGCAAGCAGGCCGGCCAGCTGGCATCGAAGATGCGCTTCCTCTCCGCGCCTTGGGTGGGGCTGCTGGAAGACGGCGCCTGGCTACGCCACGGCAACCACGCCAACCACTGCGCGCAGTTGCTGGCCTCGCTGGTCAGCGACCTGCCTCAGGTGAAGCTGATGTTCCCGGTGGAAGCCAACGGGGTGTTTCTGCAAATGCCGGAGCCGGCGCTCGAGGCGCTGCGCAACAAGGGCTGGCGCTTCTACACCTTCATTGGCAGCGGCGGCGCACGCTTCATGTGCTCGTGGGACACCGAACTCACGCGCGTGCGTGAGCTGGCGGCGGATATCCGCGCCGTTGTGGCGGCCACCCCTCTGTAGAGCCATCCCTGTAGGAGCGGCCTTGTGTCGCGAAAGGGTCGCGCAGCGGCCCCAGATTCTCAGCTTCGCCGCCACTATCGCCGGGCCAGCTTCGCTGGCCTTTCGCGACACAAGGCCGCTCCTACAGGCTCGCGGCAACCCCCGGCGACTGCCCTTTACAGCCTGAAACCACCCATCTGCCGCGCCAGGTCATCGGCCAAGCGGCGCAGTGCCTGGCATTCCTCGCGACAACCAAGCACCTCGGCGGCGGTCTGCCGGGCCAGGTCGGAAATCCCCTGCACGTTGCGATTGATCTCTTCAGTCACCGCTGACTGCTGCTCGGTCGCGGTGGCCACCTGCTGGTTCATGTCACTGATGCGCTCGACCTGATCGGTGATCGCCCCCAGCGAGGCGCCGGTGCGCTGGCTTGCTTCAACCCCGCTACCGGTGGCCAGCTGGCCTGCCTGCATTGACGTCACAGCCACGCCGGCGCCCTGCTTGAGCCGCTGAATCATCTGCTGCACCTGATCGGTAGACAGCTGCGTGCGCCGGGCCAGGGTGCGCACTTCATCGGCTACCACGGCAAAGCCGCGGCCCATTTCACCGGCGCGGGCCGCCTCGATGGCCGCATTGAGGGCGAGCAGGTTGGTCTGCTCGGAAACGCTGCGAATCACCGCCAGCACCTCATCGATCGAGGCCACTTCCTGCGCCAACTGGCCCACCGCCTCGGCGGCCCGGCTGATTTCACCGGACATGCCGTGGATGCCCTGTACCGACTGCTGCACCTGCTCGCGCGCCTGCACCGCTTCGTCACGAGCAGACTGCGAGGCGTACGCCGCATGTCCTGCGTTTTGCGCAACGTCCTGCACAGTCAGGCCCATCTGGTGCACGGCGGTGGCAACCATCTCGGTCATCTGTTGCTGACGTTCCGAGCGGTCGGCGGTGTTGCCGACCACCTGCGTCACCTGTTCGACCGAACGGTGCAGGCGCTCGGTAGTGCTCAGCACCTCGGCGATCAGCGCCCTCTGGCTGTCGAGAAAGCGGTTGAAGCCGCGTGCCAGGTCTCCCAGTTCATCCTCGCGGGAATCATCCAGGCGATGGCTCAGGTCGCCAGCGCCGCCACCAATCTGCACCAGCGCCGTGGTCACCTGACGGATCGGGCGCACCAACCCGCGCGCCAGCAGCACCACCAGCAGCAATGAGAGCAAGGCTACTGCCCCACCAATCAAGCTGGTCAACCATACCGCCTGGCGCATCTGCGCGTAGATCTGCGCCTGCGGCACTTCGGCCACCAGCGTCCAGTTGAGATCACGCAGCGGCAGGCTCAGGGCCAGATACTGCTCGCCGTCACGTTCGAACTGGCTACGCTGCAAGCCTGCGCCCTGCCCCAGTAAACGCTTGGCGGCGTCGCCACCGACCTGTTCGGCGAGCGTGCGTTTGGCGCTGTATTGGTTGTCCGGGTGGACCTGGATCAGGCCGTCGTTGCGCACCAGCATGACCCTGCCCTGCTCGCCAAAGCTGAAGTCGTGGATCAGCTTGGACAACTCGGTCAGGCGCAAGCCCATGCCGGCGATGCCGACCAGCTGCCCGGCCTTTTCGATGCGGTAGTCGATGAACAGCGCCACCTCGCCGGTGGCGCCATCCACGTCGATATTGATCAGCCGCTCGGCACCACTGTCGATGTAGCCATAGAACCACTGGTCCTTGGGGTTCTGCCGGCCAAGGGTGCGATCCAGGCCTTTCTCGTTGTAGTAGTGGCCGCTCGCAGTGGCGGCGAACAACGCGGTAAACGCATGGTTGCGCTGCTTGGCAGCGTCCAGGTATTCGATGAAGCGCGCCGCCTCGGCGGGATTCTCACCGGCAGCGAGCCAGTCACGCAGCAGGGTATTGCCGGCAATATCGGCGGCCGCCACCAGCGGCTGGCTAAGCATGCGCTCGATATCGTTGCGAATGGCCTCGATGCTGGCCGGCAGAGCGGTGTCGAGCAAATAGCGCTCGGTCAGGCGATTGACCGCCACGGTATAGATCGCAACCACCACCAGGATGCTCACCAACAGGGCCGCGCCCATGCCTGCGATCAACTGCAACTGGATACTTCGCCGCCAGATACGCATACGTTTTCCTCCCCAGGATTCTTGTTTTGGAGGATTGTATACACTTACGTATCCATTCAATCCAGCAATCATCGACAAATGCTGAACGCAAAACGGGGAACAGCCACGCGTCACCGCATGGCTGCCCCCCGCTCGAAATTTGCCTGTTGGCTGGTGCTTTACTGCTCGCCGATGGTGCGTGCGATGGCATCTACCGTGGCATCGATCTGCGCCTGAGTGCGGGCGAGCGTCACTTGATGCTCTTTTTGCAGTTCGATCTGCCGCGAGCACAGATTCAGCGCCGCCAGCACCAGCAGCTTGTCACCGATCAGGGTCGGGTACTGGCGCTTGGTTTCGTTGAGGGCGGTGTTGAGCATCCGCACAGCCTGCGAGAGGGTCTCTTCCTGGCCTTCAGGGGCCTTGATCGAATAGTCGATACCCAGAATCGACACGACATTGATCGGCTGCGCTTGCAGTTTCATCCGTTGACGACACCTGCGCTGGCGCGCTCAACCAGCGCCTGGATACGCGCAGCAGTGGCGCCGTGTTTCTCTTCCTGTTCCATCAGCGACAGCTGCAGGCTGTCGTTGTCTTCCTTGGCCTGGGCCAGTTCCTGGGCGATGGCAGCGTTCTGCTCGCTCAGCTGGGTGTTTTTCTGCATCAGGTCGTTGACCAGCTGCTCGAGTTGATTCAGGGAAGTTTCCAACATGGGGTATGTCTATCTCGGGTTGTTGCAGAGGGCGCACACGATAAAGAAAAGCACGCGCCCCCGCCATTAAATATCGGGTCAAAAGGCTTCAGCCAGGCCAGATTGACAGGGGATCGGCCACCTTGTTCCGGCCTGGGTCAACCGCCGGTCAGGATTTGTCGCGGCCAACTCGGGCTTTTGCTCATCGAACTCAAGACTGGCCGGTCATGACCGATAGCCATACAGGTCTTATCTCGACGCAAGGATTGCGCGCCACCTTACCTTGCCCGGATTGTCCAAATCATGTCCCTACGCAATATGAATATCGCCCCGCGCGCCTTGCTCGGGTTTGCCTTGATCGGCGCATTGATGCTTGGCCTTGGCGTATTTTCGCTGGTCCAGATGGGCAAGATTCGCCAGGCGGGTGTCGCCATCGAAAGCATCAACGTGCCGAGCATCAAAACCCTCGATGAACTGACCGCGTTGAGCCTGCGCTTGCGTACGCTGTCCTATCGTCTGCTGGTCAATCGTGACCCGGCCGCTCAGCAAGACACCCTGCGCCTGCTGGACGAGCGCAACGCGCAAATCGACAAGGCCCAGAGCCGTTACCAGACGTTTATCGTCGACGTCGAAGAACAAGCCGCGTTCGATCAGTACGGCCAGTTGCTGACCCAGTACCGCCAGCTGGAAACCCGCATGCGCAACCTGAGTCAGGCCAACCGCATCGAGGAACTGGCCGACCTGCTCAACCGCGACCTGCTGACCAACTCCGAGCAGATCAACAAGGTCATGAACACCCTGCTGGAAATGAACACCGAGCAGGCGCGCAACGCTAACGCCACCGCCGCCAATCAGTACAGCACGGCGTTCACCCTGGTGATCGGTCTGCTCATCGCCGCCACCGTGCTGACCCTGATCTGCGCATTGCTGCTGACCCGCAGCATCGTCAAGCCGATCGAAGAAGCCTTGCAGGCAGCTGAACAGGTAGCCGACGGCGACCTCACCCACACCATTCGCGCCGAAGGCAGCGACGAAGCAGCGCGCCTGCAGCGAGCCATGGCCCGCATGCAGGAAAAGCTGCGCGACACCCTGCACCTGATCGCCGGCTCCTCTACCCAGCTGGCCTCGGCGGCCGAAGAGCTCAACAGCGTGACCGACGAGAGCGCGCGCGGCCTGCAGCAGCAGAACGCCGAAATCGAACAGGCCGCCACTGCCGTTACCGAGATGACCAGCGCGGTCGAGGAAGTGGCGCGCAATGCCGTCAGCACCTCGGAGGCTTCGGCTGAAGCCAGCCGTTCCACCAGCGATGGCCGTGACCTGGTACTGGAAACCGTCAGCGCCATCGAGCGCATGAGCGGTGACGTGCAGGGTACTGCCAAGCTGATCACTCACCTGGCCGAACAGTCGCGTGATATCGGCAAGGTACTCGACGTGATTCGCGGCCTGGCCGACCAGACCAACCTGCTCGCCCTCAACGCCGCCATCGAGGCAGCGCGGGCCGGTGAGGCCGGGCGTGGTTTTGCCGTGGTGGCTGACGAAGTGCGTGCACTGGCGCATCGCACCCAGCAGTCGACCAGCGAGATCGAGCGCATGATCGGCACCATCCAGGGCGGCACCGGCCAGGCGGTCGAGTCGATGCGCACCAGCACCGAACGCGCCGAATCGACCCTGAACATCGCCCGCGGCGCGGGCCTGGCGCTGGACACAATCGCCACGGCCGTAGCACACATCAACGAGCGTAACCTGGTCATCGCCAGTGCGGCCGAAGAGCAGGCTCAGGTCGCCCGCGAAGTTGACCGTAATCTGGTCAACATCAACGACCTGTCGGTGCAAAGCGCCACCGGGGCACACCAGACCAGCGCGGCGAGTGCCGAGCTGTCGCGCCTGGCCGTCGACCTCAGCAGCCTGGTTGCACGCTTCCGCGTCTGACCCAGGCTGCAGCGCTCAAGAGCGCTCAAGCGGCCTCGGCTTAGTACTCGATACGAACGTCGCCGCGCGGCACGCTGCAGCAGGAGAGGATGTAGCCCTCGGCTTCATCCTCTTCGGTGATGCCGCCGTTGTGCTCCATGTCCACTTCGCCGCCCAGCTTGAGCACCTTGCAGGTGCCGCAGATGCCCATGCCGCAGGCTTTCGGGATCATCAGGCCGACCTTGGCCGCCGCCGCATGCACGGTCTCGCCCGGGGCCACGCGGATGCTCTTCTCGCTGCCGACGAACTCCACCAGGTTCAGATCGGACAGATCCACTTCCGGAGCATCGGCTGCCTGTTCGGCGTGCTCGACAGCGTCGGCCTTGGCCTCCGCCGGGGTCGCGCCAAACGACTCCTCGTGGTAGTTCTTCATGTCGAAGCCGACCGCCTCGAGCATACGCTTGACCGCGCTCATGTACGGCGTAGGCCCGCAGCAGAACACCACGCGCTCCATGTAATCCGGGGCGATCAGCTCCATCAGGCGCTGGTTCAGATACCCCCGATAACCTGCCCACGGCTCGCCCAGCCCGTGCTTCTCACAAATGATGTGCAGGCTGAAGTTGGGGATGCGCGAGGCCATCTGTTCCAGCTCGCGGTGGTAGATGATGTCCTTCGGTGAACGCGCGCTGTGGACGAACACCATGTCGACATTGGCGTTGGTGTCGTAGAACCAGCGCGCCATCGACATCACCGGGGTGATACCGACGCCACCGCTAAGGTAGAGCACCTTCGGTGCCGGGAAATCGATTGCGTTGAACAAGCCGACCGGGCCGTGCACCGGCAGTTCGGCGCCTTCGTGCATGGTGTCGTGCAGGTAGTTGGAAACATGCCCACCCGGTACCCGCTTGACCGTGATCGAGAAGCTGTACGGCACCGACGGCGAACTGGAGATGGTGTACGAGCGCATCACCTGCTTGCCTTCGATTTCAAGCTCCAGGGTGACGAACTGGCCGGGCTTGAAGAAGAACATGATCGGCTGGTCGGCCATGAAGCAGAAGGTGCGCACATCCCAGGTTTCCTGGATGACCTTGACGCAGCGCACGATGTGGCGGCCGTTGGCCCAGGTCTGGGTGCTGACCGGGTTGAGGAATGTTTCGGACATGTTGTTCTCCAACGGCCGACTACCGGCCTTTTATGGCTCCGATAATGCTCAAGGCCGTGGCCCGGCACATTCCCATCAGCGACATCGGCGTGCTTATCGCGACCAGCCCCGCACGACAAGGGCTGGCGCGTCGGAATTCGATTCGGCCATGTCGCCCATGGATACGGCTCAAGGCGCCCTTGATCGCACACTCCACGGCAAATAGACCTGATGTTTTCTGCACCTGCCTTGCGGCACTAAAACAACGATTAGCCACCTTTCGCCGGCCTTTATCGGCCTTGAGGATTACAACGATGGACGTCACCGCAACCCTGAGCCTGGGCGATCCACTGGAAGCTGCACGCAAGGCCACCGCCGAGATGCTGCAGACCCGCGAGCGCACCTACTCGCTGCCCCAGCCGTTCTACACTGACGAGCGTCTGTTTCAGATCGACATGCAGGAAATTTTCCAGAAGGAATGGCTGATCGCGGGCATGACCTGCGAGATCCCGACCAAGGGCAACTTCCTCACCCTGCAAGTCGGCAAAAACCCGATCATTGTCATCCGCGGCGCCGAAGGCAAGGTGCATGCGTTCCACAACGTCTGCCGCCACCGCGGTTCGCGGCTGTGCACCAGCGAGAAGGGCAAGGTCGCCAAGCTGGTCTGCCATTACCACCAGTGGACCTACGAGCTGGACGGTCGCCTGCTGTTTGCCGGCACCGAAATGGGCGATGACTTCGACATGAAGGAGTACGGCCTCAAGCCGGTCAACGTCAAGGTCGCTGGTGGCTACATCTTCATCAGCCTGGCGCAGAACCCGCCGGCTATCGACGAGTTCCTGGCTACGCTCGACCACTACATGGAACCGTACGACATGGAGAACACCAAGGTGGCGGTGCAAACCACCTTGATGGAGAAAGCCAACTGGAAGCTGGTGCTGGAGAACAACCGCGAGTGCTACCACTGCTCGGGCTCGCACCCAGAGCTGCTCAAGACCCTGCTCGAGTGGGACGACACCAACGACCCGCGTGCCGATCAGTCGTTCAAGGACCACGTCGCCGCCTGCGCTACGGCCTGGGAAGCGGAGAAGATCCCTTACCTGCACAAGAGCCACGGCCTGCGTAACCGCATCGTGCGCATGCCGCTGCTCAAGGGCACCGTGTCCATGACCATGGACGGCAAGCAGGCGAGCAAGAAGCTCATGGGCCGCATCCAGAACCCAGACCTGGGCTCGATGCGCATCCTGCACCTGCCGCACTCCTGGAACCACTGCATGGGCGATCACATGATTGTCTTCACGGTGTGGCCGATCAGTGCTCAGGAGACCCTGGTCAGCACCAAGTGGCTGGTCCACAAGGACGCTGTTGAAGGCGTTGATTACGACCCAGAGCAGATGCGCAAAGTGTGGGACGCGACCAACGACCAGGACCGCCGTCTGGCTGAAGAGAACCAGCGCGGGATCAACTCCACTGCTTATCAGCCTGGGCCGTACTCCAAGACTTACGAGTTTGGTGTGGTCAACTTCATCGACTGGTACAGCCAGCGCGTGCTGGAAAACCTCGGGGCGGAACCTGCGCCTTATCTGAAAGAAGTCGTTACGCAGTAATAGACCTGCCGGGCATGCCTATGGTGTGCCCGGCAAGTTGTCCACAGGTACCCGGCAGCATCCTCAGACCTCGCTCCACTCCCCTCCTGATCAATTATTGATCAATTCCATGCAGGCCTTTAGATACGTGGCTTGCAGCGGATGCCGAACATGTTGTCCACAGAAGCGCCAACAGACTTTGTGAACAACGCTCGCTACGCATGTGGATAAGCTATCGAGAGCCCTGAATCTCAGGCATCTGAGCATCTTGTGAAGAAGATTGATCGAATTTTGATCAATTCCATGTAAGCCACGGACTACGTGGCCTAGCGAGTTAGCCGAACAGTTTATCCACAGGCCGGCTAACAGCGATTGTGGGCAACTTCAAAGCTTGAACACGCAAAAAAGCCATGAAAATCCATGGCTTAGCCTGATCAATTATTGTACATCTGGCTGTAAGCCGCGAATTCAAAGGGCTGCAGGCATTAGCGAACACTTTATCCACAGCCTGGCTAACAGCAAATGTGCGTAACACCACTGCCCCCTGTAGGAGCGGCCTTGTGTCGCGAAAGGCCCGCAGAGCGGGCCCAACGATGTCAGCGGTGAAGTTGAAAATGTAGGGCCGCTTCGCAGCCCTTTCGCGACACAAGGCCGCTCCTACAGGGACCGCGCGCCACCGCCGTACCCGCATGAGTCGGGAGGCCGCTACTAGCGCAGCACTCCTTCCTCTACCAGCAGCTTGAGGATGGCCTCGGCGCCTTCCTGGGGAGAAACATCCTTCAGCACCTTGCCGCCACCACCGCTGGCCTTGGCTGTTGCAGCCTTCATCCGATCCGCGCCGCTCTTGGCCTTGATCACCTTGAGCCGCTTGGGCCGTGGTCGGGCCGGTTGCAGCTCGGCATCCGCCAGCAGCTCATCTTCGACAATCGCCACATCACGCGCTGCCAGCACGCCACGCCGCGCAGGTCCGAACGCGCTTTGGCGTGGCTTGGGCGCTGCGTTATCCACAGTGGCCAGCAACGGCAAGCGCACTTTCAACCGGCGCCGCTGACCACGCGGCAGCGCCTGCAATACCTGGGCGGTGCCATTCTCGATCGACTCGACCTCGGCCAGCCCGACAATCAATGGCCAACCCAGCTTCTCGGCGAGCAAGAACGGCAACATGCCGGAACCCTCGCCGGTCTCGGCCTGGCTGCCGGTCAACACCAACTGGGCGCCAGCATCACGTAGATAGTCGCCAAGCACCTCGAGCACATCAGCCCCTTCCGGTTGCTCAAGTACATCCAGATGATCCAGGCCCATGCCCAGATAAGCGCGCAGCGCCTCCTGGCGGTGATCGCCAGCATGCACCACCTGCAAGTTATCCCCAGCCAGCTGCAACCCCAGCTCGACCGCACGGGCATCCTGCTCGGCCCGGCGACTACGGCCAGAGCCGGGATGAGCACCAATGGAAACCAGGCTAATGACCTTTGTACTCATGTTGGAACCCTTATGCCGCGTCGCGCTGGCCGCCGCTGCGGTAGTTATCCACAGCTTCGATCAGAGCCTGAAGAATCGCCGCGCTGTCGCCAATCACTGACAGGTCGGCCCGTTTGATCATGTCGCAGCCAGGGTCCATGTTCACCGCCACCACCTTGTCACAGGCACCAATGCCCTGCAGGTGCTGGATCGCGCCTGAGATGCCGACCGCAACGTACACCCGTGCGGTAACCCAGGTACCGGTGGCACCCACCTGGCGCGTACGCGGCATGAAGCCGTCGTCGACCGCCACCCGCGAGGCACCTTCGGTGGCGCCCAATGCAGCGGTGGCACGGTGGAACAGCTCCCAGTCCTTGACGCCGTTACCGCCAGAGACGATGAATTCCGACTCGGCCATGGCAATGGCGGCCGGGTCGACCGCCACCGAGCCAAGGTCTTCGATGCGCGACAAGCTGCGCGCAACGCTTGTGGACAACTCGACCGGCAGCGCTTCATGGCGGGTTTCACTGACCGGCTCGGCGCATTCGGCAGCAGCCAGAATCAGCCGTGCCATGCCCCGTTGCAGGTCTTGTTGGCCCGCGCCAGCACGGCCGATGCACTGGCCATCCTTGATCTGCCAGACCCGCGTCGCCGGGCGTTCACCCAGTGATGCAGCAAAGCGCCGGCCAAGCTCACCGCCACCGGTGCGGCTGTCGGGCAGCAGCCAGTGCTGCGGGGCAAACTGGTTATCCACAGCGCGCAGGCCCTGCACCAGTTGCTCCGGTGCATAACCCTGGAATGCCTCGCCTTCGATCACCAGCAGGCGATCGACACCGGCGGCGCCGAAATTGCCTTCCTTGTGCTCGCCAAAAACAATTGCCAGCACCGCGCCATCCTTGCCGGCCAGGCTGTGGGCCAGGCCGAGCAAGTCGCGGTCGTGAGGGCCAAGGCGGCCGCCGACCATGTCCGGGACCACGGCGATGTAGAACGCAGGATCTGCCACCTGATGTAGCGGCAACTGCACTTCAGCTGCAGCCGTACGCCGGCCCCCGGTAGCGGTGCCTTGCTGGGCACCGCTGCGGTCCAGGCGCTTGAGGCCGCTGGCCGCAATGAAGCCTGCGGCAATTGCGTGGGGGTTCTTGCGGATGATGCCATTGGGCCCCATCCAGCTGGTTTGCTGGGTCTGCATCGCTGCGTGCAGCGGATGCAGACGGTTACGGGCGATCCACTCGGCGCGTGGGTCGCGGCGGATGATGTCGCTCATCAATGCACCTCCGCAGGTTCACGTTTGGCTGCTGCAAGTTTCGCAGTAGCTGGAGCATCGGCTTCGATCAGCACATCGGCGACCAACTCGGCGAGGTCCTTGATCAGTGGCCGTGGTTCGACCACGCCTTCAAGCATCGCGGTGCACTGTGGGCAACCCACGGCGACCACTTCGGCCTCGGTTTCGCGGATGTCGTCCATGCGCATATCGGGGATCCGTTGCTTGCCCGGGATGTCGGTGATCGGCGCACCGCCACCGCCGCCGCAGCAGCGTGAACGGAAGCCCGAGCGCTGCATCTCGCGCACTTCGATGCCCAGCGCCTTGAGCACTTCGCGCGGCGCCTCGTACTCGCCGTTGTAGCGGCCCAGGTAGCACGGGTCGTGATAGGTCACGCTGGAACCTTTGTGCTGGCCGAGGTTGAGCTTGTTGGCGGCGATCAGCTCGGCGATATAAGTGCTGTGGTGCAGCACCTGATAGTCACCACCGAGCGCGCCGTATTCATTCTTCAGCACATGGAAGCTGTGCGGGTCGCAGGTGACGATGCGCTTGAAGCGGTACTGCGCCAGGGTCTGGATATTGCGTTTGGCCAGTTGCTGGAAGGTAGCTTCATCGCCCAGGCGACGGGCAACGTCGCCGCTGTCGCGTTCTTCCAGGCCGAGCACGGCAAAGTCCACGCCTGCCGCCTTCAGCACTTTGACGAAGGCACGCAGGGTGCGCTGGTTGCGCATGTCGAAGGCACCATCACCGACCCAGAACAGCACCTCGGTGGTTTTCACCTCGCTGAGCAGCTGCAGGTTGAGGTCGGCGGCCCAGTTCATTCGCCCACCCGGGTTGAAGCCGCCCGGGTTGTCGGTGGCGATCAGGTTGTCGAGCACCTCGGCGCCCTTGTTCGGCGTGGCGCCTCGTTCCAAAGTCAGGTGACGGCGCATGTCGACGATGGCATCGACGTGCTCGATCATCATCGGGCATTCCTCGACGCAGGCACGGCAAGTGGTGCAGGACCACAGCGTGTCGGCATCGACCAGGCCATTGACGATCGGCTGATGCGGATGGCCGCCATGCTCGCCCAGCGGCTTGCCCGGATACGGGCTGCCGGCGAACTTGGCGTCGGTGCCACCGGCCAGGCCGATGACCATGTCCTGGATCAGCTTCTTCGGGTTCAGTGGCTGACCAGCGGCGAACGCCGGGCACATCGCCTCACACTTGCCGCACTGCACGCAGGCGTCAAAACCGAGCAGTTGGTTCCAGGTGAAATCGGCAGGCTTTTCTACACCGAGCAGCGCGTTCGGGTCTTCCAGATCGATTGGCTTGAGCCCGGTCGAGCGGCCACCGCCAAAGCGTTCGGCGCGGCGGTGCCAGGCCAGGTGCAGGGCACCGGCGAAGGCGTGCTTCATCGGCCCGCCCCAGGTCATGCCGAAGAACAGCTCGGACACGCCCCACAACACACCAAGGCCCAGCACCGCGACCATCACCCAGCCGCCAGTATTGGCGGGCAGGATGCCGGCCAC
Source organism: Pseudomonas sp. NPDC088322 (assembly GCF_044740745.1). NCBI lineage: Bacteria > Pseudomonadati > Pseudomonadota > Gammaproteobacteria > Pseudomonadales > Pseudomonadaceae > Pseudomonas > Pseudomonas sp. NPDC088322. The sequence goes on along the minus strand of NZ_JBIURK010000007.1, from coordinate 218,993 downwards.
CGGCAGCGTCGCAATGAAGAAGCTCGCCGCGAATATCAACAGGCTTTTCGGCAGGCGCATCCATGGCCCTTTGGAAAGCCGCGCAGGCGGATTGAGGCGCCGCTTGAAGACGAACAGTGCGCCGGTGAACATGATCACGGTGGCGACCAGCAGGGCGTAGCCAAGGATCTTGTTCTGCAGGCCAAAGCCATGCACCAGAATCGCCAGCGCTGCCGACAACACAAAGCCGCCTGCAGTGGCGACGTGGGTGTTGGACATGTACTTGTCGCGCTCGACCACATGGTGCAGATCCACCAGGTAGCGCCGCGGCATGGCCAGCAGGCCGCCGAGCAGGTTGACCTTGGACGGCCGGCCACGGCGCCACATGCGCACCCGGCGCAACGCGCCGAGCACTGCCAGGCCAAGGGCCGCGAACAGCAGAATGGGTAAAAGGGTGTTTAACATGGGAGGCTCCCACAACAGCTGAAATCGTGCGCCGCGCTCAAGCAAGCGCGGCGCGGACCCCTGTAGGAGCGGCCTTGCGTCGCGAAAGGGCTGCAACGCAGCCCCAGGATCTATGTAGCGTCACAAGATCGCCGGGGCCGCTTCGCGACCCTTTCGCGACACAAGGCCGCTCCTACAGGAGGGCCAGTTCATGTGCGATCGATCAGAAGTCCTTGCACAGCCGCAAGGCGTCGTAGATCGCCGCGTGCACGTTGCGCTGGGCCACGCAGTCACCAATGCGATAGAGCAAGTAGCCTTCGCCCGGCTGGCTGAGGATCGGCTGTGGCTTGATGGCAAACAGCGCCTCCACATCGATCTGGCCCTTGTTGCGCGACCCCTCTTTGAGCCCGTAGTACAGCTCTTCGTCAGGACGCACACCGTTCTCGATCACCACCTGGTCAACCACCCGCTCTTCCTTGGCGCCGGTGTACTCGTTTTCCAGCACCGCGATCAGCTTGTCGCCTTCGCGGTAGACCTTTTCCAGCATCAGGTCGCCGGTCATGATCACTTCTTTCGGGTACATGCTGCGGTAGTAGGTCGGGAAGGTGGTGCCGCCCATGGCCACGCCTGGCTTGATGTCGTCGGTGACGATCTCGACCTGGCTGCCTTTGTCGGCAATGAAGTCCGCGGTCGACATACCGGTGAATTCGCAGATGGTGTCGTACACCAGCACGTTCTTGCCCGGCGCAACCTTGCCATCGAGCACGTCCCAACTGCTGACCACCAGGCCTTCGGCAGCGCCCCAATGCTCGTTCTGCTCGACGAACGGATGGCCGCCGACCGCCAGCACGATCACGTCCGGGCGCAGGTCCTGGATGGTCGCGATGTCGGCCGCAGTGCCCAGGCGCAGGTCGATCTTCAAGCGGGCGAATTCGAGCTGGTACCAGCGGGTGATACCGGCAATCTGGTCGCGTTGCGGAGCCTTGGCAGCAATGGTGATCTGCCCGCCCATCTGCTCTTTCTTCTCGAACACGGTGACGTCGTGGCCACGCTCGGCGGCAACCCGCGCCGCTTCCATGCCGGCAGGGCCGGCACCGACCACCACCACCTTGCGTTTGACGCCGGTAGTCTTCTCGATGATGTGCGGCACGCCCATGTATTCACGGGAGGTCGCGGCGTTCTGGATGCACAGCACATCCAGCCCTTGATACTGGCGGTCGATGCAGTAGTTGGCACCGACGCATTGTTTGATCTGGTCGATCTGGCCCATCTTGATCTTGGCGATCAGGTGCGGGTCAGCCATGTGCGCCCGAGTCATGCCGACCATGTCGACATAGCCGCCTTCGAGGATGCGCTGCGCCTGGTTCGGGTCCTTGATGTTCTGCGCGTGCAGCACCGGGACCTTGACCACTTCCTTGATGCCGGCTGCCAGGTGCAGGAACGGCTCCGGCGGGAAGCTCATGTTGGGGATGACGTTGGCCAGGGTGTTGTGGGTGTCGCAGCCCGAACCGATCACACCGAAGAAATCGAGCATGCCGGTCGCATCGTAGTACGCGGCGATCTGCTTCATGTCTTCGTGGCTGAGGCCATCGGGGTGGAACTCGTCACCACAGATGCGCATGCCCACGCAGAAATCGTCGCCAACCTCGGCGCGCACGGCTTTGAGCACTTCCATGCCGAACTTCATCCGGCCTTCGAAGCTGCCGCCCCATTCGTCGGTACGCTTGTTGACCCGCGGGCTCCAGAACTGGTCGATCATGTGCTGGTGCACCGCCGACAGTTCGACGCCATCCAGGCCACCTTCCTTGGCCCGGCGCGCAGCTTGCGCATAGTTGCCGATCACCCGCCAGATCTCTTCCGGCTCGATGGTCTTGCAGGTAGCACGGTGCACTGGCTCACGCACGCCCGACGGCGACATCAGGGTTGGCCAGTTGAAACCGTCCCAGCGTGAGCGACGGCCCATGTGGGTAATCTGAATCATGATCTTGGCGCCGTGCTTGTGCATGGCGTCGGCAAGGTTCTGGAAGTGCGGGATGATCCGGTCGGTCGACAGGTTGACCGAAGCCCACCATTCCTGCGGGCTGTCGATGGCGACCACCGACGAGCCACCACAGATGGCCAGGCCGATACCGCCCTTGGCCTTCTCTTCGTAGTATTTGACGTAACGGTCGGTGGTCATGCCGCCGTCGGTGGCATACACCTCGGCGTGAGCAGTACTCAGCACGCGGTTACGGATGGTCAGTTTGCCGATCTGGATCGGCTGGAACATTGCTTCGAAGGCCATGACGCTATCTCCGGCTCAGGCTTACAACGGCTTTGTAACGAACAGGCCATCTTCGTGGCCCTCTTCCGACCCGCCGTAGACCTGCTCTGCCACTGTGCGCAGCGAGCTGCCACGGGCGGCGAGAATCTGGTCCATGGCGCCGGCAAACCAGCCGGTGAACATGTAGTCGACCTTGCGGCCAACCTTGCCGTACACATAGACGAACGCCGAGTGCTTGAGCCTGACGCTGCAGGTGCCCTTGTCGAGGTCGATGGCTTCAATTTCAAACAGGCCCCAGCCGCGCTGGGACAGGCGCTTCATGTAGTGTTCGAACACCGCCACGCCTTCCAGGCCATGGCATTCGGCTTCTTTTTCACACCAGTGCCAGGCCGACTTGTAGCCGGCCTTGTAGAGGATCTCGGCATAGGCGTCGGCGCCCAGTACTTCTTCGATACCCATGTGGTTGTTGACGAAGAAATGGCGTGGCACATACAGCATCGGCAGCGCGTCGGAAGTCCAGACACCGGTCTCGCTGTCGACTTCGATTGGCAATTGCGGGGCGATCTTGGCCATGGAAACTTAACTCCAGAAATTTTTGAGAGATGGCCCAGACTGTTTTGGCCTGGGCAGAGCGGTTTGGAGTGCGGCTTACTCGCCCCACACATCCTTGAGCACGTTGACCCAGTTCTCGCCCATGATCTTGCGCACCACGCGTTCGCTGTGGCCGCGCTTGAGCAGGGTTTCGGTGAGGTTGGGGAACTCGCCTACAGTGCGGATGCCAAGCGGGTTGATGATCTTGCCGAAGTTGGTCAGACGGCGGGCGTAGCCCTTGTCGTGGGTCAGGTATTCGAAGAACTCCTGGCCGTGACCCTGGGTAAAGTCGGTGCCGATGCCGATGGAATCTTCACCGACGATGTTCATGGTGTATTCGATCGCCTCGGCGTAATCGTCGATGGTCGAATCGATGCCCTTGGCCAGGAACGGCGCAAACATGGTCACGCCAACGAAGCCGCCGTGATCGGCGATGAACTTGAGTTCGGCATCGGACTTGTTGCGCGGGTGTTCTTTCAGGCCCGACGGCAGGCAGTGCGAGTAGCACACCGGTTTTTTCGATTCGAGGATGACTTCTTCGGAGGTTTTCGAGCCGACATGGGACAGGTCGCACATGATCCCGACGCGGTTCATCTCGGCGACGATTTCGCGACCGAAACCAGACAGGCCGCCATCACGCTCGTAGCAACCGGTGCCGACCAGGTTCTGGGTGTTGTAGCACATCTGCACGATGCCGACGCCGAGCTGCTTGAACACATCGACGTAGGCGATCTGGTCCTCGAAGGCGTGGGCGTTCTGGAAGCCGAAGAGGATGCCGGTCTTGCCCAGCTCCTTGGCCTTGCGGATGTCGGCGGTGGTGCGTACCGGCATCACCAGGTCGCTGTTGTCGCGGATCAGCTTCTGGCTGGCGGCGATCTGGTCGACGGTGGCCTTGAACCCTTCCCACACCGACACTGTGCAGTTGGCTGCGGTCAGGCCGCCTTTACGCATGTCCTCGAACAGCTCGCGGTTCCACTTGGCGATGATCAGGCCATCGATGACGATGCTGTCGGCGTGTAATTCGGCTGGGCTCATCAGGCTGTCCCCTTTTTGATATAGGTTGCGCCGAATCAGGTGTCGGCGTTTAGGGCCAGCATATGCCTGCGCGAACGACGAGCCGGATGCAAAAACGACAAGGGCCATACCGAAAGCGTCAAAGCCCTCACCGCGACAGTTGGCTTCATGACAAATGTCGCTCAAGCCTGTTCAAGGGGGCAGCGCTGAGCGAGAATTGCCCGACTTTTTCATGGGAAGTGAACATGCTGCGGATCAATTCATTGATAGGCCTGACTTTATTGTTGAGCGCGCCGTTCGCGTTCGCCGCCGACGATGAGTCCACCCCATGCGACAACGTCGACAGCGATGCCCAGGGCTACGCCTGCGCCGCCTACAACAAGCAGACCGCCGAGCGTGAGTTGCAAGCGGCGTTCGATGACCTGATCCAGCGGATTCGCGACCAGTATCCGGATGAGGGCGACAAGGTGCAGAGCCTGTCCGAGCGTTTCCGCGCTGCGCAGACCCTGTGGACGCAACTGCGCGATGCCGACTGCAAGGTCGAGACCGCCGCTGAAAAACCCGGCAGTAAGGCCTTCGAAGCCGCCTGGAACACCTGCGTAGCGCAGCGCAGCGATGATCGCTCCGAATACCTGCAGTCGATCGGCCAGCAATGATCCGCCGCCTTCATGACGCCGCACTGGTGTGGCGGTCGGCCCGCGGGCAGCGCTCGAAGCGCGCCCGGTAACAGCGGGTAAAGTATGACGCCGAGTCAAAGCCGCAGGCGATGCTGACCTGCAGCACGCTCATGTCGGTCTGGCGTAGCAACTGGCGCGCCTTGTCCAGCCGCAGGCGCAGATAGAAGCCGCTCGGCGTGTCGTTCAGGTGCAGCCGGAACAACCGCTCCAACTGGCGCCGGGTGACCTGGATCAGGTCGGCCAGCACCTGGGTATGCAACGGCTCCTCGGTATTGCGCTCCATCTCGCCGATCACCTTGACCAGCTTCTTGTTGCTCAGCCCGTAGCGCGCGGCAATCTGCATGCGCTGGTGATCCTGGCGTGGGCGGATGCGGCCGAGCACGAACTGCTCCGAGACCTGTACCGCCAACTCGCTGCCATGGGCCTGGGCGATCAGATCGAGCATCAGGTCGATCGAGGCCGTACCACCGGCACAGGTGATCCGCCGCCGGTCGATCTCGAACAACTCCTGCGTGGCCTGTAAGCGTGGGTAGCGCTCCTTGAACGCTTCCAGCGCTTCCCAGTGCAAAGTCGCCCGGTAGCCTTCGAGCAGGCCGGCTTCAGCCAGCAGCATCGCGCCGGTATCGATCCCGCCGAGGATCACTCCTTCATGCTCGAGCCGGCGCAGTGCCTGCTGCAAACCCAGGCTGTAGTGCGCCAGCGGGTCAAAGCCGGCCACCACCAAAAGCATCTGCGGCGCCGCCTCCCCCGCCAATGCAGCATCGGCATTGACCGACATGCCATTGCTCGCCTGCACCGCGCCGCCGTCCAGGCTGAGCACGCGCCAGCGATATAACGTCCCGCGAAAGCGGTTGGCCACCCGCAACGGCTCCAGGGCACTGATAAAGCCCATCGCGGAAAAACCCGGCAACAGCAGAAAGTGAATGGTAACGGCCATCGAGGGCTCCCGCACAAGGTAGTCGCCAGGGTGCAAATGTTGGTCGCCAGCGTGCGACTTTTGCCTGGGCTTGCCGGGTAGCTTAGTCACACGGCCCGCAGAGGTCGCCCACCATAACAACATGCACTGCCGATGGAGAGCCACCATGCACAGCTTGATCCGCCGCAGCCTGTTACCCCTTGTGTTGAGTACCAGCTTTGCCCTGCCAGCATTTGCTGGCGAACCTGCGGTGTGCCAGAAGGTTCGCCTCGGCGTGGTCAACTGGACCGACGTCATCGCCACCAGCGCGATGGCTCAGGTATTGCTCGATGGCCTGGGTTACCAGACCAAACAGACCAGTGCCTCGCAACAGATCATCTTTGCCGGCATCCGCGACAAGCGCCTGGACATGTTCCTCGGTTACTGGAACCCGATCATGAACCAGACCATCACCCCGTTCGTCGAGGCCAAGCAGGTCAAGGTGCTCGCTGAGCCGAGCCTGAACGATGCCCGCGCTACCCTGGCGGTGCCCAAGTACCTGGCCGATCAGGGCCTGCAAAGCTTTGCCGACATCCACAAGTTCGAGAAGCAGCTGGGCGGCAAGATCTACGGCATAGAGCCCGGCTCAGGTGCCAATACCCAGATCAAGGCAATGATCGCCAAGAACCAGTTCGGCCTGGGCAAGTTCCAGCTGGTCGAGTCCAGCGAGGCCGGCATGCTCGCGGCGGTTGACCGCGCGGTACGGCGCAAGGAAGCGGTGGTGTTCTTCGGTTGGACCCCACACCCGATGAACGTCAACATCGACATGGTCTACCTGGGCGCCAGTGAAGACGCCCTCGGCCCCGACGAAGGCCGCGCCACAGTGTGGACGGTGACCGCGCCTGACTATGCCGAGCGCTGCCCCAACGCCAGCCGGCTGCTGGCCAACCTGACCTTCAGCGCCGAGACCGAGAGCCGCATGATGCAGCCGCTGCTCGATCACAAGGACGCGCTGGAATCAGCCCGCAAGTGGCTGCAGGAGCACCCCGAAGACAAAGCCCGCTGGCTTGAAGGGGTGACCACCTTCGACGGCAAGCCGGCTGCCGACAACCTCAAGCTCAGCGCCAACTGATTCGGCTTTTCCGCCCACTGACCGGTTCAACCGGTCGGTGCGGGAGCCCTGCACCCGTATTTAGACCAGGAACCCCCAGCATGAACCACGACGTCATCATTACCTGCGCCCTCACCGGCGCTGGCGACACGGTCGCCAAGAGCCACCTGGTGCCGATAACCCCGGCGCAGATCGCCGCCGCCGCGGTCGAGGCCGCCAAGGCCGGCGCCACGGTCGTCCACTGCCATGTCCGCGACCCGCAGACCGGCCGTTTCAGCCGCGATGTCGAGCTGTACCGCGAAGTCATGCAGCGCATCCGCGAGGCCGACGTCGACATCATCGTCAACCTCACCGCCGGCATGGGTGGCGACCTGGAAATCGGCCCGGGCGAGTCGCCGATGGACTTCGGCCCCGGCACCGACCTGATCGGCCCGCTGGAGCGGCTGGCGCACATCGAGGCGCTGCTGCCGGAAATCTGCACGCTGGACTGTGGCACGCTCAACTTTGGCGACGGCAACGCCATCTATGTGTCGACTCCGGCGCAACTGCGCGCGGGCGCCAAACGGATCACCGAGCTGGGGGTCAAGGCCGAGCTGGAAATCTTCGACACCGGCCACCTGTGGTTCGCCAAGCAGATGATCAAGGAAGGCCTGCTCGATGACCCGCTGTTCCAGCTGTGCCTGGGCATCCCCTGGGGCGCGCCAGCCGACACCGGCACCATGAAGGCAATGGTCGACAACCTGCCGCAGGGTGCGACCTGGGCTGGCTTCGGCATTGGCCGCATGCAGATGCCGATGGCCGCGCAAGCCGTGCTGCTCGGCGGCAACGTGCGGGTCGGTCTGGAAGACAACCTGTACCTGGACAAAGGCGTGCTGGCCAGCAACGGCCAGCTGGTCGAGCGTGCCGTGGAGATCCTCAGCCGGCTCGGTGCACGCGTGCTCACGCCGGCTGAAGGTCGGGCAAAAATGAACCTCAAGCGCCGGTAATTCCCTCAGGAGTCAAACATGCCTTTCATTACCGATATCAAGACTTTTGCCGCGCTTGGCAGTGGCGTCATCGGCAGCGGCTGGGTCGCCCGCGCCCTCGCCCACGGCCTTGATGTAATCGCCTGGGACCCAGCCCCCGGTGCCGAACAAGCCCTGCGCCAACGGGTTGCCAATGCCTGGCCCGCGCTTGAGAAGCAAGGCCTTGCCGCAGGTGCCACGCAACAGCGGCTGCGCTTTGTCGACAGCATCGAAGACTGCGTGCGCAACGCCGACTTCATCCAGGAAAGCGCACCCGAGCGACTGGAGCTCAAGCTCGATCTGCATGCGCGCATCAGCGCTGCCGCCAAGCCCGCTGCAATCATCGCCTCGAGCACCTCAGGGCTGCTGCCGAGTGAATTCTACGAGTCGGCCAGCCACCCGGAACGCTGCGTGGTCGGCCACCCGTTCAACCCGGTCTATCTGCTGCCGCTGGTCGAAATCGTTGGCGGCCGCAATACCGCTGCCGAGGCCATCGAAGCCGCCAAGGTCATCTACACCGCGCTCGGCATGCGCCCGCTGCACGTGCGCAAGGAAGTCCCCGGTTTTATCGCCGACCGCCTGCTTGAAGCGCTCTGGCGCGAGGCCTTGCACCTGGTCAACGACGGCGTCGCCACCACCGGCGAGATCGACGATGCGATCCGCTTTGGCGCCGGCCTGCGCTGGTCGTTCATGGGCACCTTCCTCACCTACACCCTGGCGGGTGGCGACGCTGGCATGCGCCACTTCATGGCCCAGTTCGGCCCGGCGCTGAAGCTGCCCTGGACCTACCTACCCGCGCCGGAGCTCAGCGAACAGTTGATCGAAGACGTGGTTGCCGGCACCTCGGAGCAACTCGGCGAGCGCAGTATCGCGGCCCTTGAACGCTACCGTGACGACACCCTGCTGGCCGTGCTGGAAGCGGTGAAAACCAGCAAAGCCCAGCACGGCATGAGCTTTGCGGACTGAGGAGCAGACGATGCCTGCACAGATTACCTACCGCACCCCAGTCCAGGCGGACTGGGTCGACTACAACGGCCACCTGCGCGATGCCTATTACCTGTTGATCTTCAGCTACGCCACCGATGCGCTGATGGAGCAGATCGGCCTGGACGCCGACGCGCGTGGGCACAGCGGCCATTCGCTGTTTACCCTCGAGGCGCATATCAACTACCTGCACGAGGTCAAACTGGGCAGCGAGGTGTGGGTGCAAACCCACATCCTCGGCTTTGACAGCAAACGCCTGCACCTTTACCACAGCCTGCACCGGGCAGACCTCGAACAGGCACTGGCGGCCAGCGAGCAGATGCTGTTGCACGTGGACCTGGCCGGGCCCAGTGCGGCGCCGTTCAGCGACTACAGCCGGTCGCAACTGCAGGCCATGGTTGCGGCTCAAGCGCCATTGCCAGCAGACACATGGATCGGTCGTACCTTGCAGCTACCGGGCAAAAAAAACCCCGACAAGCCGTGAGCTGTCGGGGCGGGAGAGTGAGCGATATTCACTGTGACGAGTCAGGGTGACCAAACCCCACGTTGCGGTGAATGACCCCAGTGTGCGGGCCCATTGGTTGATCGAGTTAGCCATGAGCGACCTGTTCATAGCCAAAGCAGCCATGTCGGCATTCTGTTGTTGCGGGCATGTCGCGGTCGTCACAGAATCGGTCGTAAATCACAGCAGCACTCTCTTGGCGATAAGAAGGGACAACAACCATGATGCATGCGGATTTGATTGATCAGGACGACCTGCTGGGGCAAATGCGCGCTCGCGGCTTTGATATTCCCGCCGGCGCCAGCGCCGAGCAAGCCTGCGAAGTGGTCGTGCGCGGGCTGACCGAACCCAACGCACGTGCACTCAAGGGCATGGTCGAGCAGATGTACACCGGCAGCGCGACGATCCTCCCGGCAGTGCGCCAGGCCATCGAAAAACAGCTGCTGCCGGCGTTGGCGCAGTTCAACAAGCGCGCCTGATTCGGCTCATGCGGGCTGGGGCTGGGGCTGGGGCTCCAGCTCCAGCGTGCGCTCGAACAATTCGCCGAGGCCGACCTGGTGGGTCACGCCTACCACGGTACACTGCGGCAACTCGCGACGGAGCATGCGCAACAGGCCATAGGCGGCGTTGAAGTCGAGCTGGCTGGTGGCTTCGTCCAGGTACAGCGTGTCGGGTTGGTACAGCAACGCCCGCGCCAGGCTCAGGCGCTGTTGTTCACCGCCACTGAGCACCCGCTCCCACTCTGCTTCGTCACCCAGGCGGCTGACCAGCTCGCTCAAACCGACCTTGACCAGTGCGTCGATCAACAGCACATCGTCGAAACGCTGCAACTGCGGATACGCCAGCAGTTCATCCAGGCGCATCTGCGGCAGATACGGCTTTTGCGGCAGCAGCAGGCTGCGCCCAGGCGGCAACTGCCAATTACCCCGGCAGTACGGCCACAAGCCTTGCAGGGTGCGCAGCAGGGTCGACTTGCCCAATCCGCTGCGACCGGCCAGGCGCAGCCACTGGCCCTGGCCCACCCGCAGATCGAGATTGCTCAGCAGCGCACTGCCATCTGGCCGGCACAGGGTCAGCCCTTGCGCGCACAGGCAACTGCCCTGCGGCGCGCTGACTACCTGCTGCCGGCTGGCTTCGATGGCCCGCTCGAACTGATCCAGCCGCTCCAGCGCCGCGCTCCAGCGCACCAGCTTGTTGTACAGCTTGATGAACCAGCTCAACGAATCGTGCACGGCGCTGAACGCGCTGCGGATCTGCATCAAACCACCCAGGGTGATGGCTTTGCTCATGAACGCCGGCATGGCCGCGAACACCGGAATGATCAGACTCAAGCGCTGGTAGGCGACGGTAAACAAGCTCAGGTCGCGCTCACGGCCGATCAACTGCCGCCAGTTGCTCGCAATCGCCTGAAAACGCCGGGCCAGTTGCTCGCGCTCGACCCCTTCGCCGCGGTACAGGGCGATCTGCTCGGCATGGTCGCGCTTGCGCAGCAGGCTCGCGCGAAAGTCCGCCTCACGGTGCTCGCGTTCGTAGTTCAGTGCGTGCAGCGGCTTACCGATCAGGTGCGTAAGGACACTGCCGGTCAGGGTATAGATGACCACGATCCACAGCAGATAGCCGTGCACGGTAACGGTCGCGCCGAACAGGCTGAAGGTCTGCACCCCGGACAGGTTCCACAGGATCAGCGCAAAGGCGCCAACCTGGGCCAGGTTGATCACCAGTGACGCCACCAATTCGATGCTAAGCCCCACCATCAGGTCGACGTCCTGGGCGATACGTTGGTCAGGGTTGTCCGGCTCGCCGCTCAGGCCCAGCCGATAGAAAGCGTGATCAGCCAGCCAGGCATCGGTCAGGCGCGCAGTCATGGCCTGGCGCCAGCGCAGTTCAAGACGTTTGCGGATGTAATCGAGGCCGACGATGATCAGTACGTAAGCGCCCAGGTAGAGCGCGTACTGGCCCACCAGCCCATACAAGGCAGCGGTATCGAACGCCGCCAGGGTGTCGTAGAAAGTCTTGCTCCAGCTGTTGATCAGCACGTTGATCTGCACCACCAGCAAGCCCAGGCCGATCACTGCCGCCAGCATCAACCAGCCCTGCCACTGGCCGCGATCATGCCAAAAGGGCCGGCTCAGACGAACGAATCTGCGCAGCGTATTCACAGCGCCTGCTCCAGCGCAGTCACCGACGGCAGCAAGCGCAATTGCACCTGATTATCCTGCGGGAACAACAGCCGCGCCTGCTGCTGCAGGGCCGGCAAGCTTAGCGCCGCCGGCAACTGCGCCTGGGTGCGCAGGTAGCGTGGGTCTTGCCAGTGACGTTCGCTGAGGATCAAGCGCTTGAACTGAGTCTGCGGGTCGTCGCGGCGCTTGGCTTCCTGGCGGGACAGTTCGCTTCGTTGCACGGCGACCCACTGTGCATCCACATCCAGTTCGGCCAGGGTCTGCTGCGCCAGCGCCCACAGCTCATCGACCCGGGCCGGGTCGCAGGTGAAGTTCAAGCGGCTCTCGATGCGCTGGGTCTGTGGGTTCAGTTCGCTGTCGAACTGCAAGCGGTAGATCCCCGAGGCCTCCCCGCGCAGGCGCTGCTTGAGGCGCTGGTTGGCCAGATCGCGCAGCGTGGCCACGCGCATGGCCGCTTCAGGGCTCCAGGCCTGCGGCTGATAACTGCTGGCCTCGAGCACGGCCCTGGGCTCCAGCGCGATGGCCAGGTCATGCCGACGCTGGCCGGGTTGCTGCATAACCGGCTTGCTCGGCAAGGCGGACGTGCGCGGCACGCTGGCAAGCTGCTCGCGCACCAGCGGCTCCAGTTGGGCAGGATCAATGGCGGCCATCAGGTAGTAGGTGACAGGCGCACCCGCCAAGCGCTGCCAATCAGCACGCAGTTGCTCGCTGGTCAACGCTTGCAGCGTGGCAGGCGTTGGCGACTGCCACACATCGGCGCCGAACTTGAGCCGACGCTGCTGGCTGTCCTGCTGGCTGCGCACATCATCCGGGCGGCTGTTGCTGCGAGCCAGCAGATCCGCGCGTGCCTCGCTGAACAGCGCCGGGTCGATGTTCGCCTGCTGGCTCAGGCGATAGCTCTGAAACAGGCTTGGCAGCTGCTCGGGCGCTGCGTTGAGGTTCATCTGCAGGCGCTGCGGTGAGTGCTCCAGGCTGATGGTGGCGCGCTGCTGTTTGCGCCACTCGGTCAACGCCTGGCTTGCGCCTGCCTGCGGGGCACTGGCCAGCGCCAGTTGCGCCGCCATCTGCAAGCGCCAGGCCGGCGCACCGTCGATGTTGTAGCCCGCCGATGATTCCGCTTGCAGCAACCACTTGCCGTCCGGGCCGTTGCGGCGCAGCCAGACCAGCCGATCACCGTTGCTCAACTGCCAGTGCTCGACCTGCTCTTGAGCAAAAGCCTTGCGCGCAACGATGGTGCCGGCCGGGCCGGGTGCAGGCAGCTCGAAGCGAGGCGTTGCAGCGACCTTGGGCGCTTCGCTGACGGGTGCCGACAGGCGTGTCTGGGCAATGCTTGCCTGCAGCGCTTCGACTTGCGCGACCGTCGGCAGGCGCACCAGGCTGGCCTCTGGCGCGCTGATCTGCAGCACCCGGTCACGGCTGGCGAGCCAGCGCTGCAGGCGCTGCTCAAGGTCGCTGCGATCGATCTGCTCAAGCACTTCGAGATAACGCCCGGCGGTGGCCTGACGATCGGTCACCCGCCCTTCAGGGGCAGTAGCGTTGCTCAGTTGCTCGACCCACTGTTCGAAGCTGCGCGGTTTGGTATTGGCCACCGTCTTCTCACCGAGGCCGCGAATATGCGCCTGCTCGCGTTGGAAATCGGCCTCGCTGAACCCATGCTGGCGCAGCCGCTCGATCTCGCTGAGCAACTGGCGTAGCGCCTGATCGTGGGCCTGGCCCTCGACACTGGCGGCGATCCCCAGCACGGTCGACTGCCTGCCAATCAGGGTCTTCTGCGCAATCAGGCTACGCACGCCCGGTTGCAGCGGTTGGCGGCGCAGGCTGTCGAGCAGGACGGCCAGGGTCATGCGGTCGATCAGCCGCTCACGCAAGGCATTGCGGCTGCTGCCGCGGCTGTCCGGCTCATGCAGGCGCAGCAGCAGCGAGACTTGATTGCTGCCCGACTGCGGGTCGTGCAGGTGGAAGACCTTGAGGCTGTTGTCCAGCGGCAGGTCGCGATAGGCCCGCGCCGGGCTGCCAGTGCCAGCGGCCTTGCCGAAGGCCTGCACGATCTGCGCCAACATCGCCGCCGGTTCAAAGTCACCGACCGCCGAGATGACCATGTTGCCAGGCTGGTACCACTTCGCCTGGTACGCCTGCAGGCTGCCCAGGCTGGCACTGCGGATCGCCGCTTCATTGCCGATGGTGCGGTGTTCGGGGTAGCGCGAGCCGACCCGCTGCGACGCCGTGCGCTGCTGGTTCATGCGCTGGGCCACGCCAAGGCCGCCGCGCCATTCTTCGATGACGATCGGCCGCTCGCGCTCAAGGTCCGCCGCCGTGTAGTCAGCCGCAAAAACCATGTCTGCAAGTACCTGCAAGGCCTGCGGCGTCTGCTTCACGCCAGCCGGCGGGCTGAGCATGTACTGGGTGCGTTCATAGTTGGTCATGGCATTGAAGTGCCTGCCCTGCACCCAGCCCAGCTCGGTCATGCGCTCGCGCACGTTGCTGTTCTGCCCGGCGCGGCTGTGGAACAGCAAGTGCTCGACCATGTGCGCGACGCCAACCTGGTCTTCAGCTTCGTCGATGGAGCCGGCGTTCACCGCCAGGCGCAAATCGAGCCGGCCGGGCTGGCTGGTCTCGCGCACCAGCCGGTATTGCAGGCCGTTGGCCAGGGTGCCCTGGCTGACTGCCGTGTCCCACGGCAGCGGTCTATCGGCGTCAGGCAGCGCTGCGCAGGCGCCGAGCAGCAGCGGGCCAAGCAGGCCGGCAATGAGCTTTTTCATCAAGGTGTCCACGGTTTTTTATAGGAGGATCAGAAGCGGTAGCCGACTTCCAGCCAGTACTGGCGGCCGACTTCGTAGCTGACCAGGCTGACCGACTCGCGGCTGGCGATCTTGTTGACCCGGTCAGTGACGTTGGTCACGTCGACATTGACGAACATCGCCTGGTCCTTGCCGGTCGGGATCTCCCAGGCCACACGCATGTCCCAGGTTGGCGCGCCGGGGGTGGCTACGGTTTCGTAACGCTTGAGCACCTCACCGTTGACCTCGGCATCCGGGCTGACCCCAACTACCTGGTCGTACGGGCCGCGGTAGCGGAAGAAGTTGCTTACCGACAGGTTCCACTGAGGGATGTCGGTGATGGTGGTCAGGCGCCCGGTCCACGGCCGATTGAAGTCGCTGGCCGGTAGTTCGTGGTAAGCGATGCGCTTGCCGTCGAGCACCACGTCTTCGTTGTCCAGCTGGTCGCCGTCCAGGCCTGCTTCGTAGGTGGCGCCATAAGCATTTTTGGAACGCGACCAGTCCAGTGCCAATTGCACACTGGTGCTGGTGCCATGGAAACGCAGCGGCTGCATCGGCGTGACCGTCAGGCTGAGGTTTTCACTCTTGCTGCTGCCAGCATTGAGGTAGGTGTAGTAATCCTTGCTGTAGCCTTCGGGGATGTCCTTGGCGTCGAGGTAGTAATACGGACGAGTCCGGTAGATCTGCCCCTTGCCGGTACGGTTGACGTACTTGAGCTGGAATTCTGTGTTGAACCAGCGTTGATTGAGACCCAGCATCCACTCATCGTCGTAGGGGATGTCCATCGTCGAGAACTTGCTCAGGTTCGGGTTGCGGCTGGCCAGGGTCCAGTCGTCAGACTGGGCAGTGCGGGTATAACGATTGGTAAAACCCTGGCGCCCATCGGCAAGTCGGTACTTGAAAAGGTTGCGACCGTAGTAACGGTTGGCGCCGAACACCAGCACTGTGCTGCGATCACCGAAGAAGTCGTAGTCGCCGGCAAAGCGCGGCGCCAGGCTTTTCTTCTCCATGTAGTCGTCACCCTCATAGCGCAGGCCCGGGCGCAGGGTAAGGTTGCCGTAGCCGATTTCATCCTGAATGAACAAAGCGTATTTCTTCTGCGCCATGTCGATTTTGCCGGCACCGTAGTTCATCATCGCCGAGCCCCATTGGCGATTCTGACCAGTAAGCAGCAACCCGTTGGAGCACCATGGGTCGCTGCCGCCGCAGGCACCGTTGTCGCGTTTGAGGGTGGTGATAGACAACGCCGAGTCTTCCCGCTCCCAAGTGGCTTGCTGGTAGCCAAGTTCAAGGCCTGTGGTCAGGCTGTGGGTACTGCTGCCCAGGTTGAAGGTCTGCCAGTCGGCCTTGAGCTTGTAGTCGAGGCTGCGCTGGGTCTGGTAGATATCACCAAAACCACCCTCCGAGCTGCGCGCATTGTTCAGGCCCGGGTTACCCCAGTCCTTGCTATCGGACCAGTACCACTTGATCTCCTGATCGCGATCAGACTCGCGCGACGCATACAGATCGCTCATGGCCAGTTGCTGAGTCCAGCGCGCGTTGTCGCCCTCATAGATGGCCTTGAACGAGCCCTGCCAGCCGCCATTGATATTGGTGTAGCCGGAGTCCCGGTAGTCTTCCCGGTAGTAGGTGTTTTCCTGTGGCGCGTAGACGATCGAGGTGTCCAGGGTCAGGCGGTCGTTGACCGTCCAGTAGGTCTTGAGCAGGAAGTTGTCGAGCTGGCGGGTCTGCTCCTGGTCGTTGTCGCTGGTGGGGCTGCTGTAGCCGTTGGCGTAGCCGCGCAGGGGCAGGTACGAGCGCTTCTGCGAGAAGTTCAGCAACGCGCCGAAGTTGTCGGTGAGGTGGCCCTCGAGGGTGCCGCGCAATGTCGTCTTGGTGAACTCCGGCTGGTTTTTCTCGTTCGACGAGGTCTCGAAGTTCTCTTTGTTTTCCCGGGTGATGTGGTAGCTGGTCCACTCCGAACGGGTCATGGCGTAGGAAATCTTGCCGTGCAGATCCTGGCTCGGGCGGCGGGTGATGGCATCGACCACACCGCCATTGAAGCCGCCAAACTCGACCGGCACGTTGCTGTCGTAGACCTTCACTTCTTCGAGCAGGTCGGCGTCCAGCGCGATGCCGTGGGAGCGGCTCGGCGCCGAGTCGAACTGGCGGGTTTCGTTGTAACCGTGGGCACCGGGGTCGAGGTCATTGTTGATCGAGATGCCATCGATCATGAAGTTGTTCTGATAGAACCTGGCGCCGTTGATGCTGATGTCGGCCGGGTCGATTTCGCCGGGCGTGTTCGAGCTTTTCTGGTCGGTGCTGAACTGCACGTTGGGGTGCATCTGCAGCAGCGTAGTGATGTCGCCATTGGCCCCGGGGAATGCTTTGATCGCCTTGCGGTCGATGACCGTGGCGCCCATGTAGCTGTTTTCTTCGGTATCGCCCAAAACCACCGTGTTATGCAGCTCCAGCGCGCCGTCGGCGGCGCTTTGCAGGCGACGAAAGACCAGCGCGCCGTACTCGTAGTCCCAGGCCAGGCCGCTGCCCTGGAGCAAGCGCGACAGGGCGATTTCGCTGCTGAACTGGCCGCTGATGGCGCTCGATTGCAGGCCGTCGAGCAGGTCTGGGTCGACCGTCACCTGCAGGTTGCTCTGCTGGCCGAAGTTGATCAGCGCGATAGCGAGGTTCTGCGCGGGGATGTCGAACATGTGCACCTGGCTCAACAGCGTGCGCTCGGCGGCCTCTTCGGCATGCGCTGGCAGCGCGCCAAACAAGCAGCACAACCCAAGCATGCCGCTGCCTGCGACGTTCTTCAGGCGCAACGACCAACCCCGCGCTGGGCGCGACCTACGGCTTGTTACTACAGTCATCCCACGTCCCCGCCCCGAACACAGTCCGGGTAGCAAATAGAATACGAATCGATCTCAGTTATTGCGCGCGGGGTAGAAGACGGGGTGGTTCGCGGATTTTTCAGAAAATTTTGAAATATTTTTTCTGGGAGCAGCTTCAGGGCTGTCGCTCAGCCCCGAACAGGTCTCAAGGCCGGCTGACAACAAGCAACCAGGGGCCAAAATTTTCGACCTTGCCACCATGTGGCCGCAACACGGCGTTCAGCGCCGCCTGGGGTTTGCGCAGGTCATACACACCGGTCACGCGTTTGCTGCCCAGGCTCTGGTCGCGTAACAGCACCTTGCCTGGCAGGTAACGCTCAAGCTCGTCGATCAGCTCGGCTATCGAGACGTCATCGGCAATCAACTGCCCCTTGCGCCAGGCAGCCGCCTGCGACGGCTGGAAAGTGCGGACCTGGACCAACCCGTCGATATAGCGCAGGCGCTCCCCGGCCGTCAGCGCGCTGGACAACACCCGCGCCTGGCTGGCATCAGCGACGCGCACCGAGCCGTGCTCGACCTCGACGTCCACCTGCTGCGGGCGCAGCTCAACATTGAAAGCAGTGCCGGTAACCGTCACCTGCACAGCGTCGGCGCGGACATGAAACGGCCTGGTAGCGTCCGGGGTGACTTTGAAGAAGGCCTGCCCGGCGAGCAGACGCACATCGCGTTGAGTGCCGGCGTACTGGACGGCGATGGCGCTGTCGCTGTCCATCTGCACCACACTGCCATCTGCCAGGGTAATGTCGCGGGTCTCGCCCTGGCCGGTGCGGTAGTCGGCCTGCATGCGCAAGCTGAGCGAAGGCGCCAGCGCCACCAGCAAGCAGGCAGCTACAGCCGCGCCGAGCCAGCGCCGCCGGCGCCGCGTTGGCCGAGCCGCTGGCGGCAGCGAAACGGGATTGCTGGTTACCGGCAGCGGCCACTGGGCAGCGCTGGTCGGCGTCAGTTGAGCGGTCAGGCGCCAGACCCGCTCGGCCTTGCCATAGGCCTCGGCATTGGCCACATCGCTGGCGCACCACTGCGCAAGCTCAGCCCGCAGCTGAATGTCGTCGGGCGCCTGCTGCACACGCAGGAGCCAGTCCAGCGCCTGGTCACGACGGCTGGAAGCGGGGTCTGCTGACGTCATGTGCGGCCAGTCTCCTGTGGATTAGCGGGCGCGAAGGGTCGCATAGAGTCGGCCCGTTGAGCAAAAGACGCGGCAGCACGTGGTTTTTTCACAGATGCTTTCAAAGATCGCCCTCTAGCCGCTCCAGACAATGGCGCAGGCCATCGTGTACCAGCTGATGGACGAGGCTGACCGAGACGTTCAGGTGGTTGGCCACCTGCTGCAAGGTGAAGCCGCCGAGGCGATGCATCTCGAACGCCAGACGCGTGCGCTCGGGCAGCTCTTCCAGCGCGCGGCTGATGGCTGCCAACTCATTCTGCTGGCTGACGGATTGCTCCGGGGAGGCGCCACTCGAGGGTATATCGGCGAGCAGCTCATCGCCGCCGGGCTGGGCCTTTTCGGTGGCATTGCGGCGGGTTTGATCGAGCGCCAGGTTGCGCACGATGCGGTACAGGTAACTGGCTGGATGGCGGATGTCGGCGCTGTCGTCCTGGCGGCTGAAACGCAACCAGGCTTCCTGCACAACATCCTCGGCGCGGGCGCGGCAACCCACGATCGGCGCGGCGTAATCAAGCAACGCCGCCCGGTGGCTCAGGTACAGCTGCAGTTTGTCGTCCGCCACGGGGTGGTATGCCAGCAATGCTCGGGGCGGCGATGTTACCTGTAGTCGAGAATCATTATCAACCGATTCACGCTACCTAGCCCCGCCTTCGCGGCAAATCCGCGAAGGCCTGCTGAGAGTTACAGCCTTACGCTGGCAAACGTCGACTCGTTGCGCGCCTGGCTCAGTGCAGCCAACGGCCCACTGTGCGGCGACAGGGTCATGGCCTGCGGAATTGGCATCATTGCCACCTGCTGGGTGGTGTTGGAGCCGACGCGCTCATCGCGCGGCGGAATGCCGAAGTACTCGCGGTAGCACTTGGAGAAATGCGGCGTGGAAACGAAACCGCACACCGAAGCCACTTCGATGATCGACATCGGCGTCTGCTTGAGCAACTGGCGGGCGCGGATCAGGCGCAGCTTGAGGTAGTAACGCGACGGCGAGCAATGCAGGTACTTCTGGAACAGGCGCTCGAGCTGACGACGCGAGACGGCGACATAGACTGCCAGCTCGTCGAGATCGATCGGTTCTTCGAGGTTGGCTTCCATCAGCGCGACGATCTCTTGCAGCTTCGGCTGGTTGGTGCCGAGCATGTGCTTGAGCGGCACGCGCTGGTGGTCCTGTTCGTTGCGGATGCGCTCGTAGACAAACATCTCGGAGATGGCTGCCGACAGTTCACGGCCGTGATCACGGCTGATCAGGTGCAGCATCATGTCCAGCGGCGCGGTGCCACCGGAGCTGGTGAAGCGGTTGCGGTCGAGGGTGAACAGGCGGGTGCTCATGTTGGCCCGCGGGAACGCCTCCTGCATCGACGCCAGGCACTCCCAGTGCACGCTGCAATCAAAGCCGTCGAGCAGGCCGGCACAGGCCAGGGCCCAGCTGCCGGTGCACACCGCACCGAGGCGACGCGACTGACGCGCTTGCGCCTGCAGCCAGGTGACGTGCTCGCGGGTAACCGTGCGCTGAATGCCGACACCGCCGCAGACAATCACCGTATCGATCTGCGGCGCGGCGTGCATGGAGGCATCCGGGGTGATCTGCAGGCCGTCGCTGGCCCACACCTGGCCGCCATCGACGGTCAGGGTATGCCAGCGATACAGCTCGCGACCCGACAGTTGGTTGGCCATGCGCAGCGGCTCTACCGCCGACGCCAGAGATATCAGGGTGAAGTTGTCCAGGAGAAGAAATCCGATGGACTGGGGTGCGCTGCGGTTCTGGGTTTGGGTCCCGGAAGTGTACGACGTCATCGCGATTTCTCCTCACTCAAATACAGGGGTGCCTCAGGCGGGCACTGGTTCTTGTCATGGCCCCAGTTCGTCTGCGGGGGCTCTGTTAATAGCACTACCGATTACAACGCAATTGGCATGCCTAAATTGAATGGCCCGCCAACAAAGTCCAAAAACGACCTTGCGCACCAGCGGCCATGGGCTTCTGCTACCGCGATAGTTCTAGCCGCAAGCCCCGCCGTAGGGCTTTTCGTTATCGCCAGTGAGCATTTAAGTAGCAGTGCTGGGAAACATGTCTCTAAACGACATGTAACCCTGTCACCGCTCCAGTATCAGCCTGTTAAACAACTTGTTTGAAAATACAGATGACCGGCGCACCAAAAAGAGGCGCAGTGGTCATTAATGGCAATTTCGAGTTGTGCGAGGTGCACATTCGGCTGCAAAAAAGGGCCGCATGCGGCCCTTGGGAATCAACGCTGAATCAGCATTCGATGACGCTGACGGCAAGACCTCCGCGGGAGGTCTCCTTGTACTTGTCGTGCATGTCGGCGCCGGTATCGCGCATGGTGCGGATTACCTGATCGAGCGAGATGAAGTGCTCGCCATCACCGCGCAAGGCCATCTGCACTGCGTTGATTGCCTTCACTGCGGCAATTGCATTGCGCTCGATGCACGGCACCTGAACCAACCCGCCGACCGGGTCGCAGGTCAGGCCGAGATTGTGCTCCAGAGCAATTTCGGCGGCGTTTTCCAGTTGCGCCGGAGTTGCCCCAAGCACTTGAGCCAGGCCGGCGGCGGCCATCGCGCAGGCGGAGCCGACTTCACCCTGGCAGCCCACTTCGGCGCCCGAGATCGAGGCGTTCTTCTTGCACAGAATGCCTACCGCAGCTGCAGCCAGGAGGAAGTCAACGACGTGGCTTTCATCGACCACGTCGGAGAAGCGCATGAAGTAATGCAGCACCGCCGGGATGATCCCGGCAGCGCCATTGGTAGGCGCGGTGACCATGCGCCCGCCGGCGGCGTTTTCTTCGTTGACCGCCAGGGCGAACAGGTTGACCCACTCCATTGCACTGAGGGTCGAGCCGATCACGTTGGGCTTGCCCAGCTCTTGCAGGCTGCGGTGCAGCTTGGCTGCCCGGCGACGCACATTGAGCCCACCAGGCAGGATCCCTTCATGCTTCAAGCCGTTGTTGACGCAGTCCTGCATGGCGCTCCAGAGCTTGATCAGGCCGGCGCGAATCTCTGCCTCGCTGCGCCAGACCTTCTCGTTGGCCAGCATCAATTGCGACACGCTGAGGTCGTTTTGCTTGCACAACCGGAGCAACTCGGCAGCGCTGTTGAAATCGTACGGCAGCTCGGTCTGATCTGCATCGAGCACACCGCTGGCAGCCTGCTTGGCGTCGACCACAAAGCCGCCGCCAACCGAGTAATAAGTGTCCTGGTGCAGCTCGCCGTGCGCGCCCTCGGCCTTCAAGGTCATGGCGTTGGGGTGGTACGGCAGGTTCTCGTCGAGCAGCAGCATGTCGCGCGCCCAGACAAATTCGACCGGCAGGCGGTTGTCCAGCAACAGGGTATTGGTTTCGCGCAGATCGGCAATACGCGGGACGATCTGGCTTGGGTCAATGGCGTCTGGCCATTCGCCCATCAGGCCCATGATGGTGGCGTGATCGGTGCCATGGCCGATGCCGGTGGCCGACAGCGAGCCATACAGGCGCACCTCGATACGCGTCACTTGTTCAAGCTCGCCGCGCTCACGCAAACCCTCGACGAACAGCGCTGCGGCGCGCATTGGGCCGACAGTGTGCGAGCTGGAAGGCCCTACACCAATCTTGAACAGGTCGAACACGCTGATGGCCATGGTCGGAACACCTCTTGCTGGGCTTGTCTGGCCGCGCCATGTGGCGCGTCTGGCAACTGCTAGGCTGAACCTGCGAGCTGCCGCTATTACCCGCATCATCAGCCTTTTGCGCCGCCACTCGCCGTCTGCAACCGACGTACTTTTGTCAGGCCGCGCCGCGATGTACTGGCGCTGCTACGCCACTGTTCAAGCCGTTTTCGGCTGGGCAAATGCCGCAAAGAGGGGGTGCAGGGGGTGGAAAAATCCATATGCGACATTGCCCGTACTGGATACGACCCATCCTGTACTGGATGCGACTCAGGCAGTAGGCGATTGCCCGGCGCTGGAGGATTATCGAAAGCGACTCGTATTGCACGGCCACGCAACCTGCCCTCTGCAGGCCTGGTCGACCGGACCCTGAGAAGCCCCGGCGACCCACGCGAACCCGAAGAAAAAACTACAGGAGTCCACCTATGAAAGGTTCACCCTCGCTGTTGCTGGTTGCGATGCTCACGGCACCGTTGCTGGCTCAGGCTGCAGAGCCGGAACAGTGTCAGACGGTACGTTTTTCCGATGTCGGCTGGACCGACATCACGGTAACCACGGCGGTTACCAGTGCGGTGCTCGAAGCGCTGGGTTACAAGACCCACACCACCATGATCTCGGTCCCGGTAACCTACAAGTCGCTGGCCGCAGGCAAGGATCTGGATGTATTCCTCGGCAACTGGATGCCGACCATGGAAAACGACATCAAACAGTACCGCGACGCCGGTACCGTCGAGACCGTACGCGCCAACCTGGAAAACGCCAAGTACACCCTGGCAGTGCCACAGGCGCTGTATGACAAGGGCCTGAAAGACTTCGCCGACATTGCCAAATTCAAAGACGAACTGGGCGGCAAGATTTACGGCATCGAGCCTGGCAACGATGGCAACCGCACCATCCAGAGCATGATCGACAAGGATGCCTTCGGCCTCAAGACGGCCGGTTTCAAGATCGTCCAGTCCAGTGAAGCAGGCATGCTGTCGCAGGTCGATCGCTCGCAGAAGCGCGGTGAAGCGGTGGTGTTCCTCGGCTGGGAACCGCACCCAATGAACAAGCGCTTCAAGATGCAGTACCTGACCGGCGGCGACGACTTCTTCGGCCCTGATTTTGGCAAGGCCACCGTGCTGACCAACACCCGCAAGGGCTACACCCAGGAGTGCAGCAACGTTGGCCAGTTGCTGAAGAACCTGTCGTTCTCGCTCAACATGGAAAGCGAGCTGATGGGCAATGTGCTCGACGACAAGATGAAGCCTGATGCCGCGGCCAAGGCGTGGCTGAAAAACAACCCACAAGTGCTCGATACCTGGCTCGCCGGAGTCACCACCGTAGATGGCAAACCAGGGCTGGAGGCAGCCAAGGCCAAGTTGGCGCAATAACCAACACACAACCGGCACTCTCTCGGGGCAGGACCGTGCCTGCCCCGGACTGATTCCAATCTATGCAGGTGGAAGCTCGCTATCATGCTTATTGATCAGAAAATACCTCTGGGGCAGTACATCGCGTCGTTCGTCGAATGGCTGACTCAGAACGGCGCAGATTATTTCGATGCCATCGCTCAAGGCCTGGAGTTCATGATTCACGGGGTGACCAGCGCCCTGACCTGGTTCAACCCACTGGTGCTGATCGCACTGTTTGCCGCGCTGGCGCACTTGATCCAGCGCAAATGGTCGCTGACGGCCTTTGTCGCACTGTCGTTTCTGCTGATTCTCAACCTGGGCTACTGGCAGGAAACCATGGAGACCCTCGCCCAGGTCACCTTCGCCACGGTGGTATGCGTTGCCATCGGCGTGCCGGTGGGCATTCTTGCCGCGCACAAACCGATGTTCTACACCGGCCTGCGCCCGGTACTCGACCTGATGCAGACGGTACCCACCTTCGTCTACCTGATCCCAACCCTGACCCTGTTCGGCCTGGGCGTAGTGCCGGGGCTGATCTCTACCGTGGTGTTTGCGATTGCCGCGCCGATTCGCCTGACCTACCTGGGCATCTGCGACGTACCGCAAGAGCTGCTCGATGCCGGCAAGGCCTTTGGCTGCTCGCGCCGGCAACTGCTGACGCGCATCGAACTGCCGCACGCAATGCCGAGCATTGCCGCTGGCGTCACCCAATGCATCATGCTGTCGCTGTCGATGGTGGTGATCGCCGCCCTGGTCGGCGCTGACGGCCTGGGCAAACCTGTGGTCAACGCACTGAACACCGCTGATATCTCCCTGGGCTTCGAAGCAGGCCTGGCGATCGTGCTGCTGGCAATCATGCTCGACCGTATCTGCAAGCAACCTGAAGCTACGGCAAGGAGTGAGGCATGAGCATCATTCGATTCGAAGACGTCGACGTCATCTTCACCAACAAGCCGCGCGAGGCGTTGTCGCTGCTCGACCAGGGCCAGACCCGCGAGCAGATTCTCAAGCAGACCGGCCTGGTGGTCGGCGTCGAAAAGGCCAACCTGGACATCCAGAAAGGCGAAATCTGCGTGCTGATGGGCTTGTCCGGTTCGGGCAAGTCGAGCCTGCTGCGCTGCATCAACGGCCTTAACACGGTCAGCCGCGGCAAGCTGTTTGTCGAGCACGAAGGCAAGCACATCGACATCGCCCACTGCACCCCGGCCGAACTGAAGATGATGCGCACCAAGCGCATCGCCATGGTGTTCCAGAAGTTCGCCCTGATGCCGTGGCTGACGGTGCGGGAAAACATCAGTTTTGGCCTGGAGATGCAAGGCAGGCCCGAGAAGGACCGGCGCAAGCTGGTGGACGAGAAGCTCGAGCTGGTTGGCCTGACCCAGTGGCGCAACAAAAAACCTGATGAGCTCTCCGGCGGTATGCAACAGCGTGTCGGCCTGGCCCGCGCCCTGGCCATGGATGCCGACATTCTGCTGATGGACGAACCGTTCTCGGCCCTCGACCCGCTGATCCGCCAAGGCCTGCAGGACGAGCTGCTGGCGCTGCAGAGCAAGCTGAACAAGACCATCGTGTTCGTCAGCCACGACCTCGACGAGGCGCTCAAGCTGGGCAGCCGCATCGCGATCATGAAAGACGGCCGGATCATCCAGTACAGCAAGCCCGAAGAAATCGTGCTGAACCCAGCCGATGAATACGTGCGCACCTTCGTTGCCCACACCAACCCACTCAACGTGCTGTGCGGACGCAGCCTGATGCGCACCCTGGACAAGTGCAAGCGCGTCAATGGCTCCGTGTGTCTGGACCCGAGTGGCGACTCCTGGCTCGACCTGGGCGAAGGCAACTCGTTGACCCGCGCACGCCAGGGCCAGAACGGCATGGACATGCAGAACTGGGCGCCGGGGCAGGATGTGGCGTTGCTCGACCGTCGCCCGACCGTGGTGCACGCCGATATCGGCATGCGCGAAGCGCTGCAGATTCGCTATCAGACCGGCAACAAGCTGGTGTTGCAGGATAACGACAAGGTGGTCGGGATTCTTGGCGATACCGAGCTGTATCACGCGTTGCTCGGCAAAAATCACGGTTGACTGCTATTGGGGCTGCTTCGCAGCCCTTCGCGGGTAAACCCTTCCCACAGGTTTTGCAGCGCCGCCGTGACCCTGTGGGAGCGGGTTTACCCGCGAAGGGCCGCAAAGCGGCCCCAATACAATGGCTCAGCGAACGACGATACCGCGCGCGGCCATGTAAGCCTTGGCCTCGGGCACGGTGTATTCGCCAAAGTGGAAGATACTCGCTGCCAGCACCGCGCTGGCATGCCCTTCCAGAATGCCGTCCGCCAGGTGCTGCAGGTTGCCCACACCACCTGAGGCAATCACCGGAATCCCCAGCGCATCGCTGATGGCCCGGGTCACGCCCAGATCAAAGCCGTTTTTCATGCCGTCCTGATCCATGCTGGTCAGCAGAATCTCACCGGCACCCAGGCCTTCCATCTTCTTCGCCCACTCGACTGCATCGAGCCCGGTCGGCTTGCGCCCGCCGTGGGTGAAAATCTCCCAGCGCGGGGTTTCGCCCGGGCCAGAGACCTTCTTCGCGTCAATGGCGACCACGATGCACTGCGAGCCAAAACGCTGCGCAGCCTCACCCACGAACTCGGGGTTGAACACCGCTGCGGTATTGATCGAGACCTTGTCGGCACCAGCATTGAGCAGATTGCGAATATCCTGCACGGTGCGCACGCCACCGCCCACGGTCAGCGGGATGAACACCTGGCTGGCCATGCGCTCGACGGTATGCAAGGTCGTGTCACGACCATCGACGCTGGCGGTGATGTCGAGAAAGGTAATCTCGTCGGCGCCCTGCTCGTCGTAACGACGGGCGATTTCTACCGGGTCACCGGCATCGCGGATGTTCTCGAACTTGACGCCCTTGACCACCCGGCCGTTGTCCACGTCCAGGCAAGGGATGATGCGCTTGGCCAGTGCCATGGGTTGCTCCTCAGCCTTGGTAGGTGTCGCAGAAGGCCTGGGCCTCGGCGACGTCCAGGGTACCTTCGTAGATCGCCCGGCCAGTGATGGCACCGACGATCCCCGGCGCCTTGGCGTCGAGCAGGGCACGAATGTCACCCAGGTTGTGGATGCCGCCCGAGGCGATCACCGGGATGCGTGTGGCTTCGGCCAGGGCTTTGGTGAAGGGCACGTTGCAGCCCTGCATCATGCCGTCCTTGGCGATGTCGGTGTAGACGATTGCCGACACGCCATCAGCCTCGAAACGCTTGGCCAGGTCGATCACCTGCACCGAGCTGACTTCAGCCCAGCCGTCGGTGGCGACGAAACCGTCCTTGGCGTCCAGGCCAACGATGACCTTGCCCGGAAACGCCTTGCACGCTTCGGCGACGAACTCAGGCTGCTTGACCGCCTTGGTGCCGATGATCACGTAGCTGACGCCGGCCTTGATGTAGTGCTCGATGGTTTCCAGCGAACGGATACCGCCGCCGATCTGGATCGGCAGTTGTGGGTAGCGTTTGGCGATGGCAGTAACCACTTCGCCGTTGACCGGCTGGCCTTCGAAGGCGCCGTTGAGGTCAACCAGGTGCAGGCGGCGGCAGCCACCCTCGACCCATTTGGCGGCCATGCTCACCGGGTCATCGGAGAACACCGTGGAGTCTTCCATGCGGCCCTGACGCAGGCGCACGCAAGCACCGTCCTTGAGATCGATAGCGGGAATAATCAGCATCTTGGCAACCTGTCTAATCGTTGGGGTTCAGGGCTTCTCGAGCGCCCACAGGTCGCTTTCGATGCTCTCGAACCGCTCCTTGAGGTGCAGCTGAACATCGGCAATCGCCCTGTTGTAGTAATACGGAGCCACTTCTCGGGAAAACAGGTCGAGGACCTCGGCCACCTCGAACGACCCCAGCTCAAGCTCGAAGCGGTCTTCAAGAAAGCGCTTGAGCTTGTCCAGGGCCTCGCGTTCCTGTTCGGGGGCGAGGGTCAGGATCGGTGGCTTGGTCCGCGACTTGCTCATTTACCAGCGGCCATCCCAGGCAGCGAAGTTCTGCAGCAACTGCAGGCCATGGGTATGGCTCTTCTCCGGGTGGAACTGCACGGCAAAGCGCGAGCCTTCGGCCAGCGCAGCAGCGAAGTCGACGCCGTAGTGGCCGCGACCGACTACCTGGCCAGGCTTGCCGGCATTGATGTAGTAGCTGTGCACGAAGTAGAAGCGGGCACGGTCTGGGATGTCATGCCAGAGCGGGTGCTCGATGGCATGGCTGACTTCGTTCCAGCCCATGTGCGGCACCTTGAGGTGCTCGCCCTGCTCTTGCAGGTCCTTGCCGAAGAAGCGCACCTGGCCGGGGAACAAGCCGATGCAATCGACGCCATCGTTTTCTTCGCTGTGCTCGAGCAGCGCTTGCATGCCGACACAGATGCCGAGAAACGGCCGGTCCTGGCTGACTTCACGGACCAGGCTGTCAAAGCCCAGCCGGCGAATCTCGGCCATGCAGTCGCGAATCGCGCCTACACCGGGGAACACCACGCGATCGGCCTCGCGGATCACCGCCGCGTCGCTGGTGACCAGCACCTTGCCGGCGCCAACGTGCTCAAGCGCCTTGGCCACCGAGTGCAGGTTGCCCATGCCATAGTCGATTACGGCTACGGTCTGCATTTACAGGCATCCCTTGGTCGACGGCATTTGCCCGGCCATGCGCTCGTCCTGCTCGACCGCCATGCGCAGGGCACGGCCGAAGGCTTTGAACACGGTCTCGATCTGGTGGTGGGTGTTGTGCCCGCGCAGGTTGTCGATGTGCAGGGTGACCAGCGCATGGTTGACGAAGCCCTGGAAGAACTCCTGGAACAGGTCGACATCGAAGCCCCCGACCGAAGCCCGGGTGTAAGGCACGTGCATCGACAGGCCTGGGCGGCCGGAGAAGTCGATGACCACACGCGACAAGGCTTCATCGAGCGGCACATAGGCGTGACCGTAACGATAGATGCCTTTTTTGTCGCCAACGGCCTTGGCAAACGCCTGGCCGAGGGTGATGCCGACGTCTTCGACGGTGTGGTGATCATCGATATGCAGGTCGCCCTTGCATTCGATGTCCAGATCGATCAGCCCGTGCCGGGCGATCTGGTCGAGCATGTGTTCAAGGAAGGGCACGCCGATATCGAATCGGGCCTTGCCACTGCCATCGAGGTTGATCGAGGCCTTCACCTGGGTTTCCAGGGTATTGCGCTCGACGGAAGCCTT
The DNA here is from genome assembly GCF_044740745.1 of Pseudomonas sp. NPDC088322. Classification (NCBI taxonomy): domain Bacteria; kingdom Pseudomonadati; phylum Pseudomonadota; class Gammaproteobacteria; order Pseudomonadales; family Pseudomonadaceae; genus Pseudomonas; species Pseudomonas sp. NPDC088322. The sequence continues at coordinate 190,253 of NZ_JBIURK010000007.1, read as the reverse complement.
ACGTTCGACCATCACCAGCTCCGCAAAATCATTGGGCGAAAAGGTCGACATTATAGGCCTAGAACGCGCCAGCTTGAAACGCGGATGACATATGGCAACTCGCCGGGGCAAATGCAAACGCGGGTAAACCCACTGGCACCAGGGTTATAAGCACCCTGCGACAGCGAATTTACCCGCGTTTGGCCCGGTTTGGCTGGCATGCAAGCCAGCCAGCGCGGTTGTCAGTGGAACAGTACGGCAGTCTTTTGCAGGGTAATCCAGATACCCCACGCCAGCGGAATCACCACCACGGCCCAAGCCAGCAGCACCAGCGGCAGGCTGCCCGGCGCGGCGTGCCATTCCAGCGAGCGAGCATTGTCGACGCCTTTGTCGTGGCTCAGCGCGCGCTCGGCCGCAAGCTCGGCATCGGTCATGAAGTACTTGTCGGCCACCGGACGCACCAGGGCGTTGCAGATAAAGCCCAGCACCAGCAGACCGGCGAGGATGTACAAGGTCATGTCGTAGGCCGCCGCACGGGCAACCCCGGCCGCCAGTTGCGACTCGCGCAGATAGGTGATCAGCACCGGGCCGAGCACGCCAGCAGCAGCCCAGGCGGTCAGCAGGCGACCATGGATCGCACCGACCATCTGCGTACCGAACAGGTCAGCCAGGTAAGCCGGCACCGTCGCGAAACCACCACCGTACATCGACAGGATGATGCAGAACGCCGCCACGAACAGCGCCACGTTGCCCAGATGGCCCATGTTCGGCACCAGGCTGTAGAGGCCGACGCCGAGGGCGAAGAAGGCAAAGTAGGTGTTCTTGCGGCCAATGTAGTCGGAGAACGAAGCCCAGAAGAACCGCCCACCAATGTTGAACAGGCTGAGCAGGCCGGTGAAGCCGGCGGCGATTGCCGCGATCTGCGCCAGTTGCGCGCTGTTCAGCTCGCTGAAGCTCAGCTCGTTGCCGATCAGCTTGCCGGCGAACACTTCCTGCAGCAGTGGCGAGGCCATGCCGAGGATGCCGATACCGGCCGAAACGTTCAGGCACAGCACCAGCCAAACCAGCGCGAACTGTGGGGTTTTCCAGGCAACGCTGACATGCACGTGACGGTCGGTGACCATCGCGTTGGCTTTTTTCGCCGGCGGCGTCCAGCCCTCAGGCTTCCAGCCGGTTGGCGGTACGCGGTAAGTCAGAGCGCCAGCCGTCATGAACACGAAGTAGATCGCCGCCATGACCACAAAGCTCTGCCACACGCCGACTTCAACCGAGCTGCCGAAATGGCCCATCAGTGCAGTGGCCAGGGGAGCGCCGACCATCGCGCCGCCGCCAAAGCCCATGATCGCCATGCCGGTAGCCATGCCGCGCTTGTCCGGGAACCACTTGATCAGGGTCGACACTGGCGAGATATAGCCCAGGCCCAGGCCGATACCACCGATCACCCCCGAGCCGAGCCACATCAGCCACAGCTGGTGGGTCTTGATGCCGATCGCCGAGATCAGCAGGCCACCGCACCAGCACAGCGCCGAAACCAGGCCAGCCTTGCGTGGGCCGGCGTGTTCCAGCCAGCCGCCGAGCACGGCAGCCGAGCAGCCGAGGAAGACGAAGAACAGCGTGTAGATCCAGCTCAGCATGGAGATCGGCCAGTCACACTCGGCGCTGAACATCCGCGCGATGAAGCCCATGTCCGCCGAACAGGCAACCGGTGCGGTGATGCCGATGGCTTGCGACAACGGCAGCCAGAACACCGAGAAACCGTACGCCATGCCGATGCACAGGTGGATTGCCAGCGCTGCTGGGGGCACCAGCCAACGGTTGAAGCCCGGCCGGGCGATGATGCGCTCCTTGGACAGGAAGCCCGGCGCGCGCGCCGCTTCTCCCGCAGTACTGCTGCTCATGGTGTTTCCTCTTGTAAGTAGACGTTGCCTTCGGCTCTTCGGCCTGGTTGGCTGCACGCACGCTGCGATCGGACATTCACGGCATCCGCGACAATCGGTCGCGTAATGCGGCGAAAGCGGCGCAAGGTTAACCAGCTGAAACGCTCAATGGAAGCAATCTGACATCGTTATTTTTTGCCACCTGCGCAAGCCGGCTGAACTGTAGAGTAGCTGGCGGTCAGAAACTGATAAGCCTGAGTAGAACCAGGCTGCGCAACCCGGCGAAACCGATACTTAGGTAGGAAATAACCTATATCTACTGGCGGGTACTCAGGCTAACCAGCCACGGCGCTATACTCTGGCGCTTGAATTTTCATTTCGGACTACAAGGACTCGCCCATGAAAGCGTTCGGCAAAATCCTGGGGCTGGGGCTTCTCGGGTTGCTGCTGATCATCGTGGCACTGGGCTTTGCCCTGACCCACCTCTTCGATCCCAACGACTATAAAGACGAGATTCGCCAGCTGGCACGGGACAAGGCTCATGTCGAGCTGACCCTCAACGGCGACATTGGCTGGAGCCTGTTCCCATGGCTGGGCCTGGAGCTGCATGAAGCCAGCATCGCCACCCTGAACAAACCCACCGAACCGTTTGCCGACCTGCAGATGCTCGGCCTGTCGGTGCGCGTGCTGCCATTGCTGCGCCGTGAAGTGCAGATGAGCGACGTACGCGTCGAGGGCCTCAACCTGAGCCTGGTGCGTGACGAAAACGGCCACGGCAACTGGCAGGACATCGGCAAACCACTGCCGACCCAGGCCAGCACCACCCCTGGCCAGCCTGCGCCGGCGCCGAGCGAACCAAAAGGCAGCGAAGAAAGCGCCAGCGAGCGCTCGGTCAAGCTGGATATCGACAGCCTGACCGTGAACAACGCCCGCGTGCAGTACACCGATGCCAAGACTGGCCAGAGCCTGACCGCCGAGAGCATCCAGCTGAGCACCGGCGCGGTCCACGAAGGGGCGAACATCCCGCTCAAGGCCAGCGCCTTCATCAGCGCCGCGCAGCCGAACATCAAGGTGCGCAGCGAACTGGCCGGCGAACTGCGCTTTGATCGCAAGCTCAAGCGCTACAACCTCGAAGACATGCGCCTGTCTGGCGAAGCCTCGGGCGAGCCGTTTGCCGGCAAGAGCATGACCTTTGCTGCTCAGGGCCAATTGCTGGTCGACATGGCTGCCAATGTCGCGTCCTGGAATGGCCTGAAGGTTTCCGCCAACCAGTTGCGTGCACTGGGTGAGCTGAACGTGCGCGAGCTGGACAAGACGCCGCTGGTCGGCGGCGGTATCTCCATCGCCCAGTTCGACCTGCGCACCTTCCTCGACAGCATTGGCCAGCCATTGCCAGCCACTGCCGACCCGGCCGCCTTCAGCAAACTGGAACTGGTCAGCCGGCTCAGCGCCAGCCCGACCAGCCTGGCTCTGGAAGGCCTGGCAGTGAAACTGGATGACAGCAGCTTCAGTGGCCGCGTAGCGGTTGAAGACTTCGCCAAGCAAGCCCTGCGCATTCAGCTCAAAGGCGACAAGTTCGACGCCGATCGCTACTTCCCGGCCAAAAGCGAGCAGGCCAAGGGCGCCAAGGCGGCGCGTCAGGCCGAGGTCCAGCAGCAGGAAGCAACCGCCGTTGCCGGTGCCGGCAGCTCGCCGCTGCCAAGCGCACCGACCCAGGTTGCCTGGAGCACCGACAAACTGCTGCCGGTCGACCGTCTGCGTGCCCTCGACCTGCAAGCCGACCTGAGCTTTGGCGCACTGACCCTGGACAAACTGCCAATCAACGATGCCCAACTCAAGGCCAGCGGCCAGGGCGGTTTGATTGCTCTGCAAAGCCTGCGCGGCGAGTTGTATAACGGCACCTTTGAAGCAACGGGCAGCGTCGATGTACGCCCGGCCGTGCCGCAGATCGGCATCAACACCAAGATCAACCGGGTCCCGGTCGAGCACTTCATCAAGTCCGACAACCCGGAACAGGCGCCGCCAGTCAAAGGCCTGCTGACCCTGAGCAGCGACCTCACCGCCAGCGGCAACAGCCAGAAAGCGCTGATCGACACCCTCAACGGCAACGCCAACTTCACCATCAACGATGGTGTGCTGGTCAATGCCAACCTTGAGCAGCAGCTGTGCCAGGCCATCGCCACCCTCAACCGCAAACAGTTGAGCGGCGACCCGCGTGGCAAGGACACTCCATTCCAAGAGCTGCGCGGCAGCCTGGTAGTGCGTAACGGCGTGGCCAGCAACCCTGACCTGAAAGCGCGCATTCCCGGCCTGACCGTCAACGGCCAGGGCGACCTGGACCTGCGCGTGCTCGGTATGGACTACCGCGTTGGCGTGGTGGTCGAAGGTGACCAACGCGCCATGCCGGACCCTGCCTGCCAGGTCAACGAGCGTTTTGTCGGCGTCGAGCTGCCACTGCGCTGCCGTGGCCCGCTGGAACTGGGTGCCAAAGCCTGCCGCCTGGATCAGGACGGCCTGGGCAAGGTTGCCGCCAAGCTGGCCGGCAACCGCCTGAAGGACAAGATCGACGAGAAACTCGATGAGAAGCTGGGCGACAAGGTCAGCCCGGAACTCAAAGACGCGCTCAAGGGGCTGTTCAAACGATGAGCCCCGAGCAATTCTCCGGCGCCGTGCTGGCATGGTATGACCAGCACGGCCGCCACGACCTGCCCTGGCAGCAAGACATCAACCCATACCGGGTGTGGGTCTCGGAAATCATGCTGCAGCAGACCCAGGTCAGCACCGTGCTGAACTACTTCGACCGCTTCATGCAGGCCCTGCCCACCGTGCAGGCCCTGGCCGAAGCGCCGGAAGACGAAGTGCTGCACCTGTGGACCGGGCTCGGTTACTACACCCGCGCCCGCAACCTGCAGAAGGCCGCGCAGATCGTCGTCAGCCAACACGGTGGCGAGTTCCCGCGCAGTGTCGAGCAGCTCACCGAGCTGCCCGGCATTGGCCGCTCCACAGCCGGCGCGATCGCCAGCATCAGCATGGGTATCCGCGCGCCGATCCTCGACGGCAACGTCAAGCGCGTGCTGGCCCGCTTCACCGCCCAGGGCGGTTATCCGGGCGAACCCAAGGTTGCCAACGCCTTGTGGGCGACAGCCGAGCGCTACACCCCACAAGCCCGGGCCAACCACTACACCCAGGCGATGATGGACCTTGGCGCAACCCTGTGTACTCGCAGCAAGCCCAAATGCCTGATCTGCCCGCTGCAGCGCGGCTGCGAAGCGCACCTGCTCGGCCAGGAAACCCACTACCCCGAGCCCAAGCCACGCAAGGCGCTGCCACAGCGGCGCACGCTGATGCCGATGCTGGCCAACCGCGAGGGCGCCATCCTGCTCTACCGGCGCCCGTCTACCGGCCTGTGGGGCGGTTTGTGGAGCCTGCCTGAGCTGGATGACCTCAAGCAGCTCGATGACCTTGCCTATCAGCACGGCCTGCGCCTGAACGGCACGCAGGCGCTGGACGGCCTTACCCATACCTTCAGCCATTTCCAGTTGGCCATCGAGCCCTGGCTGGTGCGCGTCGACCCACTGGGTACGCACGTGGCCGAGCCTGACTGGCTCTGGTATAACCTCGCCACCCCGCCGCGCCTGGGCCTCGCCGCCCCGGTCAAGAAGCTGCTGAAACGCGCGGCCGACGAATTGATTGCAGGAGAGCCGCAATGACCCGCACCGTGAACTGCCGCAAATACCACCAGGAACTGCCCGGCCTCGAGCGCCCACCGTACCCCGGTGCCAAGGGCCAGGACATCTTCGATAACATCTCCCAGCAAGCCTGGGGTGATTGGCTCAAGCACCAGACCCTGCTGATCAACGAGAAGCGCCTGAACATGATGAACGCCGAGGACCGCAAATTCCTCCAGGTGGAGATGGACAAGTACTTCTCTGGCGAGGACTACGCCAAGGCCGAAGGCTACGTTCCGCCTAGCGAATGACCCCGTAAAAGCGTAAGCGACGGAATTAATTTAAAAAATTTTCAAAAAGTCGTTGACGCAAACCTGAAAAAGTCTTTTAATGCGCCCCGTTGCCCAGATAGCTCAGTCGGTAGAGCAGAGGATTGAAAATCCTCGTGTCGGCGGTTCGACTCCGTCTCTGGGCACCAAAACACTAAAACCCTGAATCGAAAGATTCAGGGTTTTTTTATGCCTGGGATTTAATCAGCAGGCCGCAGAGCATGTGTGGCCCCGTGCTATCATCCGCGCCGAATCTGCCCTCCCTGAGCAGATAGCCCCCAAGGACGATGGTTGAGCATGGACTGCCTCCCAAGACACGCAATGTCTCAGCCCGTTTTTCACACTCGAAAATCGGAAGCGCTATGACATCCCCAAGCGAACTCATGAACAAGGTCAACCGCAAGACGCTGCACATGGTGCTGCTGACCATGGCGACCGGCGGCCTGTACCTGCTGCTGTGGCTGTACAAGACCAATCAGCACCTGCGTGAAGCCACCGGCCAAGAGGCGTGCAGTGAGACCTACATTATCTGGATGTTTGTCTGCACGGGCCTGAGCGGCCTGTTCATCAACGATGAGCAACTGGCCTTGGAAATTGCAGCCGGCTTGCTGAGCATTGCTGCCCTTGTGCTGCAAATCGTCTGGGCATTCAATGCCCGACGCATACTGCTGGCCTTCGCCCACGCCAACAACCAGATCCACTTCCGCATGAACGGCTTCAACACCTTCGTCCTCAACCTGTACTACATCAACTACTGCATCAACGAGTTGGGCGAGACTGACCAACGCCAGCAGCCCGTATACAGCCAGGCAATGCAGCCTTGACCAGCCAGTAACAGCGTATCCGCTGCGCCCGTCTGCCTGGCAGCCGTGGCGCAACGCACGCGTCGTTGACCAGTATCAACAAACCATTGGCGCAATATCCTTAGCATGATCGGTGGACACTCGAACCGACCCGCAAGGATTTCCATGAGCGACGAATCCACCCCGCTTCTCTCCCCCGCCCCTGCTGCCGACACCAGCGCCACCCTCAGCGCAAGCGCCACACCGGCCCCGCGCAGCCGTCGCCCACGCCAGCGCAAGCCGGCCGCCAAGGTCAGCGCCGAACCGGCGATTCTCAGCATCAGCCAGCAGCCCGCCGCGCTGCAGGTGGCCAGCGCACGCAAAGGCAGCAACGAGGACAGCACCTCGGCGCGCCTGCCCGCCAGCTACCCGTACCGCACCCGGCTGCGGCGCAACGAATACGAGAAGGCCAAGACCGAGCTGCAGATCGAGCTGCTCAAGGTGCAGAGCTGGGCCAAGGACACCGGCCAGCGCATTGTGGTGCTGTTCGAGGGCCGTGACGCGGCCGGCAAGGGTGGCACCATCAAACGCTTCATGGAGCATCTGAACCCGCGCGGCGCGCGCATCGTGGCGCTGGAGAAGCCATCCGAGCAGGAACAGGGCCAGTGGTATTTCCAGCGTTACATCCAGCACCTGCCGACCGCCGGGGAAATGGTCTTCTTCGACCGCTCCTGGTACAACCGCGCCGGGGTCGAGCGGGTCATGGACTTCTGCACCCCGATGCAATACCTGGAGTTCATGCGCCAGGCGCCAGACCTTGAGCGGATGCTCACCAACAGCGGCATCCTGCTGTTCAAGTACTGGTTCTCGGTCAACCGCGAAGAGCAGCTACGCCGTTTCGTCTCGCGCCGGGACGACCCGCTCAAGCACTGGAAGCTGTCGCCGATCGACATCAAGTCGCTGGACAAGTGGGACGACTACACCGGCGCCAAAGAGGCGATGTTCTTCCATACCGACACCGGCGATGCGCCGTGGACGGTGATCAAGTCGGATGACAAGAAGCGCGCGCGGATCAACTGCATCCGCCACTTCCTGCATTCGCTGGAGTACCCCGGCAAGGACCTGCGCGTGGCCCATGCGCCCGACCCGCTGCTGGTCGGCCGGGCATCGCGTGGCTTTGAAGAAGATGAGGCGCCGGCGGCCTGATCGCGACGCGTGCCTCTTGGGTTTGTCGGGCAAGTGCGATTCAATACGCGCACTTTTGCCCCTCCAAGGATTTCAGGCCCCATGGCTTCCAACACCAAGCAGCAAAAACGCGCCAAGCGCGCCGCCAGCAAAGCCAAGCAAAACCGCATGGTGCGCAGCGGCCAGGCAGTAAAGGCGAGCGCCGGTGACAGCGCCAGCGTCGAGCAGATCTTCAACAAGGCGCTGGAGTCGGACAGCTACAGCGAGCTGTTCAGCAAGATGAAAGCCGCCCAGGAGACCGGCCTGGTGGCAATGATCGCGGTGTTCCTGGTCGACCCACTGCTGACCCTGGTGCTCAAAGGCCACAAGGAAGAGCACGCCACCGACTACATCGTGCTGGTGTTCACCGCCTACCGCACCTGGCTGGACGGCGCCGACGAAGAAACCACCATGGCCTGGCTGGAGAGCGACGAGTTCCAGGAAGCCTACGTAGCGGCCTCTGAAGTGGTAGCCAAGCAGCAGCTGCAACAGAAGCAGTTCGGCTAACTCTGCCTCAGCGGCCCCTGTAGGAGCGGCCTTGTGTCGCGAAAGGGCTGCGCAGCGGCCCCGGATTCTCAGCTTCGCCGCCGAAATTGCCGGGCCCGCTACGCGGGCCTTTCGCGACACAAGGCCGCTCCTACACCGGCAGCGTTGCGACATTAAAAAAGGCCGCGCCCTGATTCAGAGCGCGGCCTTTTTGCATTCAGCTCAACGAGCCGGCAGATCAGTTACTCAGCACAACCCGCCCAGCTGCCACGGCGGCCTTGCGCTTGCGCTGCACCAGCAGGCCGGCAGCGACCACAGCCAGGCTCAGCAGCGCGGTGGCGATGATCTCGATGCGGTGGTCTGGACGAATCGCCATCACCACCAGCACGGCGACGATAAAGGCGATGGTCACCCAGGTCAGGCCCGGGAACAGCCACATCTTGAACTCGATCTTCTCGCCGCGTGCTTCACGCTGGCTGCGCATGCGCAGTTGCGACACGGCGATCACCAGGTACACCAGCAAGGCGATCGCGCCGGAGCTGGCCAGCAGGAACTCGAACACCTGCGCTGGCGCGACGAAGTTGGCAAATACGCAGAGGAACGCCGCAGCGGTCGACAGCAGCACTGCCCAGTGCGGCGTACCCGCCTTGGTGGTGCGCTGGGCAACGGCCGGCGCATCGCCACGCTTGCTCAGCGAGAACAGCATGCGCGAGGAGGTGTACAGCGCCGAGTTGAGGCAGCTGGTCACGGCGATCAGGACGACGATGTCGACGATCAGCTTGGCATTCGGCACGCCGATCATGCTCAGCACGGTCTGGTACGAACCGGTGGCCGCCAGGGCTGGGTCGTTCCATGGCACCAGGGCCACGACCAGGAAGATCGACACCAGGTAGAACAGGCAGATCCGCCAGATCACCGAGTTGGTGGCCTTGCTGATCTGTTTGCCCGGGTCTTTCGATTCGGCGGCGGCGATGGTGACGATTTCAGTGCCCATGAACGAGAACATGGTGGTCAGCATGGCTGCCAGCACTGCGCCGAGGCCGTTGGGCATGAAGCCCTGGGTGTCGAACAGGTGGCTGACGCCGCTGACCTGGCTGCCCGGCACCATACCGAACATGGCCGCGCAACCGACCACGATGAAGCCGATGATCGCCAGTACCTTGAGCAGCGCGAACCAGAACTCGAACTCGCCGTAGTTCTTCACGCTGAACAAGTTGGTAACGGTCAGCGCCAGAGTGATCAACAGCGAGAACGCCCACAGATCAACCGCAGGGAACCAGGCGTTGAGGATCGCAGCCGCAGCGTTGGCTTCGAGCGGGATCACCAGCACCCAGAACCACCAGTACAGCCAGCCTATGGTGAAGCCGGCCCAGTGGCCGATCGAGCGATCAGCGTAAGTCGAGAACGAACCGGTGTCGGGCGAGGCGATCGCCATTTCGCCAAGCATACGCATCACCAGCACCACCAGGGTACCGGCTGCAGCGTAGGCCAACAGGACCGCAGGGCCGGCCGCCGCGATGGCGTGGCCGGAACCAACGAACAGCCCCGCGCCGATCACACCGGCGATGGACAACATGGTGACGTGACGCGATTTGAGCCCCTGAGCGAGGTCATTGGAATTGTGCTTACCGCTCATAAAACTACCTTTGTAAGGAGGTGGACTACCTGAATGACTGGCCAGCGCACCCGGGATTTAGGTAGGCGTCGCTGCATTCTGGAAATCTCCTGTGGCAATTACCGCGCCATCTCAGTGCTCGGCTCATCAGCGTTAGGCCCGATATCAATCACGGCGGGGCCTGCAGAGCATTCGGCCAAGGCTTGACCGAATGCACATTAAATCGGCTTGTGCCGAGCAGATTACTGAAATACCCACTTACAAATGCACCAAAGGTGCTCCTTGGTAACACCCGCGCACAAAATCGAAGCGCTCAGGTGCAACCGTCAGCGCAACCTCCATTCAAGCGAAAAAGAGGGCAGTAGCCACTACGGCTAAAAACGGCTTCCCAGTGCGGTACAAAACTGGCACCATCGCGCCTTTTTTCATCAAGGCTCTGGTGCTGGGCACAAGGCCGGCGGACATCCTCGCGACGTTGCACTGCAACGATGCGACAAACTGCCCCGCCAGCGACCTGAGCCCCTTGCGACCCCGTTGGCTGTCAATGAGCCGCTATGCTAGCGTGGCGCTCGCCAGGAAGGCCGCCAACAGCTGGGAACGCACCCGAACCGAAGAGGACCGCACATGGCCCAGGCCACGCCCGCGCTGGAAATCCGCAATCTGCACAAGCGCTATGGCACCCAGGAAATTCTCAAGGGCATTTCCCTGACCGCGCGCGATGGTGACGTGATCTCGATCCTCGGATCGTCCGGTTCCGGCAAGTCCACCCTGCTGCGCTGCATCAACCTGCTGGAAAACCCGCATCAAGGGCAGATCCTCCTGGCCGGTGAAGAGCTCAAGCTCAAGGCCGCCAAGAACGGCGACCTGATCCCGTCGGACAACCGCCAGATCAACCGCCTGCGCAGCGAAATCGGTTTCGTCTTCCAGAATTTCAACCTGTGGCCGCACATGTCGATCCTCGACAACATCATCGAGGCGCCGCGCCGCGTGCTTGGCCAGAGCAAGGCCGAAGCCACTGAACATGCCGAAGCGCTGCTGAACAAAGTCGGTATCTTCGACAAGCGCCACAGCTATCCCGCCCAGCTTTCCGGTGGCCAGCAACAGCGTGCTGCCATTGCCCGTACCCTGGCCATGAAGCCCAAGGTGATCCTGTTCGACGAGCCAACTTCGGCGCTCGATCCGGAAATGGTCCAGGAAGTGCTTAACGTTATCCGCGCATTGGCCGACGAAGGCCGTACCATGCTGCTGGTAACTCACGAGATGAACTTTGCCCGCCAGGTGTCCAGTGAAGTGGTTTTCCTGCACCAGGGCCTGGTTGAAGAGCAAGGAACGCCGCAGCAGGTCTTCGAAAACCCGAACTCGGCGCGTTGCAAGCAATTCATGTCCAGCCACCGCTAACGGAGCAATACATGCAGACCTACAAGAAGTTTCTCCTGGCCGCTGCCGCCACTTTGGTGTTCTCGGCCAATGCCCTGGCCGCAGACAAACTGCGCATGGGTATCGAAGCGGCCTACCCGCCGTTCAACAACAAGGATGCCAGCGGTAACGTGGTCGGCTTCGACAAAGACATCGGCGACGCCCTGTGCGCCAAGATGAAAGTCGACTGCTCGGTCGTCACCTCCGACTGGGACGGCATCATCCCCGCCCTGAACGCGAAGAAGTTCGACTTCCTGGTGTCGTCGCTGTCGATCACCGACGAGCGCAAGCAAGCGGTTGAATTCACCGACCCGTACTACTCGAACAAGCTGCAGTTCATCGCACCGAAGAACGTCGACTTCAAAACCGACAAGGCCTCGCTCAAAGGCAAGATCATCGGCACCCAGCGCGCGACCCTGGCCGGCACCTGGCTGGAAGACAACTACGGTAGCGACGTGCAGATCAAACTGTACGACACCCAGGAAAACGCCTACCTCGACCTGATCTCGGGCCGCGTCGACGCCATCCTCGCCGACAAGTACGTGCAGTACGAGTGGCTCAAATCCAACGACGGCAAAGCCTATGAGTTCAAAGGCGAGCCGGTGATGGACAGCGACAAGATCGGCATTGCCGTGCGCAAGGGTGACGACAAGTTGCGCGACCAACTCAACGCTGCCCTGAAAGAAATCAAAGCCGACGGTACGTACAAGAAGATCAACGACAAGTACTTCCCGTTCAGCATCGAATGATTCGCCCGACCGGCACGCCCTAGCGGCGTGTCGGTCCCTAGAACGCACCTAATCAATGAATATTGACCTGCACGGATTCGGTCCGGCCTTGATGGCTGGCACCCTGATGACGGTAAAACTGGCGCTCTGCGCCTTGCTGCTGGGGCTGATCCTGGGCCTGCTCGGCGCCCTTGCCAAGACTTCTGCCCTCAAGCCACTGCAATGGCTTGGCGGCTTCTATTCGACCCTGGTGCGCGGGATTCCCGAGCTGCTGTGGGTATTGCTGATCTATTTCGGCACCGTCGGCCTGGTCAACAGCCTCGGCGACGCCCTGAACATGCCCGGCCTTGAGCTGAGCGCATTTGCCGCCGGCGTGATCGCGCTGGGCCTGTGCTTTGGCGCCTACGCCACCGAAGTGTTCCGCGGCGCGATCCTGGCGATCCCCAAGGGCCACCGCGAAGCCGGTCTGGCCTTGGGCCTGTCCAAAGGCCGCATCCTCTCGCGGATCATCCTGCCGCAGATGTGGCGCATTGCCCTGCCGGGCCTGGGCAACCTGTTCATGATCCTGATGAAGGACACCGCGCTGGTGTCGGTGATCGGCCTTGAAGAAATCATGCGCCACTCGCAGATCGCCGTGACCGTGAGCAAGGAGCCGTTCACCTTCTACATGGTTGCCGCGTGCATCTACCTGAGCCTCACCGTAGTGGCGATGGCCGGCATGTACTTCCTGGAAAAACGCGCCGCTCGCGGCTTCGTGAGGGCTGAATAATGAACTGGGAAGTCATCATCAAATGGCTGCCACGCCTGGCCCAGGGCGCGACCCTGACCCTGGAGCTGGTGGCCATCGCCGTAATCGCCGGTTTGATCCTGGCGATCCCGCTGGGCGTCGCCCGCGCCTCGCGCCACTGGTACGTGCGCGCCCTGCCCTACGGCTACATCTTCTTCTTCCGCGGCACGCCGCTACTGGTGCAGCTGTTTCTGGTGTATTACGGCCTCGCCCAGTTCGAAGCCGTGCGCAACAGTGTGCTGTGGCCGTACCTGCGCGATCCGTTCTGGTGCACCGTGCTGACCATGACCCTGCACACCGCCGCCTACATCGCCGAGATCCTGCGTGGCGCGCTGCAGGCCATCCCCAAGGGTGAAATCGAAGCAGCGCGGGCGCTGGGCATGTCCCGCGGCAAAACCCTGTTCTACATCATGCTGCCACGCGCCTCGCGCATCGGCCTGCCGGCCTACAGCAACGAAGTGATCCTGATGCTCAAGGCCAGCGCCCTGGCCAGCACCGTGACCCTGCTCGAACTCACCGGCATGGCCCGTACGATCATCGCCCGCACCTACCTGCCGGTGGAGATCTTCTTCGCGGCCGGGCTGTTCTACCTGGTCATCTCATTCCTCCTGGTGCAAGGCTTCAAGCTGCTGGAACGCTGGTTGCGGGTGGACGCCTGCCAAGGGCGCTAAGGCGCCCATGGCCATCCTCGAAAGCGACCAGCTACGCGCCCGCTTCCACGCCCTCGACCAGTTTCTAGTCGAGCATCAAGCGCTGTGGAAGCCCAGGCCCTTCACCGCCTTGCAGCTCGACTGGGAACAGCAGTATCCAGAACTGGCCAGTTGGCTGCGCCAGTGCACCCTCGAAGACGCCGAAGCCAACCTCGACCCAAACCTGCCACCCGCACCTTATCCACAGCTGGCCGCCCAGGCTCGGCAACTGACCGCCCTGGATGAGTTGCCCGACGCAGGCTTACCGCCCGCCGGCCACCGCCTCGACGTCAACGTGCCCGGGCGCAAGTGGCAGCAGATCGAAGCCTTCAGCCGCCGCCTCGGCTTTCGCCAGCAGACCCAGCACTGGCTCGACTGGTGCGCCGGCAAAGGGCATCTCGGCCGCCGCCTGCTGCAGCCCGGCCAGCAACTGACCTGCCTCGAGTACAACCCGGAGCTGGTCGCCGCCGGCCAGGCCCTCAGCGACCACCACAAGCTGCCCGCCCAGCACCTGCATCAAGACGTTATGGCTGCCGACAGCGCCCGCTGCCTCGACCAAAGCAAAAGCGTGGTCGCCCTGCACGCCTGCGGCGATCTGCACGTGCGCCTGCTGCAGTTAGCCGCCAGCCAAGGCTGCCAACACATCGCGTTGGCGCCCTGCTGCTACAACCGCATCCAGGCCAGCGCCTATCAGGCCCTGTCCAGCCACGCCCGCGCCTCGACCCTGCGACTCGACCTCGACGACCTCGGCCTGCCCCTGAGCGAAACCGTTACCGCCGGCGCCCGCGTCCGCCGCCAGCGCGACGCCTCAATGGCCCGCCGCCTAGGCTTCGATCTGCTGCAACGCGAACAACGCCAGAACGACAGCTACCTGCCGACGCCATCGCTGCCGGTCAGCTGGCTGGACAAGACCTTCGCCGCGTACTGCCAGGGCCTCGCCGCGGTCAAACAGCTGCCCCTCACCGGCAACCCCGACTGGGAAGCACTCGAAGCCGCCGGCTGGCAACGTCTCGCCGAGGTGCGCAACCTGGAGCGCGTACGCAACCTGTTCCGCCGCCCGCTGGAGTTATGGCTGGTGCTCGATCGAGCGCTGTACATGCAAGAACAAGGCTACAACGTGCGCGTTGGGCTGTTCTGCGACTACGCCCTTACACCCCGCAATTTGCTACTTTTGGCCGAGCGCGGGCGATGAGTAACCTGTGGATAAGTCTGTGCACAAGCTTTTGATGAAATTGGCGGATTTGTGGATCCAACTGGCTATTTAGGGCCGTCTGCTTATTCGCTTAAACCTTCAAGCCCAGCAAAAACAGCACTTTGCGCAAAGACCGGCGGTTACGACCAACGGTATGCCCGCACTGCAATCCTGGCATGCCGCTTGTGCATAAGCATTTTCAGAATTGTCTGAAAGCGTGATGGCCACCCGCCTTCGCCCATGCCTACTGAGTTACAATTGCCCGCAACAAAGACTGTCACCGAACGGACTTCGACATCGTGATCCCGATCAAATCCACAGCCCTGCTCAGCTTCGCCCTCGCCGTAACCGGCTGCACCAACACCACCAGCCACGCCCCCGGCAAAGCCCTTGGCTGGGACACCCCCGCCATGCAACTCGGCGGCGACCGCGGCCTGCCGCTGCACGTCGCACAGCCCTGCCGCAAGCGCGGCTGCGACAACGACAAGCTGTTTTTCAACCCCGCCAAGGCCGAGCCAGGCATAAACACCATCCACCGCGGCTGGTAGGAAATTTCTCCTTTCAGGCCGGTGAGTTACGGGTTTTTGCATTGATTGCAAGGAAGTGGTTTACACGGCTGCTCGGATAGCTATAATGCGCCCCTGTGCCGGTATAGCTCAGATGGTAGAGCAACTGACTTGTAATCAGTAGGTCCCGGGTTCGATTCCTGGTGCCGGCACCATACACACACGAAAAACCCGCCTTCTGGCGGGTTTTTTCGTTTCCGGGTTCAAGACATTCCAGCGACGCCCCGCTAGTGACCTTCTAAAGCGACACGTTCAATGACATGCCGGATGGTGCCGACGTGGTCACCGAGCCACGCCAAAGCTGTGCTGCGCCCAAGAAGAGTCATGTATCCCCCCTCGCGCGGCGGCAGAGGCCCGCTGAGTGGATAACTTCAAACGAATTCTCCAGTCAGATTGACGTTCACGTTGCTCGGATGTAGACGAAACCTGGCACTGGCTCAGCGAGGAGAACTTGAACTGGATATCTCAACCGCCCAAAGCATCAAGCTCGCCATTGTGGCGGCAACCGGACTGTCCAAAGACGCGCTGCATATCTACGTGGGCATGGCGATCTACTTGACGCTGATCGTTGGCATCCGACGATTGCGGCCATACCTTGGCTGGCTAGCGGTTTTAATCATTGCATGTGCGGGCGAGTGGATAGATCGACGAGACGATAGTGGAAGCTTCGGATACTGGCGCTGGCAGGCAAGCGCTCACGACCTTCTGAACACCTTGTTTTGGCCGACGGTGCTGACGCTGCTTTGGCTTTTAAAATGCCGCAGTAAGTAAGCGTACCCCCGTAAGCCTCTCGCGATCTGCTCTATGTGATGCTTCATTCAGTGGGTGCTATGGGAAGCCCCTTGCATTAAAATCCCGCCATCATAATAATGAGATCGATTACCATTTATGCCTCGGTGTCTCTCTCATGTCGGCGCTTGATCATTCGGCTCTTAATCGGTTGTACAGCGAACATAACAGCTGGCTGAAAGGCTGGTTGCGTGTGCGTTTGGGCAACGCCGCCGATGCTTCGGACCTGGCTCAGGACACGTTTCTGCGGGTGATGACGGCGCGCAATGACGCACCCATTCGCGAACCTCGTGGCTACCTGAGCGCCATCGCCCGTTCGCTGCTGATCGATAAATCCCGTCGCCGCGCCATTGAGCAGGCTTACTTGCATGCATTGGCACAACGGCCAGAACCGGTGGATGTTTCGCCGGAGATTCGCTTGTCCATCATCGAGATGCTGGTGGCGGTCGATAGCCTGCTAGATGAGCTGGGCCAGCGCACGCGGGAGATTTTCCTGGCGGTTCAGCTCGAAGGTCTGAGCTACGTGGCGGCGGCCGAGCGGTTTGGGGTGTCGGTGACCACGGTGAAGAATCATCTGATTCGCGCCATGACGCGCTGCCTGTTGCTGGTGGATAACTGATGTCTGCGTCGCCCAACCTGGAGACGCTGGAGGCGGCCGCCACCTGGTATGTGCAGCTCAATGATGGCACCGCCAGCGAGGCGCGCACGCGGGCGTGGCAGGCGTGGGTACAGGCCAGCCCTGACCATGCGGCGGCATGGTCGCGGGTTGAAAAGCTTCAGCAGCAGTGGGCGACGATACCGCAGCAGGCGGCGTTGTCTGGCCTCGGTGCAGCGCAGGCACAACGCCGTGATGTACTGAAGATCCTCGGTATGCTGATAGCGGTCGGCGGTGGTACATGGATGGCCGTGGAGCAGGTGCCGTACCGCTCGATGCTAGCGCAACAGCGCACGGGCATCCGGGAGCGTCGTTCGCTGCGCCTGGACGATGGCTCGCAACTGGAACTGAACGCCGACACCGCACTGGACATCCATTTCGACTCCAGACAGCGGCTAATCCGGCTACTCCGTGGCGAAATTATTGTGCAAACCGCCAAGGATCCCGCCCAGCGCCCCTTCATGGTTCAGACCGCGCAAGGGGGCGTGCGCGCGCTCGGCACCCGGTTCAGTGTGCGCCAACTGCCCGAGCAAACCCTTGTCGGTGTGCTAGAGGCGGCGGTTGAAGTCAGCCCGCAAAGGCATGCCGATCACCCGCTGCGCCTGGAAACCGGCCAGCAGGTCACGTTCGACCGTGATCGGGTAGGCAGCGTCCGCCCCCTGCCAGCGGGTTCGACCGCCTGGGTGCAGGGCATGCTCAGCGTCGATGATTGGCGGCTGGGCGACTTCATTGAGGAGTTGGGGCGCTATCGACCGGGCGTCCTGCGCTGTGCCGCCGAGGTTCGGGGGTTGAGCATTTCCGGCGCTTTTCGCATCGATGATACCGACACCGTGCTGGAGAACCTGGGCAAATCCTTACCGGTGAAAGTGCGTTATCTGACGCGTTACTGGGCCAGCATTGAAGCGGCGTGAAGCCGCGTCGCAGAATCTTCAGCGGCAACCTTGCTGATTCAGATTCTCATCCGTCAATGACATAAGCCGCGATACAGCGGGTTTCTGCCAAGACAACGGAAGGATCACCGAATGCCCCCGCTTTCCCACAACACTCCGACGCTGCTGAGGCGCGCCGTGCGCCTGGCCGTTCTGGGCGCTTCCCTTGCCAGCCTGTCTGGCCTGGCGCTGATGCCGGCTCAGGTCATGGCGCAGAGCCTGACCGCTTACCAGGTCGCCCCCGGGCCGCTGAGTAGCGCCCTGGCCGAGTTCGGTGTGCAGGCGGGGGTTACCATTTCGTTCGACACCGAGCAGGCTCGGCATCTCACAACTGACGGGCTCAAAGGCTCATACAGTGTCGAGGAAGGGCTTTCGCGCCTGCTCGCCAACAGTGGCCTGCAAGCTCAACGGCAGAGCAATGGCGGGTACGTTCTGGTCGCGAACAGTACCGACGATGCCCTGGAACTGGGGGCTACGCAAATCACTGCCAACCAGTTGGGCACAGTGACTGAAGGCACCGGTTCGTACACCCCCGGCACTATCGCTACGGCGACGCGCATGGTGCTGACGCCTCGAGAAACACCGCAATCGATCTCGGTAGTAACCCGCCAGGCGATGGATGACTTCGGGCTTGTAGCCATCGATGACGTGATGCGCCATACCCCGGGCATCACCGTATCGACCTATGACACCGAGCGTACCAACTACTATTCCCGCGGGTTCTCCATCGTCAACTTCCAGTACGACGGTATCCCTACTCTGCGCGACGCCCAATATTCGGCGGGCCAGACCCTGACCGACATGGCGATCTATGATCGCGTCGAAGTTCTCAAGGGCGCTACGGGTCTGCTCACGGGGGCAGGCGGTCCAGGGGGTACCATCAACCTCATTCGCAAGAAACCGACCTCCGCGTTCAAGAGCAGCATCGAACTGGGCGCCGGCTCCTGGGACAACTATCGCTCCCAAGCCGACGTCAGCGGTCCCCTGACCGAAACCGGCAACGTCCGCGGCCGTGTCGTAGCGGCGTATCAGGACAAACAATCGTTCCTTGATCATTACTCGCGTAAGACCGGTGTGCTCTACGGCATCCTGGAGGTCGACTTGGATGAAAACACTCTGCTGACCCTCGGTGCCGATTATCAGGACAGCGATCCGAAAGGCTCCAGTTGGACCGGTACACGCACCATCTTTGATGCGACCGGCAAAAAGCTGGACCTGCCGCGTTCGTTCAACAACGGACCAAAATGGGGCTCTTGGGAACAGTACAGCCGCACGGCCTTCGCGAGCCTGGAACATACCTTTGATAATGGCTGGGTCACCAAAGGCCAATACAACCACCAGATCAACGGCTATGACGCTCCCCTGGGCTACATCTCCCAGGACTCCGCCACCGCCAGCTCCATCTACGCCCGCAAATACGTGGGCAAGACCACCAGCGACAGTCTCGATGTGTACGCCTCGGGGCCATTCGAGCTGTTCGGCCGCGACCACGAACTGGTGATCGGTCAGTCTCTGTCCATTTCCAAATGGAAAGCCAAGGACTACACCGCAACCACCTACTTCAACAACTCCTATGATTTCTACAACTGGGACGGCGATGCCGCCGAGCCGCTGTGGACCGCCACCAAGTTCAACGACGAAACGACCCGCCAGACCGGCACCTACGTCACCGGTCGCTTCAGCCTGACGGATGAACTGCACCTGTTGCTCGGCTCACGTATTGCCAACTACCAGGTGACTGGGACCAGCGACACTCAGGAAAGCGGTAAGGTGGTACCGTATGCAGGCCTGACATATGACCTGAACGACAATTTCACCGCATACGCCAGCTATACCGAAATCTTCCAGCCACAGACTCAGTACCGCACCCGCACCCGTGCCATGCTAGCCCCCAACGAAGGCAAGAACTATGAGTTCGGCCTCAAGGGTGAGTTCTTCGGTGGCCGCTTGAATTCCAGCCTCGCCTACTTCGAGGTGCACGAAGAAAACCGTCCGCTGGCCGACACGGCCTGGAACTCGCAGCCGGGCGTCGACTACTCGTACATCGGCACCAAGACCAAGACCAAGGGCTACGAAGCGGAAATCTCCGGCGAATTGGCCAAGGGCTGGCAGTTGCAAGCAGGGTATACCCATAAGATCGCCCGCAATAGCGATGGTGATAAAGTCGCCACCTGGGAACCGGAAGACCAGGTCAGCTTCTACAGCACCTACAAACTCCAGGGCAGCCTGGACAAGCTCACCGTCGGTGGCGGCGCGCGTTGGCAAAGCGCTGGCTGGCAGACCGTCAACAACTGGGGCTACCCCGGTGGTGGCCGCTACGAGAAATTCACCCAAGACCCCTACTGGCTGGTTGATCTAATGACCCGCTACCAAGTGACCGATAATCTTTCGGTCACCTTCAACGTCAACAACCTGTTCGACAAGCACTATTACACCAACATTGGTTTCTATGACTCGGCCTACCCTGGCGACCCACGCAACATGATGGTCACCACACGCTGGGATTTCTGATCTCTGCGATCAAACCGGTCTCCTTTCTGCTGCTCATGCAACACAGCCCTCGTATCGCTACGAGGGCTTTGTTTTTCCGCAGCCCGCGTGGAAAACCGGCATCAAGTACTCGATGGCTTTCTCTCCTTCGGGCGGCATGTTCTGGTTCAGCTCGACCGGCTTGAATACAGGCCACCTCGATAAAAGGGAGTCCCCTTATGTCGCGTACCTGCATCAACCTGCGGCTAGAAATTCCACCGAGTAGAGAGCATCACGTTCCGCGGATCGCCGTAATACACCGAGTTGTAGAAACCAATATTGGTGTAGTACTTCTTGTCGAACACGTTATTGACGTTAAGCGTGGCCGAGACGTTGTCGGTGACTTGATAGCGGACCATTGCATCCACCACCCAAAGTGGGTCTTGGGAGAACTTGTCGGTGGTCATGGTGGTGTAGTTATTGGTCAGCAGTTTCCAGCCGGTACTCTGCCAGCGTACGCCGCTGCCCAGGGTGAGCTTGTCCAGCGGGCCGGTCAGTTTGTAGGTGGTGTAGAGGTTGACCTGGTCTTCCGGTTCCCAGGTGGAGAGTTTCTCACCTTGATTGTCGCGCATGATCTTGTGGGTGTAGCCCGCCTGCAATTGCCAGCCGGGGGCCAGTTCGCCGGAGATTTCCGCTTCATAGCCCTTGGTCTTGGATTCAACGCCCTTATAGGCACCGTCCAGCCCGGGGATGCTGCCTCGCACGTAGCGGTCGTCGGTGACTGCGCGGTTGTCTTCGTGGACTTCAAAGTAGGCGATGCTGGCGTTGAGGCGGCCGTCAAAGAATTCACCCTTGAGGCCTAGCTCATAGTTCTTGCCTTCATCCGGCTCGACCGGTTTGTCATTGATGTCGCGATACTCACGCTGCGGCAGGTAGATATCGGAGTAGCTGGCATACGCCGAGAAATTCTCGTTGAGGTCGTAGGTGATGCCGGCATAAGGCAGTACCTTGCCAGTGTCCTTGACCTGGCTGGTGCCGGTGACTTCGAAGTTGTTCACGCGAGTGCCGAGCATCAGGTGCAGGTCATCCGTCACGTTGAAGCGCGCGGTCATGTAGCCGGCGCTCTGGCGCGTGGTTTCGTCGTTGTAGGCGGTTTCCGGACCTCGGCCCGGCTTGGCGGCGTCGCCGTCCCAGTTGAAATAGTCGTGGCTGTTGCCATCGCTGTAGACGGCGCTGGTGTAGTTGCTGCCGGTCCAGCGCGAGCGCGATACCGAGGTGCCGACCACCAATTCATGCTCGCGGCCAAACAGGCTGAACGGTCCGGTGGCGTACAAGTCGCCGGTATCGCTGATGGTTTCGCCGTCGTAGGCACGAGTCAGCAGCGAGGCTTTGCCGGTGGCGGCGTTTGGCGACAGCAGGGCAGAGAGCGGCGCATTGTAGCCGTTGATCTGGTGGTTGTACTGCGCCTTGCCGACCCAGCCATTGGCGAATGTGTGCTCCAACGTCGCGAAGCCGGTACGGGTGTACTGCTCCCATTTGCTGAACTTGGTGCCGTTGTTGAAGCCGCGGTGGGTGCTGATGCGATTGCCGTCCGAGTCATATAGCGAGGCCGAGCCAGACCAGCTGGAACCCTGCGGGTCGCTGTCCTGGTAGTCGGCGCCAATCGTCAGCAGCGTATCAGGCGCCAGATCGAACTCGAGGATGCCGTAGTACACGGCGGTCTGGCGTTGGTAGTGGTCGAGGAACGAGTGCTTGTCCTGATAGGCCGCGACGGCGCGACCACGGATGTTGCCGGAGTCGGTCAACGAGCCGCTGACATCGACTTCCGAGCGATAGTTGTCCCATGAGCCCGCGCCGAGGTCGATGTAACCCTTGAACTCGGACGTGGGCTTTTTGCGCACCATGTTGATGGTGCCGCCAGGGCCGCCGGCGCCGGTGAGCAGGCCGGTAGCGCCCTTGAGCACTTCGACACGGTCGTAGATCACCGTGTCAGTGAGGGTGTGACCAGAAGAATACTGCGCATCCTGCAGGATCGGGATGCCGTCGTACTGGAAGTTGCGAATGGCGAACCCGCGCGAATAATACGACGTACGCTCACTGTCATAGGCCGCGACCGTGATACCCGGCGTGTGACGCATCACGTCGTCGATCGACTTGAGGCTGAAGTCATCCATGGCCTGGCGCGTCACTACGGAAATCGACTGCGGCGTTTCCCGTGGCGTCAGTACCAGGCGCGTCGCGGTGGCGATGGTGCCGGGGGTATAGGAACCCGAGCCTTCGGTAATGGTGCCCAACTGGTTGGCACTCACCTGCGTCGCTTGCAACTCGACCTTGCCATCCTGGGACACGGGTTTGGCCACCACCCGATACCCGCCGTCTGCAGGTTCAGCCTGCAGCCCTACCGGGCCCAGCAAGCGCTCAAGGCCTTCTTCCACTGCGAAGCTACCTTGCAAACCGCTGCTTTGCACGCCGGAGGAAAGCGCTGAATCAATGCCAACCATCACACCGGCCTGCTGCCCGAACGCACCCAACACGCGGTCGAGGTTACCGGCGGGAATGTCAAAGGCCTGAGCCTGGGAGTGTTCCCCGGTGGTTACCGGGCTGGCGGCAATCGCGCTGTGACTGGCAGTAACCAACGATAAACCGAAGATCGCGGTGCGTAACGCGCTGGCGAGGGGTGTGACGCGGATGAGCATAGAGACTGTCCTGTCGAGAAGGTTGGCGGGCGCTTTTTCAGCGTCTTGCCTGTCTTGATGCTCGAGAACGGAAATACTGCCGGCCACCGTGAAAAATACTCAAAACTAAGCCGGCACCACGCTGGCCAGGTAACCCCACACCCGTTGCACACGCACCGGCAGTACCTTGGCCAGCAGGTCGAGACTGGCCTCGGGTTGGTCCAGCGAGAACGAACCCGACACCTGCAAGCCCGCCACAGCCGGGTCGCAGCGCAGCAGCCCGCGCCGGTAGCGATCAAGTTGCTCAAGCACCTCGCCCAGTGGCATGCGCTCGGCGATCAACAGGCCTTGGCTCCAGGCTTCGGCGGTGGCTGGCACGCGGGTCGGCTGCCCGCTCAGCAGGTTGTTGAAGCTCAGCTGCTGGCCGGCTTCCACCTGGGTGCGGGGGCCACGCGATGGCTCGACCTGCGCACTGCCGGAGAGCATTTGCACCTGCGTACCCGGCTGGCCTGGCAGCCCGTGGCTGATGATCAACCGCGACAGCGCGGCTGGCCGTATCCAACCATCCGCGGTCTTGATCGCCCGACTGTCGCTGGCACCGTTGGCCAGCAACAGCCTGCCCAGGTTAAGCGTCAGGCGAGCCCCCTCGACATCCATCGCGGTGCGGGTATCCAGCTGCAATGCAGCGCCATCGTCCAGCCGTACATGGCGCCGCTCCCCGGTGGCGGTGTGGTAATCGCTGAACAACTCCGGCAGCAACACCCGCTCGCGCACCCCCAAGCCGAGGGCGCTGGCCACACTCAGGCCGGCAAAGCCCTTGAGCAAGGTGCGTCGCGAAACGGCACTGCGCGCCTGCAGCAATTGCCGCGCTCCGGGGGCCGTGAGCACCTGGTTGAGGCGCATGTCGCGGCTCAGCCCGACCAAACGCTGCCAGGCCAGTTCGTGCTGGGGGCTCTCGTTGCGCCAGTGCTGGCACGCCTGCTGCTCGGCAGCACTGCTGGTGCCCGACTGCAGGGCAACCATCCAGTTCAAGGCCTGGTCCAGCACGCTTTCGTCCAGGGGCTGATCGTTAGCGACCTTGAAGCGACTCATGGCGCGTACACCGCCAGGTAGCAATGGCGATAGGCCTTGAGCATGGCTTTTTGCACCACATTCACGCTGAGGTCCATGCGCGCTGCGATCTGTGGATAAGTCAGGCCATCGAGCTGCGACAGCAGGAATATCTCCCGCACCTTGCTGCCCAACCCGTCCAGTACCTGCCCTACCGCGTCCAGCGCTTCGAGCACCAGCAAGCGGGTTTCCGGCGACGGCATATGTTCCGGCTCCAGGATAGCCAGCGACTGTTCATACGCCCGCTCCAGGGCCTGGCGGCGGAAATACTGCACGCACAAGCGGCTGGCGACGGTGGTGAGGTAGGCGCGAGGCTCGCGGAAAACCGGCACGCTGCCGCTGCTCAAAATACGCAGGAAAGTGTCCTGCGCCAGATCCACGGCCTGCTCATGCCCGCCCAGCTTGCGCCGCAGTAACTGCACCACCCAGCTGTGATGCTGAGCATAGAGTTCGCCCACCATTTGATGGGTTGTCGAGGATGAGGCCATGAGTGCGATATCCGACGGGAGACTTGAATGAGTCGCACATGGTAATACTTCTCATTAGAAACGGGTTAGGCGTTTCTTCTCTGCCGCGCAGCAGCGCCGTAGGACATTTCCCAACCTGCAACCAAATGCTTCAGCCGAGGGCTCTTCGGAACTATCCTACGCACCTTGCCGAACCTTCGCTGTTGTCGGGGAAATGCCTCAGGGATAACGTCTCTGGGTCGCCAGTTTCCGGTGACCGGGTGTGAGAACCCGCATGAAATGCAGCGGCAAGTCGTTATGGCAGCCGTGCGCGGGCAGACTTCGGTCTGGCCGGGTTTTGCTCGTTTCCTCGGTTTCTCACCCTGCGTACGGCTGCCACCTTGATCCGTGAGAAAGGTCGAGCTGGTGGCTCCTGTCACGAAATGAGAGATCCACCATGAAGAAACTCGTCCCCGACCCACCCCGCCAAGACTTCACCCAACGGTCCTCCTTCAGCCTCCATCCAAACGTCACTACTTCTGAAATCCTTGCCCATGCCAGCAAACTACTGCTTGGCGTAGCCGAAACCATCGACCAACACCGCCGCGCCCATCCTTACCAGGCCGGGCTGAACATGCTGGCGAACGCCGCCCATACCGCCGATGCCTCACGCGCTCTGATTGACTACGCATTGACCTGCCTGCCCGCCAAGCCGGAGGAATGCTGAGATGAGCGACGATCAAAAAACCAATGTCACGGCCGGCGTCGAAACGTTCTTCGAATCGGGTGAAAGGTCCTCTCACATATTTCGGGTCATGCCCGGAGTGCCGTTCGAGCATGCCTATGAACACGTGTCAGTACTGCTGGGCTACATCAAGCATCTGGTCCGCGAGGGCGATATGGAGAATGACCACAAGCTGCTCGGCGCAGCGGATTACCTGAGCACCTTCGCCAAGGCGATCATGGACGACATCGAGATCGCGCGAAACCGAGCTCAACGCGCGACATCATAGGCGCAGCTAGGGTCGCTCGGCGGCCCTCACACTGCGCAGCTAGACGAGGCACAGGGTAAGCAGCATCAAGTTGATTCCGATCAAAATCCGCACTCACGGCAGCAGTAACCTAAGCGCAATGACCGCTACAACGAGGGCGCTGCATGGCCAAGAAATTCCCCCTCAACCCGAGCCATCCCGAACGCATTTGCTGGGGATGCGACCTGTACTGCCCGGCCAAAGCGCTGGCCTGCGGAAATGGTGATGATCGGACGATGCACCCAGCTGAGTTGTTTGGTGAGGATTGGTACGAGCATGAAGCGTGGTCGCGAGAGACGGACGTTCACAGCGGTGAGAACCTGCCGCAAAATTCAAGCATCTGACCGTGCGTCTCAGCTGCCAAAGCTCCGAATAAACGGCCCTGCACTCTGCTTGATCGCCGCAACTACGTGCGGCGCCTGCTCGCATAGCTCCGGCGCTTTCGCCAGTACTTGCTCAAGCGCCTGCAACTGCTTGCGGATAATTTCACCCGGTTGCGCTACACCACACGTCTCGGCAAAGTCCAGCAAGCCCTGACGGGATGCAAACATCGACTTATTGCCGGCGAGCGTAAGCGCGAGCACATCTTCGGGGATGTAAGCCGTGGTGTTGACGATATCGTAAGCGGGCGCCAGGCGG
Source organism: Pseudomonas sp. NPDC088322 (assembly GCF_044740745.1). Lineage (NCBI taxonomy): Bacteria > Pseudomonadati > Pseudomonadota > Gammaproteobacteria > Pseudomonadales > Pseudomonadaceae > Pseudomonas > Pseudomonas sp. NPDC088322. Next base: position 164,172 of record NZ_JBIURK010000007.1, on the reverse strand, counting down.
GCATCGCGCATCACGGGGTCAGAATAGAGCAGGCCAAAGTTTTTCAGATGGGCATCGCCGTTACCGACGATGCAGCTCAGCGTAACCATCTCGAACAGTTGCGTGAGCGAGGCATTGAGGTGCTCGGGTGCGCAGAACACGCGGATTGCCTTGGCAATCGCTGCATAGCTCTTGCTGTACTTCTGCTCTGCTGGCAGTCCCATCAACGCCGTCATGTCTTCAAAACCGATTGGGTTGTGCTGCTCGTCGCGGTCGAAGCGGCGCATGACGAACAACTTGGCGTTGTCCGAGAGGAAGAACGGCGGCACGGGCAGCCCTGAGGCCTGCGCGATGGTCATGCACAGGTACTCATTGATGGCCAGGCCGGGATATTCGTCGCGGCCACTTTTGATGATCAATTCCGAAGTCTTCGAGGTGAACCGCTGTGGTGTTGAATTTCGTTGTTCAGGCACCAGGACTTTAGGCTGCACACCCGAGATACCGGCACGCAGGATGTAGCGATCCACCAGGTCGGCGAAGATGTCGTGCGAGCCGTCCCAAGATAAAATTTCGTCCAGCTTTTCGCCAGGAAACTGCTCACGCTCAAGCAACGCATCAACCGTGCGCGAGCTGACGTACACCCGGCCTATGGGAGAGCTGCTGCCAGATAACGCCAGTAGCAACATGGGGTCGACTTTGGCGATCTTTGCCAGGCGGTTGCGTAGCTGCTCGAGCACATAACCTTCCGGCAGGTTCATCTGAAATACCGGATGCAAATCTCGATGGCGGTACTCTTCCGTGCGGGTAGGCATGAGCAGGCTGACTGCAGCGCGCGGCTCAGCCTCCGCAGCGTAACGAAACAGGTAATCAGCAGCGCTGGTAAGGATTGTTCCGCTGATACCTTGGGGTGTCGTTACAGTCAGTGAAGCGCTCATTCAAACATCCCCTGGATCTCTTCCAACGTAGGCATGGCTGCAGCAATCACTCGCAACTCGCAATCCATTGCGCCAAGAGCTTTAGCATAGGCGGCGATAGCAACGGATAGGCTACCTTTCTCCACAGCGATGATTTTCTGACGAGTAAGGTTTGCCAGCTCTGCAAGCTGTTGCTGGGTGAGCCCTCGATGAAGGCGCCGTGTGCGTATTTGTCGCCCTAAGCGCTGAGTTAGCAGTTCGTGGTCCATGTTTAGAATACGAGACAATTGGATTGACATGTAACGTATACGTGACCATATCGAAAATCAATTGATATGTGGTGAACTGCTGGCCTCGGCCATATGCCGGACCGTTTTGGCAGTTTGCTGAGCCGGTGATCTTCGCTCAAAGCGCAGGTTCAGGGAGGCCGGGTTTGTATACCTCGAGAAGCGAGTAGAAGACGGGTTCTCGGCCCTCGCGGCGCTCATGCTCGTAGCTGAATCAGCGCAAACTACTGCTGATCGCCTCATCTTCAATCAGGTCAGTGAGCAAATACTGGAGGTGATTGCCCTCGCCAACCTTCGAGCCCATCAATTCCAGCTGACGTTTGGTTGTATGTCGGTCGCATTCTGCAACGGCCATATGCATGGCGGGCGTGTGCAGATAACAGCACTGATAAGCAGGCTCGCCGAGCATCAGCGTCGGGGTGAGTTGAACGCTTCTCGCACGTTTTATGAGGGACCAAGCCAATGTGGCATCCAGCCCAGCAAGAAGCCGAAACCGCTACTCGTCAAAGTGCAGTAACTGCCTTTCGGATCGAGCGGATGGGCCAGCGCGAAATATTGCGCTGCCTGGTCCTGATGCTGTGCGCTGATGAGCCCGAGCGGGTCCGTGATGACCTCGGGTGGGCGCTTGATGATGCTCATTCCAGATGTCCCTCGATTTGGAATGAGACTACAGCACTAATCCAACTCCCTAAAACGCAAAAAGGGCCGCTAAGCGGCCCTTTTCGTCACCCAACCAGAATCAGAAGATGCTGATCGGATACTCAACAAACACACGAACTTCGTTGCCGTCGTCGTTGTAGCCGTTCTGCTGTACCGCGTTGTTGGTACGCAGGAACGAGCCACGCAGTTTGACCGACAGGTCCTTGGCCGGGCCGTCTTGAACGACGTAACGGACCTGGCTGAAGATCTCGCGCTCTTTGCCTTCGCCGAAGCCTTGTGGGTTGGCGACGTTGCGGGTGTTGATGTTGTCGCCGACAACGTAGGCCAGCTTGTAGGTCAGGCCAGGCACGCCGAAGGTGCTGAAGTCCAGGCCGTAGCCGAGCTGCCAGGAGCGCTCGTCTTCAGCGTTGAAGTCAGACCAGTACGAGTTGGCCAGGTAGATGGTCGAACCACCGTCACCCACGCCGCCTTCGTTCTGGTACCAGCCGTAGTTGTAGCCGGTGCTGCCGGTGCTGCGCTGGTGCGCCAGGGTGAACGAGTGCGCGCCGTAGGCGTAGGTAGCGGCCAGGCTCCAGATGGTGTTGGAGTCGCCGTTCAGGCCTGCAGCCTGGACGAACTTCTTGTCGATGTCCGACTTGTAGCCGTTGAAGTCGAGGGTCAGCGACTGGTCAGCAGCGATCGGGAAGACGTAGTTCAAGCCCAGGTAGTGCTTCTTCATGACGTCTTCGTTGTCGGCTGTGTACAGCGACGCGGTGAAGTTGTCGGTGAACTTGTAGCTACCACCCAACACATTGATCGACTTCAGGCCACCGCTGTCGCGGTGCTCGGCGCTCTTGCGCACTTCCTGAGTGAAGCGACCGGCGTTCAGCTCGAGGCCTTCGATCTCCTTGGAGGTGATCATGGTACCGGTGAAGCTTTCTGGCAGCAGGCGCGAGTCGTCGTACTGCAGCACTGGCAGGGCCGGCATCTGGTCACCGTACTTCAGCACGGTGTTGGAGATGCGGAACTTGACCGCAGCGCCAGCACGGGCGAGGTCGTTGGCAGCAGCGCTCTGGCCATCTGCGTCAACGGTGTTTTCCCGCTTGAAGAAGTCGATACCGCCGCCGCCGTTACGGCCTTTGCCGCCGTCCAGGCGCAGTGCGTACAGGCCGAAGGCGTCAACGCCTACGCCGACGGTGCCTTGGGTGAAGCCGGAGGAGAAGTTACCGATGAAGGCCTGGCCCCATTGGGACTGGTCATTGGTGCCGTGTTTCTTGTCACGGTTGATGAAACCGTTGCGCAGCAGGATGTTGGCGTGGCTGTCTTCAACAAAGCCCTTGCTCTCGGCCTGGTCATTGGCCTGTGCCTGGGTCGCGGCAACGAGTGCCAGGGCGATCAGGCTGATCCTGGTTTTCAACATTTTCTTTTCCTTTATTTTTAATCAAAAACACTGTGCATTTTTACGCCCGGAAACCAACGCCCCTTCGTAGGTTCGACGTTATGCGGATCCAACTGACAAGCCGTGCCGATGCTCAACTGGCGGGCTTTCGCAGCCGCATGGCCATGTCATGGCCAGCAAGCGATGGCGAATCCTAGCCGCCCCTGCTTCTCAATGTCAAAAAATCGTGAAAGGCAGGTGTATATAACCAAAAAAACACCTCGCAATAGTGCATTTCAATGCGTATCTGCCCTTGCGTGGGGCATTTTTTCCCATAAGGCGGTAATTCAACCTACATACAACAATAAATGGCTCTACGATCAGCGCCGCCGACCCTGTTACATCGAGATACACATGTAAAGACAGGGCTTTACGAATTACCCGAGCAAGCGCTAATAGCAAGCATTACCATCCGCATCCATTTTTCATTAACTGCTTGTTTGGATGCCGTCATGCGTGTGCCTCGCCGCCTTTCGCCCCTGTCCCTGAGCCTGTCGCTGCTGTGCAGCGCGGGCGTTGCCACTGCCGCCACCACTACCCTGCCAGAGCTCTCGGTCACCGCCGATGGCGAGCGTGAACGGGACAACCCCCGGGTCAAGGAAGTCAGCACGGCGACTCGCACCTCCACAGCGGTGCGCGACGTACCGCAAGCCATCGACACGGTGAAGACCAGCAACCTGCTGGATTACGGCAGCAACAACCTGGGCAAGGCGCTGGAAGGCATCCCCAACGTCAGCAGCGGTGCCGATACGCGTTTCGACAGCGTGCGTATCCGCGGCTTCGAGAGCAGCAACGACTTCTATCTGGACGGCATTCGCGACGACAGCCAATACATACGCGATCTGCACAATATCGAGCGGGTCGAGGTGCTCAAGGGCCCGGCCGCGGTGCTGTATGGCCGTGGCGGCCAGGGCGGTATCGTCAACCGGGTGAGCAAGGCGCCAGAGCATGGCCGGCGCTCGAGCATCGAAGCCCAGGCGGGCAGCGAAGATATGCGCAGCCTTTACGCCGACCTCAGCGCCGACCCAAGCGACACCATCAGCCTGCGTTTGAACATGGGTAACCTCGACTACAACAGCTTTCGCGATGGCGTCGATGGCAACCGCCAGCTGTTCGCGCCGTCGATGAGCTGGCAACTGACGCCAGACCTGAACTGGCTGGTGCAGTACGAATACAGCCGCTTCAACCGCACCCCTGATCGCGGCATCCCGGGTGTGAATGGCCGCCCGGCCGACGTCGACCGGGGCACGACTTACAGCGATACCCAGCGCGACTTCATCGATGACCAGGCGCAGTCGCTGCGCTCGCGCTTGAACTATCAGCTCAGCGACAACTGGCAGTTGCGCCACACGCTGGGCCTGTTCCAGCTCGACAGCCAGTTCGACAACACCTACGCCACCGGCTACAACGCCGCCAGCAACACGGTGACTCGCCAGCGGTGGCAGCAGGATCTGAAAACTCGCAACCTGTTCAACAACCTTGAAGCCGAAGGCGAGTTCGCCACCTGGGGCCTGCACCACACCGTGCTGGTCGGCCTGGAGCTGGGCCACCAGCGCCGCGACCCGCTGTTGCGCAACGCATTGCCGACCAACCAAGGCGGCACAGCGGTGCCGAGCCTTGACCTGGACAACCCTGATCGCAGCCTGCAACACAACGGCCGCATGCGCGTGTCGAGCAACAACCACACCGTGGTCGACAGCCGCGGCCTGTACCTGCAAGACCAGATCCGCCTGAACGAGCAATGGCAGATTCTGGCGGGGCTGCGCTTTGACCGCTTCGAGGTCGAGACCACCAACCGCCTTAACAGCGCCAGCGAGCCGCAAACCAGCACCAGCACCAGCCCGCGCATCGGCGTGGTGTACTCACCGTGGCGCGAGCACTCGTTCTACGCCTCGTGGAGCAAGACCTTCTCGCCAGTCGGCGGCGGCCTGATCGGCATCACGCCGGGCGCCGCCGGCAATACCAACAAAACCGACCCTGAGCTGAGCCGGCAGAAGGAAATCGGGGTCAAGAGCGACTGGTTCGACGAGCGCCTGAGCACCACCCTGGCCATCTATGAACTGGAGCTGTACAACCGTCGTACCCGCGATGCCGATAACCCTGAACTGTTCCTGCTCAGCGGCCTGCAACGCTCACGCGGCATCGAGCTGACCGCGACCGGCAACATCATTGGCAACTGGTATGTGCGCGGTGGCATCGGCCTTCAGGATGCGACCATCGTCAAGGACAACAGCAACCAGCAAGGCAACCGCATCAACGATGTAGCCAAGCGCAACGGCAGTCTGTTCATCAGCTGGAAACCGCAACTGGGCTGGTACGCCGAAACCGGCCTGACAATGGTTGGTGAGCGCTTTGCCGACAACCAGAACACCATCCTGCTGCCAGGCTATGGCCGCTGGGACGCGCTGGTCGGCCTGCGCACCACGGACTGGGATGTGCGCGCCGCACTGAACAACCTGACCGACAAGACCTACTACGCCTCCGCCACCAGTGCCGCACAGATCCAGCTGGGCGACCCGCGCAGCCTGGTCATGACCGGCACCTACAACTTCTGATTCACTCGCCCAATAAAAACGCCACCGCAATCAGCGGTGGCGTTCTTGTTCAACAGCTCGGGAGCACTGCCTGCTCAATGCCAGATGGCTACCAGCGCCTCAAGCTCAGCATCGCTGATCAGTCCTCGTGGATAGCGCTCATGCAACAGACGTCGGGTATCGGTCGTCCTGACCCGCTTGCTTCCATGGTGCTTCAACCACTGCGTCAGCATTTTGAGCGATTGGTGATTTACTGCCGATGGGTGCAAAACCGACTCACTTGCTGCATTCATTTCAACACGTACTCCCTGGGCCCGTGAGCGGCTAACTTACGTTGAGTTTGTGACAGATCGGTTTAAACCTATCTGCTTGAAACACAATGGGAAACGATACAAGAGGTGTGCCATTTACCGCGTCTGCCGTCGGCCGCGCATAAAAAAAGCCCGTCAATCGACGGGCTTCTTTTCTATCAGAGAGTTAGCGCTTGTGCGGCGCCGGTTGTTGCTGAGTCAGGCAGTGGATGTTACCGCCACCGAGCAGCAGCTCGCGGCCGGGGATCATCACCACCTCATGGTTGGGGAAGATCTTCGCCAGGATGGCTCTAGCTTCGGCATCTGCCGGGTCATCGAAGCTCGGCGCGATGATGCCGCCGTTGACGATCAGGAAGTTCACGTACGAGCCCGCCAGGCGCTCGGCAGGGCTGCGCTCCTGGCTACCGGCCACCTGGTCGACGCCTGAGCACTCTTCTTCGGTTGCGTAGAGCGGGCCTGGGATCGGCATCTTGTGCACTACAAAAGTACGGCCTTTGGCGTCACGGGTGTTTTCCAGCACTTCCAGTGCGGCGTGGCAGCGCGCGTAGTTGGGGTCGTTGGAATCATCGGTCCAGGCCAGTAACACCTCACCTGGGGCGACGTAACAGCAGAAGTTGTCGACGTGGCCATCGGTCTCGTCGTTGAACAGGCCGTCAGGCAGCCAGACAATGGTGTCTACCGCCAACTGGTCGCGCAGGATCTGTTCGATCTGCTCGCGGCTCAGGTGCGGGTTGCGGTTACGGTTGAGCAGGCACTCTTCGGTGGTGATCAGCGTGCCTTCACCGTCGACGTGGATCGAGCCGCCTTCAAGCACGAAGCCTTCGGTCTGATACCGCTGGCAGCGTTCCATTTCGAGAATTTTGGTGGCGACGTCTTCGTCACGGTTCCACGGTGCATACAAGCCACCATCAAAACCGCCCCAGGCGTTGAAAGCCCAATCGACACCGCGCACTTCGCCGTGGTCGTTGATCACGAAGGTCGGACCGGTGTCACGCACCCAGGCGTCGTCGTTGCTCAGCTCGACCACGCGGATGTTAGGCAGGTCGAGCTGGCGCCGGGCGTTCTGGTATTGAGCAGCAGACACCCCAACCGTCACCGGCTCAAAGCGAGCGATTGCCTTGGCCAGGGTCACGTGCGCCGCTTGCACCGGCTTGCCACCGAGGCGCCAGTTGTCCGGGCGCTCGGGCCAGATCATCCAGGCCTGGGTCTGTGGCGCCCACTCGGCAGGCATATGGAAGCCATCGGCACGGGGAGTCGAGGTGAGGGTTTTCATCGGTGTCCTCTGCATTACAGTTGAGGTATGTGCGGGCGCACAGGGTAGCCCGGCATGCACTAAGAGCAGTTATAGCCGATAATTATCTGTAATTATAGTAACGAAGAAGAAAATACAGACGAAGGGCCGACTCAATAACCGATAACAATCGAGTATTGAGACGGCCCAGTTCGCTGCTAAAGGCCTTCTTGCAGGATGCGATCCACGCAATCGACGAAGTAATCGACGCTGGCCCGGGTGGTGCACATCGGTGGTTTGATCTTGAGAATATTCAGGTAATCGCCGGTTGGCTGCATGAAGATGCCCAGATCGCGCAGGCGATTGCACAAGGTAGTGGTTTCTTCAGTGGCCGGTTCAAGGGTGTGCCGATCACGCACCAGCTCCAGCCCCAGATAGAAACCGGAGCCATGGGTAGCACCCGCCAGCGGATGTTTATCGACCAATGCCTGCAAGCGCGCCTTGAAGTAGCCGCCGACCTTGCGGGTGTTGTCCCACAGGCCCTCCTCCTGCATCACGTCGAGCACGGCCAGGCCGATCCGGCAACTGACCGGGCTGCCGCCGGCGGAGGAGAAGAAGTACCCCTCGGCTTCCAGCGCCTCGGCAATCTCACGACGGGTGATCACTGCACCCAGCGGCTGGCCGTTGCCCATGCCTTTAGCCATGGTGATGATGTCCGGGGCAACACCCTGTTGCTCGAAGCCCCAGAAGTAATCACCGAGGCGGCCATAACCGACCTGCACCTCATCGGCGATGCACACCCCACCACGGGCACGGACCTTGGCGTAGGCCTCGCGCAGGTAGCCCGGCGGCAGCGAAATACCGCCGGCGTTGCCGTACACCGGCTCGCAGATCATTCCCGCCAGCTGACGGCCGCGGGCGTCGAGGTCGGCCAGCTTGGCATCGACGTCACGCAGGTAGTCAGCGGTGCTGTCATCGCCGCGATAGCGACCGCGGAAGGTGTTCGGCGCCTCCACCGGATGCACCCATTCCGGGCGGGTTTGCAGCGCTTGCGGGTTGTCGGCAATCGAGGTGGAAATCGCATCGGTAGCCACCGACCAGCCGTGATAAGCCTCCAGCACGCTGATCAGGTCACGCCCGCCGCTGTAGGCCCAGGCCAGGCGGATGGCGAGGTCGTTGGCCTCGGTGCCGCTGTTGACCAGAAACACCCGATCAAAGCCTTCCGGCGCCAGCGCCAGCAAGCGCTCGGAGAACTCCGCGACAGCGGCGTAGTGGAAGCGCGAGTTGGTGTTGAGCAGCGACCACTGCCGCGCCGACTCGGCGGCCATGCGCGGGTGGCCGTGGCCAAGCACGGCGACGTTGTTGAGCATGTCCAGGTACGAGCGGCCCTGCATGTCGATCAGGTAGTTGCGCCAGCCGCGCTCGATATGCGGCGGCTGTGCGTAGTAGTGTTTCTGCGAGCGGGCGAAGCTGGCATCACGGCGCGCCAGCAGCGCTTGCGCATCGGGCAGCGGCTCGGCGTCGCAGGCAAACCCCAGCAAGGCTTGCGGTGACGGGCACAGCGCCAGCCAAGCGGCCGCCGCTGAAGGCGTGGCGAAGAACGGCGGCTGCACGCTGCTATCGCGGCACAGCTGCACGCTGAGCAGGCTGCCAGTAGTGCCGAGCGCCTCACCCAGATTCAGCGCTTGGCCATCCTCCGGCATGCTCTGCAAGCCTTGCAGCCACAGGCTGAAATGCTCGCTGCGCAGGCAGCCATGGTTGGCGCTCACACGCTGCCATACACCAGCATGCGGCGCTTGCAGCGGGCTGCCCTCAGGTAGCTTCAGCTCGACACCGAGGGCACAGGTGGCCGGCTCGTCGGGACGGTCGATGTGGGTTTGCGACAGCCGATATTGCCCATGCAGGCTGCAAGCAACGCCAGGTTCGGCGGCCAGCACAGCCTGATCAAAACCAGGCTGCTGCCAGTTGCCCGCCTCGCAGTGCCTGCTGAGCACGCCGAGGTCGACGCGGGTGACTGCCTGGCCTGCCAGCGCCGGCAGTAAAGGTGCGCAGTCGGTCAATGCAAGCGTCGGCAATTGCTGGCCAGCGGCTTGCAGAATCGCCGCTTCCATCAATGCTGCTGGAACACGGGTGGCGGTCTCGAAGATCTCCCACTCGTGGGCGATGTTGTCGCGGATGTATTGATTGTCCGGATCGACCGTCAGTTGCTGCTCGCTGCTCAGCACCAGCACCGCAGCACGCATCAACACCAGCGGCCACAGCGCCAGCAACTCGGCCTCGCTGAGCAGATTGACCTCGTGATAGGCGCTGACCACCGGCAGAATCCGCAGCGGATCACCTTCGGCATGGTGCAGTAGCGCAGCACAGGTCACCGACAAGTCAGCGATGCGCCAGGTGCGTACCAGGTCGCCAAAGTCGATCACACCTTGCAACTGCCACTCGCGCTGGGCATCGCGCTGCCAGACCACATTGTCATCGGTGATATCCAGATGCACCGCCTGGCTCGGCAGTTGCGCCTGCACCTTGGCCAACACCTCAACTGCCTGCGCAACCACCGCCTGCAGCTGGGCGCGGCGCGGCGTATCGCCCAGCACCGGCAACAGGTGCTCGATCAACGCCTGGGCATGTTGCGGGTCCCACTGCAGGGTGCGCGCAAGGCCCGGATGGTCGAAGTCGACCAGGGCCAGGTCAACCTTCGCGCACAAGGCGCCGAGCTCGGCCATCAAACTGGCCGGCATATGCTTGAGGCGGGTCAGCGATTGCCCTTCGATATACTCGAGCACGCGCACGCGCAGTGGCTGGCCGTCGACGTCCAGCGCCAGCAGCGTCTCGCCGTTGCGCGCAGCGCGCACACCCGGCACCGGCACGCCCTGCTCAGCCAGATAGGCCAGCGCCGCATGCTGCGCCTGCAGCTCGATCTCGGCATAGCTGCCGTGGCAGGCCTTGAGCACAAAGCGGCCTTGGTCGCTGTCCAGGCGCAGGTTCAGGTCCTGTTGGCTGCCCAGCGCCTGCAGGTTGCCGTCGAGGTCAAAATGCGCCCTGAGCAAAGCATGTGCCTGCGCTTCGCTGAGCGAAGGGCTGGGCTGGCTGGAACGCTGAATCAGGGTGCTGAGGGGCATTTTGCGTGTGACCTCGGTTTTTTTGTCGCTTATATCGCCACTGCTGCGGCCGATATACAAGAGGCAGCTGCAAACAAGCCGACAGAACAGCTGCGCAAATCAATGCGCTTGTCAGTACCGGCGGCAATCGACAAGCTACGCTCCATCCGACGTCAACCGGTTTTACAGAGGCAGACTGATGCGCATACTCGTCACCGGCGGTGCCGGCTTTATCGGCTCGGCGCTGATCCGCCACCTGATCACCCACACCGAACACGATGTGCTCAACCTCGACAAGCTGACCTACGCCGGCAACCTTGAGTCGTTGCAGCCGATCGCCAGCAACACCCGTTACGAGTTCGTCCAGGCCGATATCGCCGACCAGCCGCTGGTCAGCGCCGTGCTCGAGCGGTTCCAGCCAGACGCGATCATGCACCTGGCGGCCGAATCGCACGTGGACCGTTCGATTGACGGCCCGGCAGCGTTTATCCAGACCAACATCGTTGGCACCTACGCCCTGCTCGAGGCCACCCGCGCCTGGTGGAGCAAGCTGCCGGCGGCGCGGCGCGAAGCGTTTCGCTTTCATCACATCTCTACCGACGAGGTCTACGGCGACCTGCACGGTGTCGATGACCTGTTCAGCGAAACCACCCCCTACGCGCCCAGCTCGCCCTATTCGGCCAGCAAGGCGGCGTCCGACCACCTGGTCCGCGCCTGGCAGCGTACCTATGGCCTGCCGGTGCTGCTGACCAACTGCTCGAACAACTACGGCCCGTATCACTTCCCGGAAAAACTGATTCCACTGGTGATCCTCAACGCCCTCGCCGGCAAGCCGCTGCCGGTATATGGCAACGGCCAGCAAGTGCGCGACTGGCTGTTTGTCGAGGATCATGCCCGCGCCTTGCTCACCGTGGTCAGCCAGGGTCAGGTCGGCGAGACCTACAACATCGGTGGCCACAACGAGCAGACCAACCTCGACGTGGTCCGCGCCATCTGCGCCCTGCTAGATGAGCTGGCACCCCAGCATCCGGCCGGGGTCAGCCAGTACGCCGACTTGATCACCTTTGTCCAGGACCGCCCAGGCCACGACCTGCGCTATGCCATAGACGCCAGCAAGATCGAGCGCGAACTCGGCTGGGTGCCGGCCGAGACCTTCGCCAGCGGCCTGCGCAAGACCGTGCAGTGGTACCTCGACAACCGCGAGTGGTGCCGTAACGTCCAGGATGGCAGTTACCAGGGCGAGCGGCTGGGCAACACCCAATTCAAGGATCTGATCTCATGACCAAAGGCATTGTCCTGGCGGGCGGCTCCGGCACCCGTCTACACCCGATCACCCTCGGCGTGTCCAAGCAGCTGCTGCCGATCTACGACAAACCGATGATCTACTACCCGATCTCGGTGCTGATGCTCGCCGGCATCCGCGACATCCTGCTGATTTCCACCCCGCAGGACTTGCCGCAGTATCGCCAGCTGTTCGGCGACGGCAGCCAGTTCGGCATCCACCTGAGCTATGCCGAGCAACCTTCGCCGGATGGCCTCGCCCAGGCGTTCATTATCGGCGAAGAATTCATCGGCAAAGACCCGGTGTGCCTGATCCTCGGCGACAACATCTTCCACGGCCAAGGCTTCAGCGAGCAGCTGCTGCGCGCAGTCAGCCAGCCGTCCGGAGCAACGGTGTTCGGCTACCTGGTGAAAGATCCGGAGCGCTTTGGCGTGGTCGAGTTCGACGAGCAGGGCCGCGCCCTGTCGATCGAAGAAAAACCCGCTGTGGCCAAGTCCAACTACGCCGTCACCGGCCTGTATTTCTACGACAACGATGTGGTCGAGATCGCCAAGGCCGTGCGCCCCTCGGCACGCGGCGAGCTGGAAATCACCGACATCACCAATGCCTACCTGCAACGCGGCGACCTGCGCGTCGAGCGCTTTGGCCGTGGTTTCGCCTGGCTCGACACCGGCACCCACGAGAGCCTGCTGGAAGCGTCGCAATATGTGCAGACCATCGAAAACCGCCAAGGCCTGAAGGTCGCCTGCCTGGAAGAAATCGCCTTCCAGAAGGGCTGGATCTGCCGTGAGCAACTGCTGGCCAAGGCTGAAGGCTTGAAGAAAACCGGCTACGGCCAGTACCTGCGCAAACTGGCTGAAGAGTACCCATGAACGTCATCGCTACCGACATCCCTGATGTATTGATCATCGAGCCAAAGCTGTTTGGCGACAGCCGTGGCTTTTTCTTCGAAAGCTTCAATGAGCGCGCCTTCAAGGAGCAGACCGGGGTCAGCATCAACTTCGTTCAGGACAACCACTCGCGCTCGCAAAAAAACGTGCTGCGCGGCTTGCACTATCAAGTGGAAAACCCACAAGGCAAACTGGTGCGCGTGGTCCAGGGCGAAGTGCTCGACGTTGCGGTAGACGTGCGCGTTGATTCGCCGACCTTTGGCCGCTGGGTGGCCACCCGGTTGAGTGCCGAAAGCCATCGCCAGTTCTGGATTCCACCGGGCCTGGCCCACGGCTTTTTGGTGCTGAGCGAGTCGGCCGACTTCCTCTACAAGACCACCGACTACTTCAACCCGACTGCCGAGCGCTGCATCCGCTGGGACGACCCGGACCTGGCAATCGACTGGGGGCTGGTCGAAGCGCCGTTGCTGTCGGCCAAAGACCAGCAAGGGCTGAGCTTTCGTGAGCTGTTCCCATGAAGCCACTGAAGATTCTCATCTGCGGCCACAACGGTCAGGTCGCGCAGGCCCTACAGGCACAATTCAAAGGCCGAGCTGACGTGCACGCCCTGGGCCGCGATCGGCTCGATCTGGCCCGTCCCGAACAGCTGCGCACGCCGCTGCGCGAGCTGGCTCCGGACTTGATCATCAACGCCGCTGCCCACACTGCCGTCGACCAGGCCGAAAGCGAGCCGGAGCTGGCTTTCGCGATCAATGCCCAAGCCCCGCAGGTGCTGGCTGAAGAAGCCGCCCAGCTCGGTGTGCCGTTGATCCACTACTCCACCGATTACGTCTTCGACGGCAGCAAAGCCACGCCCTACACCGAGCACGACGCGCCCAACCCTTTGGGCGTGTACGGCAGCAGCAAGCTGGCCGGTGAACAGGCGATCACCGCCGTTGGCGGCCAGCACCTGATCCTGCGCACCAGCTGGGTCTACTCGCAGCACGGGCGCAACTTCCTCCTGACCATGCAACGCCTGTTGCAGGAGAAACCGCAACTGCGGGTGGTCGCCGACCAGATCGGCGCGCCCACCTGGGCCGGCACCATTGCCGCCAGCACCCTGGCCTTGTTCGAGCGCTGGCAGGCCGGCGATGCGGGGGCCTGGGGCACTTACCACCTGAGCGCCCAAGGTGAAACCTCGTGGTTCGGCTTTGCCGAGGCGATCGCCGCGCAGCTCAAGGCGCGCGGCCTGCCTTGCGCCGAGCTGATCCCGATCAGCTCCAGTGAGTACCCAACCCCTGCGCAGCGCCCAGCCAATTCGCGGCTGGACTGCTCGCTTCTGGCGCAACAGTGGCACGTCAGCCAGGCGCATTGGCGGGACGCGCTCAACGACTGCCTGAACTAGCGCATAATTGCGCCAGACTCTTTCTGGCGCAGTTGGCACATGATGCACACCCCGACCTCCCCGCGACGCCCCCGCTGGCGCAGCCTGGCCCTTCTGGCAGTGTGCCTGGCGCCGCTGCTGTGGCCGCTGCATCACCTGGCCGAACGCTATTACCAGGACCAGCTCGCCTCGCAGAATCGCCAGACCCTCGACCTGTACGTGGCCAACCTGCTCGGCACCCTGCACCGCTACGAAACCTTGCCGCAGATCCTCGGCGAGCTGCCGGCGCTACGCCAGGCGTTGGCCGATCCGTTCAAGATCGAAGCAATCACCAACGCCAACCGCCTGCTCAAGGACATCACCCGCCAGACCGGCGCCGAGGTGATGTACCTGATGGACGTCAGCGGCAACACCCTGGCCGGCTCCAACTGGGATAAACGCGACAGTTTCGTCGGTCGTAACTTCGCCTTCAGGCCGTATTTCATCGAAGCCATGGAAGGCCGCCTGGGGCGCTTCTTTGGCCAAGGCACGACCTCAGCCAAGCGCGGCTACTTCTTCGCGGCTGCGGTGCGCGATGGCGAGCGGGTGATCGGCGTGCTGGTGGTCAAGGTCGACCTCGACCACACCGAAACTCTCTGGGGCAATACCCCCGAGCAACTGCTGCTGACCGATCAGAACGGCGTAGTGGTGCTGACCTCGCGCCCGGACTGGCGCTTCCGTGCCACCCGCCCGCTGACTCCGGCGGAGCGCTCGGCGATGCTCGCCATCCAGCCCTACCCGACCCAGGCACCGCAGCCGCTCAACCTCAACCCCGAGGCCTGGCTGATCCAGACCCGCGACATCAAGGAAACCGGCTGGCAGGTGAGCATCCTCGCCCCGCACATCCTCATCGACCGCTCGGTGCAGACGGTCATGGCAATTGGCGCCGGCGCACTGCTGGTGTTGATCCTGCTGACCGGTTTGGTGATGCAGCGCCGGCGCCACTATATCGACCGCATCGACCTCGAAGCCCGCGGCCGGCAAGACCTGGAAAACCGCGTGGTGGCGCGGACCGCCGACCTCGAAGGCCTTAATACCCTGCTGAAAAGCGCCGTGCTCGAACGCGAGAGCGCCCAGCAGGAACTGGTCCGCGCTCAGGACGAGTTGGTCCAGGCCGGCAAGCTGTCGGTGCTCGGCACCATGTCGGCAAGCATCAGCCACGAGCTCAACCAGCCGCTGGCGGCGATCCGCAGCTACGCCGAAAACGCCGAAGTGCTGCTCGACCATGAACGTACCGAAGACGCCCGCGGCAACCTCAAGCTGATCGGCGAGCTGACCGGGCGCATGGCCTCGATCATCGCCCACCTGCGCGCCTTTGCCCGGCGTGATCGCCATGCGCCGGAAAGCGTCGCCCTGCAACCGGCGCTGGACGACGCCCTGGCCCTGCTGGCCAAGCGTCGCCGGGCGATGGCGGTGGAGCTGGTTCGCGACCTGCCGGACGCGCCGCTGTGGGTTCAGGCCGGCGAAACGCGCCTGCGCCAGGTGCTCGGCAACCTGCTCGCCAACGCCCTCGATGCGCTCACCGAAAAAGCCAACCCGCGCAAGCTGTGGCTGAGTGCCGAACGGCGCGACGAGCACGTCTATCTGTACATTCGCGACAACGGCCCAGGCTTTACCCGCCAGGCGCTGGAGCGCGCCAAGGAGCCGTTCTTCACCACCAAGACCCGCACCCAAGGCCTCGGCCTGGGTCTGGCGATCTGCGAGAGCCTGATGCTCGCGCTGGACGGTGAACTGCTGCTCGGCAACCACCCTGAAGGTGGCGCCCTGCTGACCTTGCGCATGCGCGTGGCCAAGCCCGGCGCGACCCTGCCCACTTCGGAGGACCCCTCGGCATGACGCCCGAGACGACACTGATCGACAGCCGTACCCAGGTGATCCTGGTCGACGATGATCCGCACCTGCGTCAGGCCCTGGGCCAGACCCTCGACCTGGCCGGGCTCAAGGTAGTCACCCTGGCCGATGCCCAGGGCCTGGCCGAGCGCATCGAGCCAGACTGGCCGGGCGTCGTCGTCAGTGATATCCGCATGCCCGGGATCGACGGCCTGCAACTGCTCGAGCACCTGCGTGGCCGCGATCAGGAGCTGCCGGTGCTGCTGATCACCGGCCACGGCGACGTGCCGCTGGCGGTGCAGGCGATGCGCGCCGGGGCTTACGACTTCCTTGAAAAACCCTTCGCCAGCGACGCCCTGCTCGACAGCGTGCGCCGCGCCCTGGCTCTGCGCCGGTTGGTGCTGGACAACCGCAGCCTGCGTCTGGCCTTGAGTGATCGCCAGCAACTGTCGACCCGCCTGGTGGGCCAGTCGCCGTCGATGCAGCGCCTGCGCGACCAGATCGGCGCCCTCGCCGGCACCCGCGCCGATGTGCTGATTCTCGGTGAGACCGGTGCCGGCAAAGAGGTCGTCGCCCGCGCCCTGCATGATCTGTCGAGCCGCCGCGATGGCCCGTTTGTGGCAATCAACGCCGGCGCCCTGGCAGAGTCAGTGGTCGAGAGCGAGCTGTTCGGCCACGAGCCCGGCGCGTTCACCGGCGCGCAGAAGCGCCGCATCGGCAAGTTCGAATTCGCCAATGGCGGCACGCTGTTCCTCGACGAGATCGAGAGCATGAGCCTGGATGTGCAGGTGAAACTGCTGCGCATGCTGCAGGAACGGGTGGTCGAACGCCTGGGCGGCAATCAGCTGATCCCGCTGGATATCCGCGTGATCGCCGCCACCAAGGAAGACCTGCGCCAGGCTGCTGACCAGGGCCGGTTCCGCGCTGACCTGTATTACCGGCTGAACGTCGCACCGCTGCGCATCCCTGCACTACGCGAGCGCGGCGACGATATCCTGGTGTTGTTCCAGCACTTCGCCGATGCCGCCAGCCAGCGCCACGGCCTCGCCCCGCACAGCCTGCAACCGGCGCAACGGGCACTGCTGCTGCGCCATGACTGGCCGGGTAACGTCCGCGAGCTGCAAAACGCCGCGGAACGCTTTGCCCTCGGCCTGGAACTGGCCCTCGACGGCCAGCAGCCGCCCGCCACGGCCAGCGCCGCGCCGCTGCTCAGCGGCAACCTCAGCGATCAGGTCGAGCAGTTCGAGCGCTCATTGATTGCCGCCGAACTGACCCAGCCACACAGCTCCATGCGCAGCCTCGCCGAAGCGCTGGGCGTGCCGCGCAAAACCCTGCACGACAAGTTGCGCAAGCACGGTCTGAGCTTTGCTGATCATGCCGGCGGCGCTGACGATCACGAGGACTCGCGCCCATGAGCGACGACCGCCAATATCTGGAAGAAGTACTGCACAGCGACATCCCGTTGACCCGCGAGATGGGCCTGCAAGTGCTCAGCTGGCAAGACCAGTGCCTGCAACTGCAGCTGCCGCTGGAGGCCAACGTCAACCACAAGAGCACCATGTTTGGCGGCAGCCTGTACTGCGCGGCGGTGCTGGTGGGCTGGGGCTGGCTGCACCTGCGCTTGCGCGAGGCGGGCATCGATGACGGCCATATCGTCATTCAGGAAGGCCGGATCAGCTATCCGCTGCCGGTCACCGGCGCCGCGGTTGCCCGGTGCCAGCCGCCGCAAGACAAAGCCTGGGAGCGCTTCGTGACGATGTACCAGCGCCGAGGGCGAGCGCGCCTGACGCTGGACACGGTGGTCAGCAACAGTGGCAGTACTGAGCCCGCCGTCACGTTCAGCGGGCAGTACGTGCTACATCGCTGAAGCGAGCTTGATCAGTGCCTGGCGCCACGGGGCGGCGCTGGGCAAGGCCAGGAAGAACGGGTTGAGCAGCGACTCCCGCGCCGGGTACCGGAACGGCTGGCCGTCCAGGCCGATCACCTCACCTCCAGCGCCTTCGAGCACGCCCTGTGCAGCAGCGGTGTCCCACTGTGAGGTCGGTGCCAGGCGCGGATAACAATCGGCTTCACCCTCTGCCAGCAGGCAGAACTTCAGCGAGCTGCCGACGCTGACCAAGTCCAGCTCACCCACTGCACCGCTCAAGCCAGCCAGCAGCGCTTCCTGCTGGGGGCTGGAGTGACGGCGGCTGGCGACCACCGTGAATTGGGCGTCAGCAGGCGGCGCAGTGCGCACCCGGATTGGCGCAGCTGGCGCGTCCTGATCGGCGCGCCAGGCGCCCAGCTCGCGGCCACCGAAGTAGCAGCGGTTGTTGGTCGGCATGCTGACCACGCCAAACACCACTTCGCCCTGCTCGATCAGGGCGATGTTGACAGTGAACTCTTCGCTGCCGGCAATGAATTCCTTGGTCCCGTCCAGCGGATCGACCAGCCACCAGCGGCTCCAGCCGGCGCGTTCGGCGAGGGCAATGTCGCAGTCTTCTTCCGACAGCACCGGGATCTGCGGCGCCAGCGCCTGCAAGCCTGCAGCGATGACGTGATGGGCTGCCAGATCGGCAGCGGTGACCGGCGAATCATCCGCCTTGGACATTACCGCCACATCAGCGCGCCAGTGCGGCAGGATCGCTTCGCCGGCAGCCAGCGCCAGCTTGACCACTTCGTGCATCAGTTGTTGATCGTTCATACGCTGAGCAACCCGCGCTGGGTGAGCATGTCCCGTACCAGGTACAGCGCCGCCAGTGCGCGGCCTTCGCTGAACTGCGGGTGCATCGCCAGGGCCGACAGCTCGCGCAGGTTTACCTTGTCGACACCCATCGGCTCCGGCTCGTCGCCTTCGAGGCGTTCCTCAAAGAGGTCGGTCGCCAGCACCACCTGGATCTTCTGGCTCATGTAGCCCGGCGACAGCGACAGCTCGGTCAAATGTTCCAGCTGGCGTGCGCCAAAACCGGCTTCTTCCTTGAGCTCGCGGTTGGCCGCCGCCAGCACATCCTCGCCCGGCTCGATCAGGCCCTTGGGCAGCGACAGCTCGTATTCGTCGGTGCCGCCGCAGTATTCCTCGACCAGCACTGCATGCTCGGCGTCGAGCATCGCCACGATCATCACCGCGCCATAGCCATTGCCGCGCCCGACCAACCGTTCGTAGGTCCGCTCGACACCGTTGGAAAAGCGCAGCTCGACGGATTCGACCCGGAACAAACGGCTATTGGCGACGATTTCGCGGCTGAGGACGGTGGGTTTCTGGCGCATGGGGCAGCTCCTTGGCGTGAACGGGTTACTATACCGTGGCTAGCCGACTGATCGAGAGTTTCCCATGCCTGTTCTTCCCTGGTCTGCCATCGACACCGTTCTGCTCGACATGGACGGCACCCTGCTCGACCTGCACTACGACAACCAGTTCTGGCTGCAACACCTGCCCCAGCGCTACGCCGAGCTGCACGGTATCAGCCGGGCGATGGCCGAGCTCGAGCTGCAGCCGCTGTTCGAGCGTAACGCCGGCACGCTGAACTGGTACTGCCTGGACTTCTGGAGCCAGGAGCTGAACCTGCCGATCCGCGAGCTGAAGCAAGAGATCGCCGACCTGATTGCCCTGCGCCCGGATGCCGATACGTTTTTGGCGGCGATTCGCAAAGCGGGCAAGCGTGTAGTGATGATCACCAATGCCCATCGTGATTCGTTGTCGTTGAAGTTGGAGCGGGTGGAGCTGGCGGGGTATTTCGAGCGTTTGATCAGCTCGCATGATTACGGCTATCCCAAGGAAAGCCCGCTGTTCTGGGATGCCTTGCAGGCCGACATCGGTTTCGATCCGGCGCGCAGCTTGTTCATTGATGACACCCTGGCGATTTTGCGCAGTGCGCAGCGGTATGGGGTCGGGCATTTGCTCGCGGTGCGGCAGCCGGACAGCAAGGCAGCGCCGCGGGATACCCAGGAGTTTGCGGCGGTTGATGATTATCGGGAGTTGTTGGCGGGGTTGTGAGCAAGGCGCGAGATTGCCGGGGGCGCTCTGCGCCCCTTTCGCGACACAAGGCCGCTCCTACAGGGGACCGCGCAGGTCGACACTACGCGGTCACTGTAGGAGCGGCCTTGTGTCGCGAAAGGGCCGCAAAGCGGCCCCAATCCACCGATCCAAAGCCGTAAGACATTTCCCAAACTGCAACCAAATGCTTCAAATCGACGTCGCTTCGGAACTATCCTACGCGCCTTGCCGAACCTTCGCTGTTGTCGGGGAAATGGCTCAGGGATAACGTCCTTGGGTTGCCGTTTTCCGGTGACCGGGTGTGAGAACCCGTTGAATGAATCACGCGGCAAGCCGTTATGGCGGCCGTGCGCGGGCGGACTTCGGTCCGGCCGAGTTTTCCTTGATTCCCTCGGTTTCTCACCCCGCGCACGGCTGCCACCCTCGATCCCTGAGAAAGTCGAGCGGCAGCCTCCGTCAATGGAATTGAGGAGTTTTGCCATGAAAAAAATCGTCCCCGACCCACCCACCGCCAGCGTCTTCTACGCCTCCATCCAACCCGACCTGTACCCACCCGACGCCCTCGCCCACGCCAGCGAACTATTGCGCGGAGTTTCAGCAACCCTGGAGCAACACTGCCGCACCCATACCGGTGAGCCAGGTACCCACTTGCTGATCAATGCCGGCCACTGTACCGATACCGCACGCGGGTTGGTCGAGCACGTATTCCATCGGCTACAGGCACGTCAGGAGGCAATGGCATGAGCGACCACCCACGCACAGACGTTACCGTTGGCGTCGAAACGTTTTTCGAGGCAGGCGACAAGCCCTGTCATATTTTCCGGGTAATGCCGGGGGTGCCGTTTGAACATGCCTATGAGCAGGTGTCGGTGTTGCTTGGCTATATCAAGCACCTGGTCCGCGAGGGCGACATGGAGAATGATCACAAGCTGTTGGGGGCAGCGGATTATCTGAGTGCGTTTGCCAAGGCGATCATGGATGACATCGAGATAGCGCGGAACAGGATGCACTGATAGAGGGTGTGATATTCGGGATTTTGGGGGCGCTCTGCGCCCCTTTCGCGACACAAGGCCGCTCCTACAGGGGACCGCGCAGGTCGACACGACGCGGTCACTGTAGGAGCGGCCTTGTGTCGCGAAAGGGCTGCAAAGCAGCCCCAATACGCGGACCTGAATTCCTTACTCAGGAATCCGCAAAACCTGCCCCACATAAATCTTGTCCGGATGCGACAACATCGGCTTGTTAGCCTCAAAAATCTTGTTGTACTTGTTCGCGTCACCATAAACCCGCTTGGAGATCGCGCTCAGCGTGTCACCCTTCACGACAGTGACGAAAACAGCCGCCTTAACCACCGGACCGGTCACGGTAATCTGGTCGTCAACGCTGGCCACACCTTCGATGTTTCCCGCCGCGAGAATGATCTTTTCCTTCTCCTCCTGGCTGGCCACGTCGCCCGTGAGGGTAATCTTGTCCCCATCAACCGTAGCGGTGATATTGGGGTTACCCAGCCCCACCTTGCTCACGTGCTCCTTGATCTGCTCTTCGGCCTTGGCATTGCCAGGCGTGAGCAGGTCGATCAACTTCTCGCCGGCTTCCTTCACGAAACTGAATAGGCTCATTGCGCGCTCCATGTTGATAAATCCTCGGAACGGCAAGTCTAGGACAGGTTTGCCCAAACCGCCCGGGTGCGACCAATCGACGCGCTCTATCACGGCATAGAACCTTGCGATTAGACGTCGCCGACGCACAAGCCTAGGCTTGTGCACTAATGAGCCAGACGGTACTGCGCCCGATGAACAGCAAACCTCCGGTCTGCGCGGCGTCCACTGCACTGTCCCTGCCTGCCGCCAGCAACACCTACGACTACGTCCAACTCAGCGATGCCGAGCGTGCCAGCACGCCGCTTGCCGAAGAAGTCGCGCTGGCGATCGCCTACAACGGCTTGAGCCAGGCCGTGATGCTGGTCAGCCCGACCGATCTGGAAGATTTTGCCGTCGGTTTCAGTGTCGGCAGCGGCATCGTCGAAAGCACCGATGAAATCTACGACATAAAGCTTTCTGGCAGTGGCTCGGCGCTGTATGCCGACCTGGAGATTGCCAGCCGGGCGTTCTGGAACCTGAAAAACCAGCGCCGCCAGTTGGCCGGTACCAGTGGCTGCGGCCTGTGCGGTGTCGAAGCGTTGGAGCAAGCGCTGCCAGAACTGGCCAGCCTGCCCGGCGCGCCGCTGCCGCCGGTCGAGTGGCTGCACGACCTGCGCCGGCGCATCGATCAGTTTCAACCGCTGGGCCAGCACTGCGGTGCAGTCCATGCGGCGTTGTTCATGAATAGCCAAGGTGAGCTGTTGCTGGGCCGTGAAGACATCGGCCGGCACAACGCGCTGGACAAGTTGATCGGCGCCTTGCTGCGCGAGCAGATCGACACCCAGGGCGGCCTGGCCATCGTCACCAGCCGCTGCAGCCTGGAACTGATCCAGAAGGTGCTGCGCGCAGGCATCCAGACCCTGGTCAGTTTGTCGGCGCCCACCGGCCTTGCCCTGCAATGGGCGCGCAAGCATCAGCTCAACCTTATTCATTTGCCCAAACACAGTGCACCACGGGTGTTCAGCCCCGTGGCGGAGTCGAAATCGCCGTGACCTCCCATCAGAAGCTTCCGCAAGAACAAACCCCACCTCGCTACAAGCCCTACAACGGCGCCGCCGGCGGCTGGGGTGCGCTGCGCAGTGTGGCCAAGGCCTGGGTCGGCAGCGACAACGCACTGAAGAACATCCGCGCCCTGCTCAAGACCAACCAGAACGGCGGTTTCGACTGCCCGGGCTGTGCCTGGGGCGACTCGCCTGAAAGCGGCATGGTCAAGTTCTGCGAGAACGGCGCCAAGGCAGTCAACTGGGAAGCCACCAAGCGCCGTGTCGATGCGGCCTTCTTCGCTCGCCACAGCGTGACCTCGCTGCTTGAGCAAAGCGACTACTGGCTCGAGTACCAGGGCCGCCTGACCGAGCCGATGCTGTACAACCCGGCCAGCGACCGTTACCAACCGATCGACTGGGACAGCGCCTTCGCCCTGATCGCCCAGCACCTGAACGGCCTCACCAGCCCGGACCAGGCCGAGTTCTACACCTCGGGCCGGGCCAGCAACGAAGCGGCCTACCTGTATCAGCTGTTTGTCCGCGCGTTCGGCACCAACAACTTCCCGGACTGCTCGAACATGTGCCACGAAGCCAGCGGCGTGGCCCTGGGCCAGAGCGTCGGGGTCGGCAAGGGCACGGTGACCTTCGATGATTTCGAGCACGCCGATGCGATCTTCGTCTGGGGCCAGAACCCCGGCACCAACCACCCACGCATGCTCGACCCGCTGCGCGATGCGGTCAAACGCGGCGCACAGGTGGTCTGCGTCAACCCGCTCAAGGAGCGTGGCCTGGAGCGATTCCAGCACCCGCAGAATGCGCTGGAGATGCTCACCAACAGCGACCGCCCAACCAACTCGGCGTATTTCCGCCCGGCCTTGGGCGGCGACATGGCCCTGCTGCGCGGTATGGCCAAGTTCCTTCTGCAGTGGGAGCGCGAGGCCCAGGCCAAGGGCGAGCCGGCGATCTTCGATCATGTGTTCATTGCCGAGCACGGCCACGGCATCAATGAGTACCTGGCGGTGGTCGATGCCACCCCGTGGGATCAGCTGCAGGCCCAGTCGGGCCTGGAGCTGGCCGAGATCGAACAGGCTGCGCGCATGTACTGCAAGGGCAAACGCGTGATCATGTGCTGGGCGATGGGCATCACCCAGCATCGCCACTCGGTGCCGACCATTCAGGAAATGGTCAACGTGATGCTGCTGCGCGGCAACATCGGCCAGCCCGGTGCCGGCCTGTGCCCGGTGCGCGGCCACAGTAACGTGCAGGGCGACCGCACCATGGGCATCAACGAGCGGCCGCCAGCAGCGCTGCTCAATGCCCTGCAACAACGCTTCGCCTTCCCGGTGCCGCGCGCCAACGGCCACAACACCGTCGAGGCGATCCACGCCATGCTCGATGGCCGTTCCAAGGTATTCATCGGCCTGGGTGGCAACTTCGCCCAAGCCACGCCAGACACCGCGCGCACCGCTCAGGCGCTGCGCAACTGCGACCTGACCGTGCAGATCAGTACCAAGCTCAACCGCAGCCATCTGATGCATGGCAAGCAGGCGTTGATCCTGCCGTGCCTGGGCCGTACCGATATCGACATGCAGGCCGATGGCCCGCAGGCGGTCACGGTGGAAGACTCGTTCAGCATGGTCCACGCCTCCAATGGCCAGCTCAAGCCGCTGTCGAAACAGATGCGTTCCGAGCCTGCAGTGATTGCCGGTATTGCCGCCGCAACGCTGGGCAAGCGCCCGGTCGACTGGCACTGGCTGGTGGCTGACTACGACCGCATTCGCCAGCTGATCGCCGACACCATCCCCGGTTTTGCCGACTTCAATCAGCGCCTGAAACACCCGGGCGGTTTCTACCTGGGCAACAGCGCTGGCAGCCGCAAGTGGCAAACCGCGAACGGGCGCGCCAACTTCAAGGCCAACCTGCTGCCCGACTCGCTGCTCGATGAGCGCGTACGCGCCAGCGGCCAGTTGCCGGACCTGATCATGCAATCGATGCGCTCGCACGATCAGTACAACACCACCATCTATGGCCTGGATGACCGTTACCGCGGGGTCAAGGCGCAGCGCGACGTGCTGTTCGTCAACGAAGCCGACATCATTCGTCTGGGCTTCGCGCCTGGGCAGAAGGCCGATATCGTGTCGCTGTGGGACGATGGCATCGAGCGCCGGGTACGTGGCTTCACTCTGCTGGCCTACGATATTCCGGCTGGGCAGGCGGCGGCCTACTATCCAGAGGTGAACCCGCTGGTGCCGCTGGAGAGCATTGGCGACGGCAGCCACACGCCGACTTCCAAGTTCATCGCGATCAAGCTGGAACATGCCAGCGACACCGGTCGAATCCTCTGACGGCATAGCCTCATCGGCTTTCTGGAGACCAAAAAAAGCCCTGTCCGCAATGGTCAGGGCTTTGTCTCAAGTAGCGTATGACAGGCAAAAAACGATTAAGTTTCATATTGAAAACAGTAACTTAGAGAATTGTGTACAACTCGTGTTACTCGTCGGATTTCAATTGCCAGAGTGCTCGCCGAGCCTCAAATTCGCCCTCGTCATCCCTCTGAGGCTCTCTTGATGAAGAAGTACTCCTCGATTCTGTTGTTGTCTTTTGGCTTGCTCAGCGGCGTTGCCATGGCAGGCGGCACGACTGAAGCAGGTATTGGCGGCGCACTGGGTGGGGTACTCGGCTCAGTGGTCGGCCAGCAGCTTGGCGGCAGCACCGGCGGTGCGATTGGCGCAGGCCTGGGCGGCGCTGCCGGCAGTGCGGTCGGTGCCGATAAACGTCAACGCGGTGAAGCCGCAATCGGTGGTGCCCTGGGCGCAGCCGGCGGTAACGTGATTGGCCGCAGCGTAGGCGGCACCAACGGCAGCTACATCGGTGCAGCCGCAGGCGGCGGCGCAGGTGGCGCGCTGGGTAACTACATGGGCAACAAGGCCGATGAAGACGAGCGCGACGACCGTCGTTACCGTCGCGGCTACGATGACCGTCGTCACTACGACCGCGGCCACCACTATGGCCATCGCAAGCACAAGCCGAAACGCCATTGGCGTCACTGACAGCCAAGGGCTTGGCCCAGGCATCAAAAGGCCCCGCCCCTCCCGGTGGGGCCTTTGCATTTGCGCCCTTTAAAGGTTGGGCCGCAGGCCTGCAAGGGTCGCCTGCATGGCCTCAGGCAGCACGGCAGGCTGGCCTGAGCTGCGCTCGATGAACACCTGCACCAGGCTGCCCGCCGCACACGCCTGGGTCTCGCCTGGGCGGAACAGCGCCAAACGGTACTCAACGGTACTGCCAGCCAGCCGCGTCACGCCCAGGCCCACCTCGAGCACATCCGGAAACGCCGGCAAGGCGTAGAAGTCGGCTGCCGAGCTGATCACCAGGCCCGCCAGCGCGCCGTCGCGCAGGTCGAGCTCGGCCTGCTCTACCAGAAATGCCTGGATCGCGGTTTCAAAAAAGCCATGCACAGTAGCGCCAGCGATGTGGCCGTTGACGTCGTTGTCTTGCGGACGGGTGAGGATTGGGTGGAAGTGGTTGAAGTCGGAGCGCAGGGGGGATTCGGTCATGGTTTGCCACGCGGGTTGGTTACATGAAGGCGAAGCTTCCCACAAAGGCTTGGGAAGTCATATAGTCGCAATCAATTGTAGATCGCATAGCATGGTCGCTCCTATGAAACCGAGACATACCCCCGTGCCTACACTACAACTCAATCATGCCGAGCTTCGGCGGATAGCAGAGACCGGCCGCGTCCATGCGACACATGTAGTAGGCCAGCCGGGTGGCTGGGCCGTGCAGATCAATGTCGATGAAAGCGAGCATCTGCTTACCGCCCAACGCAGCGGCAGTGTCAGGCTATTCAAGAAGCTGGAGACCTTGGTCGTTTATCTACATGAACTGGGCATTGATCACTTCGAGATCGACAGTTCCAATTACGATCCTCGCCAATTGAGCACTTATCAACGGCCTGATCGAGCTGAAGCGCTGAAGAGGGTGCATGATGCAGCCGCCTACGAGACTTGGTTTTTTGAACAGGTTGAGGCCAGCCTGAGTGATACAACGCCGGCGACGGATGACGAAGACGCCGAGAGCGCCTTCGCCGCCCGCCGGGCCGCGCTCAGGGCCAAACCGCACTGATGCGTCTGGTTTGGTTGAATATGGCTCTGGAAGACCGCTTGCGAATCATGAATATCATTGCCGAAAGCAACCCTGGCGCGGCCATCACGCTGGATACTGAATTCAGAGACAAAGCAAGGCAAGCGGCTCAGCAACCCAATCTATACAAGCAGGGGCGTTATCCCGGCACCAGAGAGGTCGTGGTTCGCCCCAATTACGTGATGGTCTACCGCTGCGCAGGTGAAAAACTCAAGATTATTCGCATCCTGCATGCACGGCAGCAGTGGCCCTGAACGAAACCACAGTCAAAAAAAAGCCGCCCCTAAGGGCGGCTTCTATCCAGCGTACCGGTTAAAGCTTACAGCTTCGGCCCGGCAGCCTTGATTGCGTCGGAAACTTCAAACTTCTTGAAGTTCTCGATGAACAGCTTGGCCAGACCTTTGGCAGCCTCGTCGTAGGCAGCCTTGTCTTCCCAGTTGGTGCGTGGGTTGAGCAGGTTGGTATCAACACCTTCAACGGCTTTCGGCACGTCGAGGTTGATGATGTCCAGGTGTTCGGTTTCGGCACCCACCAGCGCGCCGCTCTGGATCGCAGCGATCACAGCACGGGTGGTCGGGATGCTGAAGCGCTTGCCAACGCCGTAGCCGCCGCCGGTCCAGCCGGTGTTGACCAGGTAGACCTTGGAGCCGAAGCCGTTGATGCGCTTGATCAGCAGCTCAGCGTATTCGCCAGCAGGACGCGGGAAGAACGGCGCGCCGAAGCAGGTGGAGAAGGTCGACTTGATGCCGCCGCCCGAACCCATCTCAGTCGAACCGACCAGCGCGGTGTAACCCGACAGGAAGTGGTAGGCCGCTTGCTCGTTGTTCAGGATCGACACTGGCGGCAGCACGCCGGTCAGGTCGCAGGTCAGGAAGATAACGGCATTTGGCTCGCCGCCCAGGTTCTTCTCGGAACGCTTGGCAACGTGCTCCAGCGGATAGGCCGCGCGGCTGTTCTGGGTCAGGCTGACATCGGCGTAGTCGGCGTGCTTGGAGGCGTCGTCGATGACCACGTTTTCCAGAACTGCACCGTGCTTGATGGCTTTCCAGATGACCGGTTCGTTCTTCTCGGACAGGTCGATGCACTTGGCGTAGCAGCCGCCTTCGATGTTGAAGACAACGCCTTCGCCCCAGCCGTGTTCGTCGTCACCGATCAGGTAACGGCTTTCATCGGCCGACAGAGTGGTCTTGCCAGTGCCGGACAGGCCGAAGAACAGGGTTACATCGCCTTCTTCGCCGATGTTGGCTGCGCAGTGCATAGGCAGTACGTCAGCGGCCGGCAGCAGGAAGTTCTGCACCGAGAACATGGCTTTCTTCATTTCGCCGGCGTAACGCATGCCCGCGATCAGCACCTTCTTCTGGGC
Organism: Pseudomonas sp. NPDC088322; assembly: GCF_044740745.1. Classification (NCBI taxonomy): domain Bacteria; kingdom Pseudomonadati; phylum Pseudomonadota; class Gammaproteobacteria; order Pseudomonadales; family Pseudomonadaceae; genus Pseudomonas; species Pseudomonas sp. NPDC088322. The sequence goes on along the minus strand of NZ_JBIURK010000007.1, from coordinate 136,238 downwards.
GAAGTTGATGATCACGCAACCGTCGGAGTTGGTGCCATCGCGCTCAGGCGAGCATTCGAAGTTGGCAACGTTGAGCACTTGCCACTCATCACGACCGGCCGGGTTGTACTGCTCCGGGTTGATGAACAGGCAACGACCGAACAGGTTCTGCCAGGCAGTCTGGGTGGTCATGCGCACTGGCAGGTAGTGCTCGGCGGCAGCACCTACATGAACGTAGGACACAAAATGGTCCTGGGCGTTGTTGAACGCTTCAACGCGAGCCCACAAGGCATCGAACTTGTCGGCCGGGAACTTGCGGTTGATCGGGCCCCAGGCAATTGCCTCGGTGGTGCTGGGTTCGTCGACGATGAAACGGTCAGCTGGCGAACGGCCGGTGCGGTGACCGGTTTTCACGACCAGCGCGCCAGTATCGGCCAGCTCGCCTTCACCGCGGGACAGCGCTTCTTTTACCAGCTCATCGACGCTCAGGTCGGTGTACACGGTGTTGTTGGCTTGCGTCATGAGATACCCCATCCGGCCCGAGGCCGAGTGCTCCAAACGTTTTGTAGTGGTCCGAAAAAAACGACTACAGCGAAAAAAGTGGCCGGATTATGCCAGAAAAGCCCAAAAAAAGTAGACCCCTCCTGTCAGAACTGCGGTTTATCGCAGAACGACAGGAGAATCCACTGCAATTAAACGTTTCAGTGACGTGTTTCTGCTGCGCCGCTTGTGCCGCCGCCAGCAAACAATTGCGTAACGTCGGTCGCATCAAACAGATAACGCTGATTGCAGAACTGGCAATCGACCTCGATTTGGCCACCATGCTCGACTACCAGCTGCTGAGCGTCTTCCTGACCGAGACTGACCAAGGCATTGCCTGAACGTTCCCGGGAGCAGCTGCAGCGGAACTGCAACGGCTGCAGGTCGAACAGGCGCACAGCCTCTTCGTGGTACAGGCGATGGAGCATGGTTTCGTTGTCCAGGCCCAGTAATTCCTCGGCTTTGACAGTGTTCGCCAAAGCCTTGACGTGGTTCCAGCTTTCATCGCGCTCATCGCTGTCTTTCTGACGGTCGGCAGGCAACTGCTGCACCAGCAAGCCACGGGCACGCGAGCCGTCGGCAGCCAGGGTGATGGTAGTGTTGATCTGCTGCGACATGACGAAGTAGTTGGTGAAGCACTCCGACAGGTCCTTGCCGTGCAGGTCGACCATGCCCTGGTAGCGCTGACCGTTGATCGGGTCGACGGTCAAGGCCAGCACGCCGTCTGGCATCAGGTCGGTGAGGGTTGCATCGGCGGCAATCTGGTCCGCCTCATAACGGGCCAGGCCACGGATGTCATGCTCGCTGGAGCATTCGATCATCAGCAACGGCACTGGGCCTTCAGAGCGCGCCTGCAGGATCAACAGGCCGTCGAACTTGAGGGTGCCCACCAGTAGCGCGGCGGCGGCCATCAACTCACCGAGCAGGAGCGCGACCGGCTGCGGGTAGGGGTGCTTGGCCAGCACTTCGGCATAACTGCGCTCCAGCCCGACCATCTCGCCACGCACGTCGCGGTCGTCGAACAGGAAACGTTGAGTGAAATCGGTAGCAGGGAGGTCGCTCATAAGGTTCTGGCTATCTGGAAAAATAATGTCCACATATTAACAGGCCTGGTACGGCCCACGCATGAGGCGCTCCCTGTCTCATCCTCTTACAACAGCACAGATCAGTCGAAGCTGCCGTGCAGCTGGTGGATCTGCCGGCGCTGTTTCTTGTTGGGCCGACCATCGGTCGTCATCCCCAGGGCGCCATCCTTGCGTTGCTGCGCGGCCTGCTCGCGGCGGCGGATGCTCTCTTCGGTTTCGCCATACAGCAGCTGCGCCTCAGGCGCGCCACGGCGTACCACCGACAGCGCCTTGACGACGATGGTGCGCTCGTCAAAGCCGGTACGCAGGACGAACTCGTCGCCCACCCGTGGCTCCTTGCCGGGCTTGCAGCGCTCGCCGCGGCAGTGCACCTTGCCGCTTTCGATGGCCGCCTTGGCCAGGGCGCGGGTCTTGTAGAACCGCGCGGCCCACAGCCATTTGTCCAGGCGTACCTTGTCGTCTTCTTCCGACTTTTGTGCCATCTCTTTACCTCGAATTCTGTCTTTAACCGAACTGTACTACCGTCACTGACGGATGCAAAAATTCTGCGCGGTGCTTAAAGTTCACCACCTTATCCCCAGGGTGTGATTAGTGAAGACATTTGACCATCTGAGTGTGATCGGCCTGCGCGAGTGGGTGGCGCTGCCCGAGCTCGGGCTGGCCGGCCTGCGCGCCAAGATCGACACCGGCGCCAGCACCTCGAGCCTGCACGCCACCGATGTCGAGCCGTTTGAACGCGACGGTGAGCAGTGGGTCCGATTTACTGCACACCTCGGCTCCGTGGTGCAGCTGCGCCATCGCCGCTGTGAAGCCCCACTGGTGACCATGAAAAGCATCAAGAGCTCCAACGGCCATGCCCAAGTCCGCTATGTGATCCGCACGCCGCTGGCGCTGGGAGACCGGGTCTGGGAGGTCGAATTCACCCTGGCCTGTCGCAAGGCCATGCGCTACCGCTTGCTGCTCGGTTCCAAGGCATTGATCCACGGCCAACTGGTGGTGGACCCAAGCTCGAAATACGTTCAGGAAAAACCGGCCTTTCCGGTCAACCCTCTCCCTGTCACAGGTGCTGCATGAAGATCGCTGTGCTGTCGCGGAACCCGCGTCTGTATTCCACCCGCCGCCTGGTTGAAGCCGGTACCCAGCGTGGCCACGAGATGGTTGTGATCGATACCCTGCGTGCCTACATGAACATCGCCAGCCACAAGCCGCAGATCCACTACCGTGGGCGGCCGCTGGAGGGCTTTGATGCGGTGATCCCGCGGATCGGCGCGTCCGTTACCTTCTATGGCTGCGCAGTGCTGCGCCAGTTCGAGATGATGGGCGTGAATCCGCTCAACGAATCGGTGGCAATCGCCCGCTCGCGGGACAAGCTGCGCTCGTTGCAACTGCTGTCGCGGCGCGGTATCGGCTTGCCGATTACCGGCTTTGCCCACTCGCCGGACGATATCCCCGACCTGATCCAGATGGTCAACGGCGCGCCCCTGGTAATCAAAGTACTGGAAGGCACCCAGGGCATTGGCGTGGTGCTGTGCGAAACCACCCAGGCCGCCGAATCGGTGATCGAGGCGTTCATGGGCCTGAAGCAGAACATCATGGTCCAGGAATACATCAAGGAAGCCGGCGGCGCCGATATCCGCTGCTTCGTGGTTGGCGACAAGGTAATTGCCTCGATGAAGCGTCAGGCCAAGCCGGGTGAATTCCGTTCCAACCTGCATCGTGGCGGCGTTGCCAGCCTGATCAAGATCACCCCGGAAGAGCGCATCACCGCCATTCGCGCGGCGAAGGTCATGGGTTTGAGCGTGGCCGGCGTCGACATCCTGCGCTCCAACCACGGCCCACTGGTGATGGAGGTCAACTCATCGCCAGGCCTGGAAGGCATCGAGGTCACCACCAGCAAGGACGTTGCCGGGATGATCATCGAGCACCTGGAGAAGAACGGCGGGCCGAATCAGACCCGCACCAAGGGTAAGGGCTGACATTGTCGGGGCCGCTGAGCGGCCCCGGCAATCACACTGCGTTGCGCGGTAGCAGCAAGCCCAACGGCAAACGCACCCGCGCTTCAATGCCGCCGCCAGAGCGATTACGCAACTCGACATTGCCACCATGCTGCGCCGCAATCCGTTTGACGATGGCCAGGCCCAGCCCCGTACCCTTGCCACCGCGCGCACGGTCGCCCCGGATGAACGGGTTGAAGATGGTTTCCAGCTCCGACTCGTCGATCCCCGCGCCGCGGTCGAGCACGCTCAACACCACATACGGCGCGCTATCGTCGCCCGATACATAAGCTGCTACTTCAACGCCCTGCCCCGCATGGTGCAAGGCATTGCCGATCAGGTTGCCGAGCATACGCTTGAGCGAAACACGGCGCAGCGGGAACGGCGGAATAGGCTCCAGGCACAAGCGCACGCGCTCTTCCGGCTGGTTGTACGGCGCAACCACCTCACGCACCAGGTCGGAGAAGTCGATTTCTTCCAACGGCTCGTCACGGCCATCACGGATAAACGCCAGAAACTGATCGAGAATCGCGTCCATGTCTTCGATGTCGCGGACCATGTCGTCGGTCAGGTCGTTGTCGTTGTCCATCAGTGACAGCGACAGGCGCAGGCGCGTCAGCGGCGTGCGCAGGTCATGCGAAACCCCCGCCAGCATCAGCTCACGCTCGCGCCCGGCCTGTTCGACGTCTTCAGCCATCTGGTTGAACGAGCGGTACACCTCGGCCATCTCGCTTGGCGTGTCGCTGACCGGCAAGCGCACACTGCGCCCCTGGCCAAGCTGACGGGCGGCAAACACCAGGCGCTTGAGCGGCTGGTTGAGCTGACGGACGAAGATCCACGCCGACGCTGTCGACAGCAAACCAATGGCCAGGAACCAGCCGAGTACGTTCCAGATTTTTTGCCCGCGCAACGGGTGCGGGTACAGCGGCACCTTCAGCCAGCCTGGGCCCAGGCTCGGCGCATTGACCCACAGCGCCGGCGGCGCATGCACGCGCAGGCGCACTTCGGTGTCCTCGCCCAGCTCGGCCTGCATCTGCCGCTGATAAATTTCGCTGTACGGCCAGTGCTGTTCGCCTTCCGGCACGCCGGCCCCGGTTACCCGGATCAGGCCGGCCGCTTCGGCGATCTTCTCGCGGTTTTCTTCATCGGCTGCCCAATAGGCGCGCAAGGTCAGGGCCACGCCATGGCTGTACTGACGGTCGACCAGCACGTCTTCGTTCATCAGCAGGTAGACCAGGGTCAGCGCCTTGGAGAACAGCACGACGATAAGCACCAGCCACAGGGTGCGGGCGAAGAAGCTTTGCGGGAACCAAACAGGGGTTTTCATCGAGGACATCTACTGCAGAACAGGCGCGAGCAGAGCCCGCCAGATTGCCGGCTGGCCACAGACGCAAACAGGGCGGCCCGTTCGGGTCGCCCTGCAGCGTAGTGGCAAGCCTGCAGACTCATTTGCCGGAGTTTCCGTCCGGCACGAACACGTAGCCCACGCCCCAGACCGTCTGGATATAGCGCGGCTTGGACGGGTCCGGTTCGATCATGCGGCGCAAGCGCGATATCTGCACATCGATGGAGCGCTCCAGCGCATCCCACTCGCGGCCACGGGCGAGGTTCATCAGCTTGTCGCGGGTGAGCGGCTCGCGGGCGTGCATCACCAGCGCCTTGAGCACGGCGAATTCGCCGGTGGTGAGCATGTGCACTTCATTGCCACGCTTGAGCTCGCGGGTGGCCAGCGACAGCTCGTAGTCACCGAAGGTCACGGTCTCGTCTTCGCTGCCAGGCGCACCAGGCACCGGCGCCGACTGGCGGCGCAGCACGGCCTTGACCCGCGCCATCAGCTCGTCGGGGTTGAACGGCTTGGCCAGGTAATCGTCGGCGCCCAGTTCCAGGCCCTTGATTCGGCTCAACTCGTCGCCCTTGGCGGTAAGCATGATGATCGGGATCTGGTTGTTCGCTGCGCGCAGGCGGCGGCAGGCAGACAAGCCATCTTCGCCAGGCAGCATCAGGTCGAGTACAACCAGGTTGAACACCTCACGGGCCAGCAGCCGGTCCATCTGTTCGACATTGGGTACTGCCCGGGTGCGGTAGCCCTTGCTGGTGAAAAAACGCTCCAGCAGGCTGCTGAGCCCCGGATCGTCGTCGACGATGAGAATCTTGTCACCTTCAACTGTGTTAGGCGTGCTGGTCATCAATAACTCCTCTGAGATCGCTGCGCATTATGGCGTAGCCATTGCAGCGCGTGCCGTGTGCATTGTTAGCAGATTTTTCCCCGGGCGCCACTTCCACGCGGCCGCCGATGGCGCGGCGCTATCACCGCAAGCCCGACGCGATGGGTATAATGCGCGCCTTTCACCCAGCGCCGCCGGGCACGAATGCCCACCTGCGGCCTCCAGTATTCACATATTGTCAGGTGGTTTTCATGGACAGCATCAACAGCCGTATTGCCGCAGAACTCGGCGTTCGCCCGCAACAGGTCGAGGCGGCCGTGGCCCTGTTGGACGAAGGCTCGACGGTGCCCTTCATCGCCCGTTACCGCAAGGAAGTCACCGGCAGCCTCGACGACACCCAGCTGCGCCACCTGGATGAGCGCCTGCGCTACCTGCGCGAGCTGGATGACCGTCGCGCGAGCATCCTTGCCAGCATCGACGAGCAAGGCAAGCTGACCCCGGAGCTGGCACGCGAGATCAAGCTGGCCGACACCAAGACCCGCCTCGAAGACCTGTACCTGCCATACAAGCAAAAGCGCCGCACGAAGGGCCAGATCGCCCTCGAAGCCGGCCTCGGCGAGCTGGCCGACGGCCTGTTCAACGACCCGCAACTGACCCCGGAAAGCGAAGCCGCGCGCTTCGTCGATGCCGACAAGGGCGTAGCTGACGTCAAGGCCGCGCTGGAAGGCGCCAAGTACATCCTCATGGAGCGCTTCGCCGAAGACGCCGGCCTGCTGGAAAAACTGCGCAACTTCCTCAAGCAGGAAGCCGTACTCAGTGCCCGCCTGGTACCGGGCAAGGAAGAGGAAGGCGCCAAGTTCCGCGATTACTTCGCCCATGACGAGCTGCTGCGCAGCGCGCCGTCGCACCGTGCGCTGGCAATCTTCCGTGGCCGCAACGAAGGCGTACTCAGCGCCGCGCTTAAAGTCGGCGAAGAGCTGCCGGGCACCCTGCACCCGTGCGAGCTGATGATCGGCCAGCACTTCGGCGTGGAAAACCGCGCCCGCCCGGCCGACAAATGGCTCGGCGAAGTGGTGCGCTGGACCTGGAAAGTCAAGCTCTACACCCACCTTGAAACCGACCTGTTCGGCGAGCTGCGTGAAGCCGCCGAGAGCGAAGCGATCAACGTCTTCGCGCATAACCTGCACGACCTGCTGCTCGCCGCCCCGGCAGGCCCACGCGCTACCCTGGGCCTCGACCCGGGCCTGCGTACCGGCTGCAAGGTTGCCGTGGTGGATGCCACCGGCAAACTGCTCGACACCGCCACGGTCTACCCGCACGTGCCGCGCAACGACTGGGACCGCACCATCGCCGTGCTGGCCGCACTGTGCGCCAAGCATTCGGTGGAGCTGATCGCGATCGGCAACGGCACCGCCAGCCGCGAAACCGACAAGCTTGCCGCTGAACTGATCAAAAAATACCCAGCACTGAAGATGACCAAGGTGATGGTCTCCGAAGCCGGCGCTTCGGTGTACTCCGCCTCGGAGTTGGCAGCACGCGAGTTCCCGGACCTGGACGTATCGATCCGTGGCGCGGTGTCGATTGCCCGACGCCTGCAGGACCCGCTCGCCGAGCTGGTCAAGATCGACCCGAAATCGATCGGCGTCGGCCAGTACCAGCATGATGTCTCCCAGTTGAAGCTTGCCCGCGGCCTGGACGCGGTAGTGGAAGACTGCGTGAACGCCGTTGGCGTCGACGTCAACACCGCCTCGGTGGCGCTGCTGACGCGCATCTCTGGGCTGAACGCGACCCTGGCGCAGAATATCGTTGCCCACCGCGACGCCAATGGCCCCTTCGCCACCCGCGCTGCACTGAAAAAGGTCAGCCGCCTCGGCGAAAAAACCTTCGAACAGGCCGCCGGCTTCCTCCGTGTGATGAACGGCGACAACCCGCTGGACGCCTCCGCCGTGCACCCGGAAGCCTACCCGCTGGTGCAGCGGATTGCCGCCGGCACCGACCGCGACATCCGCTCGCTGATCGGCGACAGCGCCTTCCTCAAGCGCCTCGACCCGAAAAACTTCACCGACGAGACCTTCGGCCTGCCGACCGTCACCGACATCCTGCAAGAGCTGGACAAGCCCGGCCGTGACCCGCGCCCGGAGTTCAAGACCGCCTCGTTCCAGGACGGCGTCGAAGAGCTCAAGGACCTTGAGCCTGGGATGATCCTCGAAGGTGTGGTCACCAACGTCACCAACTTCGGTGCCTTCGTCGATATCGGCGTGCATCAGGATGGCCTGGTGCACATCTCGTCGCTGTCGGAGAAGTTCATCAAGGACCCGCGTGAAGCGGTCAAGGCCGGCGATGTGGTCAAGGTCAAGGTGATGGAGGTGGATATCCCGCGCAAACGTATCGCCCTGTCGATGCGCATGGGCGACACCCCGGGCGAGAAGGTCGAAGGCAACCGCGGTGGTGGCCGGGCCAATGGCGGCAACCGCCCGCAGCAGCCAGCGCGCCCGCGTGAAACTGCCACGGCCGCGCCAGCCAACAACGCCATGGCCTCGCTGTTCGCCAACGCCAAGCAGTTGAAGAAGAAATGACCAACCTGCCCAGCGAATACGTCGAAAGCGCCTTCAGCCAGTTGCTTGGCTGCCGCCTGCAGCGCCTTGAAGAGGGTGTTGCGACGGTGGCCCTGACACTGACGCCACAGCTGCGTAATCGCGGCCAGAAGCTGCACGGCGGGGCGATCTTCAGCCTGGTCGACATCGCCATGGGCCTGGCCTGCTCGGCCAGCCATGGCTTTGACCAGCAAAGCGTGACCATCGAATGCAAGATCAACTACATGCGCGCCGTCAGCGACGGCGAGGTGCTATGCACCGCGCGCGTGCTGCACGCGGGCCGGCGCACACTGGTGGTCGACGCCGACGTAGTCCAAGACGACAAGCTGGTTGCGAAAGCTCAGGGAACCTTCGCGGTTCTCTAGCTCACAAAGCGCTATCTGCGGTATTTTCGGCAGTGTGATGGCACTGCCGAAACCGCGTAACCAGGCGACAACGCCAGTTCCTTTGTCCCTACCCTTGTAGACCGTTATTTCTACCCCCATATTGGGGCGACTGACGCGTGAAGGAATACATCTTGAGCGAACTCCTCAACAGCCGCCTGAGCCTGCTCAGTGCCAATCTCCCCTTGCTCAAGCAGTGCCTGCACGGTATTGAGCGCGAATGCCTGCGCGTGACCGATCAAGGTCGCCTGGCCCAGACCCCGCATCCCGAGGCCCTGGGATCGGCGCTGACCAACGAGCAGATCACCACCGATTATTCAGAATCGCTGCTGGAGTTCATTACTCCGGCCCTGGCCGACCCGGCAGCGGTGCTGGATAACCTCGAAGAGGTGCATCGCTTCGTCCAGTCCAAGCTGGGTAACGAATACCTGTGGAGCCCGTCGATGCCCTGTGCATTGCCGGCCGAAGAGGATATTCCGATCGGCTATTACGGCACCTCCAATATCGGCCAGCTCAAGTATGTCTACCGCAAGGGCCTGGCCCTGCGTTACGGCCGTACCATGCAGTGCATTGCCGGTATTCACTACAACTTCTCGCTGCCCGAGGCCCTGTGGCCTCTGCTGCGCGAAAAGGAAGGCGGCGCCGATAGCGACCGTGACTTCCAGTCGGCGGCGTACATCGCCCTGATTCGTAACTTCCGCCGCTACAGCTGGCTGCTGATGTACCTGTTCGGCGCTTCTCCGGCGCTGGATGCAGGCTTCATGCGTGGCCGTGCGCACCAGCTCGAACAGCTCGACCCCGACACCCTGTACCTGCCCTACGCGACCAGCCTGCGCATGAGCGACCTGGGTTACCAGAGCAACGCCCAGGCCGGCCTGACGCCGTGCTACAACGACCTCGCCAGCTACACCGACAGCCTGCGCAAGGCGGTCGGCACGCCGTACCCGCCATACGTCGAGATCGGTACGCACAAGGATGGCGAGTGGGTTCAGCTCAACACCAATATCCTGCAGATCGAAAACGAGTACTACTCGAACATCCGCCCCAAGCGCGTGACCTACACCGGCGAGCGGCCGATCCAGGCGCTGGCCTCGCGCGGCGTGCAGTACGTCGAAGTGCGCTGCCTGGACATCAACCCGTTCCTGCCGGTCGGTATCGACCTGCAGCAGTCGCGCTTCCTCGATGCATTCCTGCTGCTGTGCGCGCTGGACGACAGCCCGCAGCTAAGCAACGGCGAATGCGGCCAGTGCACCAGCAACTTCCTCAGCGTGGTCAAGCAAGGCCGCAAGCCGGGCCTGGAGCTGCAGCGCAATGGCCAACCGGTGACGCTCAAGGAGTGGGCCGGCGAGCTGATCGAGCGTATCGCGCCGCTGGCCGCGTTGCTCGATCAAGCCAACGGCGGCGACGCCCACGCCAAAGCGGTTGAAGCGCAGCAGGCCAAGGTCGATGATCCCGAACTGACGCCGTCGGCGCAGGTGCTGGCGCGCATGACCGAGCACGATGAGAGCTTTGTCGAATTCTCCATGCGTCAGAGCCGTCTGCATGCCGAAACCTTCCGTGAGCAGCCGTTGAGCCCCGAGCGCCAGCAAGCTTTCGAGACGCTGGCACGTGACTCGCTGGCCGAGCAGGCGCGCCTGGAGCAGGACGAGGTGGGTGACTTCGACCTGTTCGTCGGTGCCTACCAGGCCAGCATCCTGGCCATCAGCAACTGATGACCCGCACGCCCACACCACGCAAGCCGCGCGCCAGCAGCCAGGCCAGGATCGTCACGATCCTGGCGGCAGCCCGCGAGTTGCTTGCGGCGCACGGTGTGGCCGGGCTGTCGATCTACAGCGTGGCTGAACACGCGCAGATCCCGCCGTCGTCGGTGTACCACTTCTTTGCCAGCGTGCCGGCCCTGCTCGAAGCGCTGACGGCAGATGTGCACCGGGCCTTTCGTGAGGCACTGCGCGCGCCGATCGACAGCAGCGCGCTGACCACCTGGCATGACCTGTCGCGGCTGATCGAGCAACGTATGTTGGAGATCTATCAGGAGGATGCCGCAGCGCGGCAGTTGATTCTGGCGCAGCATGGCTTGAGCGAAGTGACCCAGGCGGATCGCAAGCATGATCTGGAGTTGGGCGAGCTGATGCACAAGCTGTTCGATCAGCATTTCCAGCTACCGGCAATGCCGCACGACGTCGATGTGTTTGCCCTGGCGATGGAGCTTAGCGACCGGGTCTATGCCCGTTCGGTGCAGTTGCACGAGCAGATCACCCCGCGCATGGCCGAGGAAGGCAAGCGGGTGTGTGAGGCGTATCTGGGGTTGTATTTGCCGCTGTTCCTGCCTAAACGCTGATAGTTTTGGGGCGCTTTGCGATCCTTCGCGGGCAAGCCCGCTCCCACAACGATCCCTGTGGGAGCGGGCTTGCCCGCGAAGGGCCGCAAAACGGCCCCGACACACCAAACGCCATCACAGCTTGGCGATAGAGACTTCGGTCGATTTGACGAAGGCAATCACTTCACTGCCCACCTGCAATTCCAACTCTTTTACCGAACGCGTGGTGATCACCGAGGTGACCACACCGGAGGCGGTCTGCACGTCGATTTCCGACAATACCGGGCCTTCGAGGATTTCTTTCACAGTGCCTTTGAACTGGTTGCGGACGTTGATCGCTTTGATAGTCATGGTGTGATTCCTTTGTGCTGGTTTCAGGGTTCAGTGAGCCCAACGCAACTGCGTGGGCAAAGGTGCTACAGGGTCCGGCTCGGGCGCAGCGCCCGGTACAGACAAAACTCGGTTGAGAACTTCGCTTTCCAGTGCGGCCAGACGGTGCGAGCCGCGCACCCGGGGCCGCGCCAGCTCGACGTTGAGGTCGAGGCCGACCGCACCGTCTTCGATCAGGATCACCCGGTCGGCCACGGCAACCGCCTCACTAACGTCATGGGTGACCAGCAACACGGTGAAGCCATGCTGGCGCCACAGGCGTTCGATCAGTTGCTGCATCTCGATCCGGGTCAGCGCATCCAGCGCGCCAAGTGGCTCGTCGAGCAGCAGCAGGCGTGGCTGGTGAATCAGTGCGCGGGCCAGGGCCACACGCTGCTTCTGCCCGCCAGATAACGCCGCTGGCCACTCATTGGCGCGGTCGGCCAGGCCAACGGCTTCCAGTGCGTCCAGCGCCTTTTGCCGCCAGTCGCCGTTGAGGCCGAGGCCGACGTTGTCGATGACCTTTTTCCATGGCAGCAGGCGCGCGTCCTGGAACATCAAACGGGTTTCTTCGCGGGCCTCGGCCAGCGGCGCAGCGCCGGCCAGCAACTGGCCGCCGGTGGGCTGGTCGAGGCCCGCCAGCAAGCGCAGCAAGGTGCTCTTGCCGCAGCCACTGCGGCCAACGATGGCGACGAACTGCCCGGCCGGGATGTGCAGATCAATGCCGCGCAGCACTTCGCGCTGGCCAAAGCTCTTGCGCACACCCTGGGTGGCCAGCGGGATGCCACGCAGCAAGCGCGGCGGTTGTTCCTTGAGCACGGTCATGCGCCCTCCTTCTTGGCCACTTGATAGGCCGGGTGCCAGCGCAACCAGGCGCGTTCCAGGCCTCGGGCGGCGAGGTCAGCAAGCTTGCCGAGCACGGCGTAGAGCACGATTGCCAGCACCACCACGTCGGTCTGCAGAAACTCCCGGGCGTTCATCGCCAGGTAACCGATACCGGCGTTGGCCGAGATGGTTTCGGCGACGATCAAGGTCAGCCACATGAAGCCCAGAGCAAAGCGCACACCGACCAGAATCGATGGCAGCGCACCCGGCAGGATCACCTGACGGAACAGGCTGAAGCCGGACAGGCCGTAGCTGCGGGCCATTTCCACCAGGGCCGGGTCAACGTTGCGGATACCGTGGTAGGTGTTCAGGTAGATCGGGAACAGCGTGCCCAGCGCGACCAGAAAAATCTTCGCCGACTCATCGATACCGAACCACAGGATCACCAGTGGGATCAGCGCCAGGTGCGGCACGTTACGAATCATCTGCACCGAGCTGTCGAGCAGGCGTTCACCCCAGTTCGACAGGCCGGTGATAAAGCCCAGCACCAGGCCGATGCTGCCGCCGATGGCAAAACCCAGCCCCGCACGCCAGCCGCTGATGGCCAGGTGAGTCCAGATCTCGCCGCTGCGTACCAGCTCGACACCAGCGCTGACCACTGCGCTGGGTGCGGGCAGGATGCGCGTCGACAGCCAGCCAGCGCTGACCGCCAGTTGCCAGATCGCCAGCAGCAGTACCGGCAGTGCCCAGGGGGCCAGGCGCTGAGCCAGGGTGGATGAGGTTGCACGACTCATGGTCCGGTCCTCAGCTCTGCGACACGGACTTGGGCAGGATGTCGTTGGCGACCATCTCGCCAAACGGGCTGACGTAGCCACCCGCTTTCGGTTGCTCCGGGCGCTGTACATCCAGGTGCGGGAACAGCAGCTCGGCCACACGGTATGACTCTTCCAGGTGCGGGTAGCCAGAGAAGATGAAGGTGTCGATGCCCAGCGCTGCGTATTCCTTGACCCGCGCTGCCACGGTCGGGCCATCGCCGACCAGCGCAGTGCCAGCACCGCCGCGCACCAGGCCAACCCCGGCCCACAGGTTGGGGCTGACTTCAAGGTTGTCGCGGCTGCCGCCGTGCAGAGCGGCCATGCGTTGCTGGCCAACCGAGTCGAAGCGCGCCAGCGAGGCCTGGGCACGGGCAATGGTGGCGTCGTCCAGGTGCGAGATCAGCTTGTCGGCGGCGGCCCAGGCTTCTTCGTTGGTTTCCCGCACGATCACATGCAGGCGGATGCCGAAGCGCACTTCGCGGCCCTGCGCGGCGGCCTTCTCGCGCACCTGGGCGATCTTCTCGGCCACTGCTGCAGGCGGTTCGCCCCAGGTCAGGTACAGCTCGACCTGCTCGGCAGCCAGGTCCTGCGCGGCCTCCGAAGAGCCGCCGAAGTACAGCGGCGGACGTGGTTGCTGGATCGGTGGGTAGAGCAGCTTGGCGCCCTTGACCTGAATGTGTTTGCCTTCGTAGTCGACGTTTTCGCCTTCGAGCACTTTGCGCCAGATACGGGTGAACTCGACCGAAGCTTCGTAACGCTCCTGGTGGTTGAGGTGCAAGCCATCGCCGGCCAGCTCATCCGGATCACCGCCAGTGACCAGGTTGAACAGCGCCCGGCCATTGGACAGCCGATCCAGCGTGGCTGCCTGGCGCGCCGCCACGGTCGGCGAAATGATGCCGGGACGCAGCGCGACCAGAAACTTCAGGTTCTGCGTGACCGGGATCAGCGACGCGGCCACCAGCCAGGAGTCTTCGCAGGAGCGTCCGGTCGGGATCAGCACGCCGCCGAAACCAAGGCGGTCCGCCGCCTGGGCAATCTGTTGCAGGTAACCGTGGTCGACCGCACGGGCGCCATCGGAAGTACCCAGGTACTTGCCGTCACCGTGGGTTGGAAGGAACCAGAAAATATTAAGGCTCACTGGAGTTGTCTCCTCAAGGGTGGCTCAAGCCGGAGCGGCGCCCCGGCGCAGGCAGATCAATCAAGGCGCAGTTGCGACCTTGGCCGGGGGTGTCCAGATCACGTCCTTGATGCTCAGCGGCTTGGGGATCAGCTTGAGCGCCTGGAAGGTGTCGGCAATTTTCTGTTGTGCCGCGACCACTTCGGGGGTCAGCGGCGCTGCGCCGTAGCCTTGACGTTTGACCGAGGTCAGGGTGATGTCGGCCGGCAGGCCCAGCAGCGGTGCGACCTGATCGGTGACCTCCTGCGGATTGGCCTGGGACCACTGGCCAACCGCGCGGACTTCTTCGATCAAGGTGTTGATCACCGCCGGGTGCTGGGTCGCATAGTCGCGAGTCGCCAGGTAGAACTGGTGGTTGTCGACCAGGCCCTGGCCGTCACGTAGGGTACGCGCCTGCAGCTGCTTTTCGGCGGCGGCCTGGTACGGGTCCCAGATCACCCAGGCGTCGACGCTGCCACGCTCGAACGCGGCGCGGGCATCTGAGGGCGGCAGGTAAACCGGTTGGATATCGCTGTACTTGAGGCCGGCATCTTCCAGCGCACGCACCAGCAGGTAGTGCACGTTGGAGCCTTTGTTGAGGGCGACTTTCTTGCCCTTGAGGTCTTTTACCGACTGCACCGTGGAGCCCTTCGGCACCAGGATCGCTTCGCTGTGCGGCGCTGGCGGCTCGTAGGCGACGTAGAGCAGATCGGCGCCGGCGGCCTGGGCAAACACCGGCGGCGTTTCGCCAGTGACGCCAAAGTCGATCGAGCCGACGTTGAGCCCTTCAAGCAGCTGCGGGCCGCCGGGGAATTCGGTCCACTGCACCTGAATGCCTTGCTCGGCCAGGCGCTTTTCCAACGTGCCCTTGGCCTTGAGCAGCACCAGCGTGCCGTATTTCTGATAACCGATGCGCAGGCTCTCGGCCTGGGCTTGAGTAATGGCGCCGAAGGATACAGCCGCCGCAAACAGGGCGACCAGACCGCGACGCAAGAAGACTGTGCGCATGGCGCTCTCCAAGACGTATAGGGTTCGGGTTGCACCTGCTTGCCTCGTTGACGGGCGAGTAAGGTGGAAAAACGTGTGGCTTCAGATGCTCCAGCGAGCACTGATCAAGCGTTCATTGAGCACGCCTGGGGCGACCGGTTGTGGCCGGCGAACCAAGGCGCTGTGAAACGTGTCGAGCGAGTCCAGCAGGCGCGCTTCGAGGCTGGCCGCGAGCTGCGCCGGGGCGCTGCCTTCGCCATAGGCGATCTGGCTGTCGTCGGCGAAGATCCCTTGCAGGGTCTCTTGCGCCTTGAGTGCCGACAGCACGGGCTTGAGGGCGTAGTCCACCGCCAGCATGTGGGCGATGCTGCCGCCGGTTGCGATTGGCAGCACCACCTTGTGTTCCAGAGCGCGCTCGGGCAGCAGATCGAGCAGGGTTTTCAGGGCGCCGGCAAACGACGCCTTGTACACCGGGGTGGCGACGATAAGGCCATCGGCCTGCGCTACCAGCTGCTGAAAGTGCTGCACCTGCGGGCTGTCGAAGCGCGCATGGAGGAGGTCTTCGGCGGCAAACTCGCGGACCTGAAAGGTCACGACCTCAACCCCACGCTCTTGCAGCCACTGGCGTGAACGCTCCAGCAACACCCCGGAGCGGGAACGGGTACTTGGGCTACCACCTACCGAGACAACCAACATGAGCAACGCTTCCTTCGATTCGTGGCGGGGCCTGTTCAGTAGTGCTCCCGCTTGATGTAAGTGACCTTAACAGCAGTCTATATATATCTATAAATCATATTTTTTCATTTGTTTATTCTTTTAATGCATATAAAGCCAAGCCTCGCACAATCCTCTGTAGGAGCGGCCTTGTGTCGCGAAAGGGTCGCGTAGCGGCCCCAAGATTTATGCAGCAGCACAGATTGCTGGGGCCGCTACGCAGCCCTTTCGCGACACAAGGCCGCTCCTACAGGGGCCGTGCGGGGGGCGAATAAAAAAGGGCCGCATGAGCGGCCCGAATATCCCTGCTTGGCTAAGAGCATGTGCAACGAGGATTCTGTATTCAGCGGTTGGGCTGCGGTGTCAGGCGCAGGTAGGGCTTCACGGCGCGGTAGCCTTTGGGGAAGCGTTCCTTGATCTCGGCTTCATCCTTGAGCGAGGGCACGATCACTACCTCGTCGCCGTCCTGCCAGTTGCCTGGCGTGGCGACCTTGTAGTTGTCGGTCAGTTGCAGCGAGTCGATCACCCGCAGGATTTCGTTGAAGTTGCGCCCGGTGCTGGCCGGATAGGTAATGGTCAGACGCACCTTCTTGTTCGGGTCGATGACGAACAGCGAGCGCACGGTGAGGGTGTCGTTGGCGTTGGGGTGGATCAGGTCGTACAGGTCGGAGACCTTGCGATCAGCATCGGCAATGATCGGGAAGTTGACCACGGTGTTCTGGGTTTCATTGATGTC
This sequence comes from Pseudomonas sp. NPDC088322, assembly GCF_044740745.1. NCBI lineage: Bacteria > Pseudomonadati > Pseudomonadota > Gammaproteobacteria > Pseudomonadales > Pseudomonadaceae > Pseudomonas > Pseudomonas sp. NPDC088322. Next base: position 119,579 of record NZ_JBIURK010000007.1, on the reverse strand, counting down.
ATCGATCCACTTGTGGTGCGAATCGACCGGGTCGACCGACAGGGCGATTGCCTTGACCCCGCGCTTGGCGAAGTCGTCCTTGAGCTTGGCGGTCAGGCCCAGCTCGGTGGTGCACACCGGGGTGAAGTCGGCAGGGTGCGAGAACAGCACGCCCCAGCTATTGCCCAACCACTCGTGGAAGCGAATCTTGCCTTCGCTGGAATCCTGTTCGAAATCGGGGGCGATGTCGCCGAGTTTGAGGCTCATGGTGCGGCTCCTGTGTCTGCGTTATGGGTCCAATGTGCCTGCAATCGAAATAGATTAAAAAGAATAAATATCGATTTATTTATAACCAGAATGCATTACGAATTGCAGGCATAAAAAAGCCTCGCACTAGGCGAGGCTTTTTGGCGTGCAGCTACGACTTACTTGAAAGCGTAAGTGTAGTTGACGATGAAGCGGGTCTGGTCCTGGTCAGCCAGCGAGCTGGTGCCAGTGCCGCGGTACATACCATGGCGCAGGGTCGCGCCCAGGCCTTTCAGGGTGCCTTGCTGGATCACGTAGTCGATCCGGGCGTCGCGTTCCCATTCAGAGAAGGTGCCGTTGCCGTTGGCGTTGCGGCCATCTTCACCGCGCAGGTACGAAACAGCCGCTTTCAGACCCGGCACGCCAACGCGCGCGAAGTCATAGGAGTACTGACCGAAGGTGGTGTTTTCACCGGCCTTGGCGAACTGGTTGATCATGCTGTCGGTGAACAGGTAGAAGCTCGCGCCGCCTGCGCCTTCCGGACGGCCATTGCCATCACGTACCGAACCTTGGTTCAACCAGACGAAACCGCCGTCATCGCTGACGCGTTGATGACCGAGCAAGAAGGCATGACCACCCAGGGAGTAGGTGAACATGGCAGACCAGGTCTTGTTGTCGACCTCGCCTACGTTCTTGGCGTAGCCACCGTTGTTGTTGAAGTTGTAACCACCGCCGTTGCCGTTTTTGCCGTCGCTGCTGCTGTCGAAGTAGCGCAGGTCGGTTTTGAACGACTGGTCGTCAGCGATCTTGAAGACGTGAGTCGCGCCCAGGAAGTGCTGCTTGTAGAAGTCTTCCAGGTTCGAGTAGTAGTACTGCAGGGTCAGGTCTGGGGTGAGCTTGTAGTCCAGACCACCGTAGCGGAACTTGTTGCTGTCAGCGGTAGCACCGTTGACCGACAGACCAGTCCGGTTGCTGGACGCACGGCCCATGGCGTGAGTCATCTGACCGGCGTTGATGGTCAGGTTGTCGATTTCCTTGGAGGAAATGGTGGCACCTTCGAAGGTCTGCGGCAGCAGACGGCCATCGTTGGCAACCAGGATCGGCAAGGCTGGCGACAGCGCGCTACCGAAGTGAGCTTCGGTCTTGGAGAAACGAGCCTTGGCGTTGGCGCCAAAGCGTGCCCATTGCTTCTCGGACGAACCGTCGGAGTCGCTTGGGAAGAAGCTGCTGCCATCAGGGTGGTAGCCCTTGCCGCCGTCAAGGTGGATGCCCCACAGCGCCTGAGCATCTACACCAAAACCAACGGTGCCTTCGGTGAAGCCGGAAATGAAGTCAAGCTTGAAGCCCTGACCCGACTCGCGGTTGTCAGGACGTGGCTTGTTGCCGCCGGCTTCACGGTTATCGTTGTTGAAGTACATGGTACGCGAGCTTACGGACAGCTTGCTGTCCTCGACGAAGCCAGCAGCACCTGCTTGTTGGGCGAGAACCCCCAGTGCCACGGCCAGAGCCAGGCTTGACTTGTACATGTTTTGCTCCTCTACGTTCTAATTTTTGTATATCAGTGGCGGCGAGGTCTATTGCCTCACTCACCATGGACTGGCGATTTAGTCGCAGAGCGTGACCGTCCAGTCAATCATTTCCGAACGTTTCACGACTAAGGTCTAAGCCGCCACCCTGGGCTACAGGATAATGACAATCCTATAAATCCAAAATGACTGTTTTATGAATTGCTAAGACTATTGCGGCATATCATAGGAACCTTTACTACCATTTGCGGTATCGGCAGGGCCCCTTAAGAGCTTTAGGTTATTTGCAAACGTTTGCTCATAACCTTATTTCCTTTTGCTCTAGGCCGGGGGAGCGTAGCAGTGAACAGTCATTACGCCAGCCCGCTTTGCGGGCCTTTCGCGACAAAAGGCCGCTACTACGCCGACCGCGCAACGTGCAGGCAACGCGGTCCCTGTAGGAGCGGCCTTGTGTCGCGAAAGGGGCGCGCAGCGCCCCCAAAAGGCACCTAAGCTAATACCGAAAAGTTATTTATTTTAGGATTCTTAGATCATTTAGTCTCTCGCCATCAACTACCCAGATTGCTGACGAGAGGCAAACCCATGATCCCGCACGCTCCGCTGCGCCTGTTCGCCGCCCTGACCCTCGCCAGCAGCAGCTGGCTGGCCCAGGCCGCTGACCTTACCGTGGCCTACCAGACCACCGTCGACCCAGCCAAGGTTGCCCAAGTCGATGGCGCCTACGAAAAAGCCAGCAAGGCCGATATCGACTGGCGCAAATTCGATAACGGCGCCGACGTGATCACGGCCGTGGCCTCGGGCGATGTACAGATCGGCTACCTCGGCTCCAGCCCGCTGGCCGCAGCCGCGACCCGCAAGCTGCCGGTCGAAACCTTTTTGATCGCCACCCAGATCGGCGCCGGTGAAGCGCTGGTTGCCCGCGACAGCATCAAGACCCCGCAGGACCTGATCGGCAAAAAGGTCGCCGTACCGTTCGTTTCGACCGGCCACTACAGCCTGCTCGCTGCGCTCAAAGCGTGGAACATCGATGCGTCCAAGGTGCAGATCCTCAACCTCGCCCCGCCGGCCATCATCGCCGCCTGGAAGCGTGGCGATATCGACGCCACCTATGTCTGGGACCCAGCGCTGGGCGTCGCCAAGGAGAACGGCAAGGTGCTGATCACCTCCGGTGAGCTGGCACAAAAAGGCGCGCCGACCTTCGACGCCTGGATCGTGCGCAAAGACTTTGCCGCCAAGCACCCGGACGTGGTCAAGGCCTTCGCCAAGGTCACCCTGGATGCCTACGCCGACTACCGCAAGGACCCGGCAGCCTGGCTGGCCAACCCGGACAACGTCGCCAAACTGGCCAAGCTCTCGGGCGCCAAGAGCAGCGATATCCCGGTGCTGCTGCAAGGCAACGTCTACCCGCTGGCCGCCGACCAGGCCAGCGCCCTCGGCACGCCGACCACCCAGGCCCTGAGCAACACCGCAGCCTTCCTCAAGGAGCAAGGCAAGGTCGACGCCGTGCTGCCTGACTACGCCCCATACGTCACCGCCAAATACCTGCCCAACTGATCCGGAGCCCGTCATGGCCTTGCTCGAGCTGGAGCGCATCAGCGCACAGTACCCCGGTGCCGACACCCCGGTGCTGGCCGATATCAACCTGAGCCTGGGCCCGCGCCAGCTGCTGGTGGCCCTTGGGCCATCGGGCAGCGGCAAGACCTCGCTGCTCAACCTGATCGCCGGCTTCGTGCCTGCCAGTGCTGGCCGTATCAGCCTCGACGGCGTGCCGGTGCAAGGCCCGAGTGCCGAGCGCGGCGTGGTGTTTCAGGACGACGCCCTGCTGCCCTGGCAAAACGTGCTCGGCAACGTCGCCTTCGGCCTGGAGCTGGCCGGCGTAAGCCGTGCCGAGCGCGAAGCCAAAGCGCGCGAAATGCTCGCACTGGTCGACCTCGCAGGTTTCGCCGAGCGGCGCATCTGGCAGCTTTCGGGCGGCCAGAAGCAGCGCGTCGGCCTGGCCCGCGCCCTGGCCGCCAACCCGCGTGTGCTATTGATGGACGAGCCGTTCGGCGCCCTCGATGCGTTTACCCGCGAGCAGATGCAGGAGTTGTTGCTGCAGGTGTGGCAACGCACAGCCAAACCGGTATTCCTGATTACCCATGACATCGAAGAAGCGGTGTTTCTCGCCAGCGAACTGGTGCTGCTTGCGCCCAACCCAGGGCGTGTCGTCGAACGGCTGCAACTGGACTTCGGCCAACGCTACGCCGCCGGCGAATCGGCGCGGGCGATCAAGTCCGACCCGCGCTTTATCGAAACCCGCGAACACGTGCTGGCGAGAGTCTTCTCGCAACGCGAAGACGCCCGCCGGGAGCACTCAGCATGAGCACTGTCGAACTGCCGCTGGCCGCCAAGCCGGCCAACCTCAAACCGCTGCCGCGCAAACCACTGTCGACCCGCTGGATCAGCGCCCTGACCCTGGCCAGCCTGTTACTGCTGTGGTGGGCGGTGACCGCCGCCGAGCTGGTCGAACCGCTGTTTCTGCCACCACCGGCAGACATCCTCGGCAAAGCCTGGGTGCTGCTGACCCAGGGCTACATGGACGCCAGCCTGTGGCAGCACCTGGGCGCAAGCCTTGGGCGGATTGGCCTGGCGCTCGGCGCAGCCATCCTCACGGCGATCCCGATCGGCATTGCCATCGGCTCCAACCGCATTGCCCGGGGCATTTTCGACCCACTGATCGAGTTCTACCGGCCAATTCCGCCGCTGGCCTACCTGCCGCTGATCGTGATCTGGTGCGGCATCGGTGAGCTGTCCAAGGTGCTGCTGATCTACCTGGCGATCTTCGCCCCGATTGCCATCGCCACCGCCACCGGCGTGCGCACCGTCGACCCGGCCAAACTGCGCGCCGCGCAGTCGCTGGGCGCCACCAAGGCCCAGCTGATTCGCCATGTGATATTGCCCAGCGCCCTGCCCGACATCCTCACCGGCGTGCGTATCGGCTTGGGCGTCGGCTGGTCGACCCTGGTTGCAGCGGAATTGATCGCCGCCACCAGCGGCCTCGGCTTCATGGTCCAGTCAGCGGCGCAGTTTCTGGTCACTGACGTGGTGGTGCTGGGGATCCTGCTGATTGCCCTGATCGCCTTCGCCCTGGAAATGGGCCTGCGCGCCCTGCAACGCAAGCTGGTGCCTTGGCACGGCCAGACCCACTAAGCACGACTGACCACGCCGGCACTCCGGCGCCCGACAAAGAGACTGCCATGAGCCTGACCATTACTCCGTTAAGCCCGGCCCTCGGCGCGCAGATCACTGGCGTCGACATCAGCCGTGAAATCACAGCCGAACAACGCGACGCCATCGAGCAGGCGCTGCTCAAGCATCAAGTGCTGTTCTTCCGCGAGCAGCGGCTCAACCCGCAGCAGCAAGCCCGCTTCGCTGCGCGTTTTGGCGATCTGCATATCCACCCGATCTACCCCAATGTGCCGCAAACGCCACAAGTGCTGATCCTCGATACCGCCGTCACCGACGTGCGCGACAATGCCGTGTGGCACACCGACGTGACCTTTCTGCCGACCCCGGCGCTGGGCGCGGTACTGAGTGCCAAGCAGCTGCCGGCCTACGGCGGCGATACCTTGTGGGCCAGTGGCGTAGCGGCATTCGAAGGCCTGTCGGCGCCCCTGCGGACGATGCTCGACGGCCTCACCGCCACCCATGACTTCACCAAGTCATTCCCGCTGGAGCGCTTCGGCACCACCGCCGAGGACCTCGCCCGCTGGGAAGCGACCCGGCGCAACAACCCGCCGCTGACGCACCCGGTGGTGCGTACGCATCCGGTCAGCGGGCGCAAGGCGTTGTTCGTCAATGAAGGGTTTACCACGCGCATCAACGAGCTCAACGAGCAGGAAAGCGAGGGCCTGCTCAAGCTGCTGTTTGCCCATGCGACGCGGCCGGAGTACAGCATCCGCTGGCGCTGGCAGGAAAACGACGTGGCCTTTTGGGACAACCGCGTCACCCAGCATTACGCCGTCGATGACTACCGCCCGCAGCGGCGGGTCATGCACCGCGCCACCATCCTTGGCGACGCGCCGTTCTAGCGCAGGCGAGGGGCTGCCCGGCAGCCCCTCACGCAACTACCTGACCATGTGCAGGAACTGCATGTGCCGTTCGTACTGGTCGAGGATGTCGTTGATGATCTGCTCCTTGCTGTAGCCGACCAGATCGTAATCCTGGCTACCTTCTGACAGATGCACCTCGGCGCGGTAATAGCGACGGTTTTTCAGCTCTTGCGCACCCAACCCACCCAAGGCGAAGGACGGCGTGAAATAACCGCGCATCTGCACCTGGTAGATGAACGGCTGCTCTTCACCATGGCCGACTTTCAAGCTGACGTTGTCGTGGCTCGGGTCATCCTGAGTGATCAGCACCAGGCCTTTCTGCTCGAACACCTCGCGCACGTCATTGATCGCCGGGCGCACCACGTCATCCATGAAGCGGTACACCTCATCGCGCGACGGGAAGTGCACAGCCTGGCTCAAGCGCTGACGCCAGCCGCCGCGACCACGGCGGCTCTGGGCGACCGGTGCCAGCGAGTGCAACTGGGCAATACGCCGCTGCGACTCTAGGTAGAACGCCTTGTGCAGGCCCCACATCATGCACAGCAGGATCAGCGAGAACGGCAATGAGGTCAGCACCACCGCCGACTTCAGCGAGTCGATGCTGCCAGCGAACAGCAAGGCACTGGTGATCAACGCAGTCATCGCCCCCCAGAAGATCCGCAGCCAGTTCGGGCCGTCTTCGTCAGGGCTGCCGCCCTTGGCCGACAAGGTCGACAACACCACGGTGCCGGAGTCGGCCGAGGTGACGAAGAAGACGAAGCTGATGAACACCGTCACGGCGATCACCGCTTTGCTCCACGGATAGGTTTCGAGCAGCAGGTACAGGCTCATCGACGGGTTTTCCAGCGCCGACTGGCCGAGCGCGACCAGGCCGTGGTTGAGCACCTGGTCCATCGCGCTGTTGGCGAAGATCGACATCCACGCGAGGGTGAAACCAAGCGGGATCAACAGCACGCCGAAGACGAATTCACGAATGGTCCGGCCACGGGAAATCCGCGCGATGAACAGGCCCACGAACGGCGCCCAGGCAATCCACCAGGCCCAGTAGAACACTGTCCAGCCGCCCAGCCAGTCGCGGTTCTCGCCGTAGGCATAGACGTCGAAGCTCTTGCCTGGCAAGGCGCCAAGGTAGTCACCGAGGTTCTGGATCAGGGTATTGAACAAGTGCTGGGTCGGGCCGGCAAACAGTACGAACAGCAGCAAGGCGCAGGCCAGGAACAGGTTGATGTCGGACATCACCCGCACGCCCTTCTCGACCCCGGCCACGGCTACCGCGACTGCGGCGCCCATCATCAGCGTGATCAGCGCGACCTGCACCCATTGACTGTGCGGGATGCCGAACAGGTAATCGAGGCCGGAGTTAAGGTGCAGCACACCAAAGCCCATGTCGGCGCCCAGGCCGAACACCGTGGCAATGATGCCGAAACCATCCACCGCGTAACCGATCGGGCCGTTGATACGCTTGCCGATCAGCGGGTACAGCGCCGAACGCAGCGCCAGCGGCAGGTTGTGCCGGTAAGCGAAGTAGGCCAGCGCCATGCCGACAAAGGCAAACACGCCCCAGCCATGCAGGCCCCAGTGCAGAAACAGCAGCTTCATCGCCTCGCGCCCGGCCTCGGCGGTGCCGCCCTCGCCCTGGGGCGGTTGCAGCATGTGCGTCAGCGGCTCGGAGACGCAGAAGAAGAACAGCGTGATGCTGATACCGGCGGCGAACAGCATGCCGGCCCAGGACAGGTAACTGAACTCGGGTTCGTCATGGTCGGCACCGAGTTTGATCTTGCCGTAGCCCGACAAGGCGGTGACCACCACGAACACCAGATATAGGGTCATGGCCAGCATGTAGTACCAGCCCACCGTGTTGGCAGCCCAGTTTTGCGCGGCCAGCAACCAGGCACCGGAGGCCTCGGGGTTGACGATCACCACCAGCCCGAAGAGCAGGATAAAACTGGCGGCGAAGTAGAACACCGGGGCGTTCATGCGCATCTTGCTGTCAGCAAGTTCAGGGGTGGGAGTACTCATGCAACCTGCACCCCGCTGTGGGAATTAGGCATAGGATTTAACGGGTTCAGCAAAGGCATATCCTCCTGTTGAACACCGGCAGCGACCAGCGTTTTTATGTTGAACAAGCGTTCAAGTTAAACATGGATCGGCCTTCGATGCGACCTGCCCCGCTGAGCGGGGCAGGTATATAGAGGAGCTGACAACGGCTTTTGCTCGGCGCTTTTGCTATTTTTTTGCCTGGCAGTCGAGCTGCAGATTGGCCTGGGTGATGTTGCTGTCGGCCGGCACGCTGCGGGTCAGCCAGACGTTGCCGCCGATGGTCGAGCCCTTGCCGATGGTGATCCGGCCGAGGATGGTTGCGCCGGCATAGATCACCACATCGTCTTCGACGATCGGGTGGCGCGGCTGGCCCTTGTGCAGGCTGCCGGTTTCGTCGGCGGTGAAGCGTTTGGCGCCCAGCGTCACGGCCTGATAGATACGCACGCGCTCGCCGATGATCGCGGTTTCGCCGATCACCACGCCGGTACCGTGGTCGATGAAGAAGCTCGGGCCAATCCGTGCGCCGGGGTGGATATCGATGCCGGTGGCCGAATGCGCCAGCTCCGAGCTGATCCGCGCCAGCAATGGCAGGCCGGCCAGGTACAGGTGGTGAGCCAGGCGGTGGTGGATGATCGCCAGGATTCCTGGGTAGCACAGCAGCACTTCATCCACGCTGCGCGCGGCCGGGTCGCCGTGGTAGGCGGCGAGCACGTCGGTGTCGAGCAGCACGCGCATCTCTGGCAGGGCCGCAGCGAAGCCCTGGATCAGGCGCAAGGCCTCGCTGTCGGCGTTGGCTTGGTCAGTCTGGCTCTGCCGTGCGGCATAGCGCAGCTCCAGCCGTGCTTGCGCGAGCAGTGCAGTGAGGGCGGTGTCGAGGGTGTGGCCGACGTAGAAATCCTCGCTCTCTTCACGCAGGTCGACCGGGCCCAGGCGCATCGGGAACAAAGCCCCACACAGTTGCTCGAGAATGCGCTGCATTGCTTCACGCGACGGCAGCTCGCGGCCGCCCTTCTCGCCGCTGCTGCGGCCATTTTGCGTGCGCCATTGCTCACGAGCGCCGCGCAGGCCGGTCACGATCGACTGCAACTGCCATTTGCCGGGGGATGATTGTTCGCTCACGATGTGCTCCTGACTGTCGTATAGATCCACTCTACGACAAATCCAGCCCTTGGAAAAAACAACGCTTTATTCCATCCTGCGCTAAGTCGGGCATAAGCCACGCTGACGGGCTACCCTCAACGCAGCCGGCCAACGGCTCAATGCACATAAATGGAATAACAAAATACTTTTTTATTATTTCATGAGCTAAACAGCCCACCCTTATAGTCGCCACCCACTACTTCCACCAAAAGCGCGGGGCCCTGCCATGTCGATCTTTGCCAAACCGCTACTCAATGCCAGCCTTGCCATCGTGCTTGGCACCGGTCTGTTCAGCCAGGCGTTTGCCGGCGAGCAGCTGCAGACCATCAAGGACAAGGGCGTGCTCAACGTCGGCGTCGAAGGCACCTACCCGCCGTTCAGCTTTGTCGATGACAGCGGTAAGCTGTCGGGCTTTGAGGTAGAGCTGTCGGAGCTGATCGCCAAAGAGCTTGGGGTCAAGGCCAAGGTCCAGCCGACCAAATGGGACGGCATCCTCGCGGCGCTGGAGTCCAAGCGCCTGGACGTGGTCGTCAACCAGGTGACCATCTCCGACGAGCGCAAGAAGAAGTACGACTTCTCCGAGCCGTACACCGTCTCCGGCATTCAGGCACTGGTGCTGAAGAAGAAAGAAAAAGATCTGAACATCAAGTCTGCAGCTGACCTGGCCGGCAAGAAGGTCGGTGTCGGTCTGGGCACCAACTACGAGCAATGGGTCAAAGCCAACGTGCCGACCGCCGACGTACGCACCTATGAAGACGACCCGACCAAGTTCCAGGACCTGCGCGTGGGCCGCACCGACGCTATCCTGATCGACCGCCTGGCTGCGCTTGAGTACGCCAAAAAAGCCCAGGATACCGTTGCCGCTGGGGACGCCTTCTCGCGTCTCGAGTCGGGCATTGCCCTGCGCAAGGGTGAACCGGAACTGCTCGCGGCCATCAATCAGGCCCTGGACAAGCTGCGCGCCGACGGCAGCCTGGCCAAGCTGTCCGAGAAGTACTTCGGCGCTGACGTGACTAAATGATTGAAGAAAGCCTGCAACTGGTAGCCGACTCCGCGCCCTTTCTGCTCAAGGGCGCTGGCTACACCATCCTGCTCAGTGTCGGCGGTATGTTCTTTGGCTTGCTGCTGGGCTTTGCCCTGGCGTTGATGCGCTTGTCCAAGGTGCTGCCGCTGGACTGGCTGGCGCGTATTTACGTGTCGTTCTTCCGCGGCACGCCGCTGTTGGTGCAGCTGTTCGTGATCTACTTCGGCCTGCCGCAGATCGGCCTTGAGCTTGACCCGATCCCGGCAGCGCTGATTGGCCTGTCGCTGAACATGGCAGCCTACGTCTGCGAAATCCTGCGGGCGGCGATCTCGTCGATCGAGCGCGGCCAGTGGGAAGCCTGCGCCAGCATCGGCATGACCCGCGCCCAGGCCATGCGCCGGGCGATCCTGCCGCAAGCCATGCGCACCGCCCTGCCGCCGCTGGGCAACAGTTTTATCTCGCTGGTCAAGGACACCGCGCTGGCGGCCACCATTCAGGTGCCGGAGCTGTTCCGCCAGGCGCAGCTGGTCACCGCGCGGACCTTCGAAGTGTTCACCATGTACCTGGCCGTTGCGGTTATCTACTGGATCCTGGCGAGCATCCTCGCCCACTTCCAGAACCGCCTGGAAGCACGGGTCAACCAGCATGACCAGGAGCGTTGAGCATGATCGTAGTTGAAGGCCTGACCAAGCGGTTCAACGGCCAGACCGTACTCGACGGCATCAACCTGACCGTCCAGCCCGGTGAAGTGATCGCCATCATCGGCCCCAGCGGCTCGGGCAAGACTACCTTTCTGCGCTGCCTCAACCTGCTCGAGACCCCCGACGCCGGACGCATCCAGATCGGCGACATCAGCATCGACGCCAACCGCTCGCTGGGTAACCAGCAGAGCGCCATCCGCCGCTTGCGCCAGCAGGCCGGGTTTGTCTTCCAGAACTTCAACCTGTTCCCCCATCGCACGGCGTTGGATAACGTCATCGAAGGGCCGCTGGTGGTCAAGAAGACCCCGCGCGCCACAGCCCTGGAGCTTGGCCGACGTTTGCTGGCCAAGGTCGGCCTGGCCGGCAAAGAAGACGCCTACCCACGACGCTTGTCCGGTGGCCAGCAACAGCGCGTGGCGATTGCTCGGGCGTTGGCCATGGAGCCGGATGTGATCCTATTCGACGAGCCAACCTCAGCGCTGGACCCGGAACTGGTGGGTGAAGTGCTGGAGACCATTCGTGGCCTGGCCGAAGAGCAGCGCACCATGATCATCGTCACCCACGAGATGAGCTTTGCCCGGGATGTCGCCAATCGGGTGATCTTCTTCGACAAAGGGGTGATTGTTGAGCAGGGTGAGGCCAAGGCGTTGTTTGCCAATCCGAAGGAAGAGCGGACTCGGCAGTTTTTGCGCAAGTTTCTTGGGACTGCCGCCTCCTAGCGCCCTGCCTTTCGCGGCACTGGTCAGAATTGCTGGGGGCGCTACGCGGCCCCCGACGTCCTAAAAACCACCGCATTATTAAAGCCAACCGCCGCAAGCCTCAGCACTTCTATCTATATTCCCAAATGATCGTTCAAAATTATTTAATAAGACTTTAAGGTATATACACCGGACCACCGGACCAGCACATGCGCAGCGCAACCACCAAGCGCCGCCGCCACTTTTTTGTGAGGTCAGGAATGGTCAGGAATGCAATCACCCCAGTGCATAACGCCAGGGCATTGAGTACAGCCAAGGAGCGGTACTAATGTCCAGCCAGGCACAAACCCTTCACGCCAGCGACCTCGACAGCCCGCCAGCACTGCTGCCGGCCAAGGTCCTGCGCAACGACGCCGAAGCCCTGCAAGCCGCCCATGAGCTGGCCGCAGTCGCTCGCGCAAACGCCTCCAAACGCGACCAGCAGCGCAAGCTGCCGTGGGCCGAGATCGAGCTGTTCACTCGCAGCGGGCTGGGCAGCATCAGCATCCCCAAAGCCTTCGGTGGTGCCGACGTGTCCTTTGTCACGGTCGCCGAGGTGTTTCGCGTCATCAGCGCTGCCGACCCGGCGCTGGGGCAGATCCCGCAGAACCAGTTCGGCATGCTGCAACTGCTGCGCCTGACCGCCAGCGAAGCCCAGCAGGCGCTGATTTTCGGCTCGGTGCTGAACGGCTGGCGGATCGGCAATGCCGGCCCCGAGCGCGGCAGCAAAGACACCCTCACCCTGAAGGCGCGGATCAGCCGTGACGGCGACGCCTATCGCATCAGCGGCGAGAAGTTCTATTCCACTGGCGCCCTGTTCGCCCACTGGGTTGCGGTCAAGGCGCTGGATGACGAAGGCCGCCAACGCCTGGCTTTTGTCCGCCGTGGCAGCCCGGGCCTGCGCATCGTTGACGACTGGTCAGGCTTTGGCCAGCGCACCACCGCCAGCGGCACCGTGCTGCTCGACCAAGTACCGGTGGAGGCTGAGCTGGTGATCGACAACTGGCGCCAGCGCGACCTGCCCAACATCCAGGGCGCGGCGTCGCAGTTGATTCAGGCAGCCATCGACGCCGGTATCGCCGAAGCAGCCATCGATGACGCGATCAGCTTTGTGCGGGAGAAGTCCCGGCCGTTTATCGACGCCAACGTCGAGCGCGCCAGCGATGACCCTTACGTGATCGCCGACATCGGCCGGCTCAAGCTCGAGCTGCACGCCGCCGAGGCGCTGCTGCGCAAGGCCGCGAAGGTGCTGGACGAGGTCAACGCTGGGGCCATCGATGCTGACGCCGCCGCGCGCGCTTCGATTGCGGTGGCCGAAGCCAAGGTGCTCACCACCGAGATCGCCCTGCAGGCCAGCGAGAAGCTGTTCGAACTGGCCGGCAGCCGCGCCACCCTCGCCGAGTTCAACCTCGACCGGCACTGGCGCAATGCCCGCGTGCACACCCTGCACGACCCGGTGCGCTGGAAATACCACGCTGTGGGCGCCTGGCACCTGAACGGCACCCGGCCTGCCCGACATTCCTGGATTTGAGGGCCTCTGGGGCCGCTTCGCGCCCCTTCGCGGGTAAACCCGCTCCCACAAGGTTCAGCTCAGTTACCTGTAGGAGCGGGTTTACCCGCGAAGGGGCGCGAAGCGGCCCCAAGGCCCCGGAGAACACAATGAACGCAACTGTCATCCGCACTGACGGCGAGGCCCTGGCCGTCGCTGACGAACTCGCCAGGCAACTGCGCCGCGACAGCGCCCTGCGCGACCGCGAGCGGCGCCTGCCGCACGCCGAGCTGGAGCTGTTCAGCCGCTCCGGGCTGTGGGCCATCAGCGTGCCCAAGGCCTTTGGTGGTGCAGGCGTGTCGTATGTCACCCTGGCCAAGATCATCGCCCGGATTGCCCAGGCCGACGGCTCGCTGGGGCAGATCCCGCAGAACCACTTCTACGCCCTGGAAGTGCTGCGGGTAAACGGCACGCCCGAGCAACAGCAGCGGCTGTACGCCGAAGTGCTGGCCGGGCGGCGCTTCGGCAACGCCCTGGCCGAACTCGGTACCAAGACCGCCCACGACCGCACCACCCGGCTCAGCCGCGAGGGCGACGGTTATCGCATCAACGGCCGCAAGTTCTACTCCACCGGCGCGCTGTATGCGCAGCGTATCCCCACTTCGGTGATCGATGACGACGGCGTTCAGCGGCTGGCCTTCGTGCCGGCCGATGCGCCGGGCCTGCAAGTGATCGACGACTGGAGCGGCTTTGGCCAGCGCACCACCGGTAGCGGTTCGGTGGTGTTCGATAACGTCTGGGTAGCCGCTGCCGACGTGGTGGCGTTCCAGAGCGCATTCGAGCGGCCGACACCGGTCGGCCCACTGGCGCAGATCCTCCACGCTGCAATCGATACCGGCATCGCCCGCGCTGCTTTCGAAGACGCGCTGCACTTCGTGCGTACCCGCAGCCGGCCATGGGTCGACTCGGGCCACGACAAGGCCGTCGACGACCCGCTGACCCTGAAGAGCTTCGGCCAGTTGTCGATCCGCCTGCATGCCAGCGAAGCACTGCTGGAACGCGCCGGCGAATTCCTCGACCAGGCCGCGGCAGCCACGCCGGAGACAGCCGCCGAGCGAGTGGCCGCAGCCTCGATCGCCGTCGCCGAGGCCCGTGCCATCAGCACCGAAATCGCCCTCGCCGCCGGCACCACGCTGTTCGAGCTGGCCGGCAGCCAGGCCACCCTGGCCGAGCACAACCTCGACCGCCACTGGCGCAACGCCCGCGTGCACACCCTGCACGACCCGGTGCGCTGGAAGTTTCACGCCATCGGCAACTACTACCTCAACGACATCAACCCACCGCGGCGGGGGACGATCTGATGAGCAAGCAAATCCTCCTCAACGCCTTCAACATGAACTGCGTCGGCCACATCAACCATGGCCTGTGGACCCACCCACGCGACACCTCGACCCAGTACAAGACGCTGGACTACTGGACCGACCTGGCCAAGCTGCTTGAGCGCGGGTTGTTCGATGGCCTGTTCATCGCCGATATCGTCGGCACCTACGACGTCTATGGCCAGTCGGTCGATGTAACGCTGAAGGAGTCGATCCAGCTGCCGGTCAACGACCCGCTGCTGCTGGTCTCGGCCATGGCTGCCGTCACCCGCCACCTGGGTTTTGGCCTGACCGCCAACCTCACCTACGAGGCGCCGTATCTGTTCGCCCGCCGGCTGTCGACCCTTGACCACCTGAGCAACGGCCGGGTCGGTTGGAACATCGTCACCGGCTACCTCGACAGCGCCGCCCGCGCCATGGGCCTGGAGCAACAGCCCGAGCACGACCGCCGTTACGACCAGGCCGACGAATACCTGCAAGTGCTGTACAAGCTGCTCGAAGGCAGCTGGGATGACGACGCAGTGGTCGCCGACCGCGAGCAGCGGGTCTACGCCCGCCCCGACAAAGTGCGCAAGGTCGAGCACCACGGCGAGTTCTACAAGGTCGAGGGCTACCACCTCTGCGAACCCTCGCCGCAGCGCACGCCGGTGCTATTCCAGGCTGGCAGCTCGCCACGCGGCCTGAGCTTTGCCGGCAACCACGCCGAATGCGTGTTCATCAGCGGCCAGGACAAAGCCTCCACCCGTATTCAAGTCGACAAGGTGCGTGCCGCCGCCAAGGCGGCCGGGCGTGATCCGCAGGCAATCAAGGTATTCATGGGCATTACCGTGATCGTCGCCGCCAGCGAAGCCGAAGCCCAGGCCAAGCATGCCGAATATGTGCGCTACGCCAGCCCTGAGGCCGGCGTCGCCCACTTCGCCAGCTCGACCGGGATCGACTTCGCCGCGTTCGAGCTGGACGAGCCGATCGGCTTCGCCAAAGGCAACGCCATCCAGTCCGCGACCCGCCAGTTGCAGGACAGCGCCTGGACCCGCCGCCGCCTGCTCGACCAGCACAGCCTCGGCGGCCGCTACGTGACCCTGATCGGCACCGCCGCGCAGGTCGCCGATGAGCTGATCGGCTGGATCGACGAAACCGGGCTCGACGGCTTCAACCTGACCCGCACCGTAACCCCGGAAAGCTTTGAAGACTTCATCGACCTGGTCGTCCCCGAACTGCAACGCCGCGGCCGCTACAAGACCGCTTACCAGGACGGCAGCCTGCGCGAAAAACTGTTCGCCAGCGACCTGCCGCACCTGCCTGCCGACCATCCCGGTGCCCGCTACCGCAACAACACCCCAATCCCTGCCCCGACTGGAGCCCTGCACCATGCTTGATAAACTGTTCCGGCCCGTCGCGGCCGCCGTACTGTCACTGGCCATCAGCGCCAACGTGCTCGCTGCCGAGCCGCTTAAAGTCGGCACCACCGCAGCCTTTGCCATTCCCCTTGAAGCCGCTGTCGAAGAGGCGCACAAGCAAGGCCTGGAAGTGAAGCTGATCGAGTTCAGCGACTGGATCGCGCCGAACGTCAGCCTCAACAGCGGCGATATCGACGTCAATTACTTCCAGCACATCCCGTTCCTGGAAAACGCCAAGGCCGCTGCCGGCTTTGACCTGGTGCCGTACAAGCCGGGGATCATCAACAACGTTGGCCTGTACTCGAAAAAGTACAAAAGCTTTGCCGAGCTGCCGACCGGCGCCAGCGTGGCCATCGCCAACGACCCGATCAACAGCGGCCGTGGTTTGCAGCTGCTGGCCAAGGCCGGGCTGATCACGCTCAAACCCGGCGTTGGCTACAAGGCCACCGAAGACGACATCGTCGCCAACCCGAAAAAACTGAAGATTCTGCAGGTTGAAGCAGTGCAGCTGGTGCGCGCCTACGACGATGCCGACCTGGTCCAGGGCTACCCGGCCTATATCCGCCTGGCGAACACCTTCGATGCGAAATCAGCACTGCTGTTCGACGGCCTGGAAAACAAGGAATACGTGATCCAGTTCGTTATCCGCCCACAGGAAAAGGACGATCCACGCCTGGCCAAGTTCGTCGACATCTACCAGCACTCGCCTGCGGTAAAGGCTGCGCTGGACAAGGCACACGGCAGCCTCTACCAGGCCGGCTGGGAAGGCTGACATGAGCAGCGCCAGCGCCCTCAGGGTGCCCACTGCCCCAGCCGTCCCGGCGCCCGGCCGCGAGCAGGCGTTGCGGCCCGAGGTCAATCAGGCCCATGTGCGCTTCATCGGCCTGGGCAAGACCTACCCAGGCCAGGCCCAGCCTGCCCTGCAAGGTATCGACCTGAACATCCGCCGGGGCGAGATCTTCGGCATCATTGGCCGCAGCGGCGCCGGCAAGTCGTCGCTGCTGCGTACCATCAACCGCCTGGAACAGCCGAGCCAGGGCCGGGTGCTGATCGATCAGGTCGACATCGCCCCGTTCGACGAAGACCGCCTGGTGGCCCTGCGTCGGCGCATCGGCATGATCTTCCAGCACTTCAACCTGATGTCGGCGAAGACCGTGTGGGACAACGTCGAGCTGCCGCTCAAGGTTGCCGGCGTAGCCAAGGCCGAGCGCCAGCAAAAGGTTCGCGCGCTGCTTGATCTGGTCGGCCTGGCCGACAAGCATCAGGTGTACCCGGCGCAACTCTCCGGCGGGCAGAAGCAGCGCGTCGGCATCGCCCGGGCGCTGGTGCATGACCCGGAAATTCTACTGTGTGATGAAGCCACCTCAGCCCTCGACCCGGAAACCACCGCGTCGATCCTCGAACTGCTGCGCGACATCAACCAGCGCCTCGGCCTGACCGTGGTGCTGATCACCCATGAAATGGCGGTGATCCGCGATATCTGCCAGCGCGTGGTGGTGCTGGAGCGCGGTCAGGTAGTCGAGCAAGGTGAGGTCTGGCAGGTGTTCGGCAGCCCGCAGCATGCAGTGACCCGCACCTTGCTCGCGCCGTTGCAGGGCAAGTTGCCGGCAGCGTTGCAGAGCAGTTTGCTGCCGACTGCTAGCAACCGCGATGCGGCCCTGGTGCTCAAATTGGTGGTGTTTGGCGAGCCACAGTTATCCGGCTTGTTTGACGACCTTGGCGGTCAGGTCAGCCTGCTCCAGGGCGGCGTCGAAACCATCGGTGAACATGCGCTGGGGCGGTTGATCGTGTCAGTGCGGGGTTCAGCGCATGACACCCATGGCGTGCTCGAGCGCGCACGGCGTTGGGCAGATGATGTGGAGGTGTTGGGCTATGTGGACTGAGCGATTGCTGCAAGGCTTGTGGGACACCTTGCTGATGGTGGGCGTATCGTCGCTGGTGGCGTTGCTGCTCGGCATCCCGATGGCGGTGCTGCTGGTCACCAGCGACAAGGGCGGGATTTACCAGGCGCCGTTGCTCAACCGGGTGGTGGGCGCTTTCGTTAACCTGTTTCGCTCGATCCCGTTTCTGATTCTGATGGTGGCGCTGATCCCCTTCACCCGGCTGGTGGTTGGCACCACCTATGGCGTGTGGGCTGCCGTGGTGCCGCTGACCATCGCCGCCACACCGTTTTTTGCGCGGATAGCCGAGGTCAGTCTGCGCGAGGTTGACCATGGTTTGATCGAAGCGGCGCAGGCGATGGGGTGCCGGCGCTGGCATATCGTTTGGCATGTGTTGCTGCCCGAAGCGCTGCCGGGGATTGTTGGCGGGTTCACTATTACCGTGGTGGCGCTGATCAACTCATCGGCCATGGCAGGCGCGATTGGTGCTGGCGGCTTGGGCGATATTGCCTACCGCTATGGCTATCAGCGGTTTGACAGCCAGGTGATGTTGACCGTGATTGCCATGCTGGTGGTGTTGGTGGCGGTGATCCAGCTGGGTGGGGATCGGTTGGCCCGCGGGCTGAACAAGCGGTGACCGGATTGGGCCCGCTGCGCGCGCCTTTCGCGACACAAGGCCGCTCCTACAGGTGATCGCGTCCGGCCAGGCTACGCGGTCCCTGTAGGAGCGGCCTTGCCGGGGCGCCGGACCGGTCGGAAAGGGCTGCAAAGCAGCCCCAAAAATCTCACCCCCACCCCAGATCCGCAGCGGGCACCGGCCGCCCAAACCAGTAACCCTGCCCTAACTGACACTCCTGCGCCAACAAGAACAGCGCCTGCTCCGCCTGTTCGACCCCTTCGGCATGCACCTGCATGCCCATGCTCCGAGCCAGGGCGATGATCACCCGTACAATCGCCACATCATCCTCATCCTGCGGCAACCCCGAAACGAACCCTTTGTCGATCTTCAGCTTCTGCACCGGCAAGCGCTTGAGCCGCAGTAGCGACGAATAGCCCGTACCGAAATCATCGATGGCCAGGCGCAAGCCCAGCTCACGGAGCCGATGCAGCTGCTCCAGCGCCACCTCGGGGTCTTCCATCACCGCGCTTTCGGTCACTTCCAACTCCAGCAGCGCCGGGTTCAGGCCGGTGTCGTGCAGCACCTTGGCCACCTGCAGATACAAATCCCGCTGAGCAAACAGCCGGCTGGAGATATTCACCGCAATGAAGTCCAGCAACTGCCCCGCGGCCTGCCATTCGACCATCTGCCGACACGCCTGGCGCAGCACCCAGCCATCGATCTCGGCAATCAGCCCGCTGGCCTCGGCAATCGGGATGAACTCACCCGGCGGCACCAGCCCGCGCTCGGGGTGCTGCCAGCGCACCAGCGCTTCAACCCCAACCATGTTGCCGCTGGCCAGGTCATGCACCGGCTGGAAGAACAGCCGCAGTTCCTCCTGCTCCAGTGCCCGGCGCAGCTCTGTGGCAATTTCCACCCGCTGCTGGGCATGCGCAGTCAGCTCTTCGGTGTACAACGCATAACCACCGCGACCGTTGCTCTTGGCCTTGAACAGCGCGGCATCGGCATTGCGCAGCAGCTGCGCGGCGCTGAGGGCATCGCTGGGGAACAGGCTGATGCCGACGCTGACCCCGATGAACAGGCTGTGCCCCTCGCAACTGAACGGCTCGCGCATCTGCTCGATCAACGTCTGCGCCAGGGTTGCCGCCTGGCCGACCTGCTGGCAGTTCTCCAGCAGCACGGCGAATTCGTCGCCGCCGAGCCGGGCCAAGGTCAAGCCCTTGTCCAAGGCCGCACGCAGGCGTTCGCCAACCAATTTGAGCAATTGGTCGCCAACCGGGTGGCCAAGGCCATCGTTGATGCTTTGAAAATGATCCAGGTCGAGCAGCAACAGCGCACAGCCGCGCTTGTGGCTCTGCGCCGCGGCCAGGGCCTGCTCGGCGCGATCATTGAACAGCAGCCGGTTGGGCAAGCCGGTCAGCGGGTCGTGGTGGGCGAGGTAAGCCAGCTCCTGCTCGGAATGCTTGATCGCACTGATGTCGCTGAATACCGCAACGTAATGGCTGAGCTCGCCGCTGTCGTCGCGTACGGCGCAAATCGTCTGCCATTGCGGGTAGATTTCGCCGCTTTTGCGCCGGTTCCAGATCTCGCCGCTCCACTGCCCCTGCTCGCGCAAGGTGGCGTAGATCTGCTGATAGAAGTCCGCCCCATGCCGCCCCGACTTGAACTTGCTCGGGCGCTGGCCGAGCACTTCGTCCTGCTGATAGCCGGTAATACGCATGAACGCGCGGTTAACGTGCACGATCAGGCCCTGCCGGTCCGTCACCAGCACGCCCTCCAGGGTGCTGTCGAACACCGCCGCCGCCATGCGCAGGCGCTCGCGGTCCTCACTGCGCAGGCGCGCGCCGATACCGATGAAGTTGAGCAGGCGCGCCCGTGAGATAAAAATCACCAGCGCACTGAGCAACACCCATACCAGCACATTGATGCAGCGCCCCAGGTACAGCGCCAGCGGATCCTCGGACAACTGTTGCAACAGCTGCTCACTGAGCACCAGCCACAGGATCGATAACACCACGTACAGCGCGGCCATGCGCAAGGCGTCGCGAACAGAACCAGTCATGTCGGGTTACTAATGCCCTTAAAAAAAATTGGGGCATTATAGGGCCCGAAACATGTCTTGATGCATTCCCGCTCTGGTTTTATTTCCCGGTCAATGGATAATGCAAAGCGCAGTTCCCCCCCGCGTTTCCGAGGGCTTTTACATTTATGTGGTACTACGGCTTACTCGACCTGTCGGCCTGGCAACTGGTCGCGGTCACCCTGCTGATGACCCACGTGACCATCATCAGCGTCACGATCTACCTGCATCGCTACTCGGCGCACCGCTCGCTTGAGCTGAACGCCGGCCTCAAACACTTCTTCCGCTTCTGGCTGTGGTTGACCACGGCGCAGAACACCCGCGAGTGGACCGCCATCCACCGCAAACACCACGCCAAGTGCGAAACCGTCGATGACCCGCACAGCCCGGTCATCAAAGGCCTGAGCACCGTGCTGCGCAAAGGCGCCGAGCTCTACCGCGAAGAGGCGCAAAACCCCGAAACCCTGCGCATCTACGGCAAGAACTGCCCGGATGACTGGATCGAACGCAACCTCTACTCGCGCTACAAGCTGGGCGGCATTGCCTTGATGGCAGTGCTCGACCTGCTGCTGTTCGGCACCATCGGTATCACCATCTGGGCGATCCAGATGATGTGGATCCCGTTCTGGGCCGCAGGCGTGGTCAACGGCCTTGGCCATGCCGTTGGCTACCGCAACTTCGAGTGCCGCGACGCCGCCACCAACCTGGTGCCGTGGGGCATCATCATTGGCGGCGAAGAGCTGCACAACAATCACCACACCTACCCCAACTCGGCCAAGCTGTCGGTCAAGCGCTGGGAGTTCGACATGGGCTGGGCCTGGATACGGGTGCTGAGCCTGCTGCGCCTGGCCAAGGTACAACGGGTCGCGCCAATCGCCCACCGCGTCGAGGGCAAGGCCAGCCTGGACATGGACACCGCCATGGCGATCCTCAACAACCGCTTCCAGATCATGGCCCAGTACCGCAAGCTGGTCATCGCCCCGCTGGTCAAGCAGGAGCTGGATGTAGTCGATGCCTCGCTGCGCCACCGCTTCCGCCGCGCCAAGCGCCTGCTCTCGCGGGAAACCAGCCTGCTGCAGGACCGCCACCACGTGCGGATCGAGTCGATGCTCGCCCACAGCCAGGCGCTCAAAACCATCTACGAGAAGCGCCTGGCGCTGCAACAGATCTGGGCGCGAACCAGCGCCAATGGCCACGACATGCTCGCGGCCATGAAAGACTGGGTCCACGAAGCCGAGGCCAGCGGCATCCAATCGCTGCGCGATTTCGCCAGCCAGCTGAAAACCTACTCGCTGCGCCCAACCGCCTGATCCCCGTTGATCGGCATGCCCTGTTCTGGGGCATGCCGAGCGGAACTTCACCCCACCTCCTTACTCAAATCCGGCACATCGCCCGCGTGGCGGGCCGGATCGTGGCCGCACGCCCTCAGCCGAGAATCGCTCCGTGCACATGGCCAAACACATACAGCCCCGCGACCCGCCACCTGCCGCTGCGCAAACCCTGCTCGCGCTGTTTCATGCGCAAGGTGAAGTGGCGCGCCTGAGCGAGCGCGAGCAGCTGTTCAGTTCCCTGCTCGAAACCGTCAACGCAGTGCTCTGGGCGTTCGACTGGAAAACCCGCCAGGTGCTCTATGTCAGCCCCGCCTTCGAGCGCATCTTCGGCCGCCAGGTCAGCCGGGTGCTGGCTGACTTCAACGAATGGCGCGACAGCATCTACCCCGACGACCTCGAGTACGCCGAGCGTAGCCTGGCCCAGGTGCTGCTGCAGGGCGCTGTAGAAGACCGCGAGTACCGCATCATCAACGCCGCCGGCGAAATCCGCTGGTTGAGCGACAAGTGCTATATCAACCAGCAGCAGAACGGCGACCGCGTGATCGTGGTCGGCATCGCCGAAGACATCACCGAAAAGAAGCAGCTCGAAGGCGAACTGCAGCGTCTGGCCACCACCGACGTGCTGACCCAAAGCAGCAACCGCCGGCACTTCTTCGAGTGCGCCAACCAAGCCTTTACCGCCGCCCGCGAAGACGGCACGCCGTTGTCGTTTCTGCTGCTCGACATCGATGACTTCAAGCTGATCAACGACACCTACGGCCACCAGCAAGGTGACGAGGTGCTGCAGCACATCGCCGACAGCGGCAAGGCCGTACTGCGCCGCGGCGATGTGTTCGGGCGGATTGGTGGTGAAGAGTTTGCTGCGGTGTTCCCCGGCTGCGAGGCCGAGGTCGCCGAGCAGATCGCCGAACGCCTGCAGCGCGAGATCCAGCGCCTGAGCTTCAGCCATGGTCAGGAACGTTTCGGCGTGACCATCAGCCAGGGCCTGACCAGCCTGCACGACGACGACCTCAGCCTGGACAGCCTGTTCGCCCGTGCTGACGCGGCGATGTATCAGGCCAAGCGTCTGGGCAAGAATCAGATTATTTGCGGCTGACCAGAGCCTTGCGCAGTCCCAACTCCATATCGTCGATCAGTGCTTTGGCCAAACCGCTGAGAATGCGCGCCGCACTCCCCGCCTGCCGGTCATTTTCCATCTCTGCCTCGGTGGTCAGATGGCGGATGCAACCGAGCATGACCGACAACTCCGAGAACGCATGCTCGAACGGCACATCGCCCTGCACGGCAAACAACGCCAGACATTGATCTTGCGCGCCCTCCTGTAGGAGCGGCCTTGCGTCGCGAAAGGCCCGCGAAGCGGGCCCGGCGATATCAGCGGCGGAGCTGAAATCTGGGGCCGCTACGCGACCCTTTCGCGACACAAGGCCGCTCCTACACAGATCGCAGCACATGCTTTCAGCGTTGGTGGATTGAGTGGCTTCGTCCGTCATGGCGTTGCCTCCCCGGCCACGGCGTGGGCGATCAAAGCGCGCATCAGCTGGTTCAGGATATCGACGTTTTCCAGCAGGTAACTGTCGACGCCGATGGGCTCGGTGCCGAGATAAGCTTCGAGGGTGCGGTTCATGCAGTCCATCAACTTGGAAACCTGGGTGAGAGCCTCTTCGCGGCTCAGGTCGCTGATGACTGAGAAGTAGGAAATTGGGGGGTCGGGGACGATCTTTTTCATAGTCGATTTCCAGTACGTAAACGGAAGCGACCACTCGAACCTTTCTCACGGATTTGGGTGGCAGCCGTACACGGGGTGAGAAAACCGAGGTACTGGAAACCCGGCCAGACCGAAGTCTGCCCGCGCACGGCTGCCGTGAAGCATTGCCTAACAGTACTGGTCGGGTTTCTCACACCCGGTCACCAAACCTGGCGACCCCGTGACGTTATCCCTGAGGCATTTCCCCGACAACAGAGCTGCTTCCGCAAGTCGCGTAGGATAATTCCCAAGCTACCCCGATTAGAAGCATTTGGTTTCAAGTTCGGAAACGTCTTACGCAAACACCCGCAAATCTATCGCGTAGGAGCGGCCTTGTGTCGCGAAAGGCCCGCGAAGCGGGCCCAGCGATATCAGCGGCGAAGCTGGGATCTGGGGCCGCTGCGCAGCCCTTTCCGACCGGTCCGGCGCCCCGGCAAGGCCGCTCCTACAGAGACCGCACACTACCCGGTACCAACACTAGGCTGCATGCCACCAACTCAGCCATGACTAAGCTGATGCAAAATCATCAGATGAACATTCACGTCCAATTTCTGTAGGTTTTCGATCCGCGCTTGACCGCCCGCACTCAGCGCTGGCACGAATCCGTAAATTTCGGATTCGCTGAGCGGCCCTAACGTTTGCACCGCACGCTCGAAAAGATAGTTTTCTTCGATATCTTCGAAATCAAAATCATCAGGCTCGGCCATGGCAAAGAAAACACCCAAACTCCGATCTGGATCGGGATTCGGCGTGTGAACCTCACCTTTCATGGCCAGTACCCAATTGTCCGCGCAAGAGACGGTGACCTTGCGGTGATAGCGCTGGCCCCACAGGTAGAACGTGCCAAAGCCCGTGCGGCCGATTACGTGATAATCATCGATATCTGCCAGCTGGCTACGTTTGATCCACTCGCGCAACAGCGGCGTGTACTCATCCGGATCAACCGTCCAGAAACGACCGCCGGCATAACCCGCCCAACCCTCTTGCTGCCAATAGGCCAGCAAACGATCAGGCAAAACGCCGCGATATTTGTCGATGCTCGAAGCCGGCACCTCACGCCGCGAGGTGGCCTCGCCCATATTGTCGATGAACAGCTCGAGGTATTCGTCTCTCATGGTGTTGGCCTCCTTGGCATTACCAGCCGGGATCGCATTCTAAATATTTGCACCCCTCGTACTACGCTGGTGCGCGGTTTGTGTAGGAGCGGCCTTGTGTCGCGAAAGGGGTGCGCAGCGCCCCCAAAAATTCCAGCTCCGCCGCTGCCATCGCCGGGCCAGCTACGCTGGCCTTTCGCGACACAAGGCCGCTCCTACAAAGGCCTTGCCGCCACTGATATCCGCACCCGACATCACAACGCTCGCAGCCATCACCTCACCGACGCAACTGATCCAGAATCATCAGCTGCTCAACCATCTTCACCTTCACCATATGCTCAAGGTCAGCCTTGCCGCCGATGCACAGCGCCGGTTCGAAAGCATACATCTCGTCCTCGGCAACCGGTCCCAGCTTGGCGAGTGCACGCTGGAACAGCGGCTTGCCGTGGCTATCGTCAAAGTCCAGGCTGTCACGTCGGGTAGAACCGAGAAAGATACCGAGGCTGCGGTCTGGTTGTGGGTTGGGTTTGTGCAGCTGGTTTTTAAGCGCGACAATGCCGCCAGCCAAACTCGATACAGTGATCTTGCGCTGATAACGCTCGCCCCAGGCATACAGCGAACCGAAGGCATCCCTGGCAATCACGTGGTAATTGTCGACCTCAGCCAGGCCGCTGCCTTGCAGCCACATATCCAGCGTGGCCTTGTACGCATCCGGGTCTACGATCCAGAACAAGCCATCAGCGAAAGAACACCAGCCTTCTTCGCGCCAGTAGCCCAGCAATGCAGGCGGCAGTTTTGACTGGTATTTGTCGATGCTCGCTGCAGGCACCTCACGACGTGAGGTGGCTTCACCAAGGTTGTCGATCATTGACAGGAAAAACTCATCCCGCACCGATTAAGCCCCTTGATCCGTTTGCAGGTGACGTAACGGCCGCCACCCGTCATTCGTATTTGAAGTCTGCCGCAAACTTGCCGGTCTGTAGATCCAGCTTGATCATGCAGCCTGACCACGGTTTGCCTTGCTCGAACAAATTGTTGCCAGCGAAATACGCCCGCAACTTTATCAACAAGAGGCGGATGTCGTGATCAACCCGCGCAGGTTCAGGCACGAACCACTGCGGCTCACTCCCCTCGGCCTGATAGTCATAAAACAGTTTGGCGTGGTCGCCGGTCGGCGACAGCTCGACCTCAACAGAAACCCACTGAGCCTGCTGGGGCGCTATCGCCATTAGGATTTCGCCCAAGCCCTGATAAATTTCCTGATCTGTACTCATACCCCCCCCGGGCTGTTGGCGAAGTTTTCTATCACCGGCCGGTTGCGACCGATCTGGTAGACAACCCTGAAGCTGTCCGGCCTGACCGATTGACCGGCATAAACTGGTTCGATCTTAACACTGACAGAGTCGCCGCTCTTGAGAGCCTTGGCCCAGGTGTTTTCCATGACCTTCCAAGCGCCCTTGTTGAGGTTGCCATTCATCGGCAACACGTTCAGTCGCTCGCCGGGGCCGTTGAAGATACTCGCTATCAGATGGCCGCCTTCGTCACCCTCAATGCCGCATTTACCCGCCTTGCACTGCTGGTAACCGTTGCGATCTTTCAGGTTCAGCGACAGGGTAGACTCGACGCGGTCGACTCGGCCCAACTCGTCGGTCTGGTAGATCTTGTTGCCGTCGACATTATAGATGGTGTTGGGCTCAGGCTTATTCAGTTCTTTAGACCACGCGCCCTTTTCGCCAGAAGCAATTTCTACTTCCCGCTTGGGCGTTTTGACGGGAGGCTTGGGCAGCGAAGCAGAGAAGTCCCCTGCGTTGTCCACCGCCTGACCATTGTGAGTTACGGTCTGCGAACCATAGCCCCCGCCAGGTTTGGTACTGTACTCGCCATCGACCGCCTTCCACTCAAGGTTCTTGACAGCCTGCCGTTCAGCCATCTGCTCAAGCTTGTCGGTGCTGAGCTTGATACCGACCTTGGCCAGCTTGACGCCGCCTTTGGCAACTCCGCCAACCCCGGTGACAAGGCCACCAACGTCCCACACCAGTTCGCCAATGTCGTAGCCCATCTGCTCGGCGTTGGCGTCACCGCCGACGGTAAGCGCGTTCTCGATGCGAGCGACCTTGGCTTTGAGGTTTTGTTTGACCTCTTCCGGGTAGCCGGCCAAGGCGCTCGGGTCGTCAATCAGGCCGCCGATGGCCTTCACCGTCTCGATCGGGTGCAGAAGCATCTGCGCCAGCCCCGAGATATCGTCAAATCCGGCCTTGATCAAGCCTTGGCCAACGCCACTCTGGGTCAACAGGTCCTGCTTCTTGCTGATATACGCCCACTTGGCCAGCACCTTGAGTTCATCAATGCGCCCTTCAGCTTCTTTGAGCTCCTTGCGCGCCTGGACGTACTGCTGAGTCGCCAACCAGTTGTTATCCACAGCCCCCGAGGCCGCCGCGGTAGCGGTGGCGGCATCGAGGCTGGTGGTGGCGGCGATGCCGGTGACCAGGCTGACGATGAGGTTGCGCTTGGCTTCGCGCTGGCTTTCAGTTTCGGTCGGGCTGGCTTCGGAGAACAGCCCGGTGAGCAGGCTCGACGCCGCCGCGCCGGCCGCACCACTGCCGCAGCTCTGGCTGCTGGCGGCCGCACCGGCGCAGGCGAGGATGCCGTGCAGGGCAGCGTGCATTGGCGTGCCTTCGACCAGGGTGCCGTCGGCGACCAGGTCACCGAGGTAACCGGCGCCTTGCTGCTGCACGTAGTTGACCACCATGCCTTGCATGAACGCGCCGTTGCCGGCACTGATGTTGCCGCTTGCTGCGGCAACCAGCGCGGTGGTGATCTGCCGGTAGGTGCCGCCGGCGCCCCAGTTGCCGGCCACGCCATCCGCTTCGTTGCGCAGCCTGATGGCCTGGTCGCGCAGGGCCTGGCTGAGCTCGGCGTCGCTGGTTTCGAGGGCCTTGGCGTCGGCTGCATCGGCCGCGTTGCGCTTGGCGTCGACTTCCTTGGCCTTGTTGGCAAGCAGGGTGCCGGCCTCGTTGGCAAAGGCGTTGACGATCTCGAAGCCGGCGCGGATCTGCTCTTCGTCGAAGATCGGCTTGAGCGCGTTGGTGCTGTCGCGGTCACTGGAGACATCGCGATTGAGCCCGGCGAGGGTCTCGTCGACGCTCTGGCCGGTGCGCTCGCGCTGGGCAGCGGCGTCGGTGATGAGGATGCTGCCGCCACTGATGCCGCTGCGGGTCACGCTGCTGGCGCTGTCGCTGGCACTGATGGCAATCGGCAGGCTGGCGCCGATCTGTTTGTCGTTGGTGGGGATCTCGGTGCCGGGGGTAATCGCGCCGCCGGTCTGCACCTTGCCGTCCTGGGACTTGCCGATCTCGCTGTAGCCGCCGCCGATGCTGAAGGTGCTGGCGTCGTACTCGGCTTTGTTGCGGATGTCGCTGGTGGTCAGGCTGGCGGTTTCGAGGCGGTTCTTCACGTCAGCCACAGCCTTGTCGCTGCTGGCGATGACCGCGCCTTTGAGGTCGGTGTTGCCGCCGACGCGGATGTCGAAGCCGCCGTCGCCGGCCTTGATCCCGGACTGCTCGGTAACGCTGGCAAAGTCCGAGTCCATGTCGGTGCCGCCGAGGTTGGCGCTGCCGCCGCTGACCGTGCTCATGCCGTAGCAGAACGGCGGGATGCAAAGGCTGATGCCGACACCCATGCTCTTCTCGTCGACCTTGAAGGTGTCGGTGTCTTGCAGGCTCTCGATGTTGAGGTCGCCGCCAACGTCTGCCAGCACCTGACGGCCACTGACCACGGCGCCGCGCAGGTTGGTGTCACCGCCGGAGACCAGCGTGGTGGTGTTGCCTGCGGCGATCTGGGTGTTGGTGTGGGTCAGGGTGTCGCCATCGGCGTCGCCGCGGTTGCCGCTGACGCCCAGGTCGAGGGTGAAGCCGTTGCGCGAGCCGCCCAGCGACAGGCCGATGCCGACGCTGGCGCTCATGCCTTTGCTGTCGCTGTCCTGCTTGCTGGTGTTCTGCGCGGCGAGCAGGTCGATGTTGCCGTCGGCGGCGAGGGTGGCGTTGTTGCCGGCGCGCACCTCGCTGCCCTGGACGAGAATGTTGCTGTCGCTGCCCGCGCCGGTGGCGCGCAGGCGCACGTCGTTGCCGGCAATGATGGTCGAGCCGGCAGCGGCGTCGCTTTGCTGCACGGTGGTGCTCTGTTGCTGCTTGGTGCCCAGCGACAGGCTGATGTTGATCCCGCCGGCAGCGCCCGGGTCCTGGGCGACTGCAGTGGCGGCGTTGTTGACCGCCAGTGCGGTGGTGGCCGCAGCCAGCGCCTGCATGCGGCCGTCTTCGGTCTTGCTCGACGCCTGCTGCATCTGCTGGGTGGTCTGGATCGCGCTGATCACCGGGTTGGTGATGGTCACGGTGAAGCCAGTCTGTTTGAACAGCGTCTCGCGGGTGCGCTCGCTGGTCTCGCGGGCTTCGGTGATGGCGATCTGTTGAGCGAGGATGTCGACGTCGCCTTTGGGCGCGACCACATCACTGCCGACCTGGCGGTACTGGCGCCCGGCTTCGATCATGACATCGCCTTCGGTGCTGCCGATGGTGCTGGCGCGGGCGGTTTCACGGGTGGTGAGGTCTTTGACGCTCTGCTGCTGGGTACCCATGGTCAGGGCGATGCCGCCGCCGCTGAACAGGCCGCTCTTTTTCTCCGACTTGTCGTGGCGTTCGCTACTGCTTTCGGTGGCCGCCTCGATGTTCACATCGCGCTCGGCGACCAGCACCGTTTGCTGGGTCGAGACCACGTCGCTGCCGCGCACGCTGATATCGCGGCCGGCCTGCAGGTAGGTCTGCTCGCCGCTCAAGGTGGTGCCGCTGGCCTGGGTCTGGCTGACGGTGTCGCGCAAGGTGGTGGTCTTGCTCGACAGCATGCCGTTGCTGCCCTTGAACTTGTGCGCTTCGTCGGCGAACTGGTACTGCTCGGCGGCCGTCAGGTTGATGTCGCGGCGCGCTTCGGCAAGGACCATGCCTTGGTCGCTGGTGACCGTGGCGCCGCGGGCGTTGAGGTCCTGGCCGGCGGTGATGCGCAGGTCACCGTTGGTTTGCACGGTGCTGCCGACTTCGCCGCGGCTGGCTTCGTTGCGCCAGTTGCTGGCATCCCAGCGGATCGCCTGCTGCGAACTTTCGCTGACGGTGCCGAGGTTGACGTCGCGCCCGGCCTGCAACTGGGTAGCGCCGCCCTGGCCGGCGTTGACCACCTGGCTGCCTTGCAGGTTGAGGTCATTGCCGGCGGCGACTTTCATGCTGCCGCCATCACCGCTGACAAACAGCCCGGCGACCCGCGACAGGTTGCTGCGGGTGCCTTGCTCGCTGCTGCTGTCGCGGCTCAGCGAGCGGCTGTTGATGTCCTGCCCGGCGTCGATGGCGAGGCTGTCGGTGGCGCCGATCAGGCCGCCAAGGTTGTTCAGGTTGTCGCGGGTCTGCAAGGCGACGTTGTTGCCCTGGATGCGGCCACCGAGGTTGTCGATGTTCTGCGCGGTCAGCGCGACCACGCTGCGCCCGCCGAGGCTGCCGCTGTTGATCAGGTCACCAGACAGGTCGAGCTTGAGCTGCTGGCCGGCGATCAGCGCGCCATTGCCGTTGATGTCGCCCTCTTGCACGCGCACATAGACCTGCGGCACCAGCACCTTGCGCGATTCGCCGTTGGCCAGGGTGACGTTGCGCTCGACCAGCCAGACGATGTCGCTGGTCAGCTGGGCCATCTGCTCGGCGCTCAAAGCAACACCCGGCACCAGGTTCCAGTCGCTGGCCAGGGTCACGGCGTTGTCGATCAGGGCGCGGTACTGCGCTTCGTCGTTGGCAAAGCCGTCGAGGAAGCGCCGGCCGGTGAGCTGGGCGATCTGTTCGCGGATCAGCTTCTGCTCGTAGAAGCCGTCGCCAAGGCGTTGCTGAGTCTGCGCCGGGTCGAACTGCAGGCGCTCGAGCATGTAGTCCGACGACAGCCATTTGCGGTAGCTGGTAAAGCGCGCGTCGGTCTCGATCAGGTAGTTACTGGTGCCTGCGGGGTTGGTCTGGAACAGGCTGTTGTTGGGCAGCGCCAGGTTCAGGCCGCCGGTGCGCACCTGGTCGGCAATGCCCTGGCCGTCGTTGAGCTTGACCTCGACCACGGCGCCGACCCGGTACTGCTCGCCGACCTCGGCGTTGACTGCACCCACCGTAGCCACCTGCTGGCCGACCTGGAGCAGCTCGCGACCGCTCAGCTGAGTGCCGCTGCCGTTGACCACGGCGTACTGGCCGTACTCAGTGGGGGTCAGGTCGATGTCCTGGATCAGCGGCGCCGGGCGGTAATCGGTGATTCTGCGGCCCTGGCTGTCACGGCCCTTGCGCTGGATGCGGTAGAAGTTGGTCGCGGTGCCGGCATCGGTGGTCACCCGCTGGCCGTCCACCTCGGTGTTGATCACTTGCGCGGCGCCGGCCTGGAGCAAGCCACCGGCTAGAATCCGGCTCTTGTCGTTGAGTACGCTGTCGCCGCTGAAGGTCAGGTTGCCGCCGGCCAGAATCTGCCCAGGCGCTGAGCTGGCGATACGGGTTTCGACCACGCTGCGGGTGTAGTCGTAGCGATTGAAGTTGTCGCGCACGCCATCCGGGGCGACCAGATGATCGACTTCGTCGCGGTAGACCGAGACCTGATCAGGGCGGTAGCGGTTGGGCGAGCCGGTGATCTGGAATTCCTGCAACTGCTCGCGGCTGACTTCTACGTCGACGGTGCTGAAGTGTTCGTTGGTGTTGCGCAGCTCGCGGATGTTCAGGCTCATGGCGCCCAGCGATTCGACCGTGGCGCTGGCGTTGGCCAGCAGGTCGGCGCGGCCGCTGGCCTGATCGTTGCCATCCAGCGTGCCGCCGATGGCGAGGTCGCCGGCACTGAAGATCAGCGCCTGCTCGCGGTTGTCGATGCGCTGGCTGCCGATGTCCAGCCGCTCACGGGCGGCGATGACCGCCGCCGGGCCTGCTTCGTCGAGGTTGGCCAGGGTGCGGCTGGCGATGGCCAGACGGTCGCCGTAAATGCGCCCGGTGCCAAGGTTGAACAGCTCATCGGCTTGCAGACGCACCTGCTGACCGTCGATCAGGCCGCGGTTGTGCAGTTGGCCGTTGACCCGCAGGTCGACCTGGGTGGCGGCCATTTCTCCGCTGGCGGCGTTGTCCAGCGCCTGGCCGCGCACGATAAGCGCTTGCCCGGCGAGCAGTTTGCCGCTGTTGTACAGGGCCCCGCCGATATCGATATCGACCTTGCCGTTGGCTTGCACCTGGCCGCCGAGGCTGAGGTTGCCCTGCTGGCGCAGGATCAGGTCACCGAGGCTGAGCAGGCGGCCACTGCCGCTGAAGTACGCCGCATTGAGCGACAGCAGGCTGCCGCCGAGCAAGGTGCCACTGCCGTTGTCGACGGCCAGGCGGTTCTGCGCCGGGTCGCGATCGGCCAGGCGCAATTCGCTGCCAGCCGAGATCAGGCCGGCGTCGTTGTACAGCGCCTGGGCCAGGCCGAGGTCGATGCCGGCGTCAGCGCGCAGGGCGCCTTGCTGGTTTTCCAGAGTGTCAGCGCGCAGCAGCAGCGACTGGCCTTCGATGCCTTGCTCGTTGCCCTGGCTGGTGCGGTTGTCGAGCTGCGCGGTGGTCAGCCGGGTTTGCCCAGCGCTGCGCAGCAGGCCGCCGCGGTTGTCGATGCGCTCGTTCTGTTCAACGATCAACGCACCTTTGGCCTGCACCTTGCCGCCCTGGTTGTCGAGGCGGTTACCGAGCAACTGCACCTGGCTTTCGCCGGCGATCTGGCCCTGATTGTTGAGGGTGGTGGCTGCCAGCAGCAGGTTGCCCTTGGCGCCGATAAAGCCCTGCTGGTTATCCAGTTGCGCGCTGCGCAGCTCGACTTCGGCCTGGCCGACGATGCCTCTGTCAGCGCCTGAGGCGCTGTTGTGCAGGGCGGCGCTGCCGGTGTCGACGAACAGCCGGCCACCGGCCTGGATCAGCCCGCCGCTGTTGAGCAGCTCGCCGCTGCGCAGGTCGAGCCTGGCCTGTGCATCGAGGGTGCCGCCGTTGTTGTTGACGCTTTGCCCACGGCTGTCGAGCAGCAGCTCGCGGCCACTGATCACGCCCTGGCTGTTGTTGAGGCCAAGTGCGCCGAGTTGAATATCGCCAGCCGCTTCGAGGCGCCCGCCCTGGTTCTGCAGCTGACCCTTGCTGACTTCCACGAATAACCCCGCCTCGACCGAGCCGAGGGTGCCGCCGCTGTTGTCGAGCTGGCCGGCAATCACTTGCATGGCCTGGGTCGCGGCGAGGGTGCCGGCGAGGTTGCTGAGGCTGTCGGCGTTCAGGTTGAGGGTATTGCCGGCGCTGAGCGTGCCGCCGTCGTTGAGCACTTCGCCGGCAGTGACGGTCATGGCGCCGCCAGCAGCCAGGGTGCCGCCACGGTTGTCCAGGCGCTGCGCGTCGCGCACTTGCAAAGTGCCGCCGTGGGTGGCGATCACGGTGCCGCCGCTGGTATCAAGGTCACGGCTGTCGAGCAACACTTGCCGGCCTTGGGTCTGGCCGTTGGCAAGCTGGGCCTTTTGCGCGCTGATCTGCAGGGCGCCATTACTGGCCAGGGTGCCGCCGTTACCGTCGATTTCGCTGGCGCGGACGTCGAGTTTGCCGCTGCCAGCGTGCTCGACCTTGCCTTTGCGGTTGGCCAGGGTGCCTGCGTCGAGGCTGAGCTCGCGGGCGTTGCTGGCGATGCGGCCGTCGCTGTTGTCGAGCTGGCCGGCGACTTTGATGAGGCTTGCTGCGGTGCCGGTCTGGACCAGTTCGCCGCCGTTGTTCGAGAGCTTGTCGGCGTTGACCTGCAGGTTGCCGACATTGACCTTGGCGCTGTCGCTGCGCACGGTTGCGCTGGCTTTGGCGTCGAGGCGGCCAGCGCTGTCGATGGTGCTCGAGCTGAGGTCAAGGTCGCCGTTGTTGGCGGTCAGGTTGAGGT
Organism: Pseudomonas sp. NPDC088322; assembly: GCF_044740745.1. Lineage (NCBI taxonomy): Bacteria > Pseudomonadati > Pseudomonadota > Gammaproteobacteria > Pseudomonadales > Pseudomonadaceae > Pseudomonas > Pseudomonas sp. NPDC088322. The sequence continues at coordinate 86,118 of NZ_JBIURK010000007.1, read as the reverse complement.
TGCCGGCGTAGCTGCGGCTGTGGCTGAGGTCGACCGTATCGCCTTGCAGATCAAGGGCGCCGCTGGCGTGGTTCTGGCCGTGGGCGGCAATCTGCTTAGCCTTGACCGTGAGCGTGGCCTTGCCGCTGGAGGTACCTTGGGCGTCAACGCCGGCTGCCAGCAGCGAGTCGCGGCTGCTGTCGAGTTTGGCCGCGTCGATGTTCAGATTGCCCTGAGCGGCCAGCTCGCCGGTGTTGGTGACCGTGCCCTGGCTGCTGGCGTGCAGGTCGCCTTTGGCGTACAGGCTGCCGCTGTTGTCCACTGCCGTGGCACTGGCCACGCGGGTCGCCCCAGCACTGCTGATGGCGCCCTGGTTGAGCAGCTTGCCGTCGGCGCTGATCACCACGTCACCGGCCATGGCGCCGATCTGCCCGGCGTTGCGTACGCCAACCCCGGCCTCGGTACCGACCAGCTTGATCTTGCCGGCGTACATGCCGCCCAGCTCGGCGACGTCGATGGCCACCTCGGGCTGGGCGCTGTCGTCCTTGGCCAGGGCGGTGGCCTGGGTATTGTCGGCGTTGACCTGATTACGCCCGGTGGTGACCTTGAGGTCGTTGGCCCAGATCCCGGCGTTGACCTCGACGCTGCGCGCGATCAGGTCGGTGTAGTCGCTGTCGCGGGCATCCAGGCCCTTGCCGGTAATGCTCAGGGTGCCGCCTTCGACGCGGTAGCCGGTGATGCGGCCGTTCTCCATCTGCGCGCGGCCGGTGGTCAGGGTCGAGCGGTCGGCATTGATGAAGCCGCAGCCGTCACAGGTGATCCCGGCCGGGTTGGCGATGACCACTTCGGCGCGCTGGCCGGCGACTTCGACGTAGCCACGCAACTGGCTCGGGTTGCTCGAATTGACTTCGTTGAGGATGACCTTGGCACTGCCCCGGCCAAGGTACGGGTTGCCCTCGATCCAGCCGCCCAGCTGGGTTTTGCTGTTGCCGACCGCGTTGTTGAGGATCGCGCCACGGCCGTCGACGTCGAACTGGCTGTAGTTGTTGCGCGACACCCCGCCGGCGCTCGGCGCGCGGATGTTGACCTGCGGCGTGCCGTTGGCGCTGTTGATCACCATCGGCTGCTGCCCGCTGGGCGCGCCACGGTCGGCGACGATGCCAGCGGCCCAGGCCGGGGCCACGCTGAGGCTGATCAGCCCAAGCGCGCCCATCAGGGCGTAGCGCAGGCCGTTGAGGCTGGCGACGCAGGGCTTGGCCACCACGCCGCTGCCACTGCTGACGCCGGGCGCCTTGCCGGCGCTGCTGACGGTTTCGGCGACGACCATGAGCAGGCCGCGCGCCTTGTTGAAAATGATGCGATACAGATGCTTGTTCATTGCAAATCCCTTTGCTTCAGGCGTCGGTGGCCAATGGGTGAGCGGCAAACCAGGCGCGCGCCTGCTCCGGGATCACCCCGATGCCATGAAAAGTGTTGACCCTGAGCCCTTGCTCTTCGCCGCGGTGGTGCAACGCGCGCGCGCAACGGTCAGTGAACAGTCGCCGCGCCAGCAGGCGGCTGAGGGCGACGCTGTGGCCGAACGGGGTGACCCAGTCGTTGATCCACATGCGCTCGCCGCTGCACCAGTCGGCTTCGTCCAGCTCGATCGGTGAGCGGGTCAGGTAGCGCTGTTCGGCGGCCTCGCTGAGGTTCAGCCAGGAGACGAAAAACACCGGGCGACCGCCCTCGCTGCCCAGCACGAACTGGCGGTGTTTGAGCGCCGGCAACAGCAGGCTGGCGAGGCTGTGCAACGGGGCGTCGCGGTGGGCCGTGGAGTGCATCCACAGCCAGGTCGCAGCGCCCAGCGCGGTGGCTTCGTTCCACGGTTCGTCGATCAGGCCTGGGGCGGTGATGTCGAAGGTGTCGATGCGCATGGCAGCCTCCTCAGAACGACAGCGCGACGGTAAACGCGCTGGTGAAGTTGGCGGTTTCGAAGCCATCGGGCTTTTTCAACGGCGTACCCCACGACCAGTCGTAGGAGAGGTTGCGATAACCGCCGCGCACACCGACCACGGCACCGGCCAGGCGTCGGCCGATCAGGTAGTCGGCGGAGTTGCCGCCGACTTCGCCGTAGTCGACCCCGGCGTACAGCTCCTGGCCGCTGCTGCCCAGGGCCAGGCCGAGTTCGTTGCTCAAGGTCCAGCCGCGGTCGGCCGAGAGGATGTTCTCGCCATCGAAACCACGCACCGAGTAGCGCGTGCCGATGCTGAAGCGGTCTTGCGGGACCAGTTCGGTGCGGTTCCACTGCGCGCGCCAGCCGCCGATGTAGCGCAGGCGCTGGCCATAGGCGTCGAACGGCACTTGCAGCTGGGCGTCGGCCTGGATGATTTTCGAGCGGGCGGTGCCGTCGCCGAAGGCTTCTTCCGGCGCCTCCAAGGCGCTGTGGGCGCCGGTGCCACGGCGGTAACTCAGGCCAAGGTCAAGGGTTGAAGCGCCGATGAACTCACGATGACCAATGCCCGCCTGCCAACCGGCCATGCGCCGATGTTGCTGGAGCAGTTCGGTGTCGTCGATGAAGTTTTCCGAAGAGCGCGTCCACAGGCTGCCCCACATCGTGGTCTTGCGCACCGCATCGCGGTACACCAGGCGCGACAGGCGCAGCTCGTTGTTGCGGCTTTCGCCGCGGTAGAGGAAGTCCTGGTTAACCCCGGCAACCGTCTGGTGGTAGTCGTACTCGCTGCTGGTGAACGCCAGTTGCCAGTACCCGAACGGCAGCGAGTAATGCAGGGTGTGCCCTTTCGAGCCTTTGTCGCCGGAGGTGCCGCCGCCCAGGTCGTGGTTGAAGCTGGCGTAGAACAGGTCATTGAGCGACAGCGGGTTGTCCAGCGACAGCGCCACGGCGCCCTGGTATTTGCCGGTGGTCTTGCTGCCGCTGTTGTCCACCGACAGGCTCAGGCGCGCCGGGAAGCGCTGGCGCCAGGCAATGATCACGTCGCTCTCGCCCGGCTTGGCGGTGCTGCTGGCAGCAGGCGCGATGCGGATATCGGCTTCGGCAGTGGGCACCCGCTTGAAGTTTTCCAGCGCTTGTTCGATGTCGCGCAGGTTGAGCAGATCGCCAGGCTTGGCCGGCATCGCGTTCCAGGCGTTGGCCCGCCCGCTGGTGCCCTCGGCAAAGCGCACCTGGCCGATGCGGCCGGGCAGCAGGGTCAGCACCAGGATGCCGCTGTTGAGGTCTTGCGCTTCGGCGAGGACACGGGTGGTGACGTAGCCCTTGGCGATGATCGCGTTCTGCATGCGCTTCATCGTCAGGTTGATGCCGGCACCGCCCAGGCACTGGCCCAGCGCTGGGTCGCCGCTGGGGTTGGCGGCCTGCAGCGCCCACTGGAACTGCTCGGCAGCCTCGCCGATCAGGCGGATATCGTTGATCTTGAAGCAGGGTTTTTCATCACGCGGCAGGCGTGCCTGGGCCTCGGCCACAGGTGCAGCTTCCAGGCGCACGTCGGGGCGGGTGTCGAGTTGCTCGCGCAGGATTCGCTCGCGCTCGCGTTGGCGCAATTCTTCATCGGCAACGGCTGCCGAAGCTGACTGGCTGACCACCAGACCTGCCAGCAGCAGGCATAGTGGAGGAACAAGCGAGGCGAATGAGCGGGCGACAGCAACAGTCACCGCGCCGCGTTGCGCGAGTGGAGGCATGACACGTCCTTGTGAACCGGAAACGGGTAAAGGCCTGGGACAGGGGGGATGTCCTGCAGGCCTGAAATCGAACGCTCTGACGTGTCATTCGCAGAAAAGTTGCGTGATGAAGTAGGAAAAATCAGCACAGCTGAGCGATTTGTGAAACAAATCGCACTCTGAGCGTCGGGTTTTGTCGCGCGGCCCTGTAGTTACTCTTTGCTGACCGTGGCTGATTCATCGGTCGAAGGCGCCTCGCTGGCGGCAGCCTCCTGGCCTGGCGCGGCGTCGACTCTGCGCAGCCGATTCAGCTCTGGCAGGCCGAGTTTCAACAACCGTGCAGTCTTGTTGCTGGCGACCTTTTCCAGGCCTTGATCTGCCGGCACCCGCGCCAGCTGCCCGGCCAGGCTCATGGCCAGAATCTCCCGCGAGTAGACCCCGCCACCCAGGGCATACACCGCCGCAATCAGCTCGCGCAGCGGCAGGGGCAAGCGCCAGCGGGTGCGCAGCGCCGAGCCGAATGGGGCGCCGAATTCGTTGAGCGACAGTTGCACCTGATCTTCATCCAGCTCACCGCCGGCCAGGCGCCACTCCTGCAGGCAACGCAGCACCGCTAGGTCGCCCAGACAATGCAGCAGGCCGGCGCAGTAGCAGCGACCTTCATCAACTTCAAGCATGCGCGCCAGGGTGCGGCCGTACTCTGCGGTGTGCAGCGACAAGTCCCAGTAGTGCGCGGCATGCCGGGCCAGCAGTGGGTCGCTCAGCCGCGCGCTGCGCTTGAGAGTCAGGCCGAGCACCAGGTTCATGCTCTGGGTGCTGCCGAGTTTGTTCAGCGCCTGCAGCAAAGTCTGCGCCGGGGCATCGCTATGCATCGCCGCGCTGTTGGCGGCGGCGATCAATACCGCGGTGATCTGCGGGTCGCTGCGCACCTCTTCTTCAAGCACGCGCAGGTCCAGCCCTTGCGGATTGAGCGCGCGCTTGATGGCTTGCTCGACGTCGGCCAAAAGCGGCCCACCGTCGGCACTGGCGCGGCGCTGCTCAAGATACGCCGGCAGCTTGGCTCCGGGGCTGAGCGGCGGCACCGGGCAGGCGATCTCCTCGCCGGCGCTGGTCAGCAGCACTTCGAGGCGCTTGCGCAGTTTGTCGATGTTGAGCGGTTTGCTCAGGTATTCGGTGGGTTGCAACGGCAGCACTTCGCGCACGCTGGCGCTGTCGCTGCGGTTGCTCAGCAAAATGAACGGCAGGCTCGGCGTCTGGCTTTTGCCACGCACTCTGCGCAGCAGGTCGAGGCCGTCAATGTCACCCACCAACTCACGGTCGGCGATGATCAAGTCAGGCTTGCTGGCCAGTGCCGCCAGTGCCTGGGCACCGTCGGCGCAGATCTGCAGGCGGGCGTCGCAGCGCACGCTTAGCAGGGTTTCGCGCAGCATGTCGCGTACCCATGGGTCGCCTTCGGCAATCAAAACGCAAGGCGCGGTGGGGTTTGCAACGCTCATGGGCTACTCCTGAGTAATCGTGTCACGCAATCCGTTGCAGCTTCCAAAACAGGTCCGTGAGGCTAACGATAGCGTCTAGCCCAGCGGATAGGCATTTTTTTTGGCCTTGGGCTGCTTGCGCAGTACCACTGTAGGAGCGGCCTTGTGTCGCGAAAGGCCAGCGTAGCTGGCCCGGCGATGTCCGCGGCGAAGCTGCAATCTGGGGCCGCTACGCAGCCCTTTCGCGACACAAGGCCGCTCCTACAGGGGGGCGTGTTGGCCTGGGGAGGGGCATAAAAAAACCCGCCTAGGCGGGTTTTTTTCTGACGCGGGTCACATTACGCGAGTTCAGCGAAGCACTCTTCGATGATCGCCAGGCCCTTGTCGAGCAGCGCGTCTTCGGCGGTCAGCGGCACCAGGATGCGCAGGACGTTGCCGTAAGTACCGCACGACAGCAGGATCAGGCCCTTGTCGCGCGCCTTGGCCACGACCTGGTTGACTGCTGCAGCGTTTGGCGTGTGCGAGCCAGCGGCGTCGAACACTTCAACTGCAATCATCGAACCCAGTGCACGCACATCACCGATGATCGGGTGCTTGGCCTGGATCTGGCGCAGGCCAGCGACCAGGTGCTCGCCAACAGCCTTGCTGCGGTCGAGCAGTTTTTCTTCTTCGAACACCTGGATCACGGCCAGGGCCGCGGCGCAGGCGATCGGCGAACCGGCGTAGGTGCCGCCCAGGCCGCCTGGAGCGATGGCGTCCATGTACTCGGCCTTGCCGCACACACCGGCCAGCGGGAAGCCGCCAGCGATGGATTTGGCGAAGGTGGTCAGGTCAGGCGCAACGCCCATCTGTTCCATGGCGAAGAAGGTGCCAGTACGGCCAGCGCCGGTCTGCACTTCGTCGGCGATCAGCAGGATGCCGTGCTGGTCGCACAGGGCGCGCAGGCGCTGCATGAACGGCTTGGTCACCGGGATGAAACCACCTTCGCCCTGAACTGGCTCGATGATGATTGCAGCGATGTCTTTAGGCTCGGCGTCGTTCTTGAAGATGCGCTCGATGGAAGCGATCGAGTCGTCGATGCTCACGCCGTGCAGCTCGTTCGGGAAGATAGCGCGGAAGATGCCGCCTGGCATCAGGCCCATGCCGGCCGAGTACGGTACGACTTTACCGGTCAGACCCAGGGTCATCATGGTACGGCCGTGGTAGCCGCCGGTGAAGGCGATAACGCCAGCACGGCCAGTGGCAGCGCGGGCGATCTTGACGGCGTTTTCAACCGCTTCGGAGCCGGTGGTGACCAGCAGGGTCTTCTTGTCGAAGTCGCCTGGGACCAGCTCGTTGATTTTTTCGCACAGCTCGACGTAAGGCTCGTAGGCCAGCACCTGGAAGCAGGTGTGGCTGACCTTGGTCAGCTGATGCTGAACAGCGGCAACCACTTTCGGGTGCAGGTGGCCGGTGTTGAGTACGGCGATGCCGCCGGCGAAGTCGATCAGTTCGCGGCCTTCAACGTCGATCACGGTAGCGTTCTTCGCGGTGTCGACGAAGATCGGGTGGATCTGGCCAACGCCACGTGGGACGGCGGCGACACGACGTTGCATCAAGGATTCGTTGGTCTTGCTCATAGTGCCCTCAATTGCGCCGACTGATAGCGGCGCTTGGGGGTGGCTGGGTCTGTTCGCGATCAGTATTCGTTGATCGACTGGCGCGAGCGCCCGGGCCACCAGGTCCTGCAATATAAAAAGACCAGCGAGACGTCGCTCTCGCGCCCCGCTGGCAGAGGTAAAAACCTTGCTACTGGATCAGACGCTGATGCACAGGTACTTGATTTCGAGGTAGTCCTCGATGCCGTACTTGGAACCTTCGCGGCCCAGGCCCGAAGCCTTGATGCCGCCGAATGGCGCAACTTCGTTGGAGATCAAGCCGGTGTTGATGCCGACCATGCCGTATTCCAGCGCTTCGGCAACACGGAACACACGGCTCATGTCGCGGGCGTAGAAGTACGAGGCCAGGCCGAATTCGGTGTCGTTGGACATCGCGATGACTTCGGCTTCGTCTTTGAAGCGGAACAGCGGCGCCAGTGGGCCGAAGGTCTCTTCCTTGGCTACGGCCGCAGTTTTCGGCACGTCGACGAGGATGGTCGGTTCGAAGAAGTTGCCTTCGATCAGCTTGCCGCCGGAAAGGATCTTGGCGCCTTTGCTGACCGCGTCCTGGATGTGCTCCTGGACCTTGGCTACAGCCTTGCCGTCGATCAGCGGGCCGGTGGTGGTGCCGTCTTCCAGGCCGTTACCGATCTTGAGCTTGGCCACAGCGGCCTTGAGCTTCTCGGCGAACGCGTCGTAGACACCGTCCTGCACGTAGATACGGTTGGCGCAGACGCAGGTCTGGCCGTTGTTGCGGTACTTGGAGATGATCGCGCCTTCGACTGCCTTGTCCAGGTCAGCGTCGTCGAACACGATGAACGGAGCGTTGCCACCCAGCTCCAGCGAGACTTTTTTGATGTCCTTGGCGCATTCCTGCATCAGCTGACGGCCGATTTCGGTCGAGCCGGTGAAGGACAGCTTGCGCACGATCGAGTTGCCGGTCAGCTCGGTGCCGATGTCGCCGGCGCTGCCGGTGACAACGCTGAACACGCCAGCCGGGATGCCGGCGCGGGTGGCCAGCTCGGCCAGGGCCAGAGCGGAATACGGGGTCTGCGAAGCAGGCTTGAGCACCATGGTGCAGCCAGCGGCCAGGGCCGGGCCGGCTTTACGGGTGATCATTGCGGCCGGGAAGTTCCACGGGGTGATGGCCGCGGTAACGCCGATTGGCTGCTTGATGACGATCAGGCGCTTGTCTGGCTGATGGCCCGGGATGGTGTCGCCATAGACGCGCTTGGCTTCTTCGGCGAACCACTCGATGAACGAGGCGGCGTAGGCGATTTCGCCCTTGGCTTCAGCCAGCGGCTTGCCTTGCTCGGTGGTCATCAGGCGAGCCAGGTCGTCCTGGTTTTCGATCATCAGCTCGAACCAGCGACGCAGCTTGTTCGAACGCTCTTTGGCAGTCAGGGCACGCCAGGCCGGCAGGGCCTTGTCGGCAGCTTCGATGGCGCGGCGGGTTTCAGCGGCGCCCATCTTTGGCACGGTGCCGATGACTTCACCGGTAGCCGGGTTGGTCACCTGGATGGTCTGGCCGTTGTCCGCATCCAGCCATTCACCGTTGACGAAGGCTTGCTGGCGGAACAACTGAGCGTCTTTGAGCTGCATGTCGGCTTCCCTTGAGCACCGTGAGCGCACGGAGCGAATTATTGATTGTTGAACACGCACCCCAACACGGAAAACGGCCGTTACGGGGCTTGAGCGTTTGAAATCTCAAACGAATCGTAAGGGTCTGTTGGGTCTTGGACAATAGGCTGTTCGAAAAAAAGAACGAGTGGTTGAACACCTCGTCCGATTTTCGCCAGCGTTGCGTGGCCCGCGCAGGGCCCGACAACAGTAGCCCCGCTTGTCGTGAAAGGCCAGCGACGCTGGCGCGGCGGATATTTGGGGAATGGCGCAGTCTTGATGTAGGAGCGGCCTTGTGTCGCGAAAGGCCCGCAAAGCGGGCCCGGCGATGTCAGCGGCGAAGCTGATAATGTGGGGGCCGCTGCGCAGCCCTTCGCGGGTGAACCCGCTCCCACAGGTACGTGTACGCTTTTAGAATGCCTTGTCGAGTTCGATGACCAGCGCGCGGTAGCCGACGCTGCCCGGTTGGCGGCTATTCACTTTCAGCTCGACCAGCACCTCTTGCGTGCCGCGGCGCACTTCGTTGAGGGTGGTGGTGGTGAGTTTGTCCTTGGTGAGGAAGCCGACCGAGGCCGAATAGATGAACTGGGTGTCGGTTTCCGGGCGGTAGGCGACCACCGAGGTGACCGGGCTGTACCACTCGTCTCCGCGCTCCTTGCCGTATTCCCAGACCTGCTCGACAGTGCCTTTGGCTTCATCTATACGGTATTCGACGGCGCGGCTGTAGTTGCCGCTGAGCTTGGTCGCGGCAAAGTCGCGGCCCCAGCCGTTATCGAAGACGGTCAGCGTGCCTTTGCCGGTGAGCCAGGCGGTGTGCTGGGTCCACGACCAGTCGAAGCCTTCGCTGGCGATCGGCGTCAGCACCTTGTCGCGCAGGCGCTGCGGCCAGCCCTGCGGTGAGGCCAGAATCCACTTCACCTGCTTGTCGCGACCGATCTTAACCACGCCTTGGTGGCGTGCTGAAATGATAATGCTGTCGTCATCTGCGTCGTAGTCGATGGCATTGACGTGGGCCCAGTTGCGCCCGGTGCCGACTCCGGGGATGTCGCCGAACGGCAGGTCGCCCTCGGCCAGTTCATTGGCCAGGTTGCTGTCCTGCCGAGCCACGCCGGCGGGTAATTGCACGGCGGCCTTGCCGAGGGTTTCCAGCAGGTCGCCGCGATACGGGTCGAGGATCTGGTTGAGGTCCCAGAACTCCAGCACATCGCCGGCTTCGTTGACCTCGATGATGTGGTCGCGCACCGAGCGCACGCGCTTGCCGTCAGGGCGGCGATAGTCGCTGGTGCCGACCCGCAGCAGGTAGGTGCCATGGGGTGTTTCGCGAATCTCGTGAGAGAAGTCGGCGAACTTGTCCGGCAGGTTGCGCTGCCACACCTGGCGGCCGAGCAGGTCGAACTTGGAGTAGGTCTGGCCCTGGCCCCAGATCAGTTTGCCGTCGCGGGTCTGCTGGAAGCCCATGGTCCCGCCGAGGCCATCGCGGCGGTTAGAGTCGTGGATCTGTTCGATGTCCAGATACCAGCGCACGTCGCCATTGCTGTCGGCGATCCAGTTGTTGCCGACCTGGTCCCACTCGGCAGCGCCGCCCAGGGCATTCCACTTCAGGGCACGGCCACCGGGGATATCGCCGAGCAGGTGGTTGAACAGGTAGAGGCGCTGCTCGAAGCCCGGCGCGACCTTGACCGGTACTACTTCAGGCAGGGCGGCGGTCTGCTTGGCCACCACCGGCAGGCGCACGGCCGGGGCGTAGATCTGGTACTGCTCGCGGATGCGCTCGCCATCGAGCTTGTAACTGACCTCGACCTGGTTGACGTGGTCCGGGTACAGGCCAAACACCGGGATGCCGCCGTAGGTCCACAGCGAGCGGTCGCTGACGTCGTAGCTGATATCCACCCCGCGCTGGCCACGGCCGCGCACGCGCACATGGGCGGCGCTGATCGCGCGGCCGCCATCGCGGATGATCGCGGTCAGCGGCGCCAGCCGGTACGGGTTGACCACAACGTCGCCGAGCAGCGCTTCGTCACGGTCGGGGACCTTGGCAGTCAGGCAAGCGCCTTCGGGCAGGTCGAGGGTTTCGGTCTTGGCATTCATGGCAAAGCTCCTTGTACTTAGAAGTCGTAACGGGCGGTGGCACCGAAGGTGCGTGGGGTGCCGAGCACGCCGGCATAACCGCCGTTGGCGGAGTTCCACAGGCTGGTGAAGTAGGTTTTGTCGCCGGCGTTTTTCACCCACAGCGACAGGTCGACGACGCCGTCACCTTGGTCCAGGCGCACACCGGTAGAGAGGTTGACCAGCGCGTAGCTGGGGATCTGGCCGAAGTCGGAGTCATCGATGGTGCCCACCGCCCGCGAGCGGAAGGCGTAGCTGGCGGTGACGTAGGGCTCGATGCGATCCGTCAGCTGCCATTTGTACTGGCCGTTGAAGTTGGCGATGTACTTGGAGGCGCCGACCACTTGATGGCCAGACAAGTCGCAGGTGGCGGTGGCATTGGCCAGGCTCACTTCCGGCGGGCATGGCGCGTCCTTGTAGTCGGTGTAGCGCACGTCGTTCCACGAGCCGTTGAAATTCAGGGTCAGGCCCTGGATCGGCAGCGCCGTGGCTTCGAACTCGACCCCGCGCGAACGCACGCTGCCGGCGTTGGCCAGGTACTGCACGCGGTTGACCTGGTCGTAGACGTTGGCCTGGTAGCCATGCACCTGGGCCCAGAACAGGTTGCTGTTGAGCTGCAGGCGGTTGTCGAACAGGGTGGTCTTGAGCCCGACTTCGGCGTTGTTGACCCGCTCGGTACCGACCAGCAACGAGTCGGTGCCCAGCCTTGGCGCGGCGCCGACGGTAAGGTTGACCCCGCCGGATTTCTCGCCGTGGGTGAGGCTGGCGTAGCCGAGCACGGCATCGCTGAAGCGGTAGCTCAGGCTGAGCAGCCCGGTCGGGCTGAAGCTGTACTGGTTGAGGTCGCCCGAGTCGTAGGCGCCGACCCGGCCATTGCGCGCCGCAGCGGCCGCACCGGTAACCGCCGCGCCACCGCTGGGCGCAGCGCGGTCGACCCAGGCGCTTTTCTCTTCATAGGTGCCGCGTACGCCGGCGGTGAAGTCGAGGCGGTCGGTCAGGTGCCAGGTGCCCTGGGCGAACAGCGCGTAGCTGTCGGTATCGATGTGGCCGTTGCCGATCGTGGTGACGTTGGCCAGCGCGCCCGCCGGGGTGGCGTTCCAGATGTCCGCCTGCGGGCCGTAATAGTTGAACGATTTGTTGTCCAGGTCCTGCTTGAAGTAGTAGGCACCGAGCACGTAATCGAAGAAGCCGCCGGTCGGCGAGGCCAGGCGAATTTCCTGCGAGTACTGCTTGTCGCGCACCGACACGCCGGCGTTGTAGCTGGCCGCCACGTTGAGGCCGTCGTCGTTGCGCGGGGTGAAGTCCCACCAGCGGTAGGCGCTGATCGAGGTGAGGGTGAAGTCGTTGGGCAGGGTCCAGTTGGCCTCGACCGAGGTGCCGCCCTGGAACACCGTTACCTGCTGATCGGAGTCGAAGTTGACCTTGCGGTCCTTGCCCGACACCAGCGTCGCACCGGCCTGGTTGGCCAGGCTTTCATAGCGGTTGACCCCATTGATGGTCGGGCCGGTGCTGTACAGGCTGAGGATGCCGTTGTTGGAGTCCTCTTCGTTGTACTCACCGATCCAGCGCAGGTTGAACGCCTCGTTGGGCTTGAACAGCAACTGGGTACGAAAGCCCTGACGCTTGCCGCCATTGAGGTCGTCGCCGTTGTAGACGTTCTTCACATAGCCGTCGTCTTCGGTGCGGTAAGCGCTGATGCGCCCGGCCAGGGTGTCGCTGAGCGGGCCGGAGTAGCTGGCCTGGGTCTGCCAGTAGCCATCTTCGGCCAGCGAGGTCTGCACGCTGCCCTCTGTATGGAAGGTAGGTTTGCGCGTGGTGATGTTGAGCACGCCAGCGGTGGTGTTCTTGCCGAACAAGGTACCTTGCGGGCCGCGCAGCACTTCCAGTTGCTCGACGTCGAGCAGGTCGAATACGGCCATGCCCGGGCGGCCGAGGTAGACGTTGTCCAGATAGATGCCGACGCTGCCTTCGAGGCCATCGCTGGCCGGGTTGTTGCCCAGGCCTCGGATGGAAATGCTCGACTGGCGTGCATGCACGTAGGAGACGTTGGTACTCGGTACCAGCTGTTGCAGATCCTGCACGCGGTAGATGCGCTGGGTTTCGAGGGTTTCGCTGCTGAGCACACTGATCGGGGTCGGCACGCTTTGCGCGGTTTCTTCGCGGCGGCGGGCGTTGACCGTGACCGTACCGAGTTGGGCACCCGCCTCCACCGCGGGCGTGGCGCTGACGGGTTGGTCAGCAAAACTGCTGTTGGCCGCCGCAAGCAACACCCCGGCGGCAAGCGGCTGCAGGGCAAACAGTGTGGCCCGGGCGGGCCAGCGGGAAAGTCGAGACATACGGGTGCTCCTAGAGGCGTGGGCCTTGGCGAGCATTTCCGTTGGCGGAACCGAATCGCGGTCTGGCAGACTTATATTCTTATTGGATCTATAAATATGTTTAATTCATATTTTGTGGAATAAGTAACACCCTTTATAAGGTTCACAACCCTTCCTGCCAATTGCATTTCACCGAAAGTTTCCATGTAGAAAATGCATATAGATCTGCGCCAACTGCGCCACTTCATCGCCCTGGTCGAGCACCGCAGCTTCGTTGCTGCGGCCGTTGCCGTGAGCCTGTCGCAATCGGCCTTCAGCCGGAGCATTCAGACCCTCGAGCACAACGTCGGCTGTCGCCTGATCGACCGCGCCAGCAGGGAGCTGGCACCGACCCGGCAGGGTTTGCTGGTGCTGGAGCACGCGCGTCGGCTGGTGCATGGCGCGCATAACCTGGCCAACGAGATCAACCAGTTCAACGGCGCGACGACCGGCCTGGTGCGCTTCGGCTCGGGGCCGGCGCCGGCCGGCGGGTTGGTACCGCGGGCGGTGGCGCGGTTCGTTGCCGAATACCCGGCGGCGCGCACCTGTTTTCAGGTGGATAACTGGCAGGCGCTGAACCGCCGGTTGATGGCCGAAGAGATCGAGTTCTTTGTCGCCGACACGCGTCAGTTCGAAGCCGACCCGGACTACCGCGTGCACAAGCTGACGCCGCAGCGCTGGCACTTCTGCTGCCGCGCCGGGCATCCGCTCACGGCTAAAGCCGAGGTGCGCGCACGGGACCTGTTCGACTATCCGCTGGCGACCACCTTCCGCCCGCCGAACATCCGCAAGATCCTCAGCGACCTCAGTGGCCGGCAAGATTTTTTGCCCAGCGTCGAGTGTGAGCATGGTTACGCGCTGCTCAATGTGGTCGCGCACTCGGACACCATCGGCATCGCCTGCAGCGCCAATCTGCGGCCGTATCAGGGGGAAGGTGGGCTGGTGGCGCTGGAGCTGGTTGACCTCAGCCAGGAGCAGGAAGATGAGTGCTATACACGGTATGGCGTGGTTAGCCGAGTGGGGTATGGTTTGTCGCCGTTGGCGCAGGGGTTGGTCAGGCAGTTGCTTGCCTGTGATAGCGAGACTTGAGTGTTTCAGGTCGATCTTGGGGCCGTTTCACGGCCTTCGCGGGTGAACCCGCTCCCACAGATTTCGGCGGCGCTGCAGAATCCTGTGGGAGCGGGTTCACCCGCGAAGGGCCGCAAAGCGGCCCCCGGCCATATCAGCCCTTGCGAGTAGTGCGGCTCAACTGGCCATCCACCCCCACCGGCACTTCGCCGGCCAAGGTCACCCGGCGCACGATGCGCGGCTGGGTGCCGTAGTCGTCCAGCGCGTAATGCTGGGTGGCGCGGTTGTCCCAGATCGCCACATCGCCGACCTGCCAACGCCAGCGCACAGTGTTTTCCAGGCGAGTGACATGCCCTTGCAACACAGCGAACAGGTGCGCCGAATCGGCCTGTGAATAACCTTTGATGCGTTTGACGAACTGGCCCAGTTGCAGCACGCGCTCGCCACTGATGGGGTGCACACGCACCACCGGGTGTTCGGTCTCGTAAACGGTCGAGGTGAACACCTTGCGATGGCGCTCGAGCTTCTCCGGGCTGACATCCGGCTTGGCCGCGGCATAGTCGTATTCGTTGCTGTGCACGGCCCAGAGCTTGTCGGCCAGCTCGCGCAGCGGCTCAGGCAGCTCGCGGTAGGCGGCTGCGGTATTGGCCCAGACGGTGTCGCCGCCAGCGGCGGGAGCGACCACGCTGCGCAGGATCGAAGCTTTCGGGTAGGCATCGACGAAGGTCACGTCGGTGTGCCAGGCATTGGCCCGCTGGCCTTCCGCGCCGTCGAGCTGGAACAGGTAATGGCTGCCGTCGAGTACTGGCACGGTCGGGTGTGCGACTGGTTCGCCGAGGCGCTTGGCAAAGGCTTCCTGGGCAGCATCGTCGAGGTGATGCTGGGCGCGGAAGAAGATCACCTTGTGTTCCACCAGGGCAGCCTGGATGGCATCGATGCTGGCGGCGTCCAGTTCGGCCGACAGCGCGATGCCGCGAATCTCGGCGCCGATGCGGCCGCCAATCGGCAGGATTTCCAGTGCAGCGGTGTGTGGCACGTTAGCAAGTGCGGCATTGCTCATAGCGGTGGTCCTCACGGTCATATGACGAGCGTTGTGATGATTCAGCGGGCGGCCTGGGTGGCCTGGGTCTGTTGCAGGGCAGCGTCGAGGAAGCGTGGCTCGATCCATTCGGAGACCTGGAAGCCACGGCGGATCAGGCGCTCTTTGGCAGCCAGATCGACGCCTTGCTGGAGCAAGCCGACAAACTCGGCATCCAGCCGTGGATCGAAGTACTCGGCGAGGTTTTCGTCAGCCAGGTCGCCTTCCAGAATCACCCGCGGATAATTGGCAGTGGTTGCCACCAGCTCGATGTAGGCCTGGCGGTTGTGCTCGTCGCGCAGCCATTGGCTGGCCTGCTCCTGGGCCTTGACCAAACGTGCAGTCAGCTCGGGGTGCTGACGGATGAATTCGCCGGTGCCCAGCAGCACCGCCTGGGTGCTGCCGGCGCCCTTGAGGTCGCGTGAGCTGACCGGCAGCTCGACCAGCCCGCGCTCACGCAGCGAGAGCAGGTTGGACAGGCCCCAGGTGGCGTCGATCTGCTTGGCGGCGATGGCGGCATTGGCGGCGTTGAAATCCAGGTTGATGACTTTCAGGTCGCGTTCGGACAAGCCCTGGCTGGCCAACGCGCTGGCGAACGACAGCTGGTTTGCCGTGCCGCGGAACACCGCCACGCGCTTGCCCTTGAGGTCGGCCAGGGTCTTGATGCCTGAGCCCGGCACCACGCCGAGGTAACTCTTGACCCCCCGCACACCAGCCGACAGCACCCGCGTATCGAGGCCATTGGCCTTGCCGATGATCGCTGCCAGGTCGCCGAGGTAGGCGAAGTCGGCCTGGCCGTTGGCCAGCGCTTCGTTGATCACCGGGCCGGCGCCCTTGAAGAAGTGCCAGTCGATTTTGATGCCGTCTTTGGCGAATTCCTTTTCCAGCAGTTGCTGGCTGCGCAGCACGTCGACCACGCCACCGGCGCTGGGCTTGCTGCCGGCACTGAGGTCGGGCACGGCGATACGGATGCTGTCGACTTCGGCAGCCTGAGTCGTCAGGGCGAAGCCGCTCAGCAGGCCGGCCAGCACGGTCGGGGCGAAGCGGGTGAGTAGCTGACGTAGCGGGGTTTTCATGGCACGGCTCCTTGGCAGGCTGCCACCGGCAAGGGCCGGCGCTTTGGGCAGAAGCTAGGCAAGGATGGTTAGAAGTAACAAAGACTGAATGTGCATGCTTTAGTAACTAAAAGGCATAAATCAGGGTTGGCGGGGTGTGTCGCCGGGGTTGCGGAACGTGCATTTGAAATATGAGTAGAACGCATTGCCTGGGGGGTTCTCGATGCGTGGCCTGCATGCTCTTATGTCTTGAAATTATCTATGCGTAATTTTTTATTCTTTTATTGAATATGTTAATTGCGGTTTGTTGGAGGGCGCGATGGGCGACATTTTGCGACAGGGACGGGGATTGCTGGGGCTGCTGCGCAACCCTGTTGCGTCCGGCATGGCGCCCCGACATGACCGCTCCGGCCAAGGGTGGCTGGCCTGGATAGTGCCAGTGGGTTTGGCGTTGTTGTGGGTGGTGGCCAGCCGTTGGCATTGGATGAGCGAGCAGATTCTGCCGGGGCCGGCGCTGGTTTGGCAGAGTGCGCTGGAGTTTGGCAGTGCCGAGCTTTGGGGGCACCTGTGGATAAGTTTGCAGCGGCTGCTTTACGGGTTGCTCGCGGGGATTGCCGGCGGATTGCTGCTGGGGACTTGGCTGGGCGCTTCGCGCAGGGCGCAGACGTTGGTGATGCCGACGTTCATCGCACTGGCACAGATCCCGACGCTGGCCTGGATCCCGCTGTTCATGCTGTTTTTCGGCATCGGCGAGCTGCTCAAGCTGGTGGTGCTGATCAAGGCGGTAGTGGTGCCGGTGACCTTGCACACGCTGGTGGGCGTGCGCGATGCACAACCCAAACTGCGCGAAGCCGCAGCGACCTTGCGCCTGCCGGCACATTTGCTGTTCCGTCGGCTGCTGTTGCCGGCTGCCCTGCCGTCGTTTCTGGCGGGAGTGCGGCTGGCGCTGGCGACAGGCTGGACCTCGCTGCTGGCCGTCGAGCTGCTGGCCTCCAGCGAGGGCATCGGCTACCTGATGGTGTGGGGTCGGCAGCTGTTCATGCTCGATCTGGTATTCCTCTGCATCGTGCTGATCGGCGCGGTCGGGTTCTTGATGGACCGCGGTTTCAGCAGCCTGGAGCGGCGCCTGCTGTTCTGGCCGCAAGCGGCTACCGGCGAGCAAGGCCGGGCACAGCTACCACGGGCCTGGCAAGGCTTGTTGTTGCCGCTGGGCCTGCTGGCGCTGTGGCAGGCAGCCAGCAGCTTTGGCTGGGTCGACGACAATATTCTTACTTCGCCACTGGGCGTGCTGGCCAGCCTGCAGGCAGGCATCGCCGATGGCTCGCTGCTGGAGGCGCTGCGCTTGAGTCTGCAGCGGGCACTGAGCGGACTGCTGCTGGGCGGCGGTGCAGGCTTTGCGCTGGGGGTACTGCTGGGCTTGTCGAAACCCGCCGAACGAACCCTCGGGCCTACCCTGTCAGCCCTGCGCCAGGTGGCGATCTTTGCCTGGGTGCCATTGCTCACCGCGTGGTTCGGCCTGGGCGAAGCGGCCAAGCTGGTGTTTGTCGGCCTGGCGGCGTTCTTCCCGCTGTTCATTGCAACCCAGCGCGGCATCGCCAGCCTGTCGCCGCAGTTGGGAGAGGCTGCCCAAGTGATGGGCCTGAACCTGCCCAAACGCTTGCGTTTGCTGATTTTGCCCGGCGCTGCCCCCGCAATATTTGCCGGCCTGCGCCTGTCGCTGATCTATGCCTGGTTGGGCACCATCGGCGCGGAATACTTCATGCCGTCCGATGGCGGTATCGCCAGCCTGATGCTCGGCGCACAGCAGCTGTTCCGCATGGACCAGGTGATGGCGGCGATGGTCCTGATCGGCCTGATCGGCGCCCTGCTCGGCAACCTTGGACAACGCCTCGAATCGCGCGCCACGCGCTGGAGAACTGCATGAACGCCTTCAACACCTCGACCCTGCACGCCGCCAATCAAGCCGACACCACGCCAGCGCTGGTGAGCTTCGAGCAAGTCGGCAAAACCTTTACCGTCGATGGCCAGGCCTTCGAGGCCATCAACAACTTCAACCTGGCCATCAACGAAGGCGAGTTCATTGCCATCGTCGGCGCCTCCGGGTGCGGCAAGTCGACCTTGCTGCGGCTGTTGGTGGGCCTGGATACCGACTACAGCGGCAGTATTCACGTCGATGGCAAGCCGGTGCAGGGCATCGGCGGCGAACGCGGCATTGTCTTTCAGGAGCACCGGCTGTTCCCGTGGCTGACAGTCGAGCAGAACATCGGCCTGGGGCTGGTCAACGAGCAACTGAGCCAGGGCGAACGCGCCCGCCGCGTGCATGAGTTCGTGCAGTTGGTGGGCCTGGTTGGCTTCGAGACGGCGTATCCGCACCAGCTGTCTGGCGGCATGGCCCAGCGTGTGGCAATCGCCCGAGGGCTGGTCGCCAGCCCGCGCATCCTGCTGTTGGACGAGCCGTTTGGCGCACTCGACGCCTTGACCCGACAGCAGTTGCAGGACGAACTGCTGGCGATCCGCGAGCGCTCCGGCATCACCACCTTGCTGGTCACCCACGATGCCGAAGAGGCCACCTATCTGGCGGATCGGGTGGTGGTGCTGGAGCCGCGCCCGGGGCGGATCAAGGCGGTGGTCGAGATAGACCTGCCGCACCCGCGCCAGCGCACCGGGGTGGCCTTGCATGGTTTGCGCGAGCGGGTGCTGCATCAGATCACGGGCGACGGCAGTTACTTCAAGCCCGCGTCGCAGCGAGTGGAGGGCTTGCGCCCGGAGTTGATTGCCTTGTGAGGTAAGCACCGCTCCGACATTCGTGCCCGTAGTGCCGCTGGGCATGTCACAACGAAAACGGCTACAGATCAAGGCGATGGACGCGCTAGGCCAAGATGGGTATCATTGCGCCGCGTTGCACTCGTAGCTCAGCTGGATAGAGTACTGCCCTCCGAAGGCAGGGGTCGTGGGTTCGAATCCCGCCGAGTGCGCCATATCAAGAAAAAGCCCTGGGACTTGTCCCGGGGCTTTTTCGTTTGTGCGGACCTCACCTGCCAAGCAGCGACAAGCCCATTGCAGGGGCGAACCTGGTTGATGTGGCCTGAAGGCTGCCCGTACCGGCAGTCGCTGCAACGCTGGCTGACGCCGCACGGGCTAGAGGTGAACATCACCAGCATTGCCAGCTACGGCATCAGCGGCTTCAGCTTCGCCGACCTGGCGCCAGTGCAGAACTACTTCATCTGCAACAAGCACACTGGCAGCCACCCTGCCAAAGACAGCTTTGCGGCGCTGCTTGGCGCTGAATATCACTTAGCTTGAGCGAAGCGCACCAAGCGTCAACCCGCTGACTTAACCGTATCCGGCAGCTCGGCAAAGGCTGCACCATTCCACTGATACTTGACCACACTCTCCTGGCTCGGGCAGCAGCGTGGATCTTCGTCACTGTGAGTCAACACGGTCACGCCGATCAGGTTCGGGCCGAGCAGCTGCAGGTCGGTGGCGCCGCCGAGGATGGTCTTGCCTTTGGCGCTCCAGCTGTTGCCATCACGGTACAGCGCCGCAAGGGTCTGGAACGAGCCATTGCCACCGCCCTGGCCTTCGATGGTGTAAAGCACCACGGCATCTTCGACGCCATCTCCATCGAGATCCACTTCCAGTACCTGACGGCCTTCGTCGTATTCACTGCCGCCGTCGGTTGCGATTTCGTCCGCGACCATCTGGTCGATGGCGGCCTTGAGCAGCGCATCAGTTGCGCCTGCCGGCTGCACGGCTGGCTGCTGTTCTGGAGCAATAACGGTGCTGGTGGCCGGTTGGCTGGCTGCGCTGTAGTGCGCCATTGCCTGGGCATTCGGGGTCAGGCCAGCAGCTTTGATCCTGGCGATGTATACCTCGCTTATGCGCTTGCGAATAGGCTCCAGTTCGCTCTGGGAAAACTCCATCACCCCTTTGCCATCGAACGGCTGTGCATCGCCAAGAATCCAGCGTGAAAACATCCCGGGGCGGCTCGCTTCGAGCGCACTGACGACGTCATCCTTGACCTCACGCACTGCCTGTTCATAGAGGTCCCAGCCGGCATCGCCAAACATCGCGAGAATGGCCTGCTTGTCTTCCGGCCCGGCGAACGGCACTGCTTCAACCAGACCAATGTTGTAATCAATGGTCTTGCTGACACAGCTGTTGGTGAAATTGCCAAAACACTCCTGGCGCAGCTCCTGCAGCGCTCGCGCCTGCTGGAACTGGCTGACTGCATCGCAACCGGCCAGCCCCAGTACCCCACCCATCGCTACGGCCCATTTCAACTTCATGTTGCTTTCCTTGTGTGACGGGCCGCTCAAGCGACCCGCAGTCGATCAATCCTGTTCTGCCTCGATCACTTGCCCATTACGGCGGTCGCCGTGCACTGCCATGTAGCGCACCAGTTGACCAATCCGCAGGTCGAGTGCCTGCAACAGCCGGTGGCGGGTGTCGTTGACTTCACGCTGATTGAAGAACCCCGGCGCCTGGGTGTAGAGGTCGAACGCCTGGTTGATCTGCGCCGGGGTGAGGACGGTGAAGTTTTCCCCGGCATTGTGGTTGTACAGCGCGACCAGGGTGCCGTTCTGGTTGCCGGCGTTATGCACGAACAGCAGGCTGACGTGCTGGCCGGGGCGGATGCGCACCTGGGTATTGTTGAGCTGGAAGCACGACTCTTTGCCGTTTTCCAGGCGCACCCAGAACTCATGCTCCTGCACGTTGTGGGTGCTCACCTGCATGCTCGACGAACTGCTGCCAGTCGAGCCGGTGCCCTGCCACATCGTGCCGCCAGTGGTGCGGTGCGAGTGGTAGGCGTCGAGGTGGGTCTGGTTGCGCTTCTGGCTGTCGAGCACTTCGCCATTGAAGACAAAGAACCCCAACTGGCGCTCGAAGTGGTTGAACGGCTCTTCGATGAAGTTGACGTCGTCGGGCGCCAGGGTGATGTCGTACATGGTGCGGATCATTTCGGCGCGAGCGGCCTTGTCGCGCTTGGCCTGCTCTTGCAACTGGGCGCGGCGCAGCTTGGCGTCGTCGATGGCCTTGAGCGCCTGGGCCTTGAGAATCGGGGTTTTCTCCTGGGCGTAGACGGTGGCCTTGTCGCTGGCCTGCTTGAGGATCGGCGCAGCTTTTTGCCCGGCCTCGACAGCCAGGTCACGGGCTTTGTCCAGCGCCTGGGCGGCTTTGGCAGCCAGCTCGGGGTTGGCGTCGTAGGCCTTTTTCTTCAGGTCATCCCAGAGACTCATCGTGGTCACGCTCCATTGTGCAAGGGCAGATCAGCCGGTACCGCTGAACGGGTGCGGGCAGTTTAACCGCAAGCCGGGGCAATGACGTCAAAAAGCCATCTAACTTAAATTGACGGCTAAATGGCTTTGCAAGTAGTGTTGCGCGGTTATTCAGTATCAAGGTGTGATTACTGAAACGGATCGATACAAGACTAGGTAGGGTCTACAAGGATGCGCGGAGTATTGCTACGCAGTGGTAAGAGTGAAGACTTTACCGCGTTGGGAGAGACTGGCCAGCCGGTCTATCGTGCCGCTTTGCAGCTGCGCGAGGCGATCCGCCGCAAGTACCCGGAGCATCCGCACCTGGTCGAGCACCTGGCCATCCCGCAGCCGGACGCCCTGGGCAGCACCCTTGACTGGTACAGCGAGCGCCCGGGCGATGTGATCCCGTGGAGCAGCGCTACCGAAGAAGAGCGAGCGCCTGCCCGAGCCCAGCTCGAAGTACTGCAGCTGCGCATCAACGATCTGAGCAACAGTATGCTCGGCCTGGATGCCAACGGTGCGCCGTTGCCCGGTGCCCGTAATGCCGTGCAGGGCGACAATACGGTGTTCGGCAAGCTGCTGACCTGTGTGGTGCCGTTTCCCGACGAAAACTTCGTGTATCTGGTGGATGGCCGCCCGGTCCTGACCTTCTGGGGCTTTATCCATGCCGGCGCCGAGCGCAGCCGCCAGCCCTTGCATTGCCTGTATCCGCGTGCCGCCAAAGCCGCCGAGCCAGTGATCGCACCGCCACCCGTGCCACCGATTGCTCCTGCGCCAGTACCGCCGGTTGCGCCGCCAGTGCCGGTTGCCGCCGCGCCGTGGTGGCGTCGGCTGGGTTGGTGGTGGCTGCTGCCATTTTTGCTGCTGTTGCTGCTGTTGTTCGGCCTGCGCAGCTGCTGGCCAGGGCTGAATGTGCCCGGTATGCAGCTGCCTGACCAGAAGCCGCAAGGTCCAGTGATCGACACTGGAACTCACAGCGGCAGCGGCACTGGCAACCTGGGTACTGGCACCGGTCAAGTGCCGGGCACCGGTGCTGGCCTGCCAGACGCTGGCGGCACTGGCCCAGGGGCCGGCAACCCAGATGCAACGCCACCTGCACCCGAGCCAACACCTGAACCGCCAGTGCCGGGCGAGACCACCGCGCCTGAGCCTGAGCCTGCGCCTGAGCCTGAACCCGCCCCAGCGCCAGCGCCGGAACCTGCGCCTGCACCCGAGCCAGGCCCGAGCACGACGCCACCCGAACTGCCAACAGAACCCCCTGCGCCCGCTCCCCAGGCGAACCTGCTCAGCATTCCGCCTGACGCCGCCGAAGGCACCGCCAGCTTCCTCAATGGCGACTGGGCCGGTGCCGGCATCCAGGAAGTCGGCACCAGCAAGCCGCTGCGCCTGAAGTACGACTTCAAGGACGGCAAAGGCAATGCCACCGTCAGCCGCTCCGATGGCGTGCGCTGCCAGGCACCGGTTTCGGCGGCCATGAATCAAGGTCAGCTGTCGATCACCAGTGCCGGCCAAGCCGCCTGTGCTGACGGCAGCAGCTACGACCTGCCCCAGGTCAATTGCAAGCCAGGCGCATCCGGCCCGGCTGACTGCGCCGGCAACTATGGCGCCGACGCCTTCCCGATGCTGATGAAACAAGCCGGCCAATAATACGAGACGCAGAAGATGTTGCCCGAAATCACCCAGTTCGAAGAAACGGTCACGCTGGTCAGCGATACCGGCATTCAATTCATGGATTTCGCCCTGCGTCTCGGCCCGGACGGCGAGCAAGCGGGCAAGTTCGTCCAGCTCAACAACGGCATGGTGCCTACGCGCCTGCTGTGGTCGCGCGAGTACAAGGACTTCTACGAGCCGGAGCCGGACAAGGTCGTCCAGGTCGAATTCGACAGCAGCGACGACAACCACTTCCGCGTCGCCATGGAAGAAAGCCTGAAGCTGTTCGATGGCGTCTGGCTGCCATTGCCGTTCCTGCGCTTCATGGCGCCGCATCGGTTTGACGAAGGCCCCAACAACTGGTCGCGGATGCGCCTGGTCAAGCTGGCCGAGCCGGACCTGGACGGCAATACCCATCGCCTGACGCTGGCCTTCGATACGCGCATCATGGCCGCAGTGGCCGGTGCTCATTACCTGGCGCCGAACGAAGAAGACGTGCGCTCCGGGGTCGATTTCAAGCTGGCCTGCAGCGCCCGTGAATACGGCTGGTTCCTGACCCACGGCTGGATCCGCGAGTGGCTTGCCGAGCTGTATGGCGAAGCCCGCGCCGAGTGGACCCGCGAGCGCCTCGAACGTGATCTGCAGGGCAACCGTCACCTGGCCCACTACCTCAACCTGCTGAGCCTGTTGCGTCGGCCGGTGCCGGCTGAGCAGAGCGTCGAGAAGCCCAAGGTCGAAATCCCGGAAATCAAGGTTGTCGCCAACGAGATTCAGGGTGTGGTGCAGCCAATCCCGGTCGACCTGGTACTCGATGTGGGCAACTCGCGCACCTGCGGCATCCTCATCGAGGACCACGGCCAGGCAGGCTCCGGCATGCGTCACAACTACGTGCTCGAACTGCGCGACCTGAGCGAGCCGGAGAAGGTCTACAACGAAGCCTTCGAAAGTCGCGTCGAGTTCACCCAGGCCTATTTCGGCAAGGATAATTTCTCGGTCAAGAGCGGCCGCCACAATGCCTTCCAGTGGCCGACCATCGCCCGCGTCGGTGGCGAAGCCGGACGCCTGGCCAGCCGTCGCCGCGGTACCGAAGGCTCGACTGGGCTGTCCAGCCCCAAGCGTTACCTGTGGGATGAAAAGCCCTACGGCCATGGCTGGCGCTTCAATACCTCCTACGTCAAGAGCGACAAGGAGCCGCTGGCCACCGCCGCACCGTTCGCGCACCTGATCAACGACCTCGGCCAGGCCCTGTACCTGCCGCCGAAGAACGACATGCCGGTGTTCACCCCGCGCTATTCGCGCAGCAACCTGATGACCTTCATGCTGGCCGAAGTGGTCACCCAGGCGCTGGCCCAGATCAACAGCCCGGCGCAGCGTTCGCGCCAGGGCCACGCGCGCGTGCCGCGCCGCCTCAACAGCATCACCCTGACCGTGCCGCCAGGCATGCCTCAAGCCGAGCGCAGCATCCTCAGCAACCGCATGTACGAAGCCGTCGGCCTGGTCTGGAAGAGCTTTGGCTGGCATGCCGGCGAGAGCAACCCGTTCAAGGACAAGAGCATCGTCCCGCGCACGCCGCTGCCAAGCATCCGCGTCGATTGGGATGAAGCCAGCTGCGGCCAGCTGGTGTACCTGTACAACGAGGTCAACGAGAACTTCGCCGGTCATCCGGAAGAATTCTTCGCCGCCCTCGCCCGCCCGGACAAGCAGGAAGCCGAGCAGATCACCCTGGCCACCATCGATATCGGCGGCGGCACCACTGACCTGGTGATCACCGACTACCGCCTCGACCGTGGCAACAACGGCGGCGCCGGGGCCAACGCGCACATCGTGCCGAACCAGCGTTTCCGCGATGGTTTCAAGGTGGCTGGCGACGACATCCTCCTCGACGTGATCCAGGAGTTCATCCTGCCGTCGTTCCGCAAGGCCCTGCAGGGCGCTGGCGTGAGTGCGCCGGACGCGATGATGTCGCGCCTGTGCGGCAACGGTGATGCCTCGGCGCAAGAGCGCATCCTGCGTCAGCAGCTCAACCTGCAGATCTTCGTGCCGCTGGGTCTGGCCCTGCTCAAGGCTTACGAGAACTACGACCCGGCGCAGCCGCAGGGCGTCGTCGAGCAGACCTGGCAAGAGGTGCTGGGCACTGCCGTGATCAACGACAGCGTGCTCGAGTTCGTCAATGCCGCAGTGCGCCGCGAAGTCGGCCGCGAAGGCACGCTGGAGCTGCTGCAGACGCCGATCACGTTTGACCTTGAGCAGGTCCATGCGGCCTTCATCGGCGGCCAGATCAACATCACCCGGATCCTCGCCGAGCTGTGCGAAGTGATCTCGCACTACCCTTGCGACATGCTCCTGCTGACCGGCCGACCGTCGCGCCTGCCGGGCATTCAGGCGTTCATCCGCCAGCGCCTGCCGCTGCCGCCAGGGCGCATCCTGCCGCTGCAGAACTACCGCACCGGCGGCTGGTACCCGTTCCACCGCAACGGCCTGATCGATGACCCCAAGAGCACCGCTTCGGTCGGCGCGATGATCTGCCTGCTGTGCTCCAAGCACAGCGTGCCGAACTTCTATTTCCGCACCGTCGAGCTCAAGCCGTACTCGATCATCAAGCACTTCGGCCAGATCGACACCGCCGGCACCATCAAGCATGCCGACGTGCTCTACCACAACCTGCAGTCGGCCAAAGGCCGGATCGAACTGCCGATTGTTGGCGAAGGCGAGCAGCGCGGCACGCCGTGGCTGGAAATGCGCGGCGACATGCACCTGGGCTATCGGCAGTTGTCGGCCGAGCGCTGGTCGGCCTCGCCGCTGTACACCTTGCGCTTCACCCCGCGCGGCAGCAGCGCGTTCTCCAAGGCACTCGGCAAGGGCGGCGAAGCGCCGGTACTGCGCGTGCGCCTGGAGGTCGAGGAGCCGTCGGACCAACTGCTGGAGCAGGGTTTGATCAGCGACAAGCTGATCATCTGCGACCTGCAATCGAATATTCAGGATGCCGATTTCGATTACGACCGGGATCTGGAGCTTGCCCTCAATACCATGCCAACCATGAGCTTGAGTGACAGCGACTATTGGCTCGACAGCGGGAACGTCAAAGGAAAATGAGCGACCTTACGCCGAAGCAACAACAGTTGATGAACGCCTGGGGCGCTGTCCATGAAGGCGCCGGCCAGGCCCTGTCGTGGATCGACCAGGTGCGTGGCAACGCCGCCAGCGTGGAAGCCGAGGCCGATGGCCTGAGCCTGCGTCTGCGCCAGGCGCGCAACCGCGCCAAGGACCTGCGCAAGGCCGCGTCGACGCCAATGGTGATCGGCTTCTTCGGCCTGTCCCAGGCGGGCAAGTCGTACCTGATCTCGGCCCTGGCGGCAGATCAGCGCGGCCGGCTTGAAACCGACTTTGGTGGCAAGACCCTGGACTTCATCGAGCACATCAACCCGACCGGGTTGGGCAAGGAAGCCACCGGCCTGGTTACCCGCTTCAGCCGCCTGGCCAAGCCCAGCCCGGATGCCAACTACCCGGTCGAGCTGAAGCTGTTCAGCGAAGTTGAAGTGGCGAAGATTCTCGCCAACGCCTGGTTCGAGGATTTCGATCAGGAGAAGCTCGACTACAGCTTCACCGACGATAGCCTGCAAGCGCTGCTCAAAGGCTTCGAAGGCCGCGAGCAGGAGCAACTGCATCCCGGCGTCAACGGTGACGACGTGGTCGCCTTGTGGGACTACCTCAAGGGCAACTACGAAAAATCGGTACGCAAGCTCGATGACCACTACTGGCCACGAGCAATCAAGCTCGCGCCGCACCTGAGCTATCGCCAGCGCGCCAAGCTGTTCTCGGTGCTGTGGGGCGAGCAGCCAGCGCTCACCGAAGTGTATGAACTGCTGGTCGGCGGCCTGCACAAGCTGGGCTTCCCCGACACCGTCTATGCGCCTTTGAGCGTGTTGGTGAAGGACGACAACGGCAGCTACACGCCGACCAACAGCATCATGAACGTGGATATTCTTGGCCGTCTCGGCACCAGCCGCGATTTGCCGGTAAGCGTGCTGCCACTGCACGGCGACAAGGTCCAGGGCAGTGTCGGCCTGACCGTCGCCCAGCTCGCCGCGCTGACTGCCGAGATGACCTTCCGCCTGATCAACAGCCCCAAGGACCCGGTGGTCGAAGCGGTCGATCTGCTCGACTTCCCTGGCTACCGGACCCGGCAAAAGCTGCTGCGCCTGGAAGACGCTGCCAGCCCGGACGCGGTCGAAGAGGTCAACCCGGCCTCCAGCCTGATCCTGCGCGGCAAGGTCGCCTACCTGTTCGAGCGCTACACCGACGCCCAGCAGATGAATGGCCTGGTGCTGTGCACCAGTTCGTTCAAGCAGAGTGAAGTCGTCAGCGTCGGCCCGGTGCTGACCCGCTGGATCCACAAGACCCAGGGCGCCACGCCAAAAGAACGCGGCCAGCGCACTCCGGGCCTGATCTGGGCGCTGACCATGCTCGACGGTTTCATCGGCAACACCCTCGGCCTCAGCGAAGGGCAGCTGCCTGAAGGCTGCGAGAACATGATGAAGCTGACCATGATCGAGCGCTTCGGCGCTCAGGAATGGATGAAAGAGTGGGCCGACAGGCCGTTCAACAACACCTACCTGGTGCGCAAGCCGCGCCTGGACACCGCGTTCATCGAGCGCGACAGCGGCAGCGGCGAAGAAACCCACTTCAACGAGCGCCACGAGTTGCGCCTGCAGCAGCTGCAGCAGTGCTTTGCGCAGAGCCCCTCGGTGCAGCGCCATATCAAAGACCCGGCCGATGCCTGGCAAGCCATGCTCGCCCTCAACGACGGTGGCATCAGCCGCTTCAGCGCCAGCTTCCAAGGCATCAGCGACATCGACTTCAAGCTGACGCGCATCGACGAACAGCTGCGCCAGTGCCGCGCCGATCTGCTCGAACACGGCCTGCATGCATGGCGCGAAGAGGACTTCGAGCAGCTGCTGAACAAGAAGCGCGAGAAGACCCAATATCTGGTCGACAACCTCGGTGCCGATCCGGACGCGATCAGCGAGCTGATCAACGCCCTGCAATTGCCCGATGAAGAACTGCGCGAGCTGTACCTGGGCGGCGTGTATGACATCGACGGTATCGATGGCGAGGCAGAGCCCGAGCCGGAAAGTGCCGCCAAGGCGCCGGCCAACAAAGCCCCCGCGATCAACTTCGGTAACCTGTTCGCCAGCCCGGCAGCCGCGCCATCTGCGCCCGCAGCCCCAGCCAAACCGCTGGCCCAGCGCTTGAACTCGGAACAACGCTTTGCCCGCGCCGCACTTAAAGCGTGGATCCGCCACATGCGCGAGCTGGGCACGCAGACCTTGCGCCTGAACAGCATGCGCATCAGCCGCGAACTGGCCGACGCCTTGACCGAAGAGCTGATCAGCGCCGTGCGCCGACCGGCCTTCCTCGCACAGCTCGACCAGGCCGTGACCCGGCGCATCCTCGGTGGCGCCCGGCGCGACCAATTGGTGCAGCGCCAGGTGATGAACGTGCAGCTGTTGATGCGCGACTTCCTGTCCTGGTTCGGCCTGCTTGCGCAGCCACTCAGCCAGCGCCCGAATTGTCTGATCGGCGAGCGCCAGCCAGTGTTCGGCTTCTACCAGAACGTGGCCCTAGGCGAACTGCCGGAGCTGCCGGCGCAGCCGTCACACCAGGAGCAGCGCTTCCTCGTCGACTGGCTGTCGGGCCTGGCCTGGCTGACCCAGGAAAACGCCAAGAACGGCGCCGACCCGGAAATTACCACCGAGCAACGCCGCCAGTTGGCGGTGTTGCTGAACACCTTTGAAGCGAGCTGACTGTAATGGGTATCAGAGTTGATGTGCTGCCACTGACCGTGAACACGCCGGGCCATGCCGTGCTGCGGATCACCGGCTGGGAGGGCGCGAGTGACGGCCTGGAGCTGTCCCTGCAGAGCAGCCAGACCCACGAGTTCCTCCACCCCGGCGCACGCTGGGGCAACGTCGCCCATGGTTTCAAGCTCGATGCCTTGCAGCCGGTGGACGGCGCGCCGGGCCTGGAAACGCGCATTGGTCCTGAGCTGATCGACCCCTTGCTGGAAGCCAGCGGCACCGCCAACTTCCGCGTGGAGCTGAGCGATCCGCAGCAAGGCCAGAGCGACATGGGCATGCTGCGCATCAACAATGAGGTGCTGCCATCGACTTCAGGTGCACCACAGCAGACGCCGCCCCCGCTGCCGGTTCCACCCGCACCTGAGCCGGTCGCGCCAGCGCCAGCGCCAGCGCCAGTCAGCGTGCCTGAAGAACCTGTAACCACAGCCGTTGAACCGGAGCCGAGCCCAGAGCCGGTAATCAATACCAGCAAGCCGATCTCCCCTGCTCCGGCCAAGACCGGCAACCGCTGGCTGCTGCCGCTGTTGCTGGTGGTTTTGTTGCTGCTCGCCGCAGGCGGCGCCTGGTGGTGGTTCAACAAACAACCAACCGCACCGGTCGAAGCACCGAAGCCCGAGCCCAAGACCGAACAGCCAGCGCCCCCTGCGCCCACTGCCGCCCTGCCCTGCACCCTGGAAAGCATGCAGAGCGAAGGCGAGATCCCGTTCGTCCAGGCCTGCATCCAGAACGCCCCAGGCTCGGCCGCGCTGCTGGAAGTGATCAACCAGGCCAAGGCCAGCAACCACTGCGGCGTTGCCCAGCGGCTGTACGCCAACCGCGCCCAGGGCGGCGACATCGAAATCGCCAGTGCCTATGCCCGCGAGTACGACCCCAAGTACCACCAGCCCAGCGAATGCTTCAAGGCGCCAGACAACGCCACCGCAGCCTACTGGTACGAGACCATTCTCGGTTTCGATGAGAACAACGCCGAAGCCAAGCAACGCTTCGAGGAGCTCAAACCATGAGCCTGCGCAGCCTTGGCGCCGCCCTGCTGGCCTTGAGCCTGAGCCCGGTGCTGCACGCGGCCGACAAGCCGCTGCTGCAAGAGGGCAAGAAAACCCTGTTCCAGCGCGTGCTGACCACCCCCGGCTGCAAGCTCAGCGACGCTGCAGGTGCTGCGCCGGGCAAGGCCCAGCCGACCTTCAGCCGCTTTTATGTGTACGAGCGCGCGGCGGTGGACAACCGCCAGTGGCTGCGCGTCGGCCCGGATACCCAGGGCAAGAGCATCGGCTGGCTGCCGGGTGACTGCACTGTCGAATGGAAAATGCAGCTGACCCTGGCCTTCACCAACCCGGCCAACCGCGACCGGCTGATGTTCTTCAAAGACCGCAGCCAGCTCGAAGGCATCCTCGATGCGCCCGACCCGGTCAGCAAGGTCGCGCCATTGCGCGCCCAGCTCAAGAACGGCAAGGAAGCGCCTGGGGTATTGGCCCAGGAGCCGGAGTACTTCGTCGACCTGCAGAAAAACTTCTACCTGCTGCCGGTCCTGAGCGGCGAAGAAGTGATGACTGAAGAAGGCTTCCGCACGCGCATCCTCAACGTCGCCTCGGTGAGCAAGGCCGACGCGGCCAGCAGCGCGGCACCTGCGGCCGGCAGTGCTGCCAGCCAGGCTGCCGCCAACACCCAGATGAAAGCGTTCAGCGCGGCGGTAGTATTCGTCATCGACTCGACCATTTCGATGGACCCGTACATCGACCGCACCCGCGAAGCGATCAAGCGTGTCTACGCCCAGATCGAGAAGGAGAACCTCGGCCAGCAGGTCAAGTTCGGCCTGATCGCCTACCGTTCCAGCACCCAGGCAGTGCCGGGCCTGGAGTACGTCAGCAAGATGTACGCCGACCCCAACACGGTCAAGGACGGTGCCGACTTCCTCAGCAAGGTGGCGGATCTGAAGCAGGCCAAGGTCTCCAGCAAAGTCTTCGATGAAGACGCCTATGCCGGGGTCATGCATGCGGTCGACAAGGTCGACTGGAGCCAGTTTGGCGCGCGCTACGTGGTGCTGATCACCGATGCCGGCGCGCTGGATGGCGGCGACAAACTGTCCAGCACCGGCCTTGGCGCCGAGCAGGTCAAGATCGAAGCCAGCAACCCTGGCGTTGCTCTGTACACCTTGCACCTGAAGACCCCAAGCGGGGCCAAGAACCACGGCAGCGCCGAAGCGCAGTACCGCGCCCTGTCGACCTACCCCGGCACCAACACCTCGCTGTACTACCCGGTCAATGCCGGTGATGTCGACGAGTTCGGCCGCAAGGTCGACAGCCTCGCTGGCGCCATCACCCAGCAGGTCCGTTCGGCGTACATGGGCGAAGACGCCGTTGGCAGCGCCACCAATGCCAAGGCCAGCCCCGCCGAGCAGAAAATGCTCGAAGACGCCGCGCTGATTGGCCACGCGATGCAGCTGGCGTACCTGGGCAAGGCCAGCGGCACCCAGGCGCCGCCGGTGTTCGAGGCGTGGATCAGCGACCGTGACCCGATCAAGCAGAACGTGCCCACCACCGATGTGCGGGTGCTGCTGACCAAGGCGCAGCTGAGCGACCTCAGCGACGTGCTCAAGCAGATCCTCGACGCCGCCAACGAAGGCATGATCTCGCCCAGCGAGATGTTCACCCGCCTGCGCGCCGTGGCCGCAACCATGGGCGCCGACCCTAACCAGCTCAAGCAAGACGCCCGCGTGGCCGACCTCGGTGTGCTCGGCGAGTACCTCGATGGCCTGCCGTACCAGAGCGAAGTGCTCAACCTCGATGAAGAAACCTGGAAAGGCTGGGACGGCCTGGCCCAGGAGAAATTCATCCGCAACCTGAGCACCAAGCTGCGCCACTACCAGCGTTACAACGCCGATGTTGACCGCTGGGTGGCGCTGGCCCCGGGCGCCGACAGCCGCGACAACGTCTACCCGGTTCCTCTGGAAATGATGCCCTGACCACTTATGCTCGAGATCAAGGGATTGCGTGTGGTCCGCGGCCAGGGACCACAGTCACACGCCGTGCGCCTGGATGCGCTGCAGTTGCGCGCGGGCGAGGTGTGGGCGGTAACCGGCGAGAGCGGCTGCGGCAAGAGCACGCTGCTCGAAGCCATCGGCCTGCTGCTCAAGCCTGAGCGACTGGACTGTTACCTCCTCGGCAGCGAGCAGCACGACGTTGCCCGGCTGCTGGCCGGCGAGCAGCACGCGGCCTTGGCTGCACTGCGCTCGCGCGAGCTGGGTTTCGTCCTGCAGAGCGGCGGCTTGCTGCCGTTTCTCAGCGTGCGCGACAACATCCTCTTGCCGCGCCGTCTGCTCGGTCTGGACGCGCACAGCCATGCGGTCGACAAAGCCGTCGCAGCGCTGAGCCTGACGCCATTGCTGGACAAACTGCCGCAGGCACTGTCGATCGGTGAGCGCCAGCGGGTCGCCTGCGTGCGCGCCATCGCCCACGAACCGCGGGTGCTGCTGGCCGACGAACCAACCGCCGCGCTTGACCCACACAACGCGCAGCGGCTGTTCGAGTTGCTGCTGGAGCTGGTTGCCGAACTGGGCCTGAGCGCCTTGCTGGTGTCGCACGACTGGGCGCTGGTCGAGCGCTTTGGCCTGCCGCGTCTGGGCGCGATCAATGGCCAGGGGGAGACCCGTTTTGAACCCTTGGTATAAGCGCCTGGCGCTGCTGGTCAGGCTGTCGCTGGCAGACCTCTGGCATGACCGCAACGTGTCGCTGTGCATGGCCGCGTCGCTGGTGGCGGTGATCGCGCCGTTGCTGTTGCTGTTCGGCCTCAAGCATGGGGTAGTCAGCCAATTGCAGCAGGAGCTGCTCAGCGACCCGCGCAACCTCGAAGTGAAGATGCTCAGCAGCGGCCATTACGACCAGGCCTGGCTGCAACGCCTGCAACAACGGCCCGAGGTTGGCTTTGCGATTGGCCAGACCCGCTCGCTGAATACCCAGGCCGACCTGCTTGGCGAGCGTGGGCGCTTTGTCGACAACGTCGAAGTGATCCCGACCGCGGCCAACGACCCGCTGCTGGCCAGCGAATTCAGCGCGCTGCAAGCCGACCAACTGATCCTCAGCGAGCGCGCGGCACAGCGCCTCGAAGCCAAGGTCGGCGACAGCGTGCGACTGCGCGTCAGCCGCCGCCTCAACGAAGTCAATGAACGTGGCGAGCGCACTCTGCGCGTGCAGGCGATTGTCGCCGCTGTGCGCTTTGCCCGCCCCGCGGCGTTCGTCAGCCCTGAGCTGCTGCTGGATCTTGAGCATTACCGCGACGGCTATCTGGTGCCTGCGTTGGGCGCCGGCAGCGGCCAGTCGCTGGAGGCGGTCGGAGTCGGCTATGCCCGTGCGCGGGTCTATGCACGCGATATCGACAGCGTCGCGCCGCTGGAGCAGTGGCTCAATCAACAGCGCATCGAGACCAGCAGCCGGCTGGCTGAAATCGACAGCGTCAAAGCCATCAACCATGTGCTGGGGCTGATCTTCGGAGTCATCGCCGGCGCTGCCCTGATCGGCTGCATTGCCTCGTTGGTGGGGGCGTTTCTGGCCAACATAGACCGCAAACGCCGCGACCTGGCGGTGCTGCGCCTGCTCGGCTTCACCAGCAGCGCGGTGGCCGTCTACGTGGTGCTGCAAGCGCTGCTGCTGAGCCTGACCGGGTTTGTCGGCGGGCTGGCCTGTTATTACCTGGGCAGCCTGCTGTTCGACCAGTTGCTCGGCAGCAGCCAGGCGACCGGCGCCTTTATTTGCCATATCACTGTCTGGCATGGCCTGGTGGCCCTGCTGCTGGCCTTGCTGGTCGCTGGCCTGGTTGCCTTGATCGGCGCCGTGCGGGCGATACGGATCCAACCTGCGGAGAGTCTGCGTGAACTGTAAAACCTTTGCTCGCCTGGCCCTGGCGCCCCTCGCGCTTGGCTTCGCCCTGGACGCCGCGGCAGCGAGCTGGGACGAGAAATTCTACAATCCCATGGCCGATGCCGACGATGTCGTGCTACCGATGCCCTGTGACGGCGCAATGGTGTTTCGCAAGGTGCTGATCCCGGTGGTCGGGCCGCTCGACGACTACCCGATCAACATCGGCGCCGACAGTGCCGAGTACGGTTATGTCGAGCAGACCCGACCAGCCTTCATCGCCGGCAGCTTCACCAGCGCCAAGGGCGACAAGTCGCGCTATTACCTGCTGGCCAAGTACGAGATGACCCAGCTGCAATACCGCGCCCTGACCGACGAAACCTGCCCGACACCGTCCAACAAACAGCGCCTGCCGGTGGTCTCGATCAGCTGGCTGGACGCCTTGCAGGCCGCCGACAAGTACAACCGCTGGTTGCGCGCCAATGCTGCCGACAAGCTGCCCCGCGAAGACGGCGCGCAGGGCTTCGTGCGCCTGCCGACCGAAGTCGAGTGGGAGTTCGCCGCACGCGGCGGGTTGCAGGTCAGCACCGCCGAATTCCGCGACATTCGCTACCCGATGGCTGACGGCCTGAACGCCCACGAATGGTTTGCCGGTGCGCAATCGGCCAACGGCCAGCTGCAGTTGAGCGGCCTGCTCAAGCCCAATCCGCTGGGCCTGCACGACATGCTCGGCAACGCCAGCGAGATGATGTTCGAACCGTTCCGCCTGAACAAACTCGACCGCCAGCACGGCCAGGCCGGCGGCTACGTAGTGCGTGGCGGCAACTACCTGACCAGCGAAGCCGAGCTGCGCACTGCCCTGCGTCAGGAAGAGCCCTACTACAACGCCGAAGGCGCGGTGACCAAGAAAACCAACGGCATGCGCCTGGCGCTGGTGTCGCCGACCCTGACCTCACGCGAACGGGTCAAGGCCATCGAGAAGAGCTGGAGCAGCCTGGGTAACGACCAGCCGGCCGCCGACAGCAAGGACAAAGGCACGGTCAAGGCCCTCGAAGCGCTGGCCTCGAGCGTGCAGGACGAGGCCCTCAAGGGTCAGTTGAAAACCGTCGAAAACCAGCTGCGCGCGAGCAACCAGCAGCAACAGGAAGCCCGCGACCAGGCCATCCGCGCCAGCCTCAACCTGGGTGCGTTCCTTTGCACCAAGATGCTCGACGACGGCCAGTACCTGGACTTCCTGCAGAAAAACTACGCCGCCAACTGCAAGGCCGGCGAAGAAGACCCAACCTGCGGCATGCGCAAGAGCAAGCTCGACGAGCAAAGCGCGCGCCTGCACAAGCTCAGCCGTTACTACGCAAGCTCGCTGGTCGAATCCGGCTCGCTGTATGGCAAGAGCCTGCTCGAAGCGCAGGTGCCGGTGCTCGAAGGGGTGCTTACCGCCAACAACAATCTCAAGGAACTGACGCCGTACCTGCGCGCCCATTGGGCCAACCAGGTGTCGTTCCTCAAGTCGCAGAAAATTGATACCAACGCCTGGCTGAACAGCTGCAAAGCCGTCGCCCACTGACACCACAAGGAAGCGTAATCGTGATGCACAGCAAAACCGCTCGTAGCAGCTCCTGGATGAGCCTGATGATGGCCGCCTGCCTGGTCCTGACCGGCTGCGCCAGCACCGGCAGCTCGATGCTTGGTGACAGCGGCGGCGGCAAGGCCGACCCGCGCCTGACCTCGGGCGCCGACGCCAAGTTCTTCAGCACTTCGGGATACCAGGCCTGCGCCGTGGCCGCCGGTGCCGGCGTGCTCGCCTGCGTACTGTCCAACTCGGGCAACAAGGCTGCCTGCGCGGTGATCGCCGGGGTTGCCGCTTGCGGTGTGGCCATGGGCGCCAACTACTACCTCGACCAGCGCCGCACCCAGTACGCCGACACTACCCAGCGGCTGAACGCGATGACCGGCGAAGTGCAGAAAGAAAACGCCAAGGTGGTCGAGCGCAGCAACACCCTGCAGCGGGTGATTGCCGACGACAAACAGCAGATTGCCGACATCCAGAAGAGCATCAAGGCCAAGACTGTCGACAAGGCCAAGGCGCAGCAGGAGATCGCCAATGTCGATACCAACATCGGCCTGATGCGCAAAGACCTGGGCAACATGAAAAGCCGCGTCACCGAGTTCGAGAAGGTCGCCAAACTCGAGCGTGACGGTGGTGCCAGCCCGGCCGAAGTGCAAAAGGTCGAGGCCGAGATCGCCAAGATGAACAACAAAGTCGTCGCCCTGCAGCAGGAAGTCGACGGCCTCTACAACCAGCGCTCCGCGATCACCCTCGGTTAAGGAACAGCCCATGTCACTTCGTCATTGCCTGGGCCTTGCCCTGCTCGCCAGCCTCGGCGGTTGCGCCACCACTGCCTCGCAGTGCAACGCTACCGACAATAGCGCCAGCCTGGTCAGCAAGCTCAATTGCGACTACGGCGGCGGCTATGCCGAAGGCGTGCGCAACAGCGAGCAGCAGTTGGTCACCGCGCAGGAGCAGAACCGCCAGTTCAATCAGGTGTTCAGCGAGCTCAGCGCCCTGCAGAGCTCGACCCGCCAGGACCTGGCCGGCCAGCAACGCCAGCAGGCCAACCTGGAGAAATCCCTGAACGGGCTGCTGGCCACGCTCAAGAGCCGCCATGGCAACAAGCAGGAGGTGCAGCAGCAGATTGCCAGCCTCGAGCAACAGCTGAAGAACCGCCAGGCAGCGCCAATGCAGAACGCCAGCAGCGCGCAGGTCGAAGCGCGCAAGCAGGAGCTCAAGGCCCTGCAGCTACAGGTCAGCCGTTTGCAGCTGAGCCTGGGTTACGAGTAAGCCCTTCGGCAGCTACGGCTGCCGATCCTTTTTCAGGATATCCACATGCAGCGGGTCACCCGCGATACCCGACCCGCGCAGGACGATCCGCGGGTGTTGGAACAGGCCATGGCGATCATCGTCAGGCACTTCCCGGCCAGCATCGCTCATCTCTACGCCACCCCGCGCACCGGCCAGGACGGTGTGCGTGAATGGTGGTCGCCGCTGGAAGGCCAGCCGCAGCGCTATCACGACCTCACAGGCGAACAGCAGACGACCTTGCTGCGCGTCTATGACCAGCGCCAGGACGCCCTGCGCCAGTTGGTCGGCGAGCTGAAGGAACGCGGCCAGGAGCAGGAGGCGAGCGTGCTGCGCGCGCTGATCGGCCCGGCCAACCTTGAGCACCTGTACAGCGTCAATGGCGAGCCACTGCTGGTGCGCTGGGCACAGCCGGCGCCGGTCAAGCCAGCACCGGTGGCGGCAGCGCCAGTGCCCGCACCGCGCCCGCGCCGCTGGATCTGGTTGCCGTGGTTCCTGCTGCCCCTGCTTGGCCTGTTGCTGCTGGCCCTGGCCTTGTGGTTTGGCTGGCCGTACCTGCAACGCTGGTATGAACAGCGCGAGCCGGCCAAATTTGCCTGCATGAAAGACGATCAGGCGCTGCCTCCGGAGTTCTCGGTGGTGCTGGATACCTCCGGTTCGATGCTACTGAGCGTCGCAGCGACGGCGGAGGACGAGCAGTGGTTCTTCCAGAACATCGCCGACCCCGCCATCGATCAGGCGCGAGTCGCCGAGGTTACCCGCGCGCCGGTACGCATCGATGTCGCCAAGCAGAGCCTCAAGCAGATGGTCGATGATCTGCACCCGGCCATCGACACGCGCTTCATCACCTTCGACGGCTGCCGAGCGCCGCTCGACCATGGCCTGTTCACCCCGGCCCAGCGCCCGGCGCTGATCAGCGGCATAGAGGGCCTGGTGCCGAACGACGGCACCGCCTTGAGCGCCAGCCTCGACCTTGCCGCAAAAAGCATGAACGGCCGCGACCGCGATGGCGTGATCGTGATGTTCGTCGACGGCGCCGATGGCTGTGGCGAGGATGTCTGTGCAGTCGCTCAGCGCATCGCCCAGGAGCAGCCGCGGCTGCGGGTCAATCTGGTCAATATCAGCAACAACAGCCTGGCCAACTGCATTGCCGACAGCACCGGCGGCCGGGTCTACAGCGGCGATAACGCCGTGCAAGTGGCGGCCGCGCTGAAACAGGCGAGCCAGGAAGTTTCCAGCAGCAACAACTGCAACTAGGACGATCGATGCAACGGGTAATCCGCGACAGCCACGCCAGCCAGGACGCCGCCGCTGCACTCGAGCAGCGGGTAGCGTTGATCCGCCAGCACTTCCCGCCGGCCATTGCTCACCTATATGCCATTCCCCGCCAGGGGCGTGATGGTGTGCTGGAGTGGTGGTCGCCGCTGGAAGGCCAGCCGCATGTGTATGCCGAGCTGGGCCGCGACCAGCAGGCAGCGCTGCTACAACGCTATGAAGAGCGCCAGGCCGCAGTCGGTCAGTTGGCCAACGAGCTGCAGCAGCGTGGTCAGACCCAGGCAGCAGGCGCCTTGCGCAGCCTGATCGCGCCGCCTGATCTGGGCAACCTCTACAGCATCAACGGCGAACCGCTGGTGATCCGCTGGGGGCAGACCGTGCCGGTGGCCGCGCCACCGCCGCCGCCACCGCCTGCACCAGCACCCAAGCCGGCGCCGCCCGCAGCCAGGCCGGCACCGCAGCCCAGGCCTGCGCCACCGCCCAGGGCCGTACCTGCGCGGCGCCTGCGGCTGTGGCCATGGCTGCTGTTCGGCCTGCTGCTGGCGTTGCTCTATGCGCTGTGGTTGAACTGGCCAATGCTGTGGGCGCGCTGGCAGGCCGATCACAGCGCCATGTGCACGCCGGGCGCTGGCTTTCAGGCTTCGGAGTTCGCCGTGGTGCTGGACACCTCCGGCTCGATGAACGAACGCATCCGCGTCAAGCGCGCAGACGACCCGTGGTACATCAGCTTGCTGGCGAAGATCCCGGTGGTCGAGCAGTTTCTGCCGTCGGGCAAGGCCCCGCCGACGACCCGCCTGAGCGTGGCCAAGACGGCCTTGGGCGCGGTCATCGAAGACCTCGACCCGAAGGTGGCGATGCGCCTGGTGACCTTCAATGGCTGCAAGTCGCCCGTCGATCATGGCGTGTTCGCACGTGACCAGCGCGCAGATCTGATCGACCGTATCGCCACGCTCAACGCACGCGGCGGCACGGCGCT
Source organism: Pseudomonas sp. NPDC088322 (assembly GCF_044740745.1). Lineage (NCBI taxonomy): Bacteria > Pseudomonadati > Pseudomonadota > Gammaproteobacteria > Pseudomonadales > Pseudomonadaceae > Pseudomonas > Pseudomonas sp. NPDC088322. Next base: position 47,371 of record NZ_JBIURK010000007.1, on the reverse strand, counting down.
CGGGGTCAGCCTGGAGGCGGCAGCGGCCAGCATGGATGGGCGTGAGCGCGACGGCGTCATCGTGATGTTCGTCGACGGCCGCGACAGCTGTGGCACCAGCATCTGCAAGGTCTCCGAGCAGATCGCCCAGAACCAGCCACGGCTGCGGATCAACATCGTCAACATCAGTGCCAGCACCGGCTCCAACTGCGCCGCCAGCAATACCGGTGGCCGGGTGTATACCGCTGATGATGCAGCTGCGGTGGCCGCCGCGTTGGAACAAGCCAGCCGCGAAGTCTCGCAGGGCAACGGCTGCTGAAGCGCAAACGGGCGCACGCCGTGCGCCCGTTTGCAGCCATGACGTTTTTCAATCGACTCCATGCCGTTTTCCGCGTTGCCGTGCAAGGCGCCTTGGCGGATGCTTTATTTACCTGAGCATCCCCCCATTCGCGCACCGAGGCCTGCATGAAAACCGTCGACGAAATCCTCAAGAGCAAGGCACAACACCAGACCGTCTACACCATCGGCCCAACCGAGTCGGTGCTGGCGGCGCTGAAGCTGCTCGCGGAAAAAAACATCGGCGCCTTGCCGGTGGTTGAAGACGGGCGCGTGGTGGGCATCGTCAGCGAACGTGACTATGCGCGCAAGCTGATGCTCAAAGGCCGCTCGTCGCCGTTCACTACAGTGGCCGAGATCATGACCGCAGCGGTGATCACGGTTGAGCCCAAAACCAAGCTCGATGAGTGCATGCAACTGATGACCGACCGCCATCTGCGCCACCTGCCGGTGGTCAGCGAGGGCAAGCTACTCGGCTTGCTGTCGATCGGCGACCTGGTCAAGGAAACCATTACCGAGCAGGCCAACCTGATCAGCCAGCTGCAACAGTACATTCGCGGCGAGTGAAGGTTGTTTCAGTGATAGGCGCTTTCCAGCTCGTCCAGCTGATGGTCGAAGCTGCGCAGGCGCGCTGACCAGGTGTACACCAGCACTTCCAGATCACGGTTGAGCACTGCCGTCCCGCCCTTGCCGGCCACCGGCCCGTCGCCCAGATCCAGCTGGTAGCGCTCACGGGCCATGGCCGTAGCCACGCTGGAAAGGTCGCGGGCAAATGCCAGCCAGTGCTGGTGCGGGTCGTGGATTTCGCGGTCGAGCTCGCGGCATTGGCACTTCAGCGCATCCAGGCTTTGCTCCAGCGGCGTGCCCTTGAGCTCGCCCATGACCTCTTCGAAGGTGCGCCCGGAGTGCCAGTAACTGCCCCAGAAATAGCGGTCGAACACGGTTTCGACCCGGCGCAGGGCAACTTTGGTGTTCCAGATGGTGACCAGGGTATGGCCCTGGCTAAGTTCGCGCCTGTTCAGCTGCAAGTGCTGCCAGGCGATCCAGGCCAGCCCGCAGAGCGCCGCTGCCGCGGTGACCGCAGCAGCGGCGTACAGAAACTGCACGGCCTGGTTCAGCTGATGGGTGTGCCGGATACCGTAGAAGTAGCCGGTGGTCAGGGTGCCGAGGATTGCCACGATGCACCAGAAACCGGCTGCATAGGGATCTTTCATCACGCTATCCCCTTGTTGTTTTACCTCAGCATAGCAACGCCACTTCACCCATCAGGTGCCGCTCGGCGCTTTATTTGCGGGGGCGACGCAGGGCTTCGTTGAGTTGATCAAAGGGCATTGCCCAGTCGGCGTCCTCAAGCACCGCTTCTTTGAGGAATGCGCGCTGCGAGTCGCTCCAGAACGGCGCATCGACCAGCTTGATTTCGTTTTTCAGCGGCGAGTGCGAGGTGATGAACTGATCGATGCTCTGCGCATCGTGGTCCAGCCCCAGTTGCATGAACAGTTCGGCAAACTGATGAGTCGGTGCTTCCATGGGTGCCTCCTCGCCAAGCTGGCCGTCGACGACGCCGGCCCGGCGCTGGTTGAGTGAGAGATGAGGTGGCCGCAGCCACCTTGCTCAAAGATAGACACCAGCCAGGCCACTCAAGGTCGAAGCAATTTGCACTTTTTATCCGACAAGCGTCACAGCGGCGCCCGGCGCAGTGTGGCGAGGAAAGCTGCAGCGCCGACAAACAACCCGGCAAAGGTACGGTTCAGGCGCTTCTGCTGTTTAGGCGTGCGCAGCAGCCGCAGCACCCGCGAGGCCAGCCCGGTGTAACCAGCCATCACCAGCAGGTCGACGCAGACCATGGTCGCGGCAATCGTCAGATACTGCGGCAGCAGCGCCTGATGCGGGTCGATGAACTGCGGCAGCACGGCGAGCATGAACACCAGTGCCTTGGGGTTGCTGACATTGACCAGCAAACCACGGAACACCAGGCTCAGCGGCTTGCCGATCGGCCGTATCGGCGACTCGGCGCTCATATCCATGGGCAGCGCGCGCCATTGCTTGTAGGCGAGGTACACGAGGTAGAACACGCCGAACCACTTGATCACCTGAAACGCCGTAGACGAGGCGGCGAGGATGGCGCCGACGCCGGCTGCAATGATCGCGATCTGCAGCAACAGACCGAGTTGCAGGCCCAGGGCGTTCCAGTAACCGCGCCAGAAACCGTACTGCAGGCCGCTGGACATCGAGGCAATCGCCCCCGCCCCCGGCGACAGGCTGATCACCCAGCACGCGGCAAAGAACGCCAACCACGTTTCCATCGACATGTAGCACCTCATAGCGGATATGTTGCAAAACATTAAGCTAAGAGGTTGGCGGCGAAATCACCAGCGTTTTTTGTGGGTTTGCAGCAGGTGCGGCTAACGTCAGTCAGCCTGGACAGCAACATCCTTGGCCACACCCGGCACCTCGCTGCCACGCCAGCGCCGTACGCACTTCTGGAAGAACTGGCTATTCGGCACCTGCACCAGCGCGCCGCCGGCATCGGGCATTTCCATCAGGGTGGTGAACAGCAGGTTGATCGCAATCACTCGGCCCTTCACGCCCGGCTTGTCGAGGGTTTCCACCAGCTCGACGACGTCACCGATACGAAACGGGCCGACAGTAAAGATCAGCACGGCGCAGAGCAGGTTGGACAACACGCTCCACATGGCAAAGAACGCCACCGCCGCTACGGCGACAAAGCCTGAAAGCGCGGTCCAGAGCACGGTGGCCGAGACGCCAAGACGCTCCAGCACAAACAGCAGAGCACTGCCCATGATCAGCCAGCGCAGGCCGCCACGTACCGGTACCAGCAATTCTGGTGGCAGTGGATAGCGTTCGCCCAGCCGGCTCAGGCAACGGCCGACAAAACGTTGCAGGATGAACGCTGCGGCGAGGATCAGCAGAATCTGCGCGCCTAGCCACAGCGAGCCCATCCATTGCCCCGGCAGCAGGCCGTGCAGGTCTTCCATCAGGACAACGCCTCAAGCTCGGCCTGCATGGTTTCGAGCAGCTCAAGTGCCTCCATCCAGGCTTCTTCAAGCTCGGCTTCGCGCTGCTTGAGTTTGCTCTGACGGCCGAGCAGATCACGCAGAGCATCCTTGCGCGATTGCTCGTAGAGGCCGCTGTCGGCCAGGGCCGTGTCGATCTCGGCCAGCTGACTGTGCACCTGGCCCAGCTCGGCTTCGAGCTTGTCGGCAGCGCGCTTGTGCGGCGCCAGTTGCTGGCGCAGGGCAGCGGCGGCCTGACGCTGGGCCTTTTTGTCGGTCTTGTCCGGGTTGACCGGGGTGCTGCTGACCGGAGCGTTGCGCTGGCGGTAGTCGATCAGCCAGCGGCTGTAGTCATCGAGGTCACCGTCGAAGGTGTCGACCTTGCCGTCGGCAACCAGCAGGAAGTCGTCGGTGGTGCTCTTGAGCAGGTGACGATCGTGAGAGACCACCACAACTGCCCCGCTGAACTCCTGCAAAGCCATGGTCAGCGCCAGGCGCATTTCCAGGTCGAGGTGGTTGGTCGGTTCGTCGAGCAGCAGCAGGTTGGGCCGTTCCCAGGCGATCAGGGCCAGGGCCAGCCGGGCTTTTTCACCACCGGAGAAGTTCACCACCGGCTCCTCGGCACGCGGGCCGTGGAAGTCGAAGCCGCCGAGGAAGTCGCGCAGGGTTTGCTCGCGCTCGGTCGGGGCAATCCGCTGCAGGTGCAGCAGCGGGCTGGCCTTGTCGTCCAGCGAGTCCAGCTGATGCTGGGCGAAATAGCCAACCGAAAGGTTCTCACCGCGCACCAGGCGCCCGCCCAGCGGCTGCAGTTCGCCGGCAAGGTTCTTGATCAGGGTCGACTTGCCGGCGCCGTTGGGCCCGAGCAGGCCGATCCGCGCACCCGGCGTGAGCTGCAGCTTGACATTCTCCAGCACGGCGGTGTCGCCGTAACCCAGACGGCCTTCGGAAAGGTCGAGCAAGGGGCTGGAGATTTTTTGCGATTCGCGGAAGACGAAGTCGAACGGCGAGTCGACGTGCGCTGCCGACAGCTCTTCCATGCGTTCCAGGGCCTTGATCCGGCTCTGCGCCTGACGGGCCTTGGTCGCTTGCGCCTTGAAGCGTGCGATGTATTTTTCCATGTGCGCACGCTGCGCCTGCTGCTTCTCGTAGGCCTGTTGCTGCTGGGCCAGACGTTCGGCGCGGGTGCGTTCGAAGGCGCTGTAGCCACCCTTGTACAGGGTCAGCTTGCGCTGCTCGACGTGGAGCACGTGGTCGACCACCGAGTCGAGGAAGTCGCGGTCGTGGGAGATCAGCAGCAGCGTGCCCGGGTAGCCCTTGAGCCAGTCTTCCAGCCAGAGGATGGCGTCCAGGTCCAAGTGGTTGGTCGGCTCGTCGAGCAGCAGCAGGTCGGACGGGCACATCAGGGCCTGCGCCAGGTTCAGGCGCATCCGCCAGCCACCGGAGAAGTCGCCGACGCGGCGGTCCATCTGCTCGTTGCTGAAGCCAAGGCCGGCCAGCAACTTGCGTGCACGGGCATCGGCGGTATAACCGTCGGCGCCCTCCAGCTCGCTGTGCAAGCGGGCCAGCGCAGTGCCGTCGTGGGCTTGCTCGGCCACTGCCAGCTCGGCCTGGACCTGACGCAGGCGCAGGTCGCCATCGAGCACATAGTCGACTGCCACGCGCTCGAGGGTATCGACCTCCTGACGCATGTGCGCGATGCGCCAGTCGCCGGGCAGCTGGCAGTCGCCGCCGTCGGGCGTGAGCTCGCCGCGCAGCAAGGCGAACAGGCTGGATTTGCCGGCGCCGTTGGCACCGATGAGGCCGGCTTTATGACCGGCGTGCAGCGTCATCTCGGCGCTATCTAGCAGGCGCTGCGGACCACGCTGTAAAGTGAGGTTGGTTAGTCTGATCATGATGGTCGCGGAGTCTACCAGCTTCCTCGGCCGCTAGCGCGAGTGGAACCATGCACACCGACCTGTGGAATTACGCCCTGGCCCTGTACGCCCGGCCCGGAGTTGAAGCGGCTTGCCTGCAACTGCAGGAGGACGGCGCCGACGTGTGCCTGCTGCTTTGCGCAAGCTGGCTGCAAGCGCGCCGGGCACGCGTCAGCGATGAGCGCGTGTGCGCCCTGCTGGCGTTAGCTGAGCCGTGGCGAATCGAGGTGGTCCAACCACTGCGCACGCTGCGTCAGCAATGGCGTATGGCAGCGCAGGGCGATGCCGCGCTGGCACTGTTGCGGGAGCAGTTGAAGGGCTTGGAACTACAGGCTGAAAGAACCTTGCTCGAGCGTTTGCAGGCGTGCTCGCAGCAATGGCCCGCAGGCTCGGACGAGACCGCGGACGATTGGCTGGTCCGGGTGGCGCCGGACCTGTGCCGCGACCACGGCGCGCTGGATCAATTGCGCGCCGCAGCGTCAGCCCTTCAGGACGCCGAAGACGGCGACTGAGCTGGGGTGTTGGCCGCTCCAGCAGGCGTTGCCGCTGGTGCTGCCGAGTTGGTGCTGGTTGCTGCGGTGCTGGCTTTGGCGTCGTCTGTTTTTGCAGCGGCTGGCTTGGCTGCAGCTGGCTTGGCAGCCGGTTTGGTTGCTGCGGCCTTGGCCGGTGCTTTGGCAACGGCGGGTTTGCCTGCAGCGGCTTTAGCTGGCGCCTTGCTGGCTGCAGGCTTGGCAGCAGCAGGTTTGGCAGCAGCCTTGGCGGCAACGGGTTTGGCAGCGGCAGGTTTGGCTGGCGCTTTGGCAGCCGCCGGTTTGGCAGCGGCAGTCCTCGCTGGGGCTTTGCTGGCAGTGGGCTTGGCAGCTACTTTGGCCGGTGCTTTGGCCGGTGCTTTGGCAACGGCAGGCTTGGCTGCAGCGGCCTTGGCTGGTGCCTTGCTGGCAGCCGGCTTGGCGACAGCTTTAACAGGCGCTTTGGCAGCAGCTGGCTTGGCGGCGGGTTTGACCGCAGCGACTTTGGCTGGAGCTTTGCTGGCAGTGGTCTTGCCGGCTGCCTTGGCTGGCGCCTTGTTGGCAGCAGGTTCGGCAACAGTGCGTTGCTCGAGGGCCTTGGCGGCTGCTTCACGGACCTTGCCTACGCCTTGAGCGATTTTCAGGCTCTGCTGCGCATCGCGCTTGAGCTGCTGGATGTAGATGCGGGTCTGCGATTGACGCTCTTTGAGCGAGTCGAGCACTTCTTCAAGTTCGCTGGCAGCCTTGTGCGCCTTGTTCTGCGCCTTGGCTTTTCCAGCCTGGGCAGCGTCTTGCAGTTTCAGCCGCGAACCGTGCAGTTTTTCCTGCGCCTTGCCGCGTTGTTTTTCCAACTTTGCCAACAGTTTCTCTGCATCCGCCAGCGCTTGCGAGCAGGCATCTTCCAGATGTTCGAGCAGGCTACCGGAAAGTTGCTGGAGCAGGTGCAACGGCGTACTTACTGGCTTCTTCTTGGCCGACATGGTTTACCTCCTGGCTGATGAGATTGCGGCTCATACTATGCTTCTGCTGCTACCGCCGCTAGGGCATCTTGACAGTATTGCTGGGGCCGCGTTGCATGCCTGGGCAAAGTTGTTATGGTGCAGCTCGAGCAAGTGTAGTTGGCCCTTGTTCGGCTGTTGCTACTTGGCCATCGCGTCCGGAGTCGATCGTGTCCCGTTATCTTCTGCTCAGCCTCTGCCTGCTCGCGCCATTGAGTGTTGCCGCGCCGGCCAGCAATACCGATCAGGATATGGCCTACAGCCTGGGCGCGAGCCTCGGTGAGCGGCTGCGTCAGGAGGTCCCTGACCTGCAACTGGAAGCCCTGGTCGAAGGCCTGCGCCAGGCCTACCAAGGCAAGCCGCTGCGGCTCGATCAAGCACAGATGCAAAGCCTGCTCGAGCAGCATGAAACCGAGGCCCAGGGCAGCCAGGCACAAGCGGCTGAAATCCGCTTCATGGCCAATGAACGCGGCCGAGTCGGCACCCATGAGTTACCTGAAGGAATTCTTTACAGCGAGTTACAGGCAGGCACTGGCGCGCAGCCCAAGCCCGGCGGCAAGGTGCAAGTGCGCTACGTAGGACGTCTGCCGGATGGCTCGGTGTTCGACCAGAACCAGCAACCGCAGTGGTTCAGTCTGGACTCGGTGATCGAAGGCTGGCAGGCGGCGCTGCCAAAAATGAAGGCGGGAGCCAAATGGCGTTTGGTGATCCCTTCGGCGCAGGCTTACGGCGCCGACGGGGCGGGCGACCTGATCGCACCCTACACCCCGCTGGTATTCGAAATCGAATTGCTGGCAGTGGCCGACTGATCGAGGCGATCAGGCCTGCAGTGCAGCTTCCTGTTTGTGTGCGGTGTGCAGCACTTCGATCAGGCAGTCTTCCAGCTCGAAGCGTTCGCGCAGATGGCCGCCCAGTGCTTGCAGGGTCTGGGCGAAGCGCTCAGGGTCGTTGCACTCGGCCTTGTCACAGTGATCGTTGAAGTCCAGCGCGATCTGGGTGATGTCGGTGATGCGTGGGGTCATGTCTTCGGCCAGCGCCAGGGCGCGCTTGTCGTCGAAGGCCTTGGCCTCGCTGAGCAGCTGCTCGAACACTTCGAAATGCCAAGCCGATACATAGTCGACCAACACGCCGCAGAAATCACGGCTCTGCGCCTTGTCAGCGAAGGCTGGCTTGGCGTCGCGCAGTGCGCGGAAAGCCACCACCAGCTCCTGGCGTTCCAGCAGCCAGCGATCGATCAGCTTGTGGACCCCGCCCCAGCGTTCCTGGGCATTCTGGCAACTATCGAGCATGGCAGTTCTTCCCTTCTGGGTAGATGCCGCTGCACCTCGTTGCGCAAAGGTGCGCGACAAAGGGACGTCAGCAGTACGGCATCGAGCAGTTGTGTTTTCAGTGTCCGTGCTGGGAGATTATTCCCGCACGTGCTACCCATCAAGGTACGCATCGGACAAAGTTCATACAAGCGTTTCATCCCTTGATAGCGCGCCGCCGGTCGAACCATGCGCCAAGCTTGCGCTGGATCAATGTTGGGCGAGGCGGCGCAAACGATCAGCCACCAGCCGCGACAGCGGCAGCGCTGCCAGCAGCAGGAAGGCCAGCAGGCTCCACTCGGGCAAGGTCAGGTCGAGAAAGCTCCAGGACAACGCGCCGCAGTCAGGGCCACCCTTGAGCAGGGTTTCCAACGCTTGCCGCCACGGCTGCTCAAACACCGTCGGCAGCGGCTGCAGGCCGGCGCCATGAGCAAACTCCGAGCCCTGCAGCCAGACCTGCCGCGCCGCCAACAGCGCGCCGCTGGCCGAGCAGGCCAATGCCAGCGTCGTGTAGACCAGCCAACCGAGACGCTGCGGGGCATGCACCAGCGCAACCAGGCAGACCAGCGCATACAGGCCCAGCAGCAGGCGCTGGCCGGAACACAGCGAGCAAGGCAGCAACCCCAGGTTTCTTTCGAGGGCGAAAGCGGCAAACAGGATCGCCAGCGAGGCCAGCAAGCCTGGGAAAAATAGAGTACGAAAACGGGCCAGCGGCATGGCGATGGGGTCCCGGAGGAGTCAATGACGTGGCTTGAGACGGTAGAGGAAATGGGTACTTTGTTTCAAGGCAATACAGTCGGGACAAGTCTCTGATTGCTGAGGAAAGTTTACCGATTGCTGTGGGAAATTTCCGAAGGGGGTCATCCCAAATTGACTTCACCGCTTCGGATTAGATACCAGCCCTTGGGCCTGCGCGGCTTGCGCAGACCCAAGGGTCGGTCAAGCTCGGGCGCCGTCTGGCAACGGCAGCGCCAGCAGGCGCTCGTCGAGCAGGCCAAGGCCTTCCTGGAACAATTGGTTGCTGCGTTCGGTTTCACCCAGGCTCGCCAGCAACCGCGCCAGCTCGGCGCAGGTTTCCGGGTTGCGCTCAAAACGCAGGCTGCTTTCAAGATAATCGCGCGCCTTGCCCCACAGGCGGTTCTGCAGGCTCAAGCGGCCTAGGGTCAACAGCAGGCTCGGATCCTGAGCGTGCTCTTTGAGCCAGCCTTCGGCGGTTTGCAGCTGGCGCGCTGGGTCATCACCACGGATCAGCCCGTACAGCCGGGCCAGATGGCTTTCGTACTGGCGTTTGAGTGCCGCACGCAAGACCTGCTCGGCTTCGCCCTGGGCGCCGACCTGACGCAGCTGTTCAGCGTAGGCGAGCACCAACTGCGGCTCCTGGCGCTGCGCGGCGGTCAGCTGCTGCCAGGCGCGTTCCAGCGCCTGCCGGGCGGCTACCGCATCATCACCACGTGTCGCGGCGATGCTCAGGTTCTGGCCCCAGGCACGCTGCTCCAGCGCAGCCAGCTCAGTGGCTGGCAATACCTTGCCCTTGCGCAGGTCAGGCAGCAGCCGAATCAGCGCCGGCCAGTCGCCACGCTGCAGGTGCAACTGCTGCAGCAGGCGCAGCACCTGGCCGTTATGCGGGTGGCGCTGTTGCATCGCCAGCAGGGTTTCGAGGGCACCGTCGCTGTCGCCGCGATCCATCTGCAGTTGGGCGTGGGTCAATGCCACCGCCAGTTCGGCCTGGGGCTGACGCTCGAGCGCGCGCTCCAGCAGGTTGTCGCTTTCTTCAGTGCGGCCCAGCTCGTTCGCCGCGCGGGCGGCGCCGAGGTAATACAACAGCGGCTGGCGCTCGGCTTCAGCGGCGCGGTGCAGGTGACGCTGCGCGCTGGCCCAACGACCTTCGGCCAGGTCCAGTTGGCCCTGTTCGATGGCGATGCGCGTGCGCCGGCGGCGATTGCGCCGCGACCATGGGTTGACCACCCCGGTCGAACTCAGGATCAGGCCAAGCACGTAGCGCAACAGCCACAGCACTACGATCAGGCCGATCAAGCCACCCAAGGCGGCCCACAGACCGGACTGATAGCGGAAGCTGCCGTAGGACACCATCACGTAGCCGCTGTGCTTGGCCACGGCGATGCCCAGCGCTGCGGCAACCACGATTGCCAGCACCGCGAGCAGATAGACTCGCTTCATGGCTTGCCCCCTTCGGCGTTGGCCGGCAGGTGGCGGCGCTGAATGTAGGCCTGTACCGCCGCCAGGCTTTCGCTGAGGTCAGGGGTGACCACCGACACTGGCTGCTCGGCCAGGGCGTTGAGGCTGTCGAGCATGGCCTTGCTTTGCGGGTTGTCGGCGTTGAAGTTGGCCAGCAGTACGCTGCGAGCATCATCCAGCGCCTGGGTATAAACCTTGGCTTCGCCATTCAGGGCCGCCCATTGGGCCTGCTCGATGGTCAGGCTCAGGGCCAGGCGCAGTTGATTCAGCGACTGCCCAGCCAGCAGTGGGCGAACATTGTTGTCGGCATCGAATTCGATCTGGAAGTACTTGGATATCTCGGCCCACCAGCGCGACCAGCGACTGCTGGCATCGCCATCCGCAGTCAGCGCGCCCATGGCGTCTGCGCTGCTGTCGAACTCAGGCGACTGGGCGCTGAGCTGCTGCACCTGCTCACGCTGCGCCGCCAGCTTGAGGAACAGGCCAGTGCGGTCTGGCTGCTGGGTGCTGTTGAGTGTGGCCAGGCTGCGGGCCAGCTGCTCGCGGGCGGCGAATGAACCTGGGTCGCTCTGTTCGCGGAGAATCTCGTCGGCACCTTCTACCAGCGCTTTGGCGCTGGTCACATCCTGCAGTGCAGACAAGCGCAAGGTCGCCAGGCGCAGCAGGTGCTCGGCTTCGGCCAGGCGCCATTCCTTGCGGCTTTCGCCCATTACCGTATCGAGCCGCTGGCTCAAGCGCTGCTGGTCGCCCTGCAACTGTGCCACCAGGCGCCGGCGGTCTTCCAGCTCGCTGGCCGGCGGCAAGCTGGCAAGTTGTGCGCTGATCTGCTGATCGCGCTGTTGCAACGCTGCGGTCTGCTCGCTGAAGGTTTCCATGCGCTGGCTTTGACCCAGCTCATTGCCCTGCAGTTGGCGCACTTGCCAGACACCCCAGCCGCCTACCGCAACACCGGCTGCGCCGAGCAGCAGGGCAACGACGGCAATGCCATTGCCTGAGCGCTTGGCCGGCGGGGTGACAGGGGTTTGCGGCGCGTCGAGCACCGAGGGCTGTTCATTCTGCGACAAGACAGTTTCGCTCACGTATCCATCCTTTGCATGGGGGCGCGTCGCTCTGAGCTTAGCGCCTTAAGAGGCAGGTGCAGCGCTGCGCTGCACAGCTGCCAGCAAGGCCGCGGCACTGGCGCCACGGCAATCCACAATCTGTTGTGCACCCAGCGCGCGGGCCTGCTCGGCTACGCGCGGGCTCGGCACGAACAACGGCAAGCGCGCCAGGCGCGGCCAATCGGCGTCTGCCAACTGGCGCAAATGTTCAAGACCCTGCCCACTGCTGACCACCAAGCCGTTTAAGCGTTCCCGATCGACCCGCTCGCGCAGGGTATCGGGCGGGTAATCCGGCAGGCAGCGACGATACAGTTGCAGATAATCGACACTAGCACCTAGCTCGGCAAGACGCTCTGCAAGCAGTTCACGACCCCCTACCCCGCGGACAATCAGGACACGCGGCGTAGGAACGGCGACAGCCTTGCGCAACTCGGGCAAGCCAAGCAAGGCCTCACTGTCGTCTCCCTGGGAAGGGAATGTCACCAAAAGCCCGGCGTTCTGCAATACCTGCGCGGTCGCCTCACCGACGCTGAACCAGGCGTTGGACGGCGGCACCAGGCCGGCTTTGGCCAAGTTGGCCAGCAGCAAGCGCGCAGCGGGCTTGCTCACCACGATGAATGCCTGGTAATTCGCCAGCTGGCTCAGCAGCTGGCGTTGCGCGTCATCCACAGTGACCGGTTCGATCGCCAGCAAGGGCAGGCTGCTGCTGGCGATGCCGGCGGCCGCCAAGGTCTGCGCCAGTGCCGCACAGTCCTCTTCAGGCCGGGTCAGCAGCAGGCGCCAGCCGCTCACGGATGGCCGGCCTCGCCATAGACTTCCTTGAGGATCGCCTCGGCGCCCTGCTCAAGCAGGTCTTTGGCAACCTGAACGCCAAGCGCTTCGGCATGCAGCCGCGGCGCCCGTGCTTCGGCTGCCAGCAGCAGCCCGCCGCTGGGTTGGCCAACCAGCCCGCGCAGCCACAACTGCTCGCCTTCAAGCACGGCGTAGCAGGCGATCGGCACCTGGCAACCGCCGTTGAGGTGCTTGTTCAAGGCACGTTCGGCCACCACCCGGTCGGCGGTGTCGACATGGTGCAGCGGCGCCAGCAGGGCGTGGATTTCGCTGTCGGCGCTGCGGCACTCGATGCCGACTGCGCCCTGGCCACCGGCCGGCAGGCTGTCGTCGACACTGATGCTGGCGCTGATGCGGTCTTCGAAGCCGAGGCGGATCAGGCCCGCGGCGGCCAGAATGATCGCGTCATATTCACCGGCATCAAGCTTGGCCAGACGGGTATTGACGTTACCGCGCAGGAAGCGAATTTGCAGATCCGGTCGGCGCGCCAGCAACTGCGCCTGGCGGCGCAGGCTGGAGGTGCCGACGATGCTGCCTGCAGGCAATGCGTCAAGGCTTGCGTAGGTATTGGAAACGAAGGCATCGCGCGGGTCTTCACGCTCACAGATGCAGTACAGGCCCAGGCCTTCAGGAAAGTCCATGGGCACGTCTTTCATCGAATGCACGGCGATGTCGGCTTCGTTCTCGAGCAGGGCGGTTTCCAGCTCTTTGACGAACAGGCCCTTGCCGCCGATCTTCGCCAGCGGCGCGTCGAGCAGCTTGTCGCCACGGCTGACCATCGGCACCAGGCTGACGATCAGGCCTGGATGAGCCTGCTCCAGACGTGCTTTGACGTACTCGGCCTGCCACAGGGCAAGGGCACTTTTACGGGTGGCAATGCGGATTTCGCGAGTGGACATGAAACGCCCCGATGCAGAGAAATGCTGCCGATGATAACAGCTACTCGGGGCCTGCCTGCAGACTCAGGTCAGCAATCGGTGGTGCCGCGCCAGTGCGCGCGAGCGCAGCGGCGCCGAGGGCGAGCGATCAGTGCAAGCCCTGCATCATCTTGCGCACGCCTGCTACATGGCGGCGGCTGACGATCAATGCATCCTCGCCCATGCCCTTGAGGTAGAGCTGGAAATGCCCCAGCGGCGTACGCTGCAGCTTCTCGATACGTTCCCGGGCAACCAGCGCGTTGCGGTGGATGCGCACGAAACGTTCGCCGAACTCGTCTTCCAGCGCTTTGAGCGGCTCATCCAGCAGCACTTCACCGGCCTCATGGCGCAAGGTCACGTATTTGTGGTCGGCAATGAAGTAGATCACCTGTGACAGCGGGATCAGCTCGATGCCTTTGCGGGTGCGCGCACTGATGTGGTTGCGCGGGTTGCCGCCGTCTTCAGTGGCTGGCCGGGTCAGCGCCGCCAGCAGCGCGCGGTTGGGTTTTTCTGCCTTGCGCAGGGCATCGCGCAGGGCCTGCGGCTGCACCGGCTTGCTGACATGGCTGAGGGTGCTGTCCTTGAACGCTTCGCTGCCGTATTCGTCATCACCGGTGCAGAACACCACCGCTGGCGGCGCTTCGCGCTCGCACAGGCGAGCAGCCACCTGCAGGCCGTCCAGGCCGGGCATGCCGATATCAAGCAGGACCACGTCAGGCTTGAGGCTGTCGATCAAGGCAAGAGCTTCCTCGCCATTGGTGGCGCTGGGCTCCAGTACCGTGTAGCCCTCCTGCCCGCCGAGCAAGCGGCTGAGGTCTTCGCGGGCTTTGGGTTCGTCATCAACGATCAGGACATTCATAGTTGCGCTGGATTCCTGAATGAGTCTCGCACAAGTAATAAGCGTAAACCGGGCTCGGTAGTCCGACGCCGCAGTCACGCTCTAGACCCATGCAATGGCCAAAGATTCACTGGTCTGACAGATTCAGCGCCAGCCTATTGTCAAACTGTAGACGCTTCGTGGAACGCTGCCGTTCAATCGGTAAATATCCTTTGCAGTAACTTCGCCGGTTGATTTCATGCTGTTTCTAGCGACCGATGCCCTGCGGCGGGCAGTGCAACCCTGTTATTATCGGCGCCACTTTTTATCGTTCACGCCTTCAACGAGTGAATCCATGAGCACTGACAAGACCAATCAGTCCTGGGGCGGCCGCTTCAGTGAACCCGTCGACGCCTTCGTCGCCCGCTTCACCGCTTCGGTCGACTTCGACAAGCGCCTGTACCGCCACGACATCATGGGTTCGATTGCCCACGCGACCATGCTGGCGCAGGTCGGCGTACTCAGCGACGCCGAGCGCGACACCATCATCGACGGCCTGAAGACCATTCAGACCGAGATCGAGGCCGGCAACTTCGACTGGCGCGTCGACCTTGAAGACGTGCACATGAACATCGAAGCGCGCCTGACTGATCGCATCGGTGTCACCGGCAAAAAACTGCACACCGGACGCAGCCGCAACGACCAGGTCGCCACCGACATCCGCCTGTGGCTGCGTGACGAAATCGACCTGATCCTAGGCGAAATCACACGCCTGCAGAAGGGCCTGCTGGAGCAGGCAGAGCGTGAAGCCGAGACCATCATGCCCGGCTTCACCCACCTGCAGACCGCGCAGCCAGTGACCTTCGGCCACCACCTGCTGGCCTGGTTCGAAATGCTCAGCCGTGACTACGAGCGCCTGGTCGACTGCCGCAAGCGCACCAACCGCATGCCCCTGGGCAGCGCCGCGCTGGCTGGCACCACCTACCCGATCGACCGCGAGCTGACCTGCAAGCTGCTGGGCTTCGAAGCGGTTGCCGGCAACTCGCTGGACGGCGTTTCCGATCGCGACTTCGCCATCGAATTCTGCGCCGCGGCCAGCGTGGCGATGATGCACCTGTCGCGCTTCTCCGAAGAGCTGGTGCTGTGGACCAGCGCCCAGTTCCAGTTCATTGATCTGCCGGATCGCTTCTGCACCGGCAGCTCGATCATGCCGCAAAAGAAAAACCCCGACGTACCTGAGCTGGTGCGTGGCAAGAGCGGCCGTGTGTTCGGCGCCCTGATGGGCCTGCTGACCTTGATGAAAGGCCAGCCACTGGCCTACAACAAGGACAACCAGGAAGACAAGGAACCGTTGTTCGACGCCGCCGACACCCTGCGCGATTCGCTGCGGGCGTTTGCCGACATGATCCCGGCAATAAAACCGCGTCACGCGATCATGCGCGAAGCGGCCCTGCGCGGTTTCTCCACCGCGACCGACCTGGCCGATTACCTGGTACGCCGTGGCCTGCCGTTCCGTGATTGCCACGAGATCGTCGGCCATGCCGTGAAGTACGGCGTCGACAGCGGCAAAGACCTGGCCGAAATGAGCCTTGAAGAGCTGCGCCGCTTCAGCGATCAGATCGAACAGGATGTGTTTGCCGTGCTGACCCTGGAAGGCTCGGTTAATGCACGTAATCACATTGGTGGGACTGCACCTGCCCAGGTGCGTGCGGCCGTGGTCCGTGGCCAGGCGTTGTTGGCTTCGCGCTAAGCGTCTTGGCGGGCTGCCCGGCAGCCCGCCTTTTCACCCTCATTTGCGTTTGCTGATCATCTCCAGGAATGCCGGCATCGCCGCTTCCTTGTCTGCACGAATTTTCGCCATGTGCGGGTTCTCGCCAAGCAACTCCAGCAGCGCCCTCGCCTGCGGGAAGTCCTCGAGAAAGTCCAGGTTCAATACCTTCTTGCCGACCGCGCAGGCAAGGTCGACCGAAAATACGAACATCAAGTCAGCCAGGGTCATCTGCTCACCGGCAACGTACGGCGCGAACTTGCCATTGCGCTTGAGCGTGGCAAAGCCTGCCAGCAGCTCGGTGCGGGCGCGCTCCTTGATCAGCGGCTCGACGGCCTGGCCGAAGAACGCTTCGGCGTAGCAGGTACGCGCCGGCAACTCGATGTACAGCTCGATTTCCTTGACCAGCTCGCGCACCTTGGCCTGGCCGAAGGCATCAGCCGGCAGCAGGGCTTTGCCCGGCTGAGTCTGCTCGATGTAGTCGAGCATCACGCTGGTTTCGCTGATAAAGCCATGCTCGGTCTCCAGCACCGGCACCTTGCCGCGCGGGCTGATGGCCAGCACTTGTGGGGTCTGGCCGGAAACGAACGGCACCTCTTCGAACGGCAGGGCTTTTTCCAGCAACGCCAGCTTGACCATGTTGTAGTAGTTGCTGACAGGGAATCCGTAGAGCTTGAGCATTGCGACAGCCTCCAGGCCGTGAGGGGATGGCCCGGCTGTTATAACCACTCCCTTACGCCATGACCAGCGTCATGCATGGCATAGATGGCCAGGCATTGCCGGCGCGGGCATGGCAAACTAGCCCCCTCACTACAGGAGCACTGCCATGAGCGAACCCCAAGACATCGACAACGAAGATGAAGAAGCCTTCGCCGAAGCTACCCTGACCCAGGCCATCGAAAACCAGATCGAAAGCGGCGAGCCGCCGGCGGCCCTGGCGACTTTCAACAAGCTGAAGCTGGTTGGCTATGAGCGCGAAGATATTCTCAACCTGATGGCTCATGTACTGGCCTTCGAGATTGACGCCATGCTCGATGCCGACCGCCCGTTCGATACCGAGTGGTATGAAACGGCACTGCGCGCCCTGCCGGAGCTGCCACCTGAGGCGGATCAAGGCAACGCTTGAAAAGTCTGTCTACACTCCATGATCAAGCACCCGCAGTGGTGCCTAAATCCTTGTCTGGAAGTCAGGAGTTGCCATGTCGCTTACCCCCGAACTGATCGCCGAGCTGGAAGTCCTTGCGCTGTTCAATCTCGATAGCAGCCAGGAAGGCATCCAGGTCCACCAATCCGCTTCGCCAGATAAAGTCGCTGCTGCCAAGCGCCTCTTTGACAAGCAACTGACCGACCAGCCCGATGGTGGTTATCTGACCAGCCTGGGCCGTGACGCGGCGCAGAGCGTGCAGATTGTGCTGAACATTCTCAAAGCCCCAGAAACCGCCTGAAGCCTTCGCGCCTGTTCGCGGGCCAGGTTGCTGGTCGCGAACAGGCCAACCGCCTTGCTATTAATTTGGCGTCAAAAAACCATAAATTACCCGCTATTGCCCCTTGCTCAGGCTAAACTCGGCACTGCCCTGGCCTGCCCCTGAGTGCGCAATGAACCACCCTCATGAAATCCGCCCAGACCTGGACGACGGTATCGACCGCAAAGTCCTGGCCACGCTGCGCGCGCGCTTCATGCAGATCAATCAGGGCCGCCTCGGGCGTGCACGGGAGGGCTTGTCAACGCGCCAGCAGCAGGTGCTGACGCTGTTGCCACTGTTGTTTCATGTCAATCACCCACTGCTACCCGGGTATGTCTCCGGCACCACTCCAGCCGGGGTGTGCAGGTATGAGCCGGATGCCGAGCTGATTGCCGAGGGCCAGCGCCTGGCGCGCTCGTTCAGCTACAAACCGCGGCTGGGCAATGCGCCGCTACCGATTCAGGGCCTGTACCTGATGGGCAGCCTGGGCACCCTGGCCCAGGCCGAACAGAGCGACATGGATGTGTGGGTCTGCCACGCCGCCGGCCTGGCCGAGTGGGCGCTGGCCGAGCTCAGGCGCAAATGCCAGTTGCTCGAAGCGTGGGCGGCGAGCCTCGGCGCCGAGGCGCATTTCTTTCTGATCGAACCGCAGGCCTTTACCGTCGGTGAGCGCGATGGCCAGCTCAGCTCAGACGACTGCGGTACCACCCAGCACTACCTGCTGCTCGACGAGTTCTACCGCACCGCGATCTGGCTGGCCGGGCGCACGCCACTGTGGTGGCTGGTGCCGGTGTATGAAGAGCACAACTATCAGGCCTACACGCAAACCCTGCTGAGCAAGCGCTTTATCCGCACCGATCATGACCTCGACCTCGGCCACCTGGCGCATATCCCGGTCGGCGAGTTTGTCGGCGCCGGCCTGTGGCAGTTGTTCAAAGGCATCGACTCACCTTACAAATCGCTGCTCAAGCTGCTGTTGACCGAAGCCTACGCCAGCGAGCATCCACAGGTGCGCTGCCTGAGTCTGGAGTTCAAGCAGGCGGTATTTGCCAACCAGCTCGACCTCGATGCGCTGGACCCGTACGTGATGGTCTATCGGCGCATCGAGCAGTATTTGCTACGCCGCGGCGATGTCGCGCGGCTGGAGCTGGTACGGCGCAGCTTGTATCTGAAGGTCAATAAAAAGCTCAGCGGCCGCTCGCGCAACGGCGGCTGGCAACGCCAGCTATTGGCTCGCCTGGTTCGCGAATGGGGCTGGGACGAGCGCCAGCTGGCGCTGCTCGACAGCCGCAGCCAGTGGAAGGTGCGCCAGGTTGCGCTCGAGCGCCGGGCGCTGGTGGCCGAGCTCAATCACAGCTATCGCTTCCTCAAACAGTTCGCCCGTGAACAGCAGGCCAGCAGCCGCGCCGACCAACGCGACCTGAACGTGCTCGGCCGACGCCTTTACGCCGCCTTCGAGCGCCGTGCCGGCAAGATCGAAGTGATCAACCCGGGGATTGCCCCGGACCTTGCCGAAGATACACTGACGTTGGTCCATGCGAGCAATCGCAAGGAGCCTGGCGCGTTCCACTGGAGCCTGTACCAGGGCAACCTGAGCGTGGATGAGCTGGACCACTCCAGCCCGCTCAAGCGCTGCCGCGAACTGCTCGAGCTGCTGACCTGGGCGCACCGCAACGGCGTGATCGACAGCAGCACACGGCTGGCCCTGCATCCGGGCGCCAGCGACCTGAGCGAGCTCGAGCTGTTCAACCTGCTCGGCAGCCTGCAACAGAGTATTGCCCTGCCCTTGGAGCCCGTCAGCGAGTTGCGCCTGCTGCAGCCAAGTGTGGCGGACGAGGTCCTGTTGCTGGTCAATGTCGGCGTCGACCCACTGCGCCATCAGCGTGAACTGAACATCCTCATGACCACCGCCCGCACCGACTCGCTGAGTTACGCCGGCGTACGCGAGAACCTGGTGCTGACCCTCGATCAGATCACCTTGAACAGCTGGAACGAGGTGCTGGTCCAGCGCTATGACGGCGAACATGCGCTGATGCGTTGCCTGCGTGACTTTCTCAACACCCCGGGCCAGCGCCAGCAACCGCCACGGCTGCAGGTGCGCAGCTTCTGTCACAACCGCGCCCAGGCCATTGCGCAGCGGGTCGAGGATGTGTTCGCCACGGCTCGTGCGTTGCTCCAGCAGCGGCTGAACTACCGATACCTGGTGCAGATCGCACAGGACACCCATGTGCTTGAGCTACAGCCTGGTGAAGTCAACCTGGTCACCTTGACCAACCACGAGCAACTGCTGGCTTATCTGGGCGAGGAGCGCAGCGAGTACAGCCCGCTGCACCTGGACGACAACGCGCTGGACGATGAAGATCTGGTATGGGTTCTGCCCCAAGGCCAGCCGCAGTGCATCCAGGTGTTCTACCGCCTGCTCGACGGCTGGGCCGACCTGTACGTGCTGGATGAATTCAATGCCCTGTGGCAGCAGCGCCTGCCGCTGGAAGATGAGGCGCACCTGTTGCTGCCGTTGCAGCGTTTTCTGCAATCGCTGGGCATGCGCCGCGATGCCCGGCTGCCGCTGACCAGTCTGCAACAGGGCTCATTGGATATTCTCTACTACCAACTGCTGCCTGCTGGCCTGGGCAAGGTGCGCAGCCTGGAGCCACGCCAGGCACCGAGCGACAACGGCAGCCAGCCCTATTACGAGGTGCAGGCGATCGTACAGAGCGGGATCGGCGATGAGGTGCACATCACCCTGTACTGCGATCAGCAGGAATATTCGCAGCTTGAATACGGCGATCAGCTGTACGCCGTGGTGGCGCGGCAGATCCTCGGCCAGCGGCGCAGTGCCGGGCGTTATCGCTGCTATATCACCGATCTGGATTTGTCCGATCTGCTCACCGATGAGCAGGGCTCGACATGCCTGCATCTGAGGTACAAGCGCGAGCTGGAGCAGGCGCTGAATGACGGCGTCGAGCAGTTGCAGGCCTCACTGCAGTGAGGCCCGCGTGACCTCTCAGAGGTCGAAGTCGCCTGCAGCTTCTGGCTGATACTCGACCGCCAGCAAGGTCAGCTTGAGGGTCTTGCCACCCGGCGCCGGCCAGTCGATCTGGTCACCTACCGACAGGCCGAGCAAAGCGCAGCCAATCGGCGCCAGGATCGATACCTTGCCTTCACCGCTGACGTCTTTCGGATAGACCAGAGTCAGGTGGTAGTCCTTGCCGCTGGCCTCTTCGCGGCAGTGCACCCGCGAATTCATGGTCACCACACCGGCCGGGACCTCCTCGTGACCGACTACCTTCTCGGCGCGGTCGAGCTCGTCCTGCAAGGCGGCGACACCCGGCGCGTTCTCATCGAGGCTATCGATCAGGCGCTCGAGACGTTGCACGTCCAGGCGGGTGAGGATGAGGGAAGGTTTGCGGCTCATGTTCCAGTCAGACTCCATGTTCAACAGACAATTTGCGGCGCACGAATAAAGCAAAACCCCGCCCAAGGGCGGGGTTTGTGCAGGCATTCGGCAGCGCCGACGCAGAGTCCGACAGTATCACAGCCGGGCGAATACTCAAGCCCGGGCGCGCAGGGCCTCGGCTTCCCGGCAGATCTGCCGGCGGCGTTCGTCGTCGGCAGAGCGCCACTCGCGGATGTGCTCGACATGGCGCTGGCAACCGGTGCAGACCCGTTCGGCATCCAGTCGGCAAACATTGATGCAGGGCGATTTCACCGCTGGGCTGACGTTACTGTAAAGCGGCTTGGGCGGCCGCGGCTGCTCGCTCATGTCAGATCTCGTCGAAGTCCAGCTTCTCGCCAACGTGCCCCCAGACGATGCGCTCAAGCATCTCGCCGAGCAGCTCCTCAGTCTTTTCGCAGGTCCATTTACCGCTTTCTTCGTCATAGTCGAAGTGGAAACCGCCAGACTTGTCTGCCAGCCACAACTGGCGCAGCGGCTCCTGCCGGCTGAAGATCAGCTGGCTGCCGTTTTCGAACTTGATGGTGAGTACGCCGGCGGAGTTTTCCATGTCCAGATCAAGATCGGCTTCATCGAACAGGTCTTCCAGCGCCTGTTGGGTGGCATCGACCAGGTCGTGAAAACGCGCTTCGCTCAAACTCATTGCAAGAACCTCGAAATTGGCTGCATACAGGCAAGCCGGGGAAGATACGGACGCTGGCGCAAGAATGCAAAGCCTCAGACCATCTGCCAATGTTGCAAGGATAACGCAGCAGCGGCCCCGCCAGCGTTGCTTACCGCCAGGCGGACCGGCCCTTGCATAGGCAATCAGGCAGGCGCTGGGTATACTCGGGCGCAATACTGCTTATTTCAAGGATTTCACCAATGAAGCGCCTGATTTCCTCCCTCGCGGCGCTGGTCGCGGTTGCCTGCCTCGTTTCGGCCTGCGGTCAGAAAGGCCCCCTGTTCCTGCCTGAAGACGGCAAGGACGGCAAGGCCAACAAGTCGCACCAGCACCAGCACGCTCAGCCCTCGCCGCAGCCAGCGCCGCAGCAAGAGCAAGACCCAGAGCAGCAGCCAGCGCAGTAAGGAAATCCAATGGACGCTTTCAACTACCGCGACGGCCAACTGTTCGCGGAAGGCGTGGCCCTGTCGGCCATTGCTGAACAGTTCGGCACCCCGACCTACGTCTACTCGCGTGCCCACATCGAGGCGCAGTACCGCAGCTATGCCGATGCCCTGCAAGGCGTCGAGCACCTGGTGTGCTTTGCGGTCAAGGCCAACTCCAACATTGGTGTGCTGAATGTGCTGGCCCGTCTGGGCGCAGGTTTCGACATCGTCTCCGGCGGCGAGCTGGAGCGCGTGCTGGCCGCTGGCGGGCGCGCCGACCGCGTGGTCTTCTCCGGCGTCGGCAAAACCCGCGAAGACATGCGCCGTGCGCTGGAAGTGGGCGTGCACTGCTTCAACGTCGAGTCCACCGATGAGCTCGAGCGCCTGCAGGTCGTGGCTGCCGAGATGGGCAAAGTGGCGCCGGTGTCGCTGCGGGTCAACCCGGATGTCGATGCTGGCACCCACCCGTACATCTCCACCGGCCTCAAGGAAAACAAGTTCGGTATCGCCATTGCCGATGCCGAAGAAGTCTATGTGCGCGCCGCACAGTTGCCGAACCTGGAAGTGGTCGGCGTCGACTGCCATATCGGCTCGCAGCTGACCACGCTGGAGCCGTTCCTCGATGCCCTTGACCGCCTGCTGGTACTGGTCGACCGCCTCGGCGAGTGTGGCATCCTGTTGCGCCACCTGGACCTGGGCGGCGGTATCGGTGTGCGTTACTGCGACGAACAGCCGCCATCGGCCGGTGAATACGTCAAGGCCATCCGCGAGCGCGTTGGCGATCGCGACCTGGCCCTGGTGTTCGAGCCCGGCCGCTACATCGTGGCCAACGCCGGCGTCCTGCTGACCCGCGTCGAGTACCTCAAGCACACCGAGCACAAAGACTTCGCTGTGGTCGATGCAGCCATGAACGACCTGATCCGCCCGGCCCTGTACCAGGCCTGGATGGGTGTCAGTGCCGTGCAGCCGCGTGCCGGTGATGGTCGTGCCTACGATATCGTCGGGCCGATCTGCGAGACCGGCGACTTCCTCGCCAAGGACCGCACGCTGAGCCTGGCCGAGGGCGATCTGCTGGCCGTCGAGTCGGCGGGCGCCTATGGTTTTGTCATGAGCTCGAACTACAACACCCGCGGTCGTTGCGCCGAGGTGCTGGTTGACGCTGACCAGGCCTTCGAAGTGCGCCGTCGCGAGACCGTCGCCGAGCTGTTCGCCGGCGAAAGCCTGCTGCCGGAGTGAACCCATGCTGCTGCGTTTTACCAAAATGCACGGCCTGGGCAACGACTTCATGGTCCTCGACCTGGTCAGCCAGCACGCGCACATCCAGCCCAAGCACGCCAAGCAATGGGGTGATCGGCACACCGGTATCGGTTTCGACCAGTTGCTGATCGTCGAAGCACCGAACAATCCGGACGTGGACTTCCGCTACCGGATCTTCAATGCCGATGGCTCCGAGGTCGAGCAGTGCGGCAACGGTGCGCGCTGCTTTGCGCGCTTCGTGCTGGACAAGCGTCTGACCGCGAAAAAGCTCATCCGCGTCGAAACCAAAGGCGGCATCATCGAGCTGGACGTGCGCAACGACGGCCAGATCTGCGTGGACATGGGCCCGCCGCGGCTGGACCCGGAGCAGATCCCGTTCCAGGCTGCCGAGC
Organism: Pseudomonas sp. NPDC088322; assembly: GCF_044740745.1. Classification (NCBI taxonomy): domain Bacteria; kingdom Pseudomonadati; phylum Pseudomonadota; class Gammaproteobacteria; order Pseudomonadales; family Pseudomonadaceae; genus Pseudomonas; species Pseudomonas sp. NPDC088322. The sequence continues at coordinate 24,031 of NZ_JBIURK010000007.1, read as the reverse complement.
AGGCGCTGAGCTACGCGCTGGAAGTCGACGGCCAGAACTACTCGATTGCCGCCGTTTCGATGGGCAACCCTCACTCCGTGCTGCGCGTCGACGATGTCCTGACCGCACCGGTGCACGAGCTGGGGCCGAAGATCGAACACCACCCGCGCTTCCCGCAGCGGGTCAACGCCGGCTTTATCCAGATTGTCGACCGCCACCGCGCCAACCTGCGGGTATGGGAACGTGGCGCCGGTGAAACCCAAGCCTGCGGTACCGGCGCCTGTGCCGCTGCCGTGGCCGCTATCAGCCAGGGCTGGATGGATTCGCCCGTGTCCATCGACCTGCCAGGCGGGCGCCTGAGCATCGAGTGGGCAGGCCCCGGCCAACCGGTATTGATGACCGGCCCTGCCGTGCGCGTCTATGAAGGACAGGTTCGCCTCTAACCGAGTAAGCGCCATGACCGATCAGCCACAGGTTTTACCCGAACAGGCCACCGACCTCGATGCCGAGGCGGTGGTTGCCTACCTGCGTGCGCACCCGGCGTTTTTTGCCGAGCACGACGAACTGCTGCTCGAACAGCAGATCCCGCACCAGCGCGGCGACAGCGTGTCGCTGGTGGAGCGCCAGCTGAAGCTGTTGCGCGACCGTAATATCGAGATGCGCCATCGCTTGTCGCAACTGATGGACGTCGCCCGCGACAACGACCGGCTGTTCGACAAGACCCGCCGGCTGATCCTCGACCTGCTCGATGCCAGCAGCCTGGAAGAAGTGGTGATGGCCGTCGAAGACAGCCTGCGCCAGGAATTCAAGGTGCCCTTCGTCAGCCTGATCCTGTTTGGTGAAAACGCCACACCGGTCGGCCGCTGGGTCAGCAATGCCGAGGCGCAACAGGCCATCGGCGCCCTGCTGGGCAGCGGCAAGACGGTCAGCGGCAACCTGCGTGAGCACGAGCTGGCGTTCCTGTTTGGCGAAGAGCAACGCAAGGACGTCGGCTCCAGCGCGGTGGCCACCCTGGAATATCAGGGCCTGCATGGCGTGCTGGCGATCGGCAGCCACGACCCGCAGCACTACAAGAGCAGCGTCGGTACGTTGTTCCTCAGCTACATCGCTGAAGTGCTTGGCCGGGTGGTTCCACGGCTCACCCAGACCCTGCGACCGGTGCGCTGATGGAGCGCCAGCTGGAGGCTTATTGCGCGCATCTGCGCAATGAGCGCCAGGTATCGCCGCACACCCAGCAAGCGTACCGTCGCGACCTGGAGAAAGTCCTCGAATACTGCGGTGCCCAAGGCATTACCAACTGGGGCGCACTGCACATCCAGCAACTGCGCCAGTTGGTTGCCCGCCAGCATCATCACGGGCAGTCCTCGCGCAGCATCGCCCGGCTGCTCTCGGCGGTGCGCGGGCTGTACCGCTACCTGAACCGCGAAGGCCTCTGCGAGCACGACCCGGCCAATGGCCTGGCGCCGCCCAAGGGCGAGCGCCGCCTGCCCAAGGCGTTGGATGCCGACCGCGCTTTGCAACTGCTGGACGGTGGCGTCGACGACGACTTCATTGCCCGCCGCGACCAGGCCATTCTCGAGCTGTTCTATTCCTCTGGTTTGCGCTTGTCCGAGCTGACCAACCTCGATCTCGAGCACCTCGACCTCGCCGACGGCCTGGTGCAGGTGCAGGGCAAGGGCAGCAAGACCCGCGTGCTGCCGGTCGGCCGCAAGGCCCGCGAGGCGCTGCAGGAGTGGCTCAAGCTACGCGGCATCAGCGCGCCGCAGGACAACGCGGTGTTTGTCAGCCGCCAGGGCCGGCGACTCGGCCCGCGGGCCATTCAGTTACGGGTCAAGGCGGCCGGCGAGCGCGAGCTGGGCCAGCACCTGCACCCGCACATGCTTCGCCATTCCTTCGCCAGCCATATGCTGGAATCGTCCCAGGATCTGCGGGCGGTGCAGGAGATGCTCGGCCATGCCGACATCAGCACCACGCAGATCTATACCCACCTGGACTTCCAGCACCTGGCAGCGGTCTACGACAGCGCCCATCCCCGGGCCAAACGCAGCAAGGGCAACGACTCATGAGCATCCAGCTAATCACCTTCGACCTCGACGATACCTTGTGGGACACCGCGCCAGTGATCCTCAGCGCCGAGACCGTGCTGCGCGACTGGCTCGAAGCCAACGCCCCGCGCCTGGGCGGCGTGGCAGTCGAGCACCTGTACGCCATCCGTGAACGCCTGGTGCAAGCCGAGCCCGGCCTGAAGCACCGCATCAGCGCCCTGCGGCGGCGCGTACTCAACCACGCCCTGCGTGACGTCGGCTACAGCGACCAGCAAGCGCAGCAATTGGCCAACGAAGGCTTCGAGGTGTTTTTACACGCGCGTAATCAGGTCGAGGTGTTCCCTGAAGTGCAGCCGGTGCTGGAGATCCTGCGCCAGCGCTACACCCTGGGTGTGGTCACCAATGGCAACGCCGACGTCGCCCGCATTGGCCTGGCCGATTACTTCAAGTTTGCCCTGTGCGCCGAGGACCTTGGCATCGGCAAGCCGGACCCGGCGCCGTTTCTTGAGGCCTTGAAGCGCGGTGATGCGCCGGCTGAAGCCGCAGTGCACGTTGGCGATCACCCTGGCGACGATATCGCCGGGGCCCAGCGGGCCGGCCTGCGCGCGGTATGGTTCAACCCGCAGGGTAAGGCCTGGACCGGCGATAAAGCGCCTGATGCGCAGATTCAGCGGCTGTCGCAGCTGCCTGACGTACTCGCCCGCTGGCGCTGAACAGCAGCCACAAAAAAGCCCGCAGCGACGGCGGGCTTTTTTGCAGACAACCACTCAGATAGGGCGGCTGCCGTACTTGTTGTCGGGCTTCTTGGGCGGATCGGCGACCACATTGGCCTCCACTTCCTGCACCTTGCCACCGCGATTCAAGAACTCTTCCATGGCACGGGCCAGGGCGTCGCGCTCTTTCTGCTTGGCCTCCATGCTCGGCATGTCGTCTACCGTCACGGCAGCCTTGGACTTGCCTTTGGCAGCAGGTACCGGGGTGTCGTCGCCAGCGTCTTCGACGCCGTCATCGGCAGCAGCCTCAAGACCTTCATCAGCCTCGTCTTCGTCGCCTACTTCGAGGTCGTCAGTTTCCAGATCGTCGTCGCTCATGTTCTACCTCATGGCTTGCGAAAAGCAGGTTGGTTATAGACCAGTGTTGCCGTAGACCGGCAGCCACCAGTGAAAATTCAACTGGCCGTGGGTTTGGCCACTGCCCTTGAGCATGCGCTGCTGGATGAGCAGCGCTACCCTGCAGGCCCTGCTGCTGGCAGAGCCTGACGAAATCCCTGAGCCGGTGCTGGCCATACGATATTGGCAAGCCTAGCAAAGGCTGGAAGAAGCGCGAGATTAACTCTTCAGCACTCTCCGGCGCGCATTCTAGCGTGCTCGCAGAAAAAGCAAAGCTCCATAAACGCACTGCAGGTTGTAAGTTTTTGGCATCCGTCGCGAACGTAACGGATAAACCGTTTGCTCTGCACGAAACTGCGAAATTCAGACAAAAAAATGCCCGGCGAACCGGGCAATTTTTTTCGTCGTGATTACAGGTTGTAGCCACGCTCGTTGTGTTGCGCCAGGTCGAGGCCGACCGACTCTTCTTCTTCGGTGACCCGCAGGCCCATCACCATATCCAGCACCTTGAGGATGATGTAGGTGACGATAGCGGTGTAGACCACGGTGAAGATCACGCCCTTGGCCTGAATCCAGAACTGCGCGCCGATGTCGTCCACGGCGCCGAAGCCGCCCAGAGCCGGTGCCGCGAAGATACCGGTGAGCAAGGCGCCGACGATGCCGCCGATACCGTGTACACCGAATGCATCCAGCGAGTCGTCATAGCCCAGCTTGCGCTTGAGGCTGGTGGCGCAGAAGTAGCAGATCACACCCGAGGCCAGGCCGATCACCAGAGCGCCCATCGGGCCCACGGTGCCGGCTGCCGGGGTAATTGCCACCAGGCCTGCCACTACACCCGAAGCGATGCCCAGCGCGCTTGGTTTGCCGTGGAAGATCCACTCGGCGAACATCCAGCCCAGCGCCGCAGCGGCGGTGGCGATCTGGGTGACCAGCATGGCCATGCCGGCGGTGCCGTTGGCAGCTGCGGCGGAGCCTGCGTTGAAGCCGAACCAGCCGATCCACAGCATGGCTGCGCCGATCAGGGTGTAGCCCAGGTTGTGCGGTGCCATTGGCGTGGTTGGGTAGCCTTTACGCTTGCCCAGCACCAGGCAGCAGACCAGGCCCGCGATACCGGCGTTGATGTGCACCACGGTGCCACCAGCGAAGTCGAGTACGCCCCAGTCCCACATCAGTGCGCCGTCGCCGCTCCAGACCATGTGCGCGATAGGCGCATAGACCAGGGTGAACCACACTGCCATGAAGATCAGCATCGCCGAGAACTTCATCCGCTCGGCGAAGGCACCGACGATCAGCGCGGGAGTGATGATGGCGAAGGTCATCTGGAAGGTGATGAACACTGCTTCCGGGAAGGCCGCCGTCAGGCTGTCTGGGGTCACGCCGTTGAGGAAGGCTTTGGAGAAGCCGCCCACGAACGAGCTGAAGTTGAGCACGCCTTTTTCCATACCGGTGGTATCGAAGGCCAGGCTATAGCCGTACACCATCCACAGGATGCTGATCAGGCCGGTGATGGCGAAGCACTGCATCATCACCGAAAGCACGTTCTTGGAGCGGACCATGCCGCCGTAGAACAGGGCCAGACCTGGAATGGTCATGAACAGCACCAACGCCGTCGCAGTGAGCATCCATGCGGTGTCGCCGGAGTTCAGCGTAGGGACAGCTTCCTCGGCCAGCGCGAGGCCTGGCATTGCGAGGGACAATAGGGCGCCTAGCCCTGCGATCTGACGCAGAGTCATGTTGTTTTCTCCTGGGGCGTTGGGTTTGGTGAGGCTTTGTTGTGTCGCTTAGATCGCGTCGGTATCGGTTTCGCCGGTACGGATGCGGATCGCCTGCTCCAGATTGACTACGAAAATCTTGCCGTCACCGATCTTGCCGGTGTTGGCGGCCTTGGTGATGGCCTCGATTACCCGGTCCAGATCCTTGTCGTCGATGGCGACGTCGATCTTCACTTTGGGCAGGAAGTCGACCACGTACTCAGCACCGCGATACAGCTCGGTGTGGCCCTTCTGCCGACCGAAGCCTTTGACTTCAGTGACGGTGATGCCCTGCACGCCGATTTCCGACAGCGACTCGCGAACGTCGTCCAGTTTGAACGGCTTGATGATGGCAGTGACTAGCTTCATGAAACTCTCCCGATTTGGTGGACTTGCCCCAGGAAAACAAACCCGTCTCAAGTCTAAGCGCAGTGCTCGGCTTTGTAACGCATCGTTGGCATGGCTCGGCGTCGATCTCGCAAGTGACGCTGAACAAACGCCTCGCGGCGCGGCCTGCGCACTGCCTGGTCACAAGGACCCGCATCAGTGCATGGCTCGTAAAGGTCATTGCAGAAACCTTGCCAAAACCTGGAAATGCTCGGGAAACAGCGAGTTGCGTGGAATGTTCAGATTGGGCCAGTCGCCATCAGTGAAAACCTGCACGGTTTTGGTGCGCAGGTTATCTCCTGAATGCGCGAAAAGCGTGCGGCAAAGGGCCTTTATACCGGCGTGCTACACTTGGGCTCTTTTTTCGATCAAGCGGACAGCCCACCATGCTCGCGCCCAAAGCATTTCTAGACGCCCTTAGCGACCAGGCCTCGCGCCTGTTCAACGGTGACACTGCCCAGCCCCGCGCTGAACTGGAAAGCCAGTTCAAGGTGCTTATGCAGGGCGCCTTCAGCAAGCTCGACCTGGTCAGCCGGGAAGAATTCGACAGCCAGATGGTTGTGCTTGCACGCACCCGTGCGCGGCTTGAGGCGCTGGAGAAGCAGGTTGCTGAGCTGGATGCACGGATGAGTGCGGCGCCAGCGGCGCAGGCGGCTGAACCGGCGGCGGATCAAGCGGCTTCCTAAAGGCCCCCTGCAAAACCCCGAAGCACTCTTCCCGAAGCAGCCACACAACACCCCGCTACGCTGATGACGTGCCGCAGGACGCGGCGTTCATCAGCGACCACGGAGTGTCCATGTCCCTCGCCCTTGTTCATAGCCGCGCCCAGGTCGGCGTCGAGGCGCCTGCCGTCAGTGTCGAGACCCATCTCGCCAATGGCTTGCCCACGCTGACGCTGGTCGGCCTGCCGGAAACCACCGTCAAAGAGAGCAAGGACCGGGTGCGCAGCGCCATCGTCAACTCGGGCCTGAACTATCCCGCCAGGCGCATTACCCAGAGCCTCGCCCCTGCCGACCTGCCCAAGGACGGCGGGCGCTACGACCTGGCCATTGCTCTAGGTATTCTGGCGGCCGATGCGCAGGTGCCGGTTGCCCAGCTAAGCGAGATCGAGTGCCTGGGCGAGTTGGCCTTGTCCGGTGCCGTGCGGGCGGTGCAGGGGGTACTGCCTGCAGCGCTGGCGGCACGCGATGCCGGCCGGGCACTGGTGGTGCCGCGGGACAATGCCGAGGAGGCGAGCCTGGCCAGTGGATTGGTGGTGTATGCGGTTGCCCATCTACAGGAGCTGGTCGCCCACCTCAACGGCCAGGTGCCGTTGGCGCCTTACGCGGCCAATGGGTTGGTGCTGCAGAGCAAGCCTTACCCGGATTTGAGCGAAGTGCAGGGCCAGGTGGCGGCCAAACGGGCGCTGCTGCTGGCGGCGGCGGGTGCCCACAACCTGCTGTTCACCGGCCCGCCAGGCACCGGCAAGACCTTGCTCGCCAGCCGTCTGCCTGGCTTGCTGCCGCCGCTGGATGAGCATGAGGCGCTGGAGGTGGCGGCGATTCAGTCGGTGAGCGGGCGCACGCCGTTGAACAGCTGGCCACAGCGGCCGTTCCGACATCCGCATCACTCGGCCTCCGGGCCGGCCCTGGTCGGTGGCGGCAGTCGGCCACAGCCGGGGGAGATCACCCTTGCCCACCACGGTGTGCTGTTTCTTGATGAACTACCGGAGTTCGAGCGGCGGGTGCTGGAGGTGTTGCGGGAGCCACTGGAGAGCGGCGAGATCGTGGTGGCGCGGGCCAAGGACAAAGTGCGCTTCCCTGCCCGCTTTCAGTTGGTGGCAGCGATGAACCCGTGCCCCTGCGGCTATCTGGGCGACCCCACCGGCCGCTGTCGCTGCAGCACCGAACTGATCCAGCGTTACCGCAACAAGTTGTCCGGGCCGCTGCTAGATAGGATTGACCTGCATCTGACCGTAGCCCGCGAGAGCACGGTGCTGACCAACCAGCCCAGCGGCGAAACCAGTGCCGGCGTCGCTGCTGTGGTGGCCGAGGCCCGCGAGCGCCAACAACGCCGGCAGGGCTGTGCCAATGCGTTTCTCGACCTCAATGGCCTGCGCCGTTATTGCGGTTTGAGTGCAGAGGACCAGAGCTGGCTGGAGAACGCCTGCGAGCGCCTGACCTTGTCGCTGCGCGCGGCCCATCGGCTGCTCAAGGTAGCGCGGACCTTGGCTGATCTGGAGCAGTTGGACAGCATAGGCCGCGCCCATCTGGCTGAGGCGTTGCAGTACCGGCCAGGTTCGTAGATCAGCTCAGCGTGCCGGCATCACTTGCCGGCTGGGTCTTTCCAGCCACCACCCAACGCCAGAAACACGCTGATCTGCCCCATCGCCACCTGGCTGTTGGCCGCAGCCAGCTGCCCGCGCATGTCGGTGTAGGTGCGGGTCGCCTGCAGGTCCGCCAGGAACGACTCGCGCCCGGCCTGGAAGTAGCGGTGAGTCTGCTCGGCCGCTTGCTGGGCCGAACGTTCGGCCTCGGCCAACGCATCACGGCGGTCGAGCAGTGCGCTGTACTGCGCCAGCCGGGTCTGGGTTTCGCGGATGGCGTTGAGCACCACCCCGTCGAAGTGCGCCAGCGCTGCTTGCGTCGAGGCCTCGGCCTCGCGAATGCGGGCACGGGTGCCGTTGGTGGGGATGGTCCAACTGACCAGCGGGCCAAAGCCCCAGCGGTTGGTAGACGGCTCGCCGAGGTTGTCGAGGATGCCGATGGTGCCGACCTGAGCGCCGATGCTGATGTTCGGATACAGCGCACCTGTAGCGACACCGATGCTCGCTGTAGCGGCTGCCAACTGACGTTCTGCCTGGCGCACGTCGGGGCGGCGTTTGAGCAGTGCAGCGCCATCACCTACTGGGATCAACTGAGCCAGATGCGGCAGCTCGGCGCAGTCGGCAGTGCCTGCCGGCAGTTGCTCGACCGGTTTCGCCAGCAGCGCCGCCAGGGTGTACAGGCCGGTCTCGCGTTCAGCCTGAAAACGCGGTAACTCAGCGCTCAACGACTTGAGCTGGGTTTGCGAGCGAGTGACCTGGGTTTCATCACCACGGCCGGCATCACGCAGGCGCTGGGTCAGTTGCACGCCTTGCTGTTGCAGGTCCAGCGACTGGCGAGCGATGTGCAGCTCTTCGTTGGCCGAGCACACCTGCGTGTAAGCCTTGACCACGTCGGCCACCAAAGTGATGCGGGCAGTGTCGGCGGCGGCCTGGACGGCGTCGGCGTTGGCCTGGGCGGCTTCGGTGCCGCGCTTGAAGGTGCCCCACAGGTCGAACTGGTAGGAGGCGCTGATGATCGCTTCGCCGATGTTTGCGACCGGGACTTTTTCCGGTTGCAGGAAGGCTTCGCCAGACTCCTGCAGGCGTTGCGCAGCAAGCTTGCCGGAACCCCCAAAGCCGCCCTGCGATTCAGCGACCTCAAGCTGGGCGCGGGCCTTGGCGATGTTGGCTGCCGCCACGCGCAGTTCGCTGTTGCTGGCCAGGGCCTGGCGTACCAGCTGGTTCAGACGCGGGTCCTGGTACAGCTGCCACCAGTCCTCCGGCACCGGTGCCGAGACCACGCTGTCGGCGTCCTGGCGCAGGGCGCCGTTGAGGTCGCTGCGCTGGACCGCAGCGTCCTCTGGTACCTGATAGTCGGGGCCGACCATCTGGCAGGCGCCGAGTGACAGGCTCAGGCCAAGCAGCAACAGGCGTTTCATGGGCGCTGGCCCTCGAGGATAGTCACTGTGGCCGTGCGCCCGGCGATCATGCGGAAGTCGGCTGGCACCTGATCGAAGGCAATCCGCACCGGGATGCGCTGGGCCAGGCGTACCCAGCTGAACGCCGGGTTGACGTTGGGCAGCAGGTTGGCGCCGCTGCTACGGTCACGGTCTTCGATGCCGGCGGCAAAGCTTTCGACGTGGCCACGCAGGCGGGTGTCGTCACCCATCACGCGGATGTCGACGGCATCGCCGATATGGATGCCGCCGAGCTTGGTCTCTTCGAAATAACCATCGACGTGGTACGAGCCGCTATCGACCACCGACAGCACTGCACGCCCGGCGGTGACGAACTCATGGGCACGCGGGGCGCGGTCGTTGAGGTAGCCGTCGACCGGGCTGCGCACTACCGAGCGATCAAGGTTGAGTTGCGCGCTGTCGACCGCGACCTGAGCCTGATTGACCGCCGAGCGGGCGCGGGCTTCACGCGATTGGCTTTCTTCCAACTGCTCGGCCGCGACCAGGTTGCCCAGCTTTTTGTTGCGCCGGGTTTCGCGGGTGGCTTGAGCGAGGGTTTCCTGGCGCTCGCTCAAGGTCGCTTGGGCGTGGCGCAGGGCCAGGCTGAAGCGGTCCTGGTCGATGCTGAAGAGCACGTCGCCGCGCTTGATCACCTGGTTGTCGCGCACCTCCACGCGCTGGATCAGCCCGGACACGTCCGGGGCGATCTGGATCACGTCGGCGCGGATGTGGCCGTCGCGGGTCCACGGGGCGAACATGTAGTACACCACCATCTGCCAGATCAGCACGGCGGCAAAGGTCACTACCAGCAGGGTCAGGACCACACGGCCCAAGGTCAACAAAGGTTTTTTCATGGCAGCATCAGGCTTCGGCAAAAGTGGTCTACCGCGCCAAGCAGCACGGCATACAGGGCAACGTTGAACAACGCCCGGTGCCAGACCAGGCGGTAGAAATGCAGGCGCACCAGCACAGCGTGCACGCCAAGAAACAGCAGGTAGGTGCCGATCATCATCACCAGTAGCGTGGGCAGGAACACCCCGCTGATATCCAGTTCACCAATCACAGCGGGGCTCCATCGATGCCATCAGGCAGTTGCGCGGGGGCACTGGGCTCAAGCATCACCTCGACACCCGGCAGCAAGGCCAGGCGCAGGCCGCTCAAGGCGTGCAGCAAATGCACGCGGGCATCGCCACGATCGTGCAGATCGTCCAGCGCCAGGCTCTGCCGGGCGCGCTCCATGTTGCGCAGCAACTCTGCCGGCGCATGCAGGCGTTCGCCGGCGCGCAGGCACTGCGCATAGTGGGCGCCGACTTCTTCGATCACCGTTTGCAGCGCCTGGCGTGCTTGCAGGCCAGTCCGCGGCAGGTAGGCCTGTAAGTCCAGCAGGTTCAGGCCCACGCGCAGGTCACGCAGGGCCACGCCGCTGTCCTGGCCAGTCTGCGACAGCCGCGGCAGGTGTTGCATGAGGCGGTCGAGCATCTGCACACCGACTTTGCGCTGCTCAGCCAGCGGCGCTGGCTGGGTGATTTCGACGATGTCGCGCCAGGCAAAACGGGTCAGCCGTTTGGCCGCCAGCTCGACGCCGAACGGGCGCATCAGCAAGGTCCAGATAAACGCGAACAGCAAGCCCACCGGGCCTGCCAGGTTGGCATTGAGGAAGGTGAAGAAGTCGGCATCGTAGGCACCCTGGATGCTGACAAAGGTCGCGGTGTTGACGATGGTCAGCAAGGTGCCGAGGTAGAAGCGCGGCTGCACGGTGAGGGTGCCGACGCAGATGAACGGCACGGCGAAGGCCAGCACCAGCATCGGGAAGTCGTGCAGGTTGGGCAGGACCAGGAACAAGTACAGGCTGGAGAAGATCACCGACAGCATAGTCCAGAAGAAGAACCGGTAGATCTGCGGCGCGGGGTCGTCCATGGCGGCGAAGAAGCTGCAGGCGACCGCGGCGAGGATCACTGCGCTGGCGCCGTCGTGCCAGCCCAGGCCAATCCACAATGCGCAGGCGACGATGATCGCTGTAACCGTAGAGAACACCGAGTAGAGCATCAGCCCACGGTCGAAAAACGGCGTCAGCCGGCCCAGCCGCCAATGCCGGTAGACCGCCCGCCAGGGCGTAGCGTCATCGGTGCGTAAAGCATGTTGCAGGGCGCAGCAGTCCTGCCACAGGTCGACCCATTCGGTCAGTCGGTAAAGCGCGTTGGAGAGCAGCAGTTCGGGCCGCTGATCGAGCGCGGCAGCGCTTGGTTGCCGAGATTCGAGTTTGTCTCTGAGGGTGCGCCAGCGCAGCACCGAAGCATCCTCGGCGCTGCCTTGCAGCCAATCGCGAGCATCGGCCAGCAGCGGCTGAATCAGGTTGAACTGCGCTGGCGCGCGGCCTTCGAGGGCGTGCAGGGCGTCGTCGAGGGCATCAATGACCGGCAGCAGGTGGATCATCCGGCCACGCAGTTCGCGGGCATTCTTCAAGGTATGCGGGCCGGCGCCTTCGTGACCGAGCTGGCCGATCATCAGCTCGAGGCTGTTGAAGGTGGCAACCATCGAGGCGCGCAGGGCGGCGACATTGTCGACCGCGACATCACGGGCCAGGTAGCTGTCGCTGTAGCGGATCGCTTCGGCGAACCAATTGCCGGTAGAACCGACCACCACCGGCGCCAGCCGCCGCGGCCAGAAGATCGCGCCCACCACCGCTGCGCAAACGATGCCCAGGCAGATCTCCTGGGCCCGCGACGAGGCGACGTCGAACACCGCAAGCGGGTCGTCGACTACCGCCAGAGCAATCATCGGCAAGGTATAGCCCGCCAGCATCAGCACGTAGTTGTTGGCGGTGCGCAGGTTCAGCGAGAGGAACAGCAAGGTCCCTGTCCACAGGGCGATGGCCCCCGACAGCAAAAACGGCGACTGTACCAGCGGCGGTACCAGCAGGATCGCCCCGCCGGCGCCGAGCAGCGTACCGAGGGCGCGGTACAGGGCCTTGGAGCTGGTAGGGCCAACGAAAGGGCTGGAGACGATGTACACCGTAGCCATCGCCCAGTACGGGCGCGGCAGCTGCATCAGCAGGGCGATGTACAGGGCGATCATCGACGCGGCAAAGGTGCGCACGCCGTAGAACCAGTCGCGGGCGGGCGGCATCGAGCTGAAGAAGCCGTTCATGCCAGGCCCTCAATAGGCCCTTGAGCGGCGGCTTCGAAGGCCCGGATCACTCGCAGCGAGGCCTCCAGATCAGCCTGGCTGATGCCCTTGAGGATGTCACGCCGCAGACGCACCAACTCGCCTTCGATCGACTCGGCGAGTACCCGGCCCTCGGCAGACAGGCTCAGCGCCTTGGCCCGGCGATCGAGCGGGTCTTCACTGCGACAGACCAGCCCGGCTCGGCACAGCTGGTCGAGCAGGCGCACCAGTGACGGGCTCTCCAGCCCGGCAGCGTTGGCCACCGCAACCTGATGCACGCCATCGCCCAGGCGCACGATCATCAGCAGCGGCACCGCGCAGGCTTCGGAAATACCATAGCTGGTCAGGGCTGTATGGCAGATACGCCGCCAGTGGCGTGCGCCAACCACCATGCCGCTACTGACTTGCAGGTGCAGTGAATCGAGTGTCATGGAGTAACCGGAAATATATTCATAGTTTGCTAACTATCAATATACGCCCTGCCCCACCCCCCGCGTCAACCGCCGGCGATGAGCTGCGAGGATGAAAGGTTATTCATGCACTTCAGCGCTGAACCTGGTCTTCAAGCTTCATGGTCAAGGCCAGGTTGCTGCCCATCTGGATCGCCTGATCACGCCAACCCCTGTAGCGGGCCATGTTGCGGCTGCTGAAATGCACCGCCAGCTCTTCTGCTGCCTGCATCACCCCGGCGGCTGCAGCCAGCTCCAGCCAGTACAGGGCGGCCTTGATATCGGCCTCGACATACAACCCATGCAGAAAACGATGGCCGACCTCAAACCGACAGCGTGCCTCGCCCAGTCTGGCCCCGCGCATGAACCAGCGCAGCGCCTCGACCGGGTCAACCATCCATTCCTGCTCAGCGTCGCAGACTTCCTCTTCGAACAGGTCGCCCAACGCTGCGGCAGCGTGCAGCAGGCCGCCCTCGAATGCCTGGCGATAGCATTCGGCGGCTTGCTCGTAACACACCGCCACGCCTTTGCCGAAGTAGTGCTGCTGGCCAAGATTGAACCAGGCGGCAGCATTGCCCTGCAGCGCGGCCATGCGCAGCAGATGCCCAGCCAGGACCGTATCTGCCAGCCAGTACTTGCCGTTGAGCCAGATCCAGCCAAGGTCGTTCAGTGCAGCGATGTTGCCCGCCAGCGCAAGCCGGCGCAGGTCGGCATACACCGCCTGCAGGTCGACGGCTTCATCCAGGCGATTGACCAGGCCAGGGCGCTCGCCCAACTGCCCGCAGTAGCTGGGTAGACCGACACCGGTGAACAGGTGCTGACGCTGGCGCGGAGGAATCGGCACAGGGATTATCCGCGCCGGTAAAAGACGCGCGAGCAGCGAATGGATATTGCTGGCAGCAGACATGTTCATCCTCATTGAACGCTTCACAACCCAACCACAGCCGTGGTGAGGCGTGATTCTGCGGCATGCTACGACGAAACCTGTCGCGAACGATCCGAACCCAGGCAACCAAATGCAGGTTCATTGATCTGAGCGAGGTGTGGCTAATTGCCATGCGCGCCCTGTGCCGCCATTCTGGTGCGGCAAGCCTAGACAAGGACGTTTACCTTTGCCGTTCGCCACTACTCGCGCCACCCTCAGCCGTCAATGGGCCCTGCTACGTCAGCTGCCTAGCCGCTCGCCCGGCATTACCAGCGCCGAGTTGGTCTGGGGGTTGCGTGACGTCGGCTTTATCGTCAGCAAGCGCACGGTCGAGCGCGACCTCAACGAGCTTGCGTTGATCTTCCCGCTTGAGCGCAATGACAAGAGCATCCCGTTTGGCTGGCACTGGTCAGCGGCAGCGGTAAGCGAGCTGCGCGGCAATTTCGATTTGCAGGCGTACCTGCGCGGGGATGCGCTGCAGCCGGTGCAGGGTGATGGCATTGAGCTGCAGGCGTGGATCAGCGATCTGCTCGCTCGACAGTTGCGTGACGCGCCGTTGACCCCGGACATGCAGTTGACCGCGCTGGAACACGGCCACCGCCTGCGCGCGACGGTCAGCGACGGCTGGCCGCTGCGCTGGTGGCTGCTGAGTCAGGGCGACAGCCTGGTGGTCGAGCTGCCGCAGTCACTGCGTGAGGAAATCGGGCGTACCTTGAGCAGCGCTGCGGCTCAATATCAGGACTGAGCCACAGCGCCTGGCGCAGCCCTTAGCGTTGCATCCCCCAGCGACGCACGGTAACGCGCTCCAGCGTGTTGAACACCAGCCCCTCGACCAGCAAGCCGATCAAGATCACCACCGCCAGCCCGGCAAACACCTTGTCGGTGTACAGCTCGTTGCGGTTCTGGAAAATATACCAACCCAATCCGCCCTTGCCGCTGCTGGCGCCGAATACCAGCTCGGCAGCGATCAGCGTGCGCCAGGCGAACGCCCAGCCAATCTTCAAGCCAGACAGGATCGACGGCAGCGCTGCGGGCACGAGGATGTGTACGACCAGGCGCAGGCCGCGCAGGCCGTAGTTGCGCCCGGCCATGCGCAGGGTTTCGGATACACCCATGAAGCCTGCGTAGGTATTGAGTGCCAGTGCCCACAGTACCGAGTGCACCAGCACGAAGATCAGGCTGTTGTCGCCCAGGCCGAACCACAGCAGGGCCAATGGCAGCAGAGCGATTGCCGGCAGCGGGTTGAACATCGAGGTCAGGCTGCTGAGCAGGTCGCGGCCAAACTGCGTCGATACGGCGAGGCTGGTCAGGCCGAAGGCCAGCATGATGCCCAACAGATAGCCCTTGAGCAGTACCACCAACGAGACGCCGACCTTTTCAGGCAGTTCGCCGCTGAGCAGAGAATCCCACAGTGCCGCAGCCGTCTGCAGGAAGCTGGGCAGCAGCAGGTCGTTGTCGGTATAGCGGGCAGCCAGCTCCCAGGCGACTGCCAGCACCAGCAGAATCACTGTCTTGCGCAGCCAGCCTTGCTGCCACAAGCGTTGGCTTAACGGTAACTGCCTTTGCAGCGGCACACTGAGCAAAGGCTCCAGCTGCACTTCATATTCCTGGCGAACAGGTGTCGTGGTCATGCCCTGTCTCCCCTCAGTAGGCGATGCGAATGTCGTTGAAGCCCAGCTCGGCGCTGTGTTCAGGCTCTGATGCCTCGTCGAACAGCAGCCGGTGAATACGCCTGGCACTGGCCTGGAAGTCGCTGGCGCCCAGGCTGCCCAGGTGGTACTGGTGGCTGTGCACCTCAGCGCGAACTCGCCCTGGATGCGGCGACAGCAACAAGATGCGGTTGCCGACGATCAGTGCTTCCTCGATTGAATGGGTGACGAACAGCAGGGTGAAACGCACCTCCTCCCACAGCAGCAGCAGCTCTTCCTGCATCTTGCGTCGGGTGAGGGCATCGAGTGCAGCGAACGGCTCGTCCATCAACAGGATCTTCGGCTGGGTTGCCAGCGCACGGGCAATCGCCACCCGCGCTTTCATGCCTCCCGAGAGTGTGTGCGGGTAGGCATCGGCAAACGCAGCCAGGCCAACTTTGTCCAGGTAGTGCAAAGCCCGCTGCTCGGCCTCGTTGCGTTTGAGCTGACCGGATACCAGCAGCGGGAACATGACGTTCTGCTTCACCGTCTTCCAGGGTGGCAGTTGGTCAAACTCCTGAAACACCACGATGCGATCAGCACCTGGGCCGCGCACCGCTTCGCCCTGCAGACGGATCTGTCCTTCGCTGGGTTCGATAAAGCCGGCAACTGCCTTGAGCAAGGTTGACTTGCCGCAGCCGGAGGGCCCAAGCAGAACGAAACGATCCGCCTGGTCGACCTCGAAGCTGACCTGGTGAGTGGCGCGCACCACCTGCTGCGCGGTGCGATATTCAAGGCTCACGTTATCCACAGTCAGCAATGCCGGCGTAGCGACATGGCTCAGCTTGCTGGCCGCGTGGCCTGGCAATTGGGCGGTCATTGGCGTTCAGCTCCCCTGCAGAGGACGAGCGTCCTCGAAGAAATAGTCCTGCCAGGATGCGGGCTTGTTCTTGATCGCGCCGACCCGGTAGAGGAATTCGGCCAACGGGTAGGTGTTTTTCGGCGTGATGGTGAACTCGTACTGCGGGTTGTCGATCAGCCGGATCAGCGCGTCGCGGTCGATCTTGGCCTTGGTCACGCGGATATAGGTATCGGCTGCGGCGGCCTTGTCGTGCTGAGCAAACTCGGCGGCTTCGGCCAGTGCGGCGACAAAGGCTTTGTAGGTTTTCGGGTTGTCGTTGCGGAATTTTTCGGTGGCGAACAGCAGAGTCGGCGAGTTAGGCCCAAGCAAGTCATAACTGTTGAGCACAATGTGCACGTTCTTGTTGGCCAGCACCTGGTCCTGGAACGGCGGGTTGGAGAAATGCCCGTTCAGTTCGGTGCCGCCGGCCAGCAGTGCTGCGGTGGCATCGGGATGCGGGACAGCGAGGGTGTATTTGTCGAGACGGTTGTACTCCTTGTCACCCCACTGCTTGGCGGCAGCGTACTGGAGGAAGCGCGACTGGACTGACACCCCTACGGCCGGCACCGCGATGCGGTCTTTCTCGGACAGGTCGGCAATGGTTTTCACATTCGGGTTGCTGCTGACCAGGTAGTACGGGAAGTTGCCCAGCGAGGCCACAGCCTTGACGTTCTGCCGGCCTTTGGTCCGATCCCAGACGGTCAGCAGTGGGCCGACGCCGGCGCCGGCGATATCCACCGATCCGGACAGTAATGCGTCGTTAATCGCCGCGCCCCCTGATAACTGTGCCCAGTCGACCTTGATGTCGAGGCCTTCTTCCTTGCCGTGCTTTTCGATCAGTTGCTGGTCACGCACTACGTTGAGCAGCAGATAGACGATACCGAACTGCTCGGCGATGCGAATCTTGCCTTCGGCATGTGCCGCGACCGGCGCTGCCAGGGTGCCAACGGCCAGGGTCGCGCCCAAGGTGATGCTCGCCGCCAGGCGGCTGATGGATTTGCGCATGGTGAATTCTCTCGGTCGTCAGAACGGGGCATCGCCCTGGATGGTGGTGCGGAAAAGTTTGCGCCGCAGGTGCGCTGGGCAGCCGGCGGCCAGATGGATCAGCGAGCGGTTGTCCCAGAACACCAGATCATGCGGCTGCCACTGATGGCGGTAGATGTTCTGTTCAAGAACACTCAGGGCGTACAGCTGCTGCAGCACATCACGGCTCTCGTCTGCCGGCAGGCCAACGATGCGGGTGGTGAAGCCTTCGCTGACGAACAGCGCCTTGCGGTGGTTTTCCGGATGGGTGCGTACGACCGGGTGGATCACCTCCTGAACCTGCGCGAGCTGCTCGGCAGTAAGGGTCGGGCGCCAGTTGCCTTCAAACTTGGTCTCGGCATACCGCGCTGTATACGAATGCGCGGCATCACGGCCGGAGATGACCTTGCGCAGGGCATCGGGCACGGCGTCCCAGGCTTTGTGCATATCAGCGAACAGGGTATCGCCGCCTTCGCTGGGCAACTCCTGGGCGTGCAGCATCGAACCGAGGCTGGGGAGCTCTTTATAGGAAAGATCGGAGTGCCAGAATTTACCCGCATCGCCCAAGCCAACGTTCTGGCCGTTTTCGACAATGTTGGAAACGATCAGTATCTCTGGATGACCCGGCAGCAGGAACTGTTTGAGCACATGGATCTGCAGCTCGCCGAAGCGGCGGCTGAACGCAATCTGTTGTTCGGGAACGATGCGCTGGTCACGGAAAACCAGCACGTGATGGTCGAGGTGAGCGCGATGGATACGCTGGAAGTCTTCGCTGTTGACCGGCTGAGCCAGGTTCAGGCCGATGACTTCGGCACCGACTGCGCCGGCAAATGGACGAACCTCGAAGGGTTGCGAGGGTGCGCTGTCGTTGCTCGACAAGGCGCTGGAGACGGCTGGCATGTGTCACTCCCACATAGTGCGCGATGCAAAAGGCGCGCAACGATCAGAAACGCACGGGGGACTCCCGTGTGGATTCACATCGTGCGGCGCGCCGATTGGTCGGCAGGTACGCAGTGGAGTGACTATAAAGTCATAAGAACATTATTTTAAATACCGTTAGTGCATATACATATGAACGGCTGCTCAGATCAAACCACCTTCAGGCTCTTCTTCGATCAGGTTACTCAATCCACCCAATGCACGCCGTGCGCTGGAGCGGCTGAGCAACTTGGCCTGAGCGCCGGCCGGCAGGTCGGTAATGCTCAGCACGCCTTTGTTGGTCAGCACTTCGATCAAGTCCTCGAGCACCCGGATCATGTCCAGATCGCTCTGTTTGAGCTGGTTGAGGCTGTTGCCGACAACATCGTCGGCCAGCCAATGCAGGACCTCGACGTGGTCACCCGGCAGGGTTTCGGTATGGCCTTCAAAAGCCTTGGCGTCGACCCGCGACAGGCGCCCATCGGCGTCGCGCTGCACGTAATACAGGCTGTGATCCGTTGTCACGGTGAATCCTTCTGGTTGCGATAGGGGCAGGATAACGCTTGAGGTAGCCCAACACGACTCCGGCCTCGTTGCAGGCAAGCTGCGACGAGGCCGGAATCGAATCAGTGCACAACGCCAGCTGCAGTTGCCTGCTGCTGGCGGGTGAACATCAGCCGTTGTGGTTGTCGACCTTGATCAGCGGATCGGCACCGCTGATCAGCGAGTTGATGGAGCTGTTCGACCAGTTGACGCCCTGCACGGTGATAGTGGTATCGACGTGATTGGTGCCATCTTGAACGTTGAGCTTGCCATCGCTGCTGATCTGCAGAACGGTGTCACCTTGCACGGTGGTCATCTTCAGATAGTTGTCGATGGTGCTGCCCTTCTCGCCCTGGAGCAGTTCGCTGAGGTCGATGCGGTCGCCTTCGGACGCCTTGAAGTCGGTGATCACATCGTTGCCGGTGTGGCCCGCTTTCCAGACGAACAGGTCGGCACCGCTGCCGCCGGTGAGGGTGTCGTTGCCCTTGCCGCCGATCAGCGTGTCGTTGCCGGCACCGCCGAAGATGTTGTCGTTACCGTCGCCGCCCAGCAGCGTGTCATTGCCGCTGGTCCACGCCGGTGCCGCCAGGCCAGCTGCGCCTGGGCCGGTACCTTGAATGGTCACGTACAGGTGCGCGGTGTCGGTATCGCCGTCCGGCTGGGTCAGTTTGTAATCGAACTGATCCATGTGGCCGACGCCGTCTTTGCTCGCAGTCGGGGTGTAGGTGTACGAGCCGTCTTTGGCGATCACCAGGCTGCCGTACTGACCGTCGACGGTGGTGCCGCCTGTTGGTACATCGACCCAGGCGCCGTTGACCTTGATTGCCAGGGTCGAGACTTCGCCGTCAGTGCCCCACACGTCGTTGCCAGCCACAGTGCCAGTGACAGGGGTGGCAGTCCACTCGACCACGGGGGCGCCAGGTACGGTGACTTTGAAGTCGTCGAAGCTGACCGAGGCATTACCCGTGTAGAAGCTGCTGGTGTCGTCATGCACGCTCAGTTGCACGCGGTACTGGGCGTTCGCTTCCAGCGCATCGGTGGTGATGGTGGAGGTACCGTTGGCGATCGAGCCGCCTCCGGCCACGGTCCAGTTGACGCCATCGGTGCTCTTGAACAGCGTCCAGGCCGCAGTGTCTTTCTCGGTCGAAAACCAGTAATTCACTGTCGACAGCGAAGCTACCGCCTTGAACGACATCGTCTCGCCGCCCACTGCTTTGTACAGCGGGGTCAGGATCGAGGCATCGCCGTTGCTATTACCGTTGCGATCCGTCAGCACGAGGGTCGGATTGCTGCCGCTGCTGACACTGGCATCCGCCGTGGTGCCGACCACCGAACTCACCTGCCAGCGGCCGGTGTCGGCTGCCGGGTTAGGCGTGTCGCGATCGACTGCGTTCTCGAACCGCCACTGGCTCTTCTCGCCGCTTGTGAAGCTGGCCAAGGTAACGTCGGTTGGCGCGCCCATGACCGTTTTCGAGGTCAGTGTGGCGGTCACGTCGTCGTTGCCAGCGATTGGGTCGCTGCGGTCGTTGACAGTCAGGGTCAGCGACGAGGACGCGGTGTTGCCAGCAGCATCCTTGACCGTGAACTTGACCACTGCCGACAGCGAATCGGCCGTGTCGAAGTTGTCCTTGCCCGAGAAGGTGTAACTGCCATCGGACTTGATCACTACCTTGCCGACATTGCCCAGGTCGAGGGTCTTGGAGTCGGTGGCACTGGTGAACGAGTAAGTAACGCCGTTGTACTCAACCGACGTCAGCTTCCAGCCGTTGCTGGCCCAGCCAGCGGTACCGCTGGTGGCGTTGTCGGTGACGTTGCCGGACACCGCGCTGCCGCCAACGCTACCCACCAGCGCCTGAGTCAGGGCGCTGAGCGAGGTATCGACGACCAGTACGTGGTTGTCATTCACACCTTGAGTGATGGAACCGGCGGTTTCACCTGGCTTCCAGCCGATCGGCTCGAGGTAGTTCTTGTCGGTATTGCTCAGCCCGCCGAAGCCCACAGCGAAGGAGTCATTGAAGCCTTTCTGGTCAAGGAAGTTGATCCAGTTGTTTTCATTGGCGCCCTGGCCGCTGGTAGGCACGCCGTCGGACATGAAGATGTTGACCAGCTTGTTGCCGCCCGGCGGCGGCGCTGTGTAGTTGTTGATGACCGTGTTCAGGGCACTGTTGTAGTAGGTCTGGGTGCCAGCCTTGAGGGCGTCGATGGCCGCATAGGCGTCATCCAGGTTGGTGAACCAGCCGCCATCTTTACCGGAACTGTGGAAGGTGGCACTGGAGCCGAACGACACGATAAACACCGAATGCACGGTACCGGAGTCGAACAGGTTCTTGACCGCTTCCTTGAGCATCTGCAGGCGCGAGGTATACGGCCCGCTACCATCCGGGTCGCTGCCGCCGTCGCCGTTGCCCTTCGGCCCCATACTGCCCGAGCGGTCGAGGACCAGGACCACATCAGCGCCACCTCCGGTGCCGCTCTCGATGATCGAAGCGCTGCCAGGCGCGGTGATGACCGGGCCTTTGTCGTTGTCGATGATGGTGCCAGTGGCGACGTTCTGGCTGCCCACCGCGAGGTTCTCGAACACCTGATTGGTGTCGTTGACCTGCTTGATGGTGGCGGTCAGCGTCTCGCTGCTTTCGATCTTGGTGTCGTCGAAGGTCTTGACGTTGAACTCGACGCTGCTCTTGCCGCCATTGATGGTCACGCTGGTTGGCAGCGTACCTTCAATGTCGCTGGCATCAGCATTGCCGGACCATTCCAGGTTGACCGAAACCGACTTGCCGGTTGGCACACTGATCGAGTTGCCCGACTTGTCGACCAGCTCGACCTTGTAGGTCAGGTTGCCGCCTTCGTTGACCGAACCGGTACCGACCATGCTGATCTTGGCGTAGACGGTATCGATGGTGTCGGCGATATCGGCAATCGCGGTTGCGCCGGTTTCGATCTTCTCGTAGTTGCCACCGGTGCCGCTGACCACGGTCGCAACCAGCTTGCTGGCGTCTTTGAAGACGTCTTCGGTGTTTGGGTTAGGTACGCTCAGCGTGCCTTGGCCTTGGCTGTTGATCGAGACGTTGTAGTTGCTGGCGCCGACTTTGACGACCAGTACCACTGGGTCGCTGCCAGCCTGCGGCGGCTTGCTCATCTGGAAGTTGAAGATGACGTCGGCGTCAGCTTCAGTCGCAGCTTGCGGCGTGATGATTACGCTGACAGGGGTTTCGGTGTCAGCAATTTGTGCTGTGCCAGTCGCGCCGGTTTCGATCTTCTCGAAGTTACCGCCGGTGCCGCCGGTGACGGTGGCGACCAACTCGCTAGCGTCTTTGTACACGTCTTCGCTGTTCGGGTTCGGGACCTGAATGGAGCCCTTGCCGTTGCTGTCGATGTTGACGGTGTAGTCAGTGCTGCCAATGCGCACGTTCAATACGACTGGCGCGCTGCCGGCCTGAGGCTTGTCGCTCAGCTCGAAGTTGAAGGTGACCTTGGCATCTGCTTCGGTGGCCGCAACGCCGGTGACCTTGACGGTGACTGGGGTCTCGGTGTCAGCGATTTGTGCTGTGCCGGTCGCGCCAGTGGCGATCTTCTCGAAGTTGCCGCCAGTGCCGCCGGTGACGGTGGCGACCAACTGGCTCGCGTCCTTGTACACGTCTTCGCTGTTCGGGTTCGGGACCTGGATGGAGCCCTTGCCGTTGCTGTCGATGTTGACGGTGTAGTCGCTGTTGCCGATGCGTACGTTCAGAACGACTGGCGCACTGCCGGCCTGCGGCTTGTCGCTCAGCTCGAAGTTGAAGGTGACGTTGGCATCAGCCTCGGTAGCCGGAACGCCAGTGACCTTAACGGTGACAGGGGTCTCGGTGTCAGCGATTTGCGCTGTGCCGGTCGCGCCAGTGGCGATCTTCTCGAAGTTGCCGCCAGTGCCGCCGGTGACGGTGGCGACCAACTGGCTGGCGTCCTTGTACACGTCTTCGCTGTTCGGGTTCGGGACCTGGATCGAGCCCTTGCCGTTGCTGTCGATGTTGACGGTGTAGTCAGTGCTGCCGATGCGCACGTTCAGTACGACTGGCGCGCTGCCGGCCTGAGGCTTGTCGCTCAGCTCGAAGTTGAAGGTGACCTTGGCATCAGCTTCGGTGGCCGCAACGCCGGTGACCTTGACGGTGACTGGGGTCTCGGTGTCAGCGATTTGCGCTGTGCCGGTCGCGCCAGTGGCGATCTTCTCGAAGTTGCCGCCAGTGCCGCCGGTGACGGTGGCGACCAGTTGGCTGGCGTCCTTGTACACGTCTTCGCTGTTCGGGTTCGGGACCTGGATCGAGCCCTTGCCGTTGCTATCGATGTTGACGGTGTAGTCGGTGCTGCCGATGCGTACGTTCAGTACGACGGGATCGCTGCCAACCTGAGGCTTGTCGCTCAGCTCGAAGTTGAAGGTGACCTTGGCATCTGCTTCGGTGGCCGCAACGCCGGTGACCTTGACGGTGACTGGGGTCTCCGTGTCAGCGATTTGCGCCGTGCCGGTCGCGCCAGTGGCGATCTTCTCGAAGTTGCCGCCGGTGCCGCCAGTGACGGTGGCGACCAGTTGGCTGGCGTCCTTGTACACGTCTTCGCTGTTCGGGTTCGGGACCTGGATGGAGCCCTTGCCGTTGCTATCGATGTTGACGGTGTAGTCGGTGCTGCCGATGCGTACGTTCAGAACAACTGGATCGCTGCCGGCCTGAGGCTTGTCGCTCAGCTCGAAGTTGAAGGTGACCTTGGCATCTGCTTCGGTGGCCGCAACGCCGGTGACCTTGACGGTGACTGGGGTCTCGGTGTCAGCGATTTGCGCTGTGCCGGTCGCGCCAGTGGCGATCTTCTCGAAGTTGCCGCCAGTGCCGCCCGTGACGGTGGCGACCAGTTGGCTGGCGTCCTTGTACACGTCTTCGCTGTTCGGGTTCGGGACCTGGATCGAGCCCTTGCCGTTGCTGTCGATGTTGACGGTGTAGTCGGTGCTGCCGATGCGTACGTTCAGGACGACCGGATCGCTGCCAGCCTGAGGCTTGTTACTCAGCTCGAAGTTGAAGGTGACGTTGGCATCGCCTTCTTTCGCCGGTACGCCGGTGACTGTCACAGTCGTGGTATCGATGGTGTCTTCGACGGCAACAGTGGTGGTCGCGCCGGTCAGATCGACGGCTTCGAAGTTACCGCCATTGACCGCAGTGACGGTCGCAGTGACTTCACTGCCATCTTTGTAGACATCTTCAACGTTGGTATTCGGGACCGACAAGGTGCCCTTGCCATCAGCGCCAACAGTGACGGTGTAATCAGTGCCACCGACGTTAACGGTCAAGTTAGCAGTGGTACCCGCCTGCGGCGGATTGCTCAGCTGGAAGTTGAAGGTGAGGTTGGCATCCCCTTCTTTCGCAGCTTCAGCAGTGACGGCCACAGTCGTGGTATCGATGGTGTCTTCGACGGCAACAGTGGTGGTCGCGCCAGTCAGGTCGACGGC